>NZ_JAIKLE010000030.1 GCF_022267315.1 Maribellus maritimus
ATAGAAATGCAACCCGAAACCATAATGTCAATAACCGGAAACAAACACTACCTAAAAAATTTCAATGCGGCATTTTGTATTTAAAATGGTATTACCTTGTGGCACCCACCAGTTTTTGTTTACGGTATTCGCTGGGCGTTTGCCCGGTAAATTTTTTAAATGCCGTATTAAACGACGATTTTGAGTTAAATCCGCAATCCATGGCAATTCCCAGCAGTGAATATGAATCTGACGCCGGATCATCCAGTCGCGATTTTATTTCTTCAATACGGTACCGGTTAATAAAATCGAAGAACGATTCACCATAAAGCCGGCTGATTAACTCGGATAACTGATAAGGCTGAACGTTTATTTTTTTACTTAATTCAGCTAAAGATAATTCATTTTCAATGAAAACTTTTTCTTCCCCGATTGCGTTCTCCAACCGAATTCTGAAATTGTCCAGTTGTTCATCACTCAACACAAAAACACTGCGCCCTTTTATTTTGGCATCAGAACTGTAATTCTCATGGCTTACTGAAGTAGTGTCTGCAATTTCCGATGGCTGAATATTTTGTGTTTTCCAGGTGGAATAAGCAAGGGCATAAATGATTATTCCTACAAAAAACCCGATAATGTTATTTGAAACAGAAAAGCTGTAGGACAATTTATACCCCAATGCAAAGGAAACCATTGCAATTATCATTACACCCAGAAAAAAATATAGTATTCTTTTTGCCTGTGAAAGTGAGATTTTTTCAATATCTGAGAAATTGTCCTTTATCCTTTTTTGGTGTGTTTTAACTAATACGAGGCTGATGATTACATAAACAGAAATGTAAACAACTCTTCCCATTTGCATTAACAAAGCTTCCATGGGAACCCTGCTATTCAGAAAAATGTATTCAGCAAATTGAATTTTTTCTTCCCCGCTCTTTAAATACAAGGGGATAAACGATATAATATATACAACAAAAGGAAGTGCATGAAGCAAATAAAATTTTGGCAACCTGTTTTTTGTGAGTACAAAAATATAGATGTACAGTAGCGGTCCGTAAAGTAAAAACAAGGGATCCAGCACATTAATAAAATGCGGAAAAATTTTGTAATAGCCAGTCATTCCGTAAATCCCGCCTAAAAGGCTAACAGAAAGAACAAAAGTCAGCAATCCCAAAACCAAAGAACGCGTATCCCTTGGCTTACCGTGGGCAATTAGCCAGGTCAGGAAAATGCCCTGTAAAGCCGCAGCAAAATTTAACAGTATAAGAATTTGCATTCGATATATCGTTTGATGCAGATATATCAATTGTAAACATGAGTGCGAAAAAAAAGTTTATTTCTTATACAAATCTTGCATTGGCAGGCTGTCTTTTACGCTTCAGCTTTTCTGCTTGTTAATATGACTATCGTTACAATATAAATCAGTACAATGGCAAAGGGAATAGCAACAAACCGGTTTTCAGGAAACAAATACCATACAACAAGCACAACAACAGTTCTCACAACCGAATGAAATATCCCGACCCAATGCCGGATCATCCACGAAAAAGGCAACCACATTAACCCGGTTAAAATCCCGATGGTCAAGGGCAGTGAGGAATAGTCGATAATAAAAAAAGGAATGGCAATGGCATAAACCAAAACCGCCTGTCCAACGGTGAAAAAGAAAAGCCGGTCAAATTCATTTTTCGGTTTGCTTTTATCCAGAAAATCCTCGCCGGTAAACTTTGAAATAAACAATGCCATGTAAACAATACTGCCTGTCGCAATAAATAAAACCCAAACGGTTATAGCCACCGGCATTGTGATTCCGGAGAAGCCAACGAGCAGCCAGGCAATTAACCCTGCAATTGGTGTGGCCAGAAATTTTCTACTTGCGAACTCTTTTCTTTGTTCTTCTAATGTTCTTGTAATTTGTTCCATTATTTTGATTTCTTGTATTTAATCAGCCAATATCATACTTGCTATTTGTAAATTAATTTGATTAGGGAGGATTGACCAATTTAAAGCACCATTTGTTAGGAGAATAACAGTAACATTTTGGCTATTTTGCTCATTCCAATAGTGCCTGAAAGATGAAATTCCAGCTCCTCCATGACCAACTATTCTATAATTATCGGGCAACTTATAGGCTTCCCAACCCAGTCCGAAACCGCCATCTTCACCATTATTAAGTTTTACCGGAGTCCAGATATTCTCAAGTTGTTCTGTGGTTAAGATTTGTTCGTTCTGAATGGCCTGAAACCATTTTATCAAATCGTTAATGGTAATATTTAAGCCTGCACCTGCATACATTGGCGGAGAATAGTTTAACGGAAACATTTCCAGTTCATCATTGACCTTCTGATAACATGTTACCCTGTTGGGAACAATTTTTTTAAACCCTCCGTATTGGGCAGAATGCAATCCAAGTTTATCAAAAAAATGTTCCTGCATATAGGATTCAAAATTCTGATCTGCTAATTTTTCAATAATAATACGAACAAGTAAAAATCCGGTAGCATTGTATTTTGATTCTGTTCCGGGTTCTGAACTAAATGGTTTATCCCTCAAGGCATTAATAACTGCTTTTTCACTTTCCGGTGCCAGATAAATCTGGTAATCTATTTGGTCGGGGATTCCGGAAGTGTGAGACAGCAGCTGTTTCAAGGTTAATTTTCTCCATGATTCAGGTAAATCTTTTCTATCCGGAAGAAATTCTTCCACGGTTTCATTTACACTTCGATTATGTGTTTTTAATAACTGATGAAGGGCAACAGAACTAAACAGTTTTGAAATAGAAGCCACCGGAAATGAATGTTCTATAGTCATTGGTACCTGAAGTTGAACATTGGCTAATCCAAAAGCTTGTTGATGTACAACTTTATTGTCAATTAGTATCGCATAGTTTAAACCAACTATTTCTAAACTATTCATCATCTTTTTCAGGTAATCATCTGCCTGACTAAAAATTGCCGGATTGACCTGGTATGAATTTTCCTGACATTGCGATTTTGAAATAAGGCTGATTGTGAACAATATGATTAATAAAAAGTTCTTCATCCTATTGATGTTTTAGAGTCTGATTTTGAACATTTTATAATTCTGAAAAATTTTGGCTGTCAGATTTCCACATCCATTCCGACTTTCCAAAGTCACCCGAATCGTCAACTACTGTCATTTTTGTTTCATTTATAATTTCAATGGTAATTGTTCCGTTCAACCGGTCTTTTCCAACAGGAATATCGGACCAGTTTAAAATGATTTTATTACCTGTTATTTTACCATATCCGACGTGGCACCAGTTTTCGCCTAAATCGTTTTCTTCCGATTTACTGTTCATTCCCAACCAGAAAACCTGGTCGCCAACAACGTTAATCCAAAAAGGATTTTTCCCTGCTGAGGTCCAGAACCCTGATTTAAGTGCTATTTCAAAAAAATTATTCATTTCTTTTTTTACTTCAGGAATTAATTCCATCACTATTTTCCTATCCGGCTATCTATTTCCTGTTTCATCGGCAACAAGCACCTGCCAAACTTCTTTTATATTACATATTTTAAACTTCATTTTTAATTATTGAGTTCATTTAACCTCTTCGATGAATCTTCACACCAACGGCAGTTTTCTTCAGACTTCAATGCCAGTGCCTTTTGAAAACTCACAATTGCATTATCCTTTTGTTTGTATGTAAAATATGCTTCACCGGGCGAATCCCATAAATTTCCGTCATCCGGGAATAGCTGAACATTCAGCTTTAACAATTCCAACCCCTGGTCTGGTTCATTTTCTTTTTGTAAATACTAAATTATAACCTTTATCGTCAAAAGGTTGCAGTTCCTCGATGAACATTTTTTCCAATTCCTTTACTTCTTTCCGGTAATTCGGGTTCTTTTCATCATCCTCCTGTTTTATCTCACCAAGTATCTCGAATATAAAATTGTCTTCGCCGAAATTGTTCCAGTCACGTTGCAATTCGATATTGGGATAATTGCCAAATCTTAATTCCGTTCTTATCCTGTTCCAGATTGCATTCAGATCGGTGCTGCTACCAATAAAAATCTTTTGATTAACCATATTCCTTATCTGAAAAACACCAATCTTAAATTTCATCTCCTTGTAAATGTTCTTTAATTCTTTCCTTGTCCTCATACTTATCTCGCATTATTATTCGGTTCTGTTTCTTTAGTATTTATGTTTTCTTTGAGGCAAAAGTAAGGGCAGAAAAGGACATATACGTTCTGAATTATAATTTCGAACCCAAAAGTCTTATTCTTTCGTTTTTGAAAGTATTTTTAATTATATACTCATAACAGAATTCTGTACTTTGTGTTTGATCTCTTCAAAAAGCCGTTCCATTGGTTTTCTGACTTTGGGCAAATTCTGGCTTCTGTCCGATATGTCCCTGTACCCAACGGTGGCAATAACAACGGCATTTAAGCCTTTTTTATCCAGCCCGAGTATTTCATTGTACTTTTCCGGTTCAAACCCTTCCATCGGGCAGGCATCTATTTTTAGTTCGGCACAGGCCATTAACAAGGTACTCAATGCCAGGTAAGGTTGTCTTTCCAACCAGCTGGTTTGTTCTGCTTCTGATTTTTCATCCAGTTTCGTTTTTATAAAATCGCCGTAACCTTTCAGCTTTTCATAATCGATATTTCTTGTTTCGGAAGTCAGGCGTATAAAAGCATCAATCTCATCCGGATTTACTCTTTTTTGGTTACAAAAAACAAACAAATGAGAAGCATCTGTAATTTGGTTCTGGTTCCATGAAGCCGGCTTTAGTTCTTCTCTTATGGCCAAATCTTCGATAATAAGAACTTTGTAGAGTTGTAATCCATAAGAAGAAACCGATAATTGCACGGCCTGTTTTAGTTTTTCAATATCGGCCTGACTGACTTTTTTTGCAGGGTCGAACTTTTTTGTGGCGTAACGCCATTCCAATTTTTTAATGAGTTCCATATTGTTTAATTATTTATTTGATAATTGTACATCATAAATTGTTTTGAAAATCCCAGCTTTTCATACATCGGCTTTGCCATTTCAGAAGCCTGAAGCACAGCGTATGCAGAGCCATCTTCTACAGACTGGTTGAGCATTTGTTTCATAATTTCTTCCGCATAACCTTTTCTCCTCATCTCAGGAGTAATACCCAATGAATGAACACCAACGACTTCGCTTTTCGGGCTATACAGAATACATGTCCCGACAGGCTGCCCGTTGTGAGAAGCGATAAAATAACCTATATTGTGAAAGCTCACTTCTACAAGAGTGGGACTGATTTGATAATTAAAGGCCTTTTGGAATAACTCCGCCCAAAGAATTGCGCCGGCTTTGTTTTCCACCCGGTGAATGCCGATCCGACTAGCCGACTCAAACGGGCCGTTCAACTTCAACGACATTCCGAATTGTTCAGAAGCCTTTGTAAATCCGGCATCCTCCAACAGCCGCCCTACATTATTCTGCGGAACATCCCAACAGGAAACTTTTAAATGAACAGGCGATGCTGCTATAATTTCTTTTGCCAACTCCAGACTCGTTTTATTTATTTCGTTATGAAACCACAACCGGTTCGGCCATTCCGCACCGTCAATTTTACAATAACTAAAATTCGATTCTGAATAATACGCATGCGCCCGTTCACCAACGGTCTGCCACAGGCGGGTCAGATTTTCAATATTTTCTTTTACTACATTCATTTCTATTTTTTATTGATTAAATAAATTCCGATAATCATTGCCGAAACACCAGCAATTCTTTTTATATCTGCAGGCTCCCTGGGAAGGCCAAACCATGCAAAATGTCCGGCTATCACTGAAAATATCATTTGTCCGAACAAACCAATCGATATCATGGTGGAAATACCTAATTTGGGGATGGTGTAATAATACAGACTTATCCCGAGCACACTGAAAAGTGCTCCCGTAAACCATAAATAAAAGGGTATTTCTTTCACCTGTTGAATAGTAGGCATTTCTTTAGTACTGAAAAATACAATAACAAGGGCAAAAAAGGTACTGAAAATATAAGCAGCGAGTGTTGCCAGTAATGGATTTTTAAGTAGCACACCCAACTGAGCATTTAATCCTCCCTGAATAGATAACAGTATTCCCCCGGTTAATGCAAAAAGCATGATGGTAATATTATGGTTCATGACTTTCAAATTTTACGATTATAATTTGCTCCAAAATTACAGCCCTAAAAACACTTAGGCGACAATTTTAAGGAAGTCGAACGTCTGATTTTGGAAAGTCGGACGAATGAGAAGTTTGTAATGCCTGGACGTTCGGAGAGTGTTTAGTCATTTGAAAAAGCTTGGTCCCTATTAGAAAGACATGTGTTGTTTACAGCTTTGAAAAAAGACTAAGGTTTTAAAATAAACGAATGTGCACCTTTTAAAATTCAATAAAGAAAATGTAGTTTTTCGATATTAAGATAATTTTTACATTTGTTTTAGTTCATTTGAATTGTCTTAACATTATATGATAACAGAAAAAAGGGGAAAAAAAATCAAATTCAACGATGGTTCAGAAATATATCTGGAAGACTTTTTTAATTCCAATTATTTAAGGTTTAATTCGTTTGCATATAACTACTTATCAGATAAGAATGAATCAGAAGATGTCGTTCAGGACGCTTTCATCTCCTTTTGGGAGCAGAAAAAAACATTTTCTAATCTTATTTCGGTAAAGGCTTATTTTTATACTTCAATAAGAAATATGTGCCTTAATCGTATAAAGCATGATTTAGTAAAACAAAAATATTTCCAGGAGAGTCAGCAAAAAATGGAATCAACTGAATTTTTTTTGGAAGGAATTCTTCGAAAGGAAGCCAATGGAATAATTTTCAATGAAATAAATAAGCTTCCCCAAATGGAAAAGAAAGTATTATTGTTGTCATTAAAAGAATATTCCAATGAGCAGATTTCCAATGAGCTGGATATTAAAATTAACACGGTAAAAACACATAAATCAAGAGCCTATCAGGTTTTACGCAAAAGACTGGGTAATATTATCTTTATGATGCTTACTTTAAACAAAAGCTTTTTCAATCGAATTACAAATTAGTTATGTTTTAAAACACTTCTGATGTATGTGGCTTATTGCTAGTGTCTTAGTGGAGTGGTGTGTTTTTTTTATTTTTTTTTGTAGTCCCATTATATTTTGAAGTTGTTTTCAGTAATATGAAATGAAATTATTCAGCACAAGATGAAGAATAATCCGCATGAGTCAATATTACTAGGGCAATTTATTGGTAAATATCTAACAAATACTGAATCTGCTAAAGAGAAGGAAGCTGTTGATAAATGGATGAATGAGCGTTCTGAACACAAGGAATTATTGAATTCTATTAATTCCAACAAGAAACTGATTCAGGAATATGAGTTGATGGATTCTTTCAACGAAAAAATGGCTTTAGAAAGATTCAAAGAGAAACTTCTTCTGAAGTCAAAAATTAAAGCCTTGGTTCGCTGGAGGGTAGCAGCTTCAATATTTGTTCTGGTGGGGGTAATAGGAATTTTATATTTTTTGTCTAATAACTATTCAAAAACAAATGTAAAGTCAAATTTATATACTTCAGTTTTTACTGAAAACGGCCAAAGGTCTGTGGTTGTTTTACCCGATAGTTCAATAGTTTGGTTAAATTCAGGCACGACACTTTCTTATCTTGGTGACTTTTCTAATCAGAACAGAAAAGTTGTTCTCAACGGACAGGCGTTTTTTCAGGTTTCTCACAAAAGAGATCATCCTTTTTTGGTGGAAGCGAATGGTTTTGTTGTAACTGTTATGGGGACCAAATTTGATGTGAGCGCTTATTCTGAAGTAAACGAGATCGCTGTTGTGCTTGAATCGGGTAAGGTTAAACTTACGCATCAAGACTCCGATTCATTCTCCTATACGATGAAACCAGGTGAAAAGGCGATTGCCAGTTTAGCTGATAATCGCGAAATAGAAATAAGTCGTGTTGACGCCGGCGTTTATTCATCATGGAAAGAAGGGAAGCTTATTTTCCGCAATTCGCCAATGAAAGATGTGATAGAAAAACTCAGAAAATGGTACAATGTAAATATAGAGATTACCGATCCTGAGGTATATAATTCTATTTTTTCCGGTACGGTGAAGAATGAAAGTTATGAAGAAATATTCAGGTTAATTGGAATCGCGTGTAAAGTTGATTGTGAGATAGTACACAACTACAATAAAGAAGCTAAACCTCAAATTATTATTTCGAAAAGATAACGAATTGTATAATTTAAAAATTTAAGCTTATGATATAAACCAAAACGATGAACAAAAAGGAGATGCTGGTAACATCTCCCTTAATCTTTAGCCTCGCGGTAACCAACTTAAGAGGCATAGTCAATTTGAATTTCTAATAATCCAAATCAAAACAAATTTATGAAAAAAATTTATTGTGAATTGATTTCCGGAGTATACAATATCCGGAAGTCCAATTTTTTAAGAAAAATGAGGATCGTTGTATTATTGTTCTTGATTAGTATTACCCAAACTTTTGCTTTGGAAAGTTATGCACAAACAAAACGTTTAAGCCTTAATCTACAGGGTGAAACAATCATAAATATTCTTAATAAGATAGAAGACGAATCTGAATTCTATTTTATGTTTGATGCAACGGTTATTGACGTAAATCAGCGAAAAAGTATTAAATGTGAAGATCAACCAATCGTAACAATCCTGAATCAATTGCTTGAAGATACGAAAATAGTATATGAGATTAGCGATCGACAGATTGTGCTTACCAGTAAACAAGAGTCGGCAGTTGGACAACAAAAAACTGTATCAGGGAAAGTTACCGATTCTTCCGGCGCTCCGCTGCCAGGGGTAACAGTTGTAGTTAAAGAAACAACGAATGGTACTGTTACCAATGCCAGCGGTGCATACTCGTTAGCTAACGTTTCTGGTGAAGCAATTCTGCAGTTTTCATTTATTGGGATGCGAACACAGGAGGTAATTGTTGGTCCCAAAACAGAAATTGATGTTGTAATGCAAGAAGAAGCAATTGGAATTGAAGAAGTCGTCGCAATTGGTTATGGTACAACATCCCGACAAAATTTTACAGGTTCGGTAACCACCTTGAAGATTGAAGATTCGCCTGCTGCTTTAAACACAACAACAAACGCCTTAAGTCTTTTACGCGGAACTACATCTGGCGTTAACCTAACCCAAAATGGAGAGGCTGGAGAAGTTCCTGAGATTCTCATCCGGGGACAAAAATCAATTTCAGGTGGTTCATCTCCTCTTTTTATCGTAGACGGCGTAATTTTTAGCGGCGGACTTAACGATATAGATATAAATAACATAGAAACCATTACAGTATTAAAAGATGCAACCTCTTTAGCTGCATACGGTTCAAAGGCAGCCAATGGAGTTGTTATGATAACAACAAAAAAAGGAAAGTCTGGTAAGCCATCTATTGTGTTTGACTCTTCGGTTGCTTTATCTACACCTGACAACAAACCTGAAATGAGAGATCCTCAGGGATATTTAGAGTTAATGAATCGGAGATCGGGGTATGCACCCGATGCAGACCCTGCATGGATGAGCCCTCTGGAAAGAGCGAATTACGAAGCAGGTACAACAACAAACTGGAGGGATTACATTGTTCGTACAGGAATATTACAAAACTACTCGCTTAGTTTTTCGGGAGCAACTGAGTATACAAATTTTTACCTATCCAGCGGTTTTCAGGATCAAAAAGGAAATTATTACGGAGATGATTATTCAAGAAAAACATTTTCAGCCAAAGTTAGTACGAATGTGGCCGACTATATTGAAATAGGCGCAAATGCAAGCACAATCTTAAATAATTATGATGGGGTTAGTCCAAGCTATGGAGCAGCTATTCACCTAACTCCTTTTGGAGAATCTTTGCTGCAAAATGGTAATATGAGAAAGCATGTGGATGGAAAGGATGTTACCGCCGTCAATCCACTATGGAATACTTATAATGGCGTCGATCACGAAATGAACCGGAAAACGAATATTTTAGGTGGTTTTATTAATATTGATATTCCAAAGGTTACCGGATTAAGCTTCAGAGTTAATGGTTCGTATACCTTACGTTCTTCAGATACAAGGCATTTTACACATGAAACAAACTATCCGGAAATGAGCCTTGGAGATGACGGGTATACTACGGAAATTTTTGACATGCACCTAATCGACGCTAACGGTTATATAATTGAGAGCTCAAATACATCGTGGGTGCTAGATAATATTTTAAATTACACAAGAGAAATTAATGATCACTATATCAATGCATCTTTGGTTTACACCCGGAATTCAACTAAAATTGAAAATAAAAGGATTTCCGGTTCAGACTTTACCGGGATAGGAAATACAATTTTAGGAGTTTACGGACTTCCAAATGCTGAAGTCCAGAAAATTGAAAATTTCAATTATTCTCTTCACAATGATATTGGATATTTAGCCCGCATGAACTATTCACTTAAAAATACTTATCACCTGAATATTTCAACCCGTTACGATGGATCCTCTGTTTTTGGGACCGACAAGAAATGGGGATTCTTTCCCGCAGTTGGTGGGGCATGGACAATCTCAAACGAGGGATTTATGAAAAATGTCCATACTATTGATAATTTGAAACTTAAACTTTCGTGGGGATTAAATGGGAATCAGTCTTTAGCTCCGTACGGAACACTTTCAACAGTCGCCATGGGCCGCGGAGGACAGAATATTTATTACTTCGGTGATGTGGTATACGGGCAAAGTCTTTCAGCTTTAGGAAACAGCGAGCTCGGATGGGAATCTACTACTTCGGTTAATTATGGATTTGAAGGCGATATATTGCAGAGACGTTTACATATTGGGTTCGACGGTTATAAATCAATAACAAAAGATCAAATATTTGAACGGGTGATTCCTGTAATGGGGACAGGTTTAACAACTCAGTACGCAACCATGGGAAGAGTAGATAACTGGGGAGCTGAACTTAATATATCAGGTTTAACGGTTAGTAAAGGAGATTTTCAGTGGAATACAGGACTTATATTTTATATTAACCGGAATAAATTGGTAGAACTTTATGGCGATGGACAGGATGATATTGCGAATAGTTTATTCCTTGGTAAGTCTTTAGGGGCAATCTATGGTTATAAATGGGATGGGATTGTTCAGGAAGGAGAAGAGAATTATTTGTCAAATATATCTGCTACTCCCGGAGATGCAAAGTATGCCGACCTGTCTGGCGATGGGCAATTAACTGCGGCAGATCGTACAATTCTGGGCTACTCAAAAGAAAATTTTCATATGAGTATGACCAACACATTTAGATACAAAAATTTTGAAGCTTATATTTTAATTAACGGGATTTTCGGCGGAAAAGGATATGGCATGGCACGAAATAACGATTATTATCTTACGGCTGACGGATATCAATACAATAATACTTTGGATCATACCTACTGGACTGCTGAAAATAAAAGTCCGGAGTTTCCCAGGTGGGATTATATGGACGAAAAATTTATTGCTCTTCAATCTTATGGTTTTGTCAGATTGCAGGACGTAAATGTTTCTTATAATTTTAATAGTGATATGTTAAGTCGATATGGTTTAAGAGGCCTTAAACTTTATGTTACCTGTTCAAATCTCTTTTTCTATTCCCCTCATTGGAAAGGAAGTGATCCCGAGGTTCGGAGCATAAACATTGCCCAGCTTCCAAGGACATTTAATTTTGGTTTGAACGTAAAATTCTAAAATTCGGAAATATGAAAGCAATAAAAATTTTATCTATAGTAGCCTTACTTTTTGTACTAAGTTGCAATGATGACGAATTCCTGAAAGAAAAACCTAAGAGTATTTATACGATATTGAACGCATTTGACAAAAGCAGTCAGGTTGAAGCTCAATTAACCATGTGCTATATCAGGCTTTATGGGTACTACGGACAAAGCACCAACGGCTGGACAACCATTTATGAATTCAAATCTAATGGAACTGATGTACTGGATGTTCCGTACTGGAGGCATGGTGGTACCGGCGGATTTTCCAATTTCAGTACATGGAGTACAACTTCAAGCTTCGTGGAAACTGTTTGGAATGAAATGTACCAGGTAGTTAGTTATGCGAACCTGACACTTTTAGGAACCAATATGGAAAATATATCGTGGGGCAGTGAGGAATACAGGACAAGATTAATCGCTGAAGCCAGGTTTTTCAGGGGATACTCTTACCTTCGACTGGCAGAAATATTCGGAGGAGTACCCATTGTTGAAGAATTTGATGAAGAGCTAAGGTTTGATTATGTTCGGTCTACCCGCGAGCAGACTTATCAATTTGCCATAGATGACTTATTGTACGCCTACGAAAACTTACCGGATTATCCTCAGGAAGACGGCCGGGTGGCAAAAGGAGCTGCCGGACATATATTAGCCGAGGCTTATTTGTCTATGGGGGTTGAAACGGGAGATAACAGTAATTATACAAACGCCATCAATTATGCAAAAGCAACGATTAGCCTCCATCCGTTGATGACCTCCAGGTTCGGAGTTCGTGCAAATCCTAACGATAATTCAAGCAACAGGGGAGTAGCTACATATCTTCCGGATGGGAATGTTTTTGGAGATTTGTTTTACCCCGGGAATTATGATTACAGTATAGGAAATACAGAAGCTGTATGGACATTACAAACTCCTACTTATGAGCAATCAGATGAAACAGGTGGTCAAACTTCCAGGGAACCATTTATTCTTGGTCCTGTGCTAAGAGATATTAGCTGGAAACCTGAATATGTAGAACCGGGTTCCGCAGCCGGTCCCTGGAAAGCAGTATCAGAGGAATATAATACAGCTACTTTTCCGGCTTATATGGGAGGTTTTGGAATCAGTGAGGCAAAAGCAACTCAATATGCTTATTTTGATGTTTGGAAGGATCCTACAGATATACGTTATCAGGAGAACGTCACGGTTCGGACGATGTATAAGTGTACTGATCCTGACCATAGCATGTATGGAAAAGAAGTCCCTTTGTCAATGATTGATCCCAATCCCAATGTATTTTCAAAATATGCTCCTATCTTTTCTAAAATTACACCTCTTGATGAATGGTCGTACAGGAGTACCGACAACCTGCATTTTGGATATAATCATGATAATTATGGTATTCGTTCAGCCGAAACGTATTTACTGTTAGCTGAGGCATACCTTCGTTCAGATCAGACGGGTCTGGCTGCAGAAGCAATTAACAGAGTTCGGGGGCGTGCTCAATGCACAACGATGTACTCTGCTGGCGATATCGATATAAACAGTATTTTGGATGAACGGATTCGCGAATGTTTGTTTGAAGAAGGAAGGTGGTTTACCTTACTTCGTATGGAACCGGAAGTTTGGAAACAGCGTATCTATGATCATTCAATGTTTATTGCAGATTATCCAAATTATTCTTTACCAATTACATGGGAATTGTGGCCAATTCCCCAAAATGTTATTGAATTGAATACAGATGCCGAGTTCCCTCAGAATTCTGGTTGGGAATAAAATAGAATCATAAGGATAGATAGCATGTTGAATTATTAAATAATACATGCTATCCTTTAACGACCCTGTTAAATCTTTCTATCTGTTGAATAGAAGTATCAAGCGGAAATGATTAATGACTCGATAAGAAATCGTTTTTAATTAAAACATTGAAAACATCTGCCTTAACATTCATCGTGAATTTTAACTGATTCATAGTTCAATTCCAGCTCTAACAACATAAAATTCGATATATTTTAAACAAATGCCATATGATAACTCATTTTTGGAAAGCAATAATTGCTACAATAATATTATTAACACAACTAAATGCTAAAGCCGAAATAAAAGTTGTAGATCTTCAGTGCGAATACCTAACCAATCCGATCGGGATTGATGTTCAGGTTCCGCGGTTTTCATGGAAGCTTTTAGAAGCCGATGATGTTAGGGGACAATACCAAACCGGTTATCAGATAATGGTTTCCTCTGAGCCGTCTTTGCTTACAAAAGATAATCCGGATTTATGGAATAGTGGCTGGATAGAATCCGATGGTTCTGTATTAATACCATATGCCGGAGAAAAATTAAAATCAGAGAATATTTGCTACTGGAAAGTTCGTGTAAAAGATAAAAAAGGCATTGTAAGTGATTGGAGTAAACCTGCAAAGTTTACGCTCGGATTGTTGTCCTCATCTGACTGGAAAGGCGAATGGATAAAGCATCCGTCAGCGCCAGTGGAAAAGCATATTTGGTTTCGGAAGAATTTTTCTCTGGATGAGCCTGTTACTTCAGGTTTTATTTATGTGGCATCGGCCGGTTATCACGAGCTTTATATAAATGGTGACAAAGTTGATTCCCAAAGGTTATTGGCTCCCACTTTAACCCGGCTCGATAAACGTATCTTATACGTAACATATGACATTAGCAAGTTTCTGAAAAAAGGCGAAAACACCATTGCTTTTTGGACTGGCCCCGGTTGGGCAAGATATAGTTATTTCAATACTTACCCTGCTATTTTAGCTCAAGTGTCAGTAGACTCAGGCGACGGGCAAAAAGTAATTTTAAGTACCGATACAAGCTGGCGCTGTGGAATAAGTTCAAGTGAAAATACAGGTGGAACAGAGTTCGCTGACAATGGTGGAGAAGCCATAGTTGCGGCACGGCATGTTCAAAACTGGAATAAAACTGATTTTGACGACAGCAATTGGGCACTTGCCGACGAGGCAAATATTACCGCTGAGCTTTCCGCCCAAATGATTGAACCAACGAGTATTATTGATACACTGCATGTAAAGCAAATTACGGGTTCAAATCCCTGTCGTATTGATTTTGGGAAAAACTTTACAGGTTGGGTGAACATTAGAATGTTTAATCTCTCTGCCGGAGACACGGTTTATATCAGAACAAACGACGATTCACTTTCAGTGCAGGATAGTAAGCAGATGAGTTTTTATGTTAGCGATGGAAAACCGGTCGGGGTTTTTGAAAACCGGTTTAATTACATGGCCGGGAGGTTTGTTACAATTGAAGGATTGAAAAAGAAGCCAATTGCATCAGATATTACCGCTTACGCGATCGGAACTGATATAAAAAGAACCGGCTATTTTTCCTGTTCTGATAGTCTTTTCAACAAAATTTATGAAACGGACTTATGGACTTTCAGAGCGAATACAACTGAGGGCTATACTTCAGATTGCCCCCACCGGGAAAGATTGGGATACGGAGAAGAGAATTTTTCAACCATTTGGGGGTGTGGTCTGCCAAACTACAATGCAGGAGCATTATACACAAAAGTTATTCGCGACTGGTGTGATGTTCAGGAAGAAAATGGCTGGATTAACCATACAGCACCACAAATTAACGAGCATTTTGGTGGCCCGATGTGGAGTAGCGCCCCGTTAAACTTATCCTGGGAATTTTATCAAATCTATGGCGATAAGAAAATATTAGACTTGTCTTACACAACAAGTAAAAAATGGCTGGATTTTTTGTCTTTGTATGTAAAAGATGGTTTGTTGACTCCATATAGTGAGCACTGGGGAAAATTCCTGGGCGACTGGTTGGCTCCCAATTTCAGAACAGAAAGAGGTAATTCAAAAGAAGCAATATATTTCAATAATTGTGTGTATGCATATAATCTTCAAACTTTTGTAAAAATAGCTGAAATTTTAGGAAACGATGAGGATGTAAAAAAATACGGAGATCAACTTGATCTATTAAAAAACAATATCCAGGTAAGCTACTTTAAACCGGACTCAAATATATATATGCAAGGACGCCAGGTACAACTAGCTTTCCCTCTGTTAGCTGACATAACTCCTGAAAATCTAAAAAGTGACGTGCTGGCTAATTTTAAAGAAGATATTCATAATGAACATCCTTATCTGGATATGGGGAGTTCGGGCGTGCCTGTGTTATTAAAATTTTTGGTTGAAAATGCAGATATGGATGATGTTCTCTACGATCATCTTTCTAAAACCAGCCAACCATCATACGGATATTTCCTCGCCAATGGCGAAACCACTTGGCCTGAATATTGGAATGGAAAGGTTCCCAGCAGAATCCATACATGTTATACCGGAATTGCGTCTTGGTTTATCAAAGGCCTGGGGGGAATTTCCAGTGATCCTGAAAAGCCCGGTTACAAGAATTTCATAATAAGACCGGCATTCCCTGGGGATCTTGCTTATGCAAACACAAAAATTGAATCGTTATATGGTACCATTAAAAATAACTGGGTACATGATGGTAGCCGCATTGTGATGAATGTGGGAATACCGGTGAATTCCCGGGCAAAGGTTTATGTCCCGGCGAATGAGGCCAGTGATGTTACGGAAAGTGGATTAAAAATTCAGAAAAATTCCGGAGTGGAATTTATGAAAATGGAAGGCGCCTACGCAGTTTTTTTAGTTCCGTCAGGAAAATATAAATTTGAATCTCATATTAATTAGTCGGGCATAAAATAAGATATATTGGCCTTATGATGCGTTTTTTCTTACCGTGTTAGATGGCTAAAAGAATAACAACGGCTAATTTAATGAACATGGAAAAAGACATTTCCTGATTCGTTTAGCACAAACAAAACAATTATGTTGTATTTCACCGGGTTCTTTTTGAAATGAATAATTATAATGAGATGAAAATTAAAATAGGACTTTTGGGTATTGGTCTTAATACCTACTGGAACCAGTTTGATGGATTGCTGGATAATCTTCTAAACTATCAAAAACAAATAAAAAATAAGATCGAAGACTCAGAAGTAGAGGTTGTTGATGAGGGGATGGTTGATAGCCCGGAAAAGGCTCGTTCTGCCTCTGAGTTTCTGCAAACACAAAATATTGAGGTTGTGTTTCTCTATGTTTCAACTTACGCGTTATCATCAACCGTTCTGCCGATAGCTCAAAGAGTAAAAGTTCCGGTGGTGATTTTGAATCTTCAGCCCGTTCCCCGGTTAGATTATGAAGCTTTTAACCGTTTAGGAGATCGGGGTAAAATGACAGGTGTTTGGTTAGAACACTGTCAGGCTTGCTCGGTTCCTGAAATCGCATCGGTATTTAACCGAGCAGGTATTTCTTATAATCTGGTAACCGGTTATCTGAATGATGATGAAGCCTGGAATGAAATAAAAGGATGGCTAGAGGCGGCTAAAGTTGCTACTGCTTTACGCAATAACCGCTTAGGGATATTGGGCCACTATTACAACGGAATGCTCGATGTTTATACCGACATTACAAAACAGTCTGCTGTATTTGGCACCCACATGGAGCTAATAGAAATGTGCGAACTAAAGAAATACCGAGATTTGGTTAGTACTGATGAGGTAGCAAAGAAAATTGAAGAATTCAACGAAACTTTTGATGTTTCCGAGGAATGTGAAGTTGCAGAAATCGAACGTGCTGCAAAAACATCTGTTGCACTCGATAAGTTGGTTGAATCCCGCAATTTGGGAGCCATGGCGTATTATTACGAAGGAGAAGATGGTAATGAATACGAAAATATTGTCACCTCGGTAATTGCAGGAAATACTTTGCTTACCGGGAAAAACATCCCGGTTGCGGGCGAGTGTGAGGTGAAAAACGCTCAAGCCATGAAAATAATGGCAGAATTTGGGGCAGGAGGCTCTTTTTCTGAATTTTATCTGATGGATTTTGAAGACGATGTTGTTTACCTTGGTCACGATGGTCCGGCTCACCCGTTAATTTCAGAGGAAAAAGTAAAACTTGTTCCGCTGCCCATATATCACGGAAAACCCGGCAAAGGCTTATCCATTCAGATGAATGTTAAAAATGGCCCGGTAACCCTGCTTTCTGTCGTGGAAGGCAAAGACGAAGTTTTTCTGTTATGTGCAGAGGCCCAGGCGGAGGAAGGACCAATTTTGCAAATTGGCAATACCAATAGTCGCTATCGTTTTTCTATAGGCGCAAAAGAATTTATGAATCAATGGTCTGTGCAAGGGCCGGCACATCATTGTGCAATTGGCGTCGGACATATTGCTGATAAGATTGAAAAGCTTGGCCGGTTATTAAAGATTAACGTCGTTCAAATTTGCTAAATGTTAATGAGAAGCAAAATATAAATCGATGATAATCAGGATTTAATTAGCTGATTAAGTTTCAAAATGAAAACTAAACAAAATAAATTATGAATAATTTTCTGAAAATTTTCGCATCCTTTTTTTTGATTGGCATCCTTTTTTTTCAATCAAAATCACAAGAGGTTTTTCCTGATTTTCCTCCGGAAGATGTTACCCGTGAAATGGATTTTAATCAAATGCTCCTTCAAATGGGAATAACATTGCCGGAACTTCCTCCAAGGAAAGACGACCCGAATTTGCCCAAAGGTGCAGTCCCGTCAAATCCCAACAATCCGGATGGTAGCTGGTCATACAACGGGCACAATCTTAATCGTTCGGCATGGGGCTTATGGGATAATTACGATGATACTTCCGAAGGTTTTTTCCCGGGAAGAGATTCTTTCAGGGTAGGGAAATATACTCCAATTTCGTTGTTAAGAATGAATAGCGGTGAAGAAATTACTTCTGCAAAAGAATGGTGGGAAAAGAAGAGGCCGGAAATTGCTCATGACCTCCAAAGTAGCCTTTACGGATTCTTCCCGCCGGAAGAAAAATTACCATCGGTTAAATTTTATGTGGTGAAAACAACCGGAGGAAAAGGAAATACGGAATATATTCAGAAAGAACTTACCGGGGAAATTGATATTTCGCAATATCCTGAAGTTCGGGATAAACCGGTTATAACAGCTACACTTCGAACTCCGGCAACCGCTACAGGCCCGGTTCCGGTAATGATTGTTTTTGGCGGATTTGGAAATTCAACTGAACAATACTGGAACATTGTTGCTCCGCATGGATGGGGAGTGTGTACATTTAGTCCGAATACGGTTCAGCCCGACAATGGCGCTGGATTAACAAGCTATTTAATTGGCCTGGTAAATAAAGGAAACTGGCGAAAACCTGATGACTGGGGAGCCATTGGAGCCTGGGCCTGGGGAATTAGCCGGTTGATTGATTACCTGGAAACCGACCCAACAGTGAATAGCAAAGCAATTGGGCTTACCGGTCATTCGCGATACGGAAAAGGAACATTATACGCTACCGCTTTTGAACCGCGTATCGCAATTGCCTTTCCAAGTGATGCCGGTAGTTTGGGGACAAAAATGAACAGGCGACACTGGGGGCAGGATTTGGAGAATTCGGGCACCCCATCGGAATACCACTGGATGGCTGGTAACTTTTTGCAGTGGTGCGGCGAACTGATTCCGGGGCAATATCTTCCGCGGAAGATAGAAGAGTGTCCGGTTGATGCGCATTCACTTATAGCGATGTGTGCATCTCGCCCCGTTTTTGTAAATGGAGGAAATCAAAGTTTGTGGTCGGATCCTTATGGAATATATTTAGCTGCTGCCGCCGCCAGTCCTGCCTATGAACTGCTGGGTAAAAAAGGACTGGTGATGAACGATGACAAACCACAAGTGGATGTTGGTTATATTGGAGGCACGTTGGGATACCGTTATCATGACGGCGGACACACTGACGCACCGGATTGGCCTGCTTTTTTTGAATTTGCATCAAAATTTATAGATGCTACCGAATTATCTTCCTCTGCTGATGTGGTTTTGCTTGCTTCTGAAGGAGGAAAATCAACTGAACTTAATATCCAATCCAATAAAAAGTGGAAAATAAAGAAGGATGCAGACTGGGTGGTTTTGAACAAAAAATCTGCATCAGGAAATGCTTTTGTGGAAATTTCTGCAAAGCAAAATCAAACCGGAAAAGGGCGGTCTGCACACCTTGAAATTGAAGCACAAGGTAAAAAGGTAGCTGTGTTAGTTAGTCAGGCATCAGGAAATAGTGAGGTTGAGATTTCAAAAAAAGATTTAAGTCTGTCTGGTTTTAGAGAAAGTTCTGAATCATTTGAAATTACTTCACAAACAGCCTGGAAAATTTCTGCTTCGGAAGATTGGGTAGCGACCGATCCCACAGCAGGAATTAACAACGATGAGGTTGTTGTAACGGTTTCACCAAACCTGACTGTTGAAAAACGATCGGCTGTCCTGACTATTTCATCTCCTTCATTTGAAGATCAAATAATAAGTATTACTCAGGATGAAGGAGAACCAGTGTTACAAATTTGGGGCAGTCCATCGGTTAAAGTTGGAGCAAAGGAATCAGACGCGTCCTTGTTTGTAATTACAAATACAACATGTACAGTAGAAAGCCCTGTCGGTTGGGTTTCGGGCGAAGTTAACACGGGCGGTAGGTTTAGTCGACTAAACCTGAAGATAAAAGAAAATACGACCGGCGAACCGCGACTGGCAAAGATTGCTTTAAAGGCCCCAAATATCGACCCTGTGTACATAGAGGTTTTTCAGGAAAAAAAATAATGCAGGGTATGTGGTACAAAAAACGAATACTTGGCTGGGGGCATTTAGGACTATTCTGGTTTGTTTTTGAAACAAACTCAATAGTAAGTAAATACTCATCTGATATTATTTTTACAGAACATGTGTGATTAATTCCCGTATCCTCAAAGCTATAGTTTTAGGCGCTAATGAAAGATCCATTACAAAAACAAACTCGTATAAAATTAAATTTTTACTCGTTCCTGTTGGACTTTTGATGTTGTAAATTTATTATATCTCTTGAATAAATAGATTTAAGAAAACAAGATAATTACTTAACCTTAACAGGTTCAACTACATATCCCAAATCTTGCAATTGATTTATTAAACTGCATTTAAACATTAAGTGGCTTAACCCAACTACAATGAAACAGTTACTTTCTTGTAAGTGTTCTTTTATTTCGTTAAGCCATTTATTGTTTCTATCCGCTAATATTAAATTATTTTGACAAGGTTGATCAAGTCTAAAATCAAATTCCATTTTTTTGTACCATTCAATCTCGGCGCAGCCATTGGTGTCTTTGGATTTGATTCTATAGATGACACTTGAAAGCCTTTTTTTATGAATTCTTCCCGGCATTCCTTCAATGTCCTTATTTATGAGCTCTATTTGTGCTTCTGTTGTTTCCAGTCCAATTTGTTTTATGTTCAACTGCTCAGCTATGGAACCAATATAATTATCTAATGACTGGTGTGTACCGTTGGCATTATTTGATAAGCAGACTTGTTCTTTGAAGTACCTGTTTAAGAAAACATACATTTCAGCGGGTGTCATCTTGTTAAAATCTGTTGGGCTTGTAGCAAACATATTTTTTATATATGCCAGATCGTCCTTATTCAAATATTTATTCCATTTTGTTATATCTGTCCGCTTGTTTATGATGTCTTCGGCTAAATGCCCCGGGATGTTTAAATTTTCCTTTATCAATAAATCACTGGCAGCCAGACATTGATTTGCATTTTTCAAAGCGTCAAAAAAAGGTTTTCCAAAAGCGTGATGTGTCCCGAAGATATAAGATATTTTTTGGTTTTTGGCTGAAGTAATCTTAAACAATACCGTATTAAAATCCGATGTGCCTTTCTTCGTATTTTCCTTTCCAATGACCAAACAAGTGCTAAAAAGAAAAACAAATAAAAATGTTAATCTCAATTTCCTTTTCATTTTGTGTACTTCCAATTACATGACTATTCTTCGTTTCAAGACCCAATATACAAACCTATCGACTTTTTCACTCAACTATAGTTTCTATTGTCTTAACAGACGAAACAGCAAAAAAGCCGTAGGCCCCATTGGAAATATTCCCGGGTACATCAGCCGGGATGCTACCAACAACACCAACTCCGCGCCATTCGGTTTCCGACATCATTGCTCTTACAAAATGATAGTAGGTATCGCTCATGGAATAGAAATATTCAGTAAAAGTTGAGCCTTTTAAAATCCCATTATGATTGTGTTCTCCATATATCAGCAAAGCAGCCGGCTCTACAGCATCGTGAATAAAATAGGTTGTATCTAAAACAGTAAAGTTGTTTTCCGAGATACGCCTGGTATACCAATCTGGTGCCTGCCAGCCGGATGGATAATACGCTGATGCGTCTTCAGGGATTTCGTATACCATTCTGTAGTTGTATGGTTCGGCAGATCCAAAATTACCTCGCAAAGTAAACATGTAGAAATCATCGTTAAACTCTGAAATGGCATATTCAATTGGCTGAATAACCGGAGCAGCTACCATGGAATCAGATGCATAATAATCCGCTCCATCAACCTGAATATGTAAAGTATATCTTTTTCCGACTTCACCTTTTATAGTATCATCTGTCGCGTAAACTCCTGGTTCCTTTTCTGTTAATTCAAAGATTGTTGTTCCATCGGTTATGCTTATCCCTGCACCGGAGACCATCTCAGGATTTTTACTGCCCACCACAGGTAAGGTTCTGCTTAATTTAACAATATGCTCCTGCTCAACATCGGTTAATAATCCCTCAACAACCAAACTGTTGCTAGATGTTTCTGCGCCTTCCCATTCAATTTCATTTATACATGAAATTTGGGTAAGTATCAATATGAAAATATATAATATTCTTTTCATCCAATTAAAATTTAAAATTATACGTTACACTTGGAAATACCGAGAACAGGGAAAATTTCTGATAGGCAATTTTATTGGGGTCTTCCACTACATTAACGTCCTGCATTTTTGGCCCTACAAAAACTGTAAGGGGATTTAAGCGTCCGTAGGCATTGTAAAGTGAGAATACCCAGCTGCCTTCCCGATTTCGATTGGGTTTTTCCTTGTTCTTCAGCGTAAATGCAAAATCCAGCCGGTGATAATCCGGAATACGGTCGCTATTCTTTTTGCCATATACCGGAACAATGTAATCGTTATAAACAAATGTTTCCACAGGCAGGGTTGTTGCGTAACCGCTACTGTAAACCCAGTTTGCAGAAAACGAACTACGTTTGGAAAGTTGCCAGGCGCCACTAACGTTAATCCGATGTGGTTGATCGTGTGCCGCAGGATACCGGTCACCATCATTTATTTCTGGAATTTTATAAAACACTCGAGAATAAGAATAAGAAACTGCCCCGGTTAACTTTCCTGTATTTTTTTCCAATGATACTTCTAAACCGTACGCTTCACCTTTCCCTGGCTTTAGCAATTTTTCAACATTGCGGTTCATAATCAACAATGAATGGTCGGCAAAATCAAGCTGATTATTGAGTTTTCGGTAATAAACTTCGCTGGTAAAACGATATTTGTTTTGGGCAAACTTTAAAAACCAGCCCATACTGAAATTATCGCTGGAAGCAGGTGCAATATTGTTATTGGTTGGATACCAAACATCGAGTACACTAAATGATGTTGCAGAATTTGAAAGCAGGTGTAAATATTGCAATGTGCGGGTGTAGTTAAATTTAAGAGAAGAATTTCTCCCTGTCAGGTAGCTTAATCCCAACCGCGGCTCCAGTCCAAACTTGTTTGTTACAATACCTGAATTATATTGTTTTGAGGTCGATACATTTCCATTAAAACTTAATTCTTCATAAGGCGATAACAGGTTGTACTGGTTTAATCTAACCCCATAACTCATTGTAAGCTTCTGCCCTACCTTTTGCTCATTCGAAACATAAATGCTGTTTAGGTTGGTTTTGGCCTGTGGCACTTCCTGAAAAACCGAATTTTCATCAATGGGCCTTCCCGGATTTATGTCTTTAAATGAAGACTCGGTCCCGAATTTTATCGTATTCAGCGCATTTGGGTACCACGTAAAATCTACTTTTGCTTTTAAATCAGAAACGCCGGCTTCCCAATTCACCGGATTTGTTGCCCTGGGAAAATCTATTTCATAATTGTAGTTGCTGTAAATCAGTGTGCTATTCAAAAAAAGACGGCTGTTAAAAATATGATTCCAGCGCAAAGTACCAGTTGCATTTCCCCAAAAAATATGGTAGTTAAGCGGAGTAATTTTTATCGCATCTTTACCGAAATAACCGGAAAGGAATATCCTGTTTTTATCATTGAATTTATAATTGGTTTTCAGGTTATAATCATAAAAATAAAGTTTTGATTTTCGGGTGTATTCATCTGCAGAAAGCCTGAATGATAAATCAGCGTAAGTCCGCCTTCCTGTTATTAAAAATGAGGATTTGTTTTTTACCAGCGGGCCCTCCAGCATCAACCTGCTCGAAACAGTGCCTATTCCACCGGAAACTGAGAACCGTTCCATATTCCCTTCTTTCATTTGTATATCCAGTACAGAAGAAAGACGGCTGCCATAATTGGCGGGGAAATCGTTTCGGTAGAATGTTAAACTGTTAATTGCATCGGGATTAAAAACCGAAAAGAATCCCATCAGATGTGAAGGATTGTAAACGGTTGCCTCATCGAGTAAAATCAGGTTTTGTCCGGCAGATCCCCCGCGTACGTTAAAGTTGGTTGCTCCTTCGCCTTTGGTTGATACACCGGGTAACAGTTGTATTGTTTTCATTAAATCGGCTTCGCCTGCAAGTGTTGGCACTTCTTTAATATCGAGGGTAGATAAGCGTTTGGTATTCATATTCACCGACCTCAAAGCCTGGGTATTATCCTCTGCCTTTACCTCAATTTCATTTATGGCAATGCTTTCTTCTTCCAGTTTTATATCAAGTGTTTGGTCATCAGCATTGGGTATCGTTATGTTTTTTGTTTTAAATCCGATGCTGCTAACCTGAATCTGCGTTTCGGAGTTATTTAATGTGAAAGAGTAAAACCCATAGGCATTTGTTGCTGTTCCTTTGTATGTTTTGGGGACTACTACTGTTGCGCCAATAATTGCTTCACCGGTTTTTTGGCTGGTAATATATCCGCTGATCGAGTAGTTACTTATCTTTTCGGTTTGCGAAGAATCGGTTATTTTCTTTTTTATGATTATGGAATGATTTTCAACCTCAATGGCAAACCTGTTTTCGGGAAATGCTTTTTTTAGCAACTGATTTAATTCAATTTTGGCAGTTGGCAGTTTAACCTCCCTTTTTAGCTCAATATCAACAGTTTTATATATGAAAGAGTAATGCGTTTGGTTCTGAACCGTTTGAATTATTTCCTCAATACTCCTGGTTGAATTTTCAAATCTTATTTCAATGCTGTCGGTTTGGGCGTGCACCTTTGCCGACAAGTGGAAAAGAAATAAGAGCAACATTGTTTTCAAGTAATCTGTTTTCATCATTGTTTAATTGTTTTCGTGACTTTCAATTGTTTTCGTCCGGACTTTTATTCTTAATTGTTTCTGTTTTAATTGTAATATAACGGTTGTTTATGCTGTAACTGAATTCAAGTGTTTTGCTTAATACCTGAAATATTTCATCAATACTTTCACCCGATGTAAACTGCCCGGTTACTTTTTCGTCGGTAATTTCTCCCGATAGCTGAATTTTATACAGGAATTTTTTCTCCAATAGCTCGCAAACGCTGCCGAATGAAACACCGCTAAACTGTAACTTTGTCTTTGTGTCATCAAATTGTTCGTTTACAACAGACTTATTCTGTGTGTTGTAGGCTATTTCCTGTCCAGGTTGAAGAATTATGGTATCTGTTTCACTCAGGAACCTGACTTTCCCTTCGTATAATTTTACTTCAATTTTAGCTCCTGCTTTTACATTAAATGAAGTTCCCAATACCTGAACCTGTGACTGGTTTAAACCAAGCATAAAAATATGCTGAGGGTCTTTGCTAATACTGAAAAATGCTTCTCCTTCAAGATGAGCTTCCCGGTTAAACCTTTTATTTACTGTTAATTTTGCCCCCGGTTGCAAATACACTATGGAGGAGTCAGGCAATTTTACAGCCGGATTAATTTCAGCATATTCGTAAGTAATTGTAGCCGGTTTTGTGAAAAAGTAAATGAAATATCCGGCAGCTATAATCAACAGAATAGAAGCGGCAATTTTTAATGAATTTGATGCGAGAAAACGAACCTTGTTTTTAGGCTTTTGTTTGTCAGAAAGCACTTTAAATTCTTCCCACTTCTGTTGAACGTTAATTGACTGGTACCATTCGTAGGAATCAGCAGTCTCAAAACTTTTTTTAAATTTTTCAAAATACAGTTTGTGTTCGTTGCCTTGCCCTATCCATTCTTCTACCTGCCTTATTTCGGTTTCACTTGCAGTGCTATTTAAATACTCAAATAACTGACGGTCGTTAATATTTAATCTGTTTTTATTCATGTTTTCAATTATTAGTCGGATTAATGACGGGTACTACTTACCCGAAAATTGATTTTTTTTAGAAAAAAGTAAATAAAAGTTGAAGCAGGTGGTCTTTCAGAGCTGTTTTTAATCGCTTTAAAGCTTTGAAAATGTGTGCTTCCACCGTACGAACGGAAATGTTATACTCAGCAGCAATTTCTTTGTTCGATTTTCCTTCATACCGGCTTTTCACAAAAACAACTCTACACTGTTCAGGGAGTTCATCAACAACTTCATAAATGGTTTTTTCCAGTTCGGTGCTGTCAAAGAGGTTTTCCATGTGAGCAACGTTTTCGGTTGCTGTCAGCGATTCAAAATATTTGTTCTGCGACTTTTCCTTTTTTATCACATCAATACTTTTGTAATAAACCGCTTTTTTTAAATAAGCGTACACATCTCCCTGAATGGTTTTTGTTTCAATGTGTTCATAGAAATCAAGAAAAACCTGCTGAACCACATCTTCAGCTTCATCCCTGTTATTTAAACAACGGAAGGAAACCAGACAAAGCGCTTTGAAGTATTTGTTGTAGATTTCCTGAAATTCAGATTCAGTAATTTTCATTTTTTCTGTTTAAATGTAAATGAGAGTATTGTTGTATATGTATAAGAGTATATGTATTTGTTACTTGGAAAATTGAGTTTGCAGCTCAGAAGGAGAAACAGATTCAGTAAGAAAGGGTAGGGGATACGAACAAAAGGCGGAGACTTTATCATTTTGATAATGTTTCCACTTTTATGAACCTATTCGGAAAAATATTGAACTTCTTGTTTCAAGATTACGATGGCGTATTGAGGCCCATACACAAAAAAGAAAAATAAAAAAGGAGTTTAAAAAGCAAAAAGAACGACAATCTCTCATTGCTTTTTTGTGTAATTATATTTTAACTTTTAAAACAAATCATTTACGGTATATTATCCTTAATTGTGTTCGTAAATGGCAGAAACAATTTTATTAAACCTCTTTTACAAGCACCTTTTGTTTTCATGTTAAACCATTTTGGTTGATTATCAGGTCTTTTGTTTCGATGCTGCTTCACATCCAAGGTAGTTTAGAGGCATTTTTCCTGTCACCTGTAAGTGTATTACTATAAAGGAAATATTTCCTCGTAAAGTTTTATAATTTTCTGCTTGTCACTATCAACGAAACCTGCAGCTCTCTGGCTCATTTCATACCAGAGCATTTTATTTCTCTCAGATCAACCTTCGGCAGAAACGTAAATGATTGCACAGGCTGCATTTCTTACTTTAAAAAAACAAGCCTTGGATAAAGAAAGAGAGTTATTTTTATTTGGCTTTACATTCTTATTTCGTTGTTTTTGCCCCCAAAAGCTTTTAGCTTCTGTTCTAAAGTATTCTTGATTATTTTATTCTTGATGTTTGCCGGTTTCGCGTTCTTCCCAGCCGCTTTTTCCTTCATCGATATAAATTTCCTGAACCGACTTGGAAACACGGTTGTCCACTTCTTCCACTAAATGAATTTTTAAAGGGTGAGTCAATCGTTTTTTCCAATCTAAAACAGGTTGGTAAGGCTCTTCTCCGTCTTTTGTTTCGAAAACAAGGTAAGCCCATTTTTCAGTAAAGAAATTACCTTTCATGGCCGGGACCATTTGTTGCATATTCGATGAAAGGAATGGCAGAGACAGCGCACGGGCCCAATAAATCCATGGACCTCCGGTGATGTACATGTATGGATTTAACAAGCGTTCACGCGATTCGATGCCGGTGTTGGCGTATGACAACTGAATTCCTGCGAAACCGATGTGTGTGTCTTTGTTGTAAAATGAGATCCATGGAACGTCGTCTTCCATTTTAAGGTCAGTCAGGTCAGGCATATCGGTAACATCGTATGTAATAACTTTGTTTCTTACAGCGTCGAACCAGGCGGCGTGTGTCATCAATTCTCGTTTAAAAACCACCTCACCATTTCGTAAGGCAATGCAGTTGATGGTTTCGTTGATGCGCATATTGGTTGTTGTGATAATGTATGGAACATCCGGATGAAATTCATATCGAACCGATGCGTCAACTTCGGGAATGTCGCGCAGGTTATCCCATAATTCGGCTACAGTAACCACTGGTCCTGAAATGAGATTAATATTTTTTGGAGGGTTCCAGTCGGCAGTATGTGTCCATGGGCGTGGGGGAGAATAAATTCCGGGATTCCAGTGAACAGCGCCGTTGGTTTCCATACGGTGAAACAATGGAAAATCAGGACGATCTTTTAACATAAGTTGATCGAGGTGCCCCGAATTATTGTGCAAAGAAACCGTCAAAGCTCCATTGTCTATACTAATTCCGGGCATTTCACCCTGAACTTTCAAATTAGAATTATAAACTTTCGTCAGCGCTTTATCATTGTTGTAGTAAATTAAATACACTTTACTTGTATTTGCCGGAACATCGGCCAGGAATGCTACGCGAGCGCTAAGTGTAGGAAACCAAAGTGGCACCGCATGTGTCGGATTTCCATTTTCATCTGGTGCCATATCATCTTCTTCGGTGTATTTTTGTAAATCATAAACCTGACAAGGCACTTCTTTAACCGCATGGATTTTCGAATCGAACTCTACTACCCGAACCTCTCGTTTTAAATCAAAAGCCTCATCCGGATAAAATGCAACAACCGCCTCCACAGCTTCTGATTTTCTGTCAATTCCGGCAGTTTCGCTTAACACCACCGACTTGTAATTTTTCCAAGCTGTATCAAAAATTTTGGCGTCGTTGGGCGAAGTAAGTGTTACTGTCTGTGATAGAAACTTATCATCAGAAGAATTTTCAACGCCTTCCTTCATTCTTACCGTTAGTTTTATGTTGTATTTTTTTCCGGGTTCCCACTTTACCCATCCAACTACATTCGGATTTTTGTAAAGGGTGGCGTCGTGAGATAATCCATATCCCGACGGCGGACGATGAGACAGTGGCGGATATTCTTTTTCAATTACATCTTTTTCGCGATACAAATCAGTGCTTCTCAAAACTTTCCCGTTTACTTCTGCCTCTACTTCAATTATCGAAGCTTCAGGCAATTCCAGCTCAGCAAAAAAATGATAAAACGGAATTGCCGGACAAGGATAGTCGAGGTTTATACTTTTTATTGAAAGCTGTGCCTCTTCCTTTTTTGCCTGGCTGCCCATGGCAAATAGTACAAAAGCAAGAATTAAAAAAGATATCTTTTGTTTCATCGTATGGTGTTTTTTTAAATAATTCTAAACAAATTCTTAAAAGTTATTCGACGTTTATTTTTGATTTTGTTATCAGATTTCTCTCACGCAACGCTTCTACGCCTTTTTCCCAATTTCCTTCATCTGCCCACATATAATATGAAAAGTACATCGCATTTTTCTTAATGATTCTTATCCAGGGTTGAAATTCAACATAATAGTGACGTGTACTTGAGTTCCGCGGATGATTCATCCACATGTGCAAAAAATCGGGCTGATCAACAGGAAAAGCGCCAACAAAGAATACGTTTTCATTTTCATCTCTTCCGGCTTGCCAGCCTTCTGTTAGGGTGAAAATCTGTCCGTAATATTCGTCCATTCTCATCCTGTATTTCAACAAACCTTTCACATCGGGAACCATAAACACATCAACAGTATCGTGCGCAGCTCCCAACGCCAAAATAGGCTGCGGCCCGAACATGTCAGTTTCTTTATTGGTAAAATTAAGTTTGAATTTCACTTCAAGAAGAGGTGAATCGCCATAAAGTGTAAATATTTTTTCGATTTGGTTTCCATAAAAATCGGAAGTCATTTTGACACTCACGCTCGTACCTCCACTTTTCAGGATCTCAGCATCAAAAACTTTATGTGTTTCCATGCTGGGCTGCCCCAGAAAATCTTCAAATCCGCCAAACGGATAATAATGCCGTTCGCGGAAAGGCTGATTTTCATTTGCCGGTTTTTCCGGCCATGATTTAAAAAGTACATTGTCGTCTTTACTTTTTACGATGTATTCAATAACACGCGCTCCGATTGTGAGCAGTGTCACCTTAACTTTGTCGTTTTCCATCTGGTATTCATCCACGCCATCACCGTTCAAATCAACAGTTGTTAATGTGGATTGTCCTTGTGCTTTTTCAACGCCCAGCTGCGTTTCTGAAGAACAATCAAGTGCCGTTGTAACAAGCTTGTAATTTCCTGCCTTGATTTTTATATCAAACACCAACTCTTTGTATGTATCGGGCGCAACTTCACATTGCTGAATTTTTTCAAAAACAGCTTTCCCGGGTTTGTCTGTTTTGAAAACCTGCACTTTTACAGGAAAAGAAGATTCTTTTGTGAAATTGTGAACCGATACCGGATATTGCACAACCGGCGTTTGTCCGTACAACAATTGAGGTACAGAAATAGCAGGTGGCAAATCCAGCATGGTCACAGTCGATTTCTTCTTCCCATCCCAAACAAAATCAATCCCAATAGGATTTGTTTTTCCCATAGCTTCTTTTTCAATGGAAACAGGGAAACGCACTTCTTTTTGACTGTTGGCAGGTAGGGAAATTGCTTTCCCGTTTTCTGCCAATTTCAAAGCTGAAGGCAACGAAAGCGACAAATTACCGGTAATGGCTTTATTTGAGTAGTTGGTTAAGGTTATTTTTACTTCTGAGCCATTCGTCTCGGTATAAATATCTATATAATCTCCAAAATAATCTTCAAGGAAAATGCGGTCAAGTTCGAGTACTTGCATCGCTTGTCTGAAATAGTCTCCACCAATGATTTTTCCTTGTGGAAGAACAGCTACTTCTCGGCGTTCTTTTATTGCTTTTATTATGGATTTTTTATTTACATAAGCACCTTTTGGAAGAAACAACACCATTGAAGACGTTGCTCCACCAGAAAAGGATGAAGTAAGATTTACAAAAGGAAGCTCCTGGTTATCCAGTTGTTTTTTATTTCCTTCGTTTACAATGTAGCCGTCATACACATCGTGTTCGTCAGCTTTATTGTCAAATACCTGGCGGAAAATATATCCGTTTTTCTTTTTAACAAAATCTACATATCCTTGTTGTTTTATGTCTTGTTCCTGAAGTCCGTCCCAATTATCGCAGCCAAAAACGAAATTTCGTTGTCCATATCCCGGCGCATAAGAACCAGCTTCAACAAAAGCCGGATTTCCAATTTCATCCATCCACGACTGGTATTTTTCCAGCGCGCGGAACTCGTTGTAACCGCTAAAAACAAACCAGGAATTTCCTTCATTTAATCCCCGGGAAATAACATCAATCGGATGCACAAAATCAGTAGTAACAGACATGTACAATGTTTCAATTCCCATCCAGCCTTTTCTGAAATCGTAGGTTCTTACTATTTCACGAATATTTTTAATAACGGATTCCAATTTTTCGAACGCCTCTGTATCGGACGAAATCACTGCAAATATTTTTCGCTGTCCGCTTTCCAACCGGAAAACATCAGTTGGATGCCAGTCGTTCGATTTAAACTGGTGTGCAGTTAGATCTTTCTTCCAGCTGTTAATGTCGCCGGCAAGAGACAATAATTTTTTACCAACTTCAGAATGGGGCGAAGCAAAAACAAGTACATCATTACTTTTCAGAGTTGTTTCCATTTCGTTGAGCGATGGCTCTTTTACTGTTTTTGTATCCGAAGAAAGCAATTCATTAATAAATCCTTCCTGCAAATTCAAGCCTATGATTCCCAACTCTTCAGCAATGTCAATTTTGCTTTGTTTAATTGAAAGGTTTACGTCACGAACAGTCATTTTGAATAAGTTCCCATATCGGAAAGTATTCAGATAAGTATCACTCCAGTGTGTGGTGTAGCCATTATTATGAATCTCTGTTTTTACGGGAACCCGTTCTTCATTTTTTGAAATAGGAGGATGAAAACTATTCAGCTTTTGTGCGTTACTTATCCCTACTCCCTGAAATAATAACGAAATCAATAAAATAACGAAATAATTAGATTTCATATTTGGTAAATATGTTTGTTTATTGCTCTAATGGTTAATACTTTTTTCAGAATTTATTTTTGGTTTTTTTCTTTGCTTTAATTTGGCTGTTTCATTTAACGATAATATTTCATCCCCGTAATTTAGTTCCACAGTAAATTGTGTTGGTGTTGCCCACATTCGGATAGAAGTTTTGCTTCCATCCGAGACTTCTGTAGCTATCTGCTCCGGCACCGAAATTTCCTCCAGTGAAGCAGCATATTTCCCAACCTTTTTTTTGTAATCTTTTTGTTTGTAGAAAACCCACCATAAATACTTTTTCAAATTTTCGATTGCCGAAACTTCGAACTTCACTTTTCCTTCGCCAGCTTTTGTTTCCGAAAATTGCATCAGCCCCCAGCGTTCAGGATAGTGCATACTTATTAATCCTTGAGGACTCCAGGTCCAGTAATTTGTTTTTACTCTGTCAGGATATTCTTTCTGGTCGGCAGCATTTCCGCCTTCCCATTCCACACGCATCAAATTCACTTTCCAAATTTCTTTATCCTGTGGAATTTTAACAGCATCGGCGCTACGCAAATCGGCAAAGGGAATTTTCATTTCAACAGTCCAACTCTTGTCCTTGTCGGTTGGAGTATTGACTGTCCCTTTTGCCATAACTGCACTTTGAAATCCCGGGGAATTCCATGTAAACAGAGCCATTCCTCCGTCGCGATAAGATTTTGTTAAGAATAAGTCGAACAGAGTATTGAGTACATTTACTTCATATTCAAAATAATTGTGCGTATCGCCATCGGGGTCAATAAAAATTTCAAAAACATTTTCGTTGAACAATAATTCATCACGTTTTGTTATTTTGCCCTGAAGATTAGGTTCTTCAAGCTTCGCAAAAACATAGATATTCTCATTGTCCCATAACAATTTCACGTCAGTTTGTAAAAACGGTTCCGGCCATTCATTTCCTCTGATGTCGCCAAAGTCACTCAATCTTTCAATTTTACTCCAGTCAGTCTCTTTTGCAATCCCATCAATTGTCATTTTCGAGTCGGTTTTATAGATGGTGTATGTGGAAACCGGTGTCAGCAAACTGGCATATTTCTCAAAATCTGGTTTCTGCGCAAACGAAACCTGCAGAAGGAAAAACGTCAGCAACAAAAAGAAACTTCCTTTCTTTCGCAATCCATTTTTTATATTTTGTTCAAGCTGCATTTCATTCAATCTTTAGCGTAAGCCCTCTCCCACAATAAGGATATTCCCCAAAAAATAATTGTAGTTTTTATATTCTGATTCATTCTTCATGAATGCTTCCGGAGCTCTTTTCGACAATATTTTTTCTTTATCGAACTCATCATCAATAACCTCAATTTCCACAGTATGCACCGTATCTTTCAACTGTTTTTCAAGAATCACATTGTTAATCCGGTAATAGGAACAATAAGCATCAAAACGTTGAATTTCGCGTTCCTTTCCATCGATGGTTACTTTTATTTTCCCTGAACCGGGCCCAATTACATCATATAAACCAACAGCAGTTCCCTTAAATTTGAAACTGAGTTTTGCGCCCGTTTTTCCTTCGTAAATCTGAGGTAAAAATTTTTCAAATTTATCAGCCAACTCGTCTCCATTTTTCAGCAATTCCCAATCGCCTGTTTTCCTGGCATCGACAACCGAATAACATTGTGCATTTTCCCAATTGTCGTTTAAAAAAGGGTTTGTCAATTTATGGCTGCCAACTTTTCCAAATGCTTCCATTTCCTCCAAATATTTTACGATAACAGAAGCATATATAGGATGGCCTGATTCTGACAAGGGATGGGTATGATCTTTTGTAAACACAATTATATTATCGTTTTCCGATGGATCTGCGGTAAAAACAAGTTTCCCTTCTTCGCGAAGCTGAACTACTTTTTTCCCCGCCAGAATACTCGGAATATCATAATAATCTGCCAGCTTTTCCATGGCCAGGATCGTTGAAGACAATTCTCCTCTGAGAAATTCTTTGCACTGATCGTCAACCATCGTGTAAATAAAACAGATATCGGTAGTTGAATTGGCCTGCCATGTTTTCCGGATAATTCCTTCCATTGTACGCAAAACGTCGTCCGGTTTTTGGCTTTTATCGTTTACTGCAAATTCTACAAAAAGAAGATCCGGTTTGTATTGTAAAACGTCGTGCTCAACCCGGAAAACTCCGAGATTTGAGCCTGTTCCTCCGATAGCAGCAGCAGTTTCCAGAAATATTGTTTCTGGGTAGTGTACCCTTAGCCAATTATAGGTAAGTGTTCGCCAACCTTCTTTCGCTTCAGTAATACTTCCTCCGAGGTAGGCAACGTTTACTTTTCTCGATGTTTCTATTTTTTGATAAAAATTCGGAAGACCGCCACGTTTATGAAATTCTTTTAACTGCTCAAAAGCTATATTTTTTTTCTTTTCTGCTTTCGATAGCTCATCCGCAAAAACATTTGGTTTTAGCAAAAAGAATAAAAATATTAATATGAATATTTTTTGAATGTAACTTTTCATTTTATCACTTTCTGAATGTAAAATTCCCAATTTCGAAATTTGTACTACTCGCTTTATTTAATTCTTGCTCCTGAAATTCGATACAAACCATAAGAGAAAAAAAACAAAAACGGGGACAGTCCAATTTATTTTTTATTCAGCCACCAGATGAGTGGGATTTTTTGTCTCGGTTTTTTTCCTCAAGTTACAGCACTTCAGGAGTTCCTTTTATAATAAAGAAATACTTAATTTTTTTTCTTCTTCGTTTGTTATTCCGCTAACTGACAGTACTTTTGTTTCCGAATCATATTCCCAGTTTGTAATTGTAGTTCCGTTAATTTTTACATCAGCAGGTTTCGGGATAATATTGAAATGTATAAAATATTTTCGGTCTTTAACTCTTCCCTGATAGTCGCCTTCAGTTGTATGAAGTGTAAAACTAATTTGAGATTCATTGGCTGCACAGGTCATTTTTGTTGTTGCGATTTCTCCTTTTTCGTATCCAAAACCTTCGCCTTCATCCTCAATTAAAGTGAAATTGCTTTCTTTGTATGGATATACCTGCACAGTCATGGTATCGATTGGTTTCTGTCCAACATAATCAACATACGGCCATTCCGGAATAATTGCGCCGGCCTTAATAAACAAGCCACCTCCTTTATCTTCCGGAATTTCAAGTTTTATTTCCTGCTTCCCTTTAAACTCTTTGTGTGACCAGTAATCTATCCATTTTCCTTCGGGCAGATACACTTTATCAGTAAATGCGGTTACCAGCAAATTTTCGCCAAACATGTATTGATTCATATTGTCCTGCAAAGCCTTGTCTTTTGGATAACACAGCGGCATGGGTCGCATAATCGGCACCGAAGTTTGATTACTTACATGTGCATACGTATAAATGTAGGGCATCAAACGATAGCGAAGGTTTGCATAATACCGGAATGTTTTTTCCATTTTTCCTAAAAACCAGGGGTAGCGAATATCCCACCAACTGTTTACCTGTGCCCAGCCTACAAGAAAGCCAAAGTGAATACCGTCTTTTGAGAAAACCCCCATGTCGCAGGTAACATTCGATTGGGCGGTCATTGCGTGGTTCAACATCGAAACCATGGCTCTTTGCCCGCCACCTTCGTCGCCCGCCCAGGTTGCCGCGTAATGTTGCAAACCTGCGTAACCGGTACAGAAATACATCATCGGCCGTTTATTCATGTAATCTTTCCAACCATCGTAAACCTGGCGCTGGTACATGGGCTGAAAAAGGTTGTGCATTTCAGCGTCGCTCATTCCGTTTCCATAAAACCAATCGGGATGTTCATTGATAATATAAGCCGGATCCTGCTTAAAACAGCTGACTCCATCATTAATCAATAACTTAAAATGGTCGAACCAAGGCTGGTCAACAATGGTATTTTTATTAAAAAAGCGGGCTTCGTGTGCACCGGCATCAAAATTACTTTCATCGAAAGCTGGCGTAAATCCATCCTCTTTTTTCTGGTACAATTCCGGGAATTCTTTTGCAGCCACGCGTTCTGCTTCATAAGTAATGTCGTACTCACAAAGTGTCCATACACTCAATCCAAAACCAATTCTATTCAACGCTCCCGGAAATGTAACCGCGCCCATATATTTATTTCTGAATTTTTCGCCAAACCAAGCCGGAAGAAAAAATTTATCCGGATCCCAATTAATTTCAACGGTCGGGTCATAGTAGTGTTCCATCCAGCCGGGTTCCAGGCCGAGAAAATCACAGGGAACTTTTTCTTCGCGGAATCTCGAGGCATGTTCCAGCAATTCAAACTGGTTTACTTCGCGGTTTTCAATATACATTAACCCATAAGCTTTCTGAGGTAAAATTCTTGGTGAACCGGTAATTTCAGTGTATTGTTTCAGCAAATCTTTATAATCGTTGCCTACCATGATATAAATATCAAAATTGCCGCCGTTTCCCCATATTTTCATTTCATCGGGATTACTTTTTCCAATGTCGTAGTAATGCTTAAATGTAGTATTTATGAACAAAGCCCAACCGTTGCTGCTCATCAAAAAAGGAGCTGGGGCATAAGCCTGTCCGTATGAAACCCACGAACGCATTTGGTGTCCCCGGTGTTGGATGTGTTCTCGATCGGTATCTCCCAAACCGTAAAACAGTTCATCTTTTTGAAGATCGAATTCAGCCCCAAAACCTCCGCCAAGTACCTCTTTTGCCGGATAACCACCAGCCATTAATAATTTGTCATCATTATCGGATACAGAGAAATGGCCGTTTTTGGGGTCAACCGTCAATTTCCCTTTTTGAGTTACAAAAAGCAGTTTGCCTCCTTTTTTCTCCGTCTTCAGTGTGCTGTTTTTGGGCCATTCGTATTTCACAATGCCATATTTCTCCATTGAAGAAATGGGAAAACTATCAATAATATTTACCTGCAACCTGAATATTTGCTCACTCAGGCAGCTCACTTTCAAAAAATTTCCATTGTAGAGTTGTACTGTTTTACTTATGGATTGAGAAAAGGAAATTCCCGATACCAAAAGAAAACAGAAAAGAATAAATCTTTTTTTCATAAGTTTTTATGTTCAAACGTTTTACTTGTTTATTTGAATTGTTTTACTTTTTCCTTCCTGAATAAGCGCTTTGAATTTTTGGATTTTTGAACCGCCCATTGAAATTCCGGCTAAATCCAATTTTCCATTCAAAACATTTAAGGTGATATCTTTATCGCTAACCCGGCAAGTTCCCCAGGCATATCCGTTACTCCAGAAATAGTTTCCGGGTTTGGAAGTGAATGCAATTGTTTTATCAATGGCTGAATAGTGAAATCCGGACAAAGCCAAAACGGCCGACCAGCTTGCCATTGCGCGCGCATAATGATGTCCGCATTCAATCTCGTCAAAAGGATTGAGTTTTAAACCGTCGTAACGCGCGCGTATATTTTGAATTACCTGAAGTCCCTCCTTTTCCATTCCTTCGTAGAGCATTCCTGTTGCAGCCGTGTATTCAAAGCCAGTCATAACTTCCGAAAAGTATGGAAACGGAACCTTGGGTCGTCCTTTCGGCCAACTGGCCATCAACAATGCTTCTGCATCGCCAAGCGCGAAAGAACGCATGTTGTTGAAATGGTCAGTCATCGTTTCCTTGTAATTGTATTTCAAAATGCTTTTCAGCGTAGTTTTCACGCGATCTGTAGGCGCCAGATATCCAAGTCCACAAATATGCGACATGTACTGGCCTACCAACTGATCCACCAGGCAACCTTTTGCCAGCTGGTATTTTGGCATATTCGGAGCAGAATAGTCGGTAATCACTTCTTTGGTTTTCAGAGCTAAAACCTGATGTTCGTAATATTCTCCATTGAACAAATTCCGGTCAGTCCACGCTGCTCCCGATTCATAAATACGCTCACACTTTTTTTGAAAACTTTTGTCACCCATGGCTTGTGCCATTTCTGAAGCAGCTTTTAAAGCGCCCAGATACCAAAATTGCATTTGTGGATTAGGCCCCGAATAATTTACATCCATAGTATTATGCTGACTGCCCTCCATAACGCCATCGGCATTTGCATCCCAACCATCCTCAATCCAGGCATATTTCAATGCCAATTTTACATTTGGCCAGGATTTTTGCAAAAATTCAGAATTTCCGGACAGCTGCCAGTCGCGGTACATTTTCATAATAGTTCCCATTTGGCCGTCGGCAGCGGCTCCGCCACTTTGCGCTTTTATTAGCGGCAAACCCGCTCGGAAAGACATTTTTCCATTGCCTGCTGTGGCATAATTAAATTCCACATCGCGCATGGTTTCTGATAACTCTCCAAATAAAAAAGGAGTGGTCTGTTCATAATTCCAAACATGGGTGCAAGTTCCCGCACAAGAGCCAGTTCTGTCCATGCAACCTTCCCAGCCCATTAAATGTCCGTCAGCAATTCGAAAAACCGTTTGCGAACGCAGTGTGCTCAAATTAAATAAGGCAGCTTCTTTTACAACTTCAGGTAAATCAGAATTCAGAAAGGCATTTACAAATTGAATTGTCTTTTTTTCCAATATTTCCAGGCGGGGTTGTGTTTTCTGAATAACATCCCAGGCATCTTTGTACTGCGTAGTGTAATAATTCCCAATTACTTCTTCCGACCACGCTTTTCGGTTTGGAAAATGCCAGGTGAGATAAAACTGAAAAACTTTTTCACCTCCCGAAGGAATAGTTTGTTGTATTGACAGGGAAGCCATCGGGTCGTCATCTGCCTGTTCATCTTTTTCAACTAAAATGCCATTTTTGCTAAAATCATCCCAAAAATCGAGAACTGCATTGCTCCAATCATTTTTCACAGAAGAAGTTCGATAAGAAACTTCCCCCTGAGTATCTGTTGTTAAAGCCATTGTTCCCCATGCCGGATCGTCCTCACTTATTTCTCCCGGCATAAAATAAATGCCACGCAAATTACTTTCTGAACGAAATTCATTTTTATTATTTTTGGCTCCTACATACACATTGTCTCCTTTCCAGTCGTTTCTATAATTTGAACCGTCTTTCCCAATAAAATTTCGGATTGAACCACAAACAGAAACTTTGATTGATTTGTTTGATTTATTATGCACAACATAGCGCAAAACGGCAATTGGAATTCCACTGTCGTCAGCATTTGTCGGAATAAGCGGATTAAAAACTTTCATTTTTACATCCACTGGTAAATTTTTGTCGGATAAGTTTACGCAACCAAAAGGATATGCAGCGTCAAAAGTCGCCGTTTCAAAACGCGGAATTCCATGATGATCAGCCGGTCGGCCTTCCATGTGTTCATATTCCGAATTCAAAAGCGGCCCCATTAATCCACGGGTAACCTTCTTTTTACCATCGTTCATATATATAGAAAAGAATGGAGCATCGTTTCCCGGAACTACTGTGCTAAAACCTTTCGCGGGTCGGTTCATTATTTCCCAATCAACCAGCTGCCCACGACCATTTACCGAAACGGTTCCTGTCCCGATTCCACCAATTGGCAAAGCTATTTTTGCAATATGGTTTTCATCGTAATGTTTTAATACCGGCCAGTCTGAAGCAATGACCGGTATTGATAAACTAATTACGATAAACACAAGTTGAAGTCCAATAATTTGTTTATTCATTTTTAGTTGGTTTAAGCTTTCTATTTTTCCTCATAATGCATTGAAAATCTTTTTGGATACACATCCCTGTTTTTCGTTCCCATACAAATTCCCCGATTTACTTCACTGGTATCAGCATCGAAACTTATAGAAGGGCGATACAATCCGGGCGCAGCATGCAAATAAGGTGGAAGATTCTTTTTTACTATTGAAAAGTTAACACCATCTTCCCGGAAGTTAAACGATGAATTTATACTTGCCAGTGCGGCAACTCCGCCATTAATATTCCAGATAAGAACTTCGTGGCTTCTGTCTAAAATCGGCTTTTCGTATTTTTTGTACGGTCCTTCGGGAGAATCGGCAACAGCCAAACCAATTGCTGTTACACCTTTGTATTCAAACCAAACACTGTCGATTGATTTCTTTTCGGGAGAATCAACCACCGTTTTTTGTCTCTTTTCCCCGCAAGAAAAAGAGATAAAGACGATGGTTATTAAAACTAGTTGGTTTAAATCTAATCCTATCATTTAATATTTTTCTTTTCAGGCAGCCTACATTTACAAAAGAACAAAAAACACGAAATTGGGACACCGCTGAGAACTTTATTAAATTATTTCTGGAAAAATCAAACTCATGAAATCGTGTAACTGTCTGTAGAGTAGTGTTGTGTGGTATGGGGTGTGCTTTTGAGTTTTTATTCTCCCGCCCGATAATTTTCGGGGGTTTTCTGTTAAATTATATTTTAATAATGCCCAGTATCTATACAAGCTATGAGCTTTATTCTTTTCTTTTAACCATTCTCTACATGCATTGAAATTGTCAAAAGTAACAGGTTAAAAATAAAGTTTGGATATTGTTTTTCTGTTATGCTGCCTCTATCTAATCCTAAAAACCAAAGCAATATTGTATTCCGTTTCTTCAGGACAAATAATTTCCAGCCCGTCGTTAGTTTGTTCCCACTCCAAGGGCGAATCACATCCCAGCAATGAAACTTCAGCGATGGGATTCTCAAATAACTCGGCTTCTTTTCCCAACGATTTTATTGTCAATTTCTCCCCGGCTTCAGGCACGATCATACAAAAAGCATAGAGCGAATTATTTTTGCCGACCGTAAAACGAAAATCTCTGGAATTAAATGTAAAATCGGCATGTTTCTGTGCAAAATTTCCACGCGGTACCACTTTTATTTGCCCGTTAATTGTATCGCCTTCGCCAAATTTTTTCCAGGCTTTACTTCCATAAACTGCTTCTCCATTTCGTTTCATCCAGTCTCCAATATTTTTAAGCATTTGCTGGCTGCCTTTATCCAGCGAACCATCGGGCAACAACGAAACACAAAGCGCAAAAGCCCCGTCGCGGGAAATATTTTCAACCAAATAACGAATTACAGAACCTGCATCGTAGGTAAAATTGGGTCCGTAAAACCAGTCCCCCATTGCCACTTCGGCGAACCAGGGTTGGTCTGTTTTTATATTTTGGGGAACACTACCTTCTTGTGTACTCACAATTCCACTTCTTGGCGGGCTAAATTTCACAACAGAAAAAGTGTTTACCTCTCCCCGCTTTGCGAGCGTCCGGTTATAATAATCGGCAATTACACGTTGCATGGCGTCACATTTGAAGCCCGTTCCCGACTTCAAGCCGGAAAAGGGCTGAGTTGAATTTCCATCGGTGTAAATAAAATCAGGATCATAGTTTTCAACCACATCCATAATTCGTAAAGCCCACCATGTGGCATACCATTTTGCATATTCCAAATGCCGGGTAAAAATTCCTTTTGCAGGAGCGAACTCCACATCCAAACCTTTATATTCATTCAAGTTAATTGTGTAAAGCAGCCGAGGATCGTATCCTTCCCACCACTTTCCTTTTCCATCTTCCAGCGTAAGATTTGCATCGTAAGGAATACCGGCTTTCGGTGCAGTTTTGTCGCTTCCAAACGCAGGTTGGTACCACCACCACGTATATTCATGATGAAAAGTAACGCCGTAGCGCATCCCCTCTTTTCGTGCAGCAACAGTCCACTCCTTCAGCAAATCGCGATGCGGCCCTAAATTGACCACATTCCATGGTTGGTATTTCGAATTCCAGTTATCGAAATTATCGTGGTGAACACCCTGTAACAATAAAAAACGAGCGCCCGCATCATGATAAATTTTGGTCAAAGAAGCCGGATCTAGTTTAGCCGGATTCCAATCGCGCAAAATATCTTTGTAACCGGTTTCAGAAGGATGGCCAAAATCACGCAAATGATTTTCATAATGATTTTTAAAACGGCCATTCTGCATATACAAACGTTTCGCATACCAATCGCCACTTTGCCCGGCCGACTGTGCACCGAAATGGACCCAAATTCCGAATTTTGCCTCCCGCAACCAATCCGGTGCTCCCGGGTAATTTTCCGCAATCGATTCCCAGGTTGGGTGGAAAGGCCCCTCGGCGATAGGGAAATCCATTTTTACTTCGGGAAAATCATCGGGATTTCCCATTTCTACAGAGTTTGCCGGAAGCGGTTCGGGAATCTCTGGCATTGGAGGCAATTCTGGTAACGAGGATTTATTTTTCTGACACGAATAATTCAATATTAAAATAAACAGAACCGGAATAAATGCTTTAGATAGTTGTAATTTCATATTAAAAGGATTAGGTTAATTACACAAACACAAGGGAATATATAATTTACGCCAAAAACTAAAACAACAATTTTTTTTAAATTTCATCGGGCCAGGGAACCGGCTCTCCCGATTCTTTGAATAACGGGCGCAGGGCGTCCATTTCTCTTAAATGCCGGCTTAACTTTACTGCAAGCTCTTCCACTTTTTCAGGATTATTTACTACCAGATTATTTTTTTCTCCAATGTCTTCAGCTAAATTAAATAACTCAAAATGCTGATCTTTGTACCAATAAATCAATTTCCAGTCGCCACTTCGAATTGTACTTGTAGTTCCAATACCAGGGCCACTTGCGCCCCACTTATTAGGGAAATGCCAGTATAAATCACGACCATCAGCAGTTGTTCCTTTCTGTTTCAGCATCGGAACAAAACTTTGGCCATCTACGACTTGTTTCGTTTGGTATCCACTAACACCTGCTATTTCGAGTATTGACGGGAAAAAATCTTCTATAATCAAATAATCGTTACAGACCGAACCAGCTTCGACTGTTCCCGGCCATTTTACAATCATTGGCTCCCGGATACCGCCTTCGTAAGCCGATCCCTTGCCGCTGTTCAGAGGTTTATTATGTGTATTAGGTGTTCCTCCCCTGCCATGTGCACTTAGTCCTCCATTATCCGACATGAACAGGATTATTGTATTTTCAGCAAGCCCTTTTTCATCCAGGTGATCCATTAAATCCCCCAGACTTTTGTCCATTCCTTCCACCATCGAAGCATAACGAGCCTCGGGTTCTTCAAGTCCCATTTCTTTATATTTCTGATAAAAAGGATTGTGAGGTTCGAGCGGGACATGCACTGCATAATGTGCCATGTAAAGATAAAAAGGTTTGCCGGCAGCAATTGCTGAATCCATAGCAGCTTCAGCTTCAATCGTCAATGCTTCCGTTACATTTATATCTTTTCCGTGATATTTTTCCAGTCCGGGAATATCCCAGATAGTTCCTCCATTTCGCCAGGCCGCGCTAAAATTATGTATTCCCAAATAACTCCCTGGTCCTCCGGCACAATGACCTCCAATATTTACATCAAAACCGAGATTTAAAGGATTGGCACCGGGAGTATCTTTCGCTCCCCAATGCGCTTTTCCACAATGAATTGTAAAATATCCATTTTGTTGAAGAATAGTGGGAAGCGTTGTTACTTCAGTACTTCTTTCTATGCCTCCAACTGGCTGAATTCCATTCACATTCCATTTCGGAAATACCAGGACATCATCTTCGTTGTCAGTTGTTTGATTTTTATATAAAGTCCAGTTGGTTACCCGGTGGCGGGCAGCATTCATTCCACTCATAATACTGCAACGCGTTGGAGAACAAACACAACTCGCATAAGCCTGGGTGAATTTCATCCCATCGGCAGCCAACCGATCCATGTTTGGAGTATGAAATTTTTTATTGAGAGGTGTCTCTTCTTTCCAAAAAGGAACCGATGTGTCCTGCCACCCCATGTCATCAACCAGAAAAAAAATGATATTAGGTTGTTTTTCTTTGTTGCTATCGGAACATGCAGTCATTCCAAATACTACGATAAACAATGCGCAACAAATTTTTATAAAGTGAAATTTCATTGTATAGGTTTATTTTAGTTTGATTATTTCAAACCTCAAATTTTTGCAACTTACTCCAGTTTTCCAAACATAATTCGTTTTTTTCCATTTTCAATATCACCTTGCGTTACAGAAAGCCAAATACTTCCATTGTATTCATGGAAAGTTGGGTACTGAAATGATTTATCCGTTTTAAAACTATATTTTCGCTCCCAGTTTTTGCCGTCTCTTGAAACATCTACATTAAACAAACAACGAGGAATTTCTTTTCCGTCAATCTGCGATTTCTCCTGCCATCCTAAATAATAAATACCGTTAAATTTATTAAATGTAGGCTTCGCATTGATTCCATTAACCACAAAATCAAAACGGTTGCTAAAATCCCAGCTTTTGCCATCTTTACTTTCCTGAAAAAGATAGTTGGTTCCGTCCCACTGTTGTCCATCATTTCGGCAAATAGCCATCCAGGTTCCGTCGGGCAAACGATTAACCGATGACTCACTTAGCGCAAATTTTTTCGAATCTTTATAATATCCTAAAAGCTCAACAGTATCCAAAGTCGCGTTCATTTTTGCCAAGCCATTTTGTTTTGCCATAAAATTATTAACAGCAACATACGTTTCTCCGTCAAAATTTTTGAACGAGTCGAAAAGATAAAATCCCGCAGTTGGTTTTATGGTTGAATCTTCGCAGAAATACTGAGGTTGCATATCAAATACACCTTCGTCGGTTTTAAACTTCATTCGATAAATCCGGTCAATAAATGCTTCCTTTTCAACATCAAAATCCAGATACCAAATTTGCGACTGCCTTATTTCCGGTTGTTCAGACGCAAAAAAGCAACGCAATGTTTTTGTATCTTTTTGAATGATTCGCGGAACAAAGCAAGCTCCCTCCGGCAATATATCATTTTCAAAAATTTGATTTCCCCTGGAAACTGGAATGATTTTCTGAACATGTAAGGTTTTTAAATCGATAACAGACAATGTGTTGTAAACAAATGGCCAGTAGGGTGATTCACCGGGCATTGAATCGTTTACCATTGTAATGATGTATGCCTTGTTATCAAAACAAACAAATTCTGCATCGTGTGCGCCTTTTACCTGCGGTGCTGTAACTTTTACGAGGCCATCCATTACTTTATCTCCTGCAGAATAAGAATCCCAGTTCTCAGGAAGAATCTTTTTAACACTTACGGAGTGTGAACACGAAATCAATAAACTAAACAGTAGTGCTGGTATAATATTTCTCATAGTCCATAATATTTTCAAAGTCTTTGTAATAGTTAAATTTCATCATCTTTAAATAATTTGCCTAAATGCCGGCCTAATTTTATCGCAAGCTCTTCCACTTTTTCAGGATTCCTTTCTACCATGTTATTTTTTCCGCCAATATCTTCGGCTACATTAAATAATGCAAAAAGTTGATCTTTGTACCAATAAATTAATTTCCAGTCGCCACTTCGAATTGTACTTGTAGTTCCAATGCCAGGGCCACTTGCTCCCCACTTATTAAGGAAATGCCATTATAAACTACGACCATCAGCAGTTGTTCCTTCCTGTTTCAGCATCGGAACAAAACTAAAAAATATAGACAGATGATTGTTATTTTCGCTGGGCGCTTAACAGGCAGTTTATTTTATCCGACAAAAAAATTGAATAAATTGTATTGTTTCTGTTTTTTTAAAATACAATAGAGAAACACTCCTGATAAATATTTTTCTATAGCTTATAAGCGTCACAAACTATATTGCGTAATTCGTGAACAAATTGATGCTTCGGGCCGAAATAATGAAATGATCAATAAAAATATTATTTTTGCGCCAGCCTAACTGAACTAAATGGGGGAAAAAAGCAACAATGATTTTTTTCTGTGGAGACGATTAAAAGCAGGTGACACAGAAGCATTTAACGAACTTTACAATCGTTATGCTGATATTTTATTCTCATTCGGACAATTGTATTCCAAGGATAAAGAAACCGTAAAAGACTGTATTCATGATCTTTTTTTTGAACTATACAAATACCGGAAAAACTTGTCTGATACCAACAATATAAAGAATTATCTATTTCTTTCTTTAAGAAGAAAAATCCAGACATCGAAGAATGTTAAGTTATCGCTGATTTATTCTGACAACATAACTGAATCAGAGAATAAATCGAACATATCTTTCCCCGACATTCATGACGGTGATGAAAACCTTGAAAGGCTTAAAATTGAGATTGCTCAACTTCCAGATCGACAAAAAGAAGCTTTAATATTAAGATTTCATTCTGAATTGTCTTATAATGATATCGCTGAAATAATGGACATATCCGTTGAATCAGTACGAAAAAATATCTATCGCTCAGTAAAAACCCTACGGACCAAGCTGTCATCAGTAAATGATAAAAAATCAATAATTTTATTGCTATTTAAAATACTAATTGACAACACATAACAAATAAATGGCTTTTTCGTGCCAAATTTTTTCAATTTTTTTGAAGGACAGTGTCCATATTTCCTTCTTTTACTTCTTATAGTAATTAGTAAAAAGAAAAAATGAGAAAAAAGCTTGAAGGGAAACTTGCAGAAGAAATCCTGACAAATGACGATTTGCAGGAAAAATTCGAAAAACTTAACAAAGATGATTCTCATATAAAGAATGAGAACCTCAAATCAACACAAATTATCTATAATTCTATCCGGGGATTTGTTCAAAAACTGGATAAGAAAGAAAAAAGATTACTTGGCCAGCAGATTTCTAATTCGATTTCGAGACATAAAAAGCAACGACTTTGGGCTTGGGTTAGTTCCTCTGCCGCTGTATTTATTCTGGTGTTTGGTGTTTATATGTTTGAACAACAGAGAGATAAAGATATTATTGAGTTTGCTAACAATATTACAGCTCAACCGAAAGATGATAACACACGAATAATTATAAACGGAAAAGAGGAGATTGAGATAGAAAGTAAAGAATCGAAAATTGAATACCTGGCTTCGGGGACAGAAATTAAAATTGATACCGATAAAAAGGTTGAACAAGTAATCGAAAAAGAAGAAATTGTTTACAATACGATAATTGTTCCATACGGTAAAAGGACGCAAATTACCTTGTCCGACAGCAGTACTATTTGGTTGAATTCTGGTTCGAAACTTATTTATCCGGCAGGTTTCAAAGGCTCAAAAAGAGAAGTTTATCTTGAAGGTGAAGGTGTTTTCGAGGTTTCCAAAAATGAAAAAAAGCCATTTTATGTAATTACCCGCGATGTCGAAATAAAGGTATTGGGTACCGTTTTTAACATAAGCGCCTATGACGATGATAATTTCTCAAGTACTGTTCTTGAAAGTGGGTCGGTTGAATTAAAATACAAATCAAACACCTTATTAAAACAATCAAAAATTACAATGGTTCCCGGGACGATGGCTGTGTATTTCACCGAATCGAAAGATATCGTACAAAAAGAAGTTGATACCCGCAATTATACTTGCTGGAAAGAAGGATACATTATTTTGCACAATGAATCGATGCTGGAAATTACAAAACGACTATCAAGATACTATAATGTCTCCATTGTTTTGGAAAATGAGTCGTTAAAAGCAAAAACATTCTCGGGCCGACTGGATTTAAAAAATTCCGCTGATATAGTACTTCAAATCATTGCCGAAACATCTAATTTTAAAATAACCAGCAACGAAAACGAAATAATAATAAACTAAACAGTAAATAATGATAGACTAATAAAAAACCGGGAGATGCTCCCAACATCGCCCGGTGAGATTTTAAATAACGTTGCATTAGCAACATTACTAACAAAAATTCAAATTTATGAAAAAAAAGAACAATTATGAATCTTGTTCTCTGCTAACTGAGTATTGGATTCGAGCTTTGAAGATTATGAAAATTAGCGTTTTTCTTTTACTGATCAGTATTACAAGTGTTTATGCAAGTAGCACCTACTCACAAAGCACTAAACTTACTGCAAGTTTAAAAAATGCAACCATCGAACAAGTTTTTGATTTAATTCAATCACAAAGTGAATTTATCATTTTTTACCGCGACGATCAGGTCAATGTCAAGAAGGAAGTTTCAGTAGATGTTAAAGAATCTACCGTTGACCGAATTCTCGACCAGGCTTTGGAAAATACAAACCTGGAATACAAGATTTACGATCGCCAAATTGTAATTATTCCGGGTAGGGAAATAGAAAGAGCTGAAGTGATTTTAGATGACCTGAAAGCAGAGCAAAGAACAAAAAAAGTTACAGGTAAAGTTTTGGACACCGATGGAAATCCCATCCCGGGAGTTTCAGTTTTGGTAAAAGGAACTACCATCGGAACAGTTACTGATATTAATGGTATCTACTCTTTAAATGTTGAAGAAGACTCAGAAACACTCCAATTCTCTTTCGTTGGTATGATATCAATTGAGAAACCTTTGGCCGGAACCAACGAAATTAACGTAACCATGGAGTCGGATGCACAAGATGTAGAGGAAGTAGTTGTCACAGCTTTGGGGATTCAACGTAATAAAAAAGCCCTGACTTACGCTTCGCAACAGGTTACGGGAGACGAAATGATGAAGTCAAGAGATATTAACTTCATGAATAGTTTGAGTGGAAAAACTGCTGGTATGGAAATTCGTAAAAGCACATCTGGTGCCGGAGGTGCTACCCGGACAGTTTTGCGTGGAGCTAAATCAGTCAGTTCATTAAGCAGCCCGCTGTATGTAATAGATGGAGTACCAATTGCGAATAATAAACCGAGTGGTGCCGTATCAATATGGGGCGGCGCCGATGAAGGGGATGGTATTTCTCAAATCAATCCGGATGATATCGAAAGCATCAGTGTTTTAAAAGGAGCAACAGCAGCCATTCTTTATGGTAGCCAGGGTGCAAATGGTGTAATTATCATAAATACTAAAAGTGGAAAAGAAGGAAGAACAACTGTTTCGTTTAGTTCAAGTGCCACTTTCGAACAAGTGAATCAGTTACCGGATTTTCAGTATCGTTATGGTGCCGAAAACGGAGCATTCGAAAGTTGGTCTTATACAAAAGGAAATTATGCTGATAACTATATTGAAGATTTTTTTGAAACAGGGCATAATCTGGTGAATTCGTTGTCGGTAAGTGGTGGAAATAAGAAATCAACATCTTATTTTTCATATAGTAATACAAGTTCTGCCGGAGTTATTCCCAATAACAGTTACAACAAACATAATTTGTCTTTTAAACAAACATTAAAATTATTAGATGATAAAATTACCATCACTTCTAATATCATGTTAACCCAAGAAAGAACAAAGAACCGAAACAGGGCAGGATACTATCTTAATCCAATGATCAGTTTGTATTTGTTCCCTCGCAGCGGAGCGACACCTCTTGCCGATCAATCTTTAGGTGCTCAGAGTATGGATTACTATAAAGAAAACTATTCTTATTACAGAAGTGATAGAAACATTACCTGGCAAAATTGGTTTGTAGAAGGTGACCATTTTCAGTCGAATCCATATTGGCTTGTTAATAAACAACCAAAAGAAGATTTAACAAAACGTTTTATCGGTAACATTAGTTTAGAATACCAAGTAATAAAAGATTTAAAGTTACAGGTTAGGGGAAGTTACGATTATTCTGCCAGAAGATTTGAGCAAAAATTCTATGCCGGAGGTAACTCCGTAAATGTTTCCAGTACTGGTACCTGGTATTATAAAAAATACGATACTGATATATTTTATACTGATGCACTCTTAACTTACAAAAAGCAAATTGGCGATTTTGATTTTACAGGCATTTTAGGTGTAGCTCATAATGAATCAATAAGTGATGGCATAAGCACAAATAACGGAACAGTTAAGCTGATGTATGCCAATGAATTTTATATGCAGAACTTACCTACAAATGTTATGGTCAGTTCAACAGGTAGTGCTCGTATTATACAAGAAGGTGTTTTTGGGAACTTCGATATAGGTTACAAGAATATGCTTTTCCTTAATTTATCAGGACGTAACGACTGGTCATCAACTTTAGCAGGCACGGGCAATGAGTCCTATTTCTATCCATCAGTAGGTTTAACAGGGGTAATCTCGGAAATGGCTGATTTGCCTTCGTTTATCAGTTTTGCCAAAGTAAGAGGTTCTGGTTCAACCATCAATAATTCGGTTGGTTATGGTGTGGTTACCGCAAATCACTCCATTAGTAATGCGAATGGAACTATTTCCAGAAATACCCGCTTGCCTTTTACCACTGCCAGACCAGAAAAGATAACTACTTACGAACTTGGCGCTGATTTGCGTTTTTTAGACAACAGACTGGCTCTCGATTTTACATATTATGATATTACAAGCAAAAATATGTCTTTGTCAAGAGCTTACGAGACAGATGAAGGCTCAATTTATACGTCAGAATATTTTAATGCAGGTGAGATTACGAATAAAGGGGTTGAAATCACGTTAAATGCAACTCCAGTTCAAAGCAAAAACTTCTCATGGAATACTTCTCTTAACTACTCAAAAAACAAAAATAAAGTGGTTTCTCTTTATCCTGACGATGATACAAAATACGCCAGTTTTGGTTCAAACGAAGGTTATTACGCAATGACATATAAGGGAGGATCAATTGGAGATGCTTATGCTATCAAATTTAAAAGAGATGACGAAGGTCGAATTTTATTAGATGAAGATACCCATGCGCCACTAAGAACAGATACCTGGGAATATGTGGGAAAACTTGAGCCCAAATTTAGTTTAGGTTGGAGTAATAGTTTTAACTACAAACAATTTTCACTGGGCTTTTTGGTTAATGCAAAAGTTGGTGGCAAATGTTTTAGCGTAACGCAAATGATAATGGACGGCTATGGAGTAAGCGAAGTTACTGCCGCCGCCCGCGACAGAGGTTATGTTAAAATTAACGGTATAACAGAAACATCAGGAACAGTTGTAACAGAAGTTGATCCGGAAACTTATTATACAGCAGTTGGTAACCGTTACGGTATAGCAGAAAATTATGTGTACGATCGTACCAATATTCGTTTAACTCAGCTCTCTCTTACTTATAATTTTGATGTTAGGAATCTCGGGCTTCCTGTTGAAAAAGCATCATTATCATTTGTAGGACAAGACTTATTCTTCTTCTATAAAGATGCGCCATACGATCCTGAATTAACAATGGGTGCCGGTAGTTTAAGTGTTCAGTCTGTTGATGCTTTTGCTACTCCCGGAGCCAGAACATTTGGTTTTAATTTAAATGTTACATTCTAAACCTTAATATTTAATATCATGAAAAATATACTATATATATTTATTGCTACTCTCTTGTTTACTGCATGTACCGATGGGTGGGAAGATTTGAACGAGAATCCACTTCAGCTTACAGAAAGTGATTTGACCATCGATTATAATAACATTGGTTCATTCTATTCTTCTATGTTCTATCAAATTTTCGCACATCAGACTTCTGAAAACCTAGTTTCGGAAGAATATAGTATGCATCTGTCAACTCCAACTATTTTTAACGGAGGATTAAATAATACAACATATTATATTACTTACAATAATGATTACTGGGGAGGTATTTATAGCAGGATTATGTCTCCTGCAGAGCAAGTTAAACTTATTGCGAAAGAAGCAGGAAATTATCCTGTTTTTGTTCAATGGGCAAACCTGGTTAAAGTTATGGGTATGTCGAAATTAACAACTTACTATGGTCCGCTTATTTATTCACAATATGGGGGTACAGGGGAATACGATAGTGAAGAAGATCTTTATGGCTACTTTTTTGAAGATTTAGATTCGGTACAAGCTGTTTTTGAAGTCAATGAAGACTATGAAGGGTTAACTAATTTTGATAAAATCTATGGTGGAGATATGCTTAAGTGGCAGAAATTTGTTAATTCTTTGCGCTTGCGTTTAGCTATTCGTGTTTCTAATGTTGCCCCAGAGCTTGCAAAAACAGAAGGACAAAAGGCAATTAATCATTCTGCAGGTTTAATCACTTCTGCTGATGACGATTGTTATATCTTTCTAAATGGCAACGAAATATATACAACAATAATAAGTAATGATTGGGGGGATACCCGTATGTCGGCAGCTATGGAATCATTCCTTGTTGGGTTTAAAGATCCACGTATCTCCAAGTTCTTTGATGAAACAACATATGATGCAGCAATGTATGCTGACCATCCTGATTATCCGTATAAAGGAGTGCTTAATGGTGCATACAAAACTGCAAAAACTGATCATACTGATTGTTCTGCAGTAAGTACCGACCTTGAAAGTTGGACTCGCAGACCGTATTTAACATCATCGGAAGTTTATTTTGACCTTGCAGAAGCTGCTTTACGTGGTTGGTCGGGTGCGGGTGATGCCCGTGAAAATTATGAAAAAGGTATTGCGGCTTCTTTTACACAATGGGGGGCTTCAGGAGCTGAAGCCTATATTGCTGATAATACAAATACTCCTATAGATTATGTTGATCTTTTCTATGAAAATATAACGTATAACAATTTTGAAGCGACTACAGATATTACTGTTGCCTGGGATGAAGGTGCTAGTAATGAAACAAAACTGGAAAAAATTATTACTCAAAAATGGATTGCTTCATTTTCTAATCCCAACGAGCCATGGGCCGACTTCAGAAGGACAGGATATCCGAAATTGCCTCATATCTACGATAACCAAAGCGTTTCAACCTGGGGGGTTGTTGCTGATGATGAATGGATCAGGCGTATGACATTTGCTGTAAGTCAGAGAAATAATAATGCTGAAGGTATAGCCGCGGCGGCAGCGACTATGAAAGGTGATGACTTAATTACAACCCGTTTGTGGTTTGATACAGGCGGATCCAATTTTTAAGGATTTTATCCTTTGTTTAGTTTAAAAGGCTGCCATTTTTTTGGCAGCCTTTTTTATCAAAATATCTTTCAATCCAATAATATCCAGAATGTTCATCATATTCTCCAAATATTCATCGGTTTATTAAAAACGGAGACATTTATTGAGCATGATCTTTCCCAACCTTGAGATTTTATTATAAAAGTGTTGCAGGTAATATGATGAATAAAAAAGTTTTTATCATTTGATATTCCGATTGATGGGCTATGTTTTTCGCAACTTTTCGATGTTAGTACTTAAAATTGCATCAAGGTTTTGTTCAATTTTTTCCACCTCCCAATTCCACCATTTTATTGTAAGAAGCGTTTTTATATCCTTTTCGGGGAATCGTTTTTTTAAAGTTTTTGCCGGATTTCCGCCAACAATTGTATAAGGCTCTACATCATTCACAACTACCGAACGTGCCCCAATAATTGCACCGTCGCCAATAGTTACACCCGGCATAATAATGGCCTCCATCCCAATCCATACATCGTTCCCTATCATGGTATCTCCCTTTTTACCGGGAAACTTAAACATTGCTTCAATTTCTTCCGGCGTGGTTTCCGGTGTCATCATAAAATTGTTGAATGGAAATGTTGAAAATCCGTTCATGTTATGATTTGCTGAACTTGTAATTATCCGCACTCCATGGGCAATTTGGCAGAATTTCCCGATAATTAACTTTTCCGGACTGGGAGGGAATAAATATGGGGCCAAAAATGAAGCATAATCTTCCAATACCTCGAAATGCCCGAAATAACTATAATCACCGATTTCAATTCGGGGATGATCGACTACCTGGTTCAAATACACCACCGTTTTTATTTCAGTGCCATCAGGCAGAACCATTGGATATTTTTTTGTTGGGTTAAGTAATGTTGTTTTCATATGTATTTATTATCATAATTTACTGGTAAGTTTTCTCAATTTACTTTCTGAATTTTCACGCCAATGGCAATCCGGTTTGTTACATAACTCCAATGCTTTTTGGAAACTTTTTATGGCATTTGTGTTTTGTTGATAGTTAAAATAAGCATCACCAAGTGAGTCCCAAAGATTTCCATCATCCGGGAATAATTGAACATTCAGTTTTAACAATTCTAACCCCCATCCTGTTTTATTTTCCTTAGCACGCATTTTAAATCCTAAGCGGTTAAAAAGTGCTTTATCATTTAATTTACCATTGAGCTTTTCTTCCAGATAAGGAACTAATTTTTTGGCGTTCTCCGGAGTGTTGGTTTGCGTATAATCGTAAACAAGTTCATAACTTAATTTCGAAACAGGTTTCGGTTTATAATCCAGATTGAAAACCATACGGCCAATTTCCCAGGCAACGTTTTCAGAATCGGGATTGAGAATTGTGTTCGATAAAACAATCACAACAACATTATCTTCAACAAACCTTATAAAATTGGCAAAGTAGATTCCATTACTTCCGTTGTGTGTTATTATTTTGGTTCCCCTGCTGGTGTGGGAAATTGCCCAACCATATCCATAGAAAGAAGTTCCATCTTCGTTTTCAGGAGTAAAAGGACTTTCAAGCATTTTTCTCGACTCCGCATCTAAAACTGAATTAGCTTCTAAAGCTAAGTGCCATTTATAAAGATCTTCGACTGTCGATTGAATATCGCCTTTCCCTATGCTGTACCAGTGGTTTTCTGTTTTGGGGAGGTGTTCCCGAGTTGTCCCCCAGTCTTTCCAGCTTGCTTCAGAGATATCGAAGTAGTAACCATGAGCAAGTTGTTTGCTTTTATAATTTGTGTGTTTGTATCCGCTGTTCTGTAATCCGGCTGGCCTCCATAAATTTTCAGTTAAAAAAGTTTCATAATCTTGCCCGGATACTTTTTCAATGATGGCTGCCAACATAATGTAATTGGTATTGGCATAACGGTGTTTACTTCCGGGAGGAGTTAACAGTTTCGAATCAAAAAAATCTTTCAGGAACTGGTCTTTTGTAGCTTCGTCGTACCTGAAACCTCCTGTTCCTGGTGAAATACCCGATGTATGTGTTAATAGCTGGTGAACAGTTATTTCTTTTTTATTTTCAGCAACTTCCGGGAAAAACTTAATCAGATTATCTGATGTATTGATTTTTGCCTGCTCAACTAATTTTATAATTGCGCTTGCGGTAAACTGTTTGGTTACCGAGCCAATATTAGAAACGCTTGAGGCGGTAATTGGAATCTCTTTCTCTCTATCAGCCCATCCAAATCCTTCCGATAAAACAATGTTTCCTTTTACCGCCACCAACACCGATGCAGAATATCCATTTTCAACACTTCTGTTCAGATAGGTTTCTATCCGGGATTTCAGGCTGTCGTTGTTGATTTTTGATTCTGCTTTCGCCGGATCGCAGCCTAAAAAAAAATGCTAAAAAATAAATTACGATAAACATTATATTTTTCATGACTTTATTATTTAATTCATGTTTTAAAATAAATTATTTGTATTGTATTGGTATTGAGTTGGTTGTGTGATTTTTTGATATGGTTTCAAGTGGAATAAAACTCACGGACACATGCGATTACCAGTAATAAAAAAGTAATTGTTGAGCTTATTGTTCGAATAAGGTTAAGACGGTTCCATTTGCTTTCAAAGCTCTTTCGGAATTCATCCATTTGTTCTGGTGTCATCGACTCTATTTGTAATGCTTCAAGTGCATTGTTCAAAGGGACGTTGCCTCCAATAGTTACTCCCATAATTCCAACAAAATAGAGAATGGTGGCAAAAATAACATACCAAAACTGGTTACTAATTGAAGTCTGGTATGACAAATAACTTAACAAAGGCAGCAATATCACCAAGCCGAAAAAGACAACAAAAAACAAGGGATTTATAATTGCCCTGTTCATCGACTGAAATGCCCGGAGGTAACTGACATTATTAATTTTAGCTAGTCCTGGAGTGACAGAAATTGACCATGAATAAAACAATCCGGCCATTAGACCTGAAAATATTATCGTTATAATTAAAATAGTTGTATTCATTTTTTATTCTAATAAACGTTTTGTTGAATCATTGCATTCATTGCTATACCTGACTTGTTTTACCACCTTTAATTTCCAGTATGTGGCAACAACAGCCACATATACAAAACCAATTAGCCAGAAACCTGGATCTCCAAAGAATGCGAGATGATTTCCACCATTTGGAATAATGAAAACAGGAACGGTGATGACTGCATCGAGTACAATCGCACTCGAAAACAGGACACTTCCTAATACAAATCCGTGAGTACTATTTCCTCTGTGATAGTATAGGTAAGCTCCTATGTAAGCAGCCGGAATAATAGCTGCCATAAGCACAATATTGGCCTGGAGATCAGAATCCTCCATGATTGGTACAAAATATGACCCAACAAATGCAAGGATCCCAAGGGCATAAACGACCAGTGAACTAATTATTGCATGTTTTAAATTTAGATTTTTCATTTGTTTAAAATTTTGAATGAATTAAAAATAGTAAGTAAGAAGTATTGCCTTATTCAGCCTGCTACCACTTACTCATCGTCATAATCTTTAACGAACAGGTACATCCTGATTCCAAACACCTGTTGTCAGTGTTTTTGCAACATAATCCCTGAAATCCATAGCCTCTCTTCCCAGTACCTTTTGCACATCATGTGATACCTCCTGATTGTCTGGGTTTCCTAAAACTTCTTCGAACAGATAGCCAAACAACCAGACATACGAATCAGGTAATCCGGCTGCTTTCATTCCATCTTTGAATTCTTCTATAGAAATGGGCTGATAATTAATTTCCTTTCCTATTTCAGCAGCTATTGTTTCTACCGCTTCCCTGAAAGTCATTTTCCTTGGCCCGGTAACGGTTACGGTTTCTCCGTTGTAGGAATCATCCACAAGTACTTTGGCTACTACTTCAGCAATGTCATCTGCATCTACAAAAGGGATTTCTGCCCCGGGCATTGGAAGTGCGACATTTCCCGATATTACAAAGTCAAGAAAAGCACCTTCGCTAAAATTTTGGTTGAACCAGGAAGCTCTCACTATTGTATAGTTCAGTCCTGAATCCGCAACAATCTGTTCACAGGCTTCGGCTTCTTTCTCTCCTTTCCCGGAAAGTAATACCACTTTTTCCAGGCCTGCCTTTAAAGCCTTTTCAGTAAGTATATTTATAGCTTCTCTTGAGCCTGGGACGGCCAAATCAGGATAGTATACGATGTAGGCTCTGTCCATATCTTTTAAAACAGCATCATAGGTATCTGGATCTTCCCAGTCAAATGCCGGGTTTGTCTTTCGACCAGCAATCCTTACGTTGTGTCCCGATTTTGATAAGTTCTCTGAAACTCGGCGACCGGTTTTACCAGTTCCGCCGATAACTAAAAAATTGTCTTTCATTGTTTAATTGTTTTTAAATTTATTACTAGTTACAATTCGAACTCAATTTCTGATATTCCGAAAGTGAAACGGTAGGAATCTGCTGGTCATCATTGATATGAATGCAGGTTAAACTGGGATTGCGATCCACCCTGAGATCCACAAGATTTTGATTGCTGCTTACACTGAGCTCCGACAGTGAATTACCCGATATGTACAGATGGCTTAAATTATCGTTTTGAACAAGGTCGATGGTTTGCAAAAGATTATCGGAAAGCAACAGTGTTTCTAATAAGGGGTACGTACCGAGATTTACAGAAGGAAGCTTGTTGCTGGTTAAAATGATACTTTTTAGCTGATCTGCATTTTCAATTTCAACGAATTTTAAATGATTATGACTGGCGAGCAATACTTCAATGGTTTCACTTTTGAATGAAAGTGAGTCCAGAAGATTCCAGGACAGGTCAATTTTTATTAGGCTCTCCAACTTTGACAGCCCCTGAATGGAATGGAGCTCATTTGCCCGGAGCAGCACCGTATCCAATTGGGTATTGTGGCTCAAATCAATTTCTTCCATCAGATGACCTGAAGCAGACAAATAGGTGAGGTTGGTGAATCCTTCAATACCTGTTAAGTCTTCAATGTACATGTCTGAAGCAGAAGGGTTTAGGTCTAAATGAGTTACTCCCAGAGCATCTGTTTTCGAAATTTTTTGATTGACGACTCCATCTGAATCTATATTTTGCTCAATCAGTATGGATTCAAATTGATTGTCCGGAATGTATACGAAATCATTGATGGGGTCTGTGTGTTCATCATCTTTAGTACAGGAAGCAATAACAAGAATGAGTGTAATCAAGCTGAACAGGATGAGTACATTTCTTAAAAATCTGGAGCCATCAGTAAAATCCGATTTCAATTTCCTTTCAATTTTCCATTGCTTATCTCTTTTTCTTGTTGTTACGATTCGGATATAATGTCTTTGTCGTTTCAGTACTGAACTGCTACTTATTCTACCAGTATTTTCGCTTGCTAAAATATTATCTCTCATTTTGAATTGAATTTTACTTCGTATTTATTCACAAAGCAAAATTAAGTTTGGAAGGAGATAATTGCTTGACCCTTAATGCCAATCTTTTGACACTTTGAGCCAGATAGATTTTTTATTGGATTTTACGAAATTCTGTTGGAGACTGATTTGTCCGGTTTTTGAAAGAACGGCTGAATGCACTTTGATTCTTCTTCAAACCGTAACATTGATAGTAAATGTTTTATTCTGTTTTAGCATTGAAGAGTACATCAGCGTTTACCCAATAAACTTCTCCTTTTTCAACACCTGCCCAGCCTTTCTTTTCAGAGGGATTATATCTTCTGGAGTAGATAGAATATTTTCCGTCAGAAGACATATAAGGGCAATAATAACGCCAGCCGGTTTCATAGTTTAATGGTATTTCTTTCGGTTTTGTCCATTCACTCTTATCATTAAAGGTTATTTGAAATTTACCTTGTCCATTCGTAATGGCAAACCGCTCATCTGGTGAAACATAAGTTATTGGTTCTTTTTTCTCTGTCTTTGTGTTAATGATAACAGGAGTTTCAAATTTTCCATTTCCTAAATATTGTGCACGATAGGTGTTCATTCCGCCTTCATCACTTGGTCTGTTTGAACGAAAATATAAACTCCCATCTGCTGTTACAACAGGATAGGTTTCTAGATATTCTGTAGAAACTGAGAAATCCACTTTCGAGGCTAATTCCCATTTTCCGTCCACTTTTTCACTTTTATAAATATCAGGCGGTATTGTGTAAAGTTCTTCCCGGGTTACATCATTTTTATAAACCTTTGGGTCAACACCAAGAAAATACATTGTCTTTCCATCTTTGGTAATTGTAGGGTCACAGGCAACTGAAACCAAGACATTATCATCGTACATTTTAATGGGTTTAATGTCAGACCATTTTCCATTAATCAATTCAGAATGGTGAATAACAAAACTGTTGTCCACAATTCTTGAAAAGAACATTTCTGTATTGCCATAATTAAAAACGACATTAAGTTCAATACTGTCCGTATTAACAATTGATGGTGCAAATAATTCCGGGATTATAGATGGCGGCTCCTGATCGAAATATGAAACTGTATTGTTTTTACAACTAAAAATTGCTGCAATGATTAAGAAAATCGATAAAAATTTATACATATCTTTTAAAATATTTGCTAATGGTCTCGGCTATCATTAGCCGGGGATTTTAACTCTGACCTTTTCTTACGTAATTATTCACAAAGCAAAATTAAGTTGGGAAGGAGACTTATGCTTGACCTTTAAAGCCAATCTTTTGACACTTTGCGCCAGAAGTGTTTTATTGGATTTTACGAAATTCTACAGGGGACTGATTTGTCCAGTTTTTGAAGGCACGACTAAAGGCACTTTGTTCTGAAAAACCAGCTTCAAAGGCAATCTCAGCAATACTTCTTTCTGAGTTTTTGAGAAGATCTTTTGAAACTTCTTCCTGTATTCTTTTAATCAGGTCTCTAAAAGTAAGGCTATTTTCAGATAAGCGGCGGGTAAGCGTCCGCCTGCTCATACCCATTATTTGTCCTATCTGCTCAACACCCGGGATTCCGCTTGGGAGAGCATCTTTAATCAGATTTTCAACATCATTAACTATTTTATTTGCACTTAATTCAATGCCTTTTGTTTCTTCTTCAACTCTTTCAACCAGGAACCGATTAATGCTTTCATCAGCTTTTGCGGTCCGCATTTCCAGATCTTCTTTTTTGTATGCAATGTAGTTTTGTGGTTGGTTAAACAGAATGGGACAGTTGAAAGCCTTTGTATAGTCGTCAAGTTTTACCGGAGGAGCATGTTTAAATGAAACTTCAACAGGAGAAATGTCGGATTCCGTCATCGCCCGAAGCACAACAACTGTAGCAGATAATGTAGCCTCGTTGGATAATTCCATACCCCGGCGGTGAGCCTCGCGGTTTAAGAAAATACGGGATATTTCCACATCTTTTTCAACCATAAAGAAATAGGTATTTGATAACAACTTAAAATACCGTTCACTTCGTTCAAAAATCTCGCCAGCCCACGAACAGGTTTTCCAGGATAATCCTAAAACTCCATAATCTTCTATTTTCATTTGTTGACCGATTCTCACCGAAAATCCGGGTCCTAATTTTTCATCTAATTTTTCGTGCAGTTTAAAAAAGTGATTTGCCGGAACAACCTGAATTTTATCGACAGCATCAATTGGAGTTGGTAAATCGTTGAAGTCATCGAGAGTCATGCCTTCATTTAAAGCATGATTTATCATTTTACGATATAGATGTATTGATATGTATTTCATTTGGAAACAAGAAGCAATACAGAACCTGTAAATAATTCAGGAATTTTAAACAAAACCTTACAATTTTAAATACCCCTTTTAAGCATTACGGAAACAACACTTTCCGGACAATTATAATTCCGCCTAAAAGGCTGAAAGTGTTTATGAACAAGTTTCCATTTCATTGTTATTGTAACACTGAAAATGATATATAGTTTAGTTATGCATTAATGACCCATTACCAATAATGGCTTATTATATTCAACTTAAAATTAGTTCCTGTTTTTTACAGATTTTATTCCAAGGCGTGAAAAGATAACTAAGTACTTTTGGTTATTTTATTAAATAAGGTGAGTTCGGGATAATTATTGATGAGGAGACGAATATTTTGAAGGGGCTGCAGGGGAATATTATAAAGGAGAAGCATAGTCGGTAAAGTTGATAAATTAATGATCCTACTAAAGAATTAATTAAAAAGCACCAGAGGTATGAAGACAAATAATACCTCTGTAAAGCTAAATTGGCCAAGTGAACCCAACCGGAAAAATGTCGAACTTTTTGTCGGAGGATTTTAACTCGGTTTTGAAGTTTCTATACGCAAAAAAAACAGAAGAAACACAAGTGATAGTGACCTGTCACTGTTCTTTTTTTAGACTGTAATTTTCAACGACTCTATTTGCTCGTCAGCAATTTGAAAATGGTAATGTAACACAACAGGGCTCCCTTCAAAATTGCCTGAAACTTCTGCCAATAAAACACTTTCCGTTTCGTTTGCCGCAAAATTAATCGGTTTCTTTACCGATTTGTATTTTTCGTTTGCATCGGCAATCCAATTTTGGATCTCTGTTCTGCCTTTGTAGGTGTTCCCTTCGTCGAAAACGATTGCTGTTTCAGAAAAACAGTTTGCATAAGCATTACTGTCGTAATTGTTTTGAGCCTCGACTAAATCGGCTACTACTTTTGGTAAGTTCATTGTTCTTATATTTTTAAGTTATTAAATAGTGGGAATGGTACCACCGTCGATTGTAAATTCTGTTCCTGTTAAATAGTTGGCTCGTGGAGAAACCAGGAACCCAACCAATTCTGCTACATCTTCGGGGTGTGCAGGTCTGCCAATTGGAATTCCTCCCAATGCCTCCATGATACTTTGTGTTGCTTGTTCAATTGTTGTATTTGAACTCTCGGCAATACGTTCCGTCATTCGGGTTGCAGAAGTTGTCATAATCCAACCGGGTGAAACCGTTAAAACTCTTACTCCTTTTGGTGAAACTTCTTTTGATAAACCTTTACTGTAATTGATTAAACCTGCTTTTGCTGCGGCGTACGGCAAGGTGCTGTTATGAAGAGGCAATTTCCCTTGAATAGATGCAATGTGAATGATTACGCCACTTCTTCGTTTTATCATTTGTGGTAAAAATCCTCTATCCAGACGAACGGGTGCCAATAAATTGGTTTGAATGGTCTGTTCCCAATCTTGGTCACTCAAAACTGCAAAACCACCGCTCTGCGTTTCTGAACCACCCAAATTATTTACCAGAATATCCACCCTTCCGAATTTTCCCAATACTTCTGAAACCACCTTTTGTGTTTCTGAGGGTTTGCATAAATCTGCAGAAATAAAATGCAGTTTTTTATTGGTTTCTTTCGGTACATTCCTGGCTGTAATTATAACAATTGCACCTGCATTTGACAATCTTTCAGCAATGGCTTTTCCTGTTCCTTTGGTACCGCCTGTTACCAAAGCAATCTTACCTGATAATTCGTCGTTGAAATTAAATACTTGTTCCATTTGTTTATGCTTTGATGCAAAAATGAGAAGTATGTCTGATTGAAACAAGTACGGAAAATCGAATTGCATAGGGATAAATTTTTCCCCTATTGTGCATTTTTGAACATTGGGGTAACTTTGTAAAATGTATGAAAGAAAGATTCCGTTAAACCTTAATTGTGGTTTAGATTTAATTGGTGAAGTGCTTTACGGCAAATGGAAAATCCGTTTGCTGTGGTTCATCAACGAAGGACACAAACGTCCAAGCGAACTGCAACGTAAAATTCCTGATGCTTCCCGAAGGGTTTTGAATATTCAACTAAAAGAATTGGAAGCCCACGAATTGATTACAAAGAAGATTTATCCTGTAGTGCCACCAAAGGTGGAATATAGCCTTACAGATTTTGGAAGAACATTAATTCCGGTCATTTCTGCATTAGGAAATTGGGGGGATGAACATGAAGAACGGTTAAGAAACATCATCCTAAAATCTTCACAAAATTAGTGGTGGTTTATTGATGATTTAAATCATTGATAAATCTGTTTGTCGGAATTTGTGCTTATAAATAAGGTATTTAGTTGTTGAATCTTTTAATGAATTAATTATAAAACAACAGAGGTATGAAGACAAACCATACCTCTGTAAAGCCAAATTGACCAAGTGAGCCCAACCGGAAAATGTCGAACTTTTTGATCGAAGATTTTAATGCTATTTTGAATCATGTGCAAACTGAAAACCGAAAGAAAGCTTTGAAATTATAAGGAGCCCTCAATTAGATTTTCCAATTTTGTTTAGTGCCAATTGTATGCTTTCTGTTGTTTCTGAACTGATATCAAATTCTTTCGCAATATCTTTCCAATCTGCAATCGCACTTCTGACTTCATCGATTATTTCTTTGCCATCGTTTAAACCAAAATGATTGGCTAGTTTTAAAAGGTGTTCTACACCCGGTTTTTGACTCTCGCCAGCTATCATGGTACTGTGAAATCCGAATGATGAATAGGAAAACGTGAGGTCGTATGCAGGTGCGAATTGCCATATTCCTTTGGCGTTCATTAAAAAAGAAAAGTTCTTGCTGTGATCATCGTGATTATGGCTAAAAACATTGAAAGCTGCCAAACGAAATATCTTCCGATACGCATTCACATGTTTTTCTAGTCGAAAAGCACAATCCATAAGATGTCCATAGTCCATTGTACTGGCCCTGAAGTTATCGTGCATTAAACCGGAAGCTGTATGAACATGAAGCCTTTTGTTATTTTTCCTATCGAATCGCTTAGTTCCAAAGTAAAACCTCCCGGATTTTCCTTTAAAGAGCTTACAATCATTCATCTCTATACCTGCTTTTAATGCCATTTTATGATACGCGTATTCAATTTTTGCAATTTCAGGATTATCTATTGAGGATGCAAACTTTATGATCCAGTCTTCAAAACCGTTTGGTGTTTCTTCTTCTCCATGAATTATTTCCTCAGAATTAGGATTGTAAGCCACAAATATCTTTGGTCTGGCACCACCAGAAGAGCCACCAAGTATAAATAGCTCTTCAATTATTTCAGAACTGGTTCCTTGTAAAATCTGGGACACTTCATTTGCAATGGAGTCCAATTCAATTTCTGATAAAAGTTCTGAATCAGATTCAAATTCAGGTTGGTAAACAAGAGCTCCCATTCCTCCGTTGCCAACAAAGGCTAATCGGTCGAGCGGAGTAATTCTGGATGTATTTATTCCTTTTGAACTTAAAGTTCTGTCAAGAAGCAGGCGGCCCCAACCATCGGGTAACGAATCATTGAAAACTCCAAATAATCCATCAAAAGGTTCTTTTGGGCAAGTATTAATTTCTGTATTAAAGGGAAGTCTTATAGGAGATAGATTTAATCCGGTTGATTTGAAATCGGAGTTATAGCGGAAGTAAATCTTTTGCTCAGAAATAATTAATTCACCAACTTCGTATTTCTGCCCTTCAATATAAAGTGAAACAAATAGTTTTTCGATGGCTTTCATAATACTTATTTATTGGTAAAAAGCTGTTCAACCTTGTTGAGGTCGTCATCGGTTTGAAAAATCGAATCAAAGTCTTTAAGTCGTCCTATTAGATTAGCAAGTTTTAGAAGTGCTTCCAGAGATATCTTTCCCGTATTTTCAAAACGCTTTAAACTGCCTAAAGAAACACCTGAGCGCTCAGCCATTTCTTTTCGAGAAAGGTGAAGTTTTTTTCGTAATAACCGATGTCTTTGTGCTAAACTTTTACTTATTTCTGCCGGAGTTGGTTCTAGTGAGTACATTTTTTGAATGGTTAAAATATTAACCAAATATAGTAAAATTGGATCAAAATGGCTAATATATTGACCGCAATATATATGAGAGATACATCTGTTTCAATTAACTTAAACTAGTGAGTTGTGCCTTTTCAAACGTCAAATAAAACTTGAAAAATACCTGAATTAATAAGTTAAAAGGAAATTAAATATTGCAGAATAGGGCTTAATAAAGATTCATAAAAAAACAAAAGGGTATGAAAACAAATCATACCCTTTTGAAGACAAGTGATCCCACCGGGATTCGAACTTAATCTCGTATCACCGTGTCTTTCAGTATTTTATAAAGCACTTAAATCAATTGGTCTCGATTTAGTCCCTTTCTTTGATTATCAGTATATTATGTGTTAAATATACACAAATTATATGAAAGTGACTTGTAAGGAACGGTTTTTTGTTAAAATACTAATTTTGAATTTTGAGACTAAATATAATAATGAAATGATTACTCCAACTATTCTTCATGCTGCTATTTTCAATATTTGTTATTTGTGAACCCCAAAAAATAACTGCCCTTCTAAAACAATCCTTTTTATAATATTCTATCTGTACTTTCAATATGGTTCTATATAAACAACTGGAATGCAAAGATAACTTAAGCATATACTATGGAATTTTGGGCATAAATTTTATGCTTAATGAAAAAAGCAAATTGCCATATTAACAAAAGAGCAGAAATTATTCGTATATTTGAGCGAATAAATTCATTTTATTATGAGTGCACTGGAGATTTCAGAAAAAGATTTTTTGATTGGTGCCAGGAATGGCATTCAGAAATCCAGGCTTTTGTCAATTGCGCGGGAGTCAGGTTTAACATTGAAGGAGCTGAGTTCGTATCTAAGAATTTCTACTCGATCAATCCAGGAAAAGGAGCCATCACAACTGATTGCCCCCGGGCCGTCAGAAAGGGCATTGTATATAGCGAAACTATTTAGAAAGGGGATCGATATCTTTGGTAGCCGGGATAAATTTTATAACTGGTTGAATTCAGAAAGTGTGGCTATGGGTGGCGAAAAACCAGTTTCCTACCTGGACACTTTTTCCGGTATACAATTGGTCATGGATGAGTTAAATGCAATTGAATATGGATTTTCTGCCTGATGTTTGTATACAGGATTGCCCATAAGGAACATTCAGCGCTTGATGGGGTAGGAGGGGTGTATGGTACTGGAAGATGGCACAGAAAAGGCAGTTTGATTATTTATACGTCCGAACATGCATCCCTGGCTGCGTGGGAAAAACTTGTTCATATAACAAGTTTAGAGAATCTTCCCAATAATTTGTTGCTAATAAAAATTGAAATCCCAGAGAACATAGAAGCTTATACAGTTCCCAAAGAAGTTCTTGTAAAAGGATGGGATGGATTTCCTTTTACGTCTGAAACAATTAATTATGGCACTTCCTTTTTACGTGAAAGAAAATACTTAGCCCTTAAAGTCCCTTCTGTCGTTATTCCTGAGGAGTATAATATTATTTTAAATCCACTCCACCTGAATTTCCGATCTTGTAAAATCGTCAGCAAAGTTCCGTTTATATTTGATAAACGTATCTCACAAAATGGTTGATAATTTAGTATAATTATAAGGTAGTTGATAATATTTCATTTTCAGTCTATTCTGAGTTTTTAGGTTAAGTGTAATACGATTGACGGATAAATTCATCGTTGGTTGGTTTGTAATAATTTTGCCTTTTCCAATCGCCCCTAATACTTTTGTTGTATAAAAACTGCGGTAAGTTAACCTGATGATTGCGGTACAATCTGTAAATTCCTTTGATTTTTTGTTTTTCTTCATCACTGATATAATTATTCTTCTGGGAATCATTTAAGGTATTGTTCTTTACCTAGAGGAAGATAAAATTCATTCCTTTGTTGATTTTATTGAGGCATATTTAGTCCAGCTAACATAATTACAAAAAGAGTTTCAGACACTGGAAATACCTAACATGGCTTTTGGCCTTGTAAACCTAAATATGGAATCGTTTCATTACTATAAAGATTTCCAAAAGATTGCTTCGAAATGGAATGAAACAGAAGATAATGCCTGATTAGTGACACTGATGATTTTTTAGGAGTGTTAAAATGGCAATATTACTTTTTATATGATTCGTTTTAGTACATGACTGATTTATATAACTGACCTTTACCACTATTGACTTTTCTGAAAACGGACATCTCACGTATTCCAAAAAAATAATACAAAAAACACCTAAATATCAATAAAAGAGGAAGATGAAAAAATATTGATATTCATTTGAATGTTGTTTCAAAAAATGAAAGCTTAACTGAAAAATTAAAACACTGCGGCTTCGGGTATTGCTTTTTATTAAAAGATTGTTAATTTTAGTATCAAAATCAGGACCATTGAACGCACTGCCCAACATAACACTTAAAAAAGGATTTCACAGAGAGCAAAATGTAATACGTGTTGAATTCCCGTATAATGTGCAGATTAAGGACTTGTTACGTGCCGGCACACCTGCGCGGTGGAGCCGTACAATGGGGTGCTGGTACATAAACGAAAAAGATTTCGACCTGAACAAGTTTTACCTTCAGTTTAACCCCCTGACGTATATTAATTATTCAGAGCTAAACAAAAACCAGCAAAAATCTTTTAACCCACAAAAAAAAGGACAAAATAAACTTCGGATTGAATTGCCCCCTGGTTACCTGGAGATACTTGAACAAAAAAGACGTAGCCCGAATACAATAAAAATTTACACCAGCTATTTTAAAGATTTTGTCCGTTATTTTAACAACCGGGATTTAGAGCAAATAAATAAAGAGGAAATTAATAGTTATATTCTAAAATTAATAAGAGAGCAGAAAATTTCTCCGAGTCAGCAAAATCAAAGAATAAACGCGATTAAATTCTATTATGAACAGGTGGTTGGAAGGGAGAAACAATGCTATGATATTCAGAGGCCGGCAAAAGAAAGAAAGTTGCCTGACGTATTGAGCAAAAATGAAATTAAGGAAATGATAAACGCAACAAAATACCTTAAACACAAGGCGCTGATTTCGCTTATTTATTCATGCGGATTAAGACGGAGCGAAGCAATTAATTTAATATTGAGCGATATAGATTCAAAAAGAATGCTGGTTAAGATAAGGGGAGGAAAGGGGAAAAAAGATCGTTATGTTCCGCTGGCAAAAGGTACACTGGATGGGTTGCGCGTTTATTATAAAAATGATAATCCTGTAAAATGGTTGTTTGAAGGAGAGAAAAAAGGGGAGAAATACAGCGAAGCAAGTGTTTATAATGTGATTAAAAAAGCGGCACGAAAGGCAGAAATAAAAAAAAGAGTTTATCCTCATATTTTGCGTCACAGTTTTGCCACCCATCATTTGGAACAAGGAACTGATTTAAGGATAATTCAGGAATTACTTGGACATTCCAGTTCAGAAACAACGGAAATATACACTCATGTATCACAAACCAGTTTCTCAGAATTAAAAAATCCGATTGATGATCTTTTTTAATTTTAAAAATGAAGAGCGTAAATATATTATGGTGTATTGCCGGAATATAATGAACAAAATCCAAAACTATAACCGAAATATAATTAACGGTCATTATATTACTTCGTTATAGCCAATTTAAACAGAGCCTCATAGCAAAGAACGTATGAGTAAAAAAACATTAATATGGATTTGTGTAATATGGATAATTATTACTCTTTTGAATTACTACATTGTTCCATATTTCATTCTTGCTTTCGAGTGGATATTTATGACTGTTTTTTTGTTAATTATGACAATAATCCAAATTGTAAAATTAATTAAGGAAAGACATCAAATAAAAAAACAAAGATTTTATAGTCTTCTTGTTATCACAAGTCTTTTTATTCTAACTTTTTATAGAGATGTACCTAATCGGACAATTGAGAAAATAGACTGGATTATTCTTTTAAATAAACGAGTTAAAATTGTAGAACAAGTCAAAAATAATACATTAAAACCAGGCAAAGGAAAAAGTGGACAGATATGCGAATTGCCTTTTGAGTTTCCAATTGTTTCTAATGGTGGGAATGACATTGTATTTTATAAAAATAGGACAGATAGTACTTTGACAGTAAAATTCTGGGTTTTTAGAAATTTTTTTGATTCGCCATCGACATATTTTGTTTATACCGAGGATTCTGAAGAAAAAAAACAAATTGAAAATCTGATAGAAAAACATCCTAAATCGAACTGGAAAATAAAAGACAATTGGTATCGAGTTTATAGAATAGGATTTTAAAAAATAAAAACTGGCTATAACATTTTGTAAATTGCATTGCGGCATTCGGTGCAGGTTGTCGCCCCGGATTCACGCCTGATTGTCTTCGTCCTGCGGACGGACAATCACCCGCAATCCGCAACGACAACTTACAATTTTCCGTTACCAAACAGTTTAAAAAAGCGCAAATCGTGAAACATAAGACAAAAACCATATTATCTCTTGCGCTTTTGAAGAGTAAAAACCGATTTGGTAACAAACTGTATATTTCATGGCTATTCGGTTTTTCAATGACAAGACAGTGGTAATGTTTTAAATTTTTGGCCGACGCGCGTCGGTTTTTGCAAAACCGTTGAGGAGGGGTTAACAAGAAATAGAAAAGCATAAATAGATTAAACTAAATCAAATGAATAAACTAATTATTTTTCTCGTATTCGCCGTTTTATTTGCATCATGTTCAAAAGATGAACCTGAACCCAAATTACTCAACCAGTTTACCATTGATGGAGAAGTGTATGAAATAGCAGGTGTATATAATTACTGTGGATACCAATATTCTGCAGGCAAAAAATTATATTCCACCACGCTGATGATTTCTGATGTTGTTATGTCAGACACTCCAAGCTACCTATTCAAAGACATTGCCAGCGGAGATTATAACATAGAAGGTGCAAGTATTATCCTGATTACAGAACTTGTTGGAGAGGTTGAAACTTACAACGAGATATGGGATTTTACCGATAACATGGTATCAACATTTATAGCATCTGACGTTTCGATAAACTTGAATTTTAATGATGGAGGATATAGTTCAATTACCAAATTAAATAGTTTAATAAACAATGGCGTTTATCATGATTCAGAATATGAAATCAAATTCACCGGAAAGACGACCGATGGTAGAACTATTGAGTGTTATTATTTGGGTGGGCAAGGTACTAGTGTCACTGAGAAATAAAAATAACTCATTTAAATATGGGGGTATATAGTGATTCGATAAATTTTTCAAAAATTGATTCATTGTTAAATAATTTAAAATATGAAAAAATTAATTTTTATCCTCGTGCTTTTCCCACTGCTTACAATGGGACAAAAAAAATTCGACCGCTATATTGACAGTCAGATTAAGGCAGGTGTCGATTCTATACAATTACAAATTTCGGCGACAAATTATTGCTTACATCAATTCTATAAAGAAAAAATGATTAGTTATTCTGCTCAAGTAGCCGGACTTGCCGCTGTATTTTATGGCACAAGCGATGGAATTAACGGCACAAATGATGCTTTCAGGACATATCAAGACTTATTATCATCAAAGCCTTCAACCGGACTAGAAAACTATTTTATTAAGTTAAGGAGAGCAGAAAGAGAATATTATGATTTGGTTGACCGTAATGATTTAATAGTAAAAATCGGCTCTGCTGTAGCCGCGACTGGTGTAGTTTTAAATATCGTTGCCCATCGATGGTTAAAAAAATCATACATCCTACCTGCCGAGCATGGAATAGGAGTAATGATAAAATTCTAATCAATTTGTACATGATTAAAACAATATAAAACTATCAATATGCAAGACGAACAATCATTTAAAGAAGCTCAAGAACTATTTGATACAATAAACGAATTTATTGAAACTCTCGAAGAATCATCTGATAGTAAAAATCAAATTAATGGCATATTGTCTCTATTAAAAACAATCGTTGAGTTATTAAGGTCAAATGACGAAACAAAATTTCACCAGAGTAAATTGTTGGACAATCATTCTGAGATGCTAAATTATGCTCAAAATACTGCTCAAATTCTAGACGACTCTTTAAAAGCTCAAGTGAAAATATTTAGTGAATATGATGACAAAATTTCCAAATTAGCAAAAATGGTTTCTGGTATTGCATCAAATTCTGCAAAATTGGGTGAGCAAGTAAAAGAACTTGCTGAAAACACAGCAAAGATTCCTGCAATCAACATTGACAATTTACTCAATACATTAAACGAACACGCTGATGAGATTAATGTAAATACGGCATCAATTAAAAAAATAAAAGATAAACTGAACTTGGAATATGGACATTGACAAGAATATAGATGATATATTTAAAAATATTTGTGAAAGACCAAATTTAAGCATGGATCTGGATTTCTTAATGTACTATAAACGAAACAGGAGATTTTTTGATTTAATGACAAAGCCTCCTTTCGAATTAATTGAGATTACACCGGACAAAATAATAAGATTTACAAAAATTGGCAGACAAGTAAAAAAAGAAGGTGGATGGCTGATACATTTAAACAATGAAGAGCGTAATGAAATTGAAGATAAAGCAATAAATAAAAGAATATCTGAATTGACAATAGAAAATTTAGAATTACAGAATAAACAACTTAAAAACAAAATTTTATATGCAATTATTGGTGGAGCAATTGGTTTCTTACTTGCTAACTGGAAAGATATTTTAGTAATGCTTCAAGCAATAGATAAGTCAAGCATCCAATAGTCATGTATTTAATGGCAAACAAAATTTTGTATAATATTTTTTTAAACTGATTCATTGTCAAATAAACTATAGTGATTAATAAAAAAATGGAAAGAAAATCCCTCCCTAAAAAATTTAAAACGGCAACGGCAGTTCTTCGTAGCACCGGGGAAGGATATTCGACGCCACGAAAACATACAGGTGACCGTTAGCGCCAATGCTATGAGAACACTACGATACATATTAACTCTTGTTTTGATAACAAATATCTTGATTCTAAATGGACAGGATAAATGTGAATGCTGTACTTATTACTCCATTGAGAATGAGGATTTATATGAATACTTTTTTAATTCTGATTTCATAAAAGCGAACCTGATAAAACAGGCAATTGTTTACACCACAGAGACTAATGAACAAAATTCATTTAGATTCCAACATGCGAAGTTTTTGTTTGATTCTAATGGAAATATTTCTGCTCGATACGATTATAATCAAAACGGAAAACCACATATGATTAAAGAGTATTTCAGAGATGATTCGGGCATGATTATTAAAACTTCAAAATCTTACTTAAAAGAGGATGAGTCCAAAACCAATTCATGGAGTCCAACAATTATTGATTACTTTTATAATCAAGCTGGATTGCTTATAAAAATTAAGGAGAGGGATAATAAAGGCAATGTTATTTCTGATTCTTTAAGTGAGTATACAACATATAATTACGATTCAAAAGGGAGAATGATTAAAGAATATAGATATGCCAATTATAGCGGAAGTATTTACATATATGAGCAAGATATAGATTACCCCTCTGATAAAGAATCAATAGGGATTACTAAAAACAATGGCAATGACTGGTTAAAAACATCATCTCGATTTGATAGTAAAGCAAGATTGATACAACAAACCGATTACGATTTTCCTGATAATGAAATAGTGTGGGATAAAGAATATATTTTCTTAAACGATAGATTGACAGAACAGATAAGTAAAAGAGGAAATGGATTCACAGAATGTCCAGACAATGATGAATTTACTGAGGATTATTTTTATAATTACTTTGGATTATTAGAAAAGATAAATCATAAGTTTGATAGAGTAACTTGTGAAATGATAATAGAATATGAATAAAGCACAGGCGCTAACAAGCGGTCATAAAACATTGCGCGGATAGTGCTGTATTTAAACGAAATAACATTTAATCAGCGGTTTAGCGAGTTGATAAGTTGGTGCTTTGAAGTGCGCAACGATTTTATACCGCAGGCCGTTAACGCAAATTTTAAAAAACACTGACTAAACAAATATGAACGTAAAAACTGCATTATTTAAACTAGCTTTTTTTGAACCAAATCTCAGTGATGAAAAAGACAATCAAATACTTGACTATTTAGTTCTTGAGTGTATTACAGCTCACAGCCCAATGTTGGAGTGCAATTCTGCTGAAGTTGCAAAATATATCAAGACTACATTTTCAATAGAATTCGAAGAAGCCGAAATTCTGAGTTCGGCAGAGAGGTTACAAGAAAAAGAAAACATCATAATTATTGAATCTGCTAAAAAATATGTCTCTCCCAGATTCAAATTAATGAAAGCAGATTCAGATATTAATCAAAACAAAATAGTCGAACTTGAGGAAAGGGTTTTTGGTGATTGGTCAGACTATCTGATTAAAAAATATGAAAAATTTGTTACAGAATCCAATGTTGAAAAGCTAGTTCAGTCCTTTCAGACTTTTTTATCAAAGATGCTTGTATTGCATGGAAAAGAATCAGTTGCAACTTTATATCCTGATAATCCTAAAACACAAAAATGGTTGGATAAAATTAATGGTGAAATCATAAAAGAATTACCAAAATTAGGAAAAGAGCTTGATATAATTCAACAAATAGAAATTCCACTATTTTTCAAAAGCGACGAAAAAAACCGAAAAGACTATTTAAATAATTTATTTAATGCTAGCTTCTTATGGCATCTAATTCAAATTGATGATGCATGTACGGAGTATTTTAAAAAAACCATTGAAGGTCAAATTCTTGTACTTGACAATAACATACTATTTAGTTTGATTGGTCTTCATGGCACGGAACTTTTAAACGCAGTTCATAATTTAATGAATTATGCGACTGAACTTGGTTATGAATTGATTGTAACAACAAAAACACTTGATGAATTTTATAATTCGATTCAAAAAAACACAGAAAAAGCTCTCAAGTCGCCACTTTATTCAAAAGAAATTGCTCTTGCGGCAATAGATGTGCTAGAGACAAACACATTTCTTGTTTCTTATTGGAAAGAGTTTATAAACAATGGACTAGCGATTGAAGAATTTGCTCTTGAAAAATCCCACATAAATAATATCCTTAAAGGTTATGGGATAAAATTAACTGAACAATTTAGGGAGGAGATTGAAAAATCCGAGGAACTTAAAGACGAAGAAAGCTTATTAAGAGAATCATGTAGTACTGGTAATTTCAGTCAATCCGTAATAGAACATGATGCTTTTCACAGAATCTTTATCAAAAAACTTCGAAACGGATTTAAATACAAATTCTCTGAAGCAAAAGCTTGGTTTCTAACTCATGATTCAAAACTTCCGACTTATGCGCATCATGCTTTAAAAGGAAGGCGAGCTTTACCATTTTGTATTTCCACAAATGAGTGGATGCAAGTAAACAGACCATTCTTAAAAAGAAATAATTCAGAATATGAAAAATCTTTTCAAGTATTAGTTACGCAACCATTTTTAAGGACTGCTCTTTCTAATTTTAAGGTCGACAAAGTAAAAGAGAAGTTATTATCAAAGCTGAATAGATATAATAACATGGATACTCAGTTAGCTTTTGACCTAACCACTGATGTACATTTTCTTTATTCATTATCTAAAGAAAAAAATGATGAAAAAGTTGAAGAGAAAATAGATAACGCCATTCTTGAGATAAATCAAAACCTCCGAGATGAAAACAAGGATGTCTATGAAATACTTGAAAAACAAGAAATTGAAAACCAAGAAAAAATCAATAATTTAAATGTTGACTTGGAAAAAATAAGGTCTGAATTAACCGAAAAAGAAGAATTGCATAACAATCTTTTAGCAGAATTATCAAAGTTGAAAGGCTCACTGGATAATATGAGCCAAAAAATTGATAAAAGAGATGAAGAAATCACAACTTCTAAAAAGGAACTAGATGATAAAAATAAAGAAATAGAAACTATTTCAAAGACAGCAAGAACTCAAAAGGCAATAATAATCTGGGGATTATTTGCAGTCCTTTTAATTTCTGGTTCCTTAATAATCTGGTTCATGGAAAAATTATTTGACTGGCAATGGTTTACAGTCCATTCTTATAACTTAGCAATGAAAATTATATTAAATATAGAACTTGTTCTGATTACACTAAATATTCCATTATCCAAACATTGGGTAATTTGGATTAGTGCAATTGGAGCATTTTTAATTGCTTTTTTAACATTTGCTTTTGGATAAAAAACTTGCGTTAACACGTGGTATAAGGCATGGCTGGGTTTGTGTGGATTCGACAAGTCGAATCTCGTCCCAACTTCAGTTTCGGTCGGACTGGTCAGACTCTCGTCTGACCGCCACGACCTCATACCACCACCGTTATGCACAAGCATAAACAAAAAACAATTAATGACGAAATTAAAAATTTATTCAATTTTTCGTCATTAAGATATATCTTTGCATTAAAAAAGTATGATACAAAGAGAAACATATTTAAGCAAATTAAGGCAACTCAAAGACCAAAATTTAATAAAAGTCATTACAGGGATTCGACGTTGTGGAAAATCAACTCTTCTTGAAGCATTTAAAAATGAACTTTTATCAAGCGGTATCTCTCCCAGAAATATTGTGTTCCTCAACTTTGAAGAAAGAGAAAATTTAAACTTTACTGATTGGACTGCGCTATATGATGAAATTATAAAAAATGTAAGTAACGACGAGAAATATTATATTTTTTTAGATGAAGTTCAATTAATCAATGATTTTGAAAAGCTAATAAACAGCCTGTATACTAAAAAGAATATAGATTTATATGTTACAGGTTCAAATGCTTATTTGCTTTCAAGCGAGTTAGCTACGCTTTTGACAGGTAGATATATTGCAATAAATATTCAACCCTATTCATTTAAAGAATATATTCTGGCAAACAACGATGATAAAAACACCGACCGTTTATTTCGCAAATACATTAATGACAGCAGTTTTCCTGAAGCGGTAACACTTTCTCAAAATAATCAAGATTTAGTAAACGACTATCTGCAATCTATTTATGATACAGTTATTATAAAAGATATTGCGCAGAGGAATAAACTTAGAAATATTCATAATTTACAACGGATTATTAGCTTCCTATTTGATTCTGTTGGTTCTTATGTTTCACCAACAAATATTGCCACAGAACTGAATAAAAATTCACAAAAAAGCATATCTCATAATACGATTATAAAATATTTGGATTTCCTTACTCAATCGTATATTCTATACGCAGCACCACGTTATGACATAAAAGGAAAGGAGTTGCTTTCGACAAACGAGAAATATTACATTGTCGATTTAGGATTGAGAAACATTACAGCAACTAATAAGTATGATACTGATTTAGGTCATAAACTTGAAAATGTCGTCTATTTCGAACTATTTAGACGTGGAGGAAAAGTGTACGTAGGAAAGCACAATGACAAAGAGATTGATTTTGTAGTTCAAAAGCCAAATAATGAAAGAGAATATTATCAGGTTGCCTACACAGTTAATGACGAAAAAACATTTAAACGAGAAATTTCGGCATTTAAAAACATCAAAGACAATTATCCTAAGTATTTATTGACACTTGATTTTGACAATACAAACATAGAAGGCATCCAAAAACTAAACGTAATTGATTGGTTACTAAAATAAAACAAAAAGGAAAACAAATGCCAGTGCATAACAAGGTACATATTGCAGGGCTGGTTCGGTGGTACGCCAACTGCGGATTCTCGTTTCGCAGTTCCGTGTCCTTCGGACAGGAACGCTCTTCGAAATCCGCCCCGACAACATGTACCAACCGTTGTATGCAAGTGTAAAAAGACAAAACTCGATGCTTTGAAATAAAAGATTAATTAATAGAAAGAAAAATTTATTGATTTGGTGCTTCGTAAAAAGGTCAGTGCATATTGAGGGTAATTTATTTTGTTTTTTCTCTCCCCCCCACAAAGACAAAAGAAACCCAACCGCACAAAACAACACATTTGCAAACCGCTGCAAGCCAGCCCTGCAATCCAAAGTTTGCAAAAGAGTTGTTTTTTTGCCTGCGCTACATTAGCTTAATCATTGTACATTTACATTTATGAAAGGTAAAACAGATAAAAAATTAGAACAAAAGAATATCAAACCAACCGCTATGCGCCAATTGGTTTACGAGATTTTAGAAAAACAAAAGAAAGCATTAAGCCTTTATGAAATAGAACAGCAGTTTGACAATGTTGAAAGGTCAACTATATTTCGTACGCTCAAGACGTTTCAGGACAACTACCTTATTCACAGCATTGACGATGGTACGGGAGCGGTAAAATATGCCTTGTGCGATGATGATTGTACCTGCAAACCCGATGACCTTCATATTCATTTTTTATGCAATAAATGCGGTCAAACTCACTGTATGAAAGACATGCCAGTTCCAAAGATGGATTTAGCAGAAGGCTTCTCGTTTGAAAATGCCAATTTTGTGGTAAAAGGAATTTGCCCTAATTGCCGATAAAACTTTGCAATACTGTTGCACTTACTCATTCAGTAGTTTTGTTACATAATTTTTAAAAGTTATGCTATGAAACAAACATTCACTATTCTATTACTTCTTTTTTCAACAGGTTTATTATTCGCACAAAACAAAATAACTTTTGAGGTAAAAGAAGAATCTGGCGAATCCTTAATTGGAGCAAGTGTAATTATTGAAGGAACGACGACAGGTACAATTACAAATAATGAGGGTTTTGCAAGATTGGAGAATTTACCCAATGGCGAAATAGAGTTTGTAATTTCTTTTGTCGGCTTTGAAGAAAAGGAAATTACTCTATCTTTTCCAGATGACAACAACAAAACGATTGAAGTTGAGCTGGAAGAAGGAGAAGAACTTGAAGAAGTTGTAATTGCAGCAACAAGGTCTTCCCGAACAATTCAGGATATTCCAACAAGAATTGAAGCAATTACAGGCGAAGAATTAGGCGAAAAAGCAGCTATGAACTCAACAAATATTGGCATGCTTTTAAGAGAAACCACAGGTGTGCATATGCAGCAAACCTCACTTAGTTCTGGAAATATGAGTATTCGCATTCAGGGTTTGGATGGTCGATACACACAAATATTAAAAGATGGAATGCCACTTTATGGTGGTTTCGCCGGTGGGTTATCTATTATGCAAATACCACCGCTTGACTTAAAGCAAGTTGAGCTAATTAAAGGGAGTAATTCTACTTTGTACGGTGGTGGAGCAATTGCAGGTTTGGTAAACCTTGTAACCATACGACCAGAAGAGGAAGCAAAGCTTGATGTTATGCTAAATCAAACAAGTGCTTTGGGTACAACTGGCAATTTGTTTTATGCGCAGAAATACGGAAAAGTTGGTCTTTCAGTTTATGGCTCAGCTAATAATCAAATCGCATTCGACCCCGACGAAGATGGTTTTTCAAATATGCCCAAAGCGCAAACTTTTAGTCTAAATCCAAAATTCTACTACTACTTCAATCCTAACACTGAATTAAGTTTAGGGTTAAACACTACCATCGATAATAGAACGGGTGGAGACATGGAAGTGATAAAGGGAAACACAAGTACTGAACATATTTTTTCCGAAGAAAATAAATCGGAACGTTATGCTACGCAATTAAGTTTTCGGAATACAACCGATGACAGAACATTCTCTTTTAAAAATAGTGTTTCCTATTTTGACAGAAAACTAAGTATTCCAGACTACCGATTCAGTGGAAATCAATTATCCAGTTTTACCGAAGCCATATACAATTTGCATAAAAACGATAATACAGAATGGCAATTGGGATTAAACCATTATCTCGAACAGTTTACAGAGACAGACGCTGACTCATATTCTGCAAGAGATTATACACATAACACCTTTGGTGGCTTTATTCAAAACACTACCGATTTTAGTAAAAAACTTGGGTTAGAAACTGGCTTACGAACCGACTACAATGCTGACTATGGGACATTTGTGCTGCCACGTTTTTCATTGTTATTTAAACCTAACAATAAATTAAGTTCACGACTTGGCGGTGCTATGGGTTACAAGCTTCCTACAATTTTCACCGAAGATGCTGAGAGAATTTATTATCGGGATATTCAACCATTATCAAAAGACCTGGTAGATGCAGAAACTTCAATAGGAGGAAATTTCGATATAAATTACAAAACCGCATTGGGCGATGAAATGACTTTCTCAATCAACCAACTCTTCTTTTTGACTCAGCTAAAAAATGCATTGGTTTTACGGGAAGACGAAACAATGGGCATGGCTTATTTTGAAAGCGCTGATGGTAACATTTTAAGTTCAGGCTTTGAAACCAATATAAAACTAACATACGACGATTTTAAACTCTATTTAAACTACGCCTTTGTTAATACTGAATTACAATACGATAATATCAATAACCAGAAACCACTTACACCAAAGCACAATGCGGGTGCAGTATTATTCTATGAAATTGAAGAAAAATGGTCTGCTGGATATGAGGTTTATTACACTGGGAAACAGTTCGATAATTTATACAATCAAAAAACAGATTATTGGACAATGGGAATAATGATTATGCGACATTGGGAACGTTTATCTTTATTCGTGAATTTCGAGAACTTTACAAACGTTATGCAATCTGATTTTGAACCTTTGGTTTTGCCGCCAACAAATAATCCTACTTTCCCTGATATTTGGGCACCGGCTGATGGATTTGTATTTAATGGAGGAATAAAACTTAGATTATCAGGCGACAATGATTAAATCAGAATACCACATATCGAAAATGGATTGTCCATCCGAAGAAAACATGATTCGTATGAAGTTGGATGGAATAGAGGTTATCAGGAAATTGGAATTCGATATTGAAAATCGCAATCTTACTGTTTTTCATTCTCGGGAAGATGAAGAAATATTATCGCGTCTGGAATCATTAAACTTTGGAGCAAAACATACATATTCAAGTTCTATTGATGAAAAGGAAGTAACAATAGAAAGTTCCGATGTACAATCAAAACTGTTATGGACGATACTCATAATTAATTTTGGATTTTTCATAATTGAAATGACTACAGGACTTATTTCAAAGTCAATGGGTTTGGTGGCAGATTCTTTAGACATGTTAGCTGATTCTTTTGTATATGGATTAAGTCTTTGGGCAGTTGGTTCAACAGTTCTGAGAAAAAAGAAAGTTGCACGTTGGAGTGGTTATTTTCAATTATCCTTAGCCTTTTTAGGTATTATAGAAGTGGTAAGACGATTTATAGGTTCTGAAGAAATGCCAGACTACAGAATTATGATTGGAGTTTCAGTTTTAGCATTAACTGCCAATGCCATCTGTTTGTACCTACTCCAGAAATCGAAAAGTAAAGAAGCACACATGAAAGCCAGTATGATTTTTACTTCCAACGATGTAATAATAAATTCAGGAGTTATTTTAGCTGGTGTATTGGTGTTGCTGACCCAATCAAAATATCCTGATTTGATTGTTGGTTCTATTGTTTTTTTGATTGTATCTCAGGGTGCATTTAGAATATTGAAACTTGGGAAATGATAGCCATCCCTTTTTGTAAGCACATTGTCAAGTCGCACGAGCCACTCTAAACCTAAACTTGCCAAAGAGCTTACAAAGCCAACCCTAATTACCGCCTTTAAGGGCGGTTTGGGGATTTACCCACCCACAAAAACAAAATAAATTTGTACTCCGAATCAACGTCTGTGCAGATTGATAAGAAAACTGTTAAATTTGTTAAAACTTGAGACGGATTGACTTTGAAGGATAAACACCAGCATACAACAAAGTGTATAAATCATTGGGCGGTTTGTGCTGATTTCAAGTGTGTTACATTTAATAAACTGCGTAGCGGTTTGACAGGAAAGTGCTTCGAAATGCCCAACGCTTCATACACCAACCGTTAGGTGCAATTTTAAATGAGAACAAATGCCAGATTGGGATAAAATAATATCAGAACATACAAATAAGGAACTTGATGAAATACTTCTGGA
>NZ_JAIKLE010000031.1 GCF_022267315.1 Maribellus maritimus
TTTTTCATTACTGCATAAAGTTTAAAATTAAACAAAAAATACCGGGGGTTGCAACCCCCGGTATTCCTATTTACACAGTTTATGAGATAGTGCTAAATTACAGAAAAAAGAAGGTTCGTCAGCGCTAACTTCTAAAGATAATATTATCAGTTATTTCTCAATTTGAGCAATTATTTTTTCTTTCAACGTTTTCAGAGAGATGGGTTTGGCAACATAATCGTCACAGCCTGCCTCGAAAGCTTTTTCTTTGTCACCCTTCATAGCATAAGCAGTCTGAATAATTATGGGGATATGGGGAAACTTTTGTTTTAATATTTTTGTAGCTTCATATCCATTTAGCTCAGGCAATTGAACATCCATTAAAATCAGATCTGCACCGTTTTCTTCAATAAAAGAGATACCGTCTTTTGCATTGTCAAAATTTTTGTGTGCAAATCCAAGCATATCAATCGCTATATCTATGTATTCAGCGCTTGCAGGATTGTCTTCTATTGATACAATTCGTTTCATCTTAAAGGCCTATTTAATTTTTCTATTTTTTAAACTTTAAATAAAATACACTCCCCTCTCCTTTTTTTGACTCAAATTCAACACCTCCGCCCAACTTTTCCATTATTGCTTCACTAATAGTCAAACCAAGTCCAGAGCCTTCATATTTTCTTGAATCCCCTTCCTCTCCCTGCCGAAAGGCTTCAAAAATTATTTTCGATTTATTACCTTCAATTCCAATCCCGGAATCTTCAACAAACAAAATAACATGTTCATCGTCTGAACCAAAATATCCAAATTTAATAAATCCTTTTTCAGTAAACCTAAATGCGTTCTCAATTATATTGCTTAAGGCTTGCTTTATTCTTACTCTATCTGATTTTACGATAGAATTCTCATTTTTTACAACTTTAAAAACAAATTCAATATCCGCTAATTTACCTTTATATGATTCTTTATACGAATTATACAATTCTTCAAAAACATCATCTAAGTTAAATTCAGAAATTTCAAATTTTAGTTGATTAGAATGAAGCATAGACATATCGATAATATCTTCAATCACTTTTGTTAGTCTCCGACCAGAGGCTTCTACTATTTCACCATAATATTTCAATCTTTCAGCGTCGGCAATCCCCGAACAAATAAGATTTGAGAAACCCAGTATCCCATTTAAAGGCGTACGTATTTCATGACTTAAATTGGTTAAAAAGGTACTCTTTAGCCTGTTACTTTCTTCCGCCTTTTCTTTAGCAATCTTAAGGTCTTCAATAATCTGTTTCTTTTCAGTAATATTTTCCTTAATAGCCACAAAATGTATTATTCTTCCATCATCATCAAAAACTGGTGCAATGATGGCATTCTCCCAAAAATAAGTACCATCCTTTTTCTTGTTCAAAAATTCACCATGCCAGGTTTTTCCTGAACAAATAGAATTCCACAACTCTTTATAATGAGAAGGTTTAGTAAAGCCCGACTTTAAAAATCCCGGTTCTTTCCCGATAACCTCTTCAGGTTTATATCCTGTTGCATCAGTGAAGCCGGGGTTCACATATTCAATTTCTCCATTTATACCAGTAATCATTACCGACAATGGTGTTTGATAGATAATGTATTGGAACAAATTTAATTTCGACTGGCTTTCTTTCAGTTCGGTAATATCGCGCCCAATACCAACTAAACCAATTATTTTGTCGTTATCATTTTTTAAAGGGAACTTAGATGTTAAAATGATCCTGTTTTTATCTCCCGAAGGAAGAAGTTCTTCCCTGTTTATGATTGTTTCTCCCTTCTCTATTACTCTCCGGTCATCCTCAGTATAAATGTCCGCAACTTCTTTGGGATAAATATCATAATCTGATTTCCCGATGATCTCACTTACGTCGTTAACGCCACAATGTAATGCATCTCCTTTGTTTGCAATCAACTTACGATATTGAGTATCTTTCATATAAATTGCATCTGGAATATTGTCGATTACTGTGCGAAGAAGTTTATTTGTAGTATTTAACTCTTCTTCTGCATTTTTGCTGTCGGTTATATCCTGAATCGTCCCCTGTACTATTTGTCCTTCGCTTTTTTGATCATCATTTATCGCGGGCTGACATATTATCTCAACCCATTTCGTCTTATTTCCGGGTAGTATTATCCGAACCTGTAATTCTGACGCAGTATTATTTACCAAAGCCCGGGTTACGGCAACGTCCAGCTTTTTTATATCTTTTTCCGAAAGGTACTTTGGAGTTTCAAATGGCTTGATAACCCCTAAAGATGGCTTTCTCTCAAAAATCTCAAAAACTTGTTCCGACCATTGTACTTTTTCGGTTTTTGCATTGTATTTCCAATTTCCTATCTTGGCATATTTTTGAGCCATTCTTAAATCTTCCAAACTCTCTTTCAAATCAATTTCGGATTGTACCCTTTGGGTAATATCAGTAAAAGTGATGGCAAAATACTTTTTCTTTGGAGAATAAGCTGATACCTCAAAATATTTACCTGTGTATGAACCATATTCAGAGAAATTATCAGGTTTGCCGGTAAGTGCAACTTTACCGTATCTTTCTATCCAGAATTGTTCAGTATTTGGTAAAATATCCGAAACACGTCGGTTTAATATCTCCTCCCGTTTTAGCCCGATGATTTCTTCAAACTTTCTATTAACTTCGAGAAAAACATAATCAACTGGCTTTCCGTTTTTGTCTGTAATGATTTTGTGATAAGCAAAACCGCTGTTCATATTTTTGAACAAATGTTTCAGATTATTTTCACTTTCGCCCAGGGCTTTTTGCGCTTCTTCGGTTTCTGTAATATCGTGTATCACACCAAAAACCATTCGCTTGTCTTCCCGGTATTCAGCGATCGACCTGATCCGACGTATTTTCCCGTCAATCGGGTGTTTTATCTCAAATTTTACATTATAGGGCTTACCTATATTTATCAAATCTTTCAGCGCCTTATCCAGCTCTTTTCTATATTTTTTTAAAGGAAAGCTTTGTGCTTCTTCAAGTGAAAACTGATTGGCTCGAGCTCCATAAATTTTAACAGCACCATCAGAAGCAATCATTATTTTATCGTCAATATTGAACTCCCAATTTCCAAAATCAGCCAGTCTTTCTGCTCTGTTTAATCGTTTGGTGTTTATTTTTAGCTCTTTTTTTGTAAAAAATTCATCTGTTACATTTCTTACGCTAACCACTAAATGCTCCTTCCCGAGAGGTGAAAATTCAGCGTTATAAAATTCTTTACTATTGCTGTTTCCCTTCTCGATAATACAACTCGACTTTCCGCTCTCCAAGGCTTTGTGACAAACACAGGTTTCCGGCTTTTCACAAGCATTATCATTGAAACACAAATACTCACAACAAATACTTTTATTTACCGCAACATTCGGATCGTTCGACTGTATTATTTTCCTCGAATCATAATTAATCACATAGTAAGTTACAGGCAATACTTTTAGTATCTCATCTGCACTTGTTTTGTATCTCATTATTAATGATTAAAGTTATTTACAAGTGTACTCCCCAAACATGCTTAAAACATTATATTTCCTGATCATTTTTTGAAACTGACAGATGCCTGCAACTGTAGCATTATCATTAGTTAGTGGTTTTATCATAACGTGTTTAAAAAGCGCTTGTATCAAAGGCTGAAAATAGTCTTTATTTACTTCTTTTACAAATAAGCTCTTATTCAAATTAAGTTGAAGATATTGAAAAGCTTATTATATAATAGCCAACTTCAAGACAACTAAAGAGGCTCATTTTTTCAGGTAAGTTGAATCCGGATTTGTACGGAATTTTATTTCTTGCGGACAATTGTCATACCATCACGCAGAGGTAGGATTACCTGTTCAACTCTGTTATCATTTTTCACCAACGTATTAAACTGAATAATTCCTTTTGTTTGCCTGTCATCAGCAGCAGGTTGTTTTTCCAATACTTTCCCGTTCCACAATGTATTATCTGCAATGATATAACCTCCCGACTTTACCTTATCAAAAACCGATTGATAATAATCAACATATTCACGTTTATCTGCATCCATAAAAACAAGGTCGAAGTTATTATCCAAAGTTGGAATAATTTCCAAAGCAACGCCTATCTTTTGTTCTACTTTATTTTCAACACCGGCTTTAACAAAATATTTTGCAGCAAATGTTTCAAGCTCATCGTCAATCTCAATGGTTATTAATTTTCCTCCTTCGCTTAGTCCTCTTGCAAGACAAATTGCGGAATAGCCGGTAAATGTTCCCAGTTCCAGAATCTTCTCAGGTTGTATCATTTTTGAAAGCATGGTTAAAACCTGCCCCTGTAAATGCCCCGAAATCATTCTTGCACCAAGTACTTTGAGATGCGTCTCCCTGTCCAACTCTTTTAATACCTCATCTTCCGGTTCAATATGTGCCAGAATGTATTTGTCAATTTCTTTTAAGCGATTCATAATTACTGATAAACAAATCGGCTCAAACCCTTTTCATCCAATACAACGTTGGCAACCTCCATTAGTTCTTCGGCCGTTATAGATTCTATTTTGTCGAAGATAACCCGTAACGGGTCTACTTTATTGTATAAAAGATAACTTTTACCAATGGTCAGCATTAGATCTTCCCTGCTTTCGGTTGAAATGGCAATTTGCCCGACAAGTTGTTTTTTTGCTTTACTTAACTGAACCGCACCAAGCTTTTTATCGCGTAAAAGTTTAAATTCCTTTAAAACAAGTTTATAAGCCTTTTCAAAATTTTCTTTGTCGGTTCCAAAATACACATTAAACAATCCGGTATCAGAATAGGCGGTGTAATTTGATTCAATATTATACGCCATTCCTTTTCGTTCCCGAAGAGCGAGATTCAATCTCGAATTCATCGACTGACCTCCAAGCAGGTTGTTCAAAAGAACCATCACATTACGTTTTGGATGAGTTATATCAAATGCAATATTCCCGACAACACAATGGGTTTGAAATGTATCTTTTTCGAGGAATCTCTCAACCGGAGCATACAACTCAAATCGTTCCCGTTTGTTTTCCCTTTTCTTTTCCTCAACTTCACCAAAATATTTTTCTACAATTTTGATAAGCTTTTCAAAATCAATTTTACCAACCGAGCTTATTACCATTTGATTTGTATAGTAATTGTTCTCGATAAACTGCAAAATCGTTTTTCTGTTGAATTTATTGATATTTTCTGTTGTTCCCAGAATATTTCGTGCAATTGGGTGACCATCAAAAACCAACTCTTCAAATTCATCAAAAATCAACTCTGAAGGGGAATCTTTGTATGAATTAATTTCTTCTGCAATCACTTCCTTTTCCCTGTTTAGTTCTTTTTCCGGATAGGTACTATTAAACAAGATATCCGCGAGCAACTCGGCTGCCCTCTCGTAAAACTCGGTCAAAAAGGTAGAATACAGCGTAGTTTCTTCTTTAGTGGTATAAGCATTTAGTTCACCGCCCACATCTTCAATCCGGCTTAACACATGAAAAGCTTTTCGTTTTTTTGTTCCTTTAAAAACCGAGTGTTCAATAAAATGTGCCAAACCATGTTCCATCTCCGTCTCGTCGCGCGAGCCCGTGTTTATTAAAATCCCAAGATGCGCAACCGGTGAATCGGCAAACTGATGAATAACACGGATGCCATTCTTCAATGTATATGTCAGAAAATCAGTATCTACCATTAATCAAAATAATAAGCCTGCAAAAGTAAGAAAAGAAAGACTGAACACAAACAAACGTCACTCATTTCATTTTTTTTGTAAAATTTCTGATTTGAAAAAAAAATTCTTTGTGATTTTGAAAATTTGTTTACTTTTGTCACACCAAAATAAAGGGGTGCCATAGCTCAGTTGGTAGAGCAACGGACTGAAAATCCGTGTGTCCCTGGTTCGATTCCAGGTGGCACCACTCTTATAAAAAGGAAACAAAAAAAAGAGCATTTTAACGATGCTCTTTTTTTTTGCCATTAGTTAAAACTCCGAATTAAAATAAAATCTTTAATCATTTATGGTTCAGCACACCACAACTAAACGAACAATTTGGAGTTTGTTTTTCATTTTATATTTTTACGCCCGAATACGGAAGGACGGATGCCAAAAGTTAAAATTTATGCCCAAAGATTTAGTAAATCGAGAAAATTTATCAGAGAGCTAAATCTGTTGGAAATACCTGAAACAGGGAACAAGATTTCCCTAAACCATAAACTTTATAGAGTAGATAAAGTTTTTCAAGCAAATGGTGTGATTGAAATTATTGTAAGCAAGTTGAAAAGGTCATTTCGATTTCCATTTTAGTTTTTTGAAAGTAATTTCTGTAAAACTGAAATCGAAAAAAGCTCAAATTTGACCCAACTTATAATTTTCACACATAGGATTATTATGCCCGTAGATTTCAATTGTCCAATCTGCCAGAATCTGCAACACTCCAGAAAACTATTCGTCCCACTAACCTGCAACATTGCCAGGTTTCCTTTTGATAATCGTCTCTGTAAAAAGATTTTTTTGAGATGCTGTCAAAAAATCAATTCCGCTATTTTCAGCGTACTTTTATACAGGAATAAAACATTCGCTTGTAGCTGATTTTTTAAATTAAGTAAATATACTTCAACCCATTAAGTTCAACTTGCTGTTAAATATAAGGTTAACTTTGTATTGTTATTTCTATATTTGCGCCATTATTTGGGAATGAAAACAAGTGAGAGAGAAATAATCAGGGGACTGAAAAAAGGAGATGAAAACACTTACGTTTATCTCTTCAATGAATTTTATATTTCGCTTTGTGCTTATTCTCAAAAATATGTCGGGCGAAAAGACATAGCCGAAGAAATTGTTTCTGATATCTTCTTTAGCCTTTGGGAAAACCGTAAAAAGATAAAAATAAATACCTCTCTAAAATCCTATTTGTTTAAATCGGTAGTAAACAACTCTCTTTACTATTTAAGAAAGCTGGAAAAAGAGAACAAGCTAAAAGAGTTTTTTAGCGACAGAGAAGTGAACAATATTGAATTTTCGTTCTCACCAGAAGAGGTTTTGGAACAAAGCATTATAAAAAGCAATGTCTCAGACAAAATTGAAGAAGCAGTAGACCGACTCCCCGAGCAACAAAAGAAAGCTTTTAAACTTAAAAGGTTCGAAGGAAAGAAAAATAAAGAAATTGCGGAGGCAATGGGACTCTCAATAAAAACAGTAGAAATGCACTTATCGAGAGCCACACTAAAACTGCGAGAAGATTTAAAAAATTCACTTCCCGACTTTCTTTTCTTTATATTGTTTAAAAGCCAGTAAAACAAACCTCCCGACAAAAGGAACCTCCCGATTGATAATAAAAAAATTGAAAAAATTAACTTTTCGATACAGGGTTTTTTATGAAACCACATCATAGTAATGAATAAACTTAAGAATGAACTTTAACGAAGATATTCAGATATCGATAATCCGATTGTTCACAGGTGAAGCCAGCCCTGAAGAAAAGAAATCGATTAGGGCCTGGTTAAACCAGTCAGATGAGAACAAACAGCTATACAATGAATTGAAAGACTTGTGGCTTGCCAGCGGTATTAAAACAAATGCCGACAAGTATAACCTAGAGCAGGCAATTCAGGAATTCAGAGAAAAGGCAGGTTATAAAAAACAGCAAAACGATGGTCGCCTTGTTATTTTTAATGTGCTTAAATACGCGGCTATTTTTCTGCTGATTGTTGGTATCCCCCTCAGTTATTTTGCCGGCAAACACAACAACATTGTTGATTCTTTTTCAACTGTAACTTGTGTACTTGGCGACAAATCGATGATTTACCTTCCAGACAGTTCGAAAGTTTGGTTAAACTCGGGAAGCACTTTACAATTTAGCAACAATTTTAAAAAAGGAGAACGTCAGGTTTTCCTTGAAGGCGAAGCATACTTTTCAGTTGTTAAGGACAAAAAAAATCCTTTCACAGTGAAAAGCGGCGATATTCAGGTTGAAGTACTTGGTACCGAATTTAACTTAAAAGCCTATCCCGATGAAAACCATGTTTCAGCCACCTTGGTTGAAGGAAGCCTGAAAGTAAGCGGATTAGAAAATCCTACGATAATCAAACCCGGTCAAAAGTTAAAATACGACAATCAAACCAAAGAGATGGCTTTGTTTGAACTTTCAGATACTTCACCAGAAACTGAATGGAAAGACGGCCGACTGGTATTCAGAAACGAATCGTTGGAAGAATTGGAAAAAAAGCTGGAGCGTTGGTTTGACGTTGATATCGTACTGGCCGACGATCAGGTTAAAAAACGAAGATACACCGGAACAATTGAAAGGGAGAGCATCCTGGAAGTCATGTCGTATTTCAGCCTTGCACAATCAGTTGAATACAAAATAGATGGAAATAAAGTAACTTTTTTTAATCAATCCAATAAATAACTAAAACAATGAAAACATAGAAAATATTTCAAAAAAACACTTCAAAAAAATGGGGAAGTCTCGTACACTTCCCCACTAAATAATCAAACCGAAGTTTAACAATTTTAAAGGATCTAATTTATGAATTTTAGTCGAAGATGCCTACCTGGCGAACCGGGAAAGGCAGTGAAAAAATTATTTCTTATTATGAGGATAACAGGATTCTTGATTTTCATTTTAACATTTAACGTGTCTGCGTCAGTTTGGTCGCAGAACACAAAAATGAATGTAAAAGTTGAGAACTCTACTCTCCAGGAGCTTTTCACACAAATTGAGAACAAGAGCAACTACCGTTTTTTTTACAACAATGAAGACATTGACGTCAACCGGAAGGTCTCCATTAAAATGGAAAATAAGTCGATTGGTGACATTCTCGAAGCCGCATTTATTGATTTACCCTATACTTTTAAAGAGGTAAACGACAACCTGATTTTAATTGAGAGAACCAAAAAATCAGAGACAACAAAAAGCACATCGCTCCAGCAGGAAAAAACAGTTTCAGGAAAAATTACAGATCAGAAAGGACAACCGTTGCCAGGCGTTTCAATTATTATTAAAGGAACTACCCACGGAACGGTTACAAATTTTGATGGCGAATATTCGCTTTCCGAAGTACCTGAGAATGTGATTCTGCAATTTTCATTTGTAGGAATGAAAACACAAGAGGTTGCGGTAAATAATCAAACAACAATTGATGTTATTATGGAGGAAGAAACAATCGGGTTACAAGAAGTAGTTGCCATTGGATATGGTAGCCGCCAAAAGAAAAACCTGATTGGTTCTGTCGATCAGATAAGCTCAAACCTTATTGAAGAAAGACCGGTTGGAAACACCATGCAGGCCTTACAGGGAGCCTCGGCAAACCTGGTTATTCAGCAAAGAAGCATGAACCCAAACGACAACAACATGAACATTAATATTCGTGGTATCAGTACCATGAATAACAACGACCCGCTGATTGTAATTGACGGAATGATTACTGAGGTTGAAAGCTTAAATGAAATTAACCCGGCCGACATTGAAAATATTTCTGTTTTAAAAGACGCCGGTAGTGCCGCAATTTACGGTTCACGCTCGTCAAACGGGGTAATACTGGTTACAACAAAAAAGGGTAAAAAAGGCGATAAACCAACGGTTCGCCTTAATTCAATGGTCGGCCTTCAGGTTCCGAACCTGCTTTACAGCCCGGTTAAAGGCTACGAAAATGCCTTGTTAAAAAATCAGGCATTGCTTAACGGCGGTTCATCTCCGGTTTTTACACCGGCTGAAATTCGCGATTTACAAGAAAATGGAGATGGCGAATGGTTTTTCGACGGAATTATGCAAGAAGCTGTTCAGCAAAACTATAACGCCAGTATTTCAGGTGGAAGCGAAACATCAACCTATATGATTTCGACCGGATATTACAACCAGAAAAGTAACTTCGTAGGTGATTTTGGTGTTGAACGTTATAATTTCCGAACCAATCTTACCAGCGAATATGGCAAATTAAAAATTGGAGCTTTGATGGCTTTTAACCGTACCATGCAAAATGCGCCAAATTCAAGTGCAGGAACACTCATTGTTGACGGAGGGCGTATTCCTCCATACTATTATTATAAAATGAAAGGCGAAAATGGCAACTACCTTATTAACGATGTTTTGTCGGAATTTAACCCTTTGGGATTGCTTGAAGCCGGTGGATTTCAGAAAAAAGACAATGACAATTTTTTAGGAAATTTAAATCTTGAACTGGAAATAGCAAATGGCTTAACAGCAAAAGGAGTTGTTGGATTGGACTTGAGTGCGAACCACCGTTATATCCGCGGACTTGAGGTTCCGTTCTATTCCAGTGAAACAGCAACTATACCCAACTCTTACGCAAACAGCACCAGAAACACGGAAGACTATAACGAGAAAAAATATATTTTAAACACCCAGTTTTTGCTCGACTACAATCGTACGTTCAACGATGCTCATAATGTTTCTGGTTTGATTGGTGTTTCAAATGAATCATACACCCGGCAGGCCAACGAAATCAAAATGAAGTATACTGACCGCGATCTTGGACTTCCTGAATCTGAAACAGAAATAGATCCGAGCAGTTACAATACACCGGCTCAAACACAGGAACGAAGTATATACTCGCTGTTCGGACGAGCAGGATATTCATACCGGGATAAATACTATGGCGAATTCAGTTTCCGTTACGATGGTTCTTCAAAATTCTCGGATGATTACCGCTGGGGATTCTTCCCTTCAGTTTCTGGTGCATGGCGTTTATCTGAAGAAAGTTTTATGGAAAATTACAAAAGCCGCTTCGGCGATTTAAAACTCCGTGGTTCATATGGTGTACTAGGAAACCAGAATGTTGACGACTATTCTTATTTCACTACATACACCGTGTATACAAACACCTACGGATTTGGCAATAATTCAGTATCAGGTACTGGTTTCGATTTTGGAAACAGCGAACTACAGTGGGAAGAATCAGCCAATTTCAACGTTGGTCTTGATGCTACTTTCCTTCAAAACAAATTGTATGTCTCGTTTGACTATTTCAACAAAGTTACATCTAATATCTTGTTAACACCGGTTGTTCCATCTGCTTTTGGCGGCGCTGTAGCTAAAGAAAATGCCGGTGAAATGAAAAATACCGGTTGGGAGGCCACAATTAGCTATAATACCAGAACCGGAGCTTTTAACCATAACGTCCGTTTAAACATTGCTGATGCTAAAAATGAGGTGACTGATTTTGGCGGCAACGAACAAATTGACTCCAGCGACCAAATGTTAAAAATCATCCGGGAAGGAGAAGCGCTGGGATCCTATTTTGGATACAAAACCGACGGGCTGTTTCAAAGCTACGAAGAGATTGAAAACAGTGCCTTACCTATTGGCGCAACTGTTCAACCAGGCGATGTAAAATATGTTGACACCAATAACGACGGAGTTATTGACGACAAAGATCGACAGATTTTAGGGAATGCTTTCCCGCGTTACACCTTTGGTTTAACATACGATTTGAAATGGAAAGGTTTTGATTTGTCCATGCTCTTTCAGGGCGTAGGAAAACGTGATATGTTTTTGCGTGGTGAATTGGTGGAGCCCTTCCATGCCAACTACTCCTATGTAATGTACACCCACCAGCTGGACTACTGGACGCCCACCAATACCTATGCAGAGTGGCCACGTTTATCAGCACCGGGCTCTGCTTCAAATACAAACAACTACCAGAAAAGTTCGGATATTTATATGTTCAGCGCAGCATATGTACGTCTGAAAAACATTCAGTTAGGATACACTATTCCGCAAAAAATTACTTCTCGCGTGGGTATTCAGAAATTACGCATCAGTGCCAACGCACAAAATCTATTTACACTGGCAAAAGTTTCGTTCATCGATCCTGAGTCAACAGAATTTGGAAGCAATATGGGTGGAACCGGAGGCACAGGTGCAAACAGCGGTCGAAATTATCCCACCTTAAAGTACTATGGGTTTGGTTTAGAGTTGGAATTTTAAAAAAGAATGACAATGAAAAAGATATTTCTAAGATATAGTGCAGTGATAGCAAGCGCCATTCTACTTACGTTTACATCGTGTAATGATTTGGACCTTGCTCCCACGAACAAATTTACAGAAGACAACTACTGGACTTCAGCCGAAAAAGCCAATATGGTCTTAAACATGGCTTACAGTCAAATGTATAATAATGTAAACAATCCCGAAAACGCCAATAGTGATTATTATAATTACTTTTTCAAGACAGAAGCATTATCCGATAATATATATGAAGGCAGAGGATCTTCCGATGAAAAGGCTATTTCCTCGGGTCAGGCAGACGCATCAAACGGGCGTTTTGCAAAAGAATGGGCTGATTGCTATAGAGGGATAAAAACATGCCATACATTTTTAGAAAACGTTGATCGTGTTCCGGATATGGACGAAGCGTTAAAAACAAGAATGGTAGCAGAAGCCCGTTTTATCAGAGCCTATTTATTTTTCAGGTTAACCACCTGGTTTGGAGATGTGCCACTCTTCGATCACGACTTAACATTGTCCGAATCAAAAGAACTTGTCCGAACTCCAAAGGCAGATGTTCTGGCTTTTGTTCGAAACGAGTTAGATGCGGTAGAAACGATTCTTCCAACAAAAGAAGAATATGCAGGTGAAGATGTTGGCCGCATCACTTCAGGAGCTGTTGCTGCTTTTAAAGCCCGTACTTATTTGTACAGCAACGATTGGGAAAATGTGGTTACCAATTGCGAAATGCTGATTAATTCAGATAGTTATGGTGACTATAATCTCTTCTCTTCATATGAAGGACTGTTTTTGCCGGAAAATGAATATAATGATGAGGTGATTCTTGATTTAGCATATGTAGCTTCTTTACGAACTTGGGGGGATTATTATGACTATGCCCCGCTTTCTGTGGGTGCTCGTGTAAATCAAATGGCTCCTACCCAGGAATTGGTTGACAGCTATGTAATGTTAAATGGAAAACCAATTGATGCAACCGGCTCGGGTTATGACGAAAATGATCCCTATGTAAATCGGGATCCGCGGTTGACAGGAACTGTGGTCTATCATGAATTTCCCTGGCAAAAACCGGATGGCAGCATTCAAACCATTTATATCCAACCGGGAACAGCGCCCGACGAATCAGCCGCTGTTGACGAATACCAGGGGCAAGGCACAAATTCAACATCTACAGGGTATTATATGAGAAAGTATTACGACCCAACTTCTTTGGCGAGCTTTACCTCAGGTTTAAACCTCATCCTCATCCGTTATGCCGATGTGTTGCTGATGTATGCAGAAGCTAAAAATGAATTGGGTGAAATGAATGAAACAGTGTGGAACGAAACCATACGCGCCATACGTGAACGTGCCGGTTTTACCGATCCTGAAGCATTGGTTTTTGATTCTTCATGGAGTACTGCTGATTTAAGGTCTATTATCAGAAATGAAAGACGCGTTGAACTGGCATTGGAAGGATTGAGAATATTTGATCTCCGCCGCTGGGAAATCGCTGAAGACGTACTGAATGGCTATCCTCACGGAGCCCAATACGGAGATTCATCCATTGATGGCGGTTATATTCGCCTCGACCAGCGTACCTTTAATCCGGAGCGCGATTATCTGTGGGCTGTTCCGCAATCACAGAAAGACTTAAATCCAAATCTCGGTCAAAATCCCGGATACTAAAAAAAACAAATTCAAACTAGATTAGCATTAAAAATTGATAGAATCATGAAAAAGATATTATTCAAACTAACAGTATTATCTTCTCTAATTTTTGCCTTCCTTGGTTGTGAAGAAGATGAACATCTGAGAGATACCAACGTAACTGCGGTTAACGCTTTTTACGAGCCTGCCGATGGCAAATCAGTAATTTTACAAAGTTCAGCATCGGCTTCCGTTTATTTTGAATGGGAACCGGCCAAAGCTGAAGACAGCGGAATGGTTTTATACGAAGTCGCCTTTGATGTTGAAGGCGGCGATTTCACAAATCCAATTTATAAAATGGCCAGCGACAATACAGGTGGATACAACCACACTACCATCTCACATAAACAATTAAATAAAATTGGTGAACTGGCAGGAATTCCTTCTGCGGAAACAGGGACATTAATCTGGACTGTTTTTTCTTCAAAAGGAATCAATGAACTTCAGGCCAACGAGATACGCACAATCGAAATTACACGCCTGGCAGGTTTTGCCGATGTACCGGTTGATGTTTATGTTACCGGCGAAGGTTCTGAAGGTGGCGACGATTTGTCGCAGGCAAGTATAATGAAAGGCACAGCAGTTGGAGAATATGAAATTTATACCAAACTTACTGCCGGCGAAGCTTACTACTTTACCGATAATAATTCAGGAACACCAAGACAATTTTATACTGAAGACGGATTACTGAAAGAAGGCGAATCATCCAGTACAGTTGCAGAAACAGGTGTTTACCGTATCAACCTTGATTTTAATGTTGGTTCAGCAGTCTATACCCAAATAACTGATGTTCAGTTGTTCTTCTCACCCTTAAACACAGCATTATTCTCGCTTGATTATCAAGGAGGTGGAGTTTGGAAAGCCAATTCTGAACCCATCGAATTCAAACAGGAAGGTTGGGGACGCGACGAACGATACAAATTTTCGCTGACAACTGTTAACAGTGCAGGAGATACTGTGACAGAATGGTGGGGAACACTAAATTCTACCGACAGTCGCCCGAATGCCGACAGCCCTGATTCTTATTATTACATGGCTCCGGCAACCGACGATATCTGGGCTGATAAATGGAAATTTGCCGGTGAAATGGACATGGCTATCGTTGATGTAACCGTATATTTCACTGCCGAAGTACCATACACTCACAAAATTGAAAAAGTGGGAGATCAATAGCTGAAATAAAAAACATATTGAATTGGGGCAGGCTTAAATGTCTGCCCCAAAATTATTTTAATAAAATAAAGTTACAGTAATGAAAAAGATATATTATTTCATATTAATTGCAGTTCTGGCGATTTTTCAGGCATGCGAAAAAGAAGAGACGATAATTGACAACGGCGAAGATGATGTAACAGACTGGATCACTGCCGCTGACAGTAGCAGCGAAAATTTTATTTATTCGTTCTGGAATACTTCAGACAAATATTTCAACTATGGGAATAATAGCTCAACCGACTTTCATTACTGGCCTCAGGCACATGCTTTAGATGTAGTTATAGATGCTTATTTGCGCACAGGTGATAACTTATATAAAACCACAATCGATGATTGGTATGAAGGTGTGAATGCAAAAAACGGAAACACTTTTTTCAATGTATTCTACGATGATATGGAATGGAACGCATTGGCAATGCTCCGTGCATACAATGCTACCAACGATGAGCGTTACAAAACAGCAGCTCTTTCGGTTTGGGAAGACATAAAAACCGGCTGGAACGACAATGCAGGTGGTGGAATTGCCTGGAAAAAAGACCAACCTTACAGTAAAAATGCATGCTCCAACGGACCTGCTTGTATTTTGGCAGCCCGACTGTACCAGCAATTTGGCGACGAAGCCGATAAAGAATGGGCAATAAAAATTTACGACTGGGAAAAAGAAGAACTGTTCAACCCTGCCAATGGTGCAGTTTACGACAACATTGACAGCAGAACCGGAGACATACAAACTTCCTGGATTTTTACTTACAACCAGGGAACGTTTCTTGGCTCGGCATTGGAACTCTATAATATTACCGGGGAAAAAGGCTATTTAAACGATGCTCAAAAAGCCGCCGATTATACACTGAATAATCTGGTTAACAGCAACGACCGTTTGTTAAAAGATGAAGGCAATGGCGACGGCGGTCTGTTTAAAGGAATATTCGTAAGATATTTTACCCAACTAATTCTTCACCCCGATGTGTCAGCAGGAACACAAAACCGCTATCTGCAATTTTTGAAATACAACGCAGAAACACTTTGGACAACAGGAACAAACAAACAATTGATTTTATACGGAACATATTGGAAATCGAAACCAGGCACCACAACCGACCTAACCACACAAACGAGCGGAGTAATGCTAATTGAAGCAGCTGCTTTGCTAAATGAGAAAGGACTATTATCGGAATAATCTGTTAAAAACACAAACCAATTAAATAAATCCTGTATCCATAATCAAAGCTTTAAAATTCGACCTGTTACTATGAAACCAATTCTTTTTATTCTGTCAACCATCGTTGTTTTAGCAAGCTGTAACTCACTTTCTGAAAAACAACTTACAAAATACGTGAATCCATTTTTGGGAACTGCACCTCTTACTGACAGTGTTGACGTTGGCTACAATCCTCCAAAAGACTGGCGTGTTTGGGCCGGACTAACCTACCCCGGCGCTTCATTGCCAAATGCCATGGTTCAGTTAAGCCCGATTACCGAATGGCACAGTGGCGCCGGTTACGAATACGAAGACACAACGATTTATGCTTTTACACACACCAATAAAGGCCACTGGAACTTGTGCCATATTCCAATTCTGCCAGTTACTGAAAATTTTGAAACAAACGATTTTGGTTCTACTTTCAGTCACGAAAATGAATCAGCTGAACCAGGTTATTATCAGGTTTATCTGGAACGCTATGAAATTAATACAGAGCTGACAACAACATTACATTGTGGCTTTCATAAATATGAATATCCTGAGGAAAAACCGAAGAAATTGATTGTAAATCTCTCGCAGTCAAACGAAAGGATACGCGACTGGAATATTGAACAGGAAGGAGACAATGTTTTTAAAGGCTTTCAAAACACAGGCGATCATATTTATTTCTATGCCAAAGCAAACCAGCCAATTTCGAACCTTGAAATTTTAGGTGAAGAACGTCAGCAAATCGCCGTAATTTCATTTGACAGTTCCAACAAACGCAAAACTTTGGAAATTCAAATAGCTCTTTCGTATGTAAGTACAGAAAATGCCAAACAAAACCTGGAAGCTGAACTTTCAGAAAAAGATTTTGCAGAAGTAAAAAAAGAAGCCTCGGAAATATGGGAAGAACTGCTTTCAAAAATAAAGGTTACAGGTGGAACCGAACGCCAGAAAGAACTCTTTTATTCCTCATTATACCGCTCATTTTTATGGCCGGCATTACGCAGCGATGTCAGCGGCGATTTTACCGATGCCAGCGGAAATGTTGTTAATAAAGGTTTTCGTTATTACACCAATCCATCATTGTGGGATACCTACCGAAACAAACTGGTTCTGTTGGGAATGCTGTCGCCCGATGTTACCGCCGATATTATTCAGTCGCTAATCGATAAAGGAGAAAAAACCGGGTTTATGCCTACTTTTTTTCATGGCGACCATGCTGCTCCGTTTATTGCCGGTTCGTATTTACGCGGAATAAAAAATTATGACGTAAACAGCGCTTACGGGTTATTGCTGAATAATGCGACCAAAGAAGGTGGCACACGGCCACATATTTCAGAATACATTGAAAAAGGATACATTTCAACGCCTGAAGTTGAAAATCCACATGTGGAAACCAAAGCAAAAGCAGGAGTTACCAAAACGTTGGAATTTGCTTATGACGATTATGCGGTAGCATTGCTTGCCAAAGAGTTGGAAAAAACAGACGACTACAAAATGCTAATAAACCGTACAAAAAATTATAAAAATCTGTTTGATCCGACAACCGGATTAATGCGTGGGCGTTTGGAAAACGGAAACTGGGTCAGTAATTTTAATCCTGAATATCCATATTACGAATACATGTACCGTGAAGCCAACGCATGGCAATCTACCTTTTTTGCACCACACGATACCAAAGGCCTGATTGACCTTTATTCAAACAAAGAAGAATTTGAAAACAAACTTGATTCGTTGTTTTCAATTCCCTGGAACGGAAATTATATCGCACGAAATGTTTCGTCTTTTATCGGGCAATATTGCCATGGAAACCAACCGGCCCACAGTGCACCGTATCTGTACACTTTTATTGACAAGCAGGAAAAATCGCAGGCTATACTCGACAGTATTATAAATCATTTTTACGGAATGGGGGAACACGGACTGGCACTCTGCGGGATGGACGATGCCGGTGAAATGTCTTCCTGGTATGTTTTTGCTGCAATGGGATTTTATCCTTATTCTCCCGCGAATGCAGAATATATCGTTTCTGTTCCTGTATTCGATAAGATTGAGTTAAATTTAACCGGTGAAAAAAAATCTGTCATTCAAAAAGAAAATAATGGCAAAAAAATCAAAGAGATAACCTTTAATGAAGAAAGAATTAACGGCTATTTTATTTCAGACAAGCAATTGAAAACAGGAGGAAATATTATTATCAAAACAGAATAATCAACCATATTAAGATACTGAAAGATGACAAAAAGGAGAGAATTTATAAAAACCGGGACCTTAACCGTAGCAGGATTGGCTTTTCCCGGAACTTCAGGAGTGTTGGCAGCTTCGGGTAAAAAAGGCTATACAAGCAACAGACCGGCAGTGAGCAAGCGTAACTTCACATCAAAAGCCGTGGAAAAAGCCATTGCAGAAACAAAGGCAAAAATTAAAGACCCAAAACTGGCCTGGATGTTTGAAAATTGTTATCCAAACACATTAGACACAACAGTGGAGTTTGGAACCAAGAACGGAAAACCTGATACTTTTGTCATTACCGGAGATATTCATGCCATGTGGCTTCGCGATTCAACAGCACAGGTTTGGCCTTATTTACCATTAACCAGCGAGGATGAGCAACTAAAAAAACTGATTGCGGGTGTTGTCAATCGTCAGACACAGTGTGTATTGCTCGATTCTTTCGCCAATGCCTTCAATAAAACAGAAGAAGAAGAGGTTCACTGGATGAGCGACCACACGGACATGAAAAAAGGTCTGCATGAACGAAAATGGGAAATTGATTCACTTTGTTATACCGTCAGGTTAGCATACAACTACTGGAAAACAACCGGCGACGACTCTGTTTTTGACAGTGACTGGCAAAAAGCCGCCAAAACAATTGTTCACACCTTTAAAACACAGCAACGAAAAGATGGTTTAGGCCCGTATAAATTTGAAAGAACTACCGCTAAACAGTTAGATACTCTATCAAATAACGGCTGGGGGCGTCCGTTAAACCCGGTTGGATTGATCAACTCTGCATTTCGTCCGTCCGATGACGCAACGACATATGGCTTTTTAATCCCTTCAAATTTATTTGCAGTCGTTTCATTAAAACAACTGGCGGAAATTAGTACCGGGATTACAGGCAATAAAACCTTTGCAAAAGAATGCAACGAACTTGCAAATGAAGTAGAAAATGCAATAAAAAAATACGCCGTCGTAGAGCATCCCAAATACGGAAAAGTGTATGCTTTTGAAGTAGACGGATTCGGCAACCACACATTTATGGACGATGCCAACGTACCGAGTCTACTGGCACTCCCCTATCTTGGTTTAGTGGATAAAAACGACAAAATTTACCAGAACACACGCAAACTGGTTTGGAGTGAAGATAATCCATACTTTTTTAAAGGAAAAGCAGCCGAAGGCATTGGCGGTCCGCATGTGGGGTATAATATGGTTTGGCCAATGAGTATCATTATGAGAGCCAATACCAGTTCCTCCGACAATGAAATAGCGTGGTGTATAAAAACCTTGCGTAACACAGATGCAGATACCGGTTTTATGCATGAAACATTTCATAAAGATGACCCAGCCAATTTCACCCGTTCCTGGTTTGCCTGGGCAAATACGCTCTTTGGTGAATTAATTTTGAGATTGGTAAACGAAGGAAAAGAAAACTTATTAGAAACCTAAGGTTCAAAACAGAACTTTTTCACCTTCCATTTTGACGGGAGATAAAGAATAGCAACATTAAAAACCATCTGTAAGTATCAGATGGTTTTTACAAATCTTACTTATAACCATTTGGCATCATACAAATTCTGTTTCCCTTTGAAACAGAATTCAATATAAACAATAACCTTTGGAAATAAACGATATGTTAAAATCATCTTTAAATCGAATCGTCGCAATTTTTATTACCGTAATTTTTCTTGGGGCATGTGTGTCTCAGCAACCGGAAAAAGAAGAAGAAGCGGGAGCTGAATTCCGTGCACCGGCTTATCCTTTAATTACCATCGATCCCTATACCAGTGCTTGGTCAACAACAGATCAGCTTTTCGATTCTCCGGTAAAACACTGGACAGGCCGCAATCATTCATTAATTGGAGCAGTGCGCGTTGACGGACAAACGTACCGTTTTTTAGGAAAAGAAGAAATTCCGTTACAACCTGTTCTTCCCAATGCAAAATACGAAGCATGGCAGGGAAAATTTGTAACTGAAAAACCGGGAGCAGGTTGGGAAAAAACAGATTTTAATGACAACAACTGGAAAACCGGAGAAGCAGCCTTTGGAACAAAAGGAATGGAGCAGGCGCGTACAGTTTGGGAAACCCCTGAAATATGGGTTCGACGTGAATTTACTTTACCGGAAAATGACGCAACAAAACTGTACATGGTCTATTCCCACGACGATGACTTTAAACTTTATCTGAACGGGACCGAGATTGTAAATACAGGCCGGAATGCAAAAAGTAATGTTGTTCTGGAGTTGGACAAAAGTTTACTAAACAAGGGCAAAAACACAATTGCAGCTCACTGTCTAGACCGTGGCGGGTTGGCCTATGTCGACTTTGGCATTTTTAAAGAAAGCGAACAAAAACAAATTTTTGCACAAACAGCCATTCAAAACAGTGTAAAAATTACTGCCACACAAACCAAGTATAACTTTTCCTGTGGCCCTGTAAGCCTGGATATTGAATTTGTTTCGCCATTATTGATGAACGATTTGGATATTCTTTCCCGTCCGGTGAATTATATAAACTATGAAGTAGCATCCAATGACGGGAAAAACCATGAAGTAGAAGTTTACTTTGAAGCCACTCCTGAGTGGGCCGTAAATGAACTGAGCCAGGAAGTAGAGGTAACAACTGGCAAAACCGGCAACATCAACTTTGCCAAAACCGGAACAACAGAGCAGCCTGTTTTAGAGAAAAAAGGCGACAATGTACGAATCGATTGGGGCTACTTTTATTTGGCAACACAGGAAAAAGAAGGCAATACAATAGCAGTTGGTGATTTTGATGCCATAAAAAGTTCATTTGCGGATAATGGAACTTTAAGCTCTTCTGAAAATAAAATCACAACAGTTATGACCAAATCAATGCCGGTACTGGCCTGCGCTGACAACCTTGGAAAAGTTTCTTCAAAACCGGCAAAGGGTTATGTTATGCTGGCATACAACGACATTGAATCCATTCAGTATTTTGGGAATAACCTGAAAGCCTGGTGGACAAAAGAAGGAGCCGTGGGTTTTGACGAAGCTTTAACATCTGCTGCGAATGATTATGAAAGTATTATGTTGCAATGTGATGCTGTGGATACAAAAATTTACGAGGAAGCATTGTCTGCCGGAGGCGAAAATTACGCGCGGCTTTGTTTGCTGGCGTACCGTCAATCCATTGCAGCCCACAAGCTGACAAAAGATAAAGAAGGAAACACGCTTTTCCTTTCCAAAGAAAATTTCAGTAACGGTTCTATCGGAACAGTGGATGTAACTTATCCTTCCGCTCCTTTATTCCTGAAATATAATCCGGAGTTATTAAAAGGAATGCTAAACCCGATTTTTTATTATTCTGAAAGCGGGAAATGGACCAAACCATTTGCGGCACACGATGTGGGAACTTACCCCAAAGCCAACGGGCAAACCTATGGCGGCGATATGCCGGTGGAAGAGTGCGGAAATATGATAATCCTTACAACCGCAATTGCCGATGCCGAAGGAAATGCTGATTACGCAGCCAAACACTGGGAAGTATTAACAACCTGGGCAAATTACCTGATGGAAAATGGGCTTGATCCGGAAAACCAACTTTGTACAGATGACTTTGCCGGACACTTTGCGCACAATGTAAACCTTTCGGCAAAAGCCATTATGGGAATCGCCGGATATGGAAAGTTAGCGGAAACACTGGGCAAAACAGATATTGCAGAAAAATACACCACGGAAGCAAAACAAATGGCGCAGGAATGGATAAAAATGGCTGAAGATGGCGACCACTTTCGGTTAACTTTTGACCAGCCGGGAACCTGGAGCCAGAAATACAACCTGGTTTGGGATAAATTACTGAACCTTGGAATCTTCCCGGAAACGGTAGCGCAAAAAGAAATAGCTTATTATCTAACCAAACAGAATAAATATGGTTTGCCGTTGGATAACCGAAGAACCTATACCAAAGCCGACTGGATTGTCTGGACAGCTACACTGGCAAACGACAAGGCTACTTTCCAAAAATTTATAGATCCGCTGTATGGCTTTGTTACAGATACACCCGACCGTGTTCCTATGTCCGACTGGTACGAAACCCCGGATGCTAAGCAGGTTGGTTTCCAGGCGCGATCAGTTGTTGGAGGCTACTTTATTAAAATGCTGGAAAAATAATTTTTGAACAAGCAATAATGCAACGTTTTTTTTTATTTTCTCTTTTCATTTTTACAAGTTTTATCTCGTGTCATCATAAAACAACTCCTCAAGAAAATAAGGCCGTACAAATTGATGAAACTTTCACAAATCCCGTTTGGGAAGGAGCTGATCCCTGGATGGTTAAACAAGGTGATAATTATATCTATTGTTTTTCCTCAAATAATGGAATCTTGGTTTCCCGCTCAAAATTAATGACAAAAAGAGGAGAAGCAAAAGAAATATGGCATGCCCCAAAAACCGGTTGGAACAGCAACTGCATTTGGGCACCTGAAATTCATTTTATCGAAGGACATTGGTATGTTTATTATGCAGCGGGCAAATCGGGACCGCCTTTCATCCATCAGCGAACTGGCGTGTTGCGTTCAAAAACCAGTGATGTTTTTAGCGATTATGAAGACATGGGAGTATTAAACACCGGTGGTGATCCGGATGATATTTCAAAAAATGTTTGGGCCATTGATATGACTGTTTTTGAATATCACGAAAAATTATATGCTGTTTGGTCAGGATGGCAAAAGCAAGTTGATACCGACGCTACTCCGCAACATTTATACATTCAGGAGATGGAAAATCCCTATACCTTAAAAGGGAAGCGGGTTTTGTTGTCTTCGCCGGAAGAAGAATGGGAAACCGGAGGTCCACTGAATTTAAATGAAGGCCCCGAAGTTCTCAAACACGATGACCAGATTTTTATTATTTATTCCTGTCGTGAATCGTGGCTAAAAGAGTACCGCCAGGGAATGCTGCAACTAAAACATCCGGAAGATGATCCGCTCAATCCTGAAAACTGGACAAAAAAAGGCCCTGTTTTCGAAGGAAACGAAAAAGTATTTGGTGTGGGGCACGTATCATTTGTAAAATCGCCCGACGATAAAGAGGATTGGATTGTTTATCATTCAAAAAAAGATACCGTCCCGGGTTGGAATCGTGATGTGCGAATGCAGCCTTTTACCTGGAACAGAGAAGGAACGCCAAATTTTGGTGAAGCAATTGAGACAGGAAAAAAAATTAAAAGACCTTCGGGAGAAATTGAAATGGAAAAAAATGGTAACTTTTAAAAATAATGAAACGAACTATACTACTCCTGGCAACATTAATGCTACTTAACTTTTGCACAAAGCCGGCAAAAGAAAAAAAGAAAGCATTTTATACGAATCCGGTTATTGCCGGTGATTTTCCGGATCCCACCATTATTCGAGTAGGAGACACTTACTATGCTGCCGGAACAAGTAACGATTTTGCTCCAAATTATCCGGTCTACGAATCAAAAGATCTCATCAACTGGAAACGAACTGGCGCTGTTTTTAATCAGCCACCGGAGTGGGCTTCTGAGGATTTTTGGGCTCCTGAACTATTTTGGCACAACGAGACTTTTTACATGTATTATACAACCAAACGGAAAGACAACGGAGTGGCATGTATTGGAGTGGCAACTACAAAAAACATTCATAAGGGTTTTACTGACCATGGGATTATTATCGAATGGGGAGAAGAGGCTATTGATGCGTTCGTATTTCGTGATGACGATGGGAAATTGTACATCACATGGAAAGCTTATGGTTTGACCCAAGGCCGGGATATCGAGATACTGGGTTCTGAATTAAGTGACGATGGTTTAGGTTTAAAAGGTTCGCATTTTACGCTCACCGATCACAACAAAGGTTGGCAGGGTGCCGGCGACGAAGGCCAGTGCCTGGTAAAACACAACAACTATTACTACCTGTTTTATTCGGTTGGAGGTTGCTGCGACAATCGTTGTGATTACCGTGTTCGTGTCGCCCGTTCAAAAAACCTTAAGTCGGGGTGGGAACAATATCCTGAACCAATTTTAAAAGGTGGGGAGGAATGGCGTTGTCCCGGGCACGGTACTTTGGTAAACACACCCGACAACCGCTATTTCTATTTGTACCACTCATATAACGCTGTCGATTTCGAATACATTGGAAGACAGGGAATGCTGGGCGAAGTACTCTGGGATGCCCAAACCGGATGGCCTTATTTCAAAAGCAGCACACCAACTGTCACTGCTGAGGTTCCGTTTACAAACACCGTACAAAAGAAGGATACCATTTTTAATGACGACTTTTCTTCTGACAAATATTTGCCGTTTTGGGAATGGGAGGTCAATCATCCCAAACCCGGAATCCAGGTAGTTGATGGTGAAATGATTGTTTCCCCGGCAGAAGACGGGGTAAATTTTCTGGGGCTTCGTCCTGAAACCGGAGATTACCGAATGACTGCGGAAACGATTCAAACTAATGGTTTGGGGGGCATAGGAGTATACAGCAACCGCGACTACTTGATTGCACTTACTACTAATAAATCAGAGTTAGTTCTTTTCAAGATTCAAAAAGGGAAAAAAGAAATTCTGGCTGCAGAGCCAATCAATGAAATGGGAGCGGTTTATTTAAGATATGAAGCCACAAATGGCAAATATTTTGAATTCTTTTGGTCTGAAAACGGCGAAGAATGGCTCCCCGTTAATGTTGGAAATGAATACCAGCTTGATGGCACATTTATCGCCCAATGGGGATACTCGCCACGTGCCGGTTTTATTGTGGAAGGTGATGTAAACAACGACTTCCGTTTTAACAATTTAAAAATTGAATATTATTATTGATTGTCAACATGATACAACTATTACATTTTCTTATGAAAAAAATAAATTTTACAAGTTTGTTTCTACTATTTTCAGTATTTGCTTTAATAGCAGTAAACGGAAAGGCCCAGGAAAAAACCTCTGGAAACCCGGTATTTGAAGGTTGGTATGCTGATCCGGAAGGAATAATTTTTGATAACAATTATTGGATTTATCCCACCTACTCAGCACCTTATGAAGAACAGGTTTTTATGGATGCTTTTTCTTCACCCGATTTGGTTCAGTGGACAAAACACAAACACATTATCGATACTACGGCGGTAAAATGGGCACAAAAAGCCATGTGGGCGCCGGCAATTATTAAAAAAGACGGACACTATTTTTTGTTTTTCGCTGCTAACGATATCCAAAGCAACAAAGAAACGGGAGGTATTGGAATTGGAATTGCGGAACAACCGGAAGGGCCTTACAAAGACTATCTCGGAAAACCTTTGCTTGATAAATTTTATAACGGGGCGCAACCCATCGACCAGTTTATTTTTCACGACAAAGACGGACAATACTATATGATTTACGGGGGCTGGCGACATTGTAACATTGTAAAAATGAAAGATGACTTTACCGGTTTTGTACCTTTTGAAGACGGCACAACTTTTAAGGAAATAACACCCGAAGGATACGTGGAAGGCCCGGTTATGTTCATCCGAAACGGAAAGTACTATTTTATGTGGAGTGAAGGCGGATGGACCGGCCCGAATTACAGCGTAGCATATGCGATTGCAGATTCTCCGTTTGGCCCTTTTAAACGCATTGGCAAAATATTGAAACAGGATCCTGAGGTTGCAACCGGAGCCGGTCATCATTCAGTAATTCAAATTCCGGGAAAGGACGAGTACTACATCGTTTACCATCGTCGCCCCCTAAGCGAAACCGATGGCAACCATCGTGTAACTTGTGTCGACCGAATGGATTTTGATGAGAAAGGCCACATAAAACCGGTAAAAATTACTTTTGAAGGAGTCAATCCCAGGCCTCTAAAATAGATCGGATTTGTATTTTTGGCTAACACTAAATCTTTTGGGTTAATAATCCGCAACGATAGAAAAGGATTAAAATAAAACAGCCCCCGACTCCTCTTCCATTTTAGCTCAAAGTAATCTTTCAAGCAAAAATCGTTTTTATTCAGTCGTCTTACAGACTGTAGCGACTGAAGCTTCCACGGTTACCAAATTCACAAAATGAACTACCCCGCTGCAAGCAGACGGGGTATCACAAAGGAATGAGTTCGTCAATTCGCTGCAAGCAGCGGGGAACTAACCCCAAAGTAATTAGAATTAATACCAAGGAAATATCAATCCCAGTAAACTTCATGGAAACTCCAGGTTAATATCCCCTCTATGGCGCAAAAGTAAAGATTTCAGCAAAGCCAGGTAGCTACCCAACAATGGAGATTTACCGATTTGGGACTTACAACCACTTCATTTTCCACAAAGGATGCGAAATTTGTAAACCAGGTTTCAAACAATTATGATTGGAAATTTAACTGGATGTCGGCAGATGAAAAAGAAGAACCTATAAATGTTAACGTAAAGGCTGAGAACATGAAGGATTTAACGATGATTTTATTCGTGCCATGGCAGAGTTTTATTCCCTTTTTTTTTCGGCTGGGGTTACCATACGATATCCGGACTTTGCCGGGAGCTCCCGGATTCGCACACAGATTTCATGAAAAAAATTTGATCCTTCTGCTCATTCTGGCGAATTTGTAAAGGGCACCATTGAACAAATAAATTTTGATGCATCGTTAACTAATACAAATGCAATTGGAGATGTTCACGGCAATGCATCCCGGGAGGGTTTTCAAAACTACCGGCCATTTTAAAAAGGCCATTTAACATTGTTAAGGGAGACAAACGACCCGCACTGTAGCTATAATTTGCACTTCAATTTTATAACAGGGAAATGTACAAATTAGAAACCTTATTAAAGGCCGGGTAATCGACATCAGTGATTTTAAAAGCCTTCCTGTTGAAATGGAACAAGGAGCATATTAATTTTTTAAGCTACCAGGTAATTGATAAAAACTTCAAAACAAATCGTTTGCTAAAGGCAAAATAATTCTACCGGTATTAGAATTATGAGAGGAAAAGTACAAAGTACAACAACGCAACAAATCCGTATTCGCTTAGATTTTCTTTTAGGAACTTTCGTGCTTTGGTCATGTGATCTTCCACTGTTTTTAATGAAATATTTAATTCATTTGCTACAAACTGATTCGTGTATCCTTTTTCTTTACACATCACATAAATACGTTGCCTTTGGGGAGGAAGTTTTTCAATCAATTCCTGCACTTTTTCAGCTAACAGATCATAATTAACTTTCGACTCTGTATCAATACTATTATCAACAACTTCAAATTTCAAATTTTCAAGATAATTTTTTTCAGAAAGCTTTTTTCGGAAAACGGAGATGATGGTATTTTTTGCTACAGTAAAAAGATAGGCTTCCAGATTTGAGTTCTTTTTTAAATTCTTTCTGCTATTCCAAAGATTCACAAACACTTCCTGAACAATATCAAGCGAATCTGCCTCTGACTTTAAATAGCCGAATGCAAAATGATAAAGCCTGGAGCTGTAATCGTCATAAAGTTCATTTACCACTGCCTTATCACCAGAAATCAATCGTTTGACGCGTTTATCCTCATCCATATTCAATTAGTTTACCCGGCTTTGCAAAAGTATAAAAATGTTTTATTTCCTTTAATGAACAGCGGATGCTCTTTTCGTTTACTGAATTAGAAAAATCAATTTCACAAAAAAAGAGCAGGGGTTTTTGCAGGCTGAAACGTTTATAAAAATGAACAAAGAAACCACATGAAGGACTATTTTAGAAGATATTTGGAAGGCCGGTGTTCTGAAGATGAATTCCTAACGTTTATCAATCTTTTTTTAAAAGCAGATAACCAAAAGGAGTTGGCAAAGAATATGAAGGAGGACTGGAAAAGGAATCGTACCACTAAAAAAATGCCTGACTTGTTACCGACGCTCCATAAAATTCATTTCGAAATAAATAAACAAGATAAACCTGAACCAGGAATTAGAAATTTTACCAGATACTTAACACGGATTGCTGCCATACTTTTTATCCCGCTTGCTATCGCTTTCTTTTTTGCAGTTCAGAAAAATCTCACTTCTGAAATCGAAACCCACACCGTTTCAACTCCACTGGCTTCTAAAACAAACTTTAAGTTACCCGATGGTTCAATGGTTTACCTTAATGCCGGTTCTTCGTTAAGCTTTCCTGAAAAATTTACGAAAAAAAAACGACTGGTAAAATTAACCGGAGAAGCTTACTTTGATGTCAAAAAAAGCAGCCATCCGTTCGAAGTAGAAACTTCAGCGTTAACGGTTAATGTTTTGGGAACAGCCTTTAATATAATGGCATACAAAGATGCACTTCCCGAAGTAACTCTTGAGAGAGGAAAAGTAATTGTGAGCACAAAATCAAACCAGCAAAAAACGCTGCAGCCGGGCGAGCAGGCTGTCATTAACACAACTACCAACACAATTTCTGTAAATAGCGTAGAGACTGAATTATTTACTTCCTGGAAAGACAATCGCCTTATTTTCAAAAACGAGATGCTTGGAAATGTGGCTCAAAAGCTTGAGCGCTGGTATAATATTTCTATTGATATTGAAGATGAAAGGCTTGAACAAAAAAGAATAAATGCATCTATTGAATACGAATCGATTAGCGAAATTATGGAATTGCTGGAGATTACTTTACCGTTAAAATTTGAATACAAAAAAAGCGAACGAAAACTGCTTATTAAAAGCAGTCAACCATAAAACTAAAAGAGTATGCCTATGAAATAAAACGTACCTATTTATCTGCTACATTTCAACCAAATGAAAGTGAGGAAGCCGCGAACCTCCTCACTTCAGAAAAATAATTAATCCAAATTATTAATCTTACAAATCAAAATTATGAAAAAAAAGAGATTGGAGAAGATCCCTATTGGGAATTTCTTCCTAAAACTTTTAACAATTATGAAACTAAGCCTTTTTATCGTTTGCCTAGCTGCGTTTTCAGTTGTAGCCTCTGAAAGCTATTCCCAATCGACAAAACTTTCACTCGAAATGAGAAACGTTAGTATAAACAGCGTTCTAAAAGAAATTGAAGACAAGAGTGAATTCCGTTTTTTTTATTCCGAAGATGTTGATACAAAAAAAACAGTATCAGTATATTTTAAGAACTCGAACATCGCTGACATTTTAGACGAAATTTTTGAAGGGACATCTATCGTTTTTAAGATTGTTGGGCGCCAGATTGCTTTATATAATAATACAGAAGATAAAATGTCGTTCCCATGGATGCAGCAACAATCTGTTTCGGTTAGCGGTCGGGTCACCGACTCAGATGGACAGCCTTTACCTGGTGTAACAGTAATAGAAAACGGTACCACCAATGGTACCGTTACCAATATCGACGGAGAGTATAACCTTGACAAAATTTCCAGCGGGACGGTCCTGCAATTTTCTTTTGTTGGAATGAAAACTCAGGAAATACCGTTTTCAGGGCAATCCGAAATCAATGTTGTTTTGGAAAATGATGCTATTGGCATTGAGGAAGTGGTTGCCGTTGGTTATGGAACGATGAAAAGAGGGGCTGTTACCGGAGCCGTTTCCGCGATAGAAGGAAAAGAACTGACAATCGCACCGTCAACCAATACAACTGCAATGATGGCAGGACGTCTGCCGGGGTTAATTGTGCAACAAAAATCGGGTCAACCGGGTAACGATATAGCAAGTTATTCCATTCGGGGGTTTGGAAGCGCATTGATTATTGTAGATGGAGTAGAACGTAATTTTACACAACTTGATCCGAACGAAATAGAATCTGTAACAGTTTTAAAAGATGCTTCTGCCTCCATATATGGTTCAAGGGCTGGAAATGGCGTTGTATTGGTTACAACAAAAAGAGGAAAATCAGGAGCTCCAAATATTTCATTCAATTCAAGTTTTTCGGTATCACAACCCACGGCATTTCCCGATTACGTAAATGCTTATCAGTTTGCATCAATGCTTACCCAGGCCGAAGGAGGTGTTGGCTCAGGTTCAACATTTAGCCAGGAAGATATCGATAAATATAAAGAAGGTACAGAGCCTGGATATGTGAGTACGAACTGGAAAAAACAGGTAATGCGGGAATGGGCTCCCCAACAACTCCATAATTTAAATATCAATGGAGGAAATGAAGTAACCAAATACTATTTTAATCTTGGATATTTAAACCAGGGGTCAATGTGGCACTCAGGCGATGGTATTTACCAACGTTTTAACATTTCTTCCAATGTCGATGTAAATATATCAAAAAGATTGTCAGCACAGTTCGATATTAGCTGGCGCAGGGAAGACAGGGACGACCCTCACGACCTTAGTACAATTTTTAACGACCTCTATTTTGCCAATCCTACAGTTGATATATCAAATTGGCCTTCTCCGGAGCTTATCCCGGTAGCTGCTCCTACCCGGGCAACTGAAGACCAGCCTGTAGCTACGTCAACACAAAGTATGTCGGGATATATAAAAGACCAGAGAGACTACTTCAACGGTTCTATATTTCTTAAGTATGAACTACCTGTAAGTGGATTATCAATTGACTCAAAAGTAGATTTGTGGTCATATAACCGTTACCGGAATGAATTCCAAAAAACATTTGAAGTATGGGAATACGATTATGAGAATCAAGTCCATTCAAGTGCCGGAACAATAGGCGAAAATTATGTTGGAAAAACATCTTACAGAAGCCAAAAAGTTACCGCCCAATTGGCACTCCGTTACGAAAAAAATTTTAATAGCCATAGCATAAAAGGACTTCTTCTAAATGAAATGATTTATGATAAGTCGGACAATTTTTGGGCTTCCCGCTCTAATCTGATTTCATCTTCACTACCATATTTGTACGCCGGCAGCACAGATACACAACTTAACAGTGACGCAGTATACGAAGATGGCAGGCATAGCCTCGTAGGACGTCTCAATTATTCTTTCAGTAATAAATACCTGGCAGAAGTGTCATTCCGCTATGATGGTTCACCCCGTTTTGCCGAAAATAAACGGTGGGGATTTTTTCCCGGTGTTTCACTAGGATGGAGAATTTCTGAAGAATCCTTTATGCAAGACGGCTTTTTTAATAATCTAAAGTTACGGGCATCGGCCGGAAGAACCGGACGAGATGCTATATCAGACTATGATTATCTCACAGGCTACGAACTAGTTACAGAAACAAACAACATATATCTCTTTGGTGACGAAACCTATACTCGTCTTCAAAGTATCGGATTGGCAAATGAAAACATTACATGGGAAAAAATAGACCTTTATAATTTGGGTCTCGATGCCTCTGTTTTGGATGGAAAATTTGGAAGTGAATTGGATGTATTTTACAGAAAACGCAGTGGCATATTGGCAACCAGAGAATCGACTGTTGCCAACACTTTTGGAGCAACCTTGCCAGCTGAAAACATCAATAGTCAGGACAACAGAGGATTTGAAATCACTTTATATCACAAAAGACGAGTGGGTGATTTTAGCTACAATATAACAGCCAATTACTCGTGGAGCAGAGCAAAATGGCTTCATTATGAAGAAAGGGAAACTTTTGAAGATGCCGATGATGAACGTATACATAAAGTAAGTGGAAAATGGACCAACCGTACTTTAGGATACCTTACCGATGGCTTCTTTAACTCTCAGGAAGAAATTGATAACGAAACTGTTGACCAGGATCAGGGAGGAAACGTTTCGATTGAGCCTGGTGATATTCGTTATGTTGACTATAATGGAGATGGTATAATTACTGAACGCGATAAAGTTGTCTTGGGAAAAGGAACAACTCCCGAATCAATGTTTGGAATTAACATGTCTGCTTCTTATAAAGGATTTGACTTTAGTATGCTGTGGCAGGGAGCTTCAGGCTTCGTATCTCGTTTTAATAATGATAATAATATTGGTGGCCTTCGAGCAAATGCCGGAGTACCGTTAACTTATCAGTGGGAATATCAGTGGAATCCTGATCATCCGGAAGATGCACAATTGCCTGCACCGAATGTAGCCGGTGTTAAAGCCCATAATATGTATTTGAATGATATGTATGTAAAAGATGCCACATATATGAGGCTAAAGAATGTAACCATTGGTTATAATCTGCCAATGTCATTTTTGAATAGTACAGGAATAGAAAAAGTGCGTTTCTTTATATCAGGGCTTAACCTACTTACTTTTTACGATTTTGGTATTTTTAAAGATTATGATCCGGAAATTACCTCTTCAAATGCTCAGGAAACCTATCCGATACAAAGAGTGTTTTCTGCAGGTGTTAATGTTACATTATAGTGATATCATAAATTGAAAATCATGAAAAAAATAATTTATATAATATTTCTAATTAACTTTCTAATAGCAGGATGTGAAGATCCGCTGGACAAAGAACCTTTAAACCTGATTTCAGAAGACGGTGTTTGGAAAGACAAAACCTTAATTGATTTGTACTTCGCGGATTTATATAGTCGATGTGAATTTTTTCTTGCACCAAGAGTTGCAAATTTTGGTATGTCAGAAGCAGTTAACAGTGGTTTTTGTCGCACATGGGGCCCCTGGCCACAAGGATACCAGCATACATCGAGAGTTTTAACTGCTGACCAGTCGTCAACTTATGCGGTTTTTCATTGCTGGGATTATGAATTGGTAAGAGACATTAACGATGCTATTGAAAAGCTTGAAGATGAAAGTTCGCTATTGGAAGATGAGGACTTTAAAAAAACTCGTTTAGGAGAAGCTTACTTCTTACGCGCGTGGATCTATTTTAAAATGGTAAAGACTTACGGAGGCGTTCCACTTATAAAAAGGGTGCAATCGCTTGATGAGCCCGATGAAGATTTATTCGTCCCTCGTAGTTCGGAGGAAGAGTGTTATGATTCAATCGCTGAAGATTGCGATACTTCCAGAGAACTTCTGGAAGGAAGAAACCTTACAGAATACGGCAGAGCAACAGAATGGGCAGCCTTAGCATTAAAAAGCCGGGCCATGCTTTATGCGGCTAGTATTGGTGAATTTGGAGAGCTACAGACTACCGGTTCAGGAGAATATGCAACCACCCTGGGAATAACAGATGCCAACAAATACTGGCAACTTTCCCTGGAAGCTTCCAAAGAAATAATTGAAGATGGTCCTTATCGTTTGTACGAAGAAAATTCAGATTTATCAGACAATTTTGAACAACTTTTCCAGGCTGAAGGAGAAGACAACCCAGAAGTGATTTTTGCAGAACGTTTTGACGGACTTGGCAGCAGGGGGCACGACTGGGATCTTTGGCTGCAGCCTGATGAATTTCGTAATGGTTACGGTTCATTTTTAAAATGCTTTACCAATGCTCTTGGTAAGTTTGATTTTAAAGATGGTCGTTCAGGTGTTTTAAATTCGGAAGATTTCGTACAAGGAGATCCTAATAACCTATATTCTTTAGACGACTTTTGGTATAACAGGGACCCGCGTGCACAAGCGACTTTCTATTTTGCTGAAACACCATGGAAAGGCTCAACAGTCTACACTCATGTAGGAACTTACAAAATAGACAAAAATGGAGTTAGACAATATATTACCACTGGAGAAGTTACAGATGGAACTCGCACTGTACCTGCACTGGGAGCAAGCCGTGATTTAAGCCGCTCTGCCCTTCACGTGAAAAAGCGTATAAGCGAAGATCTTGATTTAACACAAAAAGAAGCTGGATTAGGCTATTCTGATTTTATTGTGTTCCGTTTGGCTGAAATCTATTTGAATTATGCGGAAGCTTACTTTTACATCAATGGTTCAGGCGGTGATGGATTAAAATATTTAAATATGGTAAGAGAAAGGGCCGGCATGCCGGCAAGATCGGAATTAACTCAGGATAACATCCGTCAGGAAAGAGATGTTGAATTGATGTTTGAAGGTCATCGTTATTGGGATCTGCGTCGCTGGAGAACTGCCGTGGATGAACTTAACGGGAAAAAATTTGCAGGTATAGAAATGCGATACGATTTTGATGAAGACAAATATGAAATATATTTTATCAATAACGGAGCCAACGAAGGGGACAATGCCGATCGCATTTTTTTGTTAAACAATTATTATTATCCGATTCAAACGGATATTCTTAATGAAAACTATGCACTTGTGCAAAATCCGGGATATTAAGAAATTTTTAGGGCTGAGATTCTTCTCAGCCCTTTTCCTAATTTTTAAACACTTAATTATTGAAATTTATGTATAAAAATAGGCCTGCTATCTATTTGCTTGTTTCCATAATCATTTTTGGAATTGCTACAACAGGAACAGCCCAAAAACAACAACCTAATGTGGTTATTATATTTGCCGATGATGTAGGTTATGGCGATATTGGATGTTACGGAGCAATAAAAATCAAAACCCCTAACATTGACCGATTGGCTAAGGAAGGTAGAATGTTTACCGATGCACATTCTGCTTCAGCAGTGTGCACTCCTTCGAGATACGCATTGCTTACCGGAAGCTATCCTTTTAGAGCAGATGGTGGTAATGGAGTTTGGGGACCACTTCGCCGTAACAACAAATTAATAATTGATACAAACAATTTTACCATTGCTAAACTGATGAAAAATCAAGGTTACACAACTGCCTGTATTGGGAAGTGGCATCTTGGTTTTGGAGAAGAAAGCCCGACAGACTGGAATAAACCACTGATCCCCGGACCGTTACAACTGGGCTTTGATTACTATTTTGGAATTCCATTTGTATCAAGCGGCCCCCCATATGTTTATGTTGAAAATGACAGAGTAGTTGGTCTGGAAGCTAATGACCCGTTAATATTGAATGGTAAGCCTATTTCTCCAACTCCTCAGTATTCCGATAAATCTCCTAACACTTTTTCCGGAGGAAGAAAAGCTCACAGTTTATATGAAGATGAAAAAATCGGGATGACTTTAGCCGGTAAAGCAGTGAATTGGATTAAACAAAATAAGGAGAATCCATTCTTTCTATATCTGGCTACAACAAACATACACCATCCCTTTACCCCAAATAAAAAATTTCAGGAAACCAGTGAATGTGGTCGATATGGAGATTTTGTGCATGAACTCGACTGGATTGTTGGCCAGGTAATAACGGAACTTGAGAAATTGAATATCCTGGATAATACCTTGCTTATTTTTACAAGTGACAATGGAGGAATGCTAAATGTTGGTGGGCAGGAAGCATGGAGGGCAGGACATCGGCTAAATGGGAACCTGCTTGGCTTTAAATTTGATGCATGGGAAGGCGGACACAGAATACCTTTTATAGCACGTTGGCCTAAACATATTGCACAGGGAACAAAATCCGGGCAGCTCTTATGCCATGTTGATTTGTTTGCAACGTTGGCTGCCATAACTGGATACGAGTTAGCGGAAGGGGTAGCTCCCGATAGTTACAATATGCTGCCAGCACTAACCGGAAATCCAAAAAATATGCTCCGGGATCATGTTGTCCTGGCTCCTTTTCATCCGGAAAACCTGGCAATCAGAGCCGGTGACTGGATATATATTGGTGCCCGGGGTGGAGGTGGGTGGAATGGAGGCAACCCTGGAGATCATATCCTGGGAGGACCGGCAGCACTCCAGTTTGCTGATGAAGAAAACAGTGATATAGCTTATGGCGCTTTTAAGGATGATGCCGCTGATGCCCAGTTGTATAATCTTAAGAAAGACATTTCTCAGAAAAAGAATTTAATTGAAAAGAAACCTCAGGTTGCTCAAAAAATGAAGAAAAGATTGGAAATCATAAAAAATACAGAACAAACCCGATAAAAAAACAAAATTAATTAATGCAAACAAAGAAACAATTTTTCAGATGGTCAATAGGTCTTCTCAGTCTTCTGATTCTCTTTTCAGGATTTAAATTTTATACAGGTTCTTCTTCAAAAGGGAATAAAAAGAAAATTCCTTTCCCTCAGTTAAAGGACTATAAACTTACAAACATTACCGGAATTGGTTATGAAGAAGGTTGTTATCGCAGGGATAATAGTAATGTGATCAAAGTAAAGGATTACTACTATGTTTATTACAACAAAGGCCCATTTTGGAAGAAATTTCTTGAAGAATGGCAAGGTTCTGTATGGGCGGCAAGATCCCGGAATGGTATCCACTGGGAAGAAATTGGGGAAATGGTCGCGAAAGGCCAAACTGGCGAATGGGATCATTGGGCTATTTACTGCCCTAATATACTGGAAGGTAATGACGGGAAATATTATTTGTATTTTACAGGGCAACCAGAGAGCCAGGCGGCTCAGGGGCCAATTTATATAGGAGTGGCTATTTCCGAAAATCCTGAAGGCCCATTTGAAAAATATGAAGGAAATCCAATATTCTCACCAAGTTCTGAGCCTGGTGATTTTGATGGTCACCGTGTGGATGATGCATCTGTTATTTTTAGGAATGGAAGATACTGGATGTATTATAAGGGAAGGCCTTATGCAGAGGGAAAAGTTGATTCAAAAACAATAGCCTATACAAAAATCGGAATAGCTTTTTCAAAAACACCTTCAGGTCCCTGGACTCGTTACAAGAAAAATCCTGTAATTAATGAAGGTCATGAAATAATGGTCTGGCCCCACGCGAAAGGGGTTGGAATTGTATCCTGTCATTACGAAAAAACATCAAAAGGGAATGGAATGGAGCAGGGAGTTTACTGGTCATCTGATGGAAAAAAATTTAATAAATATGATCATCCGGAAGGGATGAAGTTAAGGAATCCGGGTTGTTATTATTCAATCAGTACAGAAGGGGTAACCTGGGGAATAAGTTTTGAGAATGGAAAACAAGGAGGAGGAGATTGTTACCTGTTGAGATGGGAAGCAGATTTTTCTGCTTTACAATAACCTTTTCCCTCAATCAAAAATATTTTGAATTGGCCAATTTAAATTACTACTTAAGGTGAATATTATTGTGTCGCATATTAATAACTAATCAATATAAAAGGACATGAACCTAAACCAACTTAAGTTATGTATTGTCATAGTACTCAGCTTTATCATGTTAATGAGCAAAGCCCAAAAGCCCAATATTATTTGTATTTTGACTGATGATTTGGGTTATGGAGATTTATCTTGTCAAGGAGGGGAAGATATCTTAACTCCAAACATTGATAATATCGCTAATCAAGGTATTCTATTTAAACAGTTTTACGCCAATTGCCCGGTATGTTCTCCCAGCAGGGCATCATTACTTACCGGGAAATATCCTGATTTGGTTGGAGTGCCCGGAGTTGTCAGGCAAAATGAAGATAATTGTTGGGGATACCTGTCTGAAGACGCTGTATTATTACCTGAGTTACTTAGGAAAGAAGGTTACCATACAGGAATTATTGGTAAGTGGCACTTGGGGTACGAGGCTCCCAATACTCCCAATGCAAGGGGATTTGATTATTTTAAAGGCTTTTTGGGAGATATGATGGATGATTACTGGACACATTTGAGAGGGGGAGTTAACTGGATGAGGTATAACGATTCTGTGATTACTCCCAAAGGTCATGCAACCGATATTTTTACAAATTGGGCTATAGAATATCTAAGCTTAAGGAAAGAAGATGAAAAGCCGTTCTTTCTTTGTCTTGCTTATAATGCCCCACATTTTCCTATTCAACCACCAGAAGAATATCTAAAGAAGGTACAGTCCAGAGAAAAAGGGATTTCAATTGAAAGAGCGAAAAATGTAGCTTTAATAGAACATCTTGATTTTTCTGTCGGACGGTTGATGAGTTACCTGGAATCATCAGGATTAATTGAAAATACATTAGTGTTTTTCACCTCTGATAATGGTGGTTCTCTGGCTTATTCACAAAGTAATGGAAAATTAAGAGGAGGCAAGCAACAAATGTTTGAAGGAGGTATAAAAGTTCCTGCTATGGCAATGTGGAAAAACAAAATTAAGCCAGGTACAGTGGCTTCAAATGTTTCAATACTGATGGATCTGTTTCCTACTTTTTATGAAGTTGCCGTGGGAGAAGTTCCCGGAGAAATTGATGGTGTCAGCATTTTAGGCGATTTATTAGGAACCTTACCTAAAAAGGAAAATCGTTATTTGTTCTGGGTAAGACGAGAAGGAGGAATATACGGAGGTCAGGCCTATTATGGAGCTCGTTACGGTAATTACAAAATTCTGCAAAATTCTGCATACGAACCTTTCCAGTTTTATGATATAAAAAGCGATGAATGTGAACAACATGAATTACAAGATACCAATGACAAGCATTATAAAATGTTAAGGAAAGCACTGCAAAGACATATAAGTTTATCGGGGCAAGTACCATGGCAGAAGAAAAGACCCCGCCAATAAATTAACTAAAATGGTAAAAGAACTGGACGGATTGCTTTCTGAGTTATTAAAAAAAACAATGCAAAATGCCAATAGTGCTGAAAATAAATAATAAATACTATCTGTTTTTATCAGCGAGACCTTGGCTATATGTTGGGCTAGATGATTTTGTTAGCGATACACCATATTTATGGAAAGTAGATAATCAAGTGTCAAAGTTTTTCCCATGGCATGCTTCAGAGATAGTTAAGGATCTACACGGTAAGTCGGATATTACATTCGCGGCAGTTTCAAAATCACCAAATTTTAAACTAGCACCACTATACCGGGGTAACAATTCGGAATAGCTTTTATATTATGAATTTTAAATTGAACAATATGCTACACTGTAGGAAAGTATTATTAGCGACGATTTTATTAATCGTATCCTTTACATTATTACAAGTCGTTGTTTTTGCCCAGTCAGAAAGTCATATAGCTGAATGGGAAAAGATGCACAAAAGCAAAAAGCTAAGTTTGGAAGAATTTAACGATTCCAAATTTGGAATGTTCATTCACTGGGGACTTTACTCCAAGCCAGCAGGCATATGGAAAGGTAAAAAAATAGGGGGCCTTGGCGAATGGATAATGTACCATGCCCAAATTAACAGGGATGAATACCGAGCCATTGCTAAGGATTTTAATCCCGAACAATTTAATGCTGAAGAGTGGGTAAAACTGGCAAAACAGGCAGGAATGAAATATATAGTAGCCATGCCCAAACATCATGACGGTTTTTCCATGTACGGCTCAAAAGTAACTGATTACAATATTGTTGAAGCCACACCTTTTAGACGTGATCCCATGGAAGAATTGTATAAGGCTTGTAAAAAATATGGGATCAATTTTTCTATTTATTATTCCCATGCAACCGATTGGATGGATGGTGGCGATGCCGGTGTTGCAGATTATCTGGCTACTCACCCCTCTGAAAAGGAGAAATCCAAATCCGATAAATGGGTTGAATGGCCTTCTAACAAATGGGACCCTGCTCCGGTAAGTTTTACTGAATACCTTGAAAAGAAGGCGAAACCGCAAATGCAGGAGTTACTCCATAAATTTCCGGGAATGCAGGAAATATGGTACGATGTTCCCAAACGAATGACAGGAGAACAAAGTTTTGATTTTTACAAAATGGTTTATGACATACAGCCTAATTGTCTTGTAAATAGTCGTGTTGGGAATGGCTTGGGCGATTTCTGGATACCTGGTGATAACATAATTCCTAAAAGTGGTGAGGGTGAAAATGTTTACTGGGAAACACCGGGAACACTGAATAATACCTGGGGTATAAAAAATTACGATACCGATTGGAAATCGGTAGATGAACTATTGTATTGGCTCACCGAAATCACCAGCAAAGGAGGAAACTATCTGTTAAATGTTGGGCCAACTTCCGAAGGATTATTCCCTGAAGAAAGTATAAAACAGCTTAAGGCAATAGGCGATTGGATGTCAATAAATGGAGAATCTGTTTACGGAACCTGCAAATGGCGAGTTAACCATGAAGGCCCCTACAGCGCAGAGATAAAAGGGACATCCAACAGGGAAAAAGAAGGATTTAACGCTGGTTTTACTTCCGAAGATTTCTGGTTTTCAAAGAAAGACAACATCGTTTATGCAACGTCTTTGAAATGGCCGGAAGCAAAAAATATCCTGATTAAAGCATTTGCCAGCTCGGAAGAAAAAATAGTTAAAGTGAGGTTACTCGGAAGCAAAAGTAAACTTAAATGGGAGCAGGATTCTGAAGGATTAAAAGTAAGCTTACCTGAGCAACGACCTCATGTCAGGGGATATGTTTTAAAGATTATTATTCAAAAATGATATACGGGCCATATCTCATTAACAAATAAAAAAACTGTCTATGAGACATAGAACAAAAAGTAAGTATCTGGTTTATATGCTTTTTACCATGTTTCTTCTTTTTAGAGGAAACAATGTAACATCAAGAGATTGGCCGGTATTAAAAAGGTATGACAAGGAGCATATTCAGAGAATTGCCCTCCCAATAGGAGGCATCGGGACTGGAACAATTTCTTTAGGAGGAAGAGGAAACTTTCAGGATATTGAGATAATGAACCGTCCTGCGAAAGGTTATAATCCCGGGAATAGCCTGTTTTTTACTTTATATACCAATATTGACGGGAAGAAAGATTCACGCTTACTTGAGGGGCCGATCCCATATTTTACATATGAAGCTAAAAATGGTGTTAGTGTCGCAAATGCCGGAATTCCAAGGTTTAAAGAGGCAACTTTTGAAACAGTTTACCCTTTCGGTCAGGTCAATTTATCGACTCCACAAATTCCGGTTCAGGTAAAAATAAAAGCATTTAATCCATTTATTCCCGGTGAAGTAGATGATAGTAGCATTCCAATTGCAATTATTGATATTGAGCTCACCAATACCTCCGATAAAAAAGTTGAGTTTAGTGTATGTGGAAGCATGGAAAACTTTATCGGGGAAGATGGGAGCAATGGTAAAGCGAAAAAGAATAAAAATCTATTCTTTGACAAAGAAAATTTTAAAGGGATTTTATTTACATCGGAAGGAGTTGATAAAAAGGAAGAACAGTGGGGGGAGATGGCATTAGTAACAACTTCTCAGGATCCAATTTCTTATAGAACGTCGTGGTTACCTGTTTATAGTCCAATTTCCTTACTTGATTTTTGGGATGACTTTTCTGAAGATGGAAAACTTGAAAATAGGGACAATACTTATAAAGATAAGCCTAAAGCATCGCTGGCTGCCAGTAATGTGTTAGAACCTCATGCCTCTAATACGGTCAGGTATATACTAACTTGGTATTTTCCTAAACGAAAAGCCTGGTCTGAAGAGATGTTGCAAAATTATTATACCACAAAATATACCGGGGCATTGGATGTAGTTACCAAAACAATTCCTGCCATGGACGAACTTGAGGATAAAACCATCGAATTTGTCAATTCTTTTTGCACGAGCGATTTATCGGAAGAAGTAAAAGAAGCCGCCCTGTTTAATGCAAGTACTTTAAGGACACAAACTTGTTTCCGTTTATCTGATGGTAATTTTATGGGATGGGAAGGATGTAATGATTATGAAGGGAGTTGTTTTGGAAACTGTACTCATGTTTGGAATTATGAAAATGCTACTCCTTTTTTGTTTGGTGAATTAGCAAAAACAATGAGGAATGTCGAGTTTAATAAATCTACGATTGATGATGGACAGATGAGTTTCAGGGCAAAACTTCCTTTTGATGATAAAAACAAATTTAATAAGGTTGCTGCGGATGGGCAGATGGGAACTATTATGAAGCTCTACCGAGAATGGATGCTTTCAGCGGATGATACTTTTTTAGAAGATTTGTACCCAAAAGCAAAAGCTGCAACAAAATATGCATGGAAAGAAGGAGGTTGGGATGCCAACAAGGATGGAGTGATGGAAGGGGCTCAACACAATACGATGGATATTGAATACTTTGGGCCAAATCCTCAAATGACAATATGGTATTTAGGAGCGTTGCGGGCCATGGAAGAAATGGCAACTTACATGAACGATACTGTGATGGCCAAAAAATGCAAAAAGCTTTTTAAGTCTGGCAGCAAATGGACAGACGAAAATTTGTTTAATGGAGAATATTACATTCACAAGATTCAAGGTATTCCCAAAGGACAAATTCCTAAAGAGCAGCTGGTAAACACATGGATGAAGGATTACATGAATCCCGATTATCAACTTGGGGAAGGGTGTCTTGTAGATCAACTTGTTGGACAGTATTTGGCCCATATTTGTGGTTTGGGATATCTAGTGAAAAAGGAAAATGTAAAAAAGACCCTGCAAAGTATAATGATATACAATTATAAAGCTGACCTTACAGAGCACTTTAATTGCAATCGGACTTTCGCAGTTGGGGATGAGGCGGGGCTTGTAATGGCTGCTTATCCCAGAACAAGACCCAAAATACCTTTCCATTTTTTTACAGAAGTGATGACTGGTTTCGAGTATGTCGCTGCAACCGGGATGCTTTATGAAAATCTAACAGAGAATGGATTGCAATGTGTAAAAAGTATACGGGAACGCTACGATGGAGAAAAACGAAATCCATTTAATGAAACTGAATGTGGCTTCCATTATGCCAGGGCTATGGCAAGTTGGTCATTGGTACTTGCTGAAAGCGGGTTTCATTATTCAGCTATCGAAAAATCAATGAGCTTTACATCTCACCCCGGCACTTATTTTTGGAGCAACGGATATGCTTGGGGAACATGTTCTGTTAATGAAAAGGATGCCACCCTTAAGATTTTACACGGTCAAATTGAATTATCAAAATTTTCATTAGCAGATTTAGGTTCTAAAGAATTTGAGGATACTGTTCTTGATGAAGTAGAAAATAATAGTATTTCTTTTGATTTTAATTAATAATAAATGATTATGAGGCTTTTTTATTCTGTCATATTTTTATTGATCAGCAATTTGATTTTTGCTCAGTCAACATCCATCCCACATTTAGTTGAAAAAGATGGTTGTGTACAGGTTTATGTCAATAATAAACCTTTTTTGTTATTAGCTGGAGAATTGCATAATTCTAGTGCTGGAAGTGCCTGTCACATGCGTCCGATATGGGAGCGTTTGGCTGAGAAAAACCTCAATACAGTATTAGCCCCGGTTTCATGGGAATTAGTAGAGCCAGAGGAAGGCTCTTTTGATTTTTCGTTGGTTGACAGTATGATAACAGGAGCAAGAGACCATGACTTAAAACTGGTGATACTATGGTTTGGCAGCTGGAAAAACGGCAAATCAAGCTATGTTCCTGAATGGGTAAAAAGAAATCCCAAGAGGTTTCCTCTCATTGAAGAATCCAATGGGAAATTTCAAGATGCGCTGTCTCCTCTGGGGAACAAAAGTTTAAAGGCAGATATCTGTGCTTTTGTAAAATTAATGGAACACATTAAGGAAATAGATAGTAAGGAGCATACCGTAATAATGGTTCAGGTTGAAAATGAAATGGGTGTGTTGGGTGCATCAAGGGATTTTTCCGGATTGGCCAATCAGGCTTTTGAAGAGGTTCCGTCTCAATTAATTAAGTATTTTAAAAAAAATAAAGATGATTTATATCCTGCAGTCCAAAAAGCATGGTGTGATAATGGATTCAAAACCAGTGGCAGTTGGGAAGATGTATTTGGTAAAGGTGACCTGAATATAGGAGCTGATTGGAAAACACGTTATCCAAAGTTTACAGACGAGCTTTTTATGGCGTGGAATTATGCTACATATGTCGGAGCAATTGCCGAAGCAGGGAAATCGATCTATCCTTTGCCTATGTTTGTAAACGCATGGCTAAAACAACCCAAAGCCAATATCCCCGGAAAATATCCCTCCGGTGGGCCTTTACCTCATGTAATAGATATTTGGCGTGCTGCAGCACCTGCTATCGATTTTATTGCCCCTGATATTTATATGGTTGAAGAATTTGATTGGGTATGCCAAAATTATTTGCAGTCGGGAAATTTGCTGTTCATTCCTGAAACAAAGATTGATTCTTCTGCGATAGCAAGAAGTTTTTATGCTTTTGGTAGATATCGGGCTATAGGATTTGCACCTTTTGGGATTGAAGGTGGAGGTCTTTTTAATTCTGCTGCCCCAAACGATCATTCGTTGCAAAAAGGTTACGAGTGCCTGAAAAATATATCTCAAATTATTCTGGAAAATCAGGCTGCCAATAATATTGACGGGGTATTCCTTGAAGAAGGACAAGAAAAGAACTCAGTTAAGGTTGGGAAACATGAAGTTACTATTCAACGGTTCTCTCCAGGTAATTTGTTCGAAATAACTGGAGGCAAATTTGGTATTGAAGCCAAACTTTGCAATAGCGCGGCGGCCGCAATCATAATTAAGCAAAAAGAAAATGAATTTTTAATTGCAGGAACCGGAGACATATTAATTAAGGTTTCAAAAGTTAATAAGCAAGGTAAATCTCCTCATACCTATATCTCTATTGATGAACTGATTTTTAAAGATGGGAAAATAATCCATCACCGTTTAAATGGTGATGAAACAGCATTTGGAGGACCTTATGTTTCAGAAGAAAAGCCGAAAGTATTTAAAATAAAGGTATTATAGAATAATTCTAATAACTACTTCAGGATAAAAAATAAGATATGAACCGACTTAAGTTATATATTACTCTCATATTCAGTTTTTTTACATTATTCAGTACAGCACAAGAACCTAACTTTGTTATAATCTTCACTGACGACCAGGGATATGGCGATGTTGGATGTTACGGCAATAAAACGATCAGAACTCCCAACATAGATAGAATGGCAGCAGAAGGTATGCTTTTTACTGATTTCTATGTTGCAGCTTCTGTTTGCACTCCTTCAAGGGCTGCTCTACTTACGGGCTGTTACCCGCAACGGGTTGGTCTACCTTCAGTATTGTTTCCTAATGATATGCTGCAGGGACAAAAAAATGGTATGGCTTATGGATTAAATCCGGACGAAATAACCCTTGCCGAGTTATTAAAAGCCAAAGATTACCGAACAGCCTGTATCGGAAAATGGCACTTAGGCGATCTGCCGGATTTTATGCCTTTGAATCACGGTTTTGATGAATATTTCGGATTGCCATACAGCAATGACATGCTCCCCGGGATCACCCCGTATGAGTTTAAACCTCTCCCACTAATAGAAGGGAGACAGGTAATTGAGTACAATCCTGATCAGGATTTGCTGGTTAAACGTTATACCGACCGAGCTGTTTCTTTTATTGAGAAAAATAGAGATCATCCGTTTTTTCTATATCTGGCACATAATATGCCACATCGGCCGTGCCATGTATCTGACAGTCTGGCTAAAATAAGATTCTCTGACTCCCAGCTTGCAGCAATTCGGGGAGAAGACAAAATAAGCAGGGATTTTCTATATCCCGCAGCAATAGAAGAATTGGATTGGAGTGTAGGTATTGTCCTAAAAAAGTTGGAAAGTCTGGGCTTGTCTGAAAATACACTGGTTATTTTCACTTCCGATAACGGACCTGCCACAGGTAGCGCTGGTCCTTTGCGAGGAAAAAAGGGATCCATGTATGAAGGAGGTTTACGTGTTCCATGTATTATGCAATGGAAAGGGAAAATACAAAGTGGAAGCATTTGTAATCAGGTCACATCAAGTATCGACCTGTACCCTACATTTGCCAGGTTGGCAAATATCGATTTAACGAATCATAACATTATCGACGGAACAGATATCAGCCCACTTATTCTTAATAATAAAGATACGCTTCAGAGAACTTTCTTTTATATCGATCAGGACAAAGGGGTTAAAGCTTTACGTCTTGGCAAATGGAAATATTTCCCTGGAAATAGTCCTCGACTATATAACCTTGATGAAGATATAAGTGAAAGTAAAAACCGGAATACAGATTTTCCTGCTATCACAAAATCTTTGAATGAGATAATTTCAGCTTTTAAAATAGATTTAGAACAAAATAAAAGAAATCCAGGTTATGCAGAAATACCAAAAGCAAATATCACAAAATGAGATGAGCTGTATAATTTTTCTTAACTACTTTTCAAGAAACCAATACTAAATCATAACTACGTTCAAAGGTATGGCAAACAAACCTATCAACTAACGCCCTGATAACCTGACAATTTAAACTTAAACATATCGCAATTTACATCAAAATGAGCAAGAACAAAAAGCCCTCTCCTATCCTGAACGAAGAGACAATTAACAACAATTCTGAAATAAAAATGAGACACTCAATTTTAATCCGACTAATTCTTTTAACAAGCATATTTATCATGGTTATTTGCTGTGGAAGGAAAAAAGAAACTTATCAGAAACCGGGAAAAACCGTTCAAAAAAATACAATTGACAGTATTTGGTTTGAATATGAAAATATTACCGGTATTGGCTATGAGGCAGATGTTACCCGGCGTGACCCCAGCGATATCATCAAAGTAAACGATACGTATTTTATTTGGTATACAAAAATTCCTGCCAAAACCAACGGAGAAAAAACACCTTTATACAACTCTGGCTATTACGGAACAATCTGGTATGCAACCTCCAATAACGGTATATCATGGGAAGAGAAAGGGCAAGCAATTGCCCCAGGTATCGATGGGACATTTGACAGCCATGCTGTATTTACGCCCAATATTCTTGTATTTAAAGGAAAATACTACTTGTACTATACAGGCGTTAAACCTACACCCGGAGATACTGAAAAGAAATTTGAAAACAATTCTGAATCAGACATTACAGCCATAGGCCTTGCCGTTGCCGATGCCCCTGATGGTCCATTTTCAAGAATCTCCAATCAACCAATATTAACAATTAGCAAAGATTCTTCAGCATTTGACAGTTATCGAATCGATGACGCTGCATTAAATATCAGAGATGAAAAAATCTGGCTGTACTATAAGGGAAGATCCAGGATTTATGGGAAACAAGGCCCGGGTCATACACAAATGGGAATCGCAGTTGCTAATAATCCCGAAGGACCATATGAAAAACTTAAATCTCCGGTATTGGCCAGAAGTCATGAAGTACTAATATGGAATCAAAACGGAGGAATAGCTTCTCTGGCATGTTTAAACAAGTCCCTAAATTTTGCCGCCAACGGAATCGATTTTAAGACAATCAATAAAAATCTTCATGCACTCCCTGCAGCTCCCGGACTATACCGTCCGGCCATTAGCAGTGATTCTGATAATAAAAAAGTCAATTGGGGTTTATCCATGGCCCAACGTGACAAGGACATATATTTAACAAAATTTAAAATGTATTTTGAATAAAGCCACTTTTTCCAAAACTTATTATTCAGGGAAGGTTAGGAAATCGTCTATATATAGCAAAATGAGAGTTTGAACAGACGGAAGAAGGGATCAAAAAATGTAGTGAAAATTACAACCAAAAATAACATTAGAAAAAATGTAATTAAACAATTGCGAAAACGAATTAATACATTGATGTACTGGCAATAAGCCATAACATTGTCAATATTTATACGACAGAGGCTACCGGCATTAAGTTTACAAATATACTTGCGTAAACTATAGCATCGATAGCTAAGATGGTTTTCCCGATTTCTGAAATTTAACGAAACTCCGGAAAACCTTCTTCCTTTGGAGTCATCATATTTGAAATTTCTTCTTTTTATTTCATCTTTGTTCATTTTAATAAAAGCCCGTTGAAATCCATCAAAGAAAATATTCTCTGGGATAGTTTCAGGCAAGGCAATAAAGATGCTCTAGAAATTATCTATGAAGAAAACTATTCAGCACTTTATTATTATGGTTTAAAATTTATAAAAGATAGAGACACTGTAAAAGATAATATTCAGGAACTATTTCTGGAATTGATTAAATCAGGAGATCGACTGGCAAAAACAGATAATATTCGTTATTATCTTTTGAGGGCACTCCGATATAAATTGACAAGAAAAACTCCTGTTAAATTAATTGGTGAGACTGAAGTTCAAAAGAACATTGAATTTAGTTTGATTGAATCTGTTGAACATCAGTTAATCACAAAAGAAGTCGAAGAAGGAAGTAAAAAAAAGATAATCAATGCAATTGGAAAACTCTCAGAAAAACAACAGGAAATAATTTATCTTCGTTTTTATAATAACCTATCCTATCAGCAAATAGCTGAAGTTTACGGCACCAAAATGCAAACTGTACGGAACTTAATGAGCCGTGCTCTTCATTCGCTGAAAGAAGATTTTCGAAACAATAGAGATCAATTGTTACTCTTTCTTTTACCAATCCCTCAACCCTAAAAAATACATTCTACCTTACCTTTTATGTGTTATAAAACACATTTATCAGGTAGTATAAATATCATTTTACCATCATTATCGAGTAAAAACATTTTGTCACTTCTTTTATGAAAAGGGAAAGTAACTATAATAATTTTGGCTATGAAGACTTTGTAGAGGATGAAAAATTCAGAAACTGGATTTTTTCTCCCGATGAAGAGAGCCAGTTTTTCTGGGAAACATTTATAAAAAATAATCCCAACAAAAAAGGAACGGTCCAAATCGCCCGAGAAATTGTTGAATCCATCCATCTTGAAGAGAAACCGATTAGCCGCGAAGAGTATATTCCATCATTAACCATATTGAAACATAAGATTATAAAACAAAACAAACCTGAAAAAAATATTTATCTGTTCCCGAATTGGTGGAACAAAATTGCCGTTATATTACTTATCCCTTTTATTACAATAAGCATATATTTCTATTTTAGCCGCCAAAATCCTGTACAGGAAGGACAAAAAACACAATACATCGTTCCTCCCGGACAGAAAAGCAACGTGATATTAGCCGACGGGACCAGTGTATGGTTAAACTCCGGTTCCACACTAACATACTTTATAGGCAACAAACTGGACAGGAAAGTTCATCTGGAAGGGGAAGCCTTCTTTGATGTAACAAAAGATAAAAAAAGACCATTCCTTGTTGAAACAGATAAATATACGGTAAAAGTATATGGAACAAGTTTTAATGTTAGGGCATTTAAAGAGCAGGTTACATCTGAAATTATACTGGAAGAAGGAGCAGTATCTGTCATTACCGGTAAGAACGAAGAAATAAAGCTAAAACCAAATCAACGATTTTATATTAATGAGGAAAACAAATATCAGGTGAGCCATATCGATCCTGAATATTACACCTGCTGGAAAGATAACATTCTAAGGGTAAACAATGAAGAATTACAGCATTTAATTGTACGATTAGAACGATGGTATGGAGTTTCAATTTCTATTCCGAATTTCGAAAAAGTTAAAAATCTGAGATATACATTAACAATAAAAACAGAAAGCTGCAGAGAAATGCTTGAGTTGATGCGACTTGTCACACCATTTACTTATACTATCAAGGGAGAAAACATAACTATAAACTATGATATATAAACATTTTACATGAAACAAAATTAAAAAACAAACAGGAATATGCGCCAACATACTCCTGTCCGAGATTAAACAAATTTACCAAAGTCGAAGCTGGTAAATTAAGTATTAAACCATAAAACAAAATTATGAAAAAAAGTCGAGTCTCAACTTCATGGGAAAACTGTGTTATTCCCTGGAGTAAAATTTTAAAAATGATGAAAGTAGTATTCTTTATTATGCTTGTTGCAGCAGTCCATGTTTCTGCAAACACCTACTCTCAAAACAGACGATTTAACCTGGATATGAAAAACGTTTCAATAAAACAGGTATTGGAAGAGATTGAGCTCCAAAGTGAGTTCAGGTTTTTATACAGTGATACTAAAATTGATGTCGAACGTAAAGTTGACGCTTATTTTTCAAATAATACCATAGAAGAGGTATTACAGAAGGTTTTAGTTTCCTCAGGAATTAGTTATCAGGTTATTGAAAGACAAATATTGTTAACAAATACAAAAGATCCTTTTTCATTTGAGCAACAAGGCAGTAATAAGGTAAAAGGAAAAATCACTGATCTCAATGGATTGCCGTTACCCGGAGTAACTGTAGTAGTAAAAGGCACTACTAAAGGTACCGTTTCTGATGCAAATGGCGAATATTCATTATCGGATATCCCCGGAAATGCCGTGTTGCTGTTTTCATTTGTAGGAATGAAGACCCTGGAAATTCCGCAGGAAGGAAAAGCCACAATTAATGTAATAATGGAAGAAGAGGCTATTGGCATCGAGGAGGTTGTGGCCATTGGCTACGGAACTTTAAAAAGAGAGGAATTAACAAATGCGGTGTCAAGTGTAAACTCGGAAGACTTTGTAAAAGGTTCTGTAAAAGATGCAGCGCAGCTTATAAGAGGGCAAATTGCGGGTGTTAACATTATAAATCCCGACGCAGATCCAACCGGAACTTCACAAATTGTTTTACGCGGAGTAACAACATTAGCTGCCGGAACTCAGCCATTAATAGTAATTGACGGAGTTCCCGGTTCTCTGACCGATGTTGCTCCGGAAGATATCGAAACCATTGATGTACTTAAAGATGGTTCTGCCGCAGCAATTTATGGTACCCGCGGCACCAACGGCGTTGTGCTTATAACCACGAAAAAAGTTAAGGGCGAAACTCCTGCAACTATAGAATGGAATAGCTACGTAACAACACAGACTATTACCAAAACAATTGACTTTATGAATGCAGATCAGTACCGAAACCTGGTTGCACAAGAAAAACCGGGAGCAATTGATTATGGTGCCACGACAAAATGGATCGACCAAATTTTCAGAACTCCAATTTCCCAGAATCATAATTTTAGTATGAAAGGAGGAAACTCCAGCACAAACTACATAATGAACATCAATTACAAACAGCTTCAGGGATTGATGTTGCGCTCTGATAATAATGTGTTGACTACCCGAATTGAAGCCAACCATACAATGTTTGACGGGAAGTTAAAACTTAATGGTAATATTATTGGCTACGATCAAAAATATTTCTCCGGAGGTGATGGTTACAGTTGGAGAGGCGATGTATACAGAAATGCGCTGATTTACAATCCGACCGATCCGGTTAAAGACCAAGACGGAAACTGGACAGAACATCCTGAAATGAACAACTATGCCAACCCGCTGGCTTTAATTAAAGAAACAGAAGGAGAAATTGCAATTACAAATTTTAAACCTTTTGGAACAGTAACTTTTTATCCTCTCGAAGGACTAACGCTCAAGGCGCTGGCATCAAGAGACATTTACAACAAAACAGCCGGATACTCTGAATCGTTTAACCACTTGAACAGTATCAGAGAAAAAAGAACCGGATTCGCATCCAAAGGTACAACAAGAAATGTAAATGACTTGCTGGAACTAACTTCAACGTATTCAAAATCATTTGACAACCACAACATTAACGCCCTGGCAGGTTACAGTTTCCAACAGGATACGTATGAATTCTACTGGATGAACAACTTTGACTTTCCAAGCGATAAATATTCATACAATAATATGTCAGACGGAGCTGCTCTCACAGAAGGTAGAGCCGGAATGGATTCCAACAAAACCTCATCGAGACTGGTAAGTTATTTTGGCAGGGTGAATTACAGTTTCAAGAACAAATATTTGCTTATGGCCAGTTTAAGGTACGAGGGCTCCTCAAAATTTGGGAAAGACCATAAGTGGGGGGCATTTCCGGCCGTTTCAGCCGGTTGGAACCTGATGAAGGAGGATTTTATGAAAAACCTCCAAAATTCAGTGTCTCAATTAAAGCTAAGAGTAGGATATGGTATTACGGGAACAGCTCCTTCTAATACATACCAATCGTTAAGCAGATTAACCTACGGAAATAAGTATCTGTTAAACGGTCAATGGATCCCTGTAATATATCCTTCTTCCAATGCCAACCCCGACTTAAGATGGGAAACAAAAGAGGAAGTTAATATCGGTCTGGATTTTGGACTCTTTAACAACCGAATCTCCGGAGCTATAGATGCTTATAAACGCACAACAAAAGATTTACTCTGGAACTACAATGTTTCAACACCTCCGTATCTTTATAGCAGTGTACTTGCAAATGCAGGTTCAATGGAAAACAAAGGACTTGAAATTCAAATCACCGCAATTCCAGTGGAAACAAAGGATATTAACTGGACTACAAAGGTAAACTATTCTACAAACAGTAATAAATTGCTATCCTTGTCAAACGATAAATTCCAACTTCAAAGCGGATATTTTTATACCGGTTCTACCGGAGAACCAATACAATCGACTACGCACAGAGTAGAAGAAGGTGAGGCAATCGGAAATTTCTATGGTTTTAAATCAATCGACATTGACGAAGACGGCTACTGGATTATTGAAGGGAAAGACGGAAACCCAAAACCCATTGCGGAACAGCAACCAGATGACAAAAAAGTTTTGGGAAATGGTTTACCAAAACACTACCTCAGCTGGGACAATACAATTCGTTACAAACAATTTGATTTAAACGTAACAATGCGCGGTGCTTTTGCCTATCAAATATTAAATATGACAAAGATGTTTTATGCTGTTCCGGTTAGTCTTACCCGTGGAAACGTAGTGGCAAGCACTTATGATAATATTTATGGAAAAAGACCTCTTAATGATTATCAGGAACTTCAGTATGTAAGTTACTTTATTGAGGACGGTGATTACTGGAAAATCGATAATATTACGCTGGGCTACACTCTCAATCTAAAAGGGAGTTTAGTTAAGAATCTGAGATTGTATTTATCGGGCTCAAATATGTTTACAATTACCGGATACAGCGGAATAGATCCAGAGGTAAATAGTATAGGATTAGATCCCGGACTGGATAACAGAGACAGATATCCTTCAACCAGAACCTTTACGTTCGGATTTTCAATGAAATTTTAAAACAAGTAAAAATGAAAAATTTATTAAAAATAATTATAGCGACGCTTATATTGGTTAGTCATTTTTCATGTAACGATTTAACTGAAACTGTCTATTCCGAATTAACAGAAGATGGATATAATTACACCTCTGATGAAATTTACAGTGTAATAGGCCCGGTTTACCAAAACTTAAGAGGATTGCATTCCCACTCCGGGTTTTCAATAATGCAGGAATCGACAACCGATATACTGGTTATGCCGGCTAATGCCTCAGGATGGGACGACGGAGGGATATACAAAAAGATGCATCTTCATACCTGGAACTCAGAAGCTCCTCAGGTAAAGAATCTTTGGGCAAAATTATATCCAGGAGTCTTACATGCCAATAGAATAATTGAGCAGTTAGAGGGAGATGTTGTTCCTGTACCGTCAGATTTAAGTAAAGAATCTTTAATTGCGGAAATGAAGGTTGCCAGAGCATTTTATTACTGGTTGTTAATTGACAATTTTGGAAATGTTCCTTTTGTAACAACAACATCGCAGGAATTGCCTTCTTCAACACCCCGCGAAGATATATTTCAATCGATAGTTAGTGATATTACAACTTCTTTATCTCAATTAAGCGACGAGAACAGTACTTTGATGTATGGACGTTTTAACAGGTGGTCAGCAAAAACTCTGCTGGCAAACCTGTATTTAAATGCCGAAGTATACACAGGCACGGCTGAATGGGATAAATGTATTTCAGAATGCAACGATATTATTAGTTCCAGTAAATACAAGTTGGAACAAAATTATGCTGATTGTTTTACTGCATATAATGAAAATTCAACAGAAACAATTTTTGCCATCCCTTATGACGAAATAAACGGCAGTGGTTTATACAGTAATTATACCTTCCACGCTTCATCGAGATACAAATACAATCTTGGCACTACACCTTGGGGAGCCGGATGTGCAAAAGCTGTTTCCCAGTTTATAGACACCTATGATCCGGATGATTCGCGCCTCGACGACACATGGGAGCATGGGCTGCAATATGCGGCAGACGGAGTTACACCGCTTTTATGTACTTATGACAGGGCCGGAGAACAACTTAATTATTCAAAAGACCTGCCTGACGGGATGTATACCACCGAAGACGAGGGATACAGAATAAAAAAATTCCTGCCTGAAATGGGTGCACAATACAACATGAATAATGACGTGCCATTTTTTCGCTACGCCCAGGTGTTAATGATGAAAGCCGAATGTCTGTTACGAAAAGGTCAGGCAGATGAAGCTGCAACAATAGTAACAGAGGTAAGAGAAAGAGCTTTCAAAGATGCTCCGGCAAAAGCTACAGTTTCCGGAACTCAATTGACCGCAAACAGCAAGTACAATTTTGGCTACGTTGAAAATTATGAAATTGTTGAAAATGGAGATACTTCTCCTGTAGAATTCGGTGGATTCTATGACGAACTGGGATACGAATTTGCTTGTGAATGGGCAAGAAGAAGAGATATGATTCGATTTGGCACCTATTCCACAAAAAGCTGGCTCTCTCACAAACCTCAGGGCGAAAAAGCGGAGGTATTTCCTATTCCGCAAACAGTAATAGATGCAAATCCCAATCTTGCTCAAAACCCTAACTACGAATAAATTATTAGCGATCAGTTATCTATTTCAAGATAACTGCTCGCTCTTTGTACTCATCATAACCATAAATCGATGAATTCAAAAAACATGTATAGAGCGCTGGTTATAATCCTTTTACTTCCTGCATTTTTAGGTGGATGCAAAAAAAAACCTAAAGAAAATATCGTAAAAGAAGAAAAAAAGAACACTTTAGTCTGGAAAGATTTTAGCCCCTATATTCAGGAATTTAATAAGAATGACGTTGAACTGTACACTCAATATTTTCCAAATGATAAGGCCGAAGAGTTTTTAAAAAACAATATCCCTTATTTTAATTGTCCGGACAAAGAATTGGAAAAAACCTATTATTTCCGTTGGTGGACATTCAGGAAACATATAAAAAATACAGCAGACGGATTTGTTATAACCGAATTTCTTCCGGATGTTTCCTGGGCCGGAAAATACAATACGATTAATTGTCCTGCAGGGCACCATTTTTACGAAGGGAGGTGGTTGCGAAACCAAAACTACTTGGTTGACTATGCTAATTTTTGGTTTAAAGGAGGAGGCAGTTTACGTTCTTACAGTTTTTGGGCTCCTAATTCCATACTGGCATTTGCGTCGGTTCATCAAAATAAAAAATTAGTTACAGAATTGCTTCCCTTTTTTGTTGAAAATTATGACGGATGGGAAAACGAAAGATTAGCTGAGGATGGTTTATTCTGGCAATTTGATAACCGGGACGGTATGGAAGTATCGGTTGGAGGTTCAGGGAAAAGAGCAACCATCAATTCATACATGATTGGAGACGCAGCAGCCATTGCTGAAATAGCTCGAATGGCCGGGAACAAGGTACTTGAAGAAACATTTTCCCGGAAAGGCTCAACACTAAAAGAATTGCTATTATCAAAATTATGGGATGCTGATGCCCAATTTTTTAAAACTTTGCCATTAACGCCTGAAGAGTATAATAAATTGGTTGATAAAAGATATTCCGATTCTTTTTCACTAATAAAAAAAGACTCGCTTAGCCTGGTTGATATTAGAGAACTTCACGGCTATACTCCTTGGTATTTTAGTATTCCTGACGATAAACACTCTGTGGCATGGAAATTCCTTGCAAGCGACGAAGGATTTAAGGCTCCCTATGGACCAACAACTGCCGAGCAAAAACACCCGGAATTCAAAGTAGTTTATGAAGGACACGCCTGCCAGTGGAATGGTCCGAGTTGGCCTTTTGCAACTTCTATAACCTTGAAAGCAATGGGAAATCTCCTAAGAGACTATAATCAGTCGGTAATTTCGAAAAATGATTTTGTGAATCAATTGCTAACATATTCCAATAGCCACAGAAGAATAAATGAACGTGGAGAAAAACTTTGCTGGATAGATGAGAACCTCAACCCTTTTACCGGCGACTGGATTTCGCGAACAATGTTAAAAGCAAGAGGACATGAGCCCGAGGAAAGAGGTAAAGATTACAACCATTCTGAATTCTGTGACATCATTATTTCTGATCTGATTGGCATCCAACCCTCAATGGATAATACGCTCACCGTAAACCCGCTAGTTCCTGATAATTACTGGGATTGGTTTTGTCTCGACAGAGTAAAATATCACGACAAAGAAATCACCATTATTTGGGATAAAAACGGACAAAAATATATGAAAGGACAGGGATTTTCTATTTTTGTTAACGGAGAGCTAAAACATAATTCAAAAAAAGTAGAAAAAATAACGATTCAAATTAAAAAAATAAAACAGCCTACGACTGAGATATAAGATAGTAGTTCAAACAAGTATGACCGAAGTTTTATCTCGCCAAAAAACAGGCGTAACAAAAATTTAAACAGATGAAAAAATACATTTTACTTATTTTCCAAATATTTGGCATTACAAGTGCTTCATTAGTAGTTGCCCAGTCGTATCAGGTTCAGCCCATCCCCTTTAACCAGGTGAGCATTGATGATGATTTTTGGTCACCCCGGTTAAAATCGCACTCTTTGAATACTTTACAAACCTGCATACACCAAACCAGAGATTCTACGGAAAGAATAAACAACTTCAAAAAAGCGGCAGGATTACTCGAAGGCCAACACCAGGGTATTTATTTCGACGACTCTGACGTGTATAAAGCGATGGAAGGAATCGCCTACTCGCTTATAAATAATCCAAATCCTGAATACGAGAAACTGCTTGACGACTGGATCAGTTACATCGCAAAATCGCAACAAGCAGATGGTTACCTGAATACCTTTTACACGCTAAACCACCCCGACGAGCGATGGACAGACATGGAAAAACATGAAATGTATTGTGGTGGCCACATGATTGAAGCTGCAATTGCTCATTATCAGGCAACAGGGAAGAAAAGTTTTTTGGATGTAGCTATAAAATTCGCAGATTATCTCGATAATACGTTTGGCCCCGGCAAACGACACTGGGTGGCCGGACATGAAGAAATTGAACTGGCTCTCGTTAAATTATATCACACAACCGGAAGTAAAGAATACCTCAATCTGGCTCATTGGTTACTCGAAGAAAGAGGACATGGTCACGGCAAGGGAGGTATTTGGGAATCAGAATGGGGACCTGCTTATTGTCAGGATGATGTGCCGGTTTCAGAAATAGCCGACATTAAAGGACACGCAGTCAGGGCGATGTACTTGTTTACAGGTATGGCTGATGTCGCTTCCGAGATGAATATTCCGGAGTATGTGGATGCATTAAAACGTGTTTGGGAAGATGTTACCCAAAGGAACATGTATGTTACCGGAGGAATTGGGAGTTCAAGGTCAAATGAAGGATTCACAGAGGATTATGACCTGCCAAACAAAACGGCTTACTGTGAAACATGTGCTTCAATCGGTATGGTTTTCTGGAATAACCGGATGAACCTGCTATCAAAAGATGCCAAATATGTTGATATACTGGAGCGTTCCCTTTACAACGGCGTGTTATCAGGTGTAAACCTCGAAGGGAATTTGTTTTTCTATGTCAATCCCTTGGAATCAGATGGAGATCATCATCGTCAACGGTGGTTTGGGTGTGCTTGTTGCCCGAGCAATATTTCACGTTTTGTTCCTTCCATTGGAAGTTACATTTATCTGAAAAATGATAACGAGGTGTTTGTAAATCTCTACATCGGAAACGAAGTAAACGTTGAACTGGCAAAAACAAATGTTCATCTTACCCAAAAAACCAATTACCCGTGGGATGGAGAAATTGCCATTTCCATTGACCCGGAAACGTCAGTTCCTTTTAATCTAAAACTGAGAATCCCTGGTTGGTGTAAAAGTTTCCGGGCCTCGTTAAACGGAAAAACAATAGAAGTTTCTTCCGTTGAAGATGGCTATTTATCGATCGAAAGAAATTGGGCTCAGGGAGATAAAATTACCCTTTCTCTGGATATGCCTGTTGAATTAATTAAAGCGGACGACCGAGTGGCTGAAAACAAAAATAAAAGAGCCATTCAAAGAGGTCCGTTGGTTTATTGCGTGGAACAAATCGATAACGCTACAACAAATATTGATGAGATAACCATAAGCCGGAATAATATATTTACGGTGAACCAGGGAGGGGGTAAACTGAACAATATGAAGGTATTGACAACTACAGACAAGACTAATAAATTAACGTTTATTCCTTATTTTGCGTGGGACAACAGAGAGCCGGGCAAAATGGAAGTCTGGATCAACTATAAAAATCAAAGTTCACTTTATACTAACTAAATTCAAAATGAAAAGAATAAATATTATCACAATACTGTTTTTGCTAGCCAGTATCTCTTCTTTTTCAAAAGAGAAACGCAACGCACATTACATTACCAACCAAGCTCCGCTGATTGCACAACCCTACACTGCACTGCCTATTGGGGCAATTCAGGCAGAAGGATTTTTGCTGGAAATGCTAAAAACCCAACGCGACGGACTCACCGGAAATCTTGACAGTGTTTACAGCCTGGTTTGTGGCGACAATAACGGCTGGCTCGGTGGTACCGGCGACGGCTGGGAACGTGGCCCCTACTGGCTCGATGGTTTGGTTCCTCTTGCCTATTTGCTAAATGATGATGAACTTAAAACAAAAGCTCAGAAATGGATTGAGTGGAGCATCAACAATCAGCGTGAAGATGGATATTTTGGCCCCAAAGACTTGCCAGAGAATTATGAAAAAATTCCGGGAACACAACAGGGAATGCGTAACGACTGGTGGCCAAAAATGGTGATGTTAAAAGTATTGCAGCAATACTATATGGCAACAGGTGACGAACGGGTAATATTTTTGATGACCAATTATTTTAAATATCAATTAAAAATGTTACCTGAAAATGAGCTGGGCTATGTAACATTTTGGGCGAATCGCCGGGGAGGTGATAATTTGGCCGTGGTTTACTGGCTATATAACATAACCGGTGATAAATTTTTACTCGATCTGGCAGAAATTATTCACAAACAGACTTTCGACTGGACCGAAGTTTATTCAGGAAACGTAATCAGAAAGTTAAACCCCCTACCCGATTTGCATTGTGTAAATGTAGCCCAGGGATTAAAGGAACCGATTGTGTATTACCAGCAGCACCCGGAAGAAAAATACCTGAAATCAGTAAAAAAAGGATTGTCTTCGTTAAACGACGTCCATGGTTTTGTAAACGGTATGTATGGTGGCGACGAAATGTTGCATGGCAATGACCCGACACAAGGTTCAGAATTATGCTCTGCTGTGGAAATGATGTTTTGTTTCGAAAACATTCTTCCCGTTACCGGTGATGTATACTATGCCGACTACCTTGAAAAAATAGCATACAATGTTCTTCCTACGCAAATTACCGATGATTTTACAGGAAAACAATATTTCCAGCAACCCAACCAAATAGAGATAACCGACAAGGAACGAAACTTTTTCAACGACAAAGTAGCCCGGATTTGTTTTGGCACAACTACCGGATACCCATGCTGTTTAACCAACATGCACCAGGGATGGCCAAAATTTGTACAGAACACCTGGTACGCAACTGCTGATGACGGAATAGCTGCTCTTGTATACGGACCAACAAAGGTTACGGCAAAAGTCGCAAATGGTGAAATGGTTACAATTACTGAATCAACAGATTATCCGTTCAAAGAAAAAATAAGCTTTACGATTGAGACCCAAAACAATGTAAAATTCCCGTTCCACCTACGTATTCCGAAATGGTGCAAATCAGCCACTGTTTTGGTTAACGGAGCAGTACAAAACGCTCCCTCTGAAAATGGTATTATTGTACTGAACCGCGAATGGAAACCGGGAGATAAAGTGGAATTAAACCTCCCCATGGATTTCAAATTTAGCCGCTGGCATGAACAATCGTTGGGGATTGAACGCGGCCCGCTGGTTTATGCTTTGCGTATTGAGGAAGACTGGCGTGAAGTAAAAACCGACGAATTTAAAGATACTTTTTGGGAAGTTCTGCCCCAATCGCCATGGAATTATGCAATTTGGGACAAAACTGTTGAAGACGTAGATTTTGAAATTGATATATTGGAGGATATAAAATCTTATCCCTGGAATCTTGAAAATACACCGATTACAGTAAAAACAAAGGCACGAAGAATGCCAATCTGGAAAGAAGAGAAAGGGATGGCTGGAAAAACTCCGTCGCCGGCATGGCCATACCGCGAAGTGGGTGACGAGGAAGAAATTCAGTTAATTCCGTACGGATGTACAACACTCCGGATTTCGGAATTCCCGGTTTACAAAAAATAATCTATTTAAAGTAAGTGTGTAAAAACAAATAGAAACTCCGGCAAAAATTTAGTATAACGCTTTCCGGTTTAATTTCGGGGCCGTCCAAAAAATAAATACAGAAACTTTTGTTTCGCTTTTAAAGTTAAAAATATTTTTTGGGACGGCCTCCTTTTTTCTTTCTGTTTAAACAGAATTCCTCTCCCATATTCTTTGTTTTTAATATATTTACAAGCTATCTAATTCAACAATTTTTAATCAATATATTTAAAATGAAAAGTAAAATCCTAATCCTATTTATTAGCTTTTTAGCTTTTAATACTTTTGCCCAGTGGCAACCTGCCGGAGATAAAATAAAAACCAAGTGGGCAGAAGAAATTGATGTCAATAATGTTTTACCGGAATATCCGCGTCCAATGATGGAACGCAGTGACTGGAAAAACCTCAACGGACTATGGGAATATGCCATCACAAAAGCCGGAGCTCCGCAACCTGCAAATTTCGACGGACAAATCCTCGTTCCTTTTGCTGTTGAGTCGAGTCTTTCAGGCGTTCAAAAAAGAGTGGATGAAGAAAACGAACTTTGGTATAAAAACTCATTTACAGTTCCGTCTTCCTGGAAAAACAAAAAAATATTGTTGCATTTTGGAGCAGTTGACTGGGAAAGCAGCATTTGGATAAACGAAATAAAAGTGGGAACACACAAAGGCGGCTACGCTCCTTTTTCCTTCGACATTACACCTTTCCTCAATAAATCGGAAGAGCAAAAACTGGTGGTAAAAGTATGGGATCCTACAGACAAAGGTTACCAACCTCGCGGAAAACAAACCAGCGACCCCCGAGGAATTTGGTACACTCCTGTAACAGGTATCTGGCAAACCGTTTGGCTGGAACCGGTAAATGAAATATTTATTCAGAATGTAAAATCAGTTCCAAATATTGACAACGAAAGCTTAAACGTACAGGCCGCTACTTGTGGAACATCTTTTGGCGATTATTATGAGGTAACCGTAAAACAAGGCGGTACAACAGTTTCAACAGGAAAAGCCGTTGCTGGGGAAGCGCTTGACATTTCGGTTCCTTCACCCAAATTATGGAGTCCTGAATCTCCGTTTTTGTATGATTTAGAGGTAAAACTCTTTAGCAACGGAAAAGTGGTTGACGAAGTGAAAAGCTACTTCGCTATGCGAAAAATTTCTACAAAGCGGGATGAAAGCGGGATTGTCCGTTTTCAACTAAATAACAAAGATTACTTTCAGTTTGGCCCCCTGGACCAGGGTTGGTGGCCCGACGGACTTTATACTGCACCAACAGACGAGGCGTTAAAATACGACATTCAGAAAACCAAAGACTTTGGCTTTAACATGATTCGCAAACACGTAAAAGTAGAACCAGCGCGTTGGTATGCTCACTGCGACAAATTAGGAATTTTGGTTTGGCAAGACATGCCCAACGGCGATCGCTCTCCGCAATGGCAAAACCACCAGTATTTTAACGGAACTGAATTAAAAAGAAGCCCGGAATCAGAAGCCAACTACCGTACTGAATGGAAGAGCATTATGGATTATTTGTACTCACACCCTTCGATAGTTTGCTGGGTACCATTCAACGAAGCCTGGGGACAATTTAAAACGGAAGAAATCTCTGAATGGACAAAAAGTTATGATCCAAGCCGTTTGGTCAATCCGGCAAGTGGAGGGAATTTTTATCATGTTGGCGATATGATCGACCTGCACAATTACCCCGGCCCGGCAATGTATCTCTTTGACGGAGCCCGTGCAAATGTGTTGGGCGAATATGGTGGAATAGGACTTGCACTTGAAGGGCACTTGTGGGCAACCGACCGGAACTGGGGTTATGTACAATTTAAAAATTCAAAACAAGTAACCGACCAATATGTTGAATACGCAGAGCAGCTTCTAAAAATGATTAAATCAGGCTTTACCGGAGCCGTTTATACGCAAACAACCGATGTGGAAGGCGAGGTAAACGGATTAATGACTTATGACCGAAAAGTAATCAAAATGGATGAAGAAAGGGTACGCGAAATCAATCAGAAAATATGTAATTCGTTACGTAAATAGCGAATTAGAACTTTTGTAGAAATATCTAAGCAACACCTGAAAATTAACATTTTCGGGTGTTTTCTTTTAATTTACACTCTGTTTTTCGAGTATCGGTATATTTCGTTATTTTCGAAAATCTAAATTCAGAAATATGAAAATTGTAGGAATGGATGGATTCGCACTGAATCCGGGAGATTTAAGCTGGAAGGATGTTGAAAAACTGGGAGATTTTACGGTCTACGAGCGCACCCCCCCTGAATTAACGGTTAAACGCGCAAAAGATGCAGATGCGGTTTTTACGAATAAAGTTATTTTTGATAAAAAGGTAATCGACCAACTTCCTAAATTAAAATACATTGGCGTGCTTGCAACCGGATATAATGTTGTGGATATCGAAGCTGCGAAAAAAGCCGGGATTGTGGTTACCAATATTCCGGCCTACAGTACTCCTTCTGTTGCGCAGATGGTATTTTCACACATGCTGAATTTTGCACAAAATATTTCAACACATGCTGACTCGGTTTCAAATGGCGAGTGGGCGAAAAGTAAGGACTTTTGTTATTGGAAAACTCCCCAGATTGAGTTGACCGGCAAAACTCTGGGCATTATTGGCTTTGGACAAATTGGCCAGGCAGTAGCCAAAATTGGACTGGCTTTTGGGATGAAAATAATTTATCAAAACCGAAGCAAAAAAAATTCTGAAATAGAAGCTACACAAGTAGAACTGGATACTTTGCTTTCTGAAAGTGATTTTATAAGCATCAATTGTCCGTTGACAAATGAAAACACTGGTTTTATAAACAAAACAACCATCGAAAAAATGAAACCAACGGTATTTCTGATAAATACCGGACGCGGACCTCTTATCAACGAGCAGGATTTAGCTGACGCATTAAATGCGGGAAAAATTGCCGGTGCCGGTCTTGATGTTCTATCCACAGAACCTCCTTCAGAAAACAATCCCTTGCCAAAAGCAAAAAATTGTTATATCACACCGCACACTGCCTGGGCCACATACGAAGCCAGAACGCGGCTGATGAAAATAGCTTCAGAAAATTTGAAATCTTTTTTGGATGGAAAACCAGTTAACGTGATAAATTAAAAACCCCAGCTTAACAATCTATAACATACTGTTAATCTGAAACTAAAGTGTAATTTTTATCATTTTTTTCATACTGCATTAAAAAATATTAAAAGTATTTTTTTTAACTTTTCGCCCGAAACAATTTCAATAATTTAGGTGTTCTAAATTTGAATTAAGTTCAGAAAATGGCCATGAAGATTATCCATGTTGTGTTACTGGCATCGGTGAAATATATACTCACTTTACCCTATGCTATGATTATTGGTCTGGAATACAAACAGGCCTTAATAGCTGTTTTGATTGGCGGCATTGGTGGTTTTTTGTTCTTTTATTATCTCAGTAAACGTGCCATTCAAATCTATCATAAAATACGACCATACATTTACACATTAATCCCAAGGCAACAAAAAACAGAGAACTGGAAGTTTGTCCAGGATAACACAAACCAACAGAAAAAACGCAGAAAGATTTTTTCAAAAAGAAACCGGCTTATTGCCCGTTTTCGCAAAACCTACGGATTTTGGGGAATTATTGTAACCACTCCTGTATTTTTAACCATTCCTGTTGGCGCTTTTTTAGCCAACAAATATTATTCGAGAAGAAGGTTTCTTGTGCTTTATATGATTTTATCCATTATCGGTTGGGCCGGAGTTTTATCCGGTTTTATCCATCTGTTTCCCAGAATATTTTTCTAATATAGCTTTATTCTCAGGATGTTGAATAAGTTTTTTATCTGCATCCAACAAATCAAAATCGTCGATATCTTGCAGTTGAATCCATTTAAACTGAATATGTTCGTTTAATTTTAACTGTATCGATGTTGCGGAGCACAAAAAGGGAATTAACCTAATCTTTTTAAAGCCATAATCAAACGGAATTGATTTTAATCTTTCAAGAATTTCAATTTCGATCTCAAGCTCTTCGTTTATCTCCCGCTGAATACAATCTTCAGGAGACTCTCCTGTTTTTAATTTTCCGCCAGGAAATTCCCAGGATAAAGAATGCTCTGATTCTGCACTTCGTTGTGTGATCAAAAACTTATTTTCAAAAAGAAGAATTGCGCATGTTACCTCAACCATAATTCAAAATTAAAAAAGATTATTTGCCTGCGACCCGAATGAATTATATTTGTGGGAAAGCTTTTCCGATGAAAAAAGAAGAATTAATTGAAATTATCGATTCCTGGGAAAACATTAACCTTATAATTGAGGAGTGCGACAAAAGTCCCACATTTTTTTCATCATTAATGGATATCGCACTTTACCATAAAGAACAAAAATCATGGCGGGCGGCTTATTTGGTTGACAAAATTCATGACGAGTTTCCCCAACTTGTTTTTCCTCACCTTGATAAAATTACAGAACAATTAAAAACAGAGAGAAACCTGAGTAAAAAACGCCATTTCCTGAAACTGATTAGTATGAATGAAATTCAGGAAAAACACTTTGGTTTTTTGGTTGATTTTTGTCTGGAAACCTTAACATCAGAAGAACCACCTGCCGTTCGCGTCCATGCAATGCAAGTTCTTTTTAACATCTCGGATAAAGAGCCTGATTTAAAACCGGAAGTTTTGGCGCAAATCGAGCATGAAATAGAATATCACGCCACTGCGGGAATAATTTCAAGGGGTAAAAAACTTGTAAAAAAACTTCGCAACCAAATTAACTCACTTTAAGTTATGAATCTTGTGCCGGTTGCTCCGCTCCAACTTCGCCCTGAAGACGTTCAATCAATTCTTTCAAACGTGTATCAACCTCGTTAAACAGGTCGTCCTGATTATATTTTCTGGTTAGATATTGAATATTACGCAACATCGAAAATTCGCGATCCTGTTCTGCTTTTGCTGCTGCCTCAAACCTTGCGGGCAGAGATAAAAAATAATCGACTTTTGCAAAACAATTATCGGCAAGCGTTCTTGTTAACTCAGCTCCTTTTTCATTTTCTCCGGCAACAAAATACTGTTCTATCGCCGGGAAAGAATCATAAGTTAATGGTAAAATTTCATTGGGAAACAACTCAAACATTTTATCAAGAACTTCCACCGCTTTTTCTTTTTTACCTTCCTGATTTAAAACACCTGCCAAACGGGCAAACATATAACGTGCCTGCAGAATATTAATCTCCTTCCGGTTATACTCATCTAAAAATATATCCGGGTCGTTTACATTTCCCCAAACATATTTATTCATTACATTATCATACAAAATACCGGAATTAACATGGCCGTAGTAAACTCCTTGTCTTTGCGTTTTAACAGGAACAAACCGATATGCCAGGCCTTCAAACTGCAGGTAATCTTTAAAATGGATATTTCCAACATGAACCAGGCTGTGATCGATATAAACAGGGCGCTCCCAATTATTCGCCGCCATCATATTTAAAACAGCCATTTCGCTCTTGGTTATTAAATTTTTTGAAATATTTATCTCAACTCTATCCACAATCAAAGCTGAATCTTCCGGTTGAACAGTTCCTGTTTCCAACACCTTCTGTTTATCAACCGTAATATGGAAATTACGTGCAGGAAAATAATCCATCATCTCCCCATTTGAAACTTTCACTTTGGTCCGAACATCATCACTGCCGAGAAATTCCATAGCATCACTCAGTTCCACTGAATTTTCAAATCGTTCCTGAAACAATACAATATCCCTTATTCCCATGTAATATTTACTCTTATCAAAAGAAAAAGGTACGGGCGGAGCATCATTTGTAGCCATTTGCTGCTGTGTGATATACCAATCCATTCCAAGGTATCCAACATTTATAATTTTAATATCCGGACGCACACCTTCTACTTCCTGCACATACCACAACGGAAATGTATCGTTGTCGCCGTATGTAAACAAAATGGCATTAGGAGCACAGGATTCAAGATAATTTTTTGCATAATCGCGTGTCATATATCTTCCGGAACGGTCGTGATCATCCCAGTTTTCCAAAGCTAAAATACCAGGTACCAAAACCAGCGAAATCAATGTAACGATGGTTGCAGGAACTGCCCCTTTCCATAATTTACTCAAAGCTGAATAAAAGGCGGCAACAGCAAGTCCAATCCAAATAGCAAAAGCATAGAACGAGCCTGCGTAGGCATAATCCCTTTCACGAGGTTGCACTGGATACTGATTTAAATAAACAATAATGGCAATTCCCGTAAAAATAAAAAGCATCAGCGTGACAATAAATCCCTGTTTTCCTTTCTTTCCCTGATTGTATTGGAAAAACAATCCAATCAACCCGAATAGCAAGGGAAGAAAATAATAGGTATTTCTTGTAGGATCGTTTTTCATAAAATCGGGCATATTTTCGCGTGGTCCAACTTTCGCATCATCAATAAGTTTAATTCCGCTGATCCAGTTCCCATTCATAAAACCGCCGTGCCCCTGAATATCGTTTTGTCTTCCGGTAAAATTCCACATAAAATAACGCATATACATGTGTCCCAGCTGATAGGAAAAGAAAAACCTGAGGTTTTCACCAAAAGTAGGCCGTATTAATGTTTTGACTTCTCCTCCGGTTCTTACTCTTACCGGTCGACCTTTCACTTTTCCCCAATCTTCATAAACTTCGATATGTTGAGGCTGGCTACTATACATCCTCGGAAAAAATGTTTCAAGTTTTGGCTCATATTCTGTTCCCGCCGACATGGACCCCGTAACCTCATATTCCCCATCAACCTTATTATACTGTGGTTTTTCACCTTTAGAACCGATTGCCGGAGCAGTATAGTAAGGCCCGTAGGTCAAAGGTCTTTCTCCGTACTGTTCCCTATTCAAATATTTTAAAAGAGCAAAAGCATTATCGGGGTGATTCTGGTTCATGGGTGGATTTGCAGAAGCACGAATGAGAATTAAAGCAAACGAGGAATAACCAATTAAAATTACAATCAGTATTGTAACCGCTGTATTCCAAACAACCAAATTTCGCCTTCTGGTATACCGGACTGCCCAAACTGAAGCTGCAACAATAAGCGCGACGAAAAATAAAATACCTGAATTAAATGGTAGGCCCAAACCATTGACAAAAATCCTATCGAAAAGAAAAGCAATCCTTGGTAAACCTGGTATTACCACCAACTGAATTCCTCCCAAAACTCCAATTGAAACACCTGTGGCTATCAAAACACCTTTCCATGAAAAATCATACTTTTTAAAATAATATACCAATCCTATGGCCGGAATCGCCAAAAGATTTAAAAGATGAACCCCTATTGACAATCCAACTAAATAGCCAATTAAAACCAACCAGCGGTTTGCATATTTTTCATCGGCATTGTTTTCCCACTTTAAAATGGCCCAAAAAACCGCCGCAGTAAAAAAAGATGACAAAGCATAAACTTCACCCTCAACAGCAGAAAACCAGAATGAGTCGGTAAATGAATATGCAAGCGCCCCAACTAAACCACTTCCCCATACAGCTATTTGCTCACCAATGGAAAGATTTTCAGAAGAAAATAGTTTTTTTGCCAAATGAACAATGCTCCAGTACAACAACATAATCGTCCCGGCACTCGCCAGAGCCGACATCGTATTTACCATAACCGCTGCTCTCGATTCGTCAGAAGCTAATAATGTAAAAAAACGACCTAGAATCATATGAAAAGGAGCTCCGGGTGGATGTCCCACTTCCAGTTTAAACGCACTGACAATAAACTCGCCGCAATCCCACCAGCTTACGGTAGGTTCAAGAGTTAAAAAATAAGTAAGTGCTGCGATGATAAAAACTACCCAACCAAGGATATTATTGATTAATGAGGCTTTTTTCACTTTTAGTAATATTTAAAAAGTAATTTGAACGAATAAGTTACTTATATTATTAATCATTGAGCTTTAAAAGATCATCGGCAAATATAAGGTTTTAAAAAAGAAAGTTTAAACAGGCAAACCACAAATTGCAAATTTGTAATGACACAGGTTTGTAAAAAAAACGACTAGAATGTTTCCAAAAGAAAAAAATTTATATTTTTGCACCGTCTTTAACGAAAAGACAATTAAGGACTGTCCCGTGGTGTAACTGGCAACACGTCTGATTTTGGTTCAGAAGAGTCCAGGTTCGAGCCCTGGCGGGACAACCAAAAAGAGCATTGTAAATGCTCTTTTTTGATTACTTTTGCATATAAAATTGACCTGTGGTGTAACTGGCAACACGTCTGACTCTGGATCAGAAGAGTCCAGGTTCGAGCCCTGGCAGGTCAACAGAAAAGAGCTGATTATTTAAACTGCAGCTCTTTTTTTTGATTTTAACTACCTAATTTTGAAGAAATCATAACTACTTATTAAAAAATCCATTTAACTTAGCACCGCAAACCATTAAATCAGAACCAAGGTATAATACAGATTATTGTCAATATTGATTTTAATTTGTAGTTTGTACCATGGATTTCTAATCCATTAAGTGATGGGAAGACGGAATAGTAGAAAGATAATTACCATTTTAATTGTCATATTATTGACATTAAAAGGTTTTTCCCAGCAAGATCCCATTTTGACACAATACATGTTTAACATGCAAACTATTAACCCGGCATATGCAGGTATGTGGGAAAAAATTGGGTTTTCTTCTCTGGTCAGGAAGCAATGGGTTGGTATCGACAAAACACCCCTAACGGAAATAGTTTCATTTCATTCCCCTTTAAAAAATGAATTCGTAGGAGTTGGTCTCAACGTGATGAACGACCGTTTTGGAAAAGAAAACAGGTTAAGTATTTTTGCAGACTATGCTTACGAGATTTCACTAACGCCTCAAACAAGACTTCGATTTGGTTTAAAATTTGGTTTTATGAACTATAAAAACCCCCTAACCCAATATCAATTATATCCCGATAATGAATACGATGAAGCATTTGCAGAAGACGTAGATCTGAAATTTCTACCCAACTTTGGTTTTGGCGCATTTTTATATGATGAAAACTACTATATCAATTTTTCAATCCCAAAACTTGTTGAGAATGATTTCAGAACCAATATCAATAATTACTCAACGCAGGCTGAGGTTAGAACCTTTTATGTTGGGGGTGGCTATGTTTTTCGGCTTAGAACGTTAAACAATTTAATTTTTAAACCAACAATGCTGGTAAGGGCAACATGGGACAACCCACTCCAATTTGATATAGGTGCTAATTTTATGTTAATGGAAAAACTTTGGATAGGTGGAATGTTTCGTTCCGGGGATGCAATTTGTGTCACTTCTCAATGGATTTTCAATAACAATTTAAGATTAGGATTTGGTATTGATGTAACATACACTGAAATCTACCCCTATCAATTCGGAACCTATGAATTTTCAATTGGTTACGACATCGACTTTTATGGCAGAAGCTATATTCGTGCTAAATATTTTTAAATGAAATCCGCTGGTAAATCAAACTCTTGTTTACTAAAAAAACTTAAAACCCGTATCATTTTATATATCAACCTTTTAACAATATCGCGCTAACAATAAAAACATTTGTCATTAAACTTGCTATTTATCTAATTTTCATTACCTTCGTAATGCAAACCCGTTTAAATAGGAATATTTAAGCAAGCCACAAATGATGGGAAGTTGTAAAAATTATTAAAAATTGTTAATTTGGTTTTGAAATATCATATGGCGGTATTGATATTTTAGCAAGTTGTAACTGTTGATCCCGACATGCAATTATGCATAGGTGATGGTGAATGGTAGAAAGTAGTGGCATAAAAGTCATTAGATTTTTTGTATTTATAATCCTTCTTTTTACACGTATTATTAATGGCGGTGCAAATAATACAGAAGGAGACTATTCATACAAAATTTACTCGTTAAATTATTTAATAAACCTAAATGATGTAACGGAGTATACTTTTTTACCCTATCGGAACCAGCTTTCAAGATCTGAAAATCGAGACACAAGTATAATTAGCTGCCCTGAAGACATTTCCACTTACACTGATTTGAATTCATGCACAAGTTTTATCTCCGGAAACTTAGAAGCTCTTATTCACGTCGGAAACATTAAAACATTAACCTGGGAAATGGTCGGGGCGACAGAAGGGAAGTCAAAATCTACCGGTATCAACCAAATTCGTTCCCACACATTTAATGAAGGAACCACAATTATAACCTACACAGCAACCGACCAAAACAGTAATACATCCAAATGTTCTTTTACTGTCACCATATCTGACAACCAGGTTCCTGTAATATTTAATTTTCCTGACAATATTATTATTAATACTAAAGAAGGAGAATGTTATGCCGATGTGCGCTGGAATGAGCCGGAAGCTGTTGACAATTGTTTTACCCCGGAGGAAATAAGCTGGAACTCATCTCACGAATCCGGAACCAGATTCCAACTGGGAACAACCGAAGTTACATATTCGTTTGTTGACGGTATTGAAAACAACAGAACAAATCTTTCTTTTCTGGTTACAGTTGTTGATAATGAGTCTCCTATGCTTGTTAATTGCCCGCCTGACATCACTGTTTATGCGGAAGAAGGAAGTTGCGAAACCACTGTTAACTGGGTTGAACCAACAGCTAATGACAATTGTACTGTAAACGAAAATTTACAATGGCAAAAATCACACGAACCCGGAACTTATTTCTCAGTTGGAACGACGACAGTGACCTATTTAGCAGAAGATGAATCGGGCAATTTTAGTGAAGAATGCACCTTCAATGTAACTGTAATCGATAACCAACCACCATCTTTCATCGCGCCACACGATTTAAATCTCTACTGTGACGAATACATCCCTCCCTGGGAAGCTTTTGAAGAATTCAGAACGGCGGGGGGAATTGCTTCTGATAACTGCGCAATTAAACAAAACAGTTTTAAACTAATTTCAGAAGAGCAAGATTATACCAACTGCCCATTTACCTTAACCAGAACTTATCAAATAACCGACATCTATGGAAACACTTCTACCACTTCACATTCCATTACATTTTTTGAACCCACCATTTCACTAAAGTCTGGCTTAGGTGCCTTGGGAACGGCATTAGCTGCAACTTTTACACAAGGCAACGTTACATGCAACGGGGGAAATGATGGAAGCATCACCGTTTCACTTACAGATATTGACGGTACATATGACATCTCCTGGTCAGGCCCCATTTCAAACTCGGCTACATCTCAAAACGGTTCAAATTTTATAATCAATAATTTAACTACAGGAAATTATACAATAACAATTACAGACGCAAGTGAAACGGAAATCCTAAATGTCTCAATTACGGAACCGCCTCCGCTCTCAATTGTAACACAACCAACAAGTTTGATCGACTGCGAAGGACATATAGTTTCATACGATGTTGAAGCATCAGGCGGTAAAGGAAATTATACATATATATGGCAAAGGAAAACACCTTCAAACGGTTCATTCTCAAATCTTACAGCGGGCGGAAATATTTCTTTTCCAACACCCGATGAATTGAGAATTGAAAATGTTGGCAGTTCACAAGATCCTGATGGAACAGAATATCGCGCAATTATTTCTGATGAATGTGAAACACTAATCTCAGATGTTGCAACACTTTCTGTAAACGAAATTACAGGCCTTGACCCTTCATATTCAGATGGCTCTATCACAGATATCACAATTTGTGAAGGAGAAAACTTTTCCTATACCGTCACAACATCTGGAGAGACACCTGTTTCATATCAATGGAAAAAATTCATAAGCACAAATAATTGGGGAAATGTAACAAACAATGGTATCATTTCAGGTTCCAATTCAGCAACCCTGACTTTTACAAATGCAACTCCTGCGGAAAGTGGGGAATACAAAGTTACTGTTACATTTCCTTCATCGGGCGCAGATTGTAATGTTACGAGTGACACCAGAGAAAGAAATCTAACAGTTAGTCCTCTTCCGCATCTATCAGTAAATATTCCTTCACAACAAATCTGTCCGGGAACGCCAATCTCAGATTTGATTATTACAAGCGATATTCCGGTTGATTTTTCGTGGAGCAGAACAAATACAGCCAATTTAACGGGAATTGCATCATCAGGATCATCCAGTTCAACAACATCTTTAACCATTTCAGGATCACTATCAAGTTCCGAGCCACAAAACCTGCAATCAACAACATTTACAGTAACTGCTGAATCTGCTGACGGATGTATTTCAATCATTACTGCCACTGTTGAAGTAGTTGACAATACACCTCCATCCATCACCTGCTCTTCAAACATTACACAAAGCACTGATGGGGGCAACTGTGCAGCTTTTGTTACCATACCGGCACCGACAACAAGTGACTATTGCGGAATTGCATCGACGATCAACAATTACAATAATTCTTCCGATGCAAGTGATACATACCCGGTGGGAACTACCACAGTAGAGTGGACGGTAACAGACAACAGCGGAAACATTGGTACCTGTTCACAAACCATAACTGTCACCGACAATGAAGCACCGGTTATCACAAATTGTCCTTCAAATATAACGATAAACAATACACTAGGCAGTTGCGAAGGAACAGCCACGTGGATTGAACCCTCAGCCACAGACAACTGCACATCGGCAGCGAACCTCACCTGGAACCGTTCCCATATCCCGGGGAGCACTTTCCCCGGAGGAAGCACGACCGTTACTTATGAAGTAACCGACATGTCCGGGAATACCAGTAACGTTTGCAGCTTTACTGTTACCGTGCTTGATCAAGAAGTCCCGACAAAGGAAAGTTGCCCTAACGACATATCTGTAGAAGTCAATCTCGACTCGTGCGATGCCATCGTAAATTATACTTTACCAACATTTAAAGATAATTGCGACGGAATAGGATTGACCGGAACACTCGTACAGGGACTTAGTCCGGGAGGTTCTTTTCCTCTCGGAACAACTACCGTAACTTACGAATATACCGATATTGCAAACAATGGCACAGCTTCATGTTCCTTTGATGTAACTGTGATTGATAACCAGAAGCCAGAAATCATTTGTCCTGCCAATATAATTGAGAATGTTGATCCGGGCCAGTGTCAAGCGGATATTACTATTCCGGTTGCAACAGCAACAGATAATTGCAACGTGGCGACAATAATTAATGACTACAATAATTCCGGAGATGCTTCTGATGTCTATTCTGTTGGGACAACAACGATTGTCTGGGTAGCAACTGACGATCAGGGTAATCAGGGAGTTTGCCAGCAAACAGTTACAATAATTGATAATGAACCGCCAAATGCCGATCCTCTTCCAAATCTCGGTCCGTTTAATTGCTTTGATGATATTACCGCTGCAAATACGGGCGATATCACCAATATTACAGATAATTGCGGCATGCCTGTTACTACAACCTGGATTAACGACTCCGGCACGGGAGATTGCAGCTATTCGGTTATTCGGACCTACCGACTGGAAGACCAGTACGGAAATATTTCAACTATTCAGCAAAATATATTAATTGACGATACGACTCCCCCAACGGCAGATCCACTTCCCGATATCACCGTTGATTGTTACGATGACTTAAATAATGCACCTTATGCAGAAAATACGACCCATGTAAAAAATAAAAGTGATAATTGTGATGGAATAGTCACAGTAACTCAGCATTGGACGGATACAAATCCCGGAGGATGTAATTTAACTATTTACAGATATTATGTTATTGAAGATGAATGTGGAAATGCAGATACACTGGTTCAAAATATTTTTGTCATCGACACTATCCCTCCTACTTTGAATGGAATCCCTGTAGATGAAACAATCAACTGTGACGAATACCCTTTCACACCTGTGGTTACAGCTGCTGACAACTGCGATGCAGCACCTGTTATTACCTTAGACACGATTAATTCTACACAAACCTTTAATGGAAGTTGTACAGACTATACCTATGAATACACTTTGCAATGGACTGCCACAGACAATTGTGGCAATAGCTCAACCGGTACACAAATTATTACTGTAACGGATGACTCGCCTCCTGCAATTACTGCTCCTCCAACCGTAATTATTGATTGCGCGGAAAGTCGTGACACATCGAACACCGGTTCTCCAATTGCAATCGACAACTGCGAAAGTAATTTAATAATATCATATTCAGATCTAGAAGTTCCAGTTGGATGTGGAAACGAGTTATCAATAACCAGAACATTCACAGTAACTGATGTGTGCAATAGTTCATATACTGCAACTGTCACACAATCGATCGGTGTACAAGACAATATTGCTCCTACATTTGATAATTTCCCTTCAGACACTCTCGTGTCGTGTCCTGATAATATTCCTGACATAGACTCAACCATTACGGCAACAGATAATTGTGGCACCGCAACTGTTACTTTTATCAGCGAATCTTATTATGGTTTAGAAAACCAACCGGGTTTTTGTCCTACCTCGGTAGAAAGGATTTACAGGGCAGAGGATGAATGTGGAAATGCCATAGAATATACACATACAATCACAGTTGACGATGATTGCGGCTGTAGTATTTGTCAATCTTCTGTTCCGCACCAAATTGCCGATTTAAGGGGAAATCCGGACTCAGTTTGGATTGGAGAATGGCTGCAAAGAGATGGAACCTGTTGTGATCAACCTACAAATCATGAATGTCAATCAATTACCGTTTATCTTGATCCCGATGCAGTTAGTTTAATCGTTCAAGATGTACGGGCTCCTTCTTATGGAAGTGAAACATTCCAAATTGATTGTGGCCTCGAAGGAACTTTTGGTACTGAAATATGTGTAGAAGGTGGGGGTGTACACGTTATTACTGTATGCAAGCCTGGTAAAGAAAAACAACAAATAAGCATTACTCAAATATCTGGCGCAATAACTCCTGCAAATATAAGAACAAGAGTTGGATGTGATTATGTAATAGAAGTTGAAGGAAGTATCGACGAATCAACTGTAACCTGGACTGATATCTCAGGAAACGGATATGAAAAATATTTATCATGCACCTACGGTTGTTTAACAAGTGTTTTTACTCCCGATTCAGATGCACCAACTACCGTACAATACCAAGTTTGTGGAAACTTGTTGGGCTCATCCTGTATAGATGGAGCCAATGCCTGTGATACTGTCACCATCACCGTAATTCCGGAGATTGATATATTGATTGATTCGGTTGAGGTTTGTGAAGGTGAAAATGTTTCTGCAACAGCTACACCTCAACCCGTCGGAACCTACAACATTTATTGGTATGACGATATCAATGGCACAGGAAATATTGTCAAACAAGAAATGGGAGTTTCCTCCTCAACTATAGATTTGAGTACTCTACCTCCAGGGACTTATAACTATTCTGTATATGCTGTAGAAGTAGCAACAGGTTTGGAATGTGCAGAAGACACTATTAATTATAACATTACAGTCCATCCTCTACCCGATATCCCACCCATTCAGAACGAAGCAATTTGCTCTGAAGACTCAGTAGTTGTTGATTTACCTGCCGGTTATACTTACGACTGGAATGATTACTCAAATATATCTGTTAGAGACGATTCTACTTTTGTATTTATTCCTGGCAGCACCGGAACATTTGAATATTATGTTACTATCACTTCTGAGTTTGGGTGCGAGACAACAGATACTTTCTCTCTGGTTGTTGATGCTTGTCTGGAATGTGGAAACACAACATTGTGTCCTGCAGATACAATAATTATCACGACAGTAAGTGATTTCATTGCAGCAGGCGGCACCGTCAATTTCCCGTGTAATGTCGACGATTCAAGCATTGATCTAATTCGTTCAGTATCAAATAATGCTTCCTGTCCGGAAACAATCACCAACACATACGAAGTCTGGGATAATTGTGGGAATAGTGCCACTTGTGAATTCACTATTACCCGAACAGACACAAATTTCCCGACTGTTGTTTGCCCGGATGATGCAGTATTAGAAGCCTGCTCTGAGGTTGATCTGGACTCCATTACGGGTTTACCATATTCCGCGACTGACACAATAATCACATTGGCACAGTTTCAATCAGCTGGTGGAGATGCAAGTGATAATTGTACCTATACCATTTCATACAGGGATGCTTTATCCGGTACCTGCCCAACAAACGTCAGAAGAATTTTCACTGTAACCGATTTATGTGACAATCAGGTTCAATGTGAGCAAACCTTTACGATCAATGATGAAATTCCCCCTGTGGTAAATTGTCCTCCTGATATCGAACTGATTGCTTGCGGTGATACAGATTTAGACTCTTTGACATCATTACCCTTTTCTTCAACGATTTCAATCATATCTCTTGCTGAGTTCATTGCGGCAAACGGAAGTGTAACCGAAGACTGCGGCATCTCGCAAATATCCTACATTGATACAAAGACCGGAGCCTGTCCTGTTACTTACAGTCGAAGTTTCAGAGTAACCGACTTATGTGGAAATTCAGATGCATGTGTTCAAACTATTACTTTAAACGACACCGTTCCTCCTGAAATTAATTGTCCTTCAGGATTTACACTGGAATGTATTACTGATATTCCACCAGCCGCTACAACTGTTTCTGATTTTATCGCGTCAGGAGGTTCAGTTTCTGACAATTGCTCTCTTCTGTACGAATCATTTGATATGGTTAGTGAAACCACTACAACCGGAGACTGTCCAATTTACGTTGAAAGAGTATACAGCATAACCGATGAATGCGGGAATCCTGCAACATGTACTCAAACTTTTACCATCGATGATAATGAAGCTCCTGTACTTCATGATATACCTGAAGATGTAACATTTGAATGTTCAGACTGTATTCAAGGCTTTGTAAATGGAGATTTTGAAGACAATAATATACAATCCAGTCAGGGTTGGGATTATGAAAATGAAAATGATGTGCCGGGCTGGGACACCGATTCTCCTACAAACAATATTGAACTACAAAGATCTGGCAGTGTCAACGGGGTAATCTCTCATTCTGGAAATTTTCACGCTGAATTAAATGCTGATACTGATGGAGACTTTTACCAGGAATTTTGCACAGTTCCTACCACTTGGGTACAAGTTTCCTTTTGGCATCGATGGAGACCTCCAATTTGGCATAACTCAAATGATGATATTATGGGAATATATGTCGGCCCGGACCATAATAATGTTTCTTTGGTTGCAACCGTTACATCTCGGGCTAATGTAGCACCAGATTACTGGGAACAATATACCTTTTCTTTTGCTGTTCCAGCAGGTCAAACATCTACTACATTTTTATTCCGGGCAATACAAGGAGCCCCAACTGATAACACGTATGGGAACTTAATTGACGATATTCAGGTAGTTACACTTTTTGATCCTTCTGCGATACCATATGCAACAGACAACTGCGATGCCGCAATAGATCTTGTAGAAAACAGAATTGATGGCGAATGTGAGGGAAATTATCAGTTAATCAGAACCTGGACAGCCACCGATTACTGTGGAAACTCAACTTCAGCAACTCAAACGGTAACTGTTGGTGATTATGAAGATCCTATTTTATATAACCTACCGAACGATACCACTGTGAGTTGTAATGACATACCTGAGCCTGCAAATATAACTGCAACAGACAATTGTGAACTCGACACCCTTGTGTTTGCAGAATTTGGAGGATATGGATGCAATTATACAATCGAACGTACCTGGACAGCTTTTGATGAATGTGGACACTCAATATCACACACACAGTATATTTATGTTCAGGACACCAGTCCTCCTGAAATAACGTGTCCTCCCGATACTTCATTTCAATGTATTGCTGATATTCCGGCTCCGGATATTTCGCAAATTATAGTTATTGACAGTTGCAATGATGCAACCGTTTCATTTATTGGAGATTCTTCCGATGGAAATACTTGTCCTGAAGTTATTACCAGAACTTACCAGGCAGAAGACAGTTGCGGAAATGTAGCTACTTGTACTCAAATATTTACTATAAATGATACAATCCCACCTGATTTTACGGTTCCACCTGATATTACTATTTATAAAAATGATACTTGTAGTTATGATGCATCTATTTCTATAACAGGTGATGTAAGTGACGAGAATGACAACTGTTCGATAAACCCGGAAGTTACTTATTCTGATTCAGAATCTGTTGGTGCGTGTGATGGAGAAACAATAATTACGCGTACCTGGAGTGTAACCGATGAATGTGGCAATGACACCACACAAACTCAAATCATTACGGTTTCCGACACAATTAGCCCTGTTATTTCATGTCCGCCATTAGATAGTATTGAAGCTTGTGATATCTCTGAATTCAATACTCAGGTTACATTCCCTTACTCTGAAACTGCCTCTTCAATCACTGTTGCTGAGTTCGAGGCTTTGGGAGGAACGGCAACCGA
>NZ_JAIKLE010000032.1 GCF_022267315.1 Maribellus maritimus
CAAGTTCTTTTAAATCCTCTTTTATATTGAATTTGCTTTGTCTTCCCATGCTTCAAAGATAATACAGCGGCACTATATACTCAAATTGGTATAAGAACTAAATGACCTATGGCTTTTACATCTAATCACTTTGGGGTTAGTTCCCCGCTGCTTGCAGCGAATTGACGAACTCATTCCTTTGTGATACCCCGTCTGCTTGCAGCGGGGTAGTTCATTAAATCAATTGAATATTAATAAGATTTTTACTGTTGCTATAGGAATTGTTCAATTTGGGATTTATTGGCTATCATTAATTTACCTTTATAAATTTTTCAAGATGCTTTGGATTTATAAAAGTGAAATATTGATATTTCAATTGAGTAAATTTCTAATCTTAATTATACTTATTGTTGGAACTATTTATATTTCTGTAAATTACAAAAGAAGCATTGTAATTAAGAACCGTTTAGAAGAAATTAATAATAGTGGATGCTGTTATGAAATAAACGGATTTAAATTTAATTTGACAACAGATGAATTTGAAAGAAATTTTCCTAAGGAGCAATGGGATATGCATAGCAAAAAAGTTTTATTTGGTAAAGAGTATCTTTCTAAAGGATCATTCCCATTTTATGAGTACAACACAAAGAATATAAATTTAATATTTGAGCAAGGTGTATTAAATGAAATCAATTTTACTTTTGATGTTAATAATCAAGATGACTTTTATTATTTATCAAAAGAATATGGAGAAATAAATACGATTTCTTCCTTTAGTTCATCTAACCAATATTTTGTAAATGAAAATATAATATATAAAATAAATGATTGTACATCGATGGGTATTGAATTTGTTGAATATATTAAAGAAAGTAAAAAGTTTATAAGAATTAGATTCAAGGGAATCTTTCAGAACCACTATTTAAATTAAGAGAAAAAACTATTAGACGTTTGATCAAACTACCACTATTCCAACCCTTGTATATCTATTCCGAAACCAGATCTGCGAAACCGGCATATACACATCATTTTAAACCAATATGACTAAATTAAGAAAAGCGAATACTTCCTCTTGTAGCCTCCCATATAAGGCAAATTGGCACTTTCACTAATTGTGTGAATACTTGTATCAGAAAAACCAGTTTAAGCCTTTAATTCATATATTGGTAAGCTATTTATTGGTATATGAAAACTTGCTGGAATAAGTAAAAAAAGTGGGAGGTTGTTCAGGCCTCCCAAATATGTTCAAATGTTGTATTACGGCAACGTAATACTTTACAAAGTATAAGGAATTGTAAAAACACGTGGAAATAGTCAAAAATTAGAATTATTGACTATATGCTGACTAAAAATAGAAAAGAACTCAATTAATAAGTTCTTTTTCAATTAATTATGATTCATTGAGGTGGAGCTGGCGGGAGTCGAACCCGCGTCCAAACGAGGAAGCAACAAGCTTTCTACATGCTTAGCCCCGACTTGTTTTTCGTGTAAACACCGGATCAAGGCCACCCATGTTTACCTTAGCTCCTAAATTTTCGCAGAAATTCCGGAGCAAAATTTCCACTAGCTTCGATTTATTTGCACCGCCGGTTCGGACCGCTTCAAAGCATTAGCATCCGGGCGATGTCTTGTCCCGGAACCTTGTTCCGGGATTAAGCGGATAACCTACTGTGATTCGGTTACGCAGCAAGAGCGTAATTTTCTTCGCCAATTAATGTTTTGATTATTATTTTAAAGGGTCAACAACCAAAACCCTGCATGCTTACCTGCCTCTTCTACCCGCTGTCAAAACCAGTCAGCCCCAAAGAGGATACAAAAATATTCTTTTTTCATGAAATACCATAAAAATTTATTCTTCGTTCATCCCTTTCTGCATTTTGCTCGTTTTATTATTGCAAGTGTTACAAGTTCTTTAATAACTACAAAAATTATGAGAAAATTACTTTTGTTTTTTGTTTGTTTAATTTCCGTTTCTCCGGGTATACTACAGGCACAGGAAGAGGAGATGGGAGAACCCTTAGAATCTCAGAATTATAATAATATTGGTGTTTTTGATTTTCCTGGAGTGAGTTGCAAACCTTTGGGAGTTGCTTATTTATCAGGGAAAGAATACCCTGATCTATTTTTAGCATCAGATAAATGGAATCCCGGATTTTTCTATTATGAATTTGCAGGCTTTTCCCAGAAAGGAGTTCCTGTGTTTTTAGAAGCAAAGGAATTTAAAACTCCGGCTACATATAAGAATTTAGGTTGTGTAAAAGAAATCGGAGGGAAAATCTATGGATTTTGGTATATCGACAAAAAAATTGTTTCCTGCGTTTTTGATTCCAAGTCTTTTGAGTTTAAAAGAGAAAAAGAATTAGCTGTTTCATTTCCCCGAAATCCAGGGCCGTTTTCAGTGGAAATCAATCAAAAAGGAAATTATGTTTTTGTCTTTTCGATTGGTGATGGTGTAAATACAAGAGCTCCCGGCGATGGAAGAGATGCTGATTATATTCCTTACAGACCGGATGGCGTGTATAATGGAGGAATCTCTTACTCTGATTTATATAAAGTTGAGGTTGCAAATGATTTTAACTCAGTTGTAACGGAAGCAACAAAAATTTCAAAAGGAGATGTAAAGGTAAGATCAAGTCATCAGGGAATTACAAAAATAGAGGTGAACGATAATCGGGAAGGATTGGTGACGGGATCCTGGTTTGGTAATTTGTATTTTTTTGAGTTGTCAAAAGATTTTGATGTTCAGGAAGAAGGAATAGTTAGTGGAGCCGATTTGATAACACTTCGACATCCAACAATTTGGCCAACACCGCTTGTCTATCCCGGAACGGATCGGAAATGGAATAACTTAATTGCATCCGGAGAAGGAGGAATTTATTTTTATAAATACCTTGGCTTTTCTGAAAAACGTAACGCCCCGATTTACGATACTCCGCAGCATTTATTAAAACAAAATTCAAATTTAAAAGGAGGTTCGCTGGTTGTTCCAACAATGGTTGACTGGGATGGAGACGGAAAAACGGATATTGTTGCAGGGAATTCACTCGGACAGATTTTGTTCTTCAGAAATTTAGGAGATAACCAAACACCGCAATTTTCTGCCGGAGTTCCACTGGAAGCTGGTGGCAAAGAAATTCATATACAGCCCGGTTATGGAGAAGATATTCAGGGGCCGTTTGAATCGCGATGGGGATATACTTGCCCAAATGTTATTGATTGGAATGACGATGGTGTGTATGATATTGTGATGGGCGATAGCAGAGGAAAACACACTGTTTATATAAATAAAGGAACACCTCAAAAGCCGGAATTGGCAGAGGAACATCCGATTTATTTGGAAGGATTGGAACTTCATGGAACGTGGCGTTGTAAACCGGGAGTAGCAAAAATTGGAGATAAAATGGCTTATGTTACGCTCGACGATGACGATGTATTTCATTTATATTGGCAAATTGATGCCTATAACCTGAAGGAGGGATTCAAACTTTGTTTGGAAGATGGAACGCCAATAGAAGGTAATTTCCTGGAAGCTGGAGGTACCGGTCGTTTAAAATTTAATATTGTTGATTGGGATCTTGACGGAACTTTGGATTTAATTGTCGGCACGCCGCGACACGGTTGTGTCCCTAATCCGAAAGAGGGATTACCCTGGAGGTATCTGGATGAAGGACGCCCTGGTTCAGCCGTTCTTTTTCTGAAAAATGTAGGTACAGATGAATCACCGAAATATCACTTCCCAAAACTCTTAAGATATAAAGGAAAGCCAATTTATTTGGGACAGCATTCCTGTGCACCGACACCTTGGTACAGAAATAGTAAAACCATTCCCGATATACTTGTTGGAAGAGAAAATGGAATGTTTTATTATTTCGACAGAAAAGATATTAGTTGGTAGAAAGAAAAAATGTCAGCTGTTATTTGTAAATAGCTGATATTTTTTTGCTATAGTTTTCCTACAAAGTCTTTTAGCCATACTTTAATTGATTCTCCAATTTCCGGATCTTCCAAGGCAAATTCAATATTGGTTTTCAGAAAGCCCATTTTATTTCCGATATCGTACCTTTTTCCATTGAATTTTAACCCGTACATGGCTTGCTTTTTTACCATCTCGCGCATGGCATCAGTAAGTTGAATTTCGTTATTTTTTCCTGGAGGTGTTTTCTCCAATAAATCAAAAATTTCAGGAGTAAAAATATAACGACTGGCAACTGCAAGGTTGGAAGGTGCTTCTTCCGGTGACGGTTTCTCAATCCAGTCTTTGGCTTTAAATACGTTTTCTGTAACTGCTTCCCCGTCAATAATTCCATAGCGATGAACCAGTTCGAGTTTTACCTCTTCGAGCGCAATGACCGAACTTTGGTACTTTTCATAAACATCGATAAGTTGTTTGGTTACCGGACCGTCTTCGCTTTTAACCAGCGTGTCGCCCAGCAAAATCACAAAAGGCTCATTGTTTACATGGTAGCGCGCATGGAGAATGGCGTCACCCAAACCGTTCATTTCTTTCTGCCAAACAAAATGGATGTTTGCAAGGTTAGAAATCGAGCGAATTTTATCGAGTGTTTTTAAGTCTTGTTTTTTTAACAGTGATTCTTCCAGTATAGGGCTTCTGTCAAAATGTTCTTCAATAGCTCGTTTGCCTTTCCCGATAATCATCAGAATATCAGTAATTCCGCTTTCAACGGCTTCTTCAACTACGTGTTGTATTACTGGAGTATCTATAATAGGAATCATTTCCTTAGGCTGAGATTTTGTGGCCGGGAGAAACCGGGTTCCATATCCTGCCGCAGGAATAACTGCTTTTTTGATCATATTTAATTGTTGTTTATAATATTGGGTTTTATAACTTCAATTTCGTTATTGTTCATTATGTCGTGCAATTTATTGTACATTATTTCGTCAGCGTACGTTCCTATTATTGCACCTCCTGAACCAGTAAATTTTGCACTTGCTCCAACAGAACGGGCCAACTCTACCATTTCAATATTTCCTTGTGATACAGGAATTAGATTTCTTCGCAAATCGAAATTTTCATTGATCAGTTCATGCATTTTTTGTTTATCCCTCTTTTCAAGAGCGGCTTTAAATTCTTCGGTTATTTGCGCCCATCTCTTCATCGCCTGCAGTACTTTTCCTTCCTTTATTTCAAATCGTGCTTTCAGGTTATTGTGTACCGTTTCTGTCCCTTCCGACAGGTTTTTTCGGTAGGCGATATAAAAATTTGGAAAATGAACATTGTGCAAAGTTTCATATTTGCCATACCCTTGTTTTTCCATAATTTTTTTATCGAAATTCATAAAGACAGGTTTCTCGTATGCCTGGGCAACTCTGTCCTGGAGACCTGCCGATATGCCCAGTTCATTGGTTTCAACTGAAAGTACCAGATTCGCAAAAATGGCAGGTTCAATGTAAACTTCATAAAATAAACAAAGGGCTTTTAAGCAGGCTGTAAGAATAGCACTTGAGCCAGCCAGTCCTAACCTTAAAGGAATATTGGAATTGTAGGTAATCGTAAAATTCTTCGAAGCTAGTTTTATATTGTTCCTTTTACAATATTCGTAAAACACTTTTACGATCCCTTTTATCAAACGCATACCTCCGTAATATCCTGCAAAATTGATATTGTCTACCAACTCATCCAGATTATTGTAGGTTGTTTTGTCAGCACGCTGAGGTTTTATTTCAAGCTGAGGTGTTTGGTAAAGCTGAACTTTTACGATAAAGTTTGAAAAAACAAATGCGATGGTTTTTCCAAAATAGCCATCGGAAGGGTTGCCGATAACTGCAGCCCGGGGATATGAATATGTCTCAATAATCATAATCGAATTTTAAAGCCGCAAATTTACGAATTCCATTTTTTAATGGCTTCCAGATTCAATTCATTTTCAATATTTTTTGCTTCAGAAGTATAAAGAAAATCTAAATGAGTTTTGAAATATTCAGTTATTTTTCCACGTACAACTTTCATTGAGGCATTAACAAGTGCATTTTCCTGAGTGAACGCTTCCGGCAAAACAACTATGTTCGCGGGCAACCATCTTTCAGGGAATTCGCCTTCATATATCCCGCCTTTTTTATATTGTTGCACATCGTTAAGGATGATTTTTAAAGACTCTCTGTTTCCTTCTTCCGAACCCGGTGTAATGTTTCTTTTTTTAAGCTCCCTGTTTATTGCTTCAACATCAGGAATAAGCATTCCAACGGTAAACGGATTTTGATTATTGTAAAGCATTGCCTGCTGAATAAAAGGCGATTTGTCAACCAGTGCCTCTTCAATTCCTTCGGGGCTGTATTTTTCACCGTCATTCCCAATGAGCAAACTTTTAAAGCGTCCAAGCACAACCAGGAAATCATCTTCATCCATATAGCCCATGTCACCGGTATGTAACCATCCTTCTTTTAAGGTATTGGCTGTTGCCTGTGGATTATTCCAGTATCCCAGCATCACATTATCTCCTTTTACAACAATTTCCCCTTTTTGTCCTTTGGGTAATTCATTTCCATTTTCATCGAGAATTTTTAGCTCCAAATCTTTTATTAGTTTTCCGGAGGTGCCAAATTTTACAACTTGTGGTGTATTTGAGGAAATTACAGGTGCTGCTTCGGTTAATCCATATCCCTGGCAAATTGGAATCCCTACAGCGTAAAAGAAGCGTTGCAACTCGGTGTCGAGAAGTGCGCCTCCTCCTATGAAAAACTGAAGATTTCCCCCAAATCCATCACGTATTTTTTTGAAAAGAATAGAGTCAAAAAGAGATAAGAGAGGTTTTAGAAATATGCGAAATCCTTTGCCTCGGTTATGTCCTTCGCCATTGTATTTGTACGCAATATTTAATGCAAATTGAAATAATTTATATGTGCTTTCACCTTTTTTTCGTATTCCGGCTTCAATATTTTTTCGAAAGGTTTTCGAAAATGCGGGAACACTCATCATAAGTGTTGGCTTAATTTCCTGAATATTTTTTGGAATATTTTTTAGTGTTTCAAGCGGTGTATTTCCAATTTCAACCGATGCAATACTTGCTCCTTTGTACATAAAAACGTACAAACAGGTTGTGTGGGCAAAGGCATGATCCCAGGGAAGAATGGCCAGTGTTTTCCAATCCGGTTGTAAATCGAGTAATGAATTTGATTGGACTACGTTTGCGGCATAGTTGAGTTGTGTCAGCATAATTCCTTTTGGATCGGCTGTTGTTCCTGATGTGTAAGAAATATTGGCCACATCGCCAGGCTGAATATTTTTCCAAATGGAATCAAATTTCTCAGCATTGTTTTTTAAGTATTCCTCACCAAGTTTAAAAAGCTCTTTGTAGTCGAGGTCTTTTTCTCCGGGATTCTCTTTCCCGTCCAGATATATTACTTTTTTTAATTCAGGAAGTTCATCTCTGATTGCCTCAACTTTATTTGCATGTTGTTTGGAGACAAAAATATATTTACTCCCACTATGGTATAGGCGAAAAGAAAGTTCATTTTTTTCAAGTCTGATGGATAAAGGGACGTTGATGCCACCGGCATATAACATAGCCAGTTCACTTATTATCCAATCATTTCTTCCATCGGAAATCAACCCGGCTCTGTCACCCTTTTCAAATCCAATGGATACGAGTCCTGCTGCGAGTTTTATAACTTTTTTACGGGTTTCTGTATACGTTGTTCCCTGGTATTTTCCGTCTTTTTTTTCCCATAAATATACGTTTTCGGGAAATTTATTTACCGCTGTTTCAAAGAGCTCAATAATCGTTTTCATAATAAACAATTTGTTCGATTTATTACGTTTAGCGATTCAAATGTAAGAAAAAAAGACAAAAAGGGAACTGTATTGTGAAAACGCCCGGTTAACCGGGCGTTTTGAAATGTCATATTTTGAATTTATAGACGGTTTTTTCCTTGTATTTTTCTCCGGGGTTTAATAACGTAGTTGGAAAATTATCGTGATGAACCGAATCCGGATAGTGTTGTGTTTCAAGAGCAACTCCCGAATAGCTTCCAAATTTTTTCACTTCGTCAATATGTAGTTCCGGATTCCAGTAGCCGGTGTAAACCTGCATTCCGGGTTGAGTTGTGTAAACCTCAACTTTTCTTCCTGATTTTTCTTCTTTTAAACAAGCAATATATTTGAATTCTCCTTTTTCATTGTCAAAAACAAAATTGTCGTCGTAACCGGTTGGCAGTCCTTCCATGTCACGAATAAATGTTTTTGACGAAGTAAAATCAAACGGAGTATTTTTAACCGGAACGATTTTTCCTGTAGGTATTTGTTCTACCATCTCAGTCATTTTTGTTGCCGTTAATTCCAGTTCATGGTTCAGAATATTTTCTTTTCCGCCGGTTAAATTAAAGTAGGTGTGATTGGTTAAATTTACAACTGTCGTTTTATCGGTTTCAGCCGAGTATTCAATACCCAGTTCATTATCGTTGTTTAATGTGTAAGTGCAGGTTACGTTTAAATTTCCGGGATAATTTTCTTCCAGATCAGGACTGAGATAAGAGAGTTTTACCCCAATATACTCATCGTTTTCAATTGTTTCAGCATCCCAAAGTTTTTTGTCGAAACCAACCAGGCCACCATGCAAATGATTTGGCCCGTTGTTTATTGCCATTTCATACGTTTTTCCTTCAATTTCCAGAAGCCCTTTTGCAATCCGGTTTCCACAACGACCGATAATGGCACCAAAGTATGGGTAACTTCCCAGATAGGCTTCACTGATGTAATCTTCCAGCCTTTCAAATCCGCAAACAATATTTTCTTTACTGCCCGTTTTGTCAGGGGTGAAAATGCTTGTTATTATTGCACCATAGTTGGTAATTTTAACAGTTACATCATTGTTGTTTGTTAGCGTAAACAAAGTAGCTTCTTTGCCGTCGGTTAATTTGCCGAATATTTCAGATTGTATTTTCATTGTTTTTTAATTTTAATTACAAAAATGCAAAAATGATTGATCTAACTGGTGGGTACTGGTGGTGTTGTATAGCATGTTGATTTAAAATTGGTTTCCCTTATTTTTGTAATGGCTAAAATCTGAATTGTGAAAAAAGTAGTGACTATAGATTCAGAATCCTCAAAACCAAAATACAGACAAATAATTGATTCGGTTGTAAACGCTATCGAAAGGAAATGTTTGGTAAAAGGAGACAAGATTCCTTCGATAAATCAGATTTGTGGGGAATTTGGTCTGAGTCGGGATACGGTAATGATGGCATTCAACGAACTAAAAGCCAAAGGAATTTTGTTAAGCCAGCCAGGAAAAGGCTATTATATCGCTTCGACTGATGTGCAGCATGATGAAAAGATTTTTGTGCTTTTTGATGAATTAAATGCTTTTAAAGAAGATTTGTATAATTCACTCATAAATACGCTGAAAAACCGTGCTAGTGTTGAAGTTTATTTTCATCATTTTAATTATAAGGTTTTTAAAAATTTACTTTTAGAAAGTATTGGTAATTATACTTCTTACATAATAATGCCGGCAACTTTTGACAATACAAACTATTTAATTTCAAAGCTGCCCAAAGACAAAGTTTTTATTTTAGATCGCTTAAAAAATGATTTGAAAAATTACCCGGTGGTTTACCAGCACTTTGAGCAGGATTTTTATGACGCACTTGTTGAAGGTCAGACGTTGCTTAAAAAATATCGAAAACTGGTTTTTGTTAATCCGGGCGGAAAAGAACCAGGTCAGCGGAGTACAGGGTTTAAAAAGTTTTGTGAGGAGTTTGATTTCAGTTACGAAATAATAAAAACACTCGATGGAATTCGCCCCGGATTATATGAAGCCTACTTTCTAATTTCAGATCGCGATTTGGTTGAATTGGTGAAGATTGCAAAAAATTACAAGTATAAACTGGGAAAGAAATTTGGAGTTGTTTCATTTAACGATACGATGTTGAAAGAAGTGGTTTCTGGAGGAATAACAACTATTTCTACTGATTTTGTTGAAATGGGAAAGAACCTGGCGCAAATGGTTCTTGATCGGAAAAGTGGCAAGGTCAGAAATCCGTCAAAGCTGATTGTGAGAAATAGTTTATAAAATAATTTCTGTTGCTAAACATTATATGAATTTACAAAGGGAAAAAATTAAAATATATATTTGCACCTACCAGTACCTACCAGTTGGTCGGAAATGTATTGGTTAAAAGGTAGTTTAGTCAGAATTAAGAAAAAATAACCGCTTACTATGAGTTTTAATATTGAAGAACATCCCCATAAAAGATATAATCCCTTAAACGGCGACTGGATTTTGGTTTCTCCGCATCGTGCAAAACGTCCCTGGCAGGGGCAGGTTGAAAAACAGGCCAGTCAGGAGAGACCAAAGTATGAGCCCGGATGCTATTTATGTCCCGGAAACGAAAGGGCAGGAGGCCATAAAAATCCGGATTATAACCGAACTTTTGTTTTTACAAACGATTTTAGCGCACTTCTAACCGATACTCCTCCCGGTGAAATTAGTGATGGAGAACTTTTTCAGGCAAAAAGCGAAAGCGGTATTTGTAAAGTAATTTGTTTCAGTGAAGATCACAGTCTTACTATCCCTGAAATGGAGGTGGCGAATATTCGTAATGTTGTGGATTTATGGTGTCTGCAGTTTGAAGAGCTGGGAAATAATCCTCAAATTAATTATGTGCAGATTTTTGAAAACAAAGGTGCAATAATGGGCTGTTCCAATCCGCATCCCCATGGGCAAATATGGTCATCAGAGGGTATTCCGGTAGAACCGGAAAAGGAGAGTAGAGCTCAGAAAGCCTATTTCGAAAAACATGGCAGAACACTTCTGAACGATTATTTGCAAACTGAACTTGTAAAAGAAATCCGTGTATTGAATCAAAACGATTCATTTGTGGCTTTGGTACCTTTTTGGGCAGTTTGGCCATTTGAAGCGATGATTGTAAGCAGACGCCCGGTGCAAAATATTCTTCAGCTAGAAGAGAAAGAACGTACCGACCTGGCTGATATATATAAAAAATTAACCATTATGTACGATAATCTTTTTGAGACTTCTTTTGCCTACTCAGCCGGACTACATCAGGCACCAACTGATGGAAAAGATTATCCGGAGTGGCATTTACATATGCATTTTTATCCGCCGTTGTTGCGATCAGCTACAGTCAAAAAATTTATGGTTGGTTATGAAATGCTGGCTACTCCACAGCGTGATATTACACCCGAACAGGCTGCCCAGCGTTTACGGGATTTACCAAAGATTCATTATAAGAAATGAAATAAATCAAACAATAATTATTTAATCGATAAATAAAGTTATGACTAAAATTAACAGCTTAATTGAAAAAATTAATGGCGGAGATAATCCGTTGTTTCAGGAATTATATGGAACTGAAACTGCAGTTTTAAAAGAACAGGCCGACAGATATGCGGGTTTGATGAGTGAATTTGAACAAACATTTGGGTCTGATGATGTAACACTTTTTAGTTCGCCCGGACGTACCGAGATTGGTGGAAACCACACAGACCACAATTTTGGTCGTGTTTTGGCTGGTGCGGTAAACCTTGACAATATCGCTGTTGCTGCAGCAAACGGAACTAATGTTGTTAAAATAAAGTCGGCAGGTTATCCTGAATTTCAGGTCGATTTGTCGGATTTAAGTATTGATGAATCCAATTTTTATACTTCAAATTCTCTGGTGAAGGGTATCTGCGCCAAAATGAAGGAAAACGGTTATGAGATTGGCGGTTTTAATGCTTGTATCGAAGGTCGGGTGCCTAAAGGTTCCGGTTTAAGTTCTTCTGCTTCTTTTGAGGTGTTGGTTGGAGCAATTATCAATGCGCTTTTTAACGACGGAAAAATGTCAGCAGTTGAAAATGCAATCATCGGTCAATGGTCAGAAAATAATTATTTTGGGAAACCTTGTGGTTTAATGGATCAGACAGCATGTTCAGTGGGAGGCTTAATTACCATTGATTTTAAAGATCCGGCCAATCCGGTAGTAAAAGAGGTTGATTTTGATTTTGTTGCAACCGGATTTTCGCTCGTAATTACTGATGTTGGTGGCGGCCACGATGATCCCGCCTCTCAGGCGGAGTATGCATCGTTGCCTACTGAAATGAAATCGGTTGCTGCCGAACTTGGCGCGAATGTTTTACGGGAAGTAACGTTGGAGCAAATTGTTGACAAAATTCCAGAAATCCGCAAAAAAACAGGCGACAGAGCCATCTTACGCGCCTATCATTTTCAGGGAGATAACCAGCGTGTTGTGGATCAGGTGAACGCTTTGGAAAACAACGATTTTGAATCATTCCTGAAAATGGTTGTTGAATCAGGTTATAGTTCTTATATGTATAATCAGAATATTTTTGACGTTGTTCATAAAGATGAGCAGGTGGTTTCATTGGCTCTGGCTTTAAGCGAGATGGTGCTGAAAGGAAGCGGTGCATGGCGTGTGCATGGTGGTGGCTTTGGTGGAACAATTCAGGCTTTTGTTCCGCAAAACAAATTGGATGAATACGTAAGCACACTGGAACATGTGTACGGAAAAGGAGCTTGTCATAAATTGTTTATCAGGTCAAAAGGTTCGGTGAAGCTTGATTTTTAGGTGTTATTGCAACTTCGTTGATTGACGCAGCTATTTTGCCGGTCATGAGGGCTGCTTATTTATTATGAGTATCTGATATTATTTGCAAAAAAGGTTCTAAGATCAGAACATTATAAATTTGGTTAAATTATTTTTAAAAGCCTGTCATAATTTTTTTGGCAGGCTTTTTTTATACTCCAAAATCCCCTTAGTTTCTGTTATAAAACATTTTTTTTAATAAAAGTGAACATCGATAAAGAAAAGTAAAAATTACTTTTATAAATTTATGCCGATTAAATCTAATTATGAGTTACTACGAGAATCAACCCAAATTTTTGGTGTCAGTTGATTGTGTCATTTTCGGCTACGAAGAAGAACAACTGAAATTATTGGTTTATCCGCGTGCCTTTGAACCGGTAAAAGGTTCATGGTCGTTAATGGGGGGATTTGTAAAACAGCTTGAATCTGCTGACGAAGCTGCATACAGGGTATTGCAGGAAACAACGGGGTTAAGTAATATTTTTCTTGAACAAGTAAGTGCTTTCTCCGGACCTACCCGGGATCCCTTTGAAAGAGTCATTAGCGTGGTGTATTTTGCATTAATTCGAATCAATCAGTCGGATGAGGAACTGATAAAAAGTCACGGTGCAAAATGGTGGCCTGTTACAAGTCTTCCAAAATTAATTTTTGACCACCAGGAAATGGTTGAAAGATCAATGAATATTTTACAGCAGAAAGCAGGATCAAGTTTAATCGGAACTGAGTTGTTGCAAAAGAAATTTACTTTTATGCAGCTCCGAAAATTGTACGAAGCCATTTATCAGCGGGAATTTGATCCGGGAAATTTCAGAAAGAAGATTTTGTCTCTGGGAGTACTTGAGAAACTGGATCAAAAGAATTCAACAGAATCAAAAAAAGGAGCTTATTATTACCGGCTAAAACCAAATTTACAAGTGGAGGTTTTGGATAGGATTGTTAAAATTTAAATTTTTAAGAAATAATTAAACTAATAACTAAAAACATCGAAAAATGAGTACACTGGACTGGATTGTTCTCGGGCTGTTTTTTTTAGGCCTGGTTGGAGTCATTATTTGGGTTCTGAAAAAGAAAGATAAAGATACTTCCGATTATTTTCTTGCGGGAAGAGACGCTACCTGGATTGCGATAGGTGCTTCAATCTTTGCTTCAAATATCGGTTCTGAACACCTGGTGGGATTAGCCGGAGCCGGAGCCGAAAGTGGTATGGCTATGGCACACTGGGAGATGCATGGCTGGGTGATACTGATGCTGGGATGGTTGTTTGTGCCGTTTTATGCACGAAGTAAAGTCTTTACCATGCCTGAGTTTCTGGAGCGAAGGTATAATCCCGAGGCAAGATCTTTTCTTTCTATCATATCGATAGTAAGTTACGTGCTTACAAAGGTTGCGGTTACTGTATATGCCGGCGGCGTTGTGTTTAAAGATGTTTTTAATATCGATTCAATTAGCTTTTGGGGATATAATGTGGATTTCTTCTGGGTGAGTGCAATTGGATTAGTTGTATTAACCGGACTTTATACCACTTTTGGAGGGATGAAAGCTGTTTTGTATACATCGGTTTTACAAACGCCAATTTTGCTAATAGGTTCGATAGCCATATTGATTTTAGGTCTGATCAAAGTTGGCGGCTGGGGTGAATTGATGGAAATAACAAGAACAAATGTTACTGTTCATGGAGACTCAATGGCCAGTTTGATGCGCTCTCATAATGATCCGGATTTTCCGTGGACAGGAGTAATTCTTGGCTCCGCGATTATCGGTTTTTGGTATTGGTGTACCGACCAGTTTATTGTACAGCGTGTACTCTCAGGCCGCGATATGACACAGGCGAGAAGAGGAGCTATCTTTGGAGCTTATCTGAAGTTAACACCGGTTTTTATCTTTTTAATTCCCGGAATGATTGCTTATGCATTAAACCAGAAAGGATTAATAACACTTAATTCAAACGATGCTGCATTTTCCACTCTAGTAACCGAATTACTTCCGATTGGATTCAAAGGAATTGTTATTGGCGGTATTCTGGCTGCTTTAATGAGTTCACTGGCCTCTTTGTTTAATTCATCGGCAATGTTGTTTACTGTCGATTTCTATCAAAAATACAAACCCAACGCATCCGATCGGCATTACGTTGTTGTTGGAAGAATTGCCACCGTTGTTATTGTTATCCTGGGAATTGCCTGGATTCCGGTTATGAAAGGGCTTGGAAAAGTATTGTATGAATATCTTCAGGAGGTGCAGTCTCTTCTGGCACCGGGAATTGCAGCAGTTTTCCTACTCGGTATCCTGTCAAAGAAGACAACGCCCAAAGCAGGCTTCTATGGATTGGTTATTGGTTTTGTGTTGGGAATGACCCGCCTGGTTATAAATGTGTTTAAAGGTTCGGTAACAGAAGGAACATTCATGCACAATATTTTTATAGAAATGAATACATATCACTACGAAGGATATATTTTTGCATTTGTTATTATTGCAATGATAGTGATTAGCTATTTTACAAAAGTAAAAGATCCGAGTGTAATTCAAGGCCTTACCATTGGCTCTGCAACCGCTGAACAGCGTGCTGAAGTCAGGGCCAGTTGGAGTAAATGGGATGTGATAAATTCTGCAATTATTATTGCTGTCATTCTTGTATTCTACTCCTATTTCTGGTAAAAAACGCTATAAGATATATTTTAGAAATAGTCGTCTGACATTCGTCAGATGGCTATTTTTTTTTACTTTAGATTTCATTTTTACAATATGTATGATATAATCGGAGACGTACATGGGCAGGCGTCCATACTAAAAAAGCTTTTGCTGGAGATCGGGTATCAGAAGTCTGAAGCAGGATACGTTCATCCTGAACGTAAAGCAGTATTTGTAGGCGATTTTATCAACCGGGGGCCCGAAATAAAAAAAACAATCCGGATAATTCGCTCTATGGTTGAAAATGGGAATGCTTTGGCTGTTCTCGGAAATCATGAAATAAATGCCATAATATATTATCTGAAGTTTAAGACAGGGGATCCTTTGGTAAAATCTTCCAATAAAAATTTTTTCGCATTGTTTAAAACCATTAATCAATTTGCAGGAAATGCAGATGAATTATTAGGGCATTTGAAATGGATGCGGACATTGCCGTTATTCCTGGATATGGGAGATTTTAGAGTTGTTCATGCATGTTGGTCGCAGCCTGCAATTGACTTTTTTAAAGAAAATATTCCTGCCGGAAAGATAAAAAAGAGCGTTTTTCGCGAAGCTTACCGGAATTCAAAATCAGAAATAGGTAAACATATTTGGACATTAACCAAAGGAATTGATTTTAGTCTTCCCGGTGATCTGAAGATAATCAACAATAAAGGAGTGTCTCCCCGCATGTTCAGGATGCGATGGTGGGAGAACCCACAAGGCAAAACATTTGAAGAGATGTCGTTTGAGAGTAAATTTTTACTTCCGAATTATACTATTCCGCAACAAATTATCCCGGAAAACTATGTTTATCCCGAAGATGCTCCCATTGTCTTTTTTGGGCATTATTGCAGGGGAAGAGGACCACATATTGTAAAATCAAATATTTGTTGTGTCGATTCGTGTGTAAATGGTACAAAAAAACTAACTGTTTACCGCTGGAATGGTGAAAAAACATTAAACAAAGAGAATTTGCTTCAGGTTGGAAAATAAATTTATTTTAATTAATTGATTTTTAGGTGTTTGGAGTGTTTTTAAAAAAATCGTTTTTTATATTGCAGAAAAAAAAAGAAAGTATATATTTGCAACACCTTTGAAAAGCGTATTTGGCGAAATCAAAGGTAGTTCATTAAAAGAAACGGTGGCGTAGTTCAGTTGGTTAGAATGCCGGCCTGTCACGCCGGAGGTCGCGAGTTCGAGTCTCGTCGTCACCGCTTATTTTTTTTGATGGACACCATTTTATTGGTGGCGTAGTTCAGTTGGTTAGAATGCCGGCCTGTCACGCCGGAGGTCGCGAGTTCGAGTCTCGTCGTCACCGCAAAGCATCATTCCGATAAGAGTGGTGCTTTTTTTATTTAGTTTAATACAGTCTTATTAAAATCGTTTGAGTAAAAGGTGTTGTTTTGTTTATCTTTTAGTTCGATGGAATCGATTTTACCTGAACCAAAAAAGGAGTATTTGATTTCAAGAAGTTTTCCGAGTGAATAAACATAATCACTTTCAAAAATAACTTCCCCGGCCAGAAATATTTGGATATAGTTGTTTTTTGTAGTGACTTTTACATCAAGCCAATCAGACATATCAACCGAAAATGCAGACAGATCATTAAATTCTCCATCCAGTTTTTTCTCTGAAACCTGAAAAGTTGCGTACCTGGAACACTTTAGTTGTGTAAATCTGAGATTTACAACTCCTGACTCAGCTGTTAATACAATATCTATATCGTAACAGGAAAGACTTCCGCTTGTTGCATTGTTTTGCACTCTTGTTTGAAAAGTGAGAGAATCAAGACTTTTTTCAAAAGGATAGGTGCATCTGTAGCTCGTCCAATAGTTTGCTTGCCAGTTGGTAACCTGTGTTTTTAATTGTTCGGGAGGACTATAAAAGAAATGTTCAAGACGATAGAAACTTTGATTTTGAAATGGTTTAAAAAGTTCGGGCTGATTGTTTGGAAAACAACCGGCAATCCATTCTTTTGTCCAGCTAATAACTGAAATTGTATCCAGTGTTTTTGCCCGTGTGTATAAAAATACATTATAAATACCTGGCTCGCTGTAAAAATAATTTACCATTTTTTTATCAGGGGGGAGGAAAGTTTCCTGGTTATGGTTAAAGGAACAGAAAACACTGTCTTTTATTTTACTCACATCGTATTTGAATGTCGCAGTAAAAGGAGCTTCATCTCTCTTGTTTTCGCAAGAAAATAAAAAAGCTTGAGCTTGAAACGGGCTATATTTTGTAAGAAGAAGCCCAAGCAATAAAATGACGAGAATTAACAAAAAGGAAATTATATATATTTTAGGTAGATTTATTTTTAGGGATTTAGAAGGTTCTTTTTTTGCTAAGCTGTCAATATACTTATTTAGTGCATGTTGAGTAAATGCCTGTGGTTGATAGTTTTCTGAACTGACTTTTCTTTTACCAAAAACTCGTTTTAATGTTTCGTCGCTAATTCTGTCTCCTGTTTTCTCCTCAATGTTTTTACTAAGTTCTTTAAAATGGAAATTAGTCCACTCTTCCAGAACAGGCCAGTTGTAAGATTCAATAATTGAACGTTTTATTTTATCCGGATCGAACTTTTTCATCGTATTTGTAAGGTGTTGTTAATTAGCCGCTCTCTGGCGTGACCAATAATGCTTTTCTTTGCTCTGTATTCTGCTTTCCCTAAAATTCTTAATTCTTATTTTATTGAAATAGCTTTAAAGCTTAATTACAAAAATATCAAAATATACAGATTCAGGAAATTATGAAGTGATTCTTCAAAGATCTTCCTGCCGGGTAAGAAAGCGAGACGACAAATTATTAGCAGACCATAGTTTAATATTCAAAAGAATAGTTATGAAAAAGTACTCAATTTATTTATTAACGGGCTTGAGAATTTTGGTAGGCTGGCACTTTTTGTATGAAGGAATTGCCAAGTTGATGACACCAGGTTGGAGTGCAAAACTTTACCTGCTCGGCTCCAGATGGGTTTTTTCGGATGTTTTTCATCGTATGGCTGAATCGGATGCTATCATGAAGATCGTTGATTTTATGAATATTTGGGGGCTAATTTTGGTGGGGATTTCATTGTTTCTTGGATTGCTTACTCGTTGGTCCTCAATTGCGGGTGCATTGCTGTTGTTTTTCTATTTTGTAGCCTATCCGCCCATTCCCGGCTATACTTTTGGAACAGTTATGGAAGGAAGTTATGTATGGGTAAATAAAACTTTGATAGAATTTTTTATTCTTTTGGTATTTGCTTTTATTCCGTTTGGCTTTTTATTTGGAGTTGACCGTTTACTGAAAAGCTGGAAGGAAGAAAAAGCCAATGCGCCAGTTCCGTTAGAGAAAAATGAAACGAGTTCGCTGCAACGAAGAGAGGTATTAAGAAATCTAATTAGTGTGCCTTTTCTGGGAGCTTTTGCTTATGCAGCTTATAAAAAACAACGTTGGGATAGTTATGAAGAAAAGTTCTTAAATACAGGTGAAACAGACGCTGTTTCCGGGGCAACGTTGAAAAGCTTTAACTTTTCTTCATTGGATGATTTAAAAGGAGAAATTCCAAAAGGTAAAATTGGGGACCTTGATTTTAGCCGTCTGATTATGGGCGGAAACTTAATTGGTGGATGGGCGCATTCCCGCGATTTGATTTATGTTTCCCGCCTTGTTAAAGAATATCATAGCGACGAGCGCGTAATAATGACGCTTCAGTTGGCAGAAAGATGTGGTGTTGATTCAATCATTACCAACCCTTCATTGGGAAGAATTATGAACAAATACTGGCACGAAACCGGTGGTAAAATAAAGTTTATTTCAGATTGTGGGTACGGAAAAGGATTTTTGGAAGGGATAGAAAAATCACAGGAAGTAGGTGCATCTGCAATGTATTGTCAGGGAGGGATTGCCGATCGTATGGCTCAAAACAACGATTTTGAAACCATTCAAAAAGGAGTGGATTTAATAAGAAGTTATGGAAAACCCGCAGGGATTGGTGCACATAAAATTGAAACAATACAAGGTTGTGTAGAGAGGGGAATAAAACCCGATTTTTGGGTGAAAACATTACACCATCATAATTATTGGTCGGCGCAGCCCAATGCAGAGCAGCACGATAATATGTTTTGTTTTAAACCAACCGAAACCATAAAATTTATGAATCAGCTGGAAGAGCCTTGGATTGCCTTTAAAGTGTTGGCTGCTGGTGCTATTTCTCCGCAAGAGGGATTTAAGTTTGCCTTTGACAATGGTGCCGATTTTATTTGTGTGGGAATGTACGATTTTCAAATCGTTGAAGACTGCAATATGGTGGTTGATTCACTTGCAAATGTAAATCGAATCAGGCCATGGAGAGGATAATTTGACAAACTCCAAACAAAATAACAGATAAAAAATCGGGGATGGCAAATTTGTCATCCCCGTTTAATTTCGATTGGGTTAAGTTTACATTAAGGGAAGGAGTGCTTAATAATGTAAGCGTTGTTTCAATTTTGTTGCTTACGCTCTCCAATAGTCTTTTGTAGCCATCGCTATTATAGTGTACATCATCTTTTTTGCTACTGTAATTTTCCATTTCGGGCTCCCTTCGGTTATTAATACCGATAAACGGAATATTATTTTCATCATTCTTTCTGTACAGTTTTTTCCGAATGACGCTTAACTCCGGGAAGCGAAAAAGGATTTAAAGGTGCTGTGAGTAAGCAAGCTTGCAATTTTTATACTTAATTTTTTTTTAATGAACATAGTTTTCAGTCCTTTTTTTTAATTATTCCACATTAAGGTGCTAACTGTACAGCCCGTTATTGTCGTGGATTCCCGAGTGGCTGTGTTTGTCCAAGGTGTTTTTTATTCATTTTATCGATTTTATTTCTACTCTATTAGCCGGTTAATAGTTCAGCCAGAGATGAAGTATGGAAGTTGAGAAAAAATTCCAACTTCCATAAAATCATTGATTATTAATTATATGCCTGGTTTAGTTCCTCTTCCTGAATAGGAATAGACCAAACAAAACCTTTGTCGGTGTAAGGAACAGAACCATCTCCCCGTTCACCGTTTCCAACATCAATTTTTAGTCCGCGTAAATAGTCAATCCTGTCGCCTTCCATAAACATTTCGATGAGGCGTTCGTCATTAATCATTTGTTCGGTAATATTGCCGGAAGTTACATAACTGTCTGAAGACTCGTAGGATTCTCCTGCTACCGTTTCATCCCATGCTCTTTTCCGGATCATATTCAGATCATCGGCAGCACCTTGTTTGTCGCCCATTTTAAACAAGCAAATTGCTCGGGTGAGATACATTTCAGCCAGCCGGATTGTAGGAACATTAGTGTGCTCTTCACCGGGTCCTCTGAAATACTTATTGGCAAGAATGGTTCTCCATTCCAGGTTCGTCCGGGTTTCATAATATTTGTCATCATCTCTTTTTTCTTCCGGAATATTTGCAGCCTCTCTAATCGCCATCAATTGTTGAAACCGTTTGTCTCTTTTGGCAATAATGGTTATTGTTGTATCGCTTTTGGGAGCTTCCATCCAGCCTAAACGTTGTAAAGTTGAATAATCCATATGAGTTGCCACAAACGGACAGGGAGCTGACCTTAGCATGTGACTAAAACACCCTGCATGGAGGTTTTGGTTTCCGGTTGTTTCATCATAGCAAGGAGTGTACATAATGGTTTCCATTCCTCGCGCAAGCGTACTTTTATTAAATGCTTCAATAGGCTCTTCATTTAAATTAAAATCACCTCCATTTTGCTCAATAACAAAACTTACATAATTTTCTGTGTTTTCGTAATCGCCCATAGCAAAGTACGAGCGTGCAACCATGGCGGCTGCAGCAAATTTATTTGCCCGCCCCGCCTGATATGAGATGTGCATAAGGCCTTCTATATAACGCTCCGGTAATATTTCATAAGCTTTCTGAAAATCAGCAAGAATTTGCATCCAGATCTCTTCGGTGGTTCCAATTTCTGAATTTGAGGCTTCTTCATATGAACTTGCTTTCGTTGTTCGAAGTGGAATTTGTGGAGAACTGTTGTCTCCTCCCGGAACATAAGCATCACAAAAAGTAGTTGCTAAAGTATAATATGCAAACCCCCGCAGAAAATAGAGTTCTCCAACAATTCTGTCAAGATTATTTACTTTGTCTTCTTCTGTGATTTTTGGATATGGATTTCCATTGTTTTCTTCAACAAACTGAAGGGCATCGTTTACCGAGGCTATCACTTGATAACAATTTTGAAATAGAGAATTTAGCCACGATTTGTTGTTCTCTGTGTCACGGTACCATCCCCATGCTGCATCGCCCGGAGTTGCCCATGCAACGTCATCGGCAACAGCATTTTTATATAAATACCAGTAGTTATATCCGTTTCCCCATGAAAGATTTGTCGAAAATAATTGCCGGTACGAACCAATAGGAGCTCTTTCAAATTCGTATAAGGAAAGCCACGGACTTTCCACCGGCCGTTCAAGGTCGAAAAAATCGTTGTTTTCGCAAGATGAAACAAAAATTAGTAGCAGTGCCAGATATATTATTTTTTTCATAACGAATAGATTTTAAAATTTAACAGAAACGCCAAATGTTGCAGTAAATAATTGTGGTATATCCCATTGTCCAACCGTACCTAGTCCTTCCGGATCCCAGCCCGGGTATTTGGTAAGAGTGAGTAGGTTCTCAAACGTTGTATATACCCGTAACCCTTTAAACAGTCGCCCAGCTTTTGACGACTCGGGAAGGGTGTATCCGAGTGTTACCGATTTTAGTTTTAGGTAGTCTCCTTTAAAAAGAAATTGATCGGTGTTGGTTCTTGGGTCTCCCAGGCCAACAACACTTCCATCATTCAGAACAACATTCCCTTGCCAGTTTACTCGTTGGTACTTTGCATTGTCTCCCGGCGACTTCCAATAATTGTCGTATACTTCTTGTAACATACGTCTTGTCCCGCTGTAGTCAGTAGCCATATTTCGCATAAACTCATCAAAAATATAGTTGCCCCCTGAGAAGGTGAGCAGAAAGCCGAGGTCAAAAGCTTTGTACATAAATTTGTTGGTAAGTCCGCCATAAAACGCAGGTATTTGGTTTTTTCCTTTTAAGTGGAACTTGTTTGCATTTGCATTTGCATTGCTGTTAATTATTTTGACATCATTTCCGCTTTCATCTTTTAATCTTTGCGTTTCACCTGTTTCGTCATAATGTTCAGTATCCAGGGCGTATATCATTGATATTCCTGTCTCCGGATCAACTCCTGCAAATTCAGCAAGATAATACTCCCGCACGGGGTAACCTGTTTTTGTGATGTATGCGCCACTTACCATGCCTGCTCCTGTTTCGTCAACTCTGGGAACCAGTTTTTTAACTTCATTATGGTTAAAGGAGATATTAAATGAAGTTTGCCATTTAAAGTTTTGCGATTCAATATTCATGGACGTAAAATTTAGCTCGACTCCGGAATTAACCAAATCTCCGATATTTCCGTAAATGGAACTTATCCCGGAGGAGTATGGGAGCTCTGTAGCTAAAAGTAAATCCTCAACATATTTGTTATAGTAAGCCAGCGAACCGTTAACCCTGTTGTTTAAGAAGCCAAAATCTACACCAATATCAAAATTGTTTGTCGTTTCCCAGGTTAGGTTCGAGACACCAATACTTGAAATCAGGGTTCCGTTGGTTGCTATTAAATCGACACTTCCATACGCATATCCGGTTCCGTATTTTGAGGCATCCAAGCCTGATGGAATATTGGCATTTCCGGTTTGTCCAAAACTACCTCTGATTTTCAGGAAGTTATTTTCACCAAAAGCGCCCATGAATTCTTCATCGGAAATGATCCATCCAGCCGAAAGCGCGACAAAAGTCCCCCAGCGGTATTCAGACGTGAATACCGAAGATCCATCGCGGCGGAGACTGATTCCAGCCAGGTATTTGTCTTTGTATTTATAATTGGCACGTCCAAAATAGGCCAAAAGGTAACTTTCTCCGTATAAACCCGAACTCATGGTAATCATTTGACTGGGTGTTCCCAGCTGTTTATAGCTTCCAACCAGATCTTGTCCTTCCATTTTTCTTCCCCAGGTACGTGAACGCTGAGCTTCTGCTCCTCCCACTGCGTTAAAACTGTGGTCTCCTATGGTTTTGTCATATTTCAGAAACAGGTTGTAATTATATGTGCGAATTGTATTGGCTACATCCTGAGCCCAGGAACCATCCCATCTTACTTTTTCTGATAACCAGGTATTTCTGTTTACCTGAACAAAATCAACTGAGATTTCCGATCGCAATGCAAGCTCTCTTAAAAAGGGGAGAGAATATTCTCCATATATGTTTGCCAATGCCCTGTACATCTCAACATCCTGTACGATGTTGTCCCTGTCGCTCAAAGCCACCGGATTTCCCAGGTAAGGGTTAAAATATTCATTTGGATTTTCAAGGCTGTAAACCGGGTTAAAAGTTGCTGCGCTTACATTTAAAAAGCTAAAACCGCCTGCACGGCCACTGTTATTTCCGCTGCTAGCATCATAAAAGTTTTTTCCCCGGTTGCTGTTTGATAAAGAGAAATTTAGTTTTGCCCCGGTTTTAAAATTTTCGTGTGGGTGTAAATCAACATTTGCGCGTAATCCGTATCTTTCTAGATCATCATTTAGCATTACGCCTTTGTCTTTTCTGTAATTGGAGGAGATAAAATAGCTAACTTTTTCAGCCCCCCCCACAAATGAGAGGTTTACGCTATGGAAACTACCTTTTTGCATTGCCTCTTTAAACCAATCGATATTTGTTGTTTCAGCCTGATTACGGGTGAGTTTTTCGGTAGCATAACCTGAACCTCCATAGAAATCATCCATGGTGTAGTTTCCTAACCCGTATGATTGTTTTGCTTCATCTCTGATTTCAAACCATTGAGTTGTGTTAACAAAATCAACTTTTTGAAGCGGAAGGTCTGAAATACCTGTACTGTAATCGATATTAATTGAGCTCTGTCCGGCTTTTCCCGTTTTGGTGGTTATTATAATAACGCCATTTGATCCGCGGGAACCATAAATGGATGTAGCTGCCGCATCTTTTAATATTTCTATTGATTCAATATCGGCCTGATTTATAAGCGACATTGGCGATTGCTCTGATGTATAATCTGCACCGGTACTTGCACTGGTAATAATTGGCACTCCATCAATAATCCAAAGCGGAGAAGTCCCGGCACTTATCGAACTTAAACCTCTTACTTTTACGGAAACTGAAGAACCGAGCCGGCCGGATGAAGTTTGCACACTGGCTCCTGCCGCCTGGCCTTGTAATAACGATGTAAAGTTGCTGACGCCGGAAATCGTTTCAATGTCTTCCGATTTTATTGATGCTATACTTCCTATTACATCCCTTTTCTTTTGTGTTCCGTAACCAACAGCAACAACTTCTTCAATACCTATGGCGTCTTCTTCCATTGTAATATTTATCGAGCTTAGTCCGCTGACAGCTACTTCCTGCGATTTCATCCCCACAAATGAAAATTTGAGAATTCCGTCATCTGGTACTCCGGTTAAGGAAAACTCTCCGCTTGCGCCGGTGACGGTTCCTTTTGTTGTACCTGTTAAAACAACAGTAACACCGGGTAGAGGTTGTCCACCGGAATCAGTTACTTTCCCTGTGACTGTTTTTTGTTGCGCTTTCGATTGAGATTCTTCTTCGGACAATTTAGAACTGGACAACACGATAAATTTGTCTCTGATTTCATAATTTGTATCCGTTCCGGCAAACAGAATGTTTAGTAGTGTTTCTATTTTCTGATTTTTTACATTTATCGAAACCTCTCTGTTGACATCAATAAATTTTCCACTGTACATAAAATAGAAGTCACTTTGTTCTTCAATTACAGATAAAACCTCTTTAACGGTAGATTTTTCCATGTCAAGACTTAATGTCTGGGTCTGCGAGTAGGTTTTGCTCGCGAAAACGCCGGCAATGGAAATCATAAAAAACAGGCTTGTTAGCTTCATAACCAAAATAATTTTTTTTAGTTTGAGAACCCACGAACTCTCAAACAAGTCAGAATTTTTTTTCATACTTTTGTTTTGATTAGTTTTAAATTTCCCTGTGCCATAAAAACAGGGTTATTTGCTTATTTTACAGGGAGATGTTGGCGCATTTCCCTGTTGCTTTTAGTGCGTTTATGTTGATATATTCGTTTTCTTCATAAGTTGATTATTTTTTCGTTTAGTTTCTTGCTTCGATAATTATTTTTTGTTTTGAAAATGTTCCGTTAGCTAATTTCTGACGAGGAAGTATTTTATAGTTTATTGGTGTTGCAATTGCCATCAAATCCAAGATCTGATAAAGAGGTTCATTATCAAAAGTTACGGTGTAATTATAATCCCTGATTTTTTCATGTATTTCTATTTCGACACCAAACATCCTTTCAAGTTTTTCAGCAACTTCCGTTAATGGTGCATCTTCAAAAATTAGTTTTCCTTCTCTCCATGATATATATTTATCAATGCTTCCCTGTGAGCTGGTAATTTTACCGTCGGTGTTATCGTAGCTTACGTGTTGCCCCGGTTTCAAAGCTCCAATTATTTTTGTTGCTCCTTCTGAATTCTTCTTTTCAAGTACAACTTTACCTCTGACAAGGGTTGTTTCAGTCTTCTTTGTATTTGGATAAGCAGAAACGTTAAAAGATGTACCTAATGCTTTTATATCCAGTTTTTTTGTTTTAACTATAAATGGAATTTTTGTGTTATGAGCGACATCAAAAAAGCCTTCTCCTGCCAACACTACTTCTCTTGTTTTTCCTGAAAACCTTCGGGGGTATTTTAGTTTGCTTCCATAATTCAAATGTGCAATTGAACCGTCGGAAAGTTGAACGATAGTTTTGGAGCCTGCAGGAGCTATTGTTTCAATCGAGTCTTGTTGGAGCTGGTTTGTGTATACAGGGTTCTGATTTGTTAGCGTATAAAATAGAAATATCGACACAGGAATCAACAAAACAGCTGCAACGCGGGTAATCCAATTTAAAATAGGAATTGTTTTGTTGCTTTTCTCTTTCAGGTCATTTCTGTTTATTTCATTTTGAATTTTGTCAAATAGTTTTTGAAATGTTTTGTCGCTAAGCTTTTTATCATCAAATAAAAATGAATCCCAATCTTCACGGGCCCAGTCAATACTAGCTTTATTTGTTGCTTCTTTGTTGGCCCAGCGAATAACTTCTTCCAGTTCCTTTTCGCTGCACTGGTTATTCATGAATTTTATAAGCGTTTCTTTTGTCATTTTTTTCTTATTTACCGTTCCGATTTACTTTTCAGATATTTATGCCAAATTAATGGCGACACACGATTGTTCCCATAGTACATTAAGTTATACGCCGGAGTTTTGGGGAGGAAGTATCGAAAATGTGTTTTTTTACAAAAATAAATAAACGAACAACAAGCAGATTACTGCCTGGTTGGTAAGGTGAGACTTTAAGAATGAAAGGGTATTTGTTATGTGTTTTTTTACTGTATTAACTGAAATACCAAGTTTTTCTGCGATTTCGCTGTGGGTTAATCCTTCTTCTCTGCTTAACTGAAATATTTCTTTTTGTCGGGGGGTAAGCCGGTTTAATAAATTTTGAATCGTTGCATCTAGTTCGCTAAATTGAATTTCATCAATAATATCGGGAGAAGCTGTTATTTGCTGCAACGATTTTAAATTCTCAAGATACTTTTTTTCTCTGAGCCTTTTTCTGAATAAATTTATTGTGGTGTTGTAGGCGATAGTAAAAAGGTAGGAGTCAAAAGAGGAATTTTCATCAATGGTTTCCCGTAAATTCCATATCTTAACAAATACTTCCTGAACAATTTCCTCCGCATCTTCTTCTTGTTTTATATATCTGTAAACGAAGGCATAAATTCTTTTGCTGTATTTTTCATAAATGTTATAGAAAGCTACCCTGTCTCCTGTCCGGAGAAGTGACAAAAGCTCTTTATTTGTCTTTGTAACTTTCAAACTTATTGGTAATAATATATATTTTAAATTTATTTTATGTCTGTTTTTCAGCGGGTAAACTGATTTTAGCCAATATACATATTTCTCTTAAAGTAATAAAATCCTAATTGGTCTTTTTTTTGTCAGTATTGATGATCGAAAGATATGAAAGGTTAGAGCGCGCCCAGATTTTTAAAAATTTAATTTGATTTTTAGGAAAAACGAAAAGACGATAAATGCATTGATATAGATCAATATAGAATTTTTTCTTTATTGTATCCTGTAAATCAATAATTTAGAATCGCTTAAATGTAGGTTTTATTTATTAAAACTGTCTTAACTTTTATATAAAACTTTAAATAATTTAACCTAAAATTTTAATTATTCTTATTTCTTTACGACAATGATTAAAATTTTTCTTTTAAATATAATCATAGCACTTGTACATCTGGGGTCGTATGAAACCTGTGGAAAGCTTTATGGCATTAACATTATTTCCAATGGAATATGTAATAATACGATTGCATTTGGGGTTAATAATGGTTTTTTTAAAAATGCTACGACCTGTTCACCTGGCAAGGATTTTCCCGCAACAGGAAGTTTTTCCGGAGGTCGGGACTTTGGTGTAAAATTTGTAAAATCTGACATTGAGAATTTCAGGTTTGAATCAAAAAGTTACCGAAACAGATTTTTGTTTTTTCTTACCGGTGTTTCCCCTCCTGTTAGAACGGAAGTATAAACCGTTTTTAAGGTTCGCCATCTGTAGGAACCTTATTTTAATATTTTGAATTTAAGTTCATTTTAAAATAAACAGTAGAAATTTTGCTGTAATGGGGATTATTGTTTTAAAAAAATAAAATCAAATCTAAAATTGAATTGAAATATGGGACAAAATTTAGGAGATGTAATATCGATAATGGCTGTTGGAATGGTCACGGTGTTTGTTATTCTTTGGTTAGTTGTGATAATCGGAAATGTGATAATACGAATTACAAACAAATATTTCCCGGGAGTTGAGACTGTAAAAACACAGAGAACTCAAACTTCGGAAATGTCGTCATCAGGAAAAATAGCAGCTATTGTTGCGGCTGTTGATATTGTAACCAATGGAAAGGGACAAATAGCAAAAATAACAAAAGTATAAACCAGATAAAATCAAAAAAAATGTCAAAAGAAATCAAATTTAGCTTATTATATCGCGATATGTGGCAGTCTTCGGGAAAGTACGTGCCACGCGTAGACCAATTGTTAAAAGTTGCTCCGGCAATTATTGATATGGGATGTTTTGACCGTGTTGAAACCAATGGCGGTGGTTTTGAGCAGATAAATCTCTTATTCGGGGAAAATCCAAATGTGGCAAACCGGCAGTGGACACAACCTTTTAACGATGTTGGTATTCAAACCCATATGCTGGAGAGGGCTTTGAATGGAATTCGGATGAGTCCGGTACCTGCAGATGTGCGTAAATTAATGTATAAAGTGAAAAAGAAGCAGGGAACAGATATCGCCCGTTCTTTTTGTGGGTTAAATGATCCACGAAACCTGGAAGGTTCGATTAAGTACGCCAAAGAAGGAGGAATGATTTCTCAGGCAGCATTAAGTTTGACCATCTCAAAAGTTCACACCGTTGAGTATTATACAAACCTTGCAAACCAATTGATTGAAATGGGAGCTGATGAGATTTGTATAAAGGATATGGCAGGAATTGGTCGTCCGGCTTACCTGGGAAAATTGGTGAAAAATATTAAAGATAGTCATCCGGAAACCGTTGTTCAGTATCACTCGCACTCTGGTCCCGGTTTTGCCATGGCCTCTATTTTGGAAGTAGCCCGTGCCGGAGCCGATTATATTGATGTGGGTATGGAACCGCTTTCATGGGGAACCGGACACGTCGATTTATTGGCTGTTCAGGCGATGTTAAAAGATGCAGGTTTCTCAGTGCCGGATATTAATATGAAAGCCTACATGGAAGTACGTTCGCTGACACAAAGTTTTATTGACGACTTTTTAGGTTTTTATATCAATCCGAAAAACAGGCTGATGAACTCGCTGTTGATTGGTCCCGGTTTGCCCGGTGGAATGATGGGAAGTTTGATGGCTGATTTGGAAAATAATCTGTCGAGTTTAAATAAATGGAAAGCTAAACGAGGCCAGAAAGAACTTACTCAGGATGATTTGCTTGTTAAATTGTTTGACGAAGTAGAACACATTTGGCCAATGTTAGGATATCCTCCACTGGTAACGCCATTTAGCCAGTATGTAAAAAATCTGGCGCTAATGAATGTAATTCAGCTGGAAAAAGGAAAAGAACGCTGGTCGATGATTGCTGATAATATCTGGGATATGATTTTGGGCAAATCAGGAAAATTACCCGGAGAATTGTCTCCTGAAATTATAAAGTTGGCTGAAAAGCAAGGCCGCGAATTCTACACTGAAAATCCACAGGACTTATATCCCGATAACCTGAATTCTTTCAAAGAAGAAATGAAAGCCAATAATTGGGATTTTGGGCAGGATGATGAAGAATTGTTCGAATTGGCAATGCACCCGGAACAGTACCGCGCATATAAATCAGGCGAGGCGAAAGCTGCATTTGAAGCCGATTTGGCAGCAAAAAAGGCTCCGAAAGAGGAAGCTAAACCTGCTGCTAAAAATGGGAAAACAGTTGCTGCAGATTCAAACGGCTGTGAGCCTCGAAACCTGAATATTGAAGTGAACGGAGAAAAATTTGTTGTTAAGGTTTCTTGTGGCGATGCCGATAAAAATGGATCAGCCAATGGAAAAGCCCGGGAGGAAAGTGCTCCCCTTAACGGAAACGGGAAAGTCAATGGGAATGGCAATGGAAGCGCTAATCTTGCAGAAGTAATTGCACCATTGGAAGGAAAATTCTTTTTAACCAAAGATTCATCGGAAACAGCTGTAAAACCAGGCGATAATGTAAACGAAGGAGATGTGATTGGATACATCGAATCGATGAAAACTTACAATGCCATTATCGCAGAAACCTCGGGAAAGGTAGTTGAGGTATGTTTGGCAAACGGAGAAGCAGTTGAAGAAGATGACGTACTTTTAAAGTTGCAGTAAAATATGCAGGATATTTTTTCGAGATTGTTTGAAATGACCGCTTTGGGAGACATTACATTCAAAACGGTTATTATGTGGGTTATAGCATTTGTTTTGCTGTATTTGGGAATTAAAAAGAAGTACGAACCATTATTGCTTGTTCCGATTGGTTTTGGCGTATTACTGGCCAATTTCCCCGGAGCAAACATGGGAATCGTTCCATCAGATTTTGTTGAACTTGATGCTGGAAGGTATAAAAACCTGTTCGAAATTGCCCACGATTACGGAATTATGAACTACCTGTATTATTCTCTGATTAAGACAGGTTTCCTTCCACCTATTATTTTTATGGGTGTAGGCGCTTTAACCGATTTTGGACCGATGTTACGAAACCTGAGACTTGCCTTCTTTGGGGCTGCTGCTCAAATCGGAATATTTACGGTTATGATTGCCGCTATATATATGGGATTTACCACAAAGGAAGCAGCGTCACTCGGAATTATCGGTGGTGCTGACGGACCAACAGCAATTTATACAACCATCATGTTGGCTCCGCATCTGCTCGGGCCAATCGCAATTGCCGCGTATTCCTACATGGCGTTGGTGCCGGTAATTATTCCCTTGGTGGCAAAGACTCTAATGAATAAAAAGGAGTTTACGATTAGTATGAAGGAAATGGATAAAAAGTATCCGCCAAAACATCAGATTAAAAACCTGAAAACGGTAAAAATAGTCTTCCCGATTGCACTCGGAACAGTTGTAGCTATTTTGGTTCCTTCTTCAGTACCACTTTTGGGGATGTTGCTTTTTGGTAACCTTGTAAAAGAAATTGGGACTTCAACAAGTCGTTTGTCAGAAGCAGCCACCGGGCCAATTATGAATACGGCGACTATTTTTCTTGGGCTGGCTGTTGGAGCTACAATGACTTCGGATGTTTTTCTTACTCCTAAAACACTGGGAATTGTGGTTGGTGGTTTTATCGCCTTTGCAATATCAATTAGCGGAGGTATTTTAGCGGTGAAAGTGTACAATATTTTCTCTCAAAAGAAAATTAATCCGCTTGTAGGCGCAACCGGATTAAGCGCTGTTCCGATGGCGTCGCGTGTAGCAAATGAACTGGCTTTAAAGTATGACCCGAAAAACCATATTTTACAGTACTGCATGGCGAGCAACATATCTGGTGTTATTGGTTCAGCTGTCGCAGCCGGGGTATTAATTTCTTTGGTTTAACAGAGAACTATTTTTTTTAATAACTGTTATCCTGATACTATAATACAACTTATAGTATCAGGATTTTTTGTTGTGATTTCTATGAAACAACGATTGTTATCGGGCCAGAATTGCTTAACAAAAAGTTAAATGAAAAAAATTGATGTGTTTAAATAATTATCATAATTTCTAAAAAATTCGAATAACAATTAAATCTTTTAAAACATTACGTTCATGAAAAAGATCACTTTAGTTTTTTGCGCATTATTATTTGTCGGTACAATTGCTAAAGCGCAGGCACCTTTACAGGAAGGAGAAATGCAGATAAATGGCGGAGTTGGTTTATCAAATTATGGATTGCCGTTATACGGCGGACTTGAGTATGGAATTGGTTACAATATTTCGGTTGGAGGCGAAGTAAGTTATCGCGGTTACCACGAAACTTATTCATCTACCAAATGGAATCATGCTATTTTTACTATGGCAGCTATCGGAAATTACCATTTTAATGAATTACTGGAAATTCCCTCTGAGTGGGATTTTTATGCAGGTTTGTCACTCGGATACTCTGCCTGGTCTTCAAAATACGATGGAAACGGAAGTTTTAGCTATGCCGGTAGTGGTGGCTCCGGTTTATATCTGGTTGGCCAAATTGGCGGGCGTTATTTCTTTAATGAAAATGTTGGTTTGAATGTTGAATTAGGAGGTGGAAATTATTCCGGTGGTAAAATTGGAGTTACTATAAAGTTGTAAAAGAAACAGGTAGTTACGTGCTTGTATTTAATAGAGCATCAGGAGTTGCTGTTGAATATTTTTAATTTAACAGCAACTCCTAAATCTTTATTACTTTTTGAACCAAATTTGATTAGACATTTAGATATCCCCAAGTCCTACGCCAAGCGAAATCGTAAAATAAAGATCTCCTCCTTTTGAAATTTCCTTATTCGAAAGAAAATAGTCGTAGCCAACACTTGGCCTTATAAACAAAAATCCTCCGGGACTGTAAATATTTTTACTCTGCCATTTTTTTAAAACAAAATCGCAGGACGCACCAACTCCCGGGCAGAATGTTCCGATGAGGTTGTTTTTGGGTTCCGAGTCGTTATCGTCAGCCAGCGATGATTGAGAGTTTATCTCATATCCACCAATAACGAGGTATGGGTAAAAGTTCACTTTGTCAGTCGAATACAACGATTGTCCGATTTTTAGACCGTATTTTAGACTGCTTATTTTGTCGCCGGCGGGATGTGTCCAGTTTTTATCTTTTACAGGCAAATCGTTTATCGAAACTTCACGGCTTACGCTTCCGCTCATAAATAATGAAAGATACAGACGATTCAGAAAACCATCAATTTCAAAATTCATTATGTGCATATGCGAATCAAAATTGTCTGTAATGTTTCCGTTCAGAAATTCATTCCCGTACCCTAAACAAAAATTCATTCTTCCTGTAAATGTTAATTGCCGGAGTTGATTTATAAAAACAACATACTCAGAATCGGGATTACCTTTTACATAATTTTTTAGCGATTTATTGAGCTCAGAATAATCGTCGTTCATATAATACCTGATGTATAAACGAATCACTTTTTTATCGGCCTCGGAAAGTTGGCTTTTGTCTAAATCTTCCATGATAAAAGACATTTCTGTTCCAAGATACTGGTGAATTTGATCTGAAATCGATTCTACCTGAAAGGTTTGTACTTTACCTTCCAGCAGCGAATCCCAGTTTTTTGCATTATAAAGGAAAAGTTCAAAATTCCGGTTCGCCAGCGAAAAAAGAATCTCTTCCGCGGGATACAGAACAATGTATTTTTCATCTACTGTATTTTTCAGATAATTAAGCGTTGAAACCGCTCCGTCATGGTCTCCCGAAATGGTTTTATCGGCCAGTAGTTTTCTGCCGTTTCTGATGATTAATTCCGTAGAGTCGGTAAATGCTATGATTTCCTTTTTTATGTCGTCTTGTGCGATAGTTGTTAATGTAAAAAACACCAGAAGAAAAAGGATGATGTATTGTTTCATAGTTGTATTGGTTACGTTGTGTTGGCCGAAGCTAACAGTTTTTTTAACTGTTTGTTTTAAGACGTTAAAAAAATTCAAAAATGTTAAGTCAATGTTGCCACCATCACCGCTTTTATGGTATGAAGTCGGTTTTCAGCCTGGTCAAAAACAACAGAAGCTTTGCTTTCAAAAACTTCTTCTGTTACCTCCATGGCTTCGATACCAAATTTCTGATAAATTTCTTCACCAATTTTTGTATCACGGTTGTGAAAAGCAGGTAAACAATGCAGAAATTTCACATTCGGATTTCCGGTTAATTTTATCACATTTGTGTTGATCTGGTAGGGGAGAAGCATTTGAATCCGATCGGCCCAAACTTCCTGAGGTTCACCCATTGAGACCCATACATCGGTATATAAAAAGTCGCAATTTTTTACCGCTTCCTCAACGTTCTCAGAAACAGTCATTTTTGCTCCCGTGGTTTTGGCAATTTTAAGACATTCGTTTTGAAGTTCTCCCGAAGGTTGACAGTTTTTTGGCGCAGCCGCCCTGAAATCCATTCCAAGTTTTGCCGCTCCTACCATCAATGAATTGCCCATATTATTTCTTGCATCTCCTAGAAAGCAGAGTTTTATCTCAGAAAAAGGCTTGTTTGAGTGTTCTTTTATGGTAAGAAAATCAGCCAGGATCTGAGTGGGATGAAATTCATTTGTCAATCCGTTCCAAACCGGAACACCTGCATATTTTGCCAGTTCCTCAACAACATTTTGTCCAAATCCGCGGTATTCAATTGCGTCATACATTCTGCCCAAAACACGTGCGGTATCCTTCATCGATTCTTTTTGACCAATTTGCGAACCGGTTGGACCAAGATACGTAACATGAGCTCCCTGGTCGTAGGCAGCCACCTCAAAAGCACAGCGTGTGCGTGTTGATGCTTTTTCAAAAATGAGAGCTATATTTTTTCCTTTTAATAGACGATCTTCTGTCTGGCTTTTTTTTGCATATTTTAAATCTTCGGCAAGTTCCAACAGGTAATAAATTTCTTCCGGTGTAAAGTCAAGTAATTTTAAAAAGCTCCGGTTTTCAAGGTTAATGGCCATATCTTTCTTTTTTGTTTTTTTTAAATTTAGTTTTCGTATTCCATCGTTATTTTCGAACCAAACGATTTATCTTCCAGTTTTTTGGCTTCTGTTATCACACTCTTTTTGCCCCCGTTTTTTACAAAATTGAGACATGCTTTAATTTTGGGTTCCATTGTTCCTTCTGAAAATGTCCCCATTTCAAGATATTTTAGCGTATCAACATAATCTAAAAACTCGAGTTTTTTCTGGGTTGGTTTTCCAAAGTTTTTATAAATAAACGAAACATCGGTAAGAATATAAAGCTCGTCGGCATTTATGTTGGTTGCCAGCAAGCTTGAAGCCATATCTTTATCGATTACAGCATCCAGTGTTCTTACATTTTTCTCGTCATCATAATACACCGGAATTCCTCCACCTCCCGCAGCAATAACAATGTTGCCGTTTCTGACCAACGATTCAATCGTATCTTTATTTATTATTTCCAGCGGAACTGGTGAGGGAACAACCCTTCTGTATTTGCCTTCAGCTTTTGTTGTGGTTTTAAAAATCCAGTTTTTTTCTTTTGCCAGCCTGTCAGCTTCTTTTTGGGTATATAGTTTCCCGATTCTTTTTGACGGATTCGAAAATGCCGGGTCATTTCGGTCGACCTCAACCAGTGTTACCATTGTAATAACATTCTTTTGAATACCATGCTGATTGAGCACATTTCGCATCATCCTCTCAAGCATGTAGCCAATCCCTCCCTGCGAATCGGCAACACATATATCAAGTGGCATAGGAGCAATATTATAAACTTGTTCACCGGCATCGTTACGCATCAATATGTTTCCTACCTGGGGGCCGTTTCCGTGCGTTATAACCAGCTCATAACCATCATTTATCAAATGAACAAGGTTTTCCAGTGTCTCTGTAGAATTTTGTTCCTGTTGTTCAATCGTACCTTCCTCATTTTCTCTTAAGATGGCATTGCCACCAAGAGCTACCACTGCCAGCTTTTTCATGACAAATCATTTAATCTTCAAACAAACTTAAAGATTTAGAGGAACCTAAAATATGGAGTTTTGTCATTTTTAAAACTGCTTACTATATTATAAAACAGTGGCTTGAATTTTTTAGTTACAATTTTTCGGATGACATCTGTTTGGTATGACAGATTGTTGAAAGGATATTTTTTTTATTAACACTTTGCATTTTAGGGGATTCAATTTTATGAAGAAAATATTCGCCTGCTACCTGCGTTTTTTTAGTTAGATTTGCATTTTATTAAACAAATATTTTTGAAATGGCCGTAAAACGAAAAAAGCCAAAAAATCCAACAAAAAAAGCTAAAAAATCAAGAACTCCATTTTTTAAAAATGAGAAGTTTAAGTTTGTTTTTGGAGTTTTGGTTTTATTGGTTGCAACCTATTTGTTGATAGCCTTTATTTCGTTTCTGTTTTTTGGGGCTGCCGATCAGAGCAAGCTTGACTTGCCGTGGTCGAAACTCATATTTGATTCAACAATTAAAGTTCAGAATAAAGCTGGTAAAACAGGAGCCTGGCTCTCTGAAGTTATCTTTAATCAGGGATTTGGACTGGCTTCTTTTATTTTTATTTATCTGCTGGCTATAATCGGATTTAAAATACTGGGGAGAAATAAAGGGCGATTTAGCAAAAACTTCTTTTTTAGTTTTGTTCTGCTGATATGGTTGTCGGTGACACTCGGGCTGATTTTTACAAAAACCGATGGAGGCTCAGCTATATATGCCGGTGGGAAATACGGTTTTGTATTAAGTAACTGGTTGAGTTCACTTATCGGCACATTTGGTGTTGTTTTGCTTTTGTTTGTTTGTGCTGTTATAATTTTTGTTGTCCGTTTTGACAAAGGTTATCACTGGCTTAAAAACCGGCTAAAGAGAAAAGATAAAGTTGACATTGCAGCTCCCGGAGAGGAACAGGAATCCGCAGAAGAACCTGATATCACTGACGATTCAATTTCAAAAGTTATTGAAGACGACGATATCGTAAAAGCAATTTTTGAACCCGACTCGGAAGAAGATGATTCACTTGAAGTGGAAATTGCATCAGAAAAAGAAGAGGAAGTAAATGAAGAAAAAAGTGAAGAAGAGGAGGAACTGGAATTGACCGTTAAAAAGATTCAGGAAGAGGAAAGAGACCCACTTCAAAACGAGGAAATGGAAGATTACGATCCCACTCTCGATTTATCTGAATTTAAATTCCCCACACTTGAACTTTTGGAAGACCATAATCTTGGAAACGCTGAAGTAAGCAATGAGGAGTTAATTTCAAACAAAAACAAAATTGTTGAAACACTTCGTCATTATAAGATTGAAATTACAAAAATCAGGGCTACCATTGGGCCAACGATTACTTTATACGAAATAGTACCTGCTCCCGGTATTCGCATTTCAAAAATTAAAAATCTGGAGGATGATATTGCACTTAGCCTGGCGGCTTTGGGAATTCGAATCATCGCCCCAATTCCTGGCAGAGGAACCATTGGTATTGAAGTTCCAAATCAGAGTCCGGAAGTGGTTTCAATGCGTTCGATTTTGAGTTCAAAGAAATTTCAGGAGAATACGGCAGAACTTCCGGTTGCACTTGGGAAGACCATTTCGAATGAAACCTATTTGTTCGATTTGGTTAAAATGCCACATATTCTGGTTGCGGGGGCCACTGGGCAGGGAAAATCGGTTGGAGTAAATGTAATTATTACTTCCTTGCTGTATAAAAAGCATCCTTCGCAATTAAAATTCGTTTTTGTAGACCCTAAAAAGGTAGAGTTAAACCTTTATTCGGTGCTTGAAAAACACTATCTCGCAAAACTTCCCGGCGAAGAAGAACCGGTTATTACCGATATTCAAAAAGTAAAAAATACATTGAATTCCATTAACGTTGAAATGGATCAGCGTTATGACCTGCTAAAAAAGGCACATGCACGAAATGTAAAAGAGTACAACAAAAAATTTATAAGCCGCAAATTAAATCCTGAAAAAGGGCACAAATATATGCCTTATATTGTGGTTATTATAGATGAGTTTGCCGATTTGATAATGACTGCCGGCAAAGAAATTGAATTGCCAATTGCAAGGATTGCACAGTTGGCACGTGCCGTTGGTATTCATATGATAATAGCCACACAACGTCCTTCAACGAATATTATAACGGGGGTAATAAAAGCGAACTTCCCTGCGCGAATTGCATTTAAGGTGGCTTCGATGATTGACTCCAGAACAATTCTGGATACACCGGGTGCAAACCAGCTTATCGGGAAAGGAGATATGTTAATCGCATCAGGAAGCAATATTACCCGAGTACAGTGTGCATTTGTAGATACACCCGAAGTGGAAAAAGTATGCTCCTTTATTTCGGAACAAAGGGGGTACCCAACCGCATTTTTGTTACCTGAATATGTTGGAGATGATGAACCAGGGCCGGGAGAAGTTGACCTGAACAATAAAGATGAATTGTTTGATGATGCGGCGCGTGTGGTTGTGATGAACCAGATGGGATCGACATCAATGATTCAGCGAAAATTTTCAATTGGTTATAATCGGGCAGGAAGAATAATGGATCAATTAGAGGCTGCCGGTGTTGTCGGACCCAGTGAAGGAAGTAAAGCACGACAGGTACTTATTCAGGATGAATACAGTTTGGAACAATTGTTGAATAATTTAAATTAGAACGCCGTAATTTTTCAATATAAATTGTGTTGAAAGCAATGAAAATTAGCTGGCGTTCCTGAATGTTTCCAAATTTTTTGAATATTTGCAGCCGAAAAAATTAAAAACAGATGAAAAAGATATTTCTTACAAGCATAATTTTTATTTCTTTCTTGTTCTCGTTTGCCCAGGGAGACGAAAAAGCAAAAGATATTTTAGAACAGGTAAGCAGTAAAACGCGTTCTTATACTACCATTGAAGCTGATTTCTCTTTCACAATGGAAAATAAGGAGATGGAAATTCATGAAGCAAACGACGGAACAATAAAACTCAAGGGGGAGAAATATACAGTGGTACTTCCGGATCTTGGAGTAAAAATATATTCTGACGGGGAAACACTTTGGAATTACATGGAAGATGGAAACCAGGTAATAATCTCTACCATTGACGAAGAAAGTGGTGACTTGATGGATCCTTCCTCTCTGTTTAATATCTACGAGAAAGGTTTTCAATCAAAATTTGTTGAGGAGAAACAAGAAGGAAGCAAATCGTTATATATAATTGACTTGTTTCCTGACGAAAATTTTCAGGAAGTATCAAAAATAAATATCGCTGTCAATAAGTTAACATTAATGATTGATTCTGCAACGCTTTATGAAAGCGGCGGTAACATGTATGGTATAAAAGTAAAGAATATGGAAACCAATAAATCTTTTCCTGATTCCGACTTTATTTTCAATGCCGATGAATATGAGGATGTAGAAGTTATTGATTTCCGGTAGCCTGATTTGATTACTTATACATTTTTGGATCGAGCAACAATTTATCTGCCGATGAGATTTCAATAAACGATGCTCCTGAGTCTTCACCAAACCGGCCACCGATATATATAATAAGGTCTTCTTTTTTAATCGTCTTTTCCCTGATTAGGTTTTGAATTGCCGCCTTCTGAATTTTTAGTTTATTCTTTTTCATAGGCAGGTACGACGGGTAAACTCCAAAAGAAAGTGCCAATTGTCTGACGACCTGTTCTGAATGACATTTGGCCAGAACTGGTGTGGTTGAACGATATGCCGAAATATATCTTGCTGTTTTTCCTGTTGTTGTTGAAGTTACTATTGCAACCGGATTAAGCTCTCGCGCCGCTCTCAAAGCCGACTGCGCCAAATATGCCGGTATTTCATGTTTTACAGGTGGTAGAATAACGTCGTAGCGCTTATCCCGATCAGGCTCCACTTCTTTGGCAATTTTTACCATCATCTGTATCGCTTCAACCGGATATTTTCCGTACGCGGTCTCTCCACTCAGCATAATAGCGTCGGTACGTGCATAAATAGCACTGGCCACATCGCCCACTTCTGCACGAGTTGGACGCGGGTGTTCAATCATACTGTGCAGCATCTGTGTCGCAATTATCACCGGTTTTTTCTGGATAATTGCTTTTCTGATTAAATTCCGCTGCACGGTTGGAATTTGTTCCGCGGGAAGCTCAATGCCCAAGTCGCCTCGGGCAACCATAATTCCGTATGCAGATTCTAAAATTTCATCAATTTTGTTAACACCTTCCAGGTTTTCTATTTTAGCGATGATTTTGATTTTGCTGTTCTGGGCATCCAGAATTTTTTGAACCGCTTCAACATCTTTTTTATTCCGTACAAAAGAGTGTGCGATAAAATCCAATTCGTTTTCGATGGCAAAGTTTATAAATTCTTTGTCTTTCTCAGAAATAGAAGGAAGTTTGATTTTTACCCCCGGAATGTTTAAACTTTTATTATTTTTAATGGTGCCGCTGTTTTCAATCCGGCTAACCAAATAATCCTTTTTTTTCTCAACAACAGTGATTTCAATATCGCCATCATCGATTAAAATTTTGTCGCCCTCGTTTACATCCCTCACAAAGTTTTTATAGTTCACACAGATATGTGCGTTTCCTGTTTCCATTTCATGATAGGCTATTGAAATATTTTGCCCTTTGGTAACTTCAAGTTGGTTTTGGGTTTTGCAGGTTCTGATTTCCGGTCCTTTGGTGTCGATCAGAATAGCAATTTTGTTCGAGACCGTACGTATGTTCTCAATGAGTTTTTTTCCGCTCTCTTTGCTGATGTGAGCCGTGTTTATTCTCGCTACGTTCATTCCGGCCTCGTAAAGAGATTTTATAAAATCCACATCACATTTTTGGTCGGATATTGTTGCAACAATTTTTGTTTGTCTCATGTCTTTAATTATAAAAGGCTGCAAATGTAGAACTATTTGTCTCTTTGTATTTCATTTCGGACTAAACAAAAATTAAATTTAAGATTGAAGTAGTATTTAATCTTTATTCGCCAAATAACTTTGAATTGCAAGCGTATATGAATCCAGTCCAAAACCCATAATACATCCTTTACATACCGGCCCGATTATAGATTTGTGCCGGAAATCTTCGCGCGACAAAGTATTTGATATATGAACTTCAACAACCGGTGTTGTTACACCTGCAATTGCGTCGCGTATAGCAACTGAAGTGTGAGTATAGGCTCCGGCGTTAATAATTATGCCATCGCAGTCAAACCCAAATTCATGAATCTTGTCGATTAATTCTCCTTCAATATTTGATTGAAAATAATTTAATTCAACTTCCCTGAAATTATTCTTTAATGTATCAAAAAAACTGTCAAAGCTTTTGTCCCCGTATATATTCTTTTCCCGTTTTCCCAATAGATTTAAATTTGGACCGTTGATTATCAATAATTTCATTACATTTCGATTTTAATTTTTTTTATAGTAACTTTATATGTAATCAATCGTACTAGTATTCAAATAATTAAAAAATAGTACTGATTCTATTTCAAAATTATTTAAATAAAACGATTAACAAAATATAAAATTAATGATATGAAGTGGGAGGATAGTAAAAAAGGTTACGAGAATTATTTGAGACTGGAAAAATCGCTTTCGCAAAATTCAGTTGCGGCATATATCAATGATATAAATAAGTTGGTCGAATTTTTAGAAAAGAACTTTAAAAAAATTGCACCGGATAAAGTTAAACTTTCGCATTTGAAAAGTTTTGTTGAATGGCTGAATGAAAGAGGTGTTAGTCCCAGAACGCAAGCTCGTACAATTTCAGGTATAAAATCATTTTACAAGTATCTTTTAATAGAAGGAAAAATTAACAGCGATCCAACTGCTTTGCTGGAGTCTCCTAAAATAGGGAGAAAACTTCCTGATATTTTGACAATGGAAGAAATTGATTCGTTGATTGAAGCAGTTGACCTGGAAAAAGCAGAGGGACAGCGTAATAAAGCAATGCTTGAAACACTATATAGTTGTGGATTAAGAGTTTCGGAACTTGTAAATTTGAAACTTACCAATCTCTTTTTCGATCAGGGGTTTGTAAAAATAGAAGGAAAGGCAGACAAGGAAAGGCTTGTACCGGTAAGCAACAGAGCAATTGAAGAAATAAATAAATATTTGAAAGGGTATCGTAAAACGTTGAAAATAAGTAAGGAAAGTGAGAATGTGCTGTTTCTGAACAGGAGAGGTAGAAAGTTAAGTAGGGTTATGATTTTCACAATTATTAAAAATTTGGCTGATAAAATTGGTTTGGAAAAAAAGATAAGCCCGCATACATTCAGGCATTCATTTGCAACGCATTTAATTAATGGAGGTGCTGATTTGCGCGCTGTTCAGGAAATGTTAGGGCACGAATCGATATTGACAACAGAAATCTACACCCATTTAGACCGTGATTATCTTCGTACTACCATTCATCAGTTTCATCCAAGATCTTAAAATTTTAATTTAAATAAAGAAAAAGAGCATTGAACAGAAAACCGATGCTCTTTTTTTTGAGATCATATCGATAAAATTATTTAACAAGTAGAGAGCAAAAGTTAATTGTTAAGATATTGTTTAATTGGAGCTAAAAAGCGACTAAATCAAAACCTTTATCGGCCGGGGTTAGAAAAAAAAGTTATTTTTGTTCACCGAAATTACGTATTGAAAAGAGTATTATTAAGTTAATTATTAGGTAGTTATGAAAAACTTGGATTTGTCGAAGTACGGTATACAAGACGTACAGGAAATTGTTTATAACCCATCTTACGAACAACTCTTCGAAGAAGAGATGAATCCTGAACTGGAGGGGTACGAAAAAGGACAGCTTACAGAGCTGGATGCTGTAAATGTAATGACCGGAATTTTTACAGGACGTTCACCAAAAGATAAATACATTGTAAAAGATGACACAACAAAAGATACAATGTGGTGGACAACTCCGGGGTCTCCAAATGATAATAAACCTGTTTCAACTGAAGTTTGGAATGATCTTAAAGAAACAACAGTAAAGCAACTTTCAGGAAAGCGATTGTTTGTAGTGGACACTTTCTGTGGTGCTAACCCTGATTCTCGTTTAAAAGTTCGTTTTATTATGGAAGTAGCCTGGCAGGCTCACTTTGTGAAAAATATGTTCATCCGCCCAACCGAGGAAGAACTGGAAAGCTATGGTGAACCGGATTTTGTTTCGTTAAATGCTTCAAAAACAACGAACACAAAATGGAAAGAACACGGTTTGAACTCTGAAGTGTATACAGTATTCAACCTCACTGAAAAAATGCATGTTGTTGGGGGGTCATGGTATGGTGGTGAAATGAAAAAAGGTATGTTCGCCATGATGAACTACTACCTTCCGTTAAATGGAATGGCTGCAATGCACTGTTCGGCCAATGTTGGTAAAGACGGTGATGTTGCTATCTTTTTTGGTCTTTCAGGAACTGGTAAAACTACTTTGTCAACCGACCCAAATCGTGCTTTAATTGGTGACGACGAACACGGTTGGGATGATGATGGTATTTTCAACTTTGAAGGTGGTTGTTATGCAAAAACCATTAATCTCGATAAAGAAGCAGAACCGGAAATTTATGGTGCTATAAAACGTAATGCATTGTTGGAGAACGTTACTGTTGATGCTGACGGTAAAATTGACTTTAACGACGGTTCTGTAACTCAGAATACACGTGTCTCTTACCCGATTTACCACATTGAAAATATTGTTAAACCGGTTTCAAAAGCAGGTCACGCTAAAAAAGTTATTTTCCTGACTGCTGATGCATTTGGAGTACTTCCTCCGGTTGCTAAATTAACTCCGGAACAAACTAAATATCACTTCTTATCAGGATTTACTGCAAAATTAGCAGGTACTGAGCGTGGTGTTACAGCTCCACAACCTACTTTCTCTGCTTGTTTTGGTGCTGCTTTCCTTTCTTTACACCCAACAAAATACGGTGAAGAATTAGTGAAGAAAATGGAAGAGCACGGAGCTGAGGCTTACCTGGTAAACACTGGATGGAACGGAACAGGAAAACGTATCTCTATTAAAGATACCCGTGGTATTATTACTGCAATTCTTGATGGTTCTATTGAAGTGGCTCCAACTAAAAACCTGCCGGTTTTTAACCTTGAAATTCCTACTGAACTAAAAGGTGTTGCTACTGAAGTTCTTGACCCACGTGATACGTATGCAAATGCTGCTGACTGGGATGAAAAAGCGGCTGACCTGGCCGGACGTTTCATCAAAAACTTCGAAAAATATACGGACAACGAAGAAGGAAAAGCATTGGTTGCCGCAGGACCACAACTTGACTAATCAGTTATAAAAATTGATATACGAAAACCTCGCCATTTGGCGAGGTTTTTTTGTTTATTAGTGGATTGACGTAAGGATTGAGTCCATTTTTACGATAGTTTCTTCTGAAAAACCTTGTTCAAAAAGAAGTAACTTTCCGTTTTTAATGATAATATTCGTTGGGAGTAGCTCGGGATAGCGTCCTTTTTTAATTCCTGTTTCTGGGTTGAGTTGAAACAAATAGTTTATTAATCGTTTGTTCTCATACAACGGAAAATAACGTGGTTCGTTTTTTTGAAGTTCCACCCATTTTTCAACGTCTTTTTCTGTTTCGTCGGTAACGGACAGGAAAAGTGTATTCTCATTTTCATATTTATCTACCAATTGATTGAGCAGTGGAATTTCTTTTTGGCAAGGAATGCACCAGGTTGCCCATAAATTAATAACCAATGTTTGTGTACCCGCTTCGTCGCTTAAAAATTCATCGCGTTGTAATTCTTTACGAATCGGATCATCGATATTTTCAAGCTGGTTGTAGAAACGAAAGGTTTTCCACTGGATGATCTTGTTGTTTGTTGCCAATGCAGATAAAAAAATTAAAGCGATGATTAACGGATATTTAAATTTCATATGAACATTCTTTTTTGGATGGAAAGGTGGAGTAGCAGCAAAACAATCAACATATAGATAGTTATTAAAATTGTTTGCTGTGCCTGTAACAAGTTATCAGAAATAATCTCTTTAATTGATTGCAGCGGGAAAAAGCTTCCTGCATTACTTTCCAGCTTTCGATGGATAAAATCAACCAGCCATCCTTCGAGTAGCCAATACGCCAAAACAGGCAAAGCCATAACCGGATTTGGGCGCAGAAAAGCGAGGGTTAAGGCTACGAATCCAGTTGCATTCAAGTACAAAAACTGAGAAATTAACGTGTTATAATAACTAAATAAGAGTAATTGAAATGGGTTGGTTCCTTTAAAAAAAACTGAGCGTAGCGTAACAGATAAAATTTAACAACATAAATAAAAGTGCGTACAGAGCAACCTGCATTATAGTGTAAAAAAATATTTTATGACGAGGCCAGCCTGCAAGCAGCAGCATTTTGTAATACCCGCTATTTATTAAATGAATGCTGCGCTGTAGTACCCAGAAAATAAAAAATAATGCAGGTAGCGTTGACTGGCTTGCGCGATTTGAAATAAATTCTGCAAGAGCCGCTCCTACCAGTAGTTTTTGACCGGCGCCATACCAGTAATCGATAAATGTCAGAAAAAGTAACGAGAGCATTAAAATTCCCGCCGGAAGTACTTGCTTTTTACTTTTCATAAGTTTTGTTTCGATGTTTATCATTTATTCATTCTTTAGCAGATTAAGAATAGTTGTATTAAAATCAGGAGTAGACTCTATGTGAACAGAGCCGGCCAAGTTTCCGTTTTTCATAACAAAACAGATAGTTGCCGTTACATTTATTTCGTTTAGCAGGTGTGTTGTTAGTAATATTGTCTTTCCTTTTTCACATAATTCCTGAATAACACAGTTTAGCAGTTTTATTCCCAGCGGATCAAGCCCGTTAAAAGGTTCATCCCATAAAAGGTAGTCCGGATTTCCGGGCATTGACAAAGCTAAGCTTAGCCGCTTTTTCATTCCGGTTGATAATGTCTTAAATGGTTTTTTCCGGGCGTTCCACATTTCCCACTGAATTAACAGTTCCTTTATCTCTTTTGATGAAACACGTTTAATTAGCCGGATAATTTCTGCAATTTCTAATACTGTCAACGAAGGTTCTGTAATAAATGACTCCGTAGAAATACCCAATTGTTTTCGGCGTAAATCGACATTGGTTATGCCGTTGAGACTGATTTTGCCTTCATCCGCATTGATTAATCCTGTAATCAGGTTAAATAAGGTGGTTTTTCCAGAACCATTATCGCCAACAAACAGATAAAGTCCTGGTCTTTCTATTTCAAGGCTAAGTTGGTTTACGGCAGAATAGTTGTCGAATTTTTTTGTAAGACTGTTAATTTTCAGTTTGATTTGTTGAGTTTTCTTCAAATTGAATGTCCAGCGACTTTTCCCACTCCATTTCTTGGATAAATTTTTCTTCCACCGGGTTTTCCTTCAGGATGTTGTAGTTTTCCCAAAATTCAGGATTGTAGGGATATTTGGTTTTATAGGTATTTTCATCACGGGCAAGTTTTTCGCGGTAACGGATTTTATCCATTTCCTTTTTGTCGGTATTAACTTTAGTGATTAACAAAATATATTCTGCTGTTTGAGTCTCTCTTACTATTTTTTCATCTTTTGGAGCATCCGGATTTTCATATATCATAAATGTCCCATTAGGTATGGTGGTTCCATTTTTATATTTCAGATAATATTTGCTGCCAATCTTTTGGTAAGCTGCTTCCGACTTGGCAACAATTGACTCTTTCTTTCCTGTAAATCTTTTTGAATGTTGACCAAAAAATTTTGTCCAACCTTCAATTTTTAAAATTGCGTAATCTTCTGAGTTAATATAAATATATCCCGCACTTTCAGAACTTTTGCTTTCAGAAGCCAGGTTCCATCAGGCCATAGAACATTGTAAATTTTATTTTATAAACTTTCACGGAGTCTAACCATTCAAATCCGACGAATTGGTATATAAAGTTTTTGTAATCACTAAGTGGCGATGAATATCCTGATTTTTCAATGTAGTTTCTAACACTGTTAGTATAACTTCTGTATATAATATTCCGGTGCCCAAATACTCTACTCATAGCTTCTGTAAACATTTTCTGTCTTAAATTCAACGGGATAAGGTAATTAGAACTTTTTCTGATTTCCTGAATTTGAATACGTGTAGTTTCTGGCTGTTTGGTAACACCTTTGTCGTCGATAAGTAATGCAGCCTCAGTCAGTTGCGAGGCTAAAGTGTCACGGTAATTAATATTGCGGTAAAAAGCCTCCATTTGAGTGGTGGTGCGTGCGTAATTTCGCTTAATATTTTTAACTGCACCTATTACAATGTCAGCTGCTTCGCTTCCGTTGGGTAGCACATAAATATCGGCAAGTGTATAAGGTTTTGGGGCTAATTTTATGACTAGGTGGTTGTTGTCTTGAAAAGGAATTTTGAGTTTCCGGCGTTCGTATCCGAGAAAAGAAAACTGTACTTCACTTCCGGCTTAATGTCTCTGTATTTTAAAATCGAATTCGCCGTTGGTATTGGTAATGGTTCCGGTCCTGGCTTGCTCAATCAGAATATTTGCATAAGGGAGAAGTTCCCCGGTTTCAGCGTCCACAACTTTTCCTTGCAAGTGAATAAACGCAGGCACTTTTGATCTTAGTAATCAAATGCGTTTCTGTTTGGGTGATTTTGAAATTTGATACGTCCTGCAATTGCATTAAACAGGAATCAATATTTGTGCTGAATGGAAAGTCAGTACTATCCAAAAGCGAAACCAGGTCCGGGCTGTAAATGAGTTCAAGATGTTCTTTCACTGCAAGGTCTTCCAATATATTCAGATACGTGGTTTTTAACCTGGGTTGAGCAATGCCGGTAATTGTAGCGAAAGAAATTATAATCAATAATAGGAAAAGGGTTTTCATGGTTTTATTATGTAGGTATTTTTATCCTTCTCGTAAGAGAGATTGAGTGTCTGGCATATTATTTCGATAATTTCTTCAATGCTGGTATCGCTGTTGAATCGCCCGGATAATCTCAGAGAACCAAAGTTTTTATCGCTTAATTCTATTTTTTTGTTGAAATGCTGTTCAAGTATCTTTAAAACCTCAGATAAAGCCAGTTCTCTAAAATTGAAGTTGCCCGAAAGCCACGAGTTACGGTTTTGTTGCTGATTTATTTCTTCGCTAAGCTTTTTTGTTTTTGCATTCCAGCTTCCAATTTCATTCTCTGTGAGAATTACTTTTTCTCTCGTGAATAGTGAACCGGTGGTAAATGCAACTTTACCTTCGTCAACGGTTACTCTTTCGGCGTCGGGATTACTGGCTTCCACTAAAAATTTTGTTCCCAGAACTTCAATTTTTGTATGTTGTGTTTTTATTTGAAATGGTTTTCCCGGTTTTTTGGTAATTTCAAAATATGCGGTTCCATTTAGTTTTACATCACGTTCATTTTTTTTGAAAGTTTTTGGATAGCTAAGACACGCATTTTTAGCTAAGATTACTTTTGAACTGTCGGGTAAAAAAACAATCTGGCGTTGTTGAGCAACAATTTCTGTCCGGTTATTTGGAGCCTGAATTTGTAAAACCAGTTGAGTTGCCAGAGCCAATAGCAATAGTGCAGCTGCAGCCCTCCAAACAATATGTTTTGTTTTTCCGGATTGAATGCGCTCATTCACTTTTTCCAGTCCTTTTTTCGCATCGGGATTAAAATCAATTTTTAATTTGCCTGTCGCCGTGTATGTTTTTCTGAGTTCTTCAAACTGTTGCCGGTTTTCTTCTGATGACGAAAGCCATGCGTCAAGCTCTTCTTTTTCTTTTTCCGAAAGTTTGTTTTCAAAAGACTGAATGATTTGATGTATTGGAACCTGCTCCATTGTTTTTTATTACAATGAACCGCCTCAAAAAAAGAACCCCCTAAAGTTTATCGAAAATTTTGCTAAAGAATGATAAAAAGTAAAGTTGCAGGGATTAAATGTAAGAATGGTTTTACTTCTTCCCTTAATTTTGAAATGGCGATGGCGACTTGATTCTCAACCGTTTTGATTGATATGCCCAGATATTCCGCAATTTCTTTTTGAGTTAAACCTTCGAGTTTGTTGAGGATGAAAATCTGTTTGCACCTTTCAGGAAGCTTTTGGATAGCTTTGTTCAGGTAGGGCATAATAGTGGAATAGTCTTCCGGCTCTTCCTGAATTAATTTGAAATTTAAGAAGTACTCTGAGATGTATTTTTTACGCGTGTTCTTTTCTCGAATTAGTTTCATCGATTCATAATAAACCGATTTAAAAAGAAAAGCCTTGATATCCTCCGGGGCTTCCAGTTTTTTTCGGTTTTCCCAAAGCCTGACAAAGAGCTTTTGAACAAGCTCTTCCGAGTCGTTGGTATCATGTACAAAAGTCAGTGAAAAACGGCACATGTTTTTGTAGTAACGCAAAAACAACTGGTCAAACGCTTTTTTGTTGCCTGAAGTTAATTTTTTGAAAAGTTCGGTGTCGGTCACTTTTTGAAATAAAAACAAATATGTAGAATACTATTCATATTTCCAATTTACGAGATAGCTTTTAGAACAGGATTTCCTTCGTGAGATTTTTAGATATGTTATTTTTTGTTAAATGCTCTTGTTTTAATTTTGTCTTAATAATCATAGTTTTTGTAAAAATTAAATAAAACTTACCGGATTTTTGTGATATCTTCAAAACAACGCAACCAAAATTACGTTATAAACATCAGGACGTAAAGAATGATTGAAATGAAGACTCAGATGCATAAACTTCAAAATATGATTTCCAGAGAAAGGAAATTGTGGAAAATAGGAAAAGGTGTTTTATATTTTTTCAGTTTAAGTTTTATGGTTTTTTGGGGCTATGTAAAAGCCGATATTGAATCACCGAAAGAAAAAAATATTGTTGTACCTGAAAAGCAGGAAATCTCAAGTGAACAGCAAAAAAGCGACACACTTTTTTATGCTTTTAGTAAAATAATTGATGATTTTAGTAAAAAGAATTATAACTAAGAAGTTATCTGTTTTATAGCCGAATCGATGTCTGGGTATTTAAAATGAAATCCTGCTTCTATTAATTTTTTTGATGAAACGGCAGGAGATTCTGTTATTAATTTTGCCGCATCTCCATACAATAGTTTAAAAATAAGTCCCGGAATAAACAAGAAAGCAGGTCGGTTTAAACTCTTTGCCAATGCTTTGGTGAATTCTTTATTGCTTATTTTTGTTGGTGCCGTTAGATTAAAGGTTGCTGTAGTTTGATATTTTTCTGCAGCCCACAAAAATGCTTTCGTGACATCCTTTTCATGAATAAATGGAAATGCTTGCTTCCCATTTCCAATAGTTGCTCCAAGGCCTATTTTAAACGGAAGTAGTAAGTTTTGAATTGTTTTTGCTTTTTTCCCTAAAACTAATCCAATTCTGAAAGCGGTTTTTTGAATATCTTCAGGTAGTTCCTCAAGTGCATTTTCCCAGTCAAGTACCACTTTACCAACAAATCCTGAATCAAATCGATTGCTGTTTTCATCGTGGTATTCACCTGTTTTATAGATTCCGATTGCCGAAGCAGAAATTACTTTTTTGGGTTGTTGATGGGGCGGCAGCAAACGAATCGCTTTTACCAAATTTTGAGTTGTAGTTATCCGGCTGGTATAAATAGTATTTTTGTTCTTATTTGTCCACCGTTGAAGAATTGGAGCGCCGGCAAGGTTAATTACTACATCTGCTTCCATTAGTTCGTTTTTTAACAGGTCGGTATCGCTATATAACAGCTCGCGGCTTATTCCGGAAACTTTATATCCTGCCCTAACAAATTCTTCCCAAATTAAACTGCCTAAATATCCGCCGGCTCCTGTAATCTTTATTTTTTGATTCTTTTTAATTGTACCGGTATTCATTCTTTTGAAAGAAATATATTTTCACATTTAAAGCATTTGTTTTAGGATAACAAAAAATTAACAGCTTAAGTTGTGAAAATTCCTCCGTTAAGCTGAGGTTTTGTTAATTTTGCACAGGAATGAGTAAAAAAATGAACATAATAGTTCGATTTCATAAGTGGCGGCTAAGAAATATGAGTGAACGTGGATTTATTACCGCGTTGAGTATTCTGGTTGGTTTGCTGGCAGGATTTGCAGCAGTTGTCATAAAGAACATGGTCAGACTTACTCAGGAAACTGTAAATAAGCTAATTGCCAGTGAAGTACATAATTACATCTACTTTGCACTTCCCATTGTTGGTATTTTAATAACCGTTATCATTGTGCGGTTTGTAATTCGCAGGGAAGTTCGCCATGGTATTCCAACCGTTCTTTATGGTATCTCAAAAAAGAACGGGAGAATAAGTAATCACAATTTATTTTCATCAGTTGTTGCCAGTTCTTTAACAGTCGGCTTTGGTGGTTCTGTTGGGTTGGAAGGACCTACTGTTGCTACCGGAGCTGCCTGGGGATCATGGTTATCCCGTGCTTTTAGACTAAACTACAAAAATACAATCCTGATACTGGCCTGTGCCTGCGCCGGAGCGATGGCTGCCATTTTTAAAGCGCCTATCGCAGCAATTGTATTTGCAGTAGAAGTTATAATGATCGACTTAACTGTTTTTTCCCTGGTTCCTTTGCTGCTTTCATCGGCTACTGCGGTGGTTACCTCTTATTTTTTTCTAGGGCAAAATGTACTTTATCCTTTTGAAGTAAATGTCGCCTTTGAGCTTGCCGACCTGCCTTACTATATTGTTTTAGGAATTATAGCAGGATTTGTTTCTGTTTACTTCATTAAAATGTACACCTTTTTGGGGAAGATTTTTGATAGGATGGAAAACAAATGGTTTCGTTTACTACTTGGAGGAGCTGGACTGGGGCTGCTGATATTTTTGTTTCCTTCTCTATTCGGGGAAGGATATGAGGCCATAAACTCTTGTTTGGCAGGGGATCTCGAATATTTGTTTAATAACAGTTTGTTTTACGGTTTAAGGGAAGAATTATGGGCGGCACTTGTGCTGTTAACAATAGTTGTTTTGTTGAAGATTGTGGCTACTTCGTTAACCTTTGGAGCGGGAGGAGTAGGAGGTATTTTTGCTCCAACACTGTTTATGGGAGTAAATACAGGAATGTTATTTGCGCAATTGATCAATCTTTCCGGTATTCGGCAAATAAATTCAAACAATTTTGCGCTGATCGGTATGGCAGGACTAATCGCCGGGGTATTGCACGCACCTTTAACCGGCATTTTTTTAATTGGCGATATTTCCGGTGGTTATAAACTGTTTGTCCCGCTTATGATTACAGCAACTTTTGCATACATTATTGTCCGTACTTTTACTCCAAATTCAGTATATCACATTCAGTTGGCTCAACGAAAAGAGTTATTAACCCACGATAAAGATGCAAATGTGCTGCAAATGCTAAAAGTCAGAAAACTTATAGAAACTGATTTTGAAAAACTTTCTCCCGATGCTACTCTGGGCGACTTAACCAAGGCAATTTCCCGTAATCACCGAAATTTATTTCCTGTGGTTGATGAGCAAGGAAATATGGTTGGAATGCTAAAAATGGATGATGTCAGAGATATGATATTTAATCATGAATTATATGACAAGGTAAAAATAAGTGAATTGATGTACATGCCTGAATACCATATCGATCCCAATGATAGTATGGATGTGGTTGCCAATAAATTTGAATCTTCCAGCAGATATAATCTGGCGGTGATTGAAAATGGTAAATATTTAGGATTTATATCGAGGGCCAGGGTTTTTACCAATTATCGCAAACAGATTAAAGATGTATCGCATATTTAAGTATTGGTGGTTGACGGGTTCAAAAAAGACTTTGAACAAAATTGTCGCGTGGAGAATTGCAAATATTCCTGAACGTAGGTTTCTTTATCTTTTGAGTTTAATTATTGGATTGCTTAGCGGAATAGCGGCTTTGGTTTTAAAAAATCTTATTCATTTTGTTGAAGAAGAATTAACCGGGTGGTTTGCTGTTGAGGGATTTAGTTATCTCTACCTGGTTTATCCTTTGATAGGAATATTTTTTACGGTGTTGTTTGTTCGTTTTTTTATAAAAGATGATTTGGGGCATGGAGTATCAAAAATACTTTATGCAATTTCAAAAAAAGCAAGCCGTTTAAAACCTCATAATACCTATTCTTCTATGGTAGCCAGTTCACTGACTATCGGGTTTGGAGGTTCGGTTGGTTCTGAGGCACCAATTGTGTTAACCGGCGCTTCCATTGGTTCAAACCTCGCACGTATTTTTAAACTGAATTATAAATATGTAACTCTAATGGTTGGGTGCGGAGCAGCAGGTGCTATTGCCGGAATCTTTAATGCTCCAATCGCCGGAATCGTATTTACACTTGAAGTTTTGATGCTGGATATGACAATGGCTTATCTTATCCCTTTGTTAATTTCTGCAGTTTCGGCTACTACAATTTCTTTCTTCTTTATGGGAGAAGGTGTGCTGCTCAGGTTTACCCAGATTCAGCCTTTTCATATCAATTCAATTTGGTTTTTTATTATTCTCGGAATTTTTACCGGCTTTCTTGGTTTGTTTTTTACCAGGGCAACGATGTCTCTCGAAAAAAAGTTTGCTTCCATAAAAAGTTGGGTTTTTAGGTTACTTGTCGGCGGTTTTGTATTGGGAATATTGGTTCTGCTCTTTCCTCCGCTTTTTGGTGAAGGTTATTCAAGTATCCTGAAGATTTTTAACGGGAATGGAGTTGAACTTCTTGACAGCCCCATGTTTTCCGGATGGAAAAATAACGATTATCTGATCATCCTTGTTTTGGCAGGAATACTTTTGTTTAAAGTTGTCGCCATGTCGGCTACTACTGCTTCCGGTGGTATCGGTGGTATTTTTGCCCCAACACTTTTTATGGGAGCTGTGGCTGGTTTTTTTCTCGCGCGTATCATCAATTTAATTTACGATGCAGGTCTTCCTGAGAATAGCTTTGCTCTTGCTGGAATGGCTGGAATGATGGCGGCCGTAATGCACGCCCCTTTAACCGGAGTTTTTCTTACTGCTGAGATCACAGGGGGGTATGGATTTTTTATCCCATTGATTGTAACCTCAACGATTGCTTATGTAACCATAATGCGTTTTGAGCCTCATTCTGTTTATACAAAACGCCTTGCTCAGCGGGGGGAATTAATAACGCATCATAAAGATAAAGCAGTTTTAAAGATGATGAAATTGCGTAAACTTATTGAAACTGATTTTGAAATACTATCACCCGATGCTACTTTAAGGGATTTGGTAAAAGCAATATCGCATTCACATCGAAATTTATATCCAGTTGTGGATTCAGAAGGGAAGATGCACGGAATGGTAAAGTTGGCCGATGTTAAGAATTTGATTTTTGAAACAGATTTATATGATTCGGTAAAAGTTAAAGATTTAATGTACATGCCTGAATTTTATATTTCTCCGACAGATAATATGGAGAAGGCTGCTGAAAAATTTGAAACTTCCGGAAGATACAATCTCGCTGTTATTGACGAAGGGAAGTATCTTGGATTTATTTCGAGAGCGGTTGTATTTTCAAAATACAGAAAAACGCTTCAGGATTTCTCACACGATTAATTAAAAAAAAGAAAAATGGTTACCCGTCGCTCATTTATAACAAAAAGCTCGCTGGCTTTTGCCGGTTTAACACTTACAAAATATAGCTCTGCGAAGTATACTTCTCAGAAAGAAAATAAATTGCCTGTTGTTGTATCGACGTGGAATCACGGATTGCCGGCTAACGAAGCTGCCTGGGAGATATTGGGGAGCGGAGGTTATTCTCTTGACTCAGTTGAAGCGGGAGTTCGTGTGCCGGAGGCAGATCCCGAGGTGATTACTGTGGGATATGGCGGGATACCTGATGCCAAAGGAAAAGTTACATTAGACGCCTGTATAATGGACGAAAAAGGACGCGCAGGAAGTGTGACGTATTTGCAACATATCAAACACCCTGTTTCTGTAGCACGATTGGTGATGGAAAAAACTCCGCATGTGATGTTGAGCGGAAAAGGAGCATTGGAATTTGCTTTGGAAAATGGTTTTGAAAAAGAAAAGTTGCTCACTCCCGGGCGAAAAAAAGAATGGAAAAAATGGAAAAAGGAAAAGCGCGGGTTTAGTTCTAAAATCAATATTGAAAATCAACTGGAAGAAAATCATGATACCATTGGTATGCTGGCTGTTGATGATAAGGGAAGACTATCGGGAGCCTGCACTACCAGTGGGATGGGGTACAAATTACCGGGCAGGGTGGGAGATTCACCTATTATTGGTGCCGGACTTTTTGTTGATGGAGAGATAGGGGGGGCAGTAGCGACAGGAACAGGAGAGTTGGTTATGAAAACATTGGGGACATTTTTGGTTGTTGAAATGATGCGCAGCGGAAAATCACCGGCACGGGCCTGCGAGGAAGCTGTGAAACGAATTGCGCGAAAAATTCCGGATTACCAAAATCACCAGGTTGGTTTTCTGGCGTTGAATGTAAAAGGGGAGTACGGCGCTTATTGTATCCAACCCGGATTTAATTACGCGGTTAAAACAACATCTTTTTCTGAACTGGTAGATGCGGAAGCCTGGTTGAAAAAGTTATAAAAAGGAGCAGTCTGCATCTTTTGCAAAAACTGCCCCGTTGAAATCTATTTGATGATTACTTTTTTATTGATTACCTCCCCGTTCTTATCCTCCATTCTGAAAAGATAAATACCGGGTACAAACGACTGTATTTCTATCCAGCCAGATTGAAAATTCTTTTTTTCGAGAATTAGAACCCCAGCTAAATCAAATGCCTTAATATGTACTGATTTATTTCCTGTTTCAACAAAAATACGTTGCTTGCCCGGATTGGGATAAATCCGGATATCCTCAATGTCAGGTTTTTCTATTCCATCGGGAATTAGCACTGAAAGTTTTAAGGTATCAGAAAACAGTGTTAATTCCGGGAAAACCGAATTTGTAACCTGGCAGGTATATTTGCCACTGTCAGCCACTGTTGCGTTTTCGATTGAAAAGGTCAATTGGTTTGCACCTGTAATTTCTGTTCCGTCTTTATACCATACAAGGTCGTCCGATTCTCCGCAAGTATAGTTGCTTATTGTAAATTCAATATTTTGATTTATAAAGACAGCTGTATCGGTTAAATTGCCAATTTTTGCCTGTGGAGCGTAAATAAACTCGTTAATCGATTTTAGTTCATTAACACTTGGCTCCAAATCAGCAAAGACAAATTTGTTGTTTGCAATGTTCAGGTATTTCAACGTCGATTCTTCTGAAATAATTGAAGTTTTTAGTGCACTTTTTTCAAATAACGATGTAAATATTCCGTTGAAATCGTTATTGGATAAATTCAGCCATTTTAGTGAATCGAAGTCTGCAAAATAGGCTGAAATATTTCCTTCCAGGTTTAAGCCGGAAAGATCAAGAGCTGTTACATGTCCATTTTCAACTGTTATTCTTTCCCACTCGCCAACAGAATAATTTATTGTATCTAACCAGTTTGTATTTTCTGACCAGTTGTTTCCGCCAAAATTGTCGAAGATTTCTATAAGAGCTTTGTATTCAGAAAGCGGAACTCCGGCTCCTTTTATTTCTTCTGTAACCTGAACGGTTATTGCCCTGCTGTATAGTGTTAATTCAGTAGCAACAGGATTGATAATTTTACAATAATATTTCCCAGCATCGGAAAGTTGCAGGTCATTTAAAGCCAGAGTTGCTGTAGTTGCCCCATAGATACTACTTCCATTCTTATACCATTGATATTGGTCAGACGGACCAGCAAAGTAATTTTCGATGGATAAGATAAGATTTTCGCCCGGTGATGTTTGTTGCAATGTAGAAACGCCGATAGAATCCTGCGGGACATAAATAAATTCTTTAAAACTGTTGTAGTTTTCCCATGAGAAAATAGCCTCAATATCGTTAAACTGAAGCTGGTTTCCTCCAAGATAAAGTGAGTCCATTTGGAGTAAGCTCGCTAGTTCATCCGGAATTTGACGATTATTATCTATGACAGCACTTTTGTTCAAATCGATTTCTCCAAGTAAGTTATAGTCAATATCAAATCTGTAAATGCTTTCCAAATTTTTGAGTTCAACGGGCAAAGGACCTGTGAGTTGATTATGACTTAAATCCAGAGTGAAAAGATTTGTGAGAGCGCCCAGATTTCCCGGGATTGTTCCACTTAATCCGTTGTGTTCGAGTATTAAATGCCGTAGTTTTTTAAGATTTCCAATTTCTTCAGGAATTGGGCCGGTAAGATTGTTATTATCCAACGCTAGAAATACAAGGCTTGTATCATTTCCAATTTCCGGTGGGATATTCCCTTCAAGCTTGTTACGACTAAGTTCCAATGAATTTAGCTTTTTCAATTGGCCAATACTGGCCGGTATTTCTCCGCTTAAGTTATTATTGCCAAGATGGAGTCTTTCGAGGTTGGTTAATTCTCCAATCCACGAGGGGAGAGGTCCTGTAATATTATTGCCAAAAGCATAAAATTTTTCCAAGAAAATTAAATCTGCAAGTTCCTCAGGCAAAGCGCCGGTAACATTTGTAGAGTCCATTCTCAACATTCGCACATGACCATCTTCAACCTGCACTCCAGCCCATTCACCAACACTGCAGGTTACCGTGTCCAACCAGTTTTCGTTCCATTTCCAATTTTCTCCGTTATTAACCGTATAAAATTTTTCCAAAGCTTTGTATTCAGATAATCGAACTCCGGCACCATGAACATCATTTATGGTAATTGTTGTGGAATAGTTAAAGATTGACAGGTCAGGAACTACAGAATTTGATATAATACAATAATATGAACCTTCGTCAGCTAACTGAACATTTTCCAATTCAAGTGTTTCCGAATTTCCTCCTGAAATGGGATCATTGTTTTTTACCCACTGGAAAGTATCGTAATTACCGGGAAAATAGTGTGACATTGTGACTGTTATATTTTCACCAGGTTCCGCAGTAATTTCTTTCCTTTCATGAAGGCCATTTTGATAATTGTAACTAAAATCAATGAACCCGGGATAATTTGACCATGAAAAAATAGCTTCAATATCGTTAAACTGAAGATAATTATACGATAATCGTAATGTGTTGAGTGAACTAATATTTCCTATTTCATCAGGTATCTGTCGTGCAACACGAGAACTATTTTCTGGCATTTTACCTATCAAGTTTCGTTCCAGGTTTAAATACTGCAATTTATTTAGATTGCCTATTTCATTTGGAATTGGTCCTTCAATATGATTGTCAAATAAATTTAAAGATTGGAGGTTGTTAATCTTTTCAATTTCTTTAGGTATGCTGTTATTTAAGTTGTTGTTGTTTAATATTATGTGGGTTATGTGTTCTTCTGAAACCGTAATTCCATACCAGTCGGAAACCGAATGATTTGTTGTGTCTAGCCAGTTAGTATTATTATTCCAATTGATTCCATTCATTGAATTAAAAAGTACAACCAATGCGTCATATTCCGACCGCGGAACTCCTCCAACCAATTCTTTGATTGTAACGTGTTTGTTCTTTGATTGTAATGTTAATTCTGCGACATCGGGATTGGTAACTACCAGATAGTAAGAGCCGGAATCGTTTATGGTTACATTTGTTTTGTCATAAAAATCTTCAGTTTCACCTTCTAATGGCAAGCCGTCTTTGTACCATTGGAATAAATCTCCTGAAGAAACAAAAAACGGATTTATACTCATTTCAAGAGTCTCGCCGGGAGTTAACTCCAATTCTTCTGTGAGATCTATTTTTTTTTGTGGTGAGTAAGTAAAATCACCTGAAAAGTTACAGTAATTTGTCAAGTCAAAGATTTCGATAATATGCTTAAAAACAAAACCGTTATTCTCAATATGCAAACTCGTCAGATTTGATAAAATATCCAGACTTGAAAAGTTGGCATCATCAAGATTGTTTCCACTCAGGTCAAGTACTTCCAGCTTTGATAGTTGAAGTGGATTTTCAAAAGCTGCTTCCTGCAAATTGTTATCGGGCAGTTCAATTTTTGTCACGTGTCCGTTTGTAACAGTTATACCATACCAGTAGTTAGCAGAGGAATTTACAGTATCAAGCCAATTTTCATTGTTGAACCATTCTTCACCGAGTGTTGAATTGTACAATTCTACTAAACTGTTATATTCTGAAAGTGGGATTTTAGTTTGATCTAAGCTACAGTTTTCCGAATAACTGGCGTTTTCGTCTTTTGCCCAATCTTCATACGTTAAAGATTTTTCCTGATTATCAACCTGAATGCAAGTAAGGTCAGGGTTATTTATAGCACTAAAACCTGTGTGAGGGTCAGCACTTGTCATATTCAGATTGTTCCCGTTTTTTGCGTTTAGCCATGCAAGCTTGTTATTGTCGCATTTAAGCAGAATTAATTTATTATTTTCACTAATATCCAGGTTTTCAACTTGGTTATCAGAACACTGTAGATAGAATAAGTTTGGATTTGTAGCTACATTTAATGTTGAAAGTTGATTATTGGAACATAGCAAATTCATAAGTAACAAGTTATTTGAAACATCCAGTGTTTGAAGCAAATTGTTCTGACAGGTCAATTCAATCAATTCACTACTATTACTCACATTGAGGTTGGCTATCTGATTTGAATAACATTCAATATGGCGCAGAGCGGTATTATTTGAAAGATCAAGATCTGAAATATTATTTTCAAAACAATTAAGAAGAGTTAAATTAGAATTATTTGAGAGATTTAGTATTTTAATTTCATTAAAACAACAGTTTAAGGAACTCAATTCGGTGTTGGCACTAATGTCAATATTCGTAAGATGATTTAGGTTACAATTTAGGCTTCTAAGTTCTAAACAATTTTTTACATCCAAATTTATCAGTTGATTTTCCGAACAATTTATACTATTTAAAGCGATATTGTTGCTAATATCCAGATTTGATAAATTGTTTTTAGAACAATCTATCCAGTGTAGCTGACTACAGCTGCTTATATTTAAATCGGTGATTTTGTTATTTTTACATTCCAGACCCCATAGATTTATATTTTCACTCAAATTGAGACTTACAATATTATTATAGTTACAATATAAGTTAAGCAAATATGTAAAATCTTCAATCCCTGTCAAGTCAGATATATTTTTAGAGTTGATATTTAAGTCAGTAATTACGTTAATATTTGCTGTAGGCACTGAATCATTCAACTCCCCGGAATCATATCCCAGGTTGATGAGGGCTTGTTCAAAGTTGTCGTCGGGAATATAAGTGTTTTGTGCGTTAAGGTTGGCAAATGTAAAAAACAGAAGAAATGCGAAGAGGAGGTTTACTTGTTTCATTGATTTTGGTTTTTATTGATTTTTAACAAAATAAAAATAACAAAATAATGAAACGAGCATATCGTTTTATGTTTTTTAAAATAAAAAAAGCCACTCAAATATGAGCAGCTTCTTTTTTTTATATTACAAATTATGTCATTATTCGGTACCTTCTTCTGATTTTTTCTCTTTACTGGTTTGCGCTTCCGCTGTCTTTACAGCTTTGTCGCCACAACCAGCAGATTTTGCAGATGCAGTACCTACTGCTTTTGGTTTATCACCACAGCCCGCTGATTTTGCAGATGCACTGGCAGTTTTAACTGCTTTGTCTCCGCATCCTGCACTTTTTGTTGCTTTCGCTTCTTTTGCTTTTGTTTCGTCACCTTCCGGTGCTTTTTTGTTATCTTCTGCAACAACTGTTACATTGTTGTTATCAACAACAACCATTTTCGCGCTTGCTGTTGAAACTGAAATTCCATAAACTGCAACTAATGCCAGAACAAATAATACCTTTTTCATGATTTTCTAATTTTAAGTTATAAAATATAAATTTTACAATTCTCAATGTTAATTTAGATTCAATAATAATAAGATTTTTAATTAACACAAAAGAATTAAAAGATATTTTTGTATTTTTATTTTAAACTGTTTGTAACTAATTGTTTTTTAGTTGATTTTGTAAAAGTTAATGAGTTGTTAATGGTGCTGTGTTAATTTCCGAGTTTACAGATGGCTTCAGGTGTAATTAAGCGCTCAAATTCTTCCAGTGTCATCACACCTGATTTTAAAACCGATTCTTTAATGGAAAGTTTTTCTTTTTTTGACAATTGGGCTATTTTACTTGCTTTTTCATAACCAATTTTGGGAATAAGGGCTGTTACTGTAGCGGTTGAACTTTCAACATTCCTTAAACAAACTTCTTCGTTGGCAGTAATACCTGCAACACAATGTTTGTTAAAAATATCGCATGCATTTTTTAAAAACAGAAGACTTTCCAGCAGTGCGTTTGTGATGATTGGCATAAACTGATTCAGTTCCAGGTTTCCTGAGCTACAGGCCTGAAAGATAATCTGATCGTTTCCTGCCACCTGTAATGCCACCTGTGCCACTGCTTCGGGAATAACCGGGTTTATTTTTCCCGGCATAATGGAGGAACCTGCCTGTTTTTGAGGGAGGTTGATTTCGCCTAATCCGGCATCAGGGCCAGAGGAAAGCAAACGCAAATCGTTACTTATTTTAAGGAGGTTGGAGGCATGTGCTTTTAAAATCCCCGATACTTCAACAAAAACGTCGTTGTTTTGTGTTCCGTCAATGAGGTTTTCGTTTCTGGCCAATCCAATGTTTGTATTTTCACGTAAGCTTTCAACTACTCTGAAGATGAATTTTTTAGGGGCCCCCAGTCCGGTTCCGATGGCTGTTCCTCCCAGGTTGACCACACGTAAACGTTCTTCGCATTTATATATCCGCCATCTGTCACGGTTAAATGCTTCGGCATATGCACTCATTTCGCGCCCGAGAGTAGTAAGAACAGCATCTTGCAGTTGAGTCCTCCCAATTTTTATGATGTGCGCGAATTCTTTTTCTTTTTGCTGAAAAATTTCCTGTAGTTCAAGTACTTTTTGTTCCAGGTCGCGAAGCAGACGAATTGCGGCGATTTTAAGTGCTGTCGGATAAGTATCGTTGGTTGACTGGTGAAGATTAATATCGTCGAGAGGCGAAATGATTTGATAGTCTCCCGGCTTTTTGCCTAAAATTTGTAGCGCCCGGTTGGCAATTACCTCATTTACGTTCATATTTGTTGAGGTGCCTGCTCCTCCCTGAAATACATCAACTAAAATATGTTCGTTCAGCAATCCGTTACTCATTTCAGAACAAGCTTTTTCAATGGCCGAAGACTTCTCCTTTGAGTCCCAAAAACCAAGGTCATTATTGATTTGTGTACAGGCCAATTTTACCTCACCGTATGCACAAATAAATTCGGAAGGAATTTTTCTGTTTGTAATTGGAAAGTTCTCCACTGCGCGTGCCGTATGGATTCCCCAAAGAGCATCTGTAGGAATTTGTTTTTTGCCCAAATAGTCAGATTCTGTTCTAAATTTCATTGATATATTAATCTGTATATTTTTTTAATTTGCAAATTGCTTCTCCAATTTATAGCGTTAACAATACACATCATCTCTTCCCGCCTCAACACGTTTAACCAGTTTTTCGGCTCTCTGTCTGGCAATTCCGTCCATTTCGGCAATCGTTTTTTGAATCAGTTCATTTCCTGTTTTAACAGTTTCCGGTTGGGCATAATTTTGAAGATATTCCTTAAAAGAGGACAAAGCATTTGGTGCACAATGTAATTTTATATCTCCTGGTTTTGCCAAATCCATAAAATCCTGACCGGTTCTGCCTAAACGGTAACAGGCAGTGCAAAACGACGGAACATATCCCATGGAAGCCACGTCGCGAATGACTTCATCCAGGGGACGGTGGTCGCCTAAACTAAACTGTCCGGAAGGATCATCTTCGGTTTCTTCTTCGTAACCCCCCGGATTGGTGCGGCTTCCTGCAGAAATCTGGCTTACTCCCAATGCAAAGGTTTCGCGGCGCATTTTTGCAGTTTCCCTTGTTGACATAATGATTCCGGTGTAAGGTACCGCCAGTCTCAGGATGGCAACTATTTTTCTAAAATCAATATCGGAAACCGGAAACGGGGGATGGGATGCCAGGTCGCTTCCGGTAGCCGGTTCCAAACGCGGAACACTAATGGTGTGCGGACCGACACCAAATTTATCTTCCAGTTCAAAAATATGCTGCATCATTGCCAGAATCTCAAAACGATAATCAAACAAGCCAAAAAGGACACCAATTCCCACATCGTCAATACCGGCTTCTATCGCACGGTGTAACGACCAAACGCGCCAGTTATAGTCGCGCTTTTTCCCTCCTAAATGAACTTTTTTATAAGTTTCCCTGTGATAGGTTTCCTGGAAAATCTGATATGTTCCGATGCCTTCAGATTTTAACATTTTAAATTCTTCGGTACTTAACGGGGCAATATTTACGTTTACCCGCCTGGTTTCGCCGTGTTGGGTTTTAACACTGTAAATGGTCCGGATGGAATCGAGAATATACTGAAATCCCTGGTTGGGATATGACTCGCCGGCAACCATAAGGATTCGTTTGTGTCCCTGGTTAATCAGCACCTCAACTTCGCGGGCAATGTGTTCCTGCGACAAGGCATTTCTTACAATATCTTTGTTGGTAGCGCGGAAAGCACAATAAACACATTCGTTAGAGCACATATTTGAAATATAGAGCGGAGCAAATAAAACCAACCGTTTCCCGTAAATTGTTTCTTTTACTTCGTTTGCTGTATTAAATAGTTCCCCCAGCATTTCTGGATCGCTAATACCGGTCAAAACAGCAACATCGGCTAAGTTCAGGCCTTTCATTTTCCGTGCTTTTGAAAGTACTTCTCTTACTTGTGCAGTCTCAGCTTTCTGATGGTTTTTTAGAGTGTCCCAAATGTTTTGTTCGTTTATAAAATTTGCAGGTACGTTATACATGGTCGTAGTTTTTATTTGTTTTAGAAATAGAAAATTTCATTTTTTGAAGATTTTACCTGTCAACCTTCTCACTTTTTTGCCAGTCCAGATTTTACAGAAACACCGGGAATATTTCCCAATTTTCCGGTTAATGTTCCAAGTTGATCTGTTGTTGCATCAATTACCAGTGTTATAATCGAAGTATTTCCTTTGGCATTGGGCAATCCGGTTCTGGCCAAAATAATATCAGAATACTGACTTAATGCCTGGTTTACCACACCTGCACATTTCTCACGGTCATCAATAATAATTCCGACAAAGCCAAGTCTTTTTTGATTTTCTTTCACGTATAAAAATTTTACGCGGGAATTTTTTTGGGAAGCGATTGAATAAACCATCTGAATTTCAGAATAATCCTCTATCTTCTTAATTTATTCTTTTAAATTTTCCCTAAAGTCAGCTATTGGCCTTCCCGCAGGATTCTGTTGTAAAAGTAATGGATAAATGTTCAGAATTAAATGAGAAATGCCGCAAAGTTTTTATGTTGTTCAACCTGTTTATTGCGAAATAATAGTGCCTCGGTAATAACGTGAAACAGACTTTTGTGTGGAAGTGGTAAGTTCAAAGTTGATTGGGACGGTATAACTTACATTAACAGGCTTCCCTTTTTGAGAGCCGGGTTTCCAATCCGGCATTTCTTTTATAACCCTGATTGCTTCGGCATCAAGTAATGGATGAACACTTTTTGAAATTTTTACATTGCCAGGCCTTCCGTTCGAATCAATGACAAATGTTACATAAACTTTTCCCTGAACTTTGCTTTTTTGTGCAAGTTCGGGATAACGAATATTGAGACTGATGAAATCTCTTAACGCTTTTTCTCCACCAGGAAATTGAGGCATATTGTCTACAATAATAAAAACCGGTTTATTTGACAAATTTCTATATACCTGATGAAATGTCATTATATTTTCCTGAGTTCCGAAGTCGCGGAAAGTGGTGGTGTAACTTTCAGGTTCTGATTCAAAAAGCATTTTGTTTCCGGTAACCGGAACTCCTAACTGCAAATAACAAGGAATTGGATTTCCATCGATCGTTGCCGACCTTAGCCGGGGCAACTCTGTGATCCATTGGTTTAAATAAGGGGCTAATTCTTCTTTTCTTTCAAAACCAAATCCTTCCAAAGAAACAACGCCCGAAGGTTCCACTTTTAGGTTTATTTCAAGATATGAAGTATCGGTTTGCCCGGAATGAAAATGAAGATCCAGTTTGCGCAGTTCTGTTTTAAAATTGTATTTTTCTTCAGTAAAGCTGGGAGCAACCACAAATTCCTTGCAAGCTATCTTTTTATGTGATTCATCAAAACATTTTTCATGAACAGCTTTTCCCCTTTCAAACAAGGCTTTTCTTTTTACCGAACCGTTTTCATAATATGATGTATATTTGCCATTTAACAAAAGGCTTTGGAATTCTGCTTTTGATTTTATTTTTCCATTGGGGAAGTAATTTATGCTTTTTCCGCTCAAAATACCTCCTTTAAAATTTTCTTCCTTTTTTAAATTTCCATTTTTATAGTAATGAGTCAGTTTCCCGTTAAGTGCTAAATTTTGATTTCCTTTAAACTTTATTTCTCCTGATTCGTAGTATCCAATTATTTCCCCTGTTTTAAAACCGGAAGAAAAGTTTTCTTCCAACATTACTTTTAAGTTTGGATGGAACAAAAGGTGTTTCCCATCGGGTATAATTTTTCCTTCTTTTAGCAGTTGGTTAAAATTGGCAGGTGTAATTTCTTCGGCCCGATTGATAAATGTCCACTGTTCAACCAATCCGCGGCTTTTAATATCATATAGTTTTACAATTATTTTGTATTCGAATGAAGGATGGGGTTCTGTTTTCAAAACTCTGTTCCCTACAATCACCTGCGAGTAAGAATTCAAAAAAAGAAAGGATAAAAGAATAAAAATGAAAAGGATGAAATGTCTGGGTTTCATGTTTGTTATTTTTGGTTTGAGGTAAACCTATCAATTTTATTTTAGAATTGCTAAGATTTAACATATATTTCTGAGCAGAAATACTTTAGTTTTGATGTTTTAATACAAGTAGAATTGGACAAACAGCAAATAACAGAACTTTTAAAAAGCTCGGGCAGGGAGAGAGCGGATTTATTAAACAGGGCGCGGGAAATAAAAGATGCGGCGGTTGGTAATAAAGTTTATTTCCGTGGTTTGGTTGAATTCTCCAATATTTGTTCGAAAGATTGTTTGTATTGTGGAATAAGAAAAAGTAATGGAAAGGTGGTTCGTTATAATGCTTCTGATGAGGAGATCCTGGCGGCGTGTCGTTTTGCCTGGGAAAACCGGTTTGGCTCAGTCGTTTTGCAATCCGGGGAGTTGTCATCTCCGGCGTTTGTAACCCGGGTTGATAATTTGCTGAAAGAAATAAAAAGACTGTCGAATAGCGAACTGGGAATTACGCTGAGTTGCGGCGAACAAACCCTCGAAAGCTATCAGCGCTGGTTTGAAAGCGGGGCGCATCGTTATTTACTGCGTATAGAAGCTTCCAACCGGGATTTGTATTATAAAATTCACCCAAACACTGAAAAGCATTTATTTGAGAAAAGAATCGAAGCATTGCATTTTTTGCGTGAAGCCGGTTACCAGGTGGGCACGGGTGTGATGATTGGGTTACCGTTTCAAACTTACGAGGATTTAGCAAACGACCTTCTGTTTTTCAAAAAGATGGATATTGACATGTGTGGAATGGGGCCTTATATTGAACACGAAGAAACGCCGCTTTACCAATACCGACATCTGTTAAAAAGTAAACAGGAGCGTTTTGATTTGGCGCTGAATATGATTGCTGTTTTGCGAATACTGATGCCCGATATTAATATTGCTGCCGCCACTGCTTTGCAGGCAATAGATCCGGCAGGGCGGGAAAAAGCGCTGAAAGTGGGAGCCAATGTTATAATGCCCAATTTAACGCCTTGCGATTACAGGAAAGAATATCTGCTTTATGAAGACAAACCTTGTTTGGATGAAGATGCTGATTTGTGCCGGAATTGTCTGGAAGCCCGCATTGAAATGGCCGGCAGCGAAATTGGCTACAACGAGTGGGGCGATTCAAAACATTTTCAAAATAGAAAGCGGTAAATTTTATGCTTTTTCTTTTACCAGTCGGTTATAATGGTCAATGGCAACAAAATAGTTCGGGTCTTCCAAAATGTTTACATCACAAATTTTTTCGGCCTTTTTAATCAGTTTCCTGCAATCGTTACTGAGGTGGCGCAGGTGAATGTTTTTCCCTACTTTCTGGTAACGTTCGGCCAGTTTATTAATGGCTTCAATCGCTGATTGATCTGCGATACGTGATTCTTTGAAATCAACAATTACTTCATCCGGGTCGTTCTGAACATCAAACTTTGATTGAAACAAAGCAGTAGAACCAAAGAAAAGCGGGCCATAAATTTCGTAATGTTTGTAGCCAAGCTCATCAATACTTTTCTTTGCCCGGATTCGTTTGGCGTTTTCCCACGAAAACACCAGTGCCGAAACAATTACACCAGCCAAAACCGCAATGGCCAGGTCGAAAACAACGGTTAATGCAGTAACCAGTACGATTACAATTAAATCGGAAACCGGAATTTTATTGATGATATTAAATGTGCTCCAGGCAAATGTGCCGATAACCACCATAAACATCACGCCCACAAGTGCTGCAACCGGAATCATTTCGATATAAGTTGAGGCGAAAAGAATAAACATCAGCAACATAATGGCCGCTACAATTCCCGACAAACGTCCGCGCCCGCCGGATTTTATGTTGATAATGCTCTGCCCAATCATAGCGCAGCCGCCCATTCCGCCAAAAAATCCGTTAATAATATTGGCTGTTCCCTGCGCAACACATTCGCGGTTGCCGCTTCCCCGGGTTTCGGTGAGCTCATCTACAAGGTTTAATGTCATTAGCGACTCAATCAAACCAACCGACGCCAAGATCAGTGAAAAAGGAAATATAAACTTTAGTGTGTCCAAATTAAAGGGGATGACCGGAATATTGAACGAGGGAAGCCCTGCTTTTATGCCTTCACCGCCACCATTCTGAATAAAGCTTTTTACAGTTTCAGTTTCAATATTTCCGAAAATAACAATCGCCGAAACCACTAAAATCCCCACCAGCGCGGCCGGAATAGCTTTGCTTATTTTCGGAAGGACAATCATAATAAGCATGGTTAAAGCAACTAAACCCAGCATGATTAAAAGCGGAGTTCCGCTTAACCATTTGTAGCCCGATTTAAACATATTGAGCTGCGACAGGAAAATAACAATGGCAAGCCCGTTTACAAAACCCATCATTACAGAGTGGGGAACCAGACGAATAAATTTCCCCAGTCTGAAAACGCCAAACAGCCCTTGAATAATTCCGGCCAGAATTAACGCCGCAAACAAGTATTGCAAGCCTTGTCCGTCGCCCAAGACATTGCCTTTTTGTACGAGGCTAACCATTACCACGGCCATTGCTCCGGTGGCTCCCGAAATCATTCCCGGGCGCCCGCCAAAAACGGAAGTGACAAGTCCCATCATAAAAGCGCCGTATAAACCCACAATGGGCGACACTCCTGCAACAAATGCAAAAGCTACCGCTTCCGGAACCAAAGCCAGCGCCACGGTTAATCCCGAGAGGATATCGTCTTTTATACTTCCCTGCTTTTTATCAATAAATTTGAACTGAAATTTCATGTTGTTTGCTTTCTCTCAGGCCTTGTGTGCCAATGGTTACTATGAATTGTTTATTATTTCTTTTGTTTAAAAGAGAAAGCGCGCGAAGATAGAGCTTATTTTAAAAACTATGTTCTACAGCATGTTTTTAAAGGGATTGTTAATGTTGTGGTAAAGTGGGGAAGGGATTACAGTTGAATTCCCTTCTGAATCAGAGGTGTTTGATAAATGGAGGTTTTGAAAGGAACTGTTTTACTCTTGTACGGATTTCCTCTGTAAACATTCATTATTTATAATATTTTTCCCATATTTTATCCAATTCCTTTCCTGTCCGTCCATATTTTTTAATCAATCGATCTGCGCTTTTATATTTTAACTTTATATCTTCTCTTTCCTCATCTACTCTTGAGAAAGATTGTTTAAGTGGTTTATCCAATAGTATTTTTGAATATTCAAATTTGTTTTTACCATCTAATATTACCAAGGCTTTGTATTTTAAACCAATTATTGCTTTCTCGAAATCTTCACGGTCAAAATCAAAAGATTGACTTTTAAGTTCAACAATACTGTCACCATGGTGAAAATCTAAGAACAAATGATAATGATAAATTTTATTGCTTTGAGTTTCATATTTATATATTAATCTACAGTCAACCTCTGTACCATATTCTTTTATTAATTCTCTGCTATTGTTTCTTGATTTTTCCGCGACTCTTCCCAAATACGTAAAACCAATAACCATTATAATTGCTATAAGAATTGTTACTATTTTTACAGTCTTTAGCTTAATCCTTGATTTTGTATTTCCAAACCTTTTTTTGTGTTGATAATCTGTTTCTTTATATATCATTTATTTGCTGCTTTCTTTAGTGCCGATGTTTGGGACATGTTATCGTTGCGGATTTCGGAGTCCTGTCCGGCACGAGACGATGTTGCGAGAATCCGGCGAACGACACACCACGTACCTCGCAGTGCAATTTACAATTTGTTACCGTGTCGTTTTTTGTTCAATTATCATTTTTTATTAATAGTCTAAATATCTGAAATTGCATTCAAATATCAAGTGAAAAATTATTTGATGTAATATTTAATACCGCCATAAAAACGGTAAGTAGTATGTCTTAATTCTCCTCCATCTATTGGTCTTGGATGTTTATTGTGGTGCGTTACACTTCTGTCATACCTTGCTCCGCAATTGAGAGCGATGTTAGATGATAAATTCAATTCCAACCCAGCCTCAATAATTCCGCTAACATCAATCTTTTTTGTGTTGTAAGCTAGAGATACATCCGAATTAAGTTCATCTGCATCAGTAAGAACAGAAGGAGAAAAGCCTGCCGAACCATAAATTTTTATTTTTTCCCCATACTTGTAACGCAAAAGAATGGGGAATGATATATAATTAAAAGAGGATTTATTGTCAACTCTAAACAATGATTCAGGAGGAGTTGGAGCAACTGATGAAAAAGATGAGAAATAATGTTCTGCAAATCCTTTTTCCTCATAGTTTACTTCTAATACGCCAAAAAATTCATTAAATAACCGCAGCTCGGCAGTTAGTCCGAAAGTGGGTGTTAAATGTCTGTCTTTATACATTGTTATACCTTCCAAGGTTTCGGTTTTATGAATAGAGGAGAACAATGTACCTCCATTAATACCTATGGATAAATCTTGGCTGCTTACTGTAATTGAAGATAATAAAAAGACCAAAAGCAAAAGACTTTTCATCGTAATTCGTTTTTTCAAAATTTCTGTTGGAAGACATTGTAATTATAACTTTGGTTGCGTTCCGTTTTCTAATTTATGTTTGTAACTGCACATTTTGAAAAATGTTAGGGGGCATTTTTATTTTTTCGCAATTTCTATCGCTTTTTCTAAAATTTCATCTTTCCCATTTTGTAGTCCTTCCATTGTTCTTTCAATAGGATAGTCTGGTTGAAACCCAATTAAGTGATGTTGACTACCATCATGTTTTAATACTTTCATACCCGTCCACATAACTTTGTAACCACAAGGCAAATCAATCCAATTCACATTTCCGTTGCAACCTGCGGTTGGTTCACCAACAGTAGTGGCTAAATTATAATGATTGATTATTCCCATTTCTGTTTCAGCACTGCTTACCACGCATGGCGCTGTTATGATAATACTTTTGGAAGTAAACCTGGGCAACTGAGGTTGTAATGACCAATTTTTTTTATGATATGTTACATTGTTCTGATTTGGATAAACCACTTGGGGAATATTCCACCAGGGAGAATTCACTGTAGTATCAATCAAATGAGGAATCAATTCAATCAGGTTTAGGTTTCCGCCCCAACGATAGTCATAAATTACAGTTTTTGCTTTTGCTAATTTGTCCAAATGTTTGGTAAAATTTGCAGAAGTACAATTACTTAAATTTATATAGAATATTTCAGGTTCAAACTCTTCAATATCAATTGATTTATATTGAAAATTATTTATTCGATTGAAGAATATGTTACCGCCAATGCTATTTTGAACATCGATTGACAACCCTTTTCCATCTCTTTCTATCAATACGTTCATAATCTCTGAATGGAATGTACGTCCGAATACATTTAAAGCTCGGTGTTTTTTTAGCTGTGGCGAACCGGAGATTTGTTTTTCCATTTCCTCCAGAACTTTTCCGGCTTTAACTCCATTTACTTTCTTTATAACATCTCCGGTTTTGAATTGTGGAATATCTGATGCAGTTATAACTATATTTTCCTCAATTAATTCTGTCCTGATTGGTATATGATACGTTGTTGTACCATATATAACGCCATGTCCATCTTCCAGTTTTGCAACCATTTTACTCAGCGTTCTGGTAAAGTCCGGTTTATCATTATTTGAATATGTTTCTTCTAACGTTTCAGGCAAAGCTGCTTCCCAATTGGTTTTAATTACATCGAAATAAGAGTAAAAGTGTTGAAACACATTCCAAGCAATTACGATGCTTGCCAGGTTGGTGTACATATAAAAGTCAGAAGTTGTTTTTGCTTCTGATATCTTCTGTTTTAATTCGAATAATTCTCTGTCGTTAGACTTTGGGTAGGTAGCTCCGTTTATATCATATAATGCCAAAGGAATTATACAATAAAGGTTGTTCCCAATAGATTCGTGAATACATTCTCCAAACGCAGGAACTTCTTCAAATATTTTTCCTGTGTACTCAGCTTTTAAGGCAAATTTGCGGGAATTAAAATTACTTTCGATCAATTCAATTTTATGTTTATCCTCAACAAATTGCCAGTTGTTTAAGTTGGATTTACTTTGGTCTTTTTCGAAATCCAGATTCGCAGAGCTTATTTCCTCCCATTTATTTCCTCTTTTAACGGTCAATGAAAGATTATCAGAAAGCAAGGAAATATCATTTTTGAGGATTCCCCCTAGTGTAATATATTTAGTGTCGTTACTAATTTTTACAGCTACTTCAAGTTCCTCCCACTTCGTTGAATTAATAGTAACACCATTTTTCATCACCCATCTTTGAAAATACTGTGAATCTTGATTTCCAGTGACAGGTAATAAAAATAACCTCGCTTCACTGCCCGGGCTTGAAGATTGCACTTTGAAATACCCGGTTAGCTTTATTTCTTTACCCTGAAATTTCGATACATCAGTTATTGATTTAATGAAAGCGGAATAAGAGTCAGTTGTATCCCTGTACGTGCGGTGACTTTTGTAAATATTACTTTTTTCTCCAAGATTAACTCCATAATGTTGCCATGTAACAACCTTGTTGTTTAAAGTATCGGACGGCATTAGTGAATGTAAGTCAACCGGAGATTTGATTTCTCCATTAGAAATTTGCAGTCCTTGAACGATAGGTGAAAAAAGATGAAACAGGGTATCTCTCAGCTCAGCATCTGATTTAATATTTTCTACTTTTTGTACGCCAAGGATTGCGAATTTGTCCCAGTCAATTTCCTGTGCTTCATCACTTGGATGAAACCAGCGTGCATAACCATACAGTTTCCCGAAAGTTTCAATATTCTGAACTTTTCTCGATTTTTTTTGGCAACCAAAGAGCATAGATATGCTAATAATGATTAATAAATATTTCTTGATTGTTTTCATCTTTTAAAATGTCCCCTAGCGGTAAGTGTATGTCCACTAGGTCATGTTATTTATATTATTTCGTTTTCAACGATCATGTTACACCCCGAATTTGATGGCATAGTAACATCTTTTATGTAAAATTATCTAAAATATAATTATTTGTTTTCTTTTGTCTCCAGGTATTGTTTTTGGTTTTAATTTTTTTTAAAATAAACATTATTTCACAACATCGGTGAGGAACAGAAATAAAATAGCGGTCGAAAATAGCGGCTGTGTACATCGATGTAGTTGCAAATCATATCATCCAACTTTTTTTGGAAAAAAGGAGAAACCAGCCTTCACGCACGGCGTCGGCAGTTGCCGGTGTCTCCACCGGGACTCCGGAGGCCTTTCGGCACCTGCAGAACACAGAGCAAGACCCAAAACAGCCTTTCGGCAAGTGCCGAAACCTTCAGCTAAGCCTCGCGCAAACTTTCTCCTGCAGAGGAACCTTCTTCCAGTGCTCGGGCGAACTTTTTCCATAGGAGGAAACCTTCTGCGAGCTTCAGGTTGGTTTTTTCGCTTTGCAAAAAACAACTGCCAAGCGATAGCTGTCTTTCTCTTCTATTTATAACAGTTATTGTTTTAATACGGCCCTGGTAAAGATAAATTTCTGAATTTTCTGATTGAATTTGATACCGGTTATTTTGAATTCGGTTCCGTCGCCTTGTTATAACATGTCTTTATAAACCATATTCGTTGGAAATCAGCGGCATTCTGTTTTTGAATTGATGTTGAACGTTTTGGGTAACTGCCGGCCTTGGGCAAATGAACCTTCTTTTAAAGAAAACGACTATCTATTTTAGTATCCAAGATATTGTTTTATTCATTTGGAAATTTTCCCTCTACTGAGGATGAGTTTTCCAATGTATATTTCCGCAATGTGCTTTTTGTTATATGATTGTGTATACTTATACCAATTTGAGTATATAGTGCCGCTGTATTATCTTTGAAGCATGGGAAGACAAAGCAAATTCAATATAAAAGAGGATTTAAAAGAACTTG
>NZ_JAIKLE010000033.1 GCF_022267315.1 Maribellus maritimus
ACTGAACCCATTGATGTTTACCCGCTTTTGCGCCCCTTTGCCATTGGCTTGTGTATTATGTTCTTCCCCTCTTTTGTTCTGGGAACAATCAATGTAGTCTTGAGCCCTGTTGTAAAAGGCACCCACCAGATGTTGGAATCCCAGACTTTTGATATGGAAAAATACCGGGATTTAAAAGAAGAACTGGAAATCGAGGCCATGAAACGGAACCCGGAAACTGCTTTTCTGGTCAGCGATGAGGAGTTTGATAAGCAACTGGATGAGCTGGGATGGAGCCCTTCGGATTTGGCAACCATGTCGGGAATGTATATTGAACGGAGCCTGTATAACATGAAAAAAAATATCCGCGATTTCTTCCGCGAGATTCTGGAAATCCTGTTTCAGGCGGCAGCTTTGGTTATTGACACCATCCGTACTTTCTTTTTGATTGTACTTTCCATTCTCGGCCCCATTGCTTTTGCCATCAGCATTTATGATGGGTTTCAATCCACCATAACACAATGGTTCTCCCGTTACATTTCGGTTTATCTCTGGCTCCCGGTTTCAGACCTGTTCAGTTCCATCCTTGCACGGATTCAGGTACTGATGTTGCAGGCAGATATTGACAAGCTTCAGGCAGACCCAACCTATTCAGTCGAGGCTTCCAATGGGGTGTATATCGTATTTATGGTTATCGGTATCATCGGCTATTTCACGATTCCAACAGTGGCAAACTGGATTATCATGGCCGGAGGTATGGGCAATTACGGGAAGAATGTAAGTTCATCGGCAAGCAAAGCCGGTTCTGTGGCAGCAGGTGCAGTCGGGGCGTCAGCAGGGAATATATCAGGGAAACTATTAAAAAAATAAAGAGCCTCTCCCGACCTCTCCAAAGGAGAGGAGAAAGAATAAGAATTTTAAAAAAGAAAGTTATGGAATTTAAATCATTAAAAAATATTGAAACGAGTTTCAGGCAGGTTCGTTTTTTCGGGATTGTATTTGTCATCCTGTGCGCAGGTATTACCGGTTATTCGGTTTTCAGCGCTTTTCAGTTTGCCGAGAAACAACGACAGAAAATCTACGTTCTGGACAAAGGGAAATCGTTAATCCTTGCCCTTTCGCAGGACTTGTCCCAGAACCGTCCGGTGGAAGCGCGGGAACATATCCGGCGATTTCACGAACTGTTCTTTACGCTCTCGCCGGATAAAAACGCCATTGAATCCAACATTAACCGGGCCATGTTTCTGGCAGACAAAAGCGTTTACACCTATTACAAAGATTTGGTTGAGAAAGGGTATTTCAACCGGATTATCTCCGGGAATATCAACCAGACACTACAGGTGGACAGTGTGGTGGTTGACTTCAGGAATTACCCTTATTCGGCTTTTACCTATGCCCGGCAGGTTATTATCCGGGAGAGTAATATCACGCAGCGGAGCCTGGTTACCACCTGCGACCTGATTAACTCGGTGCGAAGTGATAACAATCCGCATGGTTTTACGATTGAGAATTTTACGGTAAAAGAAAACAGGGATATTCAAACCATAAACCGATAGCCATGAAGCAAAAAATCAGAAAGACCAGCCGGTTGCTGGATGATACCATCCGAAAAGCATGTGAACGGATTCCACAAGAGAAACGCAAAGTTGTTGTGCTTGGATTGTGCTTACTTTTTGCCTCAGTTTTCTCTTTCATGCTTTGGGATTCTTTCAATAATCAGGAGGTGCAGAAGATACTTGACATTGAGCATATCAAACCTCTTGACTTACCACAGGACAGTTTAATCCATAAACTTAAAGATGTAATTCATGAACAAAAACAATAAAACGTTACTGAAACCAAAGCAAAAGCAACAGCTAAAAAAGTATGCGGTTTTTGCATTGATGTTTGCTGTTTTTGGTGCAAGCCTCTGGCTTATTTTTAAACCATCAGAAAAAAGCACGACAACCAAAGGAGCAACGGGATTGAACACAGAACTGCCAATGCCTGCGGAAAGCAACCTGATAAAAGACAAACTCAGCGCCTTTGAACAGGAGAAGCTTTTTGAGGAAAAGCCAGTTCGTTCGCTGGAACAGTTTTCAGCAATGGTTGGACAGGATGAACTAGAAAAATTAGATTTGTCTGTGCCAGACAGCAAGGCTGAACAGTCAACATCAAACGGGAAATTCTCTGGTTCAAAACAACCTCAGAAAGCAATACAACATTCTGCTTCGGCTTATAAGGGGATTAATAAAACACTTAACAGTTTCTATGAAAAGCCAAAAGAGGATTCTGAAAATGAAAAGTTGAAAAAGGAAATTGAGGAGTTAAAAAATCAACTCGCGCAGAAAGAACAAGGAGGCAGTGTGGATGAACAGTTAAGGCTAATGGAAAAATCCTATCAACTGGCTTCCAAATATATGCCGGAATCTTCCGGGCAGGCTGCTGCAACTGAAGTTTCAGCAACAAAATCTCAACCAACAGAAACGGAAAAGCAACCGGTTCCTTCAAAACCTGTTAGGACCATTTCGGATAATACCGTTTCTGCACTGGGGCAGAATATTAGTGATTCGGCTTTTATCGGGCAGGTCTCAACACCTCGTAATTATTCTTTTATAACGGCTGGAAATGAGAAAACTCAGAAAGACCGGAATACGATTTGGGCATGTGTAAACAGCACCCAGACAGTGGTTAACGGGCAAAACGTAAAACTTCGCCTGCTTGAACCGGTGGAAACCGGTGGTTTTAAACTTCCGAAAAATTCGCTAATAACCGGCATCGCTCAAATTCAGGGAGAACGTTTGCAGATATTTATTCAATCCCTGGAACACAATGGGAATATTATCCCGGTTCAATTAAATGCCTACGACACAGACGGACAGCAAGGCCTGTTTATTCCTGGCTCTGTGGAAACAACGGCTTTAAAAGAAATCACTGCTTCTATGGGGCGTGATGCTGGGACAAGCATTAGTATTACACAGGGCACAACTGCAGGACAGCAACTGGCGGCTGATGTGGGACGAAGTTTTATTCAGGGGACTTCCCAATATGTTTCAAAAAAACTACGGACTACCAAAATAACTCTGAAAGCCGGGCATCGCTTGTTGTTGATGCCATCCAACTAAAGTCAACTTGTTTAATCTTAAAAATTCATTAAAATGAAACCAATAATTTTTGTCCTTTTATATCTATCAACTTTATCCCTTTTTGCTCAAAACGATTATACAAAAGTTATCCCTAAAAACAACGTAATTCCTTCCTATTATCTGGAGGTTACTTATGACAAAACGGTTCACCTCATTTTCCCTTCGGGGATTTCCTATATTGATTTGGGCTCATCCAATATTATAGCGGGAAAAGCAGAGGGTGCGGAGAATGTAGTTCGGGTAAAAGCTGCTATAAAAGGTTTTACAGAAGAAACCAACTTTTCAGTGATTACCGATGAAGGCAGCTTTTACTCATTCATCGTGAATTATTCGAAAGAACCAGAAAAATTAAGCATTGAAATGAAAGATTTTCTTCATAACAACAAGTTAACCAATCGTCCTGAAAATTCCATGGAGGTTCAACTTTCTGATTTGGGGAATGAATCGCCGCAAGCGGTACAGATGGCAATGGAGAAAATCTATAAAGCCAACCGGAAAAAAGTTAAACATGTAAAAAGCAATCAATTTGGAATTGAGTTCCAACTCAGGGGAATTTTCAGCCATAACGGGCTATTGTTCCTGCATACTGAAATCAAGAACACCTCTGACATTCCATTTGATATTGACTTCCTTGTTTTCAAAATCGTCGATAAAAAAGTAGTCAAACGGACTGCTATTCAGGAAACCATCATAGAACCTGTGCGGGCTTACAATTATCTGACCTCGGTTAATGGGAAAGAAGGAGAAAGCACCGTTTTTGCATTTAAGAAATTTACCATTCCTGATAAAAAACAACTGGTTGTTGAGCTGTTCGAAAAGAATGGAGGAAGGCATCAGCGATTTGTTATCAAAAACGGGGATTTGGCAAAAGCTTGTTCAGTTAAGAAACTGTAATATATTATTGTTTAATAATCATAATTTCAGTACCTTTATTATTGGTAGGTCATCCCGACCTATCGTGTGTTTGGGGGTTAACATGAAAGGCAACTGTTGAGTTGCCTTTTCTTTTATTTTTCAAAATTTAGAGGGCTAACAACCCAAAAAACATTGCTAAGGATATACCAATAACCAAAACAATCCCAATGATTATAACAATTATATTCTTTGCAAATTCAATAAGAAACATGATACCAATATAAGCCAACAAGCACCACCAAAAACTTAATCCGGTGATATACGAAGCAAGAGCAATAATAGCAAGCCTGAGAATCCATCGAACCGGGAGATTATTAAATATTCTTTTCATAATGGGTCGGTTAGAAGATTGATAATTGTGTACCTCTTTTCAACTTTTGATTTACCACTAAGATTCTTTCAACATATCTATTCTCCTTTGCAGCAAATCGAACCATTGTTTCTAACGAAGAATCGGGATAAGTATCCAAAAACCACACCAAAGAGTAGGGCATAATCCAGTGAGATTGATATGTCATTTTCTTTGTATTCAGGGTTTCAAACTCGAAATGAAAAACAGGGGTATCGATTTCTGACAAGTCGTGGGTTTCATATTCATCCTTGTTTTTATTACTAAATGGCAGATATTTCACTTTGCATTGGTACTCAATTACCCCCTGTTTGTATTTGAAGGTGATATCCTGCTTCCAGTCTCTATTCAAATCAGCTAATTTCATCACTTTGCTTTTTGATTAGTAAACTAATTCCCCGCCATAGCGGAAGGATACAATGTCCTCATGAATGGTCTCAATCACGTTATACACCGCATCATCAGAAAGTGTAGAACCTTGCCAGAATATCCGTTTTTCAACTGAACTGCAAATCGTACAACCTCTATTGCTGCTTATAACTACGTGTACCTGATTTTGGATGAAAAAATCGAAATCCGTTGAATATTCTGCCTCTTTAATTTTTACAAATTTTTGCTTGATAATTGGGAATTTTCCACCAAAGCTTATGCGGATTCCGGAGGAGAGTGAGTTTTGTTTTTCGTTACTCACATTTTCAATTCCGTTATTTCCATTTTTCTTTTTCATAGTATTATCATTTAATGTTATGCGTCTTTCCATCGGGTCGGTCGTTGTTGTTTTGGTGGCTAAAAAAGGTAGTGTTTGGGAATGCAGGTTTTTTGCGGGAAATACTATCTGATGAAGGAGGATGGAGATTTTCTGCAAAACCGGAGGCTTGAACTTGCATACCCACAAAACACGGATTTACCTTTGCCATCGGAACAACAATGGCCGAACGGAAAAGCATGATTTTAAAATCGTAACTAGAGAAAGAAGAATCTGTAAAAATGTGATTTGAAAAGTTAGTATTGCTTTTTTCGAAAAGCCATTAAACATTCACAACAATTTTATGTGTCGGAAAAAACAAGTGTAGAAGCTGAATGTAAAACAGCGAGGTCTGTTCGGAGACAGGGCGAGCGAAATGAAATGAAGCATTTACTCTTGTGCGCGGTGCCAAAGGTTACTGAGTGAAAGAAATGTTCCGAACAGGTTCGGAGAAATGCCTGGAATGAAGTTACCGGAGGCACTGGAACTTTATTTGAAATTTTTAAAGGTGTAGGCAAGGCAAGTGTAACGACGAAATGAGCGGTTCAATCCGGCTCAGGGTGACTTAGCGAAATGCAGGAGTTACTCTTACGCGGGGTACAGGAAGCTTCTGAATGCAGGATGTGAGGGATGAATGACCGGAATGAAGGGGCTGGAGGTACGGGAACGTCAATCAGTATTTTGTTTGAATTTGGACTTTTGTCAATTAGAGAAGCAACAGAGATAATTCCCCAAAATATTAATCTATAATGGAACATAATTGATATGTAGCAATTTAAATTCAATTCATTTTGTATTTTTATACCAATAACGGATAACTAAACATTATCACGCTTTTAAATAGTCTAATGGATGAATCTCGGTTAAAAACAGGGAAAAGGATTTTTTTTTGTTTATCAAGTAAAGATAGGCAAGCTGTGGTAGAATCAATAGTGTACCATATGTCAAACTTTGGTTTTGCCATTTGGTATGATAGACATAAGATGTTAATGGGAGATAAACGGAACTATAAGAATTTTATTGAAGGAATATTACAAACGGAGTATGCAATTATTGTTATGAGTAAAAACTCGATTCAATCGAGCTGTGTTGCTGAAGAGATGGAACACTTGAAGAAACAATATGACAAAAACATAATCACTATCTTCCCAATATTCTACAATATTTCACCAGAAGAACTTCCTGAAAAATATCAATGGCTAACCGAACTTGTTTATAAAGAGCTCAACGGCCATTCGGGCACTTTGTTGACCTGCAATCATATAATTACTAAAATCCTGTCTGATGAGCTTAAAAAATGTACGTATCCAACATTAAATGAATTGCTCTACTATCTGGAATCTCATAGTAAGGATAAATTCATTATCAATATGCTTTCATCCTATTTAGAAATAAGTGGTGAAAATCACAATGCTCGCATATCAATACTATATAGTATGTGTATCTATCTTTCAACTACCACAAGGAATATCAATATGTTTCCACAGTATTATTGGAAGGGATTTGAGCGCATATTTTCTTACACTAAACTAAATTTGGCCGCAGATTTACGTGAAACACTTATATTGGAAATCCAAACAATGATATTATTAAATAAACTTTACTGCTGAATATCTTTTATAATTTGTACTACTACTCTGGCAAGTTCATCCGGGTTTGTTTTGTCATCTAATCTATCAATGTATTTTTCTAAATATCCATAACGCGTTATATTGTTTTTAACTTCTTGCCAAATTTTTCTTGCCTCATAACCAGTTGCTCCAATCGGAATAACCTTTAGATTATTCTCTAATGCGATTTTAAATTCTTGATACGTACCTTCTGAACCGTTTGCATCATCTCTTTCTTGACCACACAAAAAGACTGCGATACCAGAATCATGCTGAGCATACTCTCTCATTCGTCGTGTAATATCATTCGGCTTACCATCGCTTCCGTGCTGATAGTACTTATCTGGACGAAGAACTAGACTTTTACTAACAATATGATTATTTTCTACCAGCCATCGAAGAGAATTTCCTGCAATCAAATCACCTAACCGTCTTCCCATTCCGGAACATATTTTGAAGCTATTTTCCAACAACAAAGTTGTTAATTTCTCCGATAAAATTGTAACAAAGTCTTGCTCTTCTTTTAAAATACTTCTGAATGATCCAGAAAAGAAGATTTGTCTTTTTCGTAGTCGATCACTTATTTCATCTAGGACAATTGGTATCTCGCTGTAAGAATCTACCACTAGTGTTTTAATTCCATATCTCCTTTCTAAATCTTTAATGAAAAAATCAAAGTCTTGTCTTTTTTTATCTCTCTTTAATATTGTATAATGGTATTGATTTAGCTCTCCAAAGTATTTTTTCACTTCACTCAGTGCAGACAGAATTACTGTGTCAGTAAAGCTATTGCCTAAAAAGAAAAATGTATTTTGAACAAGTTCTCTTCTGAGGAAGGTAAGCATTCCACTATGGTCATCTCTATATTTTTCCAGGTCGCTTTGTGTGAGCACCCAACTTTTTCTATCTTCAAGATGACCATTCAACTTAAAGACCTTAAAGTTAGCTCTACTAAGATTAGCTTGAACATTTGTGAGATCAGTATCCTTATAGATTATTATAGGTCTAACAGCATGTTTAAATTCTATGTTTCTTTCTAAAACTTGATCAAAGTTGGTTGTCCAAAAGCTATCGATAGGCAGTTTTAGGGCACTTTCGATTCCCTCGCTTTTGTATGATAGAGTGCTCAATTTCTCGTATACTCGTTGCTTTACTGTTGATAGACCTAATTCATTAACACAGTACTGAAAAATCTTGTAGTAATCATTTTCTTTCTTAAGGTCAATTCCAATATCATTCGCTATATCTTCGAGTAGTCCCTCCCAAGAAGGGAATCCTGCACCAACACTAACGCCTGCCCCTAAAAAGAAAGACAAATTGGATAATTTTAATTGATTGGTGAAATTGTCAATAAATACCTTTTTCGCTTTTATATATTCTTGCATTTGGCTGATAATGTTTAGTTATCCGTTATTCGATCGGAAAACTAACGGACTATCATCAGATCATTCCTGGGATGTTTATTTTGCAATATCTCCGTTTGTTTCTCTGTACTTACATGGGTATAAATTTGAGTCGTCATAATAGAACTGTGTCCTAGTAGATTTTGGATGTATTTGATATCCACATCTTGCTCTAACAGTAAGGTTGCAAAAGTATGCCTGAATACATGTGGAGTAATATTCTTAGTGATTTGACATTTTTTCCTGTATTTTCTAATCATTAATCGTACGGACTGTTCTGACAACCGATTCCCCAATCGATTAATAAAAAAATACTTCTGATTCTCAATGTCAGACGAAAATAGTTGATAATAATTTTGGAGTGCCTTTTTAATGTCTTTATTGATTATCTGGATATTTCTTTCTTTATTCCCTTTTCCATTGACCCGGATAGAAGAAAATCCAATACCAATATCACTATATTTTAATGTACATAATTCGGACACCCTAACACCTGTTCCAAACAATAACTCAAGAGCAGCAATATCCCGATTTTTTTCTTTGAAGGAATAACTTTCTTTATTATTGTTCATTTCATTAAACTCCCCATAAGCTATAGTGAAAATTTTTGTCGCCTCTTCTACATTCATTACGCGTGGAAGAACCATTGGCTCTTTAATTCTGATTCTTACTTTTCGGAATGGATTGATCTCAATTAATTCTTCAAATTCAAGAAAATTAAAGAGGGCTTTGACTGATGCAACTTTTCGTTTAATGGTTTTGGGCTTGAATGTCGAGATAAATTGTAAATAATCTTTTAGATTCTCTTTAGTCATGAGTAAAGTATTAACCACATTCCGATTAACTAGAAATGCTTTGTACTGCTTTAAATCGATTGAATAGGCTTTTAATGTTTTACTACTGAGACGTTTTTCAAATTCGCAATGAAATAGAAATTTATTAATGACCTCCATATTTGTTTGTTTTTTGATTTAGGAGGTCAAATAAAGTACTTATATCATTCAGAAATGTGCTAATTAGTATAGATAATTATTTATTATTTGAAAATCCTTGATAGGGTAAAGCTCACCCTACAATGCTTTTCTCTTATAAACCCTCCAGTTATTCGTTCATTAGAAATAACCTATTTTAACGTGAGTCGTAGATTGTCTCTATCTATTTTTCATATCTCATCAGATGAAAACACAAAAAATAAATTAACATAAATGTTAATTTATTTTTTAAATATTAATATTAAAGTGTATATTTGTTTTATGAAAATAATTGAAAGAGATAATTTCAAAATTTACATATATGTTGATGACCACTATCCACCACATTGCCATGTGAGATGGAGTGACGAAGTTGAAAGCATAATAGCACTACCTACATTAGATTTATTATACGGGAAACGGATAACAAAAAAATTGAAATCACTTCTTTATGAAGAACTCGACGCTCTCATCGATGCTTGGGACAAATACAATACTTACAAATACAAAAGATAATAGCAATGAAAAATTGGAAAAGCCATAAATACCAAAGAATAAGTAACGCCAAAATAAAAGATGATTATTTAGTAGTAGAATTCGAGAATGGAGATATAGAAAATATTAGATTTCAATCCTTTATAGCCGATAATATTGATTCTTCGGAAATTGTTAGTATTTCCAATAATCAATTTGAAATAATATTAAAAACTAAAGATGATGATATAATAATCCCATGGGATAAGATAAGAATTATCTCTGATATAGAATTTGCCAGATTCGTTGCAGAAAAAGCAGAAGAACAGGCTTTGCAAATAGGAAAAAAAATAAAGGTGCTACGAGAGCGTAAACAGATCAAAAGTAATGAGCTTGCTAAAAGAACAGGTCTGACTCCCCAAACGATTTCAAGAATTGAAAAAGGACACACAGACGTTAATTTTAAAACTTTAAGAAAGATCTTAGCATCAATGGGATACTCATTAGGTGACCTTGCTAATCAAGAATCGATCACTGAAAATTCTGAAAAAAGTCTATCAGTACTCTTACATAAACTTAGCAACATTGGAATAGATCGAAATTTACTTTATTCTAAAATATTACCTAAAAGAATTGTAAATACTTTGGAGGAATTCTCTAAAGATGTACCGGAACTCTTGCTTAATGAGATATCTGTTTATCTATCACAAGTATTTGGATGGCAAGCCAGTGAGATATGGAGTTCAAAAGAATTGAGATTTCAACCAGAACCGATAAAAAATGTATACTATAAAACACAGTTGAAATCAAACATCAATCAGGTCAAAGCTTATACTCATTACGCATATTTTATAGCAAAGACGATTTTAAAGGGATGTGATATTGAAAAAAAATATGATTATCCACAAGATATAGAAGAGTTCAAATCAATGTTTTATAATAAGTTTAGTATATTGAATTTCAATAATATTCTTAAATTCACATGGGATTTAGGCATATATGTTTTCCCATTATCTGATAGTGGAGTTTTTCATGGTGCAGCATGGAATTTAAAAGGGAGGCATGTAATTGTATTAAAACAAAAGGATAATTCTAATGCTCGTTGGGTTTTTGATTTATTACATGAATTGTATCATGTATTTACACATCTAGAAAAGGAAAATACTTCTTATGTTGAGTTTGATGAAATAAACTTGATACTCAACAATGAAAATATAGAAGAGCGTGAGGCAAATGCTTTTGCAAACCAAATAATTTTTAGCGGAAAAGAAGAAGATCTAGTTCAAAAATGTATAAAGGATGCAGATTGGAAAATTGAGAATCTCAAAAGATCTGTTGTTAAAATAGCTAAAGAGGAAAACATTGGAATAGATTTTCTGGCAAATTACCTTGCTAGAAGACTAGAATTCCAAGGAGAAAATTGGTGGGGAACTGCTCAAAATTTACAAATTACAAGCCCTAGGCCAGTTGATATTTCTTCAAAAGTAGTAGTCGGCAAAATAAAAAGAGAAAAGCTATTGTCATTTGAAAATGAACTATTAGAACGTGCTTTAAAAATATAATGTTATGCCATTCAAAAGAATATCTCCTGAAAAAAATGTAAGTGAACTTACACCGCTGGACATCTCCTGTACAAGTACTAAATGCGATGATGAACTTCATTGCTTTAAGCTAAATAAAAAGTTGAAGGAGAAATATGGGAAAGATGGTGTCTGTCGCGATTGCGGGATAGACCTGGTTGATTGGAGTAGAATCAAAAGAACAGATTTACAAGATGTTAACTACACGTTCACTATGTTAAAAAAAGAGCTGATTCGCCATGTCTATTGGCACACGGGAATAAAAAAAAGTGCTGTGCAGGAAGCTTATAAAATGGGGAAGATTCTACTTAGGGAACAAGCTGAAAAAACTATTAGACAAAAAATAGCTAGAAATTTGGGAATATTCGATGGTAGACAGACACCAAAAGAGGGAAATATAATCAATTATGCTCAACATGCAACTGCCACTTGCTGCAGAAAATGTATTGAGTATTGGTATAAAATCCCTGCAGATTCGAATTACACGGAAGAACAAATAAATTTTTTCATAGAATTGATTATGCTTTATATAAAGGATCGTGTAAAAGGTATAACTGACGTAGGCCAATGACGAATCAAATATGATATCATTAGAAGAAAGATCCTTAGTTTTAAGGAATCGATTAATAAATATCCAAGAAAAAAAAGTTCTGATATCCTCTTTTAAAAATACAATGCAGGAAAAAGATTTATCTGTTCCTGCCAATTGCAATGGATATGGAAGAATACATCATTTTAAACTTGGTAACAATTCTGACTGGATATATGATCCTCTACCAATCGTTCCTGCATGCAATAAATTAAAATTAGAAGCAAAGGATAAAATTCGTGCTCAAGTATTTCAAGTCTCCGGTTGTAATTACAGATGTTGGTATTGTTTTGTAGATACGGAAAATCTAAATGGATTCAGTAAAAATTCCAAATTTTTCCAATGTGGAGAATTGGTCGATATGTATTTAAACCAGGAAGATCCTCCAAAGGTTATTGATCTTTCTGGAGGACAACCTGACCTAATCCCGGAATGGACTGTTTGGATGATGGAAGCTTTGATTGACCATGGGTTAGAAAATAAAGTATATCTGTGGTCTGATGATAATTTGAGTACTGATTTCTTATTTAAGTATCTAAATAGTGAACAAATATTACTACTGACTACATATAAAAATTATTCTAAAGTATGTTGTTTTAAAGGATTTAATAAGGACACATTCTCTTTGACAACAGGATTATCTCAAGATTATTTTGAAGATCAATTTCAAAATTTTGAAAAGATACTTGAACTCGACATCGACTTATATGCATATATTACTCTAACATCTCCTTTAAGTACAAATATTGAATACGAGCTGCCCAAATTCATGGATCGAATACAGACATTAAGCGAAAATATGCTTCTCAGAATGATACCATTGGAAATAATGATTTTTGGTCCAGTTAAAAAGTATATTAACGGCAAACGAAACGAATTAATTGAAGGGCAATATAAAGCGATTAAAGTATGGAAATCGGAATTGACAAAAAGATATTCTAATTCTTTAATTAATATGTCAATTGACAAAATACCTATATAATGCAAGAATCATTTATTCATGAACATATTAAAAGGTTATGCAAAATTCCTAGAACTTTTGAATTTATATCTCAGAATTTAATGGGCCATGATCTCGTTCAAACAAAAATTATTCTTGATAAATTAATTTCGAAGAAAATCCTCATAAAGGATGAATCTAATTATTATAGCCTGAAGGAAAACGATGATAGTTCATTAGACTTGTATAAGCAAAATCCCGATTTATACTTAAAGAAATATATGGGGCATTTTGATTTTTTGCAGACTCCTCATCCTCTAGATTATGAATGGAGAAACACCACTTCAACATTAAAATATCTTGTTGGACTAATATCCAAATACAATGAAATAAATGATTCTGTTTTGCTACTTGGTATGCCAACTCTCTTTGCTTCTGCGTGTCAAATGGATATTCCTCAAATGGTTAGCCTAATTGAAAGTAATACACCGATAGTAGAATCTTTGAAAAAATATCATAACTATAAGTTTAATTTATTTGAGAAGAATATCTTCGAGATCGACCCAAATCATTTTAAAAGATATTACAGTGTATTTATGGATCCGCCATGGTACTATGATCACTTTATAAATTTCATCTGGTTTGCTACACAAGTAGTTGATCTTGGAGGATTAATTTTTATTAGCTTGCCTCCGTTAAATACAAGGCCCGAACTTGATAAAGAAAGAATGAAATTATTAAACTTTTGCTCTGAACTTGGACTGTGTTTAGAAGAGTTGTATGCTCAAAAATTGGAATATGCTATGCCTTTTTTCGAATACAATGCCATGAGAGCAGCCGGAGTTTCAAATTTGTATCCTTTTTGGCGTAAAGGAGATCTAGCCATATTCCGTAAACTACACTCCACAATTATCAAAAGGCCGGAAACTGTCAAGACAAAAGTTGATATATGGAAAGAAATAGATATTGATGGCGTTAGATTGAGATTTAAATTTGCGAAAAAACAAGAGCCGTCTTCTCAAACCAAAATACAACATCTTGTCGAAGGAGATATTTTGCCAACTGTTAGTTCGAGACATCCAATAAGAAAAGAAGCAAATATGTGGACTAGTGGAAACAGAATTTTTCAAGTATCCAATTCTTTAAAACTTTATACTGATATCAACAATATTCTCTTAAAAAATTATGAAGCAGAAACTATTAATGATTCCCTTAAATTTATTAAATTTCTTGTAGATTTAGAGCGCAAAGAATTTTCGAATTATTTGGACTGGATCTATTATGAAATGGAAAGAAAAACTTATTGATTTTGCAAAAGATTTTGAAAACAGGGGGCTTCATTTAGCGGTTTTCTGTGAACCGTATTTATCCCTTTTGTTAGATGGAGAAAAAAAGATCGAATCACGTTTTTCAATAAACAAGATTAGTCCTCATGGTAGAATTTTGGAAGGCGATATAGTATTTGTAAAAAAAACAGGTGGACCAGTGATTGGTTATTTTGAAGCTGGAGAAATAAAAAGCTATTCAAACCTTAACAAAGAAAAACTTTGTGAATTAAAAAGCAGATATGCAGTAGATATTTGTTCTTCATATGATCCTGAATTCTGGGATTCAAGGAATAAATCAAATTACGCTACTTTCGTGAAAATAAAAAAAATGAAGAGAATTAGTCCACAGTACATTGAGAAAAAAGATCGCACTTCCTGGATTGTTCTAAAGCAAACTGACAGTATCGCATTTAGTAATGAAAAATAAGAAAAGATTTCACAGGTCTTTTTTAATTTCCGGGAGAATTTGTTCAGGGAAATCAACTTTTGCAAATCATATAAGCTCTGTGCTTAACATACCTATTGTATCATTCGGGAAATATGTAAAGCACATTTGTATAAGCAATGGGATAGAAGTAAATAGAACAAACCTTCAAATTCAAGGTGAATCTCTAATTAATCATTCGGCTAAAAATTTCCTTTATGGCGCAATTGATTTTTCCGTACCAGCACAATCGCAAAGCGTTATTTTTGAGGGCATTAGGCATAAAAAAATAGTCGAGTTGATCAGTGAGGTAAGTGATACATTAATAATAATCTATATTGAAGCCTGTTTGGATGAGAGATTTCGAAGATTTATTCAAAGAGGAACAGAAAAATTAACTAAGGACCAATTTATTGTTAAGGATAATCATAATGTAGAACAGGAAATAAGTACTTTAAAAGATTTGGCTGATTTAATTATTGATTCAGAAAAAGAAATAATTAGCAATGAAAAAATAATTATTGATTTTATAAGTAAAATAGGGCTCAATGCTTGACTATTGCTATTAATCAGGATTTCTATAATGCAGGACTATATTTAGCAGACTATATAATATAAGCTTATCACAAGTTGTGATAAGCTTATAATTTTCATGTGTGCCCATTTAGCATATCAAAGTAAGAATTAGTTCATTTGAGTTTTTAAAACAAAACCATTTGTTTTATTTCTGAAATGCACTATTTATGATGCAGAGTAGAAACAAAGCAAAAATGAATAACAAAAATCACCCAACTTGAGATGTCAATTTTGCACCTCAAGTTATAAAATGGGTTTCATTGATTCTGAATTATAAAGAAAAAGCCGGAGCCATATTTTGAAGTTTTTTTGACAACTCCTGCATATCGTGACTTATCTTGTCATTAGTAATCCGTGCATAAATTTGAGTCGTTTTAATACTTGTGTGCCCAAGCATTTTGCTTACGGTTTCCATTGGTACCCCTTTCGCTAAAGTAACTGTCGTGGCAAACGTGTGCCTGGCTACGTGAAATGTCAGGTTCTTTTCAATTCCGCATAAATCGGCAATTTCTTTCAAATAGGAATTCAGTCTCTGATTACTGATAATGGGTAACAACCGGTTTTCATTCGGCATCCCTCTGTATTTATCCAGAATTCTTTTCGGAATATCAAGCAAAAGAATATTAGACTGCACATCTGTTTTCTGACGTTTCTTTATAATCCAGAGCCGACCGTCAAAAGACTTTTGAATATCCTTTGCGTTCAAATTCCTTACATCGATGTAAGCCAGACCTGTGAAGCAGGAAAACACAAAAATATCCCGAACCTGTTCCAGTCTTTTGATGGCAAACTTTTTCTCCATGATGGTGACGAGCTCGTCTTCAGTCAGGTATCCCCGATCAACCTTCTTAAACTTGATCTTAAAGTTCACAAACGGATTGGAAGGAATCCAGCCATTATGCTTTGCCAGAACAACGATATGTTTCAATCGCTGTAAATATTTGGCTACCGTATTAACGCTCGAATTCCAAACCGTCGTCAGGTACGTTTCGAAGCTGTAAATAAAATTGTAGTCGATTTCTTTTAAGGGAATATCGTCAATATTATACCGGTGCTTCAGAAACTCACCCAGACGTGTACAGGTACGCTCGTATTTTTTGACCCCTGCTGCGGTAATATCTTTCCCGATCCGAAGTTTTAATTCTTCGTTATGCTCCCGGAAAACAACCAGCAACATTTGTACTTTTGATTTCACTCCGAGAAAGGCATCCTTTATTTTGTCAACTGTAAAATAGATACCCTGTTGCTTCAATTCTTTGTAGTGTAGGTTCAACTCCATCCTAATTTCACGGAGTTTTTCGTTGACTAAAACGGCTGCTTTTGAATTACCTTTTACCATGTTTAATTTTGAATCCCAAAGGGCCGGATCTACCTTTAAATGTGAGGTAAACTGGGCCTTCTGGCCATCCAGCATCAACCTGATCATTACGCTTATTTCACCGTTTATGTCAACGTAGTTTTTGCGTGCATAGAAGAAAATCTTAAATCTGTAACTCATAACGCTAAATTTTAGGTGTTTAAACTAATTTTAATGAGCTACTTGAGCGAAGTCAAAATGCGACAATCCAGAGACTTATGAAGACTTTCGAAAAATGGTTACAGGAAACTTTAAGATTTCTTCTGTAACCAAATTGTAACCAAAACGGGCCTAAAAGTGGCATTTTGGGGTCTTTTTATGGCATTCACCGAAAAACAAAAAACCGTGCAAGTATCTGACTTACACGGTTTTTCATCATTTGACAATTTATGTCTTTTTGTACTGGCTCCCCAGGTAGGACTTGAACCTACGACCTACGGATTAACAGTCCGCCGCTCTAACCAACTGAGCTACTAGGGAATTTATTTCAACCTTTAAAAAACTCGTTTGTTTTTCTTAAAGCGATGCAAAAATAATAGCTTTTCCGAAAAGAAAAAATATTTTTACAAAAAATTCTGAAAAACGAAATTTATGATTAAATCAAACAACACTCCGGCAGTGCTTGGTATTGGGAATGCATTAATGGATATTATTACACAAATTGAGAACGACTCAATACTACAGACTTTTGGATTACCCCGAGGTAGTATGACTTTGGTAGATGCCGAACTCTCCCAGAATATTTTTAACGCTACAATAAATAATAAAAAAGAAGTTACAAACGGTGGGTCTGCCGCCAACACAATGCGCTGTCTTGCGTCATTGGGCGGAAATGGAGGATACATTGGGAAAACAGGTGATGATGAGTTGGGAAAAATCTTTAAAGATGAGTTTACCAAAAAAGGAATAAAAACCCACATGGCTTTGAGTGAAAAAGATACAGGAAGAGTGATGGGACTTATCAGTAAAGATTCTGAAAGAACTATGGCTACATATTTGGGAGCTGCTGCTGAATTGTTGCCGTCTGATTTGGATTCTTCACTGTTAAAAGGGTATCGCTATTTTTATATGGAAGGTTATCTTGTACAAAATCATAATTTGATAAAAACGGGATTTGAAATGGCTAAAGCGGAAGGTTTGACTACTGCAATTGATTTAGCGAGTTATAATGTTGTTGAAGCCAATCTGGATTTTTTAAAAGAACTTATAACTGACAAGGTTGATATTGTTTTTGCAAACGAAGAAGAAGCACTTGCCTTAACCGAAAAATCACCCGAGGAAGCATTGGAAGAAATTGCAGAAATGTGCGACCTGGCAGTTGTAAAAGTAGGCAAGGAAGGTTCATTTATAAAAAGGGGGAATGAAAAGATTAGAATCCATGGTATTCAGGCAAAAGCAATCGATACAACCGGTGCCGGAGACAGTTATGCCGCCGGATTTTTATACGGATTAACCCGGGGATTCGCACTGGAGAAATGCGGAAATATTGCTTCGATGGTTGCCGGTAAAGTTGTTGAGGTTTGGGGACCAAACCTTCCTGACGCAACCTGGGATGAAATCAACAAAAAAATTCGGGAAATGAATTAAAAAAGCCCGTGGATTTGAGCGTCGATTTTGTCGATTATAAAACTTAAATCTTCCGGATTTGCAGTAAAATCGAGATCATCGACGTTCACTACCAAAAGCTTCGCCATAGTGTAGCTTTTTATCCAGGTTTCATAACGCTCGTTTAGCTGTTTCAGATAGTCGAGGCGGATTGAATTTTCGTATTCGCGTCCGCGTTTTTGAATTTGGTTAACGAGTGTCGGGATTGATGCCCGAAGATAAATGAGTAAATCGGGTGGCTGAATCAGACTCACCATCAAATCAAATAATGTTTTGTAATTCGTAAAGTCGCGGGTACTCATTAGACCCATGCTGTGCAGGTTGGGCGCGAAAATTTCCGCATCTTCATAAATCGTTCTGTCCTGGATAATGGTTTTTCCTGATTTCCGTATATCAATAATTTGTTTGAAACGTGAATTCAGAAAATAAATCTGAAGGTTGAACGACCAGCGTTGCATGTCGTTATAAAAATCATTCAGATATGGATTTTCGTCCACATCTTCGTAATGAGGTGTCCATTTATAATGTTTGGCCAGCAATCCACTCAATGTTGTTTTTCCGGCTCCGATATTTCCCGCTACAGCAATATGCATATGACAAAAAGTTTTGATTTCTAAAGTACAAAATTCTGGTTTTATTTCTGAATTAATTTTAAAAGTTCATCCAGATATTTCCTGTCGTTTGAGAGCCGGGGTATTTTGTTTTGTCCCCCGACTTTTCCCCGGTTTTTCATCCACTGATAAAAAGTTCCCGGTGGGGCAACATTTAAATGGAGCCTTTCCAGGGTCATGTTTTTATGGCGCTTGGCTTCGTAATCGGAGTTTAGGGTTTGTAAGGAGTTGTCTAAAACATTAATAAAATGTTCCAGTTCATCAGGTTCTTTTTCAAATTCAATAATCCATTGGTGGGCTCCTTTTTGATTATCATCCATAAATATCGGGCCAGCAGTATATTCATTGACAATGGCACTGGTATGATTACATGCTATTTTTAATGCATTCTCTGCATTGTCTATAATAACCTCCTCACCAAAAGCATTAATAAAATGTTTGGTACGCCCAGTAATTTTAAATTTAAAGGGGTATTTACAGGTAAATTTTACAGTATCACCAATAATGTATCTCCAAAGCCCGGCGTTGGTCGAAATTACCATGGCATAATTTTCATTTAGCTCAACTTCTTCCAGTGGCAGTACACGTGGATTCTCCTTTCCCCAGTCTTTCATCGGAATAAATTCGTAAAATACACCATAATCGAGCATGAGCAGCATATCGTCGCGGTGTGGGTTATCCTGAATTCCAAAAAATCCTTCCGATGCATTGTAGGTTTCCATATAATGCATGTTTTCAGAAGGAATCAATTTTTTATACTGTTCCCGGTAGGGATCAAAATTAACTCCTCCATGAGAAAATACTTCCAGGTTGGGCCAAACTTCGAGGATATCATTTTTACCTGTTTTTTCCAAAACACGTTTCATTAACACCAGGTACCACGACGGAACTCCGGCGAATGATGTGACATTCTGGTCGAGAGTAGTTTCAATTATCTTTTCAATTTTTTCTTCAAACTCTTCAATTAATGCGATTTCTGCCGGAGGAATCCGGATAAAGTCAGTCCAAAAAGGAACATTTTCGATCAAAATAGCTGAAAGATCGCCGTAATAAGAGTTGTTGCTTAAATTATTTATACGATGGCTTCCTCCCAAAATAAGTGTTTTTCCAAATAAAACTTTTGTTTCCGGATAGTTTCTGATATAGAGTGCAAAAACATCGCGCGGACCTAACAAGTGGCAGTCTTCCAGTGCATCTTTTGTTACGGGAATAAATTTGCTTTTGTCGCTGGTTGTCCCTGATGATTTGGCAAACCATTTCACCTCTCCGGGCCAAAGTAAATCCTTCTCACCTTCGCGCAACCTGTTAATATATGGTTTTACGTCGTTATAGGTCTGGAGGGGAACTGCCTGTTGAAATTCCTTAATAGAAGAAATTTCGGAAAATGAATGATTTTTACCCCACTCGGTGCGTTTGGCGCTGTTTAGCAGACTAAAAAGAGATTCATTTTGAATCTCGATGGGATGTTCCCTGTATAATTGAATCTGGTATATCCTTTTGATATTAAACCAGGAGATTACAGAATTGAGTAAAGGCATTTGTCTGTTTTCAATTTTCAAATTCAAGTGTAAAGATATATTATTATTCACTGTCAGGGAAAAAATATTTTGGATAGTAAACCGTTCATATTCTGAAGCGTTTTGGGATTTATACTCTGATTTTCAGCGAAGTGTTTGGGTCGCTCGGAATATTCTCCGGAGTTTTATTTTTTTTTAATTGCACCGAATTCATATTTTTACAACCATTAATTAATAACCAAAATGAACTATATCGATATTATATTGGGATTATTGCTTCTATTTTCTGCAATTGGTGGTTTCCGAAAAGGTTTAATTGCGGAGTTGGCTTCGCTTGCAGCATTAATTCTGGGGATTTGGGGAGCCATTGAATTCTCCGATATAACGTCAGAATTTTTGATTGAGAATTTTAATCTGCAAACCGAACATTTGAATATTATATCGTTTGTAGTAACATTTGTGGTAATTGTAGTTTTAGTTCACATAGTCGGGAATGTAGTAAATAAACTGGTTGACACAGTAATGCTTGGATTTGTTAACCGCCTGGCCGGACTCGTTTTTGGGGTTTTAAAGTCGGCTCTGATTTTAAGCATTATTCTTGTTGTTTTTGATAAAGTAGACGACGATATTGAAATCCTTTCCAGGGAAGCAAAAGCAGAATCACGACTATATGAGCCAATACGAAGTTTTGCTCCTTCAATATTCCCTTTTCTAAATATTTGGGATGACCGGGAGAATTCAGAAAAATATGACAATGATAAAGTGGCCAGATTATAAAAAGTGGTTTAAAAAAAAGGAGCAGGAAGCGGTTTATCAAGATGTTACCTGTAAAAATTGCGGAAATAAATTTAGCGGACACTATTGCTCTAATTGTGGTCAGGCAGTTAAAGAATTTGACCGACCTTTTTCGTTTGTGTTTTTTAATTTTGTAGGTGATTTTTTTTCGTTTGATACGCGTTTTTTTAAAACTTTTTACAGGCTGTTGTTTTTTCCGGGAAGACTTACCGCTGATTTTTTTGAAGGCAAACGAGTGAGATATGCGCCGCCTTTTCGTATTTTTATTTTTGTGAGTTTTATTCTGTTCTTTGTTCTTCAGATATACTCGAATCGCGGGTTAACAAAAATTCTCGATTCATCAATAAATAACAAAGATGGTGTTGGCTTGGATTCAGTTTCAATGCTTGTTGCCGACTCTTTGATTGCTGAACTAAATAACACACCGGGAATTGATTCGACCAAGGCGAATAATATAATTTCGGGTATAAATAGCGGAATTTCCGGGCACTCTGAAAGTAGCCGGCAGTTGCTGGATAAACTTGCAGTTTATTTTGAAAATAAATTAAGTGAAGAAACCGACCTGAAAAAACAGGCGCGTTACAGGGAGTATGTTCGAATGTGCAGATCGCCCGAGGATGCCTGGGCTAAAATCCTGAAATATATGTCGTGGGCATTTTTCTTTTTGTTGCCTGTTTTTGCTCTTATTTTAAAGTTGTTTTACATTCGTCGTCGTCAAAATTATATCCGGCATCTCATATTTTCTATTCATTTACACTCTTTTCTTTTTATCGACTTCTTTTTAATTATTTTGTTGAATATGTTGTTCAGTAATTTTCCCGGAAAAATAACCTTCCTGCTTTTTTTGGCTTTTCCGATTTATTTTATTGTAGCTCTAAAAAGATTTTATGGTCAGAATATAGGCAAAGTGCTGGTTAAATTTTTTGGAATTTCAATGATATACAATACCGTATTCTGGATTGTGGTAGGAATTGTTTTTATGAATGCTTTAAGTCTGGTGTGATTTTACGAAGAACTTCCGTTTTTCTGTATAAACCATCAGAATAACAGCCAGCATTTTATATCTTTGCGCAAATTTTTTAAAAAATATTTTTATGAATTTTGTTGAAGATCTCCAATGGCGGGGCATGTTACACGATATGATGCCGGGAACAGATGAGCAATTAAAGAAAGAAATGACCGCTGCCTACATTGGTTTCGATCCAACTGCGGATTCATTACATGTGGGGAGTTTTGCTCAAATCATGTTGCTCAAAAGATTCCAGTTGGCTGGCCATAAACCGGTAGCCTTGGTTGGTGGTGCGACAGGAATGATCGGCGATCCTTCAGGAAAATCGCAGGAAAGAAACCTGTTGAATGAAGAGATTCTGAATAAAAATCTGGAGGGGATAAAAAAACAACTTTCAAAATTTCTTGATTTTGATTCCGGTGCAGAAAATGAAGCTGTAATGGTAAATAACTACGACTGGATGAAAACCTTTTCTTTTCTTGAGTTTATTCGCGACGTTGGGAAACATATCACTGTTAATTATATGATGGCGAAAGATTCGGTAAAGAAACGCTTGAGTGCCGAATCAAAAACAGGAATGTCGTTTACTGAGTTTACTTACCAGCTTGTGCAAGGCTACGATTTTTTGTGGCTATATGAAAATTTGAACTGCAAACTCCAAATGGGTGGTTCCGACCAGTGGGGGAACATTACAACCGGAACCGAACTGATTCGGCGCAAAGCGGGAGGCGAAGCCTTTGCCCTCACCATCCCTCTTATTACAAAAGCTGATGGCAGTAAATTTGGGAAAACAGAGGGTGGAAACGTTTGGCTCGATCCGGAGCGAACATCGCCATATTCGTTTTTCCAGTTTTGGTTAAATACTTCTGATGAAGACGCAGAACGTTACATTAAAGTGTTTACACTTCTGCCATCCGATGGAATCAATTCCTTGATTGAACAGCACCGCGAAGCACCCCATGCCCGTATTCTTCAGAAAAAACTGGCAGAGGAAGTTACAACCATGGTGCATTCAAAAGATGATTACGAAATGGCGGTTGAAGCTTCTCAAATATTATTTGGGAAGGGAACAGCTGAACAGCTGCGTAAATTGAATGAAAGTACTTTCCTCTCGGTTTTTGAAGGTGTTCCGCAATTTACGGTGGCAAAATCAGAAATTGAAACTGGTGTAAATGTGATCGATCTATTGGCTGACAAGACAGAAATTTTTCCTTCGAAAGGTGAATTGAGAAGAACCATTAAAGGAAACGGACTGAGTGTTAACAAAGAAAAGGTTTCTGATCCTGATTTGACCGTAAACAAGGATTTTCTGATTGGTGGGAAATACATTCTCGCGCAGAAAGGGAAAAAGAATTATTATTTGATCATCGTACAATAACCATCAAAAAAATAATCGGAAATACTAAAAATCGTTCTGTTTCGTTGAAATAGTGCGATCAAATTTAAACCACTTCACATGAATGATTTTTTTGATAATCGGCGGATCCTTAACTTAATCTGGAAACGCAAATTTCATTTTGTAATTGTAGGGCTGGTTGCCGTTGCTTTATCAGCCGTTTTTTCCGGACCAAAGTTTATAAAACCAAAATATAAATCAACAGCCCGCATCTATCCGACCAATATTTGGGTGCTAAGCAACGAGTCGGAAACCGAGCAAATGCTCGAAGTGGTAAACTCAAGAGACATTAAACTAAAAATGTTTGATGTTTTTCAGCTCGACAAAGTATATAAAATTAATCCGGAAGATCCGCATTACCTTACTTATATGCTTGATATTTACAATACCAATGTAAAAGCAGGAAAAACAGAGTATGAAACAGCTGAAATTCAGGTTCTTGATTGTGATCCTCAACGGGCTTCCGATATGTGTGATTCTATCATTTATTTCTACAACAAAAAAGTAGAAGAAATGCAGCGCATCAAAAATAAAGAGATGGTTGATATTTCAAAAAAGTGGCTCGACAGAAAATATAACGAGCTGGATTCTTTGATGTTGGTGCTCGACACATTAAAGAATAATTACGGTATCCTTGATTTTAAAACACAAACACCTGAACTTACACGCGGTTATATGAATGCCCTGGCTGCCGGAAGAGGCTCTGCCAGCGACACAAAAAAAATTGAAGAGTTATATTCTAATTTTGAAAAGGAGGGTACCAAAGCGCGATGGGTTGAATCGAGAATGGAGAATTTGGAAATGGTTATTGATTCTTTAACCGCGCAGTACGAGCTGTATTACAACGAATATGAGAAAGAGATAACATATTGTCATGTAGTTGAATATCCGGTTCCAGCGGATAAAAAATCGTATCCGGTTCGATGGCTTATTGTGGCATTTACTACCATCTCAGCAGTTTTCTTCTCTTTATTGGTTTTCTTACTACTTGATTACCGTAAAAAACAGTAATCGTGATTCGGAACCAGGCCATAAGAATTTCGCTTTTTTACATCATTTCAATTGCGTTTGTTCTTTTGAATTTATGGTTTGTGGTGAAAAAAGATATGCTGGTAGCCAATGCCTTGCCTGTTGTTTTTTGCATTTTGTTGCTGGCCATTTTTTCTTTTGATAAAATCGTATTCCTTATTGCCTTTTTTGCTCCGCTTTCATTGCCTCTTCATGAGATTGTTCCCGGTTTTAGTTTTGACATGTATTTACCTACAGAACTCTTATTATTCGGAGTTCTGGTTTTATTTATTTTAAAAATTCTCCATGAAAGAAGTTTTGATCGGAGAATTTTGTTCCATCCGGTTTCACTGGCGATAGCTGCAAATCTGTTATGGATTTTATTAACCAGTATAACGAGCACCATGCCGCTGGTTTCATTTAAATTTTTCTTGTCGAGAATATGGTTTATCGTGGGCTTGTATTTAATTGCAATAAAAATATTTAGCGAAGGGAAAAATATTGAACGTTATGTTTGGTTGTATATCATTTCCCTGTCGATTGTAGTATTTTACTCCACCTTCCGGCATTTGGGTTATGGTTTGTGGGACAAACAGGCAGCGCATTTTGTGGTTTCTCCGTTTTACAACGACCATACTTCTTACGGAGCTGTTTTGGCCATTTACCTGCCATTTTTGGCTCTTTTTGCGTTAAGGAAAAACTATTCAAAAAAAGTGAGGATTATTTCGATTGTATTTTTTGGAATTTTATTGCTTGGTTTTATTCTTTCTTACAGTCGTGCAGCCTGGCTGAGTATGGTTATTGCGCTGGGGGTGTGGGGAATCATTAAACTGAAAATCAGGTTTCGTACGATTTTAATAACTTTTATATCACTAATTACACTTTTTATTTTGTTTCAGAATCAGGTATTTATGAAGCTGGAACAAAATACAGAACAATCGTCGGCCAATTTTATGACCCATATTAATTCCATGACCAATATTACCTCCGATGCTTCAAACCTTGAACGGATAAACCGTTGGAGTTGTGCCATTCGAATGTTTGCTGACAAGCCTGTTCTTGGTTTTGGTCCCGGTACGTATATGTTTCAATATGCACCTTACCAGTTAAATAAGGACAGAACAATTATCAGTACCAATTCTGCCGACGGGGGAAATGCACACAGCGAGTATCTCGGGCCTCTTGCTGAATCGGGAGTTTTAGGACTATTAACGTTTTTACTTATCATAGGAACGGTAATTTATACGGCTGTTAAAACATATTCACGGCTTACCGACATTCGCCTGAAACAAATAGTATTAACTGCTCTTGTGGCATTAGTAACTTATTATATCCACGGTTTTCTGAATAATTTTCTCGACACAGATAAGCTTTCAGTTCCTTTTTGGGGTTTTACGGCAATGATTGTTTCGATCGATTTATTTTTAAGCCCGGGAAATCAGCCACAAAAAAATCCGGCCTAAGCAGACCGGATTAAAATATATATGGTAAACTTTTACTGTTTTACTCTTTCACTGTATGCGCGGTCGCTTGTGTTTACTTTAATTACATCTCCTTCGTTAATAAACATAGGAACCATAATTTCAGCGCCGGTTTCAACTGTCGCAGGTTTTAAAGCAGTAGAGCTGGCAGTGTTCCCTTTTTCTCCTTCAATGGTTTGTGTAATTTTTAATTCCACTTTTTCAGGCATTTCTGCAGTTAAAGGCATTTCTTCGTCTGCCTGAAACTGAATTTCAATAATTTCGCCTTCTTTCATCAGGTCATTGTTTTCTACCATTGATTCAGGAATGGAAATTTGCTCAAAAGTTTCGGTATTCATTACATTTAGTCCCATGTCATCGCGATACAAATATTGATATTGACGACGTTCAACACGCACGTCCTCAACTTTTACACCTGATGAAAATGTATTTTCAATAACCCTTCCGGTTTTTACATTTTTGAGTTTTGTACGAACAAAAGCAGGGCCTTTCCCTGGTTTTACGTGAAGGAATGAAACTATTGTATAAATATCACCTTTGAATTTGAAACATAAACCGTTTCTAAAATCTGCTGTTGTAGCCATTTGAATAATCTTTTAAAATCGGTGCAAAAATAAACAAATCGATTAAAAATCAATCCTTTCTGCAAATTTTTAAGATGTTTTTTTATTCCGCTTATTTGGTAACCTGTTCAACACCGTCTATTTTATAGCTTTTTAATATTGCCCGAAGTGCACCAACTTTCATGTCGAATTCAAGAAGTACAGGCATTTTGGTTTCTTTTGAAATAAAAAATTTCAAACCATCGGAACGTTTTAGCAGTTTCCCTTTGTCAACTACCGGGGCAAGCACAAAACAGTCAGTTTTTCCCATGTCAGTATCTACCCGGTCTTCTCCGAGGTATTTAACGGTAACATCGTCAATTTTATCGGCATGAAAGGTTGGAAGTGTTACGGTGTGTCCAACTTCAATTTCTTCAAACAAATGTTGATTGATAAAATAAAAAAATACAGATATGATATCGACCAGGTTTTCGGGGGCTTCACGCCAACCTGATTTTTGGCTGTTAAGTGAGTCAATATCGTGGTAAAAAAACGTTTCATTGTACCATTTGTATTTTCCTTCTTCTATGTTTCGGATTGATTTTAAAGGGAGACGTGTTTGTGCATCAACAGTAGTTTCATACACATCGTTCACTCCAAAAAGTTTGTCCGTCAGCCCGGTTGTTTTACCTACCAAAAAATAGTGGACTGCCTTTTCACCGTTAAAAGTAGTATCTGAAATAATCAATTTAGCTTCTCCTCCTTTTACAAAGCCGAATTTCAAATTAAATTTTATTTCTTCTTTCGACCCAAATGCCTGTGGCATGAGAAACAGAAATGAGAGTAATATGATGATGAATTTTTTCATTTTAAAATTTTATTCTTCGGAATGGTTGCTACAAAATTTTTTAAATAAAATGGTTCGAAATATGCAACGTCTTCAAATTCCTTTTTGTTGTACTTTTTTTCTGCTAAAAAAAGCATAAACCGTGCCGAAGTCTTCAGAGGCCCGTTAAACAAGGCGTTTGGATGGGAGAGGTGTTCTCTGCATTTTTGAGCTCCGTTGCCAAAAAACAATATTTTGTTTTCCTTTAGTTCCTCTGAAAATGAGTTCTCGTCGATAATTTGGGCGGAAACTGTTTGAACCGTTTGACCCGAGGATTTGTACAGGGCGGTGAAAACCTCCATTCTTCTGGCGTCTATCATCGGACAGAGTAATAAATCTTCGTCGTTATTTCCTTCAAAAAAACTTTCGATGTTTTGAGCTGTGAAAATACCCATTGAATCCAATGAACCAACTGAGATAAGAGGTTTATCAAGAGCATAACACAATCCTTTTGCTACGGAAACTCCAATTCGTAAACCTGTGTAAGAGCCCGGTCCTTTACTGACCGCAACAGCATCTATATCCCTCATGTTGAAATTGTTTTCTGTAAAAAGCTCTTCGATAAAAACTGTAAGTAATTCCGAGTGATTTAATCCTTCACGGCTCTCCTTTTCAAAAAGTAACTCACCGTTTTCTCCCAGCGCAACCGAACAAACCTCGGTTGAAGTTTCTATGTTTAATATTACAGCCATTAATGTGCAGTTTTGAAAAATGCAAAAATAGTAATAGTTTTTAAACCAGGTTTTTTGGTCTCTTTTTGAGTGTGTTAAAGTTTTTGAAATTTTCCGTTAATCACCAATCCATCAAGTTGCATTTTATGTGCAGAGTTAATAGCATCTCCTTCGGTATGAACAATGGGTTCTCCTTTTGAATTAAACGATGTGTTTATAAGCGCTTTCACGCCATAAATTTCATCCATATATTTTAATAGTTGATATAAAAAAGGATTGTCATTTTTTTCAAAAACGGTTTGGAAGCGCGCCGTCCCATCTGCATGGATTACACCTGCAACTTCATCGTGTTTTTCGGGAAGCACTTTAAAATCGAGGAGCATGTATTTCGAAAGTTGATGAATGATATTTTCGCCTGTAAAGTATTTTGTGTTTTTCTCCAGCGCAACCGGTGCAAGAGGCCGGTACCATTCCCGCTCTTTTTTTTCTACACTAATTTTTCTTGCGAGTTTTTTTGAATCGGGCAAAGCCAGAATACTACGGTTTCCAAGAGCCCGTGGACCGGCTTCTCCAAATCCGTTGCAAACCCCAACGATTTTGCCTTTGGAAATTTCCTTTGCAACTGTTTGAATGGTTTCGTCAGAAATGCAGGTATCGTAATTTTCAATTCCCCAATTGTTTAAAAAAGCAGAATGAGGTAAAACTTTCCCATGTTTTATCCATTCAGCAAAAGCGGCTGCACCCAATGCCAGACCTGAATCTTCAGTGCACGGAGGAATGTATACATTGCGAAAAAGATTGCTTTTAATAATCGCAGTGTTAGCAACAATATTTAAAGCAGAACCTCCGGTGTAGTAGAGGTTTTCAGCGCCGGTTCTTTCTTTTAATTTCTGGAGTTTCCTGAGAATTTTTTTTACAAATATTTGCTGTAAGGTCGCTGCTGTGTCACGAATAAATTTTGAATTCTGATCAAAAGATTTTAGCTCGATTCCCCAGTCAGTGAGTACTTTTTCAAAAAAAATTGAAGTTTTGCCCCAAATGTCCTGAAACAGATTATTTTCAATAAGCCATTTTTCAAGTTCGGGAAGGTAATTTCCCCAACCGGCAAAACCCATAAATTTTCCGGGAACAGAATTTTGTTCCGCCAGCTTTGCGCCAATTATCGAAAAAACGAGCGCATTGGCGTTATAAATAGTACTGTAAGGTTTTAAATCCCAGTGGTATTCCTCCCATTTTAGAATTCCTTTATTGAAAGTACAAGCCGAAAAATTGCTCAGGCTGGCTCCGCCATCAAAATGTACAAGCAGGCTGTTGTCTTTAAAATTTCCAAAAAATGGAAGGCATGAAAACATATGTGCCAGTTCATGATTTAAAACGCAGGCTTCTTTTTCTTTACCAAACCACCAGCATCTGCCTGGTTCGGGTTCGTAGGCAAGAAACTCCTTTAACGGAGCTTCAAAACGCGCATCTCCGTTTTGAGTTAGAAAAGCACGACCAACAACATTGTCAACAAAGACGATATCATAATCTTTTCCTAAAAGTTTTTTTTCTTTCAGAATTGATTTTAAATGGATATGAAGCGTATTGTCGCGTTTTCTTCGCGAAATTCTTTCCTGTTGCAAAAAATGAAGAACTTTTCCATTTTGCATAAGAGCAAGGTTATGGTCGTGAACATAAAACGGAAATTCATGGTTTTCACGATCTTGTATTCCGTAAATTGCTAAAGTTGGTTTTGAATTGTCCATCTTAAAATGCTGTTATTTGCAGGGAAAAGACAATCCCTATCAGTAAGTAAATCAAAAGCTCACCCCAAAACCTGCTTTTCAGAAAAACAAAAAAATTGGTTACCAAAAAGCAAATCGGTATCGCTAATATTACAAGCATTTCCTGCGAAACAGGAGGAACAAGAATAAATCCTGCTAACGAAAACAGAAAGATGAGAAGCAATACATTAAAATATTTTCTTGAGCTAACTTTTTTTGTATCATATTGCTGAATAAGCTTTGCAGAACCCAGAACAGTAAACAAAATAAGAAAAGCAAGAAAAAATTGCAGGTACAAATTCATTTTAAAATGATTATTGACGGAAATGATGTTTTGCTCAAATGTTTTGAGAAGTTCCATAACCTGTTCGGTAAAAACACCATAGCTAAGAGCAAAGAAGAATGGCATCAATAATCCGATAATATTGATTGTAAAATTTCTCCAGTTTGATTCTCTGCTTAAAATAGCTGTTCCGGCAAGAAAGGCAGGAAAAAGCAAAATAATGTCGAAATAGAACAAAGCACCAACCCCAAGGAAAAAGCCGGAATCGAAAGCTGCTGAGTAAGGACGCTGAACATCGAAGGCGCTAAATAGACGGTAGATGGCCAACAGTAAAAAAATAGCTGCAAAATATACCGGATGCAAGGTGTGTATGTCGGTTAAACCACCTATTATCAAAACAAAAAGTGGTGCCGGTAACATTGTCCTTATCCGAATAAATGCATACTGAGTATTTAACAACTGGATAAGAAAAGCCAGCAAAAGCACCAATACAAGCGATATAATACTTTCAGCAATTAAATTGTTTTCCAGAAATTCATGGATAGGCTTGTAGAGAATATTATCACTTTCTCCGTTGTAAAAAGAGTACACATATGGCTTCATCAGACTCGCACTCCAAAGAATGAGGCCAAACAGAGTTGTTAGCAGGTAATTTACTGGTCGATTTGATTTTAATATTTTTAGTATCATTTGTTATAGGTCGAAACCTAAATCTTTCCGGTAATATTTTTTGTCGAAGTGAATGACTTCGGCATTTTTATACGAAGTTTCCAGGGCCTCTTGCATTGAGTTGCCGTAAGAACTTATTGAGATAACCCGGCCTCCTGCAGTGACCACATTTCCGTTATCGGTTTTGGTACCTGCATGAAAAACAATACTGTTTTCTGCTTTATCGGTCCCCGAAATAATTTTCCCTTTTTCGTAACTTCCGGGATAGCCACCTGAAACGAGCATTACGGTTGCTGCTGTTCTTGTGTCGATCTCAATATTTTTATTGCTTAACGTTCCGGTTGCAGCACCTTCCAGTAAGTCAACAAAATCTGATTTTACACGCAACATTACCGCCTCTGTTTCCGGGTCACCCATCCTCACATTGTATTCAATTACATAAGGGGCTCCATATACATTAATAAGCCCGAAAAATATAAAGCCGTTGTATTCAATATTTTCTTTTTGAAGGCCATCAACAGTAGGCTGAATAATACTTTTTTCAACTTTCTCCATAAATTCGGGAGTTGCAAACGGAACCGGTGTAATTGCACCCATTCCGCCAGTGTTAAGACCGGTGTCTCCCTCTCCGATACGTTTGTAGTCTTTTGCTTCGGGTAGAATTTTATAATTTTTCCCATCGGTAATTACGAAAACCGATACTTCTACACCGCTTAAAAATTCTTCAATAACCACTTTTGCACTGGCCTCCCCAAACTGGCCGTCAAGCATTTCATTTAACGATTTTTCAGCTTCCTCCAACGAATCGATGATAAGCACACCTTTTCCGGCAGCCAGCCCGTCAGCCTTCAAAACATAAGGCGATTTCATTGTTTTTAGGAAGGCGATACCTTCTTTAATATTTCCGGGAGAAACAGTAAAGTATTTTGCTGTGGGAATGTTATATTTCAGCATAAAATCTTTCGCAAAATCTTTGCTGCCTTCCAACATCGCCCCCATTTTTTTCGGGCCAACTACTTTTAAGTTTTTTAATTCAGGCTGACTTGCAAAATAGTCGTGGATACCTTCAACAAGAGGAACCTCCGGGCCAACAACGACCAAGTCGATTTGATTGTCGAGTATCAGACTTTTTATTTCTGTAAAATCGCTAACGTTACCTTCCAGATTTGTTCCAATTTCAGATGTTCCTGCATTCCCTGGAACAAAAAACAGGTTTTCTACTTTGTCGCTTTGTTTAATCTTCCATCCTAACGCATGTTCCCGTCCTCCGGAACCAATCACCAAAATGTTCATCGAAAAATATTTTTGAAATTTATTCGTGAAGATAAGTTTTTATTTAGTCGTATTCAAAAAAACAACGTTGTGTAGAGGTTAACTTTTTAGCAATTTAATCAGACGACGCTGAAAAGTTTTTGTTCCAATATTTTGTATTAGCGATATAAGTTATTCCTTTTGGTGAGAAGATATTTCAGAAGATAAATTACCGACCCGATATAGGGAAACAGAATTACAACCATCAGCCAGAGAACACGATGTGTCTTTTTTTCGTTTTTCAATATTAATGCGATGGCTAAAATAATTAGAACGAGGTAGATAACAAAAACAACAATGTTTTGAGATGAGCCTGTTATTTTTTCCATTTTTTGATTTTTGAAGCAATTTAATTATTTCTGCTAACAAAATAAAAATGCCAGACCGACTGATTCCAATCTGGCATTTTTGGGTAAAATATCATACAAAATTAACTTGCGTTGTATCTTTCAAAATAAAGCTGAATGGTATCGGAAATCTTTTTTGAAAATTCTGTATCACCATCCATTCTTACCATCCGTTCCATTTTTTGGAGGTAGAAAATATTTCTCTGAATTTCTTCATTCACGTCCTGGGTATTTCTGATTTGCGGTTCAAGCGAAAGAAAGTAAGACAACTCGTTGTTGAAAACATCAAAAGCTGTTGTAACCATTTCTTTCCCCTTTTCGGAAGCGCCTGCAGCAAAATAGGTTTCGGCAAGTTCCATCGCAAAATATTCATATTGAACAATTTCGTTTGGAATCAATTCAAGGCTCCGGTCGATAACCGCAATTGCCGAGTCTTTTTTTCCTTCCTCAACCAACGCACGGGCAAGACGGTTAAAGGAGTTTCTTATGTTGGTCATCATCCTGGCATTGTTCTCATCGATATATATATCCGGGTCGTTCATGTTTCCGTATTCAAACTTGTTCATCAAATTATCGTACATGAGATTTGTTGCAACCCTTCCATACTGAATGGTTTGCGGCGAACTTTCTCCTTTTATCGGCACAAATCGATAGGCAAAACCTTCAACCTGGAAATAATTGTAAAGATTAAGATACTTGCTGCTTCCCACTGTTATTGCCCAGTAAATTGGTCGTTCCCAGTTGTTTGTGGCCAAAAGATCAAGAATCATCATTTCATCCTTCGAAATATAACTTCTGTTGGATAGATCGATGGTTATTGTATCAACGATCTTGTCGTAATCTTCAGGGCGAACCACATTGTTTTTGATTACCGCTTCTTTATCTATTTTAAAAGTGAGTATTTTTTTAGGAATATAAGCCGCGTTTTCGGCCTGCTGAAGTTTTGTCGCAGGATTATCGTCAGCAATAAAATTAATCGCTTCTTTAAGCCCGACAGTTTTTCTTGATATTCTTGGATTGTCAAAAATGTATATTAAATCTCTTGTTCCCTGGCGATATTGGTCAAGCGACATGGAAAACGGAACCGGGTCAGAATCATAGGCTTTTCTTTGCATTTGATCGATATACCAGTCGGTTTGCAGATAACTCAGGTTACAAACTCTTACGTCGGTGCGGACACCTTCAACGTCTTGGTTGTACCAGAGAGGGAAAGTATCATTGTCGCCGTTTGTAAAAATTATTCCTCCCGGTTGGCATGTTTTAAGGTAGTTTGCTCCCAAATCGCGGGCTGTATATCTTCCGGAACGGTCGTGATCGTCCCAGTTTTGGGCTGCCATAATTCCGGGGACCAGTATTAATGCCGCAACTCCTGCCACTCCAGCAGAAATATTTTCGGGAATGTATTTTTTTAACGCTTCATAAATTGCCAAAACCCCCAGCCCAATCCAAATGGTAAATGCATAAAATGACCCGGCGTAGGCGTAATCCCGTTCACGGGGTTGATGCGGATATTGGTTCAGGTATACTACAATGGCAAGGCCGGTCATAAAAAACAACAGAAAAACAAGCCATAGCCCTTCTTTGCCTTTCTTTCCTTTTTTGTATTGATAAATAATGCCGAGAATCCCCAAAATTAAAGGAAGGAAGTAGTATGTATTTCTCGCTTTATTATTCGCAAAACGAGCTGGCAAATCATCCTGATCACCTAAACGCATTTCGTCAATAAACTTAACTCCACTTAGCCAGTTTCCGTAAATTTTACTTCCGTGCCCCTGAATATCGTTTTGGCGACCGGCAAAATTCCACATAAAATACCGAAGATACATGTAATTTACCTGGTAGCGGAAAAAGAATTTCAGGTTTTCGCCAAATGTAGGTTTAATTACCGTTTCCATTTCGCCGCGTTCATTTCGGTATTGCATACGCGTTCCTTTTATATCCGCCCATTTTTGGTAATCTTCTGCATGAATTTCTTCCATTGAACTCCACATTCGTGGGAAGATTGTTTCAAAATTATCGTCGTAATTTGGGACTGGCTTATGATAAGTAACAGCATATTTCCCATCAATTTGTGAGTAAACAGGTTTCCCATCGGTAAAACGCTCTCCGGAATCGTAGGGAGAGTTGAAGTATTGACCGTAAAGCAATGGCCGCGCTCCATATTGTTCTCTGTTGAGGTAGCTCAGTAAGGAAAACGTATTGTTGGGACTGTTTTGATCCATTGGAGGTTGGGCATTCGAACGTATAATAATAAGCGCGAACGAAGAATAGCCTAATAAAATGACAGCAACACCAGTTAATATCGTATTCAAAAGCACTTTTTGCTTTTTGTAGGAATAATAGATTCCAAATGCCACGGCAGCCACAAGAGCGGTGATATAAAACAGAAGCCCTGAATGGTAAGGGAGTCCGAAGGTGTTTACAAACAACAACTCAAACCAGGACCCTACTGTTACTACTCCCGGAATAATTCCGTACATAATTCCAGCTAGTAAAACGAATGATACAATAGCAGCATAAATTACACCGTTTCGGGTTACGTCGTATTTTTTGAAATAATAGACAAAAGCAATTGCAGGAATGGCGAGCAGGTTTAAAAGGTGAACGCCCACAGAGAGGCCGATTATATAAGAAATAAGGATAAGCCATCGGTTTGCATTCGGTTGGTCTGCTACATTTTCCCATTTTAAAATAGCCCAAAAAACAATAGCTGTCATTAATGAAGAAGTTCCGTAGACCTCTCCTTCAACGGCCGAAAACCAAAAAGTATCTGAAAAAGTATAGGCCATTGCACCAACAAAACCACTGGCAACAATAGCGATTATTTGCCCAAGTGAAAATTCTCCTTCCGACTTAACAAGTTTTTTTGCCAGATGGGTAATTGTCCAAAACAAAAACATGATTGTAAATGCACTCGCAAGAGCCGACATAACATTTACCATAACTGCTGCATTTTGAGCACTTCCTCCAAACAAGGTGAAAAAGCGTCCCAAAATCATAAAAAATGGTGCTCCGGGCGGGTGACCAACTTCCATTTTAAACGATGTGGTAATAAATTCACCACAATCCCAAAAGCTTACTGTGGGTTCAATTGTCAGTAAATAAACAACGGCTGCGATAACAAAACTTATCCAGCCAAATGCGTTGTTAAACAAGGTATATTTCTTCATTTGCTACTTTTTTCTTTCAAAAATAAAGTCTGGAAAATTAACTGTTGCGAAGATAATTGTTTTGAACTAAAATGGATTATATGACAAGGATTTTAAGATTTTTTTAGATGGCATCGAGCCGGAATCCTAAAATAAATTCATGGACGTTTAGGCTTTTGTCATTAAATATTTTAGTGAAATCATAAGCGTAACCAACTCTGAATATTTGTGCAATATCAAATCCCAGGAATAGAGAGTGCAAATCATTAATATTTATATTGTTGTATCCTGCCCAAACAAAATTATCAAATTTTAAAAATATTCCCGGATAAAAATCTGTATAACCTTCATAAAAATCGACCATTATATTGGGTTCAATTGTAAGTTTGTTTTGAATATTAAAACGATAATTTCCAAGTACTGTAATAAAGTTTGATGCGTAATCAACGCTGTAATTATAAGCTTCGGTTGCATTGGTTTCTTCCAACTCAAAGTACCTCACCGTACTAAGTCCAATATCAAATTTGGGCGAGTTGTAAAATAATCCGATTCCGGTTTTGAGCTGTTTATTTATAAAGTCTTCATAAAAATTACCGGTATAAACTCCATATCCCCAGTATCCCTCATATTCGTTTGAATTGTAATCGTTTTCATATGGACCATATGAACCATAAAGTTCATATTGTGAAAGTTCACTTTTGTATTTTTGCAAGCCGAAGGAGAGGCCACCATTCAAAATCCCATTTTTAAACGGGAATGAATATGCATAACTCATTTCCAATTGATTTGCTTTCTCTTTACCCATTTGGGTGTTAGTATACATAATACCAACTGAGCCTGTCTCAGGTGAAATTTGGTAGTCGGCTCCCATTGCCCATCCGGTAGGTCCTTTTTCGTCGCCGGAAGTTAGTTTATTCAAGTTGGTAAAAAGGTAGTTTCCAAAAATCCAATCAGAGGGTGTTCCAATTGCTGCAGGATTCTTAACTGATATTCCTTGCCAGTACACACCTTCCTGCGCATAAATAGTTGTTAAAAATAACAGGTTGTAAATCAAAAAGGCGATTAGATATTTTCCCTTAGAATGTTTGCGGTTAAATCTTTTCATTGTGAATATAAGTTGGTAGAGTAAAGATATTTTTTTTGTTTAGTTGCAATTTAGATTAGCATAATTCCGGTAACTATTCTTCCGGTATCGACACCTTCTTTTCGGGCAGAAAAATATTTTTCAGTTTTTGTAAAAGTGCATTCTTCTGCTATACTAATATTTTTGGTTTTTAGCCCACAGCTTAGAAGAAGCAGTCGGTTGGCTTCCCATAAATTAAAATGGAATTTTCCGTTTAAACTTTTGTGTAAGGTTTCTCCATACCGGGGGGTGTTCTTTTGCGCTGCTTCAACTACTTCTTTCCCTACCTCATATACTTCCGGGCCGATTGACGGACCAATGACCGCCAAAATATTTTCAGGTTTTGATTTGTAATTTGCCTGCATCTTTTGGATGGCAATATCAACGATTTTTTTAACTGTGCCCCGCCAACCTGCATGAATTGCAGATATTACATTTTCAACCGGGTCGAAAAGTAAAACAGGTACACAATCTGCTGTTTGCACGCACAAACAAATATTTTTCTTATTGGTCAGCAAAGCATCGGTCTCTTTAATTTCTTTTTTAGGTTTTTCTGAAAGTTTTGCCACACAACTGGTATGTGTTTGCCTTGGGAAAACCAATTGAGAGGGGTTTATTTCCAGAATTGAAGCAAGTTGTTCCCGGTTTTCGATAAATATTTCCGGTGTGTCTCCTGTAAATCTAGGGGCAGGGTGGGCAAACGTTTTTTTTACGGTTGTAAAGGCCACCAGGTTTTTGTGCGGTTTAAATATTGGGTAAAAAATAAGCCTGTTATCCATTTATCAGTAATTCATTCAATTTTTCTTTGTTGAGCAAAGTAACTGTTTTCCGTTCAATCTTTATAAGTCCTTCCTTTTGCATTTCTCCAAAAATGCGGGCCAGAGAAGGACGGGTTACACCAAAAAGGTCGGCCAGTTGCTGTTGTGTGTTTTTTAATTCAATCGAATGAAATTTGTCTTCAGCTCTTGTTAAAAGAAAATGAGCTACTTTTTCACGAATGGTTTTAAAGCTCAGGAAATGTAATTTTTGCGAGAGAAACTGTGTTCGCGTTGAAATACTGTTCAGGTAGTTTTTTAAAACCTGAGTATTCATTTGAAGAACTTTTAAAAACTCAGGAACCGGAATAGCCAGTATTTTTAAATCGACAAGCGCGGTTACTGTCACAGGGAATTTATTTTCCTTCCCAAATAAAAAGGCAGAAGCCAAAGGTTTTGATGCCTCTACATCTTCAATTTTTATTGTTTTCCCGGAGTAATCGATCATTTCGCCTTTTACACTTCCTGACAGCAAGATGTAAAGATTCTGAACCGTGTCTCCCGCATAAGCTACTATTTCTTCTTTGTTGAATCTTTTAATCTGAAAGTGGATTTTATTTAATAACTCCATGATTTCGTTTTCTGAGATTCCGCGAAAAACAGGGCATTGACTAATTAAACTGAAATCTGCTAATTGTTGCATTTTGTATCAATTGTTACAAAATCAGAAACGCCACCACTCTACTTTTGTTGTATAAAATAGAAAACTATGTTACGTGAGATTGTAAAAATAGACGAAGAACTTTGTAACGGTTGCGGCCTGTGTGTGCCGAACTGTCATGAAGGAGCGCTACAAATAATAGATGGGAAGGCGAGATTGGTTAGTGAGTTGATGTGTGATGGTCTTGGCGCCTGTATCGGACATTGTCCGGAGGGCGCCATTACAATTGAAAAACGTGAAGCCGATGAATACGACGAGGAAGTTGTAATTGCTCAGATGATAAAAAGCGGAAAGGCGACTGTTTTTGCCCACCTGAAGCATTTGCAGGAACATGGTGAAACCGGGTATCTGAATCAGGCTTTGAATTATATAAAGGCAAATCGTGAAAGGATGCCGTTTCAGATTCGCGAGGTTCACGAACTTCTTCATGGAAATAAGGAACAAAGGCATGAACATCAGGAAGGTGCCGGTTGTGGCTGTGCCGGTTCTGCATCGAAAACGTTTAATGTTGCAGGAATGAAGATGGCAACACCGGAGACTGAAATCCCTTCTGCATTAACCCAATGGCCGGTACAAATGCATCTGATTAATCCGGCTGCATCTTATTTTCAGGGAGCAGATCTGTTGGTGGCGGCAGATTGTGCCGGGTTTGCCTATGGTAATTTTCATAACGATTTTATTAAAGGGAAAAAGCTCGTAATTGCCTGTCCGAAACTGGATCATGGTAAAGATATTTATATTCAAAAGCTTACACATCTAATTGATAATGCACGGGTTAACACAATAACGGTTGTGATTATGGAAGTTCCCTGCTGCGGCGGATTATCGCAGATGATTCAGATAGCCGCGCAAAGCGCATCGCGCAAGGTGCCAATTAAAGAAGTGGTTATCAGTATCAGGGGAGATGTACTTTCAGAAGAGTGGATTTAAATATAAAAAGAGTTGAGGAACTTTACACTTAGATTTTAAAAATCAATAAAAACTATAAAAATGAGTATGTTTTGTTTTCAATGCCAGGAAGCAGCTAAAGGCATTGGTTGTACAATTAAGGGAGTTTGCGGGAAAACCAGTGATGTTGCCAATTTACAGGATACTTTATTGTTTGTTCTAAAGGGAATAAGTTGGTACAATGAAAAGTTGAGAGTGCAAAAATTAAATCTGGCAAAAGTCGACAAGTTTGTTTTTGACGGTCTTTTTAGTACGATAACCAATGCGAATTTTGATAAAGAGAGTTTCAGTAAAAGAATAATAAAAGCTTTGCAACTGCGTAGCGAATTACATTCGCGTTGTCTGGCTGCCAATATTCAACTTCCTAAAAGTCTTCCTGATTTTGCCGCCTGGAATGGCTCAACAGTGGAAGAATTTGAATATAAAGCGAAAGAAGTTGGAATTTTGAGTACAGAAAATGAAGATATTCGTTCGTTACGGGAATTGGTTATATATGGAGTGAAAGGTTTGGCCGCTTATGCAGAACATGCCTGGAACCTGGGTAAAAGTAATGATGACATCTTTGCTTTTATGCAACGAGCGTTGGTTGCAACAACCGAAGATTTGGCTGTTGACGAGTTGGTCACACTTACACTTGAAACCGGAAAATACGGTGTCGAGGTTATGGCCTTGCTGGACGCTGCAAATACTGAAACATACGGAAACCCAGAAGCAACAAAAGTAAATATTGGTGTTCGGAATAATCCTGCTATTTTAATTTCCGGGCACGATTTGAAAGATATGGAAGATCTTCTTCAGCAAACAGAAGGAACAGGAGTGGATGTTTATACACACAGCGAGATGCTGCCTGCACATTATTACCCTGCTTTCAAAAAATATGACCATTTAGTGGGAAACTATGGAAATGCCTGGTGGAAACAAACTGAAGAATTTGAACGTTTTAACGGACCAATATTATTTACTACAAATTGTATTGTTCCTCCTAAAAGTAATGCGGGTTATACTGAGCGGATTTATACAACCGGGGCGTCAGGGCTCGAAGGCGCTATTCACATTGCAGATCGGAAAGACGGGAAAACGAAGGATTTTAGCAAAATTATTGAACATGCTAAAAGATGTGAAACACCTGAACAAATTGAGAGTGGCGAAATTACAGGAGGTTTTGCACATGCCCAGGTTTTTGCATTGGCCGATAAAATTGTAGACGCTGTAAAATCAGGAGCGATTAGAAAATTCTTTGTGATGGCTGGCTGCGACGGGCGGATAAAAAGCCGGGATTATTACACGCAGTTTGCAGAACAGTTACCTGCTGACACCGTGATTCTTACGGCGGGATGTGCAAAGTATCGTTATAACAAACTACCACTTGGAGATATCGGCGGAATCCCTCGGGTAATTGATGCTGGACAATGTAACGATTCTTATTCATTGGCTGTAATTGCTCTGAAATTGAAAGAGGTATTTGAATTAAATGATATAAATGATCTCCCAATTGCATATAATATTGCATGGTACGAGCAAAAGGCAGTGATCGTATTGTTGGCTCTGCTGTCGTTGGGTGTAAAGAATATTCACCTTGGACCAACACTGCCCGCATTCCTTTCGCCAAATGTAGCAAATGTTTTGATTGAAAATTTTGGTATTGGTGGAATCACGGAAGTTGAACGGGATTTAGAAATGTTTTTAGAAACCAGTGTATCATAGTAGAATTTTATCGTAAGTTAATGTTTTGTTAGGACGGAGAGAATAGTTTAATTTACAAATACACTAAAGCAGAAAGATAGCTCTGTTGTATTCATTTGAATTTTATTTATGACATTTGGTTTTATAAGTGGTATCTGTTTTTGAACGGGTACCACTTTTCTGATTATGAATTTATTACAATATTGGTTCACTTCGATTTGTGTATTAAAGTCAATATGTTTACCTATTTGAAGAGTGATGGGTGTTAAGTCTATAACAGGAGTGTTTTTTTTGTAATTTACAGGGATAACGCTGTCCGTTTGTTGGAAAAAATGTCCCAAAACAAGACTAAGTATATATTTTTTATTTATTCTAAATTAAAAGAAGAATATTTTTAACTCGTTGTATATAAATACTTAAATGTGTTTTTTTTAGAATAAATAGTTATAAATTAGAATTTTATAGTTAAATAGGTGCACATTTTTTTTTGTCCGGTATATTTTTTATTCGTAACTTTTTTTCGTGAACTAAAAATTTGGCAGTTAAATAATCGAAAGTGTTACAAAAATGTGAGTGACTGTAGGGATACCTCTGTTTTGAAATAAAATGTTTAAAGGAAATAAAGAGAAAAAAGTGAAATCAGAAAATTTTAGAATTGTAAGCACGATTTATTATAATAATTTATAGATTCTAAAATTTTTTAGAATTGTATTAATAAGGATAAAAAAAAGCCAACCTATTCCAATTAAGATCCAACCTAAGCTCCCATAAAATCCCAATATTTTAAGTTGTGATAATCCTCAAGAAAAGCGTGATCATGTTCAAATGATTATGTAAAGGGCGAAGTATTGTTATGATTTACTGCATTCAAGTAAGTTAATATTAGAATTAATTGTAAGCTACCATACACATACGGTTGTTATAAACTAAACTGAATGAGTATGTTTCAGTTATCTATTTATACAGTTGTAACTATAAAAAAAATTGAAAAATGATTAGACGTAGATTCTCTGAATTTGAAATTCACAAGATTCTTCAGCAGTATGAAGAAGGAGCCTCTGTTCAAGATATTATTGAAGAACATGGGATTAGCCAGGCAACATTTTATAACTGGCGGGCAAAGTACGGTCGTATTTCATCCAACGACATTTTGAAACTAAATAAACTGAAAGAAGACAACGAGCGCTTGAAGCGAATGTTTGCTGAAATTAGTTTAGAAAATGAATCGTTAAAGGCACAGCTGAAAAAGAGGGATTGACATTAATTATATAAACAATATCCTGAGTTATTTGTCCTTGATAATTGTGTTGTTAGAAAGAAATAAAAAATAAGGTAGTTATGATTCTTAAAAAACCTGAATATGCTTGGTATGCTATATATACTAAAGTAAACAGCGAAAAGAAAATCTACAAAAACCTGCAGGAACAAAAAATTGAGAGCTATTTGCCGCTTCGGAAATCTCTTAGACAGTGGAGTGACAGAAAAAAATGGATTGAAGAACCATTGTTTCGATGTTATTTATTCGTGAGGGTTAGTTATAAAGAATTTTTTGATGTTCTTTCTTTACCTGGGGTGGTATGTTATATTAGTTTTGGAGGAAAACCCCAATCAATACCTGATTACCAAATAAATAATATCAAGACATTGGTAAGGCAAGATAATATTGACATCACAGTGTCAAAAGAAAAATTAAGGCCAGGATATAAGGCAGAAGTATTGGTCGGGCCTCTTAAAGGTTTGAAAGGAGAGATTGTGGAAATCTCCGGACAGTACAGAATCTTGATTCGTATCGAAACGATGGGACTCGGTTTACATGCGAATATCTCTAAAGACGAAGTTAAAATACTTGAACCTGAATCTGGCACCGATGAAGAAGAAGGCGGATACCAATATCATTCTCAGGTTTCAACAAAAAGAAAGTTTAATAATATATCTGTTCAATAATCAGTTATATAATCAAATTCAAAACTGGTTTGTAAAATAAAGTTTTTGAATTTCGTTGTATGAAGTAATTTCCCTAATCAGGAAATTTTCTTCTCTCCCCCAAAGAATATTTTATTAAAATCAAATAATTTTATGAAAGCAGTAATATTGGCTGGCGGGTTCGGTACCCGAATCAGCGAAGAGACAGGTGTCCGTCCAAAACCAATGGTAGAGATCGGAGACAAACCCATTTTATGGCATATCATGAAGATATATTCACATTATGGGATCAACGATTTTATAATTTGTTGTGGTTACAAAGGCTACATCATTAAAGAATATTTCTCAAACTATTTTCTACATAGTTCCGACGTAACTTTCGACATGAAAAACAACAATATGAAAGTTCACAATATGAATTCCGAGCCATGGAATGTGACACTCGTTGATACAGGCGAGAACACAATGACAGGGGGACGTTTGAAAAGAGTGAAAGATTATATTGGAGATGAAACGTTTTGTTTAACCTATGGTGATGGAGTAAGTGATGTTAACATCGACGAGTTGATCATGTTTCACAAAAATCACGGGAAACTGGCGACTCTCACATCTGTGAGACAACACGGAAGATTTGGCGTTTTTACACTCCATGGTGGAGAAACGCAAATCAATTATTTTAAAGAAAAACCCAAAGGAGATGAAGATGGGACAGCATGGATAAACGGAGGATTTTTTGTTCTTGAACCGGGTGTAATGGACTATATTGATGGCGATTCCACTGTTTTTGAAAAAGGGCCTTTGGAAAAACTTGCAGAAGGTGGCAACCTGTTTGCTTATAAACACGATAGCTTTTGGCAGCCAATGGATACATTAAGAGATAAAAATGTTTTGGAAGGTTTGTGGGAAGCAGGGAAAGCACCGTGGAAGGTTTGGTGAATACAGCATTTATGCTGAATGAAAATCGAAAATTTCACAATTATCTTTAGCTAAAATCATATTATAATCCCAAATAATTTTTTTAAATCCCAAAAAATAGAATTATGAAAATATTAATTACCGGTAACATGGGTTATGTAGGCCCAGGCGTAGTGAGTCAGCTGCGCGAAACTTATCCTCATGCAGAATTAATTGGTTTTGACATCGCTTTTTTTGCTCATTGTTTAACCAACCCTCCCTTTTTACCAGAAAGAAAGTTGGATAAACAAATTTTTGGCGACGTAAGATATTTTGATCCCGAAATTCTGAATGATATAGATTCCATCGTTTATTTAGCGGCTATTTCAAATGATCCAATGGGAAACAAATTTGAAGAGGTTACCATGGATGTGAATTATCGATCGGCCATCCGTATGGCGAAAATTGGAAAAGAAAAAGGTGTCAGCTCGTTTGTTTTCGCATCCAGTTGCAGTGTGTACGGAGCTGCCGAAGGAAGTGCAAAAGTGGAATCAGATACTTTAAATCCTTTAACGGCATATGCCCGATCTAAAATTGCGGCAGAGGAAGATCTTCTTAAAATTGCCGACGACGGATTTACGGTTACTTGTTTGCGCTTTGCAACAGCCTGTGGTTTTAGCAACCGGCTGCGTCTTGATTTAGTACTAAATGATTTTGTTGCAGGGGCAGTTTCTTCAAAACGAATTGATATTTTAAGTGACGGAACACCCTGGCGTCCTCTAATAAATGTGCTTGATATGGCAAGAGCAATTGATTGGGCCGTTACAAGAGACGCTGATAACGGAGGTGAATTTTTAGCTGTTAACGCCGGGACCAACTCATGGAACTACCAGGTAAAAGAATTGGCCGAGGCTGTAGCGGAAGTAGTTGAAGGTTGTAAGGTTACGATAAACCAGGATGCTCCGCCGGATAAACGCTCATACAAAGTAAATTTTGATCTGTTTAAAAAACTTGCACCAAATCACCAGCCCATTTTTGATCTGGAAACAAGTATACGTAGTTTATACGAGAATTTAAATACGATGGGCTTTAACGATCCTGATTTTAGAGAGTCTTCATTTATTCGTTTAAAAGTTTTGAACAAACTTCAAACTGAAAGCTTTCTTGACGACAATTTAAGCTGGAAATGGCAAAATATACCAACGCTATCAGAACAATATTAGAATTTAGTATTTAAAGTTCCACAAAGAGATTTCCAAATCCATTCTTATTAATCCTATGAAATACGATATAACAATTATTGGTGGAGGTATTGTTGGACTTGCTACCGGGTTAAAATTGAAGGAAGAATATCCTGACCTAAAAATTATTATCCTGGAAAAGGAAGATAAAATTGCGCGCCATCAGACAGGAAATAACAGTGGTGTTATACACGCCGGTGTTTATTATAAACCCGGAAGTTTAAAAGCATTGAACTGCAGAAATGGCTATCAACAGCTTCTTGATTTTTGTGACAGAGAGAATGTAAAGTATGATTTATGTGGAAAGCTGATCGTTGCAACAGGAAAAGAGGAGCTTCTTCGTCTGGAGAATCTTTTTCAAAGGGGCAAGGAAAATGGCCTGGACAAAATCAAAAAGATAAGCGGAGAGCAAATCAGAGAGTATGAGCCTCATGCGACAGGAATTGCGGCAATTCACGTTCCTTATACCGGAATAATCGATTATAAAGAAGTGAGCAGTAAGTATGCCGAGATTTTCACCCAACGATTTGGTGGGGAGATTGCGTTAAACAGCAAGGTAACCAATATTAAAATCGATAAAGGTGAGGTAAACGTATTTACACCGGAAAAGCATTTCTCTTCAAAACTTTTGGTGAACACAGCCGGTTTGTATAGTGATAAAGTTGCCGCGATGACTCAAAAGAACCTTGATATAAGGATTATTCCGTTTAGGGGCGAATATACCGAGTTAACAGAAGAAAAGAGTTATCTGGTAAAGAATCTAATTTATCCGGTTCCGGATCCAAAATTTCCATTTTTGGGTGTGCATTTCACCCGAATGATTCATGGAGGAATTGAAGCCGGTCCTAACGCTGTTTGGGCCTTTAAACGTGAGGGGTACCATAAAAGTTCTTTTAAGTACGATGAATTTATGGAATCATTGGTTTGGCCAGGTTTCAGAAAAGTAATGAAACAATACTGGAAAATGGGAATGGGTGAATTTTATCGCTCTTATAGCAAAGCCGCACTGGTTAGAGCTTTGCAACGTCTGGTCCCGGAAGTTCAATCTGATGATTTAAAAACCGGAGGAGCTGGAGTCAGGGCACAGGCATGTAATCGTAACGGTGGCTTGGTTGACGACTTTTTGATTGATGAGGATCAATATGTATTAAATGTATTAAACGCTCCCTCGCCTGCTGCAACAGCATCGTTGGCAATTGGTGAAACGATTGCAAAGAGGGTATCAACGAAAATTCAAAACAAGACTTCTTTGGGTTACTTCCAGGAAAAACTTCGCGTTTAAAGTTGGTCGAATCATGATTTAAAAACAAAAATTATAAAAATGCTTTAGCCGTAAAAAGTTGAAAGCAAAAAATGATTACTAAAAAGTCTAAAAAATACACAAATGGGAAATAACAGTTCATTTATAAAAACAGAGGGGGTAATGGTTGCTCCTCTGAAAAGACAAAAATCGGGAAGTAAATGCAGGTTCTGCAACAACGAGTTGGAATACAGTGTGGTTGATTTGGGAATGTCGCCACTTTGCCAAAAACATGTTAAGCCGGAAAATGCCAATGATATGGAGAAGTTTTATCCGTTGCATGCATATATCTGTCATAATTGTTGGTTGATGCAACTTGAAGAATTTGCTACTCCCACTGAAATTTTTGCTGATGAGTACGCGTATTTTTCCTCTTACTCAAGCAGTTGGCTTGGACACGCCAGGAAGTATTCCGAAATGATGATCGAGCGCTTTGGATTTAGTTCCAACAGCCTGGTGGTAGAGATAGCAAGCAACGATGGTTATTTGTTACAGTGGTTTAATAAAGCCGGCATCCCTGTTTTGGGTATTGATCCTGCTGGTAATGTCGCTGAAGCCGCCAGAGAAAAAGGTGTTCGCACAGAAGTGGAATTCTTTGGCACTGAAACAGCGACAAAGTTATCGGGAAAATATGCAAAGGCAGATTTACTGCTTGGGAATAATGTACTTGCGCATGTTCCCGATATTAATGATTTTGTAAAAGGAATGAAAGTAATGCTCGCTGCCAAAGGTGTAATTACAATGGAATTTCCACATTTACAGCGACTTATAGAAGGGAATCAGTTCGATACCATTTATCACGAACATTTTTCCTATCTCTCATTTGTTGCAGTAAACAGAATTTTTGCACATCATGGAATAACCCTGTTTGATGTTGAGGAATTATCTACTCATGGCGGTTCAATCCGTATCTTTGGCAAACACTCCGATGATGACAGTAAAGAAGTTACTACCAGGGTAACAGAATTGTTGCAACGCGAAAAAGACCTTGGTTTTGAAACTCTTGAATATTATTCGCTATTTGAAGAAAGAGTGAAAGAAACCAAACGGAAATTACTCGATTTTTTAATTGAGGTAAAACGTGAAGGTAAAACGGTAGCCGGCTACGGTGCGCCCGGGAAGGGAAATACGTTATTAAATTATTGTGGTGTTCGAACAGACTTTATTGATTTCACTGTGGATATGAGCCCCCACAAACAGGATAACTTTTTACCCGGAACTCATATCCCGATTTTACATCCTGAAAAAATTAAAGAGACCCAACCCGACTATATTCTTATTCTTCCCTGGAATTTGAAGGAAGAAATAATGGCGCAACACAGCTATGTAAAGAGTTGGGGAGGCAAGTTCGTAGTACCAATTCCGGAGTTGAAAGTATTGGACTAATTGCATTTGCTGGTTTTAAAATTCATAAATCACATTTAGATGTTTAATTCCTTAAAATACAGTATGTTATGAAAGTCGTATTATTCTGTGGAGGCCAGGGAATTCGGTTGAGGGAATATTCCGAAACAATTCCTAAGCCAATGGTCAACATTGGATATCGTCCAATTTTGTGGGAAGTAATGAAATATTACTCATCTTTCGGACACAACGAGTTTATATTGTGTCTGGGATATAAAGCAGATGTTATTAAAAATTATTTTATCAATTATGACGAAACTGTATCGAATGACTTTGTTTATGCCAACGGAGGAAAGAGTATAGAGTTGATAAATTCAGATATAAGTAATTGGAAAATAACATTTGTAGATACAGGCCAAAGCGCAAATATCGGTATGCGGCTGATGAAGGTTCGTGAATATTTGAAGGATGAGGAAATGTTTCTTGCAAACTACAGCGATGGTCTGACCGATCTTAATCTTCTCGATATGATTAACTGGTTTTCAAAGAAAAAGGGGAAAACAGCTGCTTTTATGGTTTATCAGCCAAGCCAAAGTTTTCATGTGGTTAAAAGACGCAAGGACGGAACAGTGGATGAAATAAGTCCGATTGGGAACTCAGGTCTTCATTTGAATACCGGTTATTTTATATTCAGAAAAGAAATTTTTGACAATATAAATTACGGAGAAGATCTCGTGGAAGAGCCATTTAAAAGAATGATCCAAAAGAAGCAACTGGTTTCCTGGGAGCATAAAGGTTTTTGGGCAAGTATGGATACATTCAAAGATAAAAAACTACTTGATGATATTTATGCCAGCGGGCCAGCTCCCTGGGAGGTTTGGCGAAAAACAGAAGAGAGATTTGGCCGCCAGATAAATGAAGTAACACCTTTGGAACATGGTCCCAATTAGTTTTAAAAAAGACACTTCTCTAAGTATTCTTAGTTTGGGAGCACATTGTGACGATATTGAGATTGGCGCTGGTTGTTCGCTGTTAAAAATTTTTAGAGACTATAAAATTGAGAATGTAAATTGGGTTGTTTTTACATCCAATGAAATCAGAAAGAAGGAGGCAACAAATAGTGCCAATCAGTTTTTAAAACATATCTCAGAAAAGAAAATTTCGATAGAATCTTATCGCGATGGTTTTTTACCTTTTTATGCAGCGGAGATAAAAGAATATTTTGAAAGATTAAGAAAAGAGATTAATCCCGATATTATTTTTACTCATTATCGAAATGACAGACATCAGGATCATCGATTAATTAGTGATTTGACATGGAATACATGGAGAAACAATATGGTTCTTGAATATGAAATACCAAAATATGACGGCGATGTCGGAAATCCTAACTTTTTTGTTGAAGTTGATAAGGACTTATTAGACAAAAGGAATGGGATTTTAATGAAGAGCTTTGTTTCTCAGCACTCAAAACATTGGTTTAATGAAGATGTTTTTTCTGCATTACCTCGTCTTCGGGGAATGGAATCAGCAACTCAATTCGCTGAGGCTTTCTATGCTCGGAAAATTGTTTTTTAAGGATCAAAACAAAAACATTAAGATTTACTTATAGTAGAAATTTTAATCATTATTCTTAAATGCCTATGAAATGTTTAAACTGCCATAGCAATGAGGCAGAAAATTTTTATTTGATTAAAGATGCCCCCGTTCAGAGTATTGTTACAATAAAATCTTTAGAAGAAGCTGTAGCAATTCCTAAAAAGGATATTACTCTTGCGTTTTGTAAAAATTGTGGTTTTGTATTTAACAGTACATTCGACACTACCATCGATCATTATACAAAAGGATATGAGGATCAGCAGGGGTTTTCACCAACCTTTACGAAGTTTATCAATGATTTTACACAAAGGTTTATAGATAAATATGATATCTATGATAAAGATGTTATAGAAGTAGGCTGCGGGAAAGGAGACTTTTTAAACTTAATTTGTAAACTCGGGAACAACAGAGGGATAGGAATTGATCCTGCATATGTCCCCGGTAGGTCGGAGCCTAATCCGAATATCAGATTTATTAAAGAGTTCTATTCTGAAAAGCACGGAGACCTGCCCGCCGATGTTATTGTTTGCAGGCATACTCTTGAGCACATTCATGATACGGGTAATTTTCTAAGTACAATAAGAAGTTCTATTAAGAATAATAAAGAAGTTACTGTCCTTTTTGAAGTGCCAAGTATTGTTCGAATATTAAAAATAAATGCCTTTTGGGATATTTTTTACGAACACTGCTCATATTTCAGTGCTGGATCACTGGGCAGACTTTTTAGACTCAACGGATTCGAAATAATTGATATTTATGTCGAATACGATGACCAGTATCTTTTTATTGAAGCAAAACCGTCAAATGAAAAGATTGTCGGTAATATGCATTCGAAAGAAGAGGCTGTGCACGAATTGAAACAATATGTTGATCAGTTTGTTGTCAACATCAATAATCAACTTGAAGAGTGGGAAAAAAGACTTCTTATGCAAAAGAATGAGGGAAAGAAAGTCGTCATATGGGGTGGAGGATCCAAAGCAGTTGGTTTCCTGACACATTTTAATAAACTTAATGTAATTGAGCATGTAGTTGATATAAACCCCCATATACAAGACAATTTTATTCCGGGAATAGGTATACAATATAAAAATCCTGAGTTTCTGAAAGAGTATGTTCCCGACACGGTAATCATAATGAACGGAATTTATGAAAATGAAATTTCAAAGTCTCTTTCAGAAATGGGGTTATCACCGCAATTAATTTGTTTGTAGTTTTTCAGCACAACCAAATTGTTGGAATTTAATGAAATCCACACATCTATTAATAAAAAAACGAAATCATCGTGATTTCAAAATGTAAAAAGCAAAGTGGACAGCTTTGACTTAAAGTTCTCAATAGTAATGAGTTGGTTCGTTACTAGATCTATCTTGCTAAGACTAATTTCTGTTAAATTAAAAATTACTACAATGAAGAAATTTTTATCTCTATTATTTTTGTCCTTTGGCTTGGTTCAATTTTCTCACGCACAGGTTGTTGAGCTTATTGGTATTGGAGTTAAAGATGTAAGTTCCCCCATTTTGTACATACCCGATCCCGGGTCAGTCGATCATGTTGTGGTTGAAGCTGCAGGTGTTTTCAGGACATATAGGGGAGAACCTGAGCCAACTGATGTACAATTTTATGATAGCGATGAAACTCCCGCACCATCAGTATTCATTGAAGCTGTTGTGCAAAAAACAGTTCCTATTCCTGAACAAAAATGGGGGCATTATACCGCTACTTTTAACACAGTTGACGCTGGAGGTATAACTTTAAACAATGTTGGGCAGGAAGCATACATTGTATCTTTTACCGCCTATGTTTATCGTACTGGCGGTGCTGGTACCTACAGTGAAGCAAAAGGCGATCGCGCATTTTTGTATCAAAATGGTTCTGGAGATCCAGTGGTTTACAATTTTACCATTCCATATTCGTACAGCTCCCGTAATGTTGTTGTGTCAGTACCATTTTCTGATGTAAATGCCGACGGGCGTTATTCGATAATCGACGTTACTGCCGGGGCGGTGTCAGCACACGCTGAATTTGATGATAATAATATGGGTGAAAGACTGCACATTGAAACCGTAACAGTTGCTGATGTGCCAGGTGATGTTACTGAAGTTTCTGTTTCTATTTATTCTCCTAATAGGAACCTCGGCGACTCAAAAGAAGGAGATTCTTTTCTTACCAGTGCTGTCGTTTTGGCAACTTCGTATGACCAAGGATGTAACCTAACACAAGGGTATTGGAAAACACATGCCGATCCTTCAAAAAAGAAATATGATAGCACATGGGAGCTACTACCTTCCGGTCCTGCTACTGTATTTTTCTTGTCGGGGCAAACATGGCTTGAAGTATTTGATACACAGCCTAGAGGGAATGCGTATTATATCCTTGCTCATCAGTATATGGCTGCCGAGTTGAACGTTTTAAACGGTTCGTATGCTTCTTCTCAGATTGTAACTGCAATTGTTGATGCCTCGAGTTTGTTTAACACATATTCCCCTGCGGATATTGTTGCACTTGAGGGAGGAGACGCGCTAAGAGATCAGTTTATAACCTTAGGAGAATTGCTTGATGATTACAACAATGGAGAGCTTGGGCCAGTACACTGCGGTGATGATTCTGAGTCAGAAAAATCAGCTGTTTTGGATAATTCATTGGAAATTAATGAATTATCGGTATATCCAAATCCTATAAGAGGACACGCAACATTGTCTTTTAACCCTGTTTTTGACGGAAATGCAACAGTTGATGTGTTTAATTCATTGGGACAAAAAACACTTACATTATTTAATCAAAGTGTTGTAAAAGGTGTACCTGTGAGTTTCACATTTAGCAGCGGCCAATTAAAAGAAGGTCTTTATGTAATAACATTGCAAAACGGAATGAGCAGAGAAAGTATGAAGGTACAGATTAAATAAGTAAGATTTGATGCATAATTGCATGCTATCACTTTTACTTATTAGATTAAGTTAACTGACAGGATAAGTAGGAATGTCAATATAAAAGTTGACGTTCTTACTTCCTGTTTTCCTCCAAATTAGTTAAGGTTTATTCGGAAATATGAATCGCCTTATAACAAAAATGCAAAAATTAAATTATGAGTTTTACCGATTTGTTAACCATAGCAATGCCCGTATACGAAAGAAAGGAGTTTTTTGAAAAGGCGTTGGATAGTGCATTAAATCAAACAGTTAGGTGTAAGGTAATTGTGATGGACAACTGTTCATCTCACGATTTCTTTGAAAAAGTATGTAAGCAAAAAGGTGTAACATACTATCGAAATGAAAAGAATATAGGAATGGCTGGTAATTTTTCGAAAGGCTACCAACTTTCTCAAACAGAATATACACTCAATCTTCAGGATGATGACAGGCTGGCGCCAAATTATGTTGAAGCTTTTGTTGACGCAGTTACCAAACACCCTGATATTGATATTTTTTATTCTGATTTTGTCAGGGATACACCCAAAGGCGAATTACCGCACAAACATACGCTTCCTTTCGGATACATGAAGAGCGGTGAAAAAGTTATTGAATACGGTATAAAATATAAGTTGGGATTTCCTTATGTCGCAAGTTCAATACGAAATACGAAAGCTTTTAAATACGAAGAAATTGCAGGAAATATTGGAAGTTATGACTGGGAGTGGATCTATTCTGTGGCCGATAAATATTCTTTTTATGGAGATTCACGGCGGCTTTACTATTTTCGTGATCATGATATGCAGGATACCAAAGTAAATTCGATGATTTACAGGTTTACATTGCCCTATATTTACGACAAGATTTTGCTTGGAAAAGCCGCTAATAAGAAATTACAGAAACGAGCACAAAAGAATGCCTTCTGGGAACTAATGCACTTAAAATCACTTGCGTCAAAGAAAGAAATAGAAGAATTGATAAAAGGAGGGACAAAATATCATATCTATCTCAAAGAAAAGTTAGACGATGACCATTTGGTAAAGACAATTTTTGCCGCTCCTCAAAAGCCTTTCAATCTGGCTTTTAAGTCGTTGTTGAAATTAGGGTTGATAGCTTAAATCTCCATTAAGAAAGATAGTTATGCAGGCAGCAAATAGAGTGGCATTAAATACAGGAATCCTTTACGGAAAAATGATGATAACTGTATTTATTTCGCTTTATTCAACACGACTCATTTTGGCAGCACTGGGTGCTGATGACTATGGGATTTTTAATGTCATTGGAGGAGCTATTTCAATGCTCACTTTTTTTAACTCTGCGATGACTTCCGCCACCCAGCGTTTTATGTCATACGCACAGGGAGAAGGAGATGAAGATAAGCAAAGAAGCATTTTTAATGTAAGTGTTGTATTACATATAATTATTGGCTTTTTAATCGTAATAATACTTGAAATTGCTGGGAAGATATTGTTTAACGGAGTCCTTAATATTGACTCTGCCCGGATGGATGTCGCAAAGCTTATTTATCAGTTTTTGATTGTAAGTACTTTTGTTAATGTTATAACGGTTCCGTATAACGCAGTAGTGAATGCCCATGAAAATATGTTATTCGTTGCAATTTTAGGAATCATAGAATCCCTCTCAAAATTGGGAATAGCTTTTTATGTGACTTATGCAGATAATGACAAACTTGCTTCATATGGCTTTCTTATGGCCTCATTGGCCATCTTTTTACTACTGATTACGAGAGTCTATTGCCATAGGAAATATAGCGAAGTCAGCATCAAAATTAGAAAGTATTATAATAAAAGTCTTTTTAAAGAAATGACATCGTTTGCCGGATGGAGCTTTCTCAATAGTGCAACAAGCTTAGTTACAATGCAGGGAATGTCAATTGCCTTAAATTCTTTTTTTGGAACCATTGCAAATGCTGCTCAGGGTATTGCAAATCAGATATCGGGACAGTTAATGGCTTTTTCAACAACAATGTTGAAGGCTTTGAATCCGGCTTTGGTGAAAAGCGAAGGGAGTAAAAATCGAAAACAGATGATTAATATTACAATGACAGGATCAAAGTTTTCATTTATTCTGCTTTCTTTCTTTGCGGTTCCTTTTTTACTGGAAACTCCCTATATCTTGGAGGTTTGGTTAAAGGACGTGCCGGAATGGGCAATTATTTTTTGTCGTTTGGAGTTGATTCGAAATCTGATATTGCAGCTCATTGTTGTGGTTCAGACAGGAATAGGAGCTGAAGGAAGAATTAAGAATTTTTCTATTGTTCGAAGCATTTCCTACGTTTTACCGCTTCCCCTGGCCATTCTGTTTTTTTCTTTAGGTTTTTCCCCTCCTACCATGTATATTTTGTGGATTGCGTGTTGGAGCGTGGGAGGAGTTTTTATTGTACTATTTTATGCAAAACGAAATTTCGGATTGTCCATAAGAGATTACAACAAGCAGGTGGTTCTGCCCTCAGGGTATTTATTTGTAATAACATCTGCATTAGGTGCTTTACCTTTATTTTTTATGGAAAGCGGATTTTTAAGACTTATGCTTGTACTCGTTCTTTCAAGTAGTGCTTTTCTATTTTCACTTTGGTTTATTTCGCTTAATTCCATTGAAAAAGATTTAATTAAGTCGATTATTCGGAAAATATCTGACAAGTATTTTAAAAAATTAAAGTTAAGTCAAATTAAGTCGTAAGATCAGATGGATAAGAAAAAGAAAATTAACGTTGGGATTCTGACTTTGCCATTTAACAGTAACTATGGAGGTATACTTCAAACCTATGCTTTACAGACCTACTTAAAAGAAAAGGATTATAATGCGATTCATATTTACCGAGATTTTCCCGAAAAAAATAAACTGGTCCAGATAGTTAAGGACCTGGCAAAGTTTTTAACTGGAAAAACATTAGTAAGGAAGGCAAAAGCTCATTATCCTTTCCAGTTCTTCGATAAATATGTAAATCCAAAGACCAGGAGAATACGCACTATTTCTGACTTTAAGGATTTGAAAAGATATAATTTTTCGACCATTATTGTAGGGAGCGATCAGGTTTGGAGAAAAGAGATTGCTTATGGCGCATTGAAAATGAATTTTTTTCTTGATTTTGCGGGGAAAAGTACGAATAAAGTTTCTTATGCAGCCTCCTTTGGACTTGATTCCTGGCAATTCGATAAAGAAGAAACCGAACAAATAAAAAAACAAATACTAGCTTTTAAAGCTGTTTCGGTTCGTGAAAAATCAGGTGTTCAATTGTGTGAAAATCACCTTGGAATAAAAGCAACTCATGTCATTGATCCGGTAATGTTGCTCCCGAAAGAAAAATATTTCGATCTTTTATATGATGAGGAGAAAGATGCAAATGGCGATTGTTTGGTTTACTTACTTGATTTTACTGAGCAAAAACAGGCAATTGTTAATGAAATTTCAAGTAAGTTGAACTATAAAACTTATGCAGTAAACAAAGATATTGTAAAATTGGGTTTCCGATTTAAGCCTTCAGTAAAAAGCTGGTTGAAAGGTTTTCGCGACGCCAGATTTGTTGTCACCGACTCTTTTCACGGCTGTTTATTTTCGATAATTTTTAATAAACCGTTTTTAATAATTGGTAATGAAAAACGCGGACTTGCCAGATTTAATTCATTGTTAAGCGATTTTTCTTTGCTTGACAGAATGATTTTAGCTGGAGACAAAAATTATCTGGAAATCATAGAAAAACCAATCAATTGGGACACCATAAATAAAACCTTAAACAAAAGAAGAGAAGAAGCTTATCAGTTTCTCTCAACAAACATTAATTAATGTTTGCTGTTTAAAAGTTAATTGATTTTTGCTGATTCGTTGATTCAGATATTTTAAATTAGTTATGAGTAAATCGGTGCAGGCAATTTTAAAAACTTTACGAGGGGTTCATGCAAAAGTATTTGGTACGCCTATTATTGATGTAGACAAATATATGCTTAATGACCACGATAAGGCAGCCAATATTATTTATGATTTTTTGACTGATGATAAACCCCGGATGATTGCCCGGTTTGGAGCGAATGAACTTTCTTGTTTGGTAAACTACAGAGGAGTTGTTGAAAACGACAGAAATATGCTCAGGTATATTCGTGGAAAATCAATCGAGTGGTGGTGGAATGAGAATATTATTCAGTTGATGCATACCGGAGCCGGATTTTTTCCTCCGGAAGTGGATAAAATTGAAAAGTTTTGTAAACTTATGATGGACGACATTTCATACATCGATGCGCTAGGTTCTTGGCTTCCAAGTGAAAAAAAGTTTGACGAAGAATTGAAACATGTTCTGAAACTAAATCTCTTAACACTCGATCCGTATTGGGCTGCAAAACCATGGACACGAGCTTTGGAAGGGAAAAAAGTTCTCGTTGTTCACCCCTTTGCAAAAACGATTGAAAATCAATATTCAAAAAGAAAAAATTTATTTGACAACAATTTACTGCCTGATTTTGAGCTGAAAACGATAAAAGCAGTTCAAAGTATTGCTGGTAATGAGACACCTTTTCGTGACTGGTTTGAAGCACTGGATTTTATGAAAGATCAAATAGACCGGATTGACTGCGATATTTGCCTGATTGGAGCCGGAGCTTATGGTTTCCCTTTGGCAGCGCATGTTAAACGGTCGGGGAAAAAAGGTTTTCATATTGGAGGAAGTTTGCAATTATTGTTCGGAATAAGGGGGAAACGCTGGGAAGAAAATTATCATCATGTTTATAAATATGAAAGCTTGGTTAATGAATATTGGGTGAGACCCGGAGAAGATGAGAAACCTGCTAATGCCGAACTTGTAGAAAATGCTTGTTATTGGTAATATACTGTTGTTTGATTTTGTTAAGCCTTTGTAACTAATATACTTTATCCTTTGAACGAAAACATCTATTATCTCTGTTAAAAAATTAAAAGAATGACAACTAACTTTTTAAAATTTAATATTTTATGATGAAAGTTCTTTGGATAACAAATACTCTTTTTCCTGCTGCATGTGAAGAATTAGATATTCCTGCTCCGGTGGTTGGTGGCTGGATGCATTCTGCTGCTAATGCCATTCAAAAGTATTACAAAAACGAACTGCAGCTTGGGATTGCAACTCCATATGCAGGAGATGAATATAAAACTTTTAAAGCGAGCGGAATTAGCTATTTTTTGATTCCCGGACCTCAGAAAGCTCATTTGTATGATACTGAAATGGAGATTTACTGGAAACAAGTAACAAGTGAGTTTGCACCCGATGTTGTACACATTTACGGAACAGAATATCCGCATGGATTATCATATGTAAATGCTTGCGGCGGAGATAATGTTGTGGTATTTGTGCAGGGGATGGTGAGTGTTTATGAAAGATATTACTTTGGTTCTATTCCCGAAAAAATTCTACGCGAAAATGTTTCATTGCGAGACAGGATTAGAAAAGATTCCCTTTTTCAGCAACAAAAAAATATGCAAATACGCGCAGAGTACGAAAAGGAATTGTTAAAAAAGGTAAATCATATTATCGGTCGCACTGGTTGGGACAGGTCGCACATTTGGGCTATCAATCCAAAAGCAAAATACCATCATAATAACGATACGCTTCGGGCGGTATTCTACAATTATGAGTGGTCTGTTGATAAAATTGAGAAGCATAGTATTTTTTTAAGTCAGGGGCATTACCCAATTAAAGGACTTCACCAGATGATTAAAGCTATTCCTTTGATTTTGAGGAAATATCCAGATTTGAAAGTTTATGTTGCAGGGAATAACTTTTTCTCAGGTGTAAAAAAATGGAAAATAAGTGGTTACGGGAAATATATCCTGTCTCTTATCGAGAAGTATAATGTAAAAGACCAAATCGTTTTTACTGGAATATTGACGGAAGACGAGATGTGTAAAAGATATCTTAAGTCGAATGTTGTTGTTTGCCCTTCTTCAATAGAAAACAGTCCCAACTCGGTTGGAGAAGCTCATATGTTGGGAGTCCCGACTATCGCTTCTTATGTAGGCGGAATAACAGATTTAATAGAGGATAATAAGACGGGGCTGCTGTATCGGTTTGAAGAATATGAAATGTTAGCACAGGCGGTAAATAAAATTTTTGATGACCAGAATTTTGCAGTTTCTCTTTCAAGCGCTGCAAAAAAGCCGGCGATAACAAAATATTCCACCAGAAAAAATGCAGATGATATCTTTTCAATTTATCAGCAGGTATGCAAAAATTAGTTACATACGCTTATAAAGCGGTTCGGAGAATTTTAATCGGATTTTGGCTATTGCTGTGTAAACCTGTTACTTGGTTTATATTTTATGGTAACAATATAAGATTCGGTAAATTTTCAACCAGCGGAATTCCTTTTGTTAGTGTTGCTTTTGGAGGAGAATGTAGCATTGATGATAACTTAAAAATGAATAATGGAAATATTGGAAATCCGATCGGCAGACCTCAGCGATGTGTACTGTTTGTAGATAAAGGAGCAAAGCTCGAAATTGGTAAAAATGTTGGGATAAGTTCCGCAGCTATTGTGGCATATAAACATATATCGATAGGGAACAACGTAAAGATTGGAGGTGGTGTTTGTATTTATGATTCGGATTTTCATTCAATCGATGCGTCAATTCGGAATAATCCTGAAAAAGATTTGGTTCAAAAAAATAATAAACCAGTTGTTATCGGAGATAATGTGTTTATTGGTGCCCATTCCCTATTATTAAAAGGAATAACTATAGGAGAAAATTCGATTATTGGTGCCTCTTCAGTTGTAACTAAAAATATTCCACCCAATGAAATATGGGCTGGGAATCCCGCTGTTTTTATAAAATCGATTTAATTGTATGGTAAGAACAAGTGTTTCGAAATTAATTCCATTTACTATATTGCCTGTTGCAGTTTTTTCAGTGCAGATGTTTACACGTCTGCCCATTGGTAACACCGCAATGTGGTGGATGATTCAGTTTGGCATAATTGTTTTGTTCTTTTGGGAAGCAAGATTTGGTTTGTACAAGCTTAAAGATCTTAAACTTATACTTTTTGTGAAATTGTATTTGTTATGGAATTTGATAAGTATTGGCAGGGGTATCTTTTTTGCGGAAAATTACTGGCATTACAAGAATTTAGTTGGAATGGGTTTGACGCTATTATTGCCGGTACTGGTTTACATTACATTAAATAACAGGCTTGTTCAGGACATATTGGCGTTTTTTATCAAATACACCTTGCCGTTTGCATTGCTTGTTTTCCCTTTTACACCTACAGGAGCCTGGGGGTGGTACTTGTTTCCTGTTAGTCTTTTAATGCTTTTTTTTCCTGCTTTATCTATGCGGAATAAATTGTTGTTACTTTTTATTTCGGCCGTTGCGATATTGGGAGACTTAACTACAAGGAGTTTTTTAATAAAATACTCTGTGCCACTGTTTTTGGTTATAGGTTTTTTTTATATGAGGTTTTTTAAGCTTTCCGGTGTTATTATGGAGTTTACCCGAATACTTTTAATTGCTGCGCCAATAGTGTTTTTTGTTTTAGGCGTTACTGGCAAATTCTTGATTTTCAATATGGGAGACTACATTAAAGGTGATTACAAAGCATCAACTGTAAATACAAGCGGAGAAGCAGTTGAAGCAGACTTAACTGGTGATACACGTACTTTTCTCTATGTTGAAGTTATGGAGTCGGCATTTAAGTATGATTATTGGCTATTGGGAAGAACGCCAGCGAGAGGAAACGAAACAAAATGGTTTAAAACCGAAATGACCCGGTTATATGGATCCCCTGAGCGAATGAGAAATGAGGTTGGAATCTTAAATATTTTTACTTGGACTGGCATCGTGGGAGTAGTTTTGTATTTCCTTATTTTGTTCCAGGCTAGTTTTCTGGCAGTAAATCGATCCAATAATATTTATGCAAAAATTTTGGGCATTTTTATTGCATTTAGATGGGCCTATGGCTGGGTTGAAGATTATCAGGCTTTTGATGCAAACAATTTTGTGCTCTGGTTGGCCATTGGGCTTTGTTTATCCTCCTCTTTTAGAGCGATGACTGATATTGAAGTTAAATTGTGGCTTTGGGGAATATTCAAAAAAGAATACAGTTGGGTGTATCGCTATTATGTGCATGGAGTAACTTACTAGCTGTCTTTTTTGCTTTTAAAAAATAAAATGACAATATATACGCGATCGAAAATAGGGGTGCTTTTAACCTGTTTTAACAGGAAGGAAAAGACAATGGCCTGTTTGAGTGCTTTTTTTAAAGCAACTAATCTTGTTTCGGGAGTCAATTTTGATGTTTTTTTGGTTGATGATGGTTCAACCGATGGGACAAGTGAAGCTGTTAAAAATACTTTCCCAGGCGTAAAGACTATTAAAGGCTCCGGTAATTTATTTTGGAATGGAGGAATGAGGTTAGCTTGGAGTGAGGCCGCAAAAAATCAATATAATTTTTATATGTGGCTCAATGACGATACGATTCTCTCTGAGTATGCCTTGAATGAAATGCTTGAATGTTATAGCTTGGCTGAGGGAAAAGACCAAAAGCCAGCTCTTATTGTAGGGGCTTGCGTAACGTCAGGCAATTCTGGAAGATTTTCATACGGAGGTAGATCAGATGAAGAAACACCTGTTATTCCAAATGGCGACTTACAGTCGTGTAAATATATTAATGGGAATATTGTTTTGGTCGCCGACAGAATATTTGAAGAGCTTGGTAATTTGTCTTCAGACTATACGCACGCTATGGGCGATATTGACTATGGTTTAAGGGCTCTTAAAAAAGGATTTAGCTTATACACAACCCGAAACTATGTTGCCGTTTGTGAGCTAAATGAAATGCCGGCATGGCACGATCCTAAATTCCCATTCTCAAAACGATGGGAGTTGGTGCATTCACCCAAAGGATTGAACTTAAAAGAATACAATAAATTCAGAAAAAAGTTTTGGGGAAGGAAATGGATAATATATGCATTTAAAGTTTACTTGAAGGTAATCTTCCCTCAGGTTTATAACAGGTTATTAACCTTGAAATAGATTAAATATGCTTGCACCAATTTGTTTATTTACATATAAACGTTTACCTGAAACAAAACAGACTGTTGAAGCGCTAAAAAGAAATGATCTTGCTTCAGAAAGTAATTTGATTATTTTCTCTGACGGTCCTAAAAATGACGCCGACAGCAGTAATGTTGATGCAGTGCGCCAGTATTTGCATTCTGTGGAAGGATTTAAGTCGGTTAAAGTTATTGAGTCAAAAGAAAACAGAGGTTTGGCAAGATCGATTGTGAGCGGAGTTACGAGTATTGTTGAACGTTATGGGAAAATTATTGTTTTGGAAGATGATATTGTAACTGCTCAAGGGTTTCTAAAATACATGAACGATGCCCTTGAGTATTATTGCGACAAAAATGATGTAATGCAGGTTTCCAGTTTTATGTTTTCAATCGATTCGGAAAATTTGCCGGACACTTTTTTTTACCAGGCGAATACATGTTGGGGCTGGGGGACCTGGAAACGTGCCTGGAAGTATTATTCTGATGACGCAGAAGAACTTCTAAATAAGTTAAAAACAAAAGGCATTGGATGGGAACATTATAATTCCTATCAGGGAAAAGAATTTCAGAAACAGTTGATTGGCAATATAAAAGGTTCCATGAAGACATGGGCTGTAAAATGGCATTCAGTAATGAAACTGCATGACGGGAAGGTTTTACATCCTAAAACAAGCTATGTGCAAAATATTGGGTTTAACGGAACCGGCGAAAATTGTGGAGTTGGAGATATTGAGGGATTGATTAATAATAAGCTGGATCTTGACGTTACCGATGCTGAAAAATACAAGGAAAATGAAGCCATAGAAAGACTCAAAGTATATTTCAAAAACAGGTATTCTTATCGGAATAAAATAAAAAGAAAACTAGCCTACTATTTTAAGTAATGATGAATAGCAAAGACGTTTGTATTGTAATTCCTGTATACAGAGATAAGATGTCGGAATCCGAAAGGCTTTCTTTTGACAGAACATTAAATGTTTTCAGTAAAAGGGAAATACGCCTGATTGGACCGAAACAATTAAATGCTTATTTTGCGAAACTTTCTGAGCAACATGAAAATGTTTCGTTTACCGTTTTCCCGGACTTTTATTTCAAAAAGATTTCAGGCTACAATCGTTTGTTGATGAGTTCTGATTTTTATCAAAAATTTTCTGACTTTGAATACATTCTAATTTGTCAACTCGATGTTTTTGTAATCAAAGATGAACTCGGCCTCTGGATTGAAAAAGGAAAAGATAATATAGGTGCCCCCATCTTTGAAGGTTATACGAAACCCTCATTGGAATTTAAAAAAGGAAATAACGGAGGTTTTTGTTTACGAAGGACAAAATCGTGCATAAAAGTTTTGTCGCAGATTCGAAATTATTATTCGCCTTTAACAGCTTTGTGGAAAATGGAAAGCAAGTTGAACTGGAGGTTATTTAGAGTAGTAAGAGATGGATTGATATACAATTATAAAACAAAAATATTAAAACCGATAATCAATGAAGATGTGTTTTGGTCTGTAATTGTCCCTGAAAGATTTTCTTGGTTTAAGGCTTGTGAACCGGAAGAAGCAAAATATTTTGCATTTGATGCAAACCCTAAATATTTATTTCAGGAATGTAATTATCAGTATCCTATGGCAATACATGCCTGGTTGAGATACGACAAACCTTTCACGATGGATTTGATAAATCAATTTTAAACAATTTTTCAGATCAAAATTTAAAAGTTTAAAGGAATGGGAGTAGCAGAAAATATGACATTTGTAAATTCTGTATCAGGAGAATTGTCGTTTGTTGACACAATTGGATTTAATGTTTTTTCGGACGAACTATCCAAAATACCTATAAACTCCGGATCTAAAGTTATAAATACTATAAGCCCAAATTCATATGGGATATCAACAAAAGATCAAGATTTTAAGAATGCATTGAAGCAAACGGATTATTTGGTTTTGGATGGAGTATATTTTGCCTTTTCTTCATTGTTGTTGAAGGGTAAGAATATTAAACGCAACCAGGGCCCCGATGTGTTTTACCATTTTATGTCGCGGCTGAACGAAAAAGGAGGAAAAGTGTTTTTTCTGGGCTCAACAGAAAATACACTTCAAAAAATCAGAGAGCGGACGAGAGATGAATATCCTAATTTGGTTGTGGAAACTTATTCACCGCCGTTTAAACCTGAATTTTCTAAAGAAGATAATCTTGAAATGGTTGCGCGAATAAATGCATTTCAGCCTGATATTCTTTTTGTTGGGATGACCTGCCCAAAGCAGGAAAAATGGACAGTTAAACACAAAAATGAGCTAAAGGCAGGTTTAATTGTTGCTATCGGAAACGTATTTGATTGGTTTGCCGGAACACAAAAACCAATTCATCCTATCTGGTTTAAACTGAGAGTGGGATGGTTAGTAAGAATATTTATCAGACCCGAAATATTTAGAAGAAATATAGGAAACCAAATGCTATTCTTTTGGCATGTAATATTAATTTTTTTGAAATTGAAGAAATATGATTAAAGGAGCAATTACAGGCCTCGGAAAAATGGGGCTTTCGCATGCAGCTATTGTTGGAGCTCATCCAAAAGTTGACATGGTGGCTGTTTGCGATACATCTTCCCTGGTTTTAAATGCATTCAATAAATTTAGCAAAGTAAAAACCTACACCGATCATCAAAAAATGATTGATGTAGAAAAACCCGACTTTGTGGTTATAGCAACTCCCACCAAATTTCACTTCCCGATGGTTAAATATGCGTTGGACAACGGAGTGCATGTGTTTTGCGAAAAGCCTTTTACGCTAACAGCTGAAGAAGGGAAAGAACTTACGGATTTGGCGGTTAAAAATAGCTTAGTAAACCAGATTGGTTTTCACAACCATTTTATTGGTACCTTCCGCGAATTAAAAAGGCTGCTTCAGGAAGATGTATTGGGAGAATTGGTTCATTTTAGCGGAGAAGCATACGGGCCTGTTGTAACCAAAGAAAAAGGATCTACATGGCGTTCCAACTCGGCAGAAGGCGGTGGTTGTCTTTACGATTATGCTTCGCACGTTATTAATCTTATCCAGGAAATTATTGGAAGACCTGAGAAAATTCAGGGTACACTATTAAAAAGTATTTACTCAAAGGGAGTTGAAGATGCTGTTTTTTCGCTGCTTAAACTAAAAGGGGGGGTAAGCGGAACTTTGCTTGTAAACTGGAGCGATGAAACTTACCGCAAAATGTCAACTTCAATAACAGTACAGGGGAAAAACGGGAAGATCGTTTGCGATGCAACAGAAATAAAAATTTATTTGAAAAAAGCAGTTCCCTCTGAAAATCTTGAAAAAGGCTGGACAATTAAATATATTACTGATTTTGCAATCCCCGTTGATTTTTATTTGCGCGGAGAAGAATATAGCGCACAAATCGACTATTTTGTTGATTGTGTTGAACAAAGCCGGCAATCAGAATACAATTCTTTTGAACAGGCAATGTACACCGATTCTGTAATTGAAATGATTTTAGAGGACGCTAAAAAATAGAAACAATGGAGAAAGTACTTTTTGGAGATAACCAGTTTTTTGCAGTAAATCATCTTTCCGACGAAAAATCAAGAGCACAGTCAATCAGGTTTAAAGATGATTCATCAATTATCAGAGTGTTGGACCAAACCATATCGCTTGGTATCAATACTTTTATGTGTACCACTCACGACAGAATAGCTAATATTTGCGATCATATCCGGAATAACCCGGAAACTTATAAGGATTATAAAATTTATCCTTGTATGCCGTATGCCCACAAATATGCTAACGCAGTCACTGAATTGGGCATCGTTGGAACCATAAAACAATATGTTCCGGGTAATATCTTCGGAACTTTTGCCAAAGGTGGACTTGCATATTTAAACAAAGACTTTATCAAGCTGATGGAGTTGTTGGTTGATGCAGAAATGAAAATGTTCGCCGGAATTTCAACACCAGTAATTTTTATTCAGAATGTGCTGGTAGATTTAATTCTTGGCCTGAAGATGTACGATGTATTTGCTGCATACGATTCTTATATTCGAAAAAAATATAACAGCGAGCCAGGCTATATTACAATGAATATGCCTGCATTGCTTGATGCTTTGAATTCAGTGGGAATAGAAAATCCGATTATTTGTTCTTCAATAAATAAAATTGGTTTTCGTATGTCAGGAGGAAAAGAGATTTATGAAAAATATCTGAACGAAAAAGAATTCAGACCGATAGCTATGCAGGTGCTGGCAGCCGGAGCATTAAGACCCAAAGAAGCAATGGAATATATCGGACAGTTTCCAAAAATTGAATCTGTTCTTTTTGGTGCTTCAACAAAAGCCCATATTGAAGAAACAAAAAATCTGATTGAAATAAATTTGGAAAAAAGGATATTTTATTCGTAACTTGTATGAGCAATAAAACCTTCAAACATTTATATCCAATTATTAAATATATGGTTGTGGTTTATTGTATTGTTTGCCGGTGTTTGGCACTGGTGTTTTAATAAGAGGAAGGCGAATTGATAAAAATAAGGGGTAATCATTTGTCATTCTTTCTTTGAAAATGTATGATTGAATCTTTAAATTTTAAGTCATGATTAAAGAAAGGGAACCAGCTTTAGAAAGGATGAGCGTCATCGCCCAGGTTTTTTGGACGCTAGTAAGTTTTTATTTCTTACTATGGTTCGAGGGAATTGTTACAATAGATAATTTTCTTGAAACAAGAGACCATTTTGTGTTGGGTATCGTAATAATACCAGTATGGTTTACTATGCTCGAAATGTTCGAAATGGGAACAATGGGGCGTATGCAGAAGTACAGAACGATTTTGAAAAAGTATTTGTTTCTAATTCCTATTGGTTCGTTTGTACTATTTATAATGATTCATCTGTTTGATTTTAATTCCATCACGGGAACAGATTTGATGAAATTTGCAATACTTGACTTTCTTGTTTTATCCATCCAAAAAGTTATTGGAAGAATGGTAATCCGCTCGTTTCGTAAGAAAGGTTACAACACACGAATGCTGTTGCTTATTGCTGACGAAACAGGCGCCTCATTTATACGACAAATAATTGAAACAGACGATTGGGGATATCGAATTTGGGGGATAATAACAGATTCGGATGAAATAAAGATAGAGTTTGGAGATAAATATGCTATGTATCCTGATAATGAGGACTTTGCTCGTTTGATTGATGAGAAGGTAATTGATGATGTGTTTTTCTGTAAGCAGGATTTTAATACCAATGTGGTACGAAAGCTTGTTAACGAATGCAGAGAAGTTGGTGTTGGATTCCATCTCCACAATAAGGTCTTAGCGTTTGGTGGACTGGATCCAAAACTTTCATTTTTGAACCGTCAGTTCTTCCTTTCTTTCAGAAATACTCCTGAGAACTACATTGCCTTAAAAATTAAAGGTGCTGTCGATTTTTTTATGGCTACTGTAATTTTGATTCTGGTATCGCCTGTTATGCTGGCCATTGGCTTATTAATCAAGCTGGAAGACGGCGGCCCTGTATTCTTTAAGCAGGTTAGGGTTGGAAAACATGGACGATTATTTAAGTGTTTGAAATTTAGAACGATGGTGACAAATGCTGAAGACCTAAAGGAAAAGCTGATGGAATTAAACGAACAGGATGGTCCGGTTTTTAAAATAAAAGATGACCCAAGAATTACAAAGGTTGGCAAATTTTTACGAAAGACATCTTTAGATGAACTTCCACAGTTTATTAATGTGTTGGTAGGCGATATGTCAATCGTTGGACCAAGGCCTCCGGTACCGTCAGAAGTGAAACAATATAAACGAAGTTTGAATAGGAGATTAAGTGTTAACCCGGGAATTACCTGTACCTGGCAGGTATCCGGCCGAAACAATATCCCTTTCGACAGGTGGATGGAAATGGACATGGAGTATATTGACAATTGGTCGTTAGGACTCGACTTTATTATTATCCTAAAGACTTTTAAGGTGGTTTTTTCAAGTAACGGTCAATAAATAAAAAGGGACAAAAAGATCTTCAAAGTTCAACAATAATTTTTTTCGCGTGTTATTTTGAATAAAATGTGTGTTTTCTATGAAAGAAAAATGAAAATCAGCAACACGATATTATTTGTTAGTAAATCAATATTTTACCCATGAAGAGAATACTAATATTTTATTTTGCATTATTAACTGTAATCTTTCTGACTTCGTGTAGAAGTTCAAAAGATTTGACGATGTTTCAGGATCTTCGAGACAACGTTAGTTTGTACAAGATTCCAGAAAAAGCTCCCGAATATTTTATAAAGCCGTTTGACAATCTTTATTTAAGTATTCTGACTCTCGACCCTCAGGTTAATCAATTATTTAATCCCAGCACAGCAGGAGGAACAGGTGTTGCTTCCGGTACGCAGCAAATGTATGGCGATCGTGCAAGTCAATATATTAATGGTTATATGGTAACAGAAGAGGGATTTATCACACTTCCTATTTTAGGGCAAATTGCTGTAGCTGGCTTAAATTTGCAAGAAGCACAGGAACGTATCAAGCAAAGGGCTGAGGAATATTTAAAAGAGCCTAATGTGAAAGTTAAAGTGCTTAATTTTAAGGTTAACGTTACCGGAGAGGTTGAACAGCCAGGACTTTATTACAATTACGAAGGGAGTTTGAATATTATAGATGCGCTCAGCATGGCAAATGGAATTACGCAATTTGCTGATTTGCAAAACGTATTGGTAATAAGGCATAATGAAGATGTAACAAAGACATATAATCTGAATCTAACCGACAAAAGTGTTTATCTGTCTGATGTATTTTATTTGCAGCCAAATGATATTGTTTACGTTAAACCAAATAGGTTTAAGCGCTCTAGTGAAAACAACAATATTTATTCGCTCATTCTTTCAACAGTATCAACCATCCTGGTAGCTGCCACTGTAATCTCAAATTATTAAAATCGAACACCATGGAGAAAATAGATGAAATAATTAGTTTAATAGACGCGTACGAAAAGAAGCAAACTAAAAACTATTTCCTGAAATATTTAAAGAAGTGGCCGTGGTTTTTGGCATTGTGTGTAATCGGTGTCGGCCTAGGATTTTTTAAATATAAAAATTCACCTAATGTATATCAGGTTGGCAGTAGGATCTTAATCAAAGGACAGGAATCCAGTATTGGCAATGTTTTTACAATGGACAACCCTCTCATGTCGATGGGGAAGAAATCAAACATTGAAAATCAGATTGGAATTTTGCAATCGTATACTTTATATCAAAAAGCGCTGCAAAATCTAGACTGGCAAACCAGTTGGTATAAAAAGGAATTGTTGTACAATAAGGAACTATATAATAGCGCGCCTTTTGATCTGGTCATTCCTCCTAATGCAAGAAATGCCGAACAGGTAATGATTGAAATAGAGCCATTAAATGATAAACAGTTTAGTATTAAAATTGAAGGTGAAACTGCATTAAATGGATATTGGCAGGCTATTGAAATAGAACAGACGATGAATTTTGGTGAACCTTTTTCTAACGAATTTTTCAACTTTACAGTGAATTCAGGAAACGGAAGACCAGAAGAAGTTTATTACTTAAAATTTAATAACCTTAATTCATTAACCAAACAATATTTGGGAAAAACTGAGATTGGGTTGGAGGACATTAATTCAGATCTTATATCAATAAGTATTACCGGAGTAACGCCCAGAAAAGAGGCTGATTTTATTAATGAGCTTAACAATGTTTTTGTTCAGTTTGGAGTTCAAAATAAAGTGAAAAATTCTGATAATTCAATGGAGTTTATTGACTCTCAACTGGACCGCATTCAAAAATCGCTTAAAACCGCTGAAGACAATTTTAGTGATTACCGTAAGAATAATCAGGTAATGAATCTTACACAAGAGGCGCAACTTGTTTACGCAAAGCTTGAAGAAATTGAGAATGAGCAATATATGACAGAGATGCAGTACGACTATTATAACGATTTGCAGCAATATCTCGATGATTCGAAGAAGATCGAAGAGATGGTAAATCCTTCTGTAATTGGAATCACCGATGCAAATTTAACCAACATGCTCAAAAAGTTGATGGATTTATATAGTCGAAGAGAGGTTTTGTCTATGAGCGTTCAAGAAAAAAATCCAAGTTTAATAATGCTTGAAAAAGAAATACAGATTGCCCGTGATGGACTAAATGAAACTTTGAAGAATCAGCTAAAAACAACAGAGACGAAGCTGGAAAGCATAAAAGAGCGTTATGCCTCTGTTCAGGATCGGTTAAAAAAACTTCCTGAAACCGAGAAAAAGATGATTGGAATTCAGCGTGAGTTTGATCTTAATAATGACCTGTATACCTATATGTTGCAAAAAAAGGCTGAGGCATCTATTTCCAAAGCCTCAATAGCTCCCGAAGTTCAGGTTATCGATCCGGCAAGAATTGAGGCAGCAACTATGGTGGGGCCAAGCATGGTAAAAAATGTCGGATTGGGATTCTTCGGTGGTTTTTTCATCACCTTTGCCGTTATTACTTTAATTGGGTTCTTTAATAATAAGATTGAAACACGTGAAGAAATTGAAAAAGGAACGAAGCTTCCTGTTCTTGAGGGGATTATTCAGCACAAATATAAAGTGAAACTTCCTGTTATTCATCACCCTCGTTCTGGAATTGCTGAATCGTTCCGGGGGATAAAGTCGAACCTAAATGCCATATTAGAGCAACCGGGAGCAAAGGTTGTATCTATTAACTCGCTTGTCCCTGGTGAAGGAAAGTCTTTTATTTCATCAAATTTCTCTGCTATTTTAACTAAAACAAATAAAAAGGTATTATTAATAGGAGCAGATCTTCATAAACCTACGCTTCACAATTATTTGGACATGAAAGAGGCCCCTGGCTTAAGCGATTATCTTCAGAATGAAAAAAGTATAGAAGAGATTATTTTGCCTACTAATGTTCCAAATTTATCGTTTATTCAGGCAGGACCTGTTCCTGCAAATCCTTCTGATTTGATTGATGGTGATAAACTCGGGAAATTGGTAGACAGGGCGAGGAAAATTTATGATTATATTATTATTGATAATGCTCCGTTGTTGCTTGTTCCTGATGCTATTATAACCAGCAGATTTTCAGATGTCAGTTTATTTATTTTGAGAATCAACCACAGCCATAAGGATCAAATCGGGCAGATCAATAAAATTGTTGATTTTAATAAAGTAGAAAAGGCAGCAGTTGTGATAAATGAGACGCCTGACAGAGGTTATGGATATGGAAATAAATATTGGAAAAAGGGATATGGTGAATATAAAGGCAAAATGAGTATTGCCTAGGATTGGAGAGTTGAAACTTTACCCACTTAAATTAAATATGGTTATAGCAGTTGATTTTGATGGAACTATTGTAAAACATAAATATCCGGCTATTGGGAAAGAAATTCCCTATGCTATAAAAGCTTTAAAATTGTTTCAGGAGAGAGGACACAGGCTAATCCTCTGGACATACAGAGCCGGTGAGGATTTGGAAAAGGCAGTAGAATTTTGTGAAAAGAGGGGATTATTTTTTTATGCGGTGAATAATAATTTTGAAGGAGAAGAATTTGACGGTACATATAGCCGGAAAATATATGCAGATCTTTATATAGATGACCGCAATATTTTGGGGTTACCTGATTGGAAAGAGTTGTATGAGACAATGAAAAAAGAAGATTCAGAAAAATCAGATAAAGCAAAAGAAGGGAAGTTTAAATTTTAGGTTGTCTATTTAATTATTGAATAAAAAGAAATTAAATAAAAGATCACTCAAGTAAAAAGCCGGATTTTTAAATCCGGCTTTTTACTTGATACTATTAAATCCTCACTTTTTAAAGATGTGTGAGATATTTAATCAGCACGTCTGTCCAACAGATTTTTATATGTCACTCAACGATTAATTTTTTTATGCTTGCCTGATTGTTGCTAACTGAACGGATGAAATACATTCCCGGAGTCAATTTGTTTATATCAATTCTTGTAATCATCGCTTCTACATTGGCGTTGTAAACAACCTGTCCGTTGCCACTTAGTATCTCAATAGTAGTTCCCATATCCGGTATACTTGGATAATCAATAGTAACAGAAGAATTTGCGGGATTTGGATAAATAATAAACTCTCTTTGCGATTCAAAATCGTTAAAATCAAAGGCACTTGCATCAGTAGTAAGGTTGCTTGCTTTTGACGCATTATTATTTTTATTGTTACTGTTTCCTTTTTGGACAGTGAGAATTGTTACAACAGTGCTGTCGCAACCTGTGGAAGAAGTTAAAATTCTAACATATTCACCCTCTTCGGTCCACTCAAGATAGTTTTCACCTTTTTGGATAGTAATTTCTTCGGTGATTTCATATGTCGGATTTACAGTTAATTCGGTAGTAACAATACTGTCGGCTCCGTTGGAAGCAGTAAGAGTACGTTGATATGTACCTGTTTCTGTCCAACCGAGGTATTCGCTTCCCTGGCAAATTTCAATACTTTCAGTAGAGTAAACCGTTT
>NZ_JAIKLE010000034.1 GCF_022267315.1 Maribellus maritimus
TGAATGTGGTCTATTTGAATATTCATCTCAATTAATTCACATGATTTCCATTCTAAATGCATCGGAATATCTTTTAAAAGTTGTTCCTTAACAAGTTAGACCTTAAAAAGCCCAATATTTTTCTGGCTTATATTTTTGAGATAACCGAGGTATCCAAAGTTTCAATATTTGAAAAAGGATAAAAAGGATTTGTTGTTTAATCCGATTGAGCATTTTCTTTAAATTGTACCCGGTCCCGGCCAAAATAGTATTTAATTGGTCACCAATAACACCTTTTAAAAAATTCTTACCATTTATTGTCGTGTTTGATATGGGTAATAACTGGTTCTATTCCTGCCCTGCCCTAAAGCGTTTCCTTGCTTTTTGTTTTGGTATTGGGTTGTTTCTTTCTTAGGAACTGATGGTGATATAATAGCTGTTCCATTGATTCTCTTGTTTGCCAACCATATCTGCAAGCTTTTTACTAAATTTTTAACTGAGGATAACTTTTGAAGATTTTGATAGCAGTCTTGCCTTTTAGTGTTCCCATCAATTGCGACAATGACACCACCAAGTTATTGACCATACACGGCACACACATAAAAGAGCATTTGCTTAACTGCTCTTTTTTTGATTTCACCATACTCCCAGCCTATCTCCACAAAATATATTTTATATCGTTCTGAAATTTGCAAACATATTTCTTTAGACTCTCTCCTACTTCTTCTGTTATTACATTTCTACGATATTTCATCTGACAAACTACATGATATAGCAACAACGCTCTATTGTGCCACTTAGTAATATGTTCACTCATGCAATGAGCTTCTCCGGGAGCAGAGCCTCGAGGAATTCTTTTGATTAAAAATCCAAGATCTTTCAACGGTTTCTGTAGCGGAACTACATGAACAATTCCGTGGTCAACTTCAAATTCAAGAATAGCAAGGAAACAGAGCAAGTTCCACTTGCATAGCCTCATATCCTAAAACAATTGTTATTTTTATTTTTTATAAATAATTTGTTTTTAAGATAGAATTTTCTATTTTTAATGTACAAACCCTTATTTTTTATCATTCTTAATACAATTGTGGGCGGCTTTGATGAGAGTTGCCCCTTTTTCTTTTTTTTATGAGAATAGGAGTTCAGTTTTATTCTCCAAAACATTTTTCTTTCGGTATTGTGTAGGATTAGGTTTTTTTTAAAAAACCAATGTACTAAAATAATGGATGGCCTGGAAACCAGGTTCGTTGCTTATTTCTTTTATACTTTTACTAGTTTAAATAAGCATCTATTTTACCCGCATTAATTTAAATTGCAGATGGTATTATCAGGGAGAAATACTTAAACACTTTACGAAAATAAGAGTAATATAATTGTATCTTTTAGCAAGTTTTTTTTAAGATTATATTCTCCAGTACAAGTAACTCCAATTTTTCAAATTAACATAACCAGAGAGTTATTTCTATACTGTTTTGTAGTGTCCGGATATTCTACCAGCCCATAAAAGTGAAAAAATTATTCTTTAAATAAGGAAGAGGGCTTTCATTCTTTTAGCTTTTGGTCATAACTTTAGTAAATATATAGTTCATTTTCAAATACTACCTCACGTTTGAATTTGCATAAAAAAAACGTCACTTAATAAAACTTCCTTCCTCACTATTATGTAAGGCTTAAAATCAATTAAGAAAATGGGAGTCGCATCAACGGATATTCCCAATCCCAAGTTTATAAATAATGTTTTACCATTAAGTCTGCTTATCTTATTCCCATAATAGAAACTTATGACTCTTCTACTACTTGAAAAATGAAAAGATAATTCAGAAATTAACAGGTAAAGAAAAACTAAAAACAGAACCATTATTTAATTCGCTCTCGACCCATATTCTGCCGTTATTTTTTTCAATAAAATCTTTACAAATAATTAATCCCATACCTGTTCCACCTTCGCCTTCCGTACCAGTACTCGACTGAATACCACAAGATTGAAACAATAATTCTTTTTTCTCTTTTGAAATCCCCATTCCTGAATCTCTAATTGCAACAAATATCTCATCTTCAACAATTGTTGCTGTAACGATTATTTTACCTCCTCTGTCGGTAAATTTAATGGCATTTGATATGAGATTACGTATAACTGTAGTTATCATTTTTTCATCGGCGACAGCTTGCATTTCCGGCGATACATCGTTTACAAGTCGTATTTCTTTTTGAAAAGCATTCTGTTTTAAAAAATCAAAACATTTTTCTGCAATAGAATGCAACAGGATAGCTTGTGGGAATATTTTTATACTTTGTGTTTGTGAATATGACCAGCTCAATAAGTTATCGAGTAGTGATGAAAGAGATTGGGCAGATTGAAGAATTAATTGATTGAATTTTCGTATTTCTTCTCTAGAATATTCTCCATGTTGCTCTTCAATAAGTTCAGAGAAAGCTACAATATTGTGGAGCGGTCCTTTTAGATCGTGTCCAATGACGGAGAAGAGTTTATCCTTTGTCTCGTTAAGGTCCTTGAGACGGGCTTCACTTTCTTTTAGTGCCTCTTCTGCATATTTTTGTTTGGTTACATCATTTGTTATGGCAATTATTCCATCAATGCTTCCTGAAGGTTTATAATGAGGATAATAATTAATTTCTAATATTTTAAACTTCCCATCTAACATTTTTCCTCGGTACTGAAAAAAAACGGTTTCACCATTTAGTGCTCTATCCATTTGAGGAGCTATATTCTTTTTAAAATTATCATCTCCCCAAATTTCACTCGGTGTTTTACCGATAACTTTATCTGTTTGTTTATTAAAAAAATCGTTAAAAGCGTTATTCACAAAAACATAGCGATATTTGTTAGTAATAAAAGAAGCAGGTTCAGAGATTGTATTTAAAATTTCTTTTTGATAGTGAAAGTACCTTCTGTTATTTCTTTTTTGTATTTGCGTCATTAAATTTAATTTTTTTTAATCTAAAACCCATTCGCTTCATTTATCTATAAAAAATATTTAGCATATGAAAATATACCACTAAATTATAAAATGCTATCTTATGGGAAACAGAAATGATATGAATATTTTATTAACGTTCGAAAAAATAAATGAAGAGCGATAGCAAATCATATTCTAATCATTGAAGCTGCTCAAAGTTTACGCAGTAATAACAGAGAGAGTTATTATGTTCAATACTTCCCGATGAATTGCATTTGTTTCAAAACGAATCAGAATTGCTTTAAAAGCACCAAACCATCCATTGGTTCCACAACAAACCAGCAATTTATAAATACATCATCAAATGAATATTCCTTAGAAGTCCCATTTCGCTTATTTTGGTCAATGTTTCCTGTAATTTCAACTTTTGAACAATGACCACGGAATTTCTCAGTAACAAATCATGAATTTGCATTTAAGAATAATCAGTGTGTATTTCAGAGAATTCTAGCCCTGCAATCATTTTCTGTGCTACAGGTACTAAGTTAAATGCATTATTATGGTTCTCTTCGGCAGGGTTGCTACATGTTAACGGGATACCTTGGCATTTGTTAAAATCAACATATCGCTTGTCTTTGATTTCTTTCTTCCCTGCTAAGCAACTGCTTCGCCGCCCCGTTTTGTTTGAGTGTGAGTACCATCGGGTTGGGTACTTGATAAGTCCAGTAGATGCTTATATTTACTTTAAATGTGTTGCCAGACTTTCTGCCAACTCCCAGCATTATACCGTTTTCAAAAATGAAAATACATACTTTGTCAGGTGCATTTGCTGCGGAGAAATTGTCTTATCGGTCATTGCCGCCATTGACAAGCTCTTTTCAATCTGCTTAATATTGCTTCAACGACTTGGTAATCTTTTACGCTTTTCAAAACATCATGAAAACCTTGAGGTTTTCAAACTTTCCTCTATACTCCGAGGCAGAGCCTTGAGGAATTCTTTTGATTAAAATCTTTGAAAACGAAAGAAACTCAATTAGAGAAAAAGAACCGTTGCATTTTATTTTTTATTATAAATAAATTTAACCCGCAATTAAAAATCATTTTTTTTGAGGCTGAAATAAAAGAAACGACTATATTTATCATAAAAAATTGAATTATGGACGTTAGGTTAGCCCGAAAATATACTGTTAAATTGAGTTTTGAAGAGATTCGATTACCACCTTTTGAAGACATATTAATATTAGGAAAAAAATGTCCACAAGGGAGAATTGGTGTATTTAGATCATTTGATTTTTTAGTCCCTAATGAATTTGAATCGTATGAGGTAGAAGATAAGTCGGTAGAAGCAGTTTTTATTAACAAGAGGGTCCTAAAAAAAATTAACAATGAAAAAATTATTGAAATCCTGCAAGAAAGGGTTTTCCCATATGTTTCTGAATCAGAGATAATAAAGGTCGATTTCAAAATGACAATTTTTTATGATTTTATCGAAGGTGAGTTGTGATAGATTTAGATAAATATATATCTCCGCTTTATCATTCTGCAAATCCATTTGAAGGTATTAATTCAATCGAAGATCGCTTGTTGAGCAATAAATACCTTGTTGTTATAGACGAACAAAATGAATTTCATGGGATTTTGACTGAAGAAGATATAATAAGACGTCCGCATAAAATTGTAATTGATTGCGTTAGTCCGAAAGAAAATGTGTGCAAAAATGACACAATCAAATCTATTATAGAAAAGTTTGATTTGAGTCGTTCACCTGTTCTGGCAGTAATGGAAGACACAAAATTTGTTGGTGTTATAGAAAAACAAAATGTTTTAAAAGAGCTGGAAGCAGAAGTAGAAAAATTATTTAGTAAGTCTCTGTTGTCCAAAAATTCGAAAGAGTATTTTCTTTCGAATCTGTCACATGAGATTCGTACCCCTTTAAATGGAATTCTCGGATTTATCGATATTTTAAAGCAGCTTGAAGCAGCTGAATGTTCTACAGATAAAAATGACATTGTCGAATTACTGGAAAAGACAACAGAAAATTTTCTGATATTGTTGAATGACCTTGTAGAATTATCTCTAATAGAAGCAGGAGAAGAGATAGCAATTAAAAAAGAAAACGTAGATATTGCAAAAATATTAAAGGAGTTAAAGCTCTTTTTTGAGTCTCTTCCTTTTTCTCAAGGCAAAAAAATAAACATTGATTATCTAAACCCCGAGCCTTCTTTTTGTATTTATACTGATAAAAATAGAATAAAACACATCCTTTATCATTTGCTCGACAATGCGATTAAATTCTCGGCTGGAAATAGAGTTACCTATGGTTTTACCTTTAACCAAGATAGTCAGGATGTTGATTTTTTTGTCAGGAATAAATGGTATAAAGACTCAATAGATATCGAACAAATGTTTGACATTTTTGAAAAACAAGAACGGATAGAAAAGAGAATTAATTTTGGATTAGGAATTGGGCTTTCTCTGGTTAAAAAATTAGTTAATCTATTGGGAGGATCTATTAAAGTTGAATCATATGAAAGTGAAATAATATTTAGAGTGAAAATTCCTGTCAAGTAAGAATATTTTCTAATATAATTTATTGTTACACAGATGTTCTTTTGTTTTTATAAGAGAACCTTTTTTTTTGTATTTTGTTATTTTTAATGTCAAATTTTCAGATACAGTGTAATAATGAAAAGGGAAGATTGGGAAAAGATCGAGAGGATTCTTAATTTTTCTTTCGATGCAATATTCTTACTTGATACAAGTTGCAAAATAATCAGACTTAATTACGAAGCTGAAAAAAGCTTTGGCTATGTAAGTCAAGAGCTAGAAGGAAAGCCGATAGACCTACTTTTTCCTGAGTGGTCTTCAAATTTTAAAAATGTGAATTTTTCAAACGACAATTTCTTCATAGAAACGGTTGGAGTGCGGAAAGATGATGACAGATTCCGTTTAATAGCAAGAATAAAAGAAGAAGTGTTTGCCAATGAGAGATTTTTGTTGATATCTGTTTCTTTAAATGCAAAATCATGTAATACTGATGATTTATTGTCTTTTTATGAAAGCAAGGAACGTTTCTCAAAAGCATTTTATTACGCTTCAATCGGAATGGCATTGGTTGCTCCAAACGGATCATGGTTGAAAGTAAATAAATCTGTGTGCGAAATCGTTGGCTATTCTGAGTCTGAATTAATGAATCTTACTTTTCAGGATATAACCCATCCTGACGATTTGGATCTGGATTTAGGTTATGTGGAAAAGATGCTAAAAGGTAAAATCCAGACTTATAAAATCGAAAAGAGGTATTTTCATAAAAAAGGACATATTGTATGGGTTTTACTAAGTGTTTCTTTAGTGAAGAAACAAGATGGAAGCCCATTGTATTTTATTTCGCAAATCGAAGATATAACTCAATGGAAGACAACCCAGGAGGCGTTGTTAAAGAGCGAGGAACGTTATCATTTACTGGTTTCTGGAACAAACCTTGGAATTTGGGAGTGGAATAAAAAATTAAAGCAAACTTATTTTTCAGAAAAATATCTTGAATTAACAGGTTACACGAAGGATGAATTAACTTTTGGAAAGATTAATATATTAAACAATGTTCATCCTAAACATCAAAAACTGTTTAGAAAGAAACTCCGAATTAGTTATCAAGAGAATATACCTTTTAAAATTGAATTTCTATTTAAGAAAAAGAGTGGTAAATATCGGTGGTTTTTAGCGGCTGGCAGAGCTGAGTTAGATAATAATAGCGAACCTTTCAGAATAATTGGCTACTTGGAAGATATTGAAGAAAAAAAACAAACAGAGATTCAGTTTGAAAGTTTATTTAATTCTTCTCCTGATGGAATAGTTATTTTAAATAACAAATTTGAAATTCTTTTAGTTAATAATGGCCTGGAGGTCATAGTGGATAAAAAGAACAGTGAGCTGGTAGGTAACTCTGCGCAGCTATTTTTCCCTAATTTATTCGAAAAGGATGGATATTTTAAAAATTCATTTTTTGAAGGAGATAAATGGGGCGATATAAATTCCGAGTTATATATTACTCGAAGTAATGGCGATTTGTTACCAGTAGAAGTAACAGTAAAAGCAATAGAAACCGGAAAGCAAAAGCTTTTTTTATTGACTATTAGGGATATCCGAAAAAGGCTTTCAGATGATGCCGAAAGGAAACGTATACTTACAGCATTAAATGCTACCAGCGATGGGATTTTTATGTTTTTACCTGATAGCTTAAAACATGTTTATGTTAATAAAGGAGCATCGATACAGTTAGGATATTCTGAATCTGAACTTCTAAAGATCACTCCTCTTGATTTTAAAATTGAATATTCAGAGAAAAGTTATCGACAACTTTTGCAACCCTTGATTTCCAGGAAAAGGAGTTCATTAACAATAGAGACCAAACATAAACATAAAAATGGTAATTTATTTGATGTAGAAATTATTTTTAAATTGGCAACATTTGAAGAGAAACAAAAGATTATTGTTGCAGTAGTAAGAGATATTACAGAGCGGAAGCAGGCTCAAAAGGCATTACGTTTAAGTGAGGAGCGATATCGAGAGATTTATGAAAATTCAATTTTTGGAATATATCGTACGTCCAAAGATGGAAAGATCATTCTGGCTAATCCTGCATTGATTCGGCTGCTTGGATTTAATAGCCTTGAGGAATTACAACAAAGAGATTTAAACAAAGAAGGATTTGCTCATGCCTCCTCGCGTGAAGAATTCATCCGTCTAGTTGAAGCAGAAAAAAAGCTAACTGACTATGAGTCAATATGGACAACAAAGGATGGCAAAGAAGTTTATATCAGAGAAAATGTGAAGTTAATAATTGACAAACAAACTGGCGAGCACTACTATGATGCCACTGTAGAAGATATTTCAGAAAAAAAACGAGCAGAAAAAGAAAGAATTGCCCGTCGTGCTGCAGAAGAAGCCAACCGAACAAAAAGTACCTTCCTCGCCAATGTATCTCATGAAATTAGAACACCACTAAATTCAATAATAGGATTCTCCAACTTGTTATATTCATCTCTTAATGATTCAAAACAGAAAGCACGAGTAAATTCAATTCGCTCTAGCGGTAAAAGTTTGCTAAATATTATAAACGATATTTTAGATCTTTCGAAAATAGAGGCCGGAAAATTAAATTTAAATTTAGAGCCAGTTAGTCTCTATAGTTTGGTGAAAGACATTGAGCTTCTAATGATTCCTATTGCTAACGAGAAGAGTATTCCTTTTAATCTGAAGATTGAAAGAAATATAGATTACTACTTGCTTCTCGATGAAGTTCGAATTAGACAAATACTTTTCAATTTAATAAATAATGCGATAAAATTTACTGAAAAAGGACATGTTGAATTACATGTAAACGTTGTCCCAAAATCCGATAAAAAAGTTGATATTCTTCTGGAGGTTGAGGATACAGGAGTTGGGATTCCCGAAAGTGAATTTACGACAATATTTGAACCCTTTGTTCAACAGAATGGACAGTCAGAAAAAGTTTATGGAGGAACTGGTTTGGGATTATCAATTACCCGCCAGATTGTCGATATGATGAGAGGGGAAATTCGGTTAAAAAGTAAAATTGGAAGAGGTAGTATCTTCAGCGTTCTTCTACCGGATATTTTAATTGTGGAAGCCCGTAATGATAATAATCTATCACAGGATGATATCAATCCCTCTTCGCTAATTTTTACAGAAGCAATTTTGTTAGTCGTTGATGATAATAAATACAACCGGGATTTACTTATTGACTTTTTGTCCCATTCTCCAATAGAAATTATTGAAGCTAAGAATGGTGCTGAGGCTGTGGAATTAGCAACAACTTATGCTCCCGATTTGATATTAATGGATCTAAAAATGCCGGTTTTAAATGGACTTCAGGCAGCAAGAATTATTAAAAGTAATAGTAATACTGCAAAAATTCCAATAGTTGCAATTTCTGCATCGTCTTTAGATATGAATTTTGATGATTTAAGCATATTTGATGATTTTATACTAAAACCTGTCGTTTTTGAAGAACTTAGTGAAAGCTTAAAAAAATATCTGGAGCATACTGAAAACCCAGCTGTTGAAAGAAAAAAAATTAAGGAAGAAACCAAATTTATCTTGAATTTAAATGAACAGCAAAAGCTTAAATTTCCAACGGTCATTAAAGAAATTGAGACTGAGCTTTTACCAATTCTCAAACAGGCGCAGAAGAGCCAGGTAATAAATGACATTGAGTTATTTGGTGAAACTCTAATTCGTTTTGGTAAAGAAAAAGAGCTCCCATCTTTAATTAATTTAGGAAAAGAAATTCTTGACCTTTGCGAAAAGTTTGAAGTTGAAAATCTCTTCGATAAATTGTATATCTTTCAGGATACAATTAGACAATTAAAAAAAATCCCTTAAAGTTGTATAATATGGACGGAAAAACATTTAAAATATTGGCAGTTGATGACAATATCAAAAATATCCAAGTTGTTGGTTCGATATTAAAAGAATCAAACCATATCGTTGGTTTTGCTTTTGACGGAAATCAGGCGATTAATCTTCTTAATAATTCTTCTGATTATGATTTAATACTGTTGGATATAAATATGCCGGGACTTAATGGATATGATACCTGTAAAGAAATAAGAAAAATAAAAGATTACAAAGATGTTCCTATTATTTTCCTAACGGCGCTAAGTGAAACAGAAAACCTTGTTAGAGGCTTTGAGGCGGGAGGACAAGATTATATTACAAAACCATTTAATGCGCAAGAATTAATGGCCCGAGTACAAACACATATTGAACTGAAATACAGCAAAGAACAACTAAAAGATGCCAATAAGATATTGGAGAAAAGAGTTGAGAAAAGAACAGAACAATTGCAGAAAGCAAACAATGAATTGCAGCGGGCAAATGAAGAACTCCAAAATTTGGATCAGGTGAAAGCTGATTTCTTAAAGTTAATAAGTCATGAGATTAATACGCCATTGAACGGCATCATTGGATTTACAAACATTTTGAAAGAAGAGTTAGTCGATCATAAATTCTATAAAATGTTAGACTATCTTGATTCTTCTGCAAAACGACTTGAGCGATTCAGTCGTTTAAGTTTATTGGTCACAGAATTCAGAACTAATAAGAGGACAGTTTTACCTGCTTTAGTTGAAACATTACCTATTGTTAATGAGATATTAGATTTGTTAAAAAAAAATATAGAAGACAAAAATATTCGGATAGTAAAGAAATTATACGCAACTCATTTTTATGCAGATCCTTCTTTAATAAAACTGTGCATCGAAAGGATGATAACGAATGCGGTTCGCTATACTTTCTCCGGGTCTACTGTTACTATTTTGGCAGAACAGATGGATAATTCTGTTCTTCTTCAATTTATTGACGAGGGGATTGGCTTTCCATCTAAAATACTTGAAAACCCTTTTAGATTATTTAATGTTGGTTTGGAACACTTGGATGAAGATAAGGGAATTAGTCTTGCTTTAACAAAGCTAATTATGGATGCACACAATGGGAAAATCGAAATTGGAAATAATAAAAATCCCAAAGGTGCGAAAGTTTGTCTTTTTTTTCCAAATAAAGAAGTTATGGATTCTGTTCAAATTGAACCTTAAACGAATTATTTTTGATTGATAATATATCCCAGTTATTCGCAAATCTATAGCGAGTTTTGCTCCCCAGGTTTTTAAGGGAGGCTGTCTCAAAATAGTTCTTGGGACTCCACATCGCTTTGAGAAGGAAGAACTACCTGTTTGCAGGAAGCGAGTGTAGAGCAGAACGGGCCGCCATGTTTTATTCCTTCTTTGCTACATGTAAGAAGAACGATATGAACCCGTTTGAGTTGCTCAAAAAAGTACTGGAGGCAATCCCGGAACACAAGGTCAGCAAACTACACGAACTCCTGCCTCAGAACCTGAAGCTTTAGAAAACTGATGTCCCTTGATTGATAACTGGCACAAATCAAACTGAAATAGGAGACCTGGTTGGTAGTACCGATACTTTAGTTAAATCGATTATGGATTTTCTTGGTGTTAAAACTCAAAATTACGAACAATGGCGGAGTCGTTGTGTGCAGGTCTTTTAAAAAGGAATAGTGCTAAATTGTATTGCTTTTTAGAGTCTCCCAGTCGGTATCCTTACTACTATTTGAGTTCCGAGGTTTATTTCGCTTTTAACCGAAATAAGCCCTTTATTTTGAGCAACCATGTCTTTTACAATTTTAAGCCCCAAGCCGCTTCCTTTTTCCTGGTTCGTGCCCTGACTCGTATAAATATTATCATCTTCAAATATCTTTCTTTGAAGTTCATCGGACATCCCCACCCCGGAATCTGTTACCCCTATTGAAGCATAATTCCCTTCATCTCTTACATTTATGATAATTAACCCTTTATCTGGTGTAAATTTAATTGCATTTGATATTAAATTTCGAAAAACAGTATGCATCGTTACTTCATCAAAAAAAGCAATAATTTCTTTTTCTAACTTAAGTTCGATAACAATATTTTTTGCTTTCGCGTTCCCTTTTAATAAATTAATACAGTCTTTAATAATTGTTGAAACATCTAAATATTGTGGCTTAAGTGTAATGGTGTCTGTCTGAAGCCGGGTCCATTCCAACAAGTTGTCTAGCAATATTGTGGTATCCTTAGCCGTTCTTTCCAAAAGAGGCATAACCCGTTTTTTTGTATCGCCACTGTTTTCTTCTTCATCAAGATTAAGTAAAGATATAAGCATTGATATAGAAGAGAACGGAGCCCTGATGTCATGTGCAATAATTGAAAATAATTTATCACGTGTTTTGATGGTTTCAAGTAGTTTCTTCTTCGACTTGTTATGTTCAAGATGAGTTTTCACTCTTATCAACAGTTCGTCGCGAATAAATGGTTTTGTCAAATAATCAATCGCACCGGTTTTAAATCCTTTAATAATATCTTCAGGAGCGGTCTTAGCAGTAAGAAAAATTACGGGAATTTCAGCTAATTCTTTATCTGATTTTATTTCCTCACATACTTCAAATCCGTCTTTCCCAGGCATCATTACGTCAAGCAAAATAAGGTCGATTTGAGTATTTCTAAGCACCTCTAATGCACTCTCCCCATCTATCGCCAAGGCGATTTTATAATCTTCTTCTTTTAGAAAATTGCTCACTACTTTTAAGTTTTCAAGATTGTCGTCAACAACTAAAATATAGATGGGATTGTCCATTATCATTCCGTTTTCATTTGATTATTGAGCTCCTCTACTATTAGAGGAAATTTTTCTAAATTATCTTTCAATAAATAAAGGTCGATTTGTTCAATGTCTTCTTTTAATATTTTCGCATAGTGTATTAAAGATTCAAAATTACATTCGTCAGCAAAATTCAAAAGTTCATCAGCAAAAGCTTCTATTTTAAAAAGCACTAAAGAATCCTTTATTACTTCCCATTTTGGAAGAAACTTTTTTTCAAGAACCATTAGTATATCCGGTAAGTTAGGCAAAATATCCTGGGGAACAACAATATCAGTAGACCTTTCTTTTACTATACTGTCACTACGGTTAGAGATAGAGTGTTTTAAAAATTTCGCCAATTCTTGAAATAATTCAGCGCGCTGAACCGGTTTATATAAAAAGCCATCAAAAACAGAGGTGTTTTCGATTCTTTCAGAACTAAAAACAGAGGCAGTAAAAGCAACTATGGGAATATGTTTCTTATTTGGGTCAGCCTTGAGCCTGCCAGCCACTTCATATCCATCAATGCCGGGCATACGCATGTCCAATAGAATTAAATCGGGATTAAGGTACTTAAGAATGTCAAGAGCCATTTCTCCATTTTCAGCGGCAGTGACTGTTATTCCAGTAGAAAGCAGCAAACTTTCAACTGCTTCAATGTTAGAAATAAAATCATCAACAACCAGAATGTTAGCTGATTCAAAATGGATATCGGAAGTGTCAATTGTAGTTAATTCCTTTTTTCGAATTCCTTTTTTTATTTCCACATCAAAAAGAATAAATGTAAATATAGACCCCTGACCTTCTTTGCTACTCACTTTGATAGTGCCCTTCATCTTTTCTACTAAGCGTTTTGAGATGGCGAGACCAAGCCCTGTCCCGCCATAATCCCGATTCGATTGCCCTTCCTGCTGGCGGAATGCATCAAAAATAATTTTCTGTTGTGATTCACGTATTCCTACACCCGTATCTACCACTGCAATTTCTAAATTCCCGTAATTTTCACTATGTCTATTAAAGTTTGCTTTAATTGTAACTGAACCATTATGTGTAAATTTGATAGCATTCCCCACCAGGTTAAAAAGTATTTGCTTTATTCTTACCTCGTCATGGATAATTGTTTCAGGAAAATCAGGGCTAATTTGTATCTTAAAATCAAGACCTTTTTTTTGGGCTTTATGTTGAAACAGAAGGATTATTTCCTGAAGCTGTGCATTTAAATCTAACGGGTTATATACAATATCAAGCTTTCCCGCTTCTATTTTCGAAAGATCCAGAATATCATTTAGTAATGTCATTAGTAAGTTCCCGCTGTTCAAGATTGATTTAAGCATTTTTTGATGTCGTACAGAATCAAGCTGGTGGAACATCGCTTCACTAAATCCAAGAATAGCATTCATCGGAGTACGGATTTCATGGCTCATGTTAGCCAGAAACTCAGACTTTAATTTGTTGGCCATTTCTGCTTTGTAACGTTCTTCAACAAGCTTGTTTTCTAATTCTGTTCGTTTCTTTACATTGACCAACATTTGTGAAAAAACCAAAAGCAAAGCCTCTTCCTTTTCAGAATATAGATGATGCATTTTTACCGAATCGAAACCAAGAAAGCCGGTGCACGTCCCTTCAAACATCATCGGGATGGTTATCAGACTTTTTATTTCCTGAGGCTCCAGAATTGCCCTTACTGGATCATCTTCATGCATGGCAAATACATCAGGGATATTCATGGTTATTCCTTTTAAATGAGCCTCAACCCACTGTGGTAATGCGTCCAAAGGAATATTTTGCAACTCCTTTATTTGAGGACTTATTCCCTCATTACACCACTCATACGTATTGTTACACACATTTTTTTTCCAGTCGTAGTCAAAAATGTATGCACGATCCGCTTCAACAAAACGCCCCAACTCTTCAAGTGAATGGGCAATGGCATTCTCAACCTCTGACGGAGATATATTAATATATTCTGATGATATATCCATCAATATTTTTTGTAAGGCCGATTGACTAGCCAAAGCTTCTTCTACTTTTTTGAGCTCAGTAATGTCACGATAATACCACAAGTGTTCAACTTCGTTTTCTGAAGTAAAAATTGGGACATAATCGCGCAAAAGAATCCGTCCGTCTACTAACCGGAGTTCTTCGTTCAACACTACTTTTCTACTTTCAATAATTTGATCTATCCGTTCAATAAAAATCCTGCTTTCAACAAACAATTCTTTTACCTGCTCTGAAGCAGCTTTACAGTCTGCACTTATCATTGCTTCTGGAGGGACTGGAATTGCGAAAATTTCACAAAACCGTTTATTGGTTTGCTGCACCTTCCGGTCAGATGTTTCCATTAATATTCCACCCGGTAAATGGGAAATAAGCGTGGTTAATCTTTTGGTCTGATATCGTATTTCGTCCTCTGCTTGTTTTTGACTGGTAACATCCGTCATTACAATAAGGAAGTAATTTTTCCCCTGGCTTTCAACTACACTGCCGGAGATTAACCCGTCAATCATTAAATTATCTTTGGTCCTTATTGTTATTTCCATATTACGAATAACATCATCTAAACCAAGCGTTTTATTTATCACCTTCTGTTTTTCATCATCAACAAATAGATTCAATTGCGATGAAGATTTTCCGATCACCTCTTTTCGCGTATACCCTGTACTTTTAACAAACGCTTCGTTTACTTCAAGGAATATTCCGTCAGGAATCGAAACGACTGATATAAGCGCGGGATTATTTTCGAAAAACCTGTTGAATTTCTGTTCGCTGTCCTTCAATTTAGCAGTAAGCTTTTCAGCAATTTGGCGTGCCCTATTACTGGCTGAGAGCAATGATAATATTAAAAAAAAGACAAGAAAACTTATAACTGTTCCCGATATAAATAAAATAAGGACCTTGCTTTGGAATATTAAAGGTGTAGCATCGGTTTGAGAAAGGACAATTGTCCACCGTTTTCCATGAAAATCAATGGTGCTGGACATACTCCTTGAAGAACTCATCTTTTTTTGACCTATTCTCTGTTGTTCACTATCATAAAGCAATGCCTGTGCATCTGTCGTATCATCATCATAAATACGTAAATCGACATATCCTTCTCTTGCCGATTCCCAATGTCCCAGGATTCCGTTCATCAGATCATTCATTCGGTATGGGCTGTAAACCCAACCTAAAAATGCCGTACCTCTTTGTGTAACGGTTTCTACCGGCATATTTTTTTTGTAAACGGGGATGTACATTAAAGTACCGGCCTGAATATCTTCATTCGTTTCTTGCACAAGTGTAACTTTCCCCGAGAGTATAGCCATGTTAGAATCTCGGGCAGTTTCCATCGCTTTACACCTTACTGGCTCCGACAACATATCAAAGCCAAATGCTCTTTTGTTTCTCCAATTAAAAGGCTCCAAATAAACAATTGCAGAATAAGTTTCCCTTTCTCCCTCCGGCCAAACAGTGTATTCTGGAAACCCTTCTTCTCTGATTCTTTGAACATGTTTGTCCAATTGTTCTGGAGAAATTGCTTCTGCAAAACCAAAGCCTAAAATTCCCGGAAGGTTATTTTCAACATCTGATCGGCGATAAAATGTATACCAGTCATCACGGGTTACGTTATTTGAAGAAGAAATAAAAGCAGCTCCTCCTCTTAATAACTGAGCATGCGCAGTTAAGCGATATTCTATCCGGGTTTCAATGTCTGAATTTATTCTTTGCAGATCATTCAATGCCATTTTCTCCAAATCGTTTTTAACATATAGGGTTGAAAAAATTGTTAATAGTAAACCGATAAGGAGCACAAATAAGGCTTTTAATAAAATACTTGAACGCATATTTGAGAATAGATTCATTCTTTTTATTTTTTTCCAATACTAAAAAAATAGATTTACTTGGAACTTTTATTGTTACGTAATTAATTTACTATCTTTTTTATTAGCGGCAAATTTTTGTTGCGAAATTTCTAAAAAGATTTACACGGACTAAACAAAGCAAGAACTTATCGAGATAAATGGGCTCCTAATCTTAAATAGATTGTTCTAAAAAGATAAAAAAATAACGATTACATTCGTTGTACGCCGGTTTTTATTATTCAAAATCAAACCGTTACAAGCTTCAACAAATTTAACAGTTTTCTTATCAATTTGCACAGACCTTGATAAGGTGCACGAATTTATTTTGTTTTTGTGGGTGGGGAAATTCCAATACCGACTTTAAAGCGGTACTTAGGGGGTGTTAGCTCTTTGGCAAACTTTAAGTTGAGCTTGGCTTTTGAGGTTTGCCAATGTGCTAACAAATAGGAGCGTTTTTTTATTAATTACTCATACCTCAATGCTTTAACAGGATTTTTCGTAGCCGCTTGCCAGCTAACTGTCAACAGTGCAATTCCAAGTGCCAATAGTCCGACAAGTGCAAAAATCCACTAGCTTAAAGTGGTTTTGTAGGTAAAATTTTCGAGCCATTTGTCCATGGTGTAGTAGGCAACAGGGGATGCAATTACAAAAGCTATAACTACCCATTTTACAAAGTCTTTATTGAGCATGGTCAATATTTCGGAGATTTTGGCCCCATTCACTTTGCGGATTCCAATTTCTTTAATCTTTGATTCATTCAAAAACATTGTTATTCCAAATAGTCCCAAACAGGCTATAAAAACTGCCAGAATTGTGAGGACAAATGAAATCCTCGCAAAGCTTTGGTCTTTTTCATACAGCTTAGCCAAGGCTTGGTTAAGGAAATAACATTCAAAGGGCCAGTCACGAGCAAATTGTTTCCATATATCATCTGCTTTTTTGAATACAGTATTTATATTTTCAGAGCTTACATTAGAAAAAAATGACTTGATTTGAATCTATTCCAATCAGATATTGCAAAAATAATTAATGTTATACAGGACTGTATTACCAATTGGGAATTGAATCGAGCGAAACCACAATTAAAATATATTTCAAAAATTGTTACATTTCTTGGATATTTGCCGGAAATAGAGACTTAATCAATAGCCCATTTTGATATTTTATCCAATAATTCATTTTTCCTTATAGGCTTAGAAATGTAATCGACAAACCCCTTTTGTAAGTATTTTTCTTTGTCTCCACTCATTGTGTAAGCAGTTTGAGCAATAATCTTTATGTCTTTGTTTAGTTTTAGGATCTTTTCTGCAGCTATGTCTCCATTCATTACTGGCATACGAATATCCATTAAAATAATGTTGATTTCAGGATGTGATTTAACCATCTCAACAGCTTCTTTACCGTTTTGGGCCCAAAATAGTTTTACCGCTTTATCTCTAAATAATGCAGAGAGATAATAAATATTTGACTCTTCGTCTTCTGCAATAAGAATTGTCTTGTTTTGAAGATTATTTTTATTTATTAAAGCCTCCTTTTCTGTATTTTCAGACTGGTCTTCCACTGCTTTATAAGGAATCTCGAATCGGAATATTGAACCCTTGCCATGAGTTGATTTGACTGACATTTTGCCTTCCAGCAACCTTACTATTCCTCTTGATATTGACAAGCCCAAACCAGTACCATCAGATTTATGATTTATGTTTTCAATTCGCTCAAATCGCTCAAATATAGTGTCAAGTTTGTTTTTTGGTATTCCTATACCCTGGTCTTTTACAAAAATCTCCACTCTGTCGTTCTTAATTATATATCCAAACTTTATCGTGCCTTTTCTTGAAAACTTTAATGCATTACTAACCAAATTAGTGAGAACCTGCTGTAACCTGAGAGGATCCGTTTCAATAGTCAATTTAGAATACTTTTCAGGAATAATCGCTTTAATCGTGATGTGTTCTTTTTGTTTTTGCTTTTTTATTTCGTTGAATGTCGCCTCGGTATCCGTAAATATTTTTTGCAGGTAGCAAACTTCTTTATTCAGTTTTAACTCTCCAGCTTCAATTTTTGAAACATCAATAATATCATCAATCAAGTTCAAAAGCTGTTTTGAATTTTTTTCAATAATGTCAACATATTCATTTTTTGTTTTATCATCTATCCCGTCTTCCCTCAATAAACCTGCAAAACCTAGCAACCCATTCATAGGTGTGCGGATCTCATGACTCATATTGGCCAGAAACTGGTCTTTGTAAATATTTGCAGAGTTGGCTTTTATTATTGCCTGCTTTAAAATTTCTTCGTTTTTCTTTTTCTCCGTAATATCCATAAAAACACCAATAAAACTAATAACTTTACCGTCAACATCTTTTTCGAAAGGAGAATTAATGGAATAACACCAAACCCAGTCTCCCTTTTTGTTTCTGAAGCGATATTCTATTTTGCAAAATTCAAGTCCCTCCGCAATTTCAGACATATGCTTCTGAATTTTTCCTTTATCATCCGGATGGTAAAGAGACATAAATTCATTTTCAGTCATGGTTTTTATTTCCTCCGAACTATAACCTAATATTCTTTCAAACTGAGGATTCATATAAGTGTTGGTGCCTTTTTTAAAATTATAAATGTATTTAGCGGAAGGCGATAATTCTGTTATTTTTTTTGAGAACTTCTGTTCACGCATTAGTTCCTCATGCAGATTTCTTCTAATCGTTATATCCTGTGCTACGCCCCGCAGATGGGTGATCTTCCCGTTTTGATCTCGGCTAACGTCTCCGGTAACCCACATCCATCCGTTTGAACCATTCTTTTTGATTGTTTGCAACTCCAATTCATAGGCTATCCCTTCTTTTATAGCTTTATCCAACGATTTACTCAGTATCTTCCATGATTCAGGAGTAAAAAGTTTCCCGTGTTCGGAATAAGGCGGCGGCGGAAGAGAAGGATCAAAACCATACATTTTGTATAACTCCTTTGTCCAGAAAACTTCATTTGTTTGAATATTCAACACCCAACTGCCCATTTTTGCAATCTCCTCGGCTTTGATAAGCTCGTCTGTTTTAGTCTGAAGAGCGGCCTCTTTTTTCTTTAATTCATTAATATCGACAAAAGTTATTACTACCCCTTCAATTTTTTTCTGGATTGTAATATACGGACCGACCCTCATGAGATAATTTTTCCCGTCTAAATCAACGATTTCTTTTTCAATGGTCGTCAGTTTTTCAAGTGACGTTTTGGAATCACCGAGAACATCGTTTATTATATTATCTCTGAAATTGGAAGCAAAACCGGCGATGGGCCTGCCAATGTCACTATTCTGTAATTTGAAATGTTTTTTTAAGGGAGCGGTAAACTTACGAATCCGTAGTTCAGTATCTAAGAACAAGGTACCAATTTCGGTACTGTCCAGCAGATTATTGACATCGTCGTTCAACGTTTGTAATTCTTTGTTTTTCTCCTGTAATTCAGCATTTACGGTATATAATTCTTCATTGACTGATTGTAATTCTTCATTGGTACTCTGAAGCTCTTCGTTGGAAGCCATTAGTTCTTCGTTTGACGACTGCAATTCCTCATTGCTGGTTTCCAATTCTTCCACCACATTCTGCAATTCTGATTTTGTGGCTTTAAGTTCATTTTCAGCATCTTCAAGCCTTTGCCTGGAAGCAATATCCAGAGGTACACTGTCAATTTCGATTGTCTCATTTTTTGATATTTCTTTATCCCGGCCAAAGCTGACAACATAAACATCGTTATAATTAGCCAGCTCTTCAGCTTTATGTAACCCGATATCAAAAGTAAATCTTTTCTTTTCAGAGTTGCTTTGAACGTCTTTTATGAAAATATCCTTATTTTCCAGAATTAACCGGCGCATTCCGCTTCGAAGACTGGTTGCTATCTCAGGACTCACTGCTTTTAACAGGTTGTTTTGAAATATTCCTTCGTTGTAACTTAATTTTTTACCTGCGTCACCCTGAATATAAAGGATATCAAATTCCCTGTTTATAAAAATAACAGCCGGGCTATATTTTTTACTCAGGTACCTATGAAAGGCAGATTCAGGATTTTCTTTATACCGGTATTCATGCTGTATGACCTTATCTCTCTGACTTTTGTAGGTTAAGCTACTAATTCTTTCTTCAGGATTGGACTGTCCGGGAATTTGTTTGGCATCGGTAATATTTTGAAATATTTTCCATTTATTATCAATAACTTTAAAAAAAACAGAGGCTTTCCCCAGTGATTCGCTGTTTCCAAGAAATAAGTATCCCCCTGTATTTAAAGCAAACTGGAAATTTAAAATTATTTTGTGCTGGATATTATTCTCTAAATAAATAAGTAAATTCCGACATGAAATAAAATCCATACGGATAAAGGGAGGATCTTTTAGTATGTTGTGGTTTGAAAATACAATCCTGTCACGTATACGTTTAATGATTTCGATTTCTTCTCCTGATTTTACAAAATAATTTTCGAGATAAAAGTCATCAAGTTCGTTTTCAAAGTGGTATTGACCAAGTCCGGCAATATTTAAAGCCTGGCTATTAACGTCGGTGGCAAAGATTTTAAAATCGTTATTCAATTTGTGTGTACGGATATAATCATCGAACAAAATGGCAATGGAGTATGCTTCCTCTCCTGTGGAACATCCAGGAATCCATATACGAATAGTATCAGTATTTTTTTTCTGTTTTATTAATTCCGGGATTATCTTCGTTTTCAATACTTCAAAAGCTTCAATATCTCGGAAAAAGCTGGTTACACCAATCAGAAAATCCTGCTTCAAAATATCCTTTTCTTTGGAATTACCCTTTAAAAAAGCATAATAATCAGCACATTGTTCAAAGTTATTTATGCTCATCCGTTTTTTAAGGCGCCGAAGCAGTGTATTTTTTTTATATTGTTTAAAATCGATGCCGGAGTTTTTATAAACTTCATTGATGATACGATAAAAAACAACATCATTTGATTTTGTTTCTTTTTCCGATAGTGCCAGGTATTGTCCGGGGAATCTTATTAAAATATTTGCAATCTCGCCAGGAGGTAGTATGTGGTCAACCAAATTCGTCTCAATTGCAGAATTGGGCATTCCATTGAATTGGGCAGATTCCGGTTCCTGAACAATTACGGTCCCTCCTCTCTCCTTTATGGTTTTTATACCGCGTGACCCATCAGAACCGGTTCCGGAAAGGATTACTCCAATTGACTTTTCTCTGTATTCTTCCCCCAACGAGTGAAAAAAAATGTCTATCGGCAGATTGAGATTTTTTTTGGGTTCCTTGTCAAACAGATACAGTTTATTGCCTTTTATTTGAAGATTTTTACCACGCCGGTTAAAATAAATACAATTGGCAGCTATGGTCTGTTTGTCTTCAGCGGTAAAAATTTTCATTTTTGTATGTTTGGCCAGTAACTCAGGCATCAAACTTTTAAAATCGGGAGAAAGATGTTGAATAATTATAAATGCACTTCCAGTATCGTTGGGTATTTTATCGAAAAGTTGTTGGATGGCATCAAGTCCCCCAGCTGAAGCACCTATCCCTACTACCCAGAGATTTTTTTTATTACTCATAATCATTAATTTCTATAATCCAATTATTAAATTAATACATGTCTTGACTCTTTAGATGAAAAAGAAGACTGGGTATATTAAAACCTGTTTTTTATTTTCTTTATGATCGGTAAATGAGTACTTATAATTTTGTCTATTTCAGGGTCAAAGATTTTACTATCAGGTTTAAGTTCGCTTGTAAGCATTTCAAAAATGGTTACAAACAATTACTAATTTATTAAAAATTTAAAAGATATAAAAATACTTTTATCTAAAACAATAAAGAGAGATAGAAATTTGTTTAAGCATTCAGTACATTATAGATATCGATTTGCATATTCAAAAAAATGTATTCATTGAATGAAAAAAGGGCTAACCCTGGGGGTAACCCTTTTTGGTGTTCCAGCAACAGCCGGTAAGCTAAACAAGGGGTTACAGTATTTTTCAATTCAATTACTGATGTGGGGCAAGAGGCAATTTTATATTATAAAGATATATAAGTAAAAATTAATTTTAGTTTAAATTAATTTAAACTAAAATTAATTTTTATCAGGAGAGCATTGATAAAAGAGTTTCCTGTGGACTGCGATTCAAATGTAGCCTATTTTGTAATCTATTTTATTTACTTGAAATTATTTAACCTTTGTAAGAAATTCTTTCGCAGGTTTGAAGAATGGGATTTTATGGGCTGGAATGGTAATAATTGTATTTTTTGAAATGTTCCTCGCTTTCTTTTCAGCTCTTTCCTTAATGATAATACTTCCAAATCCTCTCAGATAAACATTTTCACCATTAGCTAATGAATCTTTTACAACCTCCATAAAAGATTCTACGGTTTCCAAAACTATTCTTTTATCAATATGAGTTCTTATAGCAATTTGATTTACAATATCTGCTTTTGTCATAATGGTCTTTTTAGTAGTAAAAAATTCTTTGATGTTATTTTTATTTAAGCGTCTTCTTATGTTTCAAATATACCAAATAATTTTAATAACATATTTTGCAAACGACTAATATTTTGCAATGTTGAACTAACTTGTCAGCATTTGCAAAAAACAGAAAAAGAAACAAAAAAATTGTATCTTCACTTCTAATAAAAATCGCACTTTGTATTTTTGTGCAAAAAGAAGAAAAAAACGGAAGTTCACTCGTTTCTAAATCGTTACCTGTCAAGAGAAATATTAATGCAATTCGTTTGTTTTCAGCCAAAAAATAATTCTTGTGTCTTGGTTTGTGCGGATTCGACTTGTCGAATCTCGTCCAAATCTCAGTTTCGGTCGGACTGTTCAGACTCTCGTCTGACTGCCACGACCTCATACCACCACCAACAGACTGTCGGAAACGTCCGTCTCAATACGATAACAAAAGCTACAATTCCGGTTAAAGGTCTTCATGGTAGAAATTCTTATTCTGTAATCTTTAAAAAAAGTTTATAAGTTGCTCGTTTTTTCACCGTAAAAGCGCAAAGACACTAAGTTTCTTCTTTGCGTTTTCGTGTCTCTGTGGTTATTGGTTTTCTCAACACCTTGTATTAGAGCTTTAGTAGGTTATTTTTAAAATTTTATTCAGTTTCTTTTTATTAATTCAAAGTTGGTTGTTGCATCTGCCGCTCCACCATTTTTGCAAAAATTCCTTTTTTCGCTTTTAATTCTTCAGGTGAACCACTTTCTGCAACCCGGCCATTTTCCAGCACTACAATTTTATCTGCATTAGCAACGGTGCGCATCCGGTGGGCAATGATTAATACGGTTTTGTTCCGGATTAATGCTGAGATACCTGCCTGTATTTTGGTTTCATTTTCTACATCGAGCGAGGCGGTAGCTTCGTCAAGTAAAACGATAGGCGCATCTTTCAATAAAGCACGGGCAATGGAGATGCGTTGGCGTTCACCGCCGGAGAGGGTTTCGCCGTTTTCGCCAATAATCGTTTTATAGCCGTCGGACATTTTACTGACAAAATCATCGCATTGCGCCAGTTTTGCTACATGTAGTACCTCCTTGTCAGTCGCGCCACGTTTGCCAATACGGATGTTATCTATTATCGAAGTGTTAAACAGAACCACATCCTGGAAAACAATGGAATAGTTTCTCAAAAGGGTTTCCGGTTCTATTTTGCTGATGTCCTTGCTGCCCAGCGTAATTTTCCCGTTTTGAACATCCCAGAAACGGGCCGCCAGTTTAGCCGATGTACTTTTCCCTCCACCAGACGGACCAACCAAAGCGGTTATTTCGCCTTGTTTTGCAATAAAAGAAACATTATGTAATACTTGTTTTCCTTCTTCATACGAGAAGTCAACATTTCTGAATTCGATATCATAGTTTACCGGTGTAGATTCTGCTTTTCCCTGTTGAACAGGCATTGCCTGCATTTCGTTCATCCGGTTGATGCGGACATTGAGATATAGCAGGGCTGCAAGGTTATTGAATACTTCATTGAGAGGGTTATAAATACTTGCTGATATCATCAAATAGATAAAATAAACAAACAAATTTGTTGTCCCGGCAGCAACCATTCCTGCCCCAACAATAATGACACTTGCCAACCCAAGTTTTAGAAAGGCTGCGGAAGAATTAACAAATATACCAGTTAATAATTCGCCACTAATTAAATGTTTCTCATACTCGTTGACCGTTGCATTTAGCTCCTTAACATAGGCATCTTCCTGGTTGTATGATTTTATTTCCTGAACAGTATCAAGCCCCTCCTGAATTTTCTCTGTTACATCCCGCTTGTTTTGATAGCCGATTTTGTTTTCCTTGTCAATTTTTCTTTTAGCAATAAGCAATATTGTAGCAGCAAAAGGTACGACCCAGAACAATGCCAGCGACAATTGCCAGTTGTAGGTAAACAAACCTATGGCTATCATGGAAATACTGATTACCGAAGCAAACAATTGTGGTACGGCGTGCGAAAAAGTATGTTCTAATGCTGTATTATCTTCCATAATGGTAGCAGTAAGGTCGGAAAGGTTTTTCTCGCCAAAGAAAGCCAGCGGCAGTTTACGGAGTTTCTCAGCAAGAGAAATGCGGCGGTTGGCGCTTTCGTCGTAGATGGTCTCATACGTGCTTTTGTATTGGAGAACCGCAATGACAAACATTATAAGCATAAAGCCTATTGCAAGCAAAATGTAGTACCAGATGGCATGCTCAATTGATGATGCGGGATTAAGTACTTTGTTTAAGTATTCGTTCAAAAAGAAGAACATAAAAACGGCTGGCAACATCAATGAAATGTCAAGCAAGGTGGTGAAAATTGTACCTTTTATAAAGTCTTTTGCCCCTTTTTCTGAAAGTGCTAAATGTTCTTGAATTGTATTAAGCATGGTTAACCTCCTTTCCTATTGTCCAGTTCACCGATTGTTGATATTCATTCCACATATTTGTGTAGATTCCCTGTTTTTGCAATAATTTCTGATGCGTACCCTGTTCTGCAATTTTTCCTTCGCTGATGACGAGGATATTGTCTGCATTCATCACGCTGGTAAGGCGGTGGGCAATCATCAGTACAGTTTTGCCTTTGGCAAGTTTTTTCAATGCCTGTTGGATAAGATGTTCGTTTTCAGGGTCAGTAAAAGCAGTTGCCTCGTCGAGCAGCACAATGGGGGCATTTTTAAGAAAAGCCCTTGCCAAAGCGATACGTTGTTGCTCACCGCCGGATAAATAGGTTCCTTCCGTACCGATTTTCGTATTTAAACCATCCGGCAGACTATTTATTATTTCGCGGCATTGGGCTAAATCAACGGCACGGTTTACTTCTTCCATCGTGGCATTGGGATTACCGTATTTGATATTTTCAAGCAAGGTTGTTTTGAATAACCTGGTATTCTGAAAAACAAACGAAACATGATTCATCAAATCCTCGTGGGCAATATCTTTAACATTAACGTTGCCAATACAAACCTCACCTTCATCAACATCCCAAAAACGTGGGACAAGGCGGGCAATGGTTGTTTTTCCTCCGCCGGATGCGCCAACCAAAGCAACTGTTTTTCCTCCCGGAATGGTAAAACTGACATTATCAACCGCTTTTTTATTCGCCCCGGGGTAACTGAACGAAACATTTTTAAATTGAATATCATGGCTTTTAATTTTTTGCGGATTGGCAGGTTCAGCCAATTGTCCGGCCGAGGTAAGATTTTCCAGCCGGTCGATAGCTTCTTTTGCTTGCCCGAGCGCCTGGGTTATATACATACTTTTCATGATGCTTTGCGAGAAAACCGGTGTGATAAGAATGTATAAAAACATGTTGAGGATGGGCATAGCATAATTCCCGCTATTTCCAGTCAATAAAATGGCAGCGGGTACTAAAAAGAAAGTAAACCCATTAATAACAACTGTATAGACAGACATTGGTATCTTCCATATTTTGGTGTATTTTATTACCATTTCCCGGTATTTCACAATACTGTCGTGAAAATTTTTAAATGAAAAAACGGTTTGTTGGAAGACCTTAACTACGGGAATTCCACGCACATATTCTACGGCTTCTGAATTCATTTCTTCCAACGAATTCATATAGGCTTGCATAAAAGTACGGCTGCTTGTCCCCATCATATAACCCATTAAAAGCATGGAAATAATAAGTGGGATAATACAGGCAAGCCCCAACCGCCAATCAAAAACAAATATTAGAACGATGGCAGCAAAAGGCATTACCACACTTCCGGCAAGGTCGGGCATTTGGTGTGCCAGGAAACCATGAGTAATGCCAGCATTCTCGTCAATAATTTTACGGATACGACCTGTGGTGTTATTGTCGAAAAAGCCGAGGGGCAAACGCACTAATTTGTTCATGGCAGAACGGCGCATATTGCATTCGACACGAAATGCTGCAAGGTGAGATGCTGATAAGGCCAAAAAGTAAATAGCAATACTTCCTATCGCCAAGGCCGCTGCCCACCAGGCATATTTTTGAACAATTGCGGGAGAGGAACCTGCCCCTGTTGTAATAAACTCGCGGATGATAAACCACACAAGTATATAGGGCGCCATTCCTGCAAGCGCACTCATCGCTGATAAGAATAACGATACAGGCAGGAGCGCTTTCCTCCCCGTCATGTATCTTTGTAATTTTGATAATGTACTCATTTTTGATTTTTATTTTTACTAAACCCGTTCAAAAAAGAACAATGTTCATATTTGTTCAAAAAAATAATTTTCTACCCGCATTACTTTTTTCCATCCAGCAGTGCCAAATTCCATGTATTCACGAATGAATTCTTCTAATTCATTATGAGACAAATCATGCATTACCAGTTCGGCTACTATGCTTATCCACCAAGAACTCATGATATGAATAAAAAAGTTCGATACTCTACTGTTAATTTCCGGATACTTTTGTTTCATCAGGGCGATATATTCAATTCCGGTCTCGGTATGAGTATCAATTATCTCATTACGAAAATTTTCAAGCGAAGAACCTGACGCTTTAAACAGTAACAGGTTGAAATCTTCTTTATGATTTTCAATCAATTCAACGAACATATCAATCTGTCTACGCATATATTCTTCTGAGCTGAAAATATCAATGCTGATATAATCAGGATTGTTATGTTCTTTCATTGCAGAATCTATCGCATGTAGTAATCCGGATAGAACTTCACGGAATATTTCATCTTTATTTCTGAAGTAGTTATAAATATTACTTAGTCCTACTCCCGCATTTTTTGCAATACTCCTCATGGAAGCATCTTTAAATCCATTTTCTATGAATTCTTTGCGTGCTGCCTTCAGAATAATTTTTCGAATATCTTCTTTTTGTATTTGCATAAATGAAGCCTGGTCGTTTACATGGGAAACATAAAAGTGTCTTTTGTAACTCCAATTTGTGATAAATTAGAGAGATGGAAATTGTAATTTGCTTTGCCCTTTTTAAAACAAGTTAATTATTCTCCATTCCTTCAAATTCTTTTAAGGCATCCAGTGCCATTGTTCCGTAAACCAACGCCGGGCCACCACCCATGAGGATAGCTACCCCAATAGCCTCCACTATCTGGTTGTGAGTTGCACCGGACTGAAGAGCATCTTTAACATGACAGGCTATACATCCTTCGCAATGCACGACTATAGCAATGGCAACAGCCAGTAATTCTTTCTCTTTCTTAGTTAAAGCTCCATCTGAAGAATTGGTTTTATGAAGCATCCCAAATCCTTTCATTAGTTCAGGGTTCTCTTTGGCCAATTCACCCATCCCTGAATAAACTTTTTTATAAATGTCATAATAATGTGTTTCCATTTTTGTTTATTTAAAATTTAACACCCTGTTTTTTTAATCAAATTCCCTTTTAATTTGCTCCACCCATGATTCAATACGTTCATCTGTTAAATCGCTCTGGTTGTCTTCATCCAGTGGTAGGCCGACAAATTTACCGTCAACTAAAGCAGACGAATCGTCAAAATCATAGCCATCAATGTCCGTCTGGCCAATTATAATGCAGCCTTTATCTCTAATTGCTTTGTAAATTATCCCCATGCCATCAACAAATGAGTCGGGGTACATATCAGCGTCACCAAGTCCGAAAAGAGCAATTTTCTTCCCTGCCAGTTCTGTTTTTTTGAAAGCTGGAAGAAAAGCATCCCAGTCATCCTGCAAATCGCCTATCCCAAGCGTTGATGTTCCCAATACTAAATTTTGATATTTATGTATTTCGGAGGTGGGTTGTGTAGCTACATCAAAAATAGCTGCATCCAATTCTCTGGCAATTGTTTTGGCAATTGTTTCAGTATTTCCGGTTGTTGAACCATAAAGAACTACTGTATTTTTCATCTTAATTAAATATTAATATGTTATTAAAATATACTTTCCCCGGATTTAACATCCAGGTCTCTTTTTGCATCGACAGTAAAAGTTTTAATTCAAAAAATTCGCTTTTGTAAACACAAAACATGATTCTACTATTATCAACTTTTAACAGCAACTTGCGGTTATTAAAAGCGTTTCTGTTATGATGCAAGTAATAATGTGGATCAATTGAATAAACATATTCTTTAAAACTACGCAGTTCATCTAATGTGAGGGTCAAAAGAACATTGCCAAATTCCAGATGAAATACATCACTCTCGGGACAGAATGTTATTTGGCCGTTTAATGTTTTGTTTATCAGTTTCATGTTACTGAGCTTAAACCTTATGAATTCACTGTTTAAAGTTTTTAGTCTTCAAATGCGACAAATGAATAAGGATAACCCTCTGTAGTGATAACCGCCGAAGTACTTGTTGTACCGGTTGACGGATTGTAAGTAAAGAACCCGTTGGATGATTCAGTAGCAAGGCCAAAAACAACCTGGTCCTCGAAAATTCCAACTGAAACACCAAAAGCATTGCTCCGTGGAAATCCAAGAGCTTTAATGGTTCTTGCGTTCAAATCAATTTCAACAGGAACAACAGCCCTGTCTTCAATGTAATTCATCGGGTCGCTATAATATGCCGGGATGTCGGCTGTTGCATACATTTTTCCATTTCCATAATAATTTACCGCATGCATATAATCTGTCGGATTACTTTCTCCTTCAATAGCAGTTGTGTTAAAAATAAACTGGTAGCTATCATCAAATTCGGTTTCACCGGCTTTAATCCTGAGCACACCGGAATTGTGCATTGCGCCAAAACAACCAAGCCCTACAATATAAATATCATTGTTTTCGTCCATAAATATTGAAAATGGGTCAATTGCCCTTGTCGGGTATGAAATTCCGGCTGTGCTTTGTGTTATCATTTTAACAATCTCATTGTCATCGGTATTAATAATCAATATGTCAGAATAAGGGCGTTCAGGGGCAGGATAATATCCTCCAACCATTTGTATTAACCCCACAAACAAAAGATTATCCCTGATAAGCATTGATGATGGGTCAGGATTCTGGTCTCCTGCTCCATAAGAACTTAGGTCAATCTCTGTTATTAACTCCATGGTTTGGTGGTTTAAAACCAGGATTTTTCCGTTACCGGGGCATGATATATACGCAGAATTTCCTTTTGTAACAACATTGGTTGCCCATGATTGCTCCGGTAAAGGACACTCTCCTTGTTCTACCAATTCACCGTCTATCCTGGAATATTTTGTCAGGATATCCGTTTCGCCGCCCCATCCCGGCAATGCATAGACGTCGTTGCCACATACAATTGGCACACTACTGTATGAAAGAGGCAGTGCAGTTGCATTGGTTAAAGCTTTTGGCTCCATGTTTGCCATTAATTGCATATATGTAGAACCCGACCACCCGTCAGGATTTGGTAACATCGTTGATACCAATATTTTACCATTTTCAACCAACGGCTTATCATCGTTATCTTTTTCGCATGATATAAAAGCAATCGCCACAAGGCTTAAAACAATAGCTATCGATTTGATTTTCATTATTTTCATATATTTTTTATTAATGTTTATTTCCAAACATATCGCACTTTCATTCCAAAATTCAGGCCTGGTAAGGGGCGGTTAAACTCTGACAATACTTTTGCATTGGTCAGGTTATTTGCCTGGAGGCTAATAAAAACACTTTGATTTTTCAGACTGTGTTCTATGCCTGAATTAATGGTAAAAGTTCTGGGAATCCGGCGTTCCTGATAGATGCTTTGTTCAAAATCGTAAAAATATTCCTCGACAAAAGAACCATCGGTAAACCAACGGGTATTTTGCCCTGTGCCTCCAAACAAATTAGCTGCATGTAATTCGATACCCGCATTGGCAAAGAAATAAGGTATATTAGGAATGCGGTCGCCTTTTGTAGGGTTTGGTACCGATGAACCAGGTTCGTATTCGCGGGTATCCCTTAAATCCTGGTATGTTGTGTTGCCCCAAATGTATAACCAGTTCGTGACATCCCATTTCGCTTCAATTTCAGCCCCCAAAGTCCTCATCTCTCCAAAATTCTCATATTTACTTTGTAACGGGCCGCCGGTAAAACGTATCATATCCTCCAAATGCATGTAAAATCCGTTTAATTCAACCTGGAAACGATTGCTATTTATCCCGGTTAAATCGTACATAAAACCAAGGTTGAAACTTGTATTACGTTCGGGTTCGAGATTACCGGAAGGGGCAATTATAAAACCATCGCCTAACAGTTCATTTTCGGCAGGTAGCCTCACATCATGAGCCATAGAGGATTTTACCAAAAAATCCGGGCTAATTCTGTATCTTATCGCATTACTGATTCCAAAGTCATGATTTTTCATATCAATATCTTCGGGAACCGTTGTAGTGCTCGCCCTATACAAATCAACCAATCTGGTTTGCATGGAATAGTAGTAGTATTTAATGGTAAAAGCATTGGTAAACTTTTTGTTTGTTGAATTGAATTCATGAGATAACCCGGTTACCCAACTATTCATGCTGCTGTTAAAAAGTGTTTTATAACCGATAACCTTGTCCAGAAGTGTATCGCTGGGAATCCCCCTGGCAAAATTATACTGTGAATTAAAGTTGATGGAATTACGCCCGTCCATAAGGTAGTTCAGGTTCGTTTTTTGCAAGAATGTATGTTTCTGGTTATAAACATCATTAGGTTGAACCCCGATTTCACCACCATAATCAGTAACTGGCGGCCTGATTTCTCCATCCCATGAATAACGTTGCTTGGCTTTGTCCTGAAAGCAATAAATTGTGTAAGCATAAGCATTGCTAAAATCCAAATCCAATCCTTCGATAAAAAAATTTGTCTTCTCGCTATGGTTTGCAAGTACATAGGCATCTGCAAAACTTGTTGCCTCCTGGATATTATATTCAATACCCTGAATTTCTTTTTTTGTAAAAATCACGGCCGGTTCGAATACCACTTCATCAAACCACCACCTTCTGGAAGTAAAACCTCCTCCAATAGTTAATTTTCTAAATTTATCGTGGTCCCTGGTTACATATTTGCCCGGCTGTAAAGGAAGTTCCATTTCATAGTTGTTGTCGGAATAGGTATAAAACCCGCCGAGGCCAAATTCGTAACCGTTCTTATTTCGTTTAAAAATGGTACTCGCTTTGTGTGTATTAAAGGATTGAAGGGAATAACTGGCATCAAGATAACTTGGCGGATATTCTTTCAGGACAATGTTTACAGCGCCCCCAACGGCAGAACCGCCAAATTTTGCCGGTACAATACCCTTGTAAATTTCTACCCTGTCAATAAGGTCAATGGGGATATCATTCAGGTCAAGAAAATCTGTTTGGTCGTTTAAAGGAGTTTCATCGATAAAAAATCCTATGCGTTTTCCTTCTAAGCCACGAACAGATATTCGAGAGGTACTTCCTTCTCCTCCCGAAGAGCGAATTTGAACTCCTGATGTTTTTGAAAGTACATCGCTAACATCACTAACCGTACCTTGCAGTTCGTGCATCGTTATTACCGAAATTGGCATAGCCTGTTCCCTAATTTCGCGTGCCTTGGATTTCCCGGTTACTTTCACTTCGTTAATCTCTGTAACTAACTCTTTCAATAAAACATTGAGCGTAGTTTTATCTTGTGTGTCACTTACCTCTTTACTAACACTTTCATAGCCAATAGAAGAAAACAGGATTGTACAGGTTTCGCCGGAAAAGGTAATTTGATATTGCCCTTCCTGGTCTGTTACCGTTCCTTGCCACGATTCTTTTACAACAATATTTACCCCCGGGAGCGGTTCCTTTGTTCGTGCATCGCGAACAATACCTGTAAATATAGTTTGAGCCGAAATCATCGCTGGAAATAACGACAGGATTGTTATAAGCGGTAGGAATAAATTGTATTTATTCATTTGTTTATTTTGCATTTTAATCCTTTTATTAACTAATGGATTGGAAGCATGGTAATATGATGTTTTTAATTTTATTTAATTCGTCGATAAATAAAACAGATGAATTACAGTGAAATAAAGCCGCAGTTTTTAATAAATAACATGGCCTTTTTAGAAAAAACACTTTGTTATTACTACCACAAAATGGCTAACAGGCAGACATAAAAGTTTTTATCCATACTATTTTTTCATCAATACACATTTAACATCTGCATCTTTCTATTTTCTGTATCAACTAATTTCAAATGAACTATTGTTAAAACCAAACGATGCTTCATATCCTAATATTTAGGGATTGTGATCCATCCCGTATTACCTTATTTTTACACTCTTGTTTTAAATAAGTCTAAATAAAGTCATAGCAAAAATACACGGTAACTTTTGGCGGGGCTTACGTGAAAAGACAAATTTCTTTAACCTAAAGACAAATTGAAATGATTTACGCGATGTATGATGGTGAATTAAATGAAATTATCCGGACCGAAAATTTTCATAAGTTGGACAAAACCGCAAATTATCTGGGAAACGAAAAGAAGATTAATGAGCATTTTGGAAACTTCAGATTGACCGAAACTCATCTGCCGAATATTTGTATTAGCAACTGCAGGTATAATATTCTCAAAGACGTTAAACTAATTGGGGAAACCTGCGGCGAAATGTTATGCCTGACTTTTATGAAAAAAGGGAATTCACACTTTTCGTATAACAGAGGAGACAATTATGAACTAAAACAAAATTCTTTCAATCTTTTCTGTTTTTCAGGTATTAATAATTACACCAACTTTTTAAGTAAAGGCAAACAAAATGAATCTACTGATATAATAATATCCAAAACTTATTTTGATACCCTGACAAACAAATATCCGCACATTTTTGAAAATTTACACCGGCAATATTCGATGAAAAAAAACTTTATGTTGTACGAAAACAGTCCTTTTTTTAGCCAGGAGATTTTGTCAATATTACAACAAATAAACGAAGCTCACCTTTTGGGTAATACGGCCGAACTGTATATTGAATCAAAAACGCTGGAACTTTTTGCACGACTGTTAAGTCAAAAATCAAATGTTCCTTATAATTATATCCCTGAAAATTTAAGAAATAAGATTATTGAAGCTAAATTTATTTTGGAAAACAGTTATGTTAATCCTCCAGGTATTCACGAGTTGGCACTTCAAATTGGAATATGCGATACTGCCTTAAAGCATTATTTCAAGAAAATGTTTGATAACACTGTGTTTGGCTATCTTTTTGAATTTCGGATGAATAAAGCCTCTAATCTTTTAATACATAATAAGAATCTAAATATTTCGGAAATAGCTGAACAAATCGGCTATGAACACCATACACATTTTTGTACCGCTTTTAAACGGAAGTTTGGTGTAACGCCCTTAGAATATAGAAGAAAAGCGTGTTTTTAGAAAGTATAACTGCAAGTAGATATGTCTTTACTCTTAACTTATTATTAACAAAATAAATATCTACTGGTACATTATTTTGATGTATGTTTACATCAAAACTAAAATAATAGAAAAATGGTAGCTGCTAAAACTGACCAATTTGGTGAAGAACTCCAAAAAAGAGCCAATCTGTTCAAAGCGCTCTCGCACCCGGCACGATTGCAAATTCTTCAATTTCTTGCCCAAACAAGGAAATGTCTCACCGGGGATATCTCGGAAAATTTTCCTCTCACCCGAGCAACGGTAAACCAACACATGAAGGAATTAAAAAATGCAGGACTGATATACGGACATATGGAAGGTGCTAAAATTGTCTATTGTCTTGACCTTGAAAAAATAAATGAACTGGAAGAAATTCTGGGCAACTTTCTCGAAGAAATGCACTTGCCTGCTGATTTCTGTTGTAATTTATAATTCAAAATAATTATCAAATCAACTAATCAAAATATCATGAATAGAGATGCAGCATTATACTGGCTAAACGTGGATAACAAATCCAGTGAATTCTATCAGATGATTGACTTATCGAACCAACAAAGTCGGAAACAATTCGGAAACAGGGGATATGTTTTTGCACAAATCGGGATGAATGCAGAACCGTGTTCCAAAGATTGTAAATTCTGTTCCCTGGGAATGAGCCATTATTCTATTGGTGAAAGGTGGCAAAAAGGGGTTGAGGATTTAAAACCTGAAATTCAACAACTTTTAAGCGAAGGGATGGACGATTTTTTCCTGATGGCAACAGCCGACTATTCCATTAAAAAGTTTATCAAAATTGCTACCGAAGTTCGAACGTTACTCCCGGAAGAGGTGCGCTTTGTTGCCAACGTGGGTGATTTTGACCTTGAAACAGCCAAAGAATTAAAAGCCATTGGAATAACGGGAGCTTATCATATTAAGCGATTAAGAGAAGGTATTGATACTCTAATTGAGCCTCAGCTCAGGGAAAAAACAATTGAGAACATTGTTAAAGCAGGACTTGAACTTTATTATTGCATTGAGCCGATAGGGCCGGAACACAGCTACGAAGAAATTCTGGACTCAATTTATTTTGCCAGTCAGTTCCCCATAGATGCAATGGCTGTCATGAGAAGAATTCCAGTACAGGGAACCCCACTGTTTAACCACGGGCAAATCAACGCTATGGAATTGACAAAAATAGTTGCTGTGACAAACCTGGTCATCAAACCTTCCCGTTCTATGAATGTTCACGAACCTACCCAGATGAGCCTGCTGGCAGGTGTCAATCAATTGTATGCCGAAGTAGGCGCCAATCCAAGGGATACCAACCCAGATACAAAAGATGGGCGGGGATTTACACCAACAATGGCCTGGCAAATGCTGGAAGAAGCAGGTTATTTTCCGGGAAATAGTAACTAAATGTGGCGCATGCAGCTAACAAAAGAATTTAAAGGAGATGTGCCTGGCACTTTTTTACTGGTTTTATTTGGTTAGAAATAATAGCGGTTGATAATATAATAATTAAATTTCATCGGTGAAAACAACAAGATTGATATTGATAGGAGGCTTTCTGGGGGCAGGGAAAACAACACTATTATGGGAGGCAGCCCAAATCCTTATGAAAAAGGGACAACGTGTTGGTCTGATAACCAACGACCAGGCTTCCGAACTGGTTGATACAGCCATTTTATTGCGCGATGAAGTAAAAGTTGCTGAAGTGAATGGGAGTTGCTTCTGCTGCAATTTTCCCAGTCTGATTGATGCCACAAAGAAATTGAAAAAAGAAGCCGAAGCAGATGTAATTATTGCTGAACCGGTGGGAAGTTGTACCGACCTGTCGGCTACAATTTTACAACCACTTAAACAAAACCTGAAAGGTGAACTGCTGGTTAGTCCGCTTACGGTTCTGGCAGATCCTGTTCGTCTGGCTGATATCCTGAATGGCGGACATGCAGGCCTGCACCCAAGTGCGGCTTACATTTTCAAAAAACAACTGGAAGAAAGCGACATTATTCTCATCAGTAAAACAGATTTATTGTCTGCAGATGAACTGACCCTGTTAACAGAAAAGACAAAAATCAGTTATCCCGGTGCTGAGGTTAAAACTATCGGTGTTGTTACAGGAGATGGAATAGAAAGCTGGTTAAACGAAGTATTGAGCCGCAGTGATGCAGGGAAACGGCTGATAGAAGTAGATTACAATGTTTATGCCGAAGGCGAAGCTGTCCTGGGCTGGCTAAACAGCACCATTGAGTTAAGCGGGAAATCTATTGACTGGGATATTTTTGCGCGAAATCTTTTATGCGGTTTAAGTAAAAAATTTGACAACCTAGATACATCGGTAGGCCATGTTAAACTTATTTTGGAGTCTGGAAATCGTTTTGTTACCGGAAACCTCACAGGAAAAGAAGAAACTTTGAGTTTCAAAGGTTCAGCAGGAGAAAGCGAACAGGCAAGATTGACATTAAATGCCCGTGTTGAAATGAGCCCGGAAACCTTGGAAAGAATAGTACGGGATACGCTTTCTTTCCACACAAATGATAATTTAAAGTCCCGGATTATCGTAATGAAGAGCTTCAGTCCAGGACGCCCTAATCCAACCTATCGTTTTGATTATGTGGTTGCAAGTGGAGGAAATTTTTAGTTGTTAATAATTGCATATATTTCAAGCCCGAATTTCATCTTTCTTTCATCATATAAAAAGCTTTGGGAAAAAGATTTGTAGACATGGGACAAAACCTTTTTAGCCAAAGAAAATTTGTGGAAAATCTGACTTGATTTTTAAGGTTCTGTTTAAACATAGGTGTAATATTTTTAAATCTATTGATTTTTAAATCATTATTTTTGATTTTTTAAAATCGCTACTATGAAGATCTCACTTGTATTTATTCTTTTGTTTTTATCAATGACCATATTTGCAGATGACCGAGAGAAAAGAATTAAACAGTTTATTAATGATGAGCTGAAATATTATCCCGGTGCACGATTGGCCGATTTATACAAAAATTATTTTCAGGATGCTTATGGCTCTGGACACCTGATACCAGACACGACACAAGCCGGAAAATATCTCGATTGGGAACTAAAACAGCCTGGATGGACAGATACCTTACCATATCAGGCATTGGGAATTAACCACGATTATTACCGCATTAATCTTCAGTTGGTAAAAAACGGAACTATTCCACGCGATACATTGCTACTGGCAATGATTGAAAGCGCAATACTAGCCCGGAACCCTGATTTGGAAAGCTGGGAAAAAGAGTGGAACGAAGTTCTTGCTATTATCAAAAAAGTAAAACCCAATGTTCCCGGAATAGAATCCGATGAAAAACTCATAGACCAGTTATTCTCAAAAGGCGATGTAGTTATGCACCATAGTAAATATTACGAGGAAACTTATCATCCACATTACCGCATTGTTCACCGTTCTGTTTTTGAACGATGGATAGGGAAATATTTGAAATGATTTCTATATATTAATTCTTATCATTTAGTTTATCCTTTGTTGTCCATAATCCGGCCGATGGTGTGCTGATAAAATAAATTTCTTCACCATTGGGAAGGGTGTTAAAGCCATCCTTCATTTTTGCCGGGTCATAAAGTTCCATTGCCTTTTGATAGTGGAGATAATTGAAATTTACACTTTCTATTTCATCTTTCGAAAGATGACCCGGTGCATAGGTAATTTTAAACCGTCCTTCCGACGAACCATGGATTAAGTGAGCAGTTGCATGGGTAAGATCCTGTAACTCGTAATTTTCATTCCAGGCTTTCATAACTGCAGGTGTTCCCGAATAGCCATATTTGCGGATAATCTGGTCTACCTCATCCTGCTCGCCAAATCGTTTCAGCCCGGGAGCAATTATAATCAGTTCACCGCCGTCGGCCATCGCCTTTCTGGTGCGGTAAATAGCTTTGTTGGCCACCCATGTGCTAAAAAATTCGTCGCCCTGCATAACGGCTACAACTTTTTTCAGCGGGGGCACAATGGTAATATTTTCAGCCTTCGATTGCTCGGCAGCCATCAAATAGGTATCAACATCGTCGCCACAATAAAAACCACTGTGAACCAGTTTCCCCTGCTGATTATATTTCATTACCACCTGAATATAAGCATCAGGAAGTTCACTGAAATATTCCGATTCCGCTTTGTTAAAACAATGGCGCAATGGAGTTACCAGATTGCCCAGATTGTTTTCAATGCCATAACAGGCCGCGGCCATGTGAGAGGCACAGATCATCTCTTTTCCGCCCAGACCGATAAAATAGTTTTTGTTGTGATTGGCAAAGCCCAGCACTTCGTGGGGCACAACATGGCCAATATTAAGAATGATGTCCCATTTTTCTTCTATAATAAGTCGGTTAATATTAACCGGGATTTCCCAGTTGGCTTTTCCATCGGTTATTTTTTCAACATATGCAGCAGAAATAAATCCCAAATGCTTCCCATCTTTTATCCAGTCGTGTTTTATTATTTTTTTTTCAGGAATATCGCCAAACATCCACCGGTTTTGTTCAGGTGTATGGGGAAGGTGTTGTCCCAGTGTAGGCATCACATACACGTCAGCCGATGAAGCAAAAAAATGATACAAGAGGTTGGTTATTTTTCCAGCCCCCGAATGCCTGCGAGTAATATCAGGAGGTAGTAATAAAATTTTTTTCGGTGATGAATTAATACGAGCCAAACATTCTTGGGCACTTTTTTTTACCAGCAATTCAAGCTGCTCAGGGGGAATTTCATCTTTTCTTTCAAAAAACCAGGCCATATTTTTATTTTTATAACAATAGTAACACTTTTTTACAAAAACGTAACACCCTGTAAAGATATTAAATTATGGATTCAGGGTATGTACTTTTCATAATAAAATTGAATGATGCAAAAATAAAGAATGAAATGTAATTTTATTCCTCGATCAAATACAAAAAACTAATTGTTAATAGCACTTTTGAGTTCAATCTTTTTGGCAACGTTCATTGCATAATATCCCTATTTATCATCAAAAAAGGTATAGTATTGGATCTCATTTTTATCCAGATTTGTTTCAAAAACCTCATAAGCATGGATTCTATTTAACAAAAATATTGCTTTGTTTTGCAGATCAATAAAATGCAAGATGAATAAATTAATAAAATCAGCTAAAGCAATTTTCAAGGGCGCTTAAGCTATTCACAGTGATATAAGGCCACTCAAATTTTTGATGAGGACCTTAATATTGAAACTTCCGGTTCCCAACAGGTTGTCCGTACAAACGATCCGGATTTTAAACTTAATGGTGCTACTTTACGGATTTTTGGTAGAATGAAAAACATATTCAATTCCTATCAAAATGACTTCGATGAAGGAATTGACCGTGATCCGGGATATATATACGGATCGACGTTGCCTCGTACTGTTTATCTTGGGATAAAAGTTGGGAATATGCTAAACTGATTTAAGAAACTATCTCCAAAAAAATGCCGGATTATTTCATTAAAAATATTTGCTTTTTTGATAAAAGCATGAGAAGATTAAATTTTCGAAGTTTTAAGAATTAAGAAATTCTGATAAAAATCGTTAGGGACTGCTTTAAAACGGGAGTAATGTATTAATCATGTTTTCTTGCAAAAACTATTTACTTCTATGTTGTTTTCTCCGCTTAAAAGAAGAATAAAACCAAGTAAGTAGCCTTGAGGGAGTGCAGAATTGCACACACCAAAACATTTTTTTGCTATTTTTTTATAAAAACTTTTATTCTCACCGATAGGTAAAATAGAAAAAATAGCATTAGCTATTTGTAAATTTTCAATTTGAAGAATAACATTATCCTGATATCCACAATCTCGCGCAATTCCCGCAAGAAAAGTCGGATTGAAACGAACGTTTTTACTGTGTGTATCCAAGTTGCCTCCAGCAAGTTTTATAGCTTTCCCAAACATAAGAGCCAGATTAATTTTTTTTATGTTTTGCTGAACAGCTAATTTTATTGAATCGCCCACCAGATTGCCAAAATGGATAAAAGCCGTGTCTGGCAAGTGTGGGAACTCAGAACGAAGCTGATTTTCACTTCGTTTTCCCGAGGTAAAAACAACCTCGTCAAGTCCTAACTTATATGCTACCGACAGTTGATATTTAATGGTCGCTAAAAAAGCTTCGTTTGAATATGGTTTTACTTTGCCGGTAGTCCCAATAATTGAAACTCCGCCCACAACACCCACTCGCGGATTAAAAGTCTGTTTGGCCAACTCCTCTCCTTCCGGCACAAATGGTTTTACATCAAAACCAGCATCCATATCATATTCATCGGCCAATGTTTCCAGTGCTTCCGTAATCATCTTTCGAGGAACCGGATTAATTGCCGGCTCACCCACAGGAAGCTGCAAACCAGGTAAAGTAACTTTTCCAACGCCTTTGCCCTGCAAAAAACGGATGCCCTGTTGTTCCGATAAAATCAATTCACAACCAATTTCTTTTCCATGGGTTACATCGGGGTCGTCGCCGCCATTTTTAATAACAGTGCAGGTGGCAGACTTTTCAGACAGCGATTCCGGGAAGACTAAAAAACTTGTTTGCTCTCCATCGGGCAAAAAAACTTCTACTGATTTTGGGAAAGCTCCTTCTGCCAAAGCCATAAAACAGGCTTTTACTGCTGCCGTAACACAAGTTCCGGTGGTAAAACCGGAGCGCAATTCGCCTTCCTTTTTTAAAACGCTTTTTCGTAAAACATAAATTTGCTGAAGCAGTTGTTTTTCTGAATACACAGTAAAATCGAAGTTGGGCAACGCAGGCCGTTTTACAATCCACAGCGGAATATTTAACTGATTTGCAACCACTATTTTACTATCCATAAAACCGGAAGCCCCGCTTTCTTTACTCAGCAAAATCTCGGCTCCTGTTCTTTTTGCCAATTGAAGTAACTCATCTGCATTGTCGGATGGAGTCATCGGAATAATCCATTCTTCAGGAATACCTGTTTGTGCTGCTTTTTGCAGGCTTAGCTCCGTATCCAGAATACGAAAAAAACAGGTTCGGTTTTCCCATATTTTTTTCAATAACAGAATTGTCTGAACTCCAGTTAATGATAATATTCGTTGGAAATTACTTTTGAGAATTTCAATGGAAAGATGTTCGTAAGAATCAAAAAAAGTAACGTTTTTTATTTTTTGTAATTCTTCATATTCCCTTTCGTACCGCAAAATCGGAACATCTAATTGTTTGGCAGCTTCATAAATATTTCTGTGCAGTTGAAGTGCAAAAGGATGAGCAGCATCAATTAGCAAGCGAATTTTATTTTGAAGGGAAAATTCCACTATTTTCATTACGTCCATTTCGCCTGAAATTGATTTTCCTTTCCATTCAGAATGAACGTCAGTTTTTGTAGAATAAAAATAGGGTTCCTCAATAAAATCGAGAATTTCTGCTGTTTTTTTCCCTTCTGTTGTGCCGCCGAAAACTAAAACCATATCAATCTTTTCCCGCTGATTTTTGCTGATGTTCTCGCTGATATTCGCAGAAATCTGCGAATATCAGCGAGAAAAAAATATTTACTTCCCTTTCCGAAAAGCATGGGCAAACTTTCGGCCGTATAATTTTGATTCGCCCGAGCGGTTATCAATAGCTTTTCCAACCACAATCAGCGTTGTCATTTTTAGCTTGTTTTCTTTTACGGTTTGCGCAAGCGTTTCCAGGGTACACCGATAAATTTTCTCATCCTGCCAGGTTAATTTGTAGCACACAGCCACCGGCGTTTCCGCCGGATAATGCGCCATTAATTCGCTTTGTACTTTTTCTGCAATTGCCGCACTCAAATAAATACACATGGTACTTTGCGACTGCGCCAGTTTATGCAGTTGCTCTTTTTCGGGCATGGGAGTGCGTCCTTCGCCACGGGTAAGAATGATGGTTTGTACTTCTTCCGGAATGGTGAACTGTGAGCGCAAAGCTGCCGCCGCTGCCTGAAAAGAAGAAATGCCCGGCGTAATATGATAATTCCAGCCCCACTCATCCATAATCGCCATTTGTTCCTGAATAGCGCCGTAAATACATGGGTCGCCCGTGTGAAGTCGCACAATGGACAATCCGCGATCGTAAAAGCGTTTCATACTATCAAGTTGAGTTTGTAAATCCATTCCGGCAGAACTTTCTACCACACAACCCGATTTTGCGTATTCAGTTAGCTCTCGCGGAACAAGGCTTCCGGCATACAAAATATAGTCAGCCGTTTGCAACAAACGTTTTCCCTTTACCGAAACCAATTCCGGGTCGCCGGGACCGGCTCCTACAAATTCCACAAACCCTTTGCGTTCTTTTTGAGCATCCAGGGCAGCTGCCCAGGTAAAATATTTATCGCCTGCTTTCAGTTTTGTTTTTTCAACCAATAAATTATTTTGCGACAAGTGCATGGCTGCTGCTTCGGCCACACCAGCGCTCCCAGTAACCGTTTCCACTTTTTCAGAAGGATTCGGAACTTCATATTTTGAAAGAACATCTCCGGCAAAATTCTGCAACGGAAGATTCCATTTTTCGCCTAGATGCAGAAAAGCATCTTCATCTTTTTTGAGTTCGGCTGTCCCCAAAGAAGTAATTGATAATTGCGAAATACGCTGCTCTTTTAAACTTATTTCCAGCATTTCTTGAAATTCGTTGGACGGAATTCCCCGCTGACATCCCAATCCTAAATGCACCATTGGCGGACGGTAAAAAATAGCTTTTTCATCAAAATCATATAAAAATGGAGTGACTGCCAAAATCAGTTCGTAATTTTCTATTCCAATATCTTTTGCTGCGAAAAACACATCAACAAAATCGGGACAATCAGATTCAAGAAACAAGGTTCCTTTATCACGGGCTTCCAGCAGCAAAGCAGTTTTTTTTCGGTTTACAAAACGTCCCATCAAACGGGTGAGATTCCCGGCACATTCCATTTTCCAGTTAAATTGCCGCGGCAAAACATCCAGCGGCCAGAGTTTTGAAGTATCGCTAACAGTTGTAATTATCGGAACAGCGCCTAGTAAGTTGGCCAGTTTTTTAGCCAACTCGTTTGCACCGCCAACATGCCCGGAAACCACCGGCTGTACAAATTGACCATTGGCATCAATGTTAATTACCGCCGGGTCGGTTTTCTTATTTTTTAGAAACGGAGCAATCTCGCGGACACAAATTCCGAGCGCGCCAATAAAAACCAGTGCATTGCCCGACTGCCATAATTTTTTATAGTCAATAGGTTTTTGAACCAGTTCTGCTTCGGATTCTTTTGCCAGTAATTTTTCGGCCAGTATTTTCCCTTTTTCTGAATGTGTTATTATTGAAATCATATCTTATTTTTCTCGCTGATGTTCGCTGATTTATTACGCAGATTATCGCTTATTCTATTGTTTTTTAATTGCCAATATGGTAATTGGATTATGTTCGTCAACCGCCAGTTTTTGTTTTAATTGAAGTTTGTAATTATTTCGTTCGCCCCAGTTTAGGAAGTTATTTTCACTTTTTTCGCTTACAGAATTAAAAACGATAATTCCTTCATCCGTTAAATGTTGGTGTACATCATCAAGAATAACGTCCATTTTTCCACCGTAACCGCCTAAAAATACAGCATCGGGTTGTTCCATGTTTTCTTTCTCAACTTCCATGTAGTCGCCAATAAAAAGCTCAATTCCGGGCGTTTGAAATTTCTTTGTGTTTTTTTCAATAAGTACCCGCGACTCTTCCCGTCTTTCAAAAGCAGTCACTTTTAAGTGTGGATATTGCAAACGCACCTCAATAGAAACACTTCCGGTGCAGGCGCCAATGTCCCAGAACACTTTTTTAGTGTGTAATTCCAAGGCCGCAATCGTAGTTAAACGCGCAGCCATTTTGGTAATCATTTTAGGGCGGCCTTCCAGAATTTCAAATTCAGTTTCCGGAATTCCTTTACGTGGAACTCGTTCATCAGTCATTTCCAGAAAAAAACAGTTGGGATGAGAAAATTTAAAATCAGCTGCCTTTTGAATTGAAAATTCTGCTGTTCGTTCGTCATTGCCACCCAAACATTCGCCGTATAACATATGATAATTATTGTAGCCGAAATCCAACATTCGGGCAACAATGGTAGCTGGTGTATTTTTGCGATCGGTTAAAATGGCCAAACGTTTTTCGTCCTGAAGGAGCGCTTTATCAAACTCGTGCCAATCGCGGCCGGTAAGCGAAACGGTTTTGAACTCGCCATAATTTATTCGAAAGCGGTGAGCCAGCAGTTGTAGCGAATTAAAAACAGGAAATATTTTAAATTCTGCATTGGGGAATTCGCGTTTTAAAGTATTTCCAATTCCAAAAAACAAGGGGTCGCCCGAGGCAAAAATCAGCCAGTTTGTTTGTGTATTTTTTATCTCATCAAACAAAGTTGTTAACGGAGCAGTAATAAACGTCCATTTCGCATTTTTAGGAAGTTGCTTTCTTACCAATTCATAGTGCCGTTTCCCTCCTGCAAAATATTGTGATTCCGAAATTGTTTTTTGTTGCTCCTCCGTAAACTCCGGTTGTTTATCGTATATTCCTATTATTGTTATTTTCAATTTGTTTCTAATTTTTTCTCGCAGGTGAATGTTTTTCTCTATTTGAAATACTTTAGGCTGAAAGCCTTGATTACTTTAATCCGACGGCAACGCCTCGGGAATAAAAACTCGAATTTTGTTCGCCCTGAAAGGGCAGCTTAATCTGTCCACAAATATTTTTCATTATAGTCGATGCCATATTCTTTTAAAAACAATAAATATTCTTCCTCAAATGTCATCTTTGTATGATGTTGTTCCTGATTTTCGATGTAACGCTTTGTTTTTTCGTGTAGCGACGGACTAATAGAAAAAGCTCCATAACCTGCCTGCCAGGCAAAATTCAAATAATAAGTGTCTTTCGTTTTTATCCATCGACTGCTGTGACGTTTTATCTCTTCAACCAATTTAGCCAACGTTATATTTTTAGACATTACGCACAAAATATGAATATGGTCTCCCACGCCATTAATAATGATTGGGATTGAATCATTATCCTTTATTATACTTCCCATATACGCATATAATTCATCCTTTTCTCGGGGGCGAATCAAGCACGAATTTCTCTTAACATGAAAAATAATATGTACAAATAGTTGAGATAATGATTGTGACATAATTAAGTTGTATTAAGTTGCCCTTTCAGGGCGGGGTTAATATTTTATATTATACCCGAAGGCGTTGCCTTGGGCTAAAATAATTTGTCCTTTCAGGACGTTCATCACAAATTTAAAATTCCAAATTACCATCCTTCAATTTATAAATATTCTACATTTTACCAGTATCATATCTTTACAAACATTTTATCATAAATCAGGAGAAATAATTCATAGTCCCTCTCCCGGATGCATTGCCTTGGCCTCGTTCCAGCTTAAAATGGCATTGATGATGGTAGCTGCCACATTGCTGCCCCCGCGCCGACCATTTACAAACACTGCAGGAATATGGGGACACCCGTATTTTAGCTGCCACTTGCTTTCCTGAACATTCACAAAACCCACAGGAGCCGCAATTACTCCGGCTGGATTTGCCTTTCCATTACGCACCAGTTTAACCAATTCAATTAATGCTGTTGGAGCATTTCCAAAAGCAAAAACGGCATCGGGGTGCTCTTCTACCGCCAAACGAATTCCGGCCTGAGTTCGCGTTATTCCTTTTTCTTCTGCCAATGTTTTAACACGCTCGTCATCCAAATAACATTTAATTTTCAAACCTAATTTCTCAGCAACAGCACTGCGAATTCCACGGGTAACCATTGATACATCAGTGACAATTACCGGTGGTTTTCCTGAATGAAATTTTTCGTACAGCGCAGAAACCACATTGTTTTTTAATTCGATAAAATCATTTAATTGAAAATCGGCTGTGGTGTGAATACAGTGCAAAGCAACCCAAATATGTTCCAACGACTTCCCTGCAAAATTAACTTCCTGCAAAATGGTGCGAAAACTCTCATTCATAATTTGCCGCCCCACTTTATCGTTAGATTTATTTTCGGTTTGCCGCGACAAATAACCACGTGGCGTTATCATTTGGTCGCCAAATTTCCGTGTTTGACTGTTCCCAATGATAATCACCGTAAACATGTCGGCCATGGAAGCATCCAAATCTTTTAGGTAAATTACTTCTGTGCTTTCCTCTTCCCGTCCAACCTGACGAGCAATCCCAACAGGCGTTTCCGGGGAACGGACTTTCAGAAACAATTCCTTTAGCCGCATTAGTTGCCAAAAACGGCCACGACTTACCGGATTATAAATGGCAGTGATAAAATCGGCTTCGGCAGCAGCTTTAATCCGCTTTTCAATTTTTTCCCAGGGGGTAAGTAAATCCGACATGGAAATGGAACAAAAATCATGTCCCAGTGGCGCTCCTAATTTTGCAGCTGCGGCAAACATCGCACTTATTCCGGGAACTACTTCAATCTCAACCGCCGAATTATTTTTCTGCTTTAATTCCCAAAGCAAGGGAGCCATTCCATACACACCGGCATCACCACTGCTTATTACAGCTACCGTCTTTCCTTTTTCAGCTTCAGAAAAAGCGGCTTCGGCACGTTCCTGTTCTTTTTTCATGCCCGTGCTAATTTGCTCTTTTCCCTCGGTCAGATGCTCAACATAGCTCATATAATATTTGTAGCCTACCAAAACATCCGAGTTTTTGATGGCTTGTGTGGCCTCCGGTGTCAAATATTTTTCATCGCCGGGGCCTATTCCGATACAGTAAATTTTCATTTTTCTCGCTGATTTATACTGATTTTTTCGCAGATGACGCAAATAAAATCATAATTACCAAATTCATTCATTTTCAGGATAAACAATAAGCAATGAGAAATAAGGAATCCGTCGGAATTCCAACTCATCGGCATTGCTGGTAAAAAACTCATTTCCGGTTCCCACGCGCTCGGCATATAAAAATGAACGGCCACAATTTTTCAGAAATGAATGCCATCCATCCAACACACTCATTTTCATAATAACGAAGGTTGACTGCCGTTTCAGAGCTTCTGAAATTGCATCAAAACTTTCGGGTTTGGCCATCACTTCCAGCCCGGTTGTTTTTTCTACCAGCGGTTGTTCTCCCAAAGCAGAAGCGGCAATAAAAGCCGGAATCCCGGGAATTAACCGGCAGGGGATTTTTGCCTCTTTTGCCAGTTTAAAAACATAACCAAAGGTGCTGTAAAAAAATAAATCGCCTTCGCTTACCAACACCACATTTTTCCCGTTTTCGTATTCGTCTTTTATTCGAAGAAAAGCTTCGTTGTAAAATTTCTGGGTCTCCTTTCCTTTCATAGGAAACAGAAGTGGCTCGCAAGGCTTATTAATTTCCAGGCCGTCTAAAATGTTTGCTGAAAACGAACGATGTTGCCCGTTTTCCAATGAAGAGACAGGATAAAAAATGATGTCGGCGGCCTGCAATGCCCGAAAGCCTTTTAAGGTTATCAGCTCCGGTTCTCCGGGACCTAATCCAACTCCTGTAAATGTTCCTTTATTCATATTTTCTTTCTTTTTCTCGCAGATTAACGTGGATTTTTTCGCAGATTTTCGCTGAATTTTCCAGAGAGAAATTCTTCTAACTTTCCTTCTTCGCCCAAGTATAGATGCATATACGATGCCCAGCAATTTTTATAACGAAGCACTGGCATTTCAACCGGAATTCCACGTGCATTTTTTACTTCAATATTCGTTGTTTCGGGTTCATGTTGAATTAAATTTGAATAATGAAATTCGTGCCCTTTTAATTCAAATTCCTTGTGTTTGATTTGCCGATAACCCAAATGCAATTTTTTATTTTCAAAACTGGTGCAGATATTGAAAACGCCACACATTGAACTGCTTTCACCATTTTCGTCAATAATCTCCTTTCCGAGATACATCATTCCACCGCATTCAGCAATCACCATCTTCTCGTTCTCAATAAATGTTTTTATCGATTCTTGCAAGGTTTTATTCTCAGCCAGTTGCCGTGCAAAAAGCTCAGGATAACCGCCGGGAAGCCAGAGCAAATCGGCAGCAGGCACCTCTTTATCATGAATCGGACTAAAACGAACAACCGTTCCCACACGCTGCATTGCATCTAAATTGGCGGCGTAGGAAAAGTTAAAAGCTTCGTCGTATGCCAATGCAATTTTGAGCTTTTTTTCAGACTTTGGCGGCTTTGTATATTTTGTTTTTTCAGGTCTTTTTGTCAACTCCAGTAAAAAGTCAATATCAATATTTTGCTCAATCAATTCTGCCGCAATATCAAATATTTCCTGTTTGTTTTCTCCCGGAAGGTGCAATCCGAGGTGACGCGATTTTACCGCCAAACGTCCGTCGTCAGGAAGATAGCCCAGCGGTTCAACACCGGCATCTTTAGCTGCTTCTTTTAAAAAACGGTAATGCGACTCGCCACTGACTTTGTTAAAAATAACTCCGGCAATGGTTATTGCTTTATTGAAGTTTTTAAACCCAAACAGAAGCGGGGCCGCTGAATATGCCATGCTCGCTGCATCAACTACCAGAATTACCGGAATATTTAATAATCTGGCAATTTCAGCTGAACTTCCTTTGTCTTTTTGAGCGCCATCAAACAAGCCCATAACACCTTCAACAACTGCCACTCCGGATTGTGGTAAATTCCTTTCAAAAACGGTACGAACATGCTCATCCGACGCCATCCACGAATCTAAATTATACGAAGTACGACCTGCGATTTTTGTATGGTACATCGGGTCGATATAATCGGGGCCGCATTTAAAGGGTTGCACGGTTATTCCCCGATTTACTAGGGCTTTCATCAATGCCAGGGAAACCATGGTTTTGCCTGAATTACTTTTGGGCGCAGCAATTAAAAATGCTGATGTTTTATTGTTTCCCATCTTTTGATTTTTGGGAAGGTAAGAGCATAAATTTCTCCACTTTCACCTTGCTTTGTTTTAATTCAACAATGGCCAGCAAATAGAATAAATCGCTCATCCGGTTAAAATATTGCAGGATATAATCAGCAACCGGCTCTGTCTGATTTAACTCCACCAATTCCCGTTCGGCGGTGCGTATTCCGGTGCGCGCAAAATGGCACAACGAGGCCACTTTATTTCCGCCTGGCAGAACAAACGCCAGCTTTTCATCTTTTAGAAAATCGTTTAACTCTTCAATCCATGTTTCACAAGCAACCAAGCCTTTTTCGGCATGTGGTTTTTTATTTGGTTTTGAAGAATTTGCCGGTGTTGCAATGTGCGACATCATCAGCATAATATCGCGCTGAATGCTCAATAAACGACTTTCCCATTTATGGTTGTCGGACAATTCGGACAGCAACATTCCAATCCGAACATTCACTTCATCAATCAATCCGTTGCAACGAATACGAATGTGGTTTTTGTTTACCCTGCTTCCCCCGAAAAGGGAAGTTTGCCCGGTGTCTCCTGTTTTTGTTGTTATTGCCATAATTATTTGCTTTTGTTTCTCGCAGATTTACGCGGATTTTTTTCGCTAATTTTCGCAGATGGTTTTGTTATTTTATTTTTAGTGGAAGCCCTGAAACCATTAAAGTTACCTCGTTGGCAACGCTTGCTATGAACTGATTTACCCAGCCCTGTAAATCGGCAAATTTCCGAGCCAACGCATTTTCAGCATGCCCGCCCATTCCTATTTCGTTGGAGATGATAAACAAAGTGCAGTTTTTCTCAAACAACTCATTTAGCTCCTTTTTTGCCAATTCCAGTATTTCATCAATATGTAAATTCTGATTATCAAAATAAAGATTGGTCAGCCACAAGGTTATACAGTCGAGTACCACTACTTTTCCTTCTACTTCTGCCTGAGAAATTTTTACCGGAATTTCCAACGTTGTCCAGTTATTGCCCCGATCATTTTGGTGGCGCTGCACACGTTCTTTAAAATCATCGTCCCAGATACGTGCAGTGGCCAGGTAAACCGGAGTGTCACTTTTTGAAAACGCCAGTTCCTGCGCAAAACGGCTTTTCCCTGAGCGTTGTCCTCCTGTAATAAAGTGGATGGTTGTGTTTTTCATTTATCCTTATTTTTTTCTCGCTGATTGGCGCGGATTTATTCGCTGATGAGCGCTGAATATTTTCTGTGTAAATCTGCGAGAAACGATTCCTCATAAAAACTTTATTTTATAATAACTTTTGTTGCTCCATTTTACTTGAATGACATCCCCGTAATCAACTTCAATGGCAAATATTTTTCGTGGCGATGCGTCCAGTAAATGAGCCAGCAAAGCCCGCAATAATCCAGCATGAGAAACCACCAGAATTTCCCTGGTTGCAGTTCGAGTGACCTGCTCCCAAAATTCAACAATCCGCTTTTGTACATCAAAAAAATTCTCGCCACCATGTATTTTGCAATTGATAAAATCATCGCCCCATTCTTTTTGCTGTTCCTGCGGAATCTCGCTCCAGGGTTTCATTTCCCACGATGCAAAATCAATTTCCCGGAGTAATTCATTTGTATCTACATTTTTTGCTCCAACCAATCTTTCAGCAAGCAAGCGGCAGCGTGATAAAGGACTCGAATAGCACGCATCCAAATCAACTTCGTTTAATTTTGACCTCACTTTTTCTGTCGCTTCCATCAATGAACTTTCACCTGGAAAAACATCCGAATTTCCATAACATACTCCATCCGGAGCTTCTGTTTTAGGGTGCCGGATCAGATAAATATTTTTATAAGAGCTGTTTGTTGTCATCAGAGTAAAAATCCTTTAAAACTTAAGAAACAGAAAAAAAGAAAAATCAGTACTTCGTTGATTTGCTGTGCCACGCCCAAACAATCGCCAGTGTAGCCGCCAATGTGTTTTTCAAAATATTTTCCTGCAAGTAAAGTTGCTATAACTGTCACCGGAACAATGGCAAACACGATCCACGGGAAAAGCAACAATGGTAAAAGTGTAATTAGTAGGGCGAGTAAAATACGTGCCCATGAAAGCGGACTACTGGAATCACGCGATTTGGAAGCGCCTGTTTGCCGCGCATTTTCCCAAAATTTCGGTAACAATAAAACCGGCCACCTGCTAAGTGACTGAGCCGCAATAAACAGTGTCGGAATTTTGCTTTCTGTTACGCCATTTAACGCCGCTATTTTTATGGCAAACAAAAAAATCAACCCAATAGCTGCATAAGCTCCCACCCGCGAATCTTTCATGATATTCAGAATCTGTTCCTTGCTGTAGCCACCGCCAAAAGCATCGCACACATCACCCCAGCCGTCTTCGTGCAACGCGCCAGTGGTTAAAACCATTGCTCCAAGTGCCAGAACAACACAAACCAACTGCGGAAAAACAAAAGCTGACAAATAGTAACTCAAGGCGCCAACACCGCCAACAAAAATTCCAATCAACGGGAACCACGTTAAAATGAACTGCTGATTTTCCTTTTTATAATCTACATGAAACGGCAGACGCACCCGCGTAAAAAACAGAAAAGCTGACAAAATAATATTTAGTTCGCGTTTAACCATTTTACTGTACTACGTTATACACTTTTGCTTCTGTAAATGAAGTCATTTTATTAAGCATAGCCACGCTCGCCTCAACAATTGGGTAAGCCAAAACCGAGCCGGTTCCTTCTCCCAGCCGGAGTTGCAAATCGAGCACCGGTTTTCCCCCAACAGAATCGAGCATTTTAATGTGTCCCGGTTCGTGCGAACAATGTGAAAAGATGGCATAATCTTTTACTGTAGGATTAATTGCATAAGCAGCTAAAAATCCGGAAGTCGTAATAAAACCATCCACTAAAATCAACATTCTCCGGCGGGCTGCTTCCAGCATTCCTCCTGCAATAGTTGCAATTTCCAGTCCGCCAAAACGCGCCAAATTTTCTTCCGGGGTATCGGCAACTCCCATTTTTTCGATGGCTTGTTTTAATACCTGTGCTTTGTGACTAACTCCGTCCGGTTCCAATCCACAACCCGGGCCGGTGCAAGTCTCAACCGGAATTCCTGCGTAAACCGAAAGCAGTGCTGTTGCCGGAGAAGAATTACCAATTCCCATTTCTCCAAAGCCAATAACATTGGTTCCTTTTTCTGCAAAATCAGCTACAACGTCACGGCCATTTTGCAGTGCCTGATTACACTCTTCCAGTGTCATGGCCGGTTCGTAAAGAAAGTTGCGGCTGGCTTTGCGTACTTTCTTTTGGATAAGTTTGGGATGCGTTTCAAAATCATAATTTACACCTGCATCCACCACATACAGATCAAAACCAAAATGGTTACATAAAAAACCAATTCCGCCACCGCCATTCAAAAAATTCAGGCATTGCTGCCAGGTAATTTCCGTTGGCACCGGACTCACTTTTTCATCTGTAATTTCATGGTCAGAAGCAACTGTCAGCATCACCGGTTTATTAAGCGACGGTTGCGTTGTTTGTTGTACTAACCCAATTTGCATAGCCAGTTCCTCCAATTGCCCGAGCGAACCCAGCGGTTTTGTTTTTTGGTCGATGTTATACTGAAGCAGTTGTTGCAACTCTTCATTTTTGATGGGGACGATTTCTAAATTTTCTAATGCTTTCATAATTTATTATGTTCTTTCTCGCAGATTCTTGCGGATTTTTTCGCTGATGTCCGCTGAAATATTTCTCTGCGAAAACTTTTTCATATCAATAACCTTCATCATAAGTTTAAAACGACAAAAATCAGCGTAAGCAAAAGCACAAAAAAAGCTTCCGTTCGCTGCACTATTTTTATCGTATTGATTAAATCGTTTTTATTAAAATCTCTTTTTGTTTCTCCAATTGCAGGCTTCGGAACCCATTCTCCAAAATAAAGATGGGCGCCGCCAAAAGTAACATTCAACGCCCCGGCCAACGCAGCTTCCGGGTATCCTGCATTGGGGCTGCTATGTGCATTTCCAAATTTGAATATAAAATGAAAAGCACGTTTACTTTGGCTGCAAGCCGCCATTAGAAACGCCGTTATTCGCGCGGGAATAAAATTGACAAAATCATCGATACGGGCAGCGACACGACCAAACAACAAATACTTTTCATTTTTGTAGCCAATCATTGAGTCGAGCGTGTTGATCATTTTATAGGTCATCATTCCCGGAACTCCGGCCAACGCAAACCAGAAAAGCGGGGCAATAACACCATCGCTGAGGTTTTCCGCCAGGGTTTCAAGGGTTGCTGCTCTTATTTCATTTTCACTGAGTTCTCTGGTATCGCGCCCTACAATTCTTCCAACTTGTTTTCTTCCGGCTTCCAGACTTTCTTCTAAAGCCCGAAAAACAGCTTTCCCTTCTTTTACCAATGTCGTTCCTGCCAATCCAAAAAACACAAACAGGGCTTCCACTACAACTCCCAAAATTGACGAAACCTGATAAGAATATTTTATCAGAAAGAAAAAGAAAATAAAAGTTGTGGCGATTAGCACTATTGCAATTACAGCGCCTTTCAAAATCCTGTAATTTCCGTGATTAAATTTTTTCGTAAAAAATGAAATACTTCTTCCGAAAATTACAATCGGATGGGGCAACCACAGCGGGTCTCCCAGTAGTTTATCAAGCAGAAAACCTGCCCACAATGCAATACTATGGTAAACTAGAAACTCCATGTTATCAGCACTTTTATTAACTCGTTGTTTTTATCGATTGATTGCGTGGAGAGCCGAAAATGAAATTCAGACAAACCTCTGAAATTTGAGGCATCCCGAATGAGTATTCCGTATTTTTCAGCTAGTTGTTTTTTAATTTCGTCTGCATTTTCAGGAGCTTTCACCAGAAAAAATGAAGTTTTGGAAGGTACAACTTCAAACCCCTTTATCTTGGCAATTTCTATTTGAAACCGTTGAGATTCCGCTAATATTTCAGCTACATTAAATTTGTCGGTATATTCTTTCGAAAAACAATATAATCCGGCTTCCAAAGCCAGAGTATTGATTCGCCACGGCATTAATTTTTCTTTTAATTTTGATATCAACTGCGGAGTACAAACCAGATATCCCAAACGCAATCCGGGGATGGAAAATCGTTTGGTAAGCGATCGGACAACAACCAAATTCTGAAAATTTGCAGCTTCATTTTCCAACGAAATGTCTTTGTTTAGAAATTCAATATAAGCTTCATCTAAAACGAATAAAGTACCGGGGTTTCGCTGAATTTTTTCCTTTATAATTTCTTTATCAAAAATTTTCCCGTCCGGATTATTCGGATTACAAATCCATACGATATCAAACTGCTTTTCATCTTTTTCTGAAAAAAGTGAGTTACTGCAAAACTCAATATTGTGGCTGTACATTTTGCAGGCATCTTCGTATTCAGAAAATGAAGGCGTGTAAATCAGCGACTTTTTATTTTGAAACAACGATGCCAGCAAATAAAAAGCTTCCACAGCGCCGTTGGTAATCAATACACTTCCGGGAACCAGATTCTTTTGTTGCTCGATTCGACGAGCCAGATTTTCAGCCAATGGTTCCGGGTAAGCATCCAATTTGTTGATGCAGGATTTCAGATGTTCCTGCAAACCTGGATTGATTCCCTGCGGATTTACATTCGAACTAAAATTTATCCGAATAGTTTTGAAGTTATATGTATCGTCGCCGTGCCCGTGAATCATTCCTGTAGCATTTTATACACCGCATCCATATCCATATTTTCGCGAACATGCGCAGCCAGTAAATCGTATTGTTTTTGTTTAAATTCGTTGTAATCTTCGGTGGCGCGTTGTTCTTTTGCAAAAGGTGCCAGCAAATCATCTATCACCACCGGATTATCAAGAATGCCGTGCATGTAAGTTCCCCAACAATTTTCATTTGTGCAGCAACCTTCGTTTTTTCCTTCAGTCAAGCGGTTCAAAGGTTTTGCATTTTCGGCAAAAGTTGTTTTCCCCATGTGAATTTCGTAGCCCGAACACCGTGTTTCGTAATTTTTGAAATAGAACGAACTGCGAATGGTTTGCTTTTCCGCCTCTAAAATGGTTGTAGTTGGCAAAATATTGAGTCCTGGTACTGCTACCACATCGCCTTCCACGCCGTGCGGATCTTTAATGCGTTGTCCCATCATTTGGTAGCCGCCGCAAATTCCGATAACCGTTTTTCCGGCGCGTGCTAATTTTGAAACTTCAGCAGCCACTCCGTTTCGCCGGAGTTCGATAATATCGGCAATGGTATTTTTTGAACCGGGCAAAATGATAATATCCGCCTTTTGAAGCTCCGCCTGATTGTTTGTGTAATACAAATGCACACGCTCATCGTGTTCCAGCCGGTTAAAATCAGTGAAGTTGGAAATCCGGCGCAGCAAAACCACCGCGACATTAATTTTATTGTCGTTGGCAAAAGTAGCTTTTCGTTCGAGCGACACCGAATCTTCTTCTTCAATTTGAATATGATTAAATGCCGGGATAACACCCAGAACCGGAACACCGGTAATTTCTTTTATGATTTTCCGCCCTTCGTCAAACAAACTAATATCGCCACGAAATTTATTGATTATGATGCCTTTTATCTGTTTCCGCTCTTCGGGCAAAAGCAATTGGATGGAGCCGTAAACACTGGCAAAAACACCACCGCGTTCAATGTCTGCCACCAGAATTGTTGCGGCGTTAGTGGCAACCGCCACGCGCATATTGGCAATGTCATTTTCTTTCAGGTTTAACTCTGAAATACTTCCGGCCCCTTCCAATACCATTGGATTATATTTTTTAGAGAGCCGCTGAAACGCTTTTATTGCTTCTGCAAAAAGTTGTTCTTTTATTTCGCCCCGGAAATAACTGCCGGCTGAATAGTTACCAAATACTTTCCCGTTAAGGATGACTTGAGCAGTTTTATCGGAGCTGGGTTTTAGCAACACCGGGTTCATATCGGTATGACAGTCAATTCCACAAGCTTCTGCCTGAACTGCCTGAGCACGACCAATTTCGCCGCCGTTGGCTGTCACAAAACTATTAAGCGACATGTTCTGCGATTTAAACGGCGCGGGAAAAAATCCATCCTCCCTAAAAATACGGCAAAAAGCAGCAGCCAGCACACTTTTCCCCACATCGGATCCTGTGCCCACAAACATAATTGGGCGGTTTATTTTTCTATTCATAAAAACAACTGTATTTTTTCATTGCTTTTGTTTCTTTCTCGCAGATTTGCGCTGATTTTTTCGCGGATATATGCAGAAAAACAACATAAAAATATCTGCTAAATATATTTTTATCTCTTCTCATACATTACCTTTTTCATAAAACTGTCTCAACATTTCATTTCGTTTGAAATGGTTAAACCACGCCATTTTTGATTGGTGAATTCGCGTAATTGTTTCGGAATCAAAATTGGCAATACAGTAGCCGCTACCTGTTTGGGTTTCTTCTGCCAGTACTTTCCCTTTTGGATCAAGAATCATTGCCAGTCCGGGGAGAACAGATCCGCGCGAAGTTGTTCCGTTTTGGTTACAAACCATTGCATAACACGCATTGTCGTATGCCCGAGCGCACAAATAGCGTTTGAAGCGTTCGAGTTTTTCGTCTGCCGTTTCTTTGGGTGAGGCAAATCCCAAAGCCAGTAAATTTACACCTTGTTTGGCCTGCGCATAACTAATTTCGGGAAAATGCGTTTCAAAACACAGTTGCATTCCAATTGCTAATCCCCCAACCTTGAAGATCTGTATTTGATCTCCTGCTGTAAACACACTTTTTTCTGTCGGCCCAAGATGCGTTTTTCTATGTTTCCCCATTATTTCACCTCCTTCAAAAATGAAATGAGTTATGTAATATTTTTCGTTTTCCTCTTCAGGGAAGCCAACAGCAAAAGCGATTTGTGTGCTTTTTGAAAATTGTCGCAACTCGTCAAAAGCTTCAGTTTGGTATTTTAGCAACTCTTTAATTTCTTGTTTTGAAGTAATATACCCAGACAAATTCAACTCGGGAAACAAGGCAAAACGAACCTGTTCTTTCTCCAAACAAGAAAGCATTTTCAACGTTTCCTGAAGGTTGGCGGAAATATTGCCCGGTTCTGTGTTATGATATGCGGCTGCTATTTTCATTTTATCTTATTTCGTTTTCTCGCATATTGACGCTGATTTTTTCACGGATTTGCACAGATGATTCTGCGTAAATCTGCGATCTTACATCTGCTGTATCTGCGTGAAATATTTATTTGTTATTAATTTTCAAATCCATACAATTCATCGTTTGTTTTACTATCATTTCCACCGAGCTCTCAGATATTAATTGTTTTTCATTTTTATACAGATGAAAAGTGCTTTGCCCGTTTTTCCCGATCTCAATCCACCATTCCGGGTTCTCTCGCATTCCGGTGGTTTTTATGCCTCTTCGGGCAAAAGCACGGCGAAGCAATACATATTCAAAACCATGGCCTTTTATAGGTAATTCGTGAAAATGTTCGTATTCCACCCGGAACAATCCGGTTTTTGTGTCGAATTCAATTCCTTTATTTTGAAACAGTCGTTGAAATGCATTTTGCAATAACAAATCTTCCGGGCTTCCGGTAATTAGCGGCCCGTTGTTGTGCAAAAGCCAGAGGCGGTCGGCCATTTGTAAAGCCAGGTCGAGGTCGTGTGTTGACAACAAAACCGACTTTCCCGATTCGGAGGAAATCCGTCGCAATAGCTGGATAATTTCAACGCGCGCGGGCAAATCCAAGAAAGCAGTAGGTTCATCCAGTAAAATAACAGGAGTGTCCTGTGCCAGAGCTTTGGCAATAAAAGCTTTTTGCCGTTCACCATCACTAATTGACGAAAGTAGCGCATCTTTTTTGTGCGCAATTCCGCATTGTTCAATAGCGCGTTCTATAAATTGCAGATCCTTTTTATTCGTGCGCCCCAAAATTCCGGTATAAGGACTTCTTCCGTACGATACCAATTCTGAAACAGTTGCATTTGGAACCACAATGCGGTCGGTAAGGACAACACTCACCAGGCGGGAAATTTCTCTTTCAGTAAGGATGCCAATGGTTTTTCCGAGAATGCTGATTTGCCCATCAAAAAAAGGTTGAAAACCACAAAGCGTGCGCATCAGCGTACTTTTACCTGCTCCGTTTGAGCCGAGCAGACAAACCAGTTCACCTTTGTTTATTTGGGCATTCAGATTTGCTGCAACTATTTTTTGCTTCGAGCCGGAAGCATACCCAATGCTCAAATTGTTGATATTTATAAAATCGGCGCTGCCCATTATTCCATTATTTTTTCTTTCCTACGTTTTAAAATGACCGAAATTACCACCGGCGCCCCAACAAATGCGGTTACCGAATTGATAGGCAATTCACTGTCAAGCCCCGGAAGCCGGGCAATGAGATTACACAACAAAGCGGTTGCGCCGCCAATAATACACGAGTTCAAAATCAATGTAAAATGATTGGAAGTGCGTGAAATCATTTTTGCTAAATGCGGAACAGCCATCCCTATAAAAACAATTGGTCCGCAAAATGCAGTAACCAAGGCCGTTAAAATTCCGGATGTAAAAATGATAAGAAAGCGGGCTTGTCGGATATTTAATCCAAGGTTACGCGCGTAGTGATCGCCCAACGCAAGCAAATTTAAAGGTTTACTTAACAGCAGACTCACCAGCGATAATGGGACCGTTACCGCCGCAAACAGTCCGCCGCGTTCCAGCGACAAGCGGCTAAAACTTCCTAACCCCCAAATCACATAATTATGAACATCTTCTTCGAGGCTGTAAAATTTAAGAATTCCCACAACTGAATTGGAAAGGTAGCCAATCATAACTCCCATGATGAGTACGCTGAGCGTTCCGCCCACTTTCCGTGAAATAAACAGGATAAGCGCCAACACTGCCAGTGCCCCGCCCAGGGAAGCACCGGCCACCGCCAGGTCGCCCCACATACCTACACGGGCAAACGAAAAGCCAAACGCTTGTCCGGCTACCAGCAAAACAAATGCAACGCCCAGGCTTGCCCCCGAGGAAATTCCTAAAACAGAAGGGCCGGCCAATGGATTTCTAAAAAGTGTTTGCATGAGCAGCCCGGCAACTCCCAAAGCCATTCCGGCACTCACCGCTACCAATGTTTGCGGCAGACGTGTGCGAATTAATATATTTTGCCAAATGATATTTTCGGAACCTTTGCCGGAAACGATATGTATTACTTCTGAAAAAGGAATATTTACCGAACCCAGCGCCATATTCAACAGTATTAAAAAAAACAATACTGCGATGGATAATAGCAGCAGGACTTTGGTTGATATTTTTGCGTTTTGCTTTGGCATCCTGGTTATTTCATTAAAACATTTATTTATTAGCTCCCTATAAAACAACTTATTGAACCCACTTCGGGGTTCTGTATGCTTTCACCATTTTTTCCGCAGGTTATACCTACGGCTATTATTATTAAACCCCTATCCGGGGTATAATTGTAGCATTTCAGACTTATATCGTTACTTCTATTCAAGATATTCATTCTGCATTTCTACTTTAATAATTCATAAAACTCCGGTTCATAATCGGGCAAAAGTGTCGGATGAAGAAAATAGATGTAATCCGCAAGGATAACATCGGGTTTCATTGCATTTTGCTCGTAGTACGGTTTTTCCCGTATATTACAGGCAAAAATCCGGTTATTTTTAAAAGCTCTAAAATCGCCATAACGCGGGTCTTCTGCTACCATCGACTCTTTATTATAGCCGACCGGGTCGGGCAATAAAATTCGCCAGTAATCGCATTCGGCGGCAGTGGCATATACACTTTCAAAATCAAGCGGATAAGCTGCTTTTTTATCATCTTTAAAAATATATTCTGCGCCGGCATCTTTAAAATAATGAGCATAGAAACTGTCGCCACCCGGTACATACCAGGTTCCCGAACGCATTTTGCCCGAAAAAATAGTTGGCCGTTTTTTAACTTTTGCAGCCCGTGCTTTTAAAGATTCATATCGATTGGCAACTTCGTTAAAAATAGAATCAGCCTTTTCTTCCTGATTTGTAAAAGCCGCCATCATTTTTATCCATTCGGCCCGCCCCAGCGGTGTTTCTTCTTCGTACGCCGCCATCGGAACCAGGTTAAAACCCAAACTTTTCAAGGCATCATACCCTCCGGTTTTAAAAGGCGAAACGAAAATAACGTCGGGATTCAGGCTGGCAATCAGTTCCGTATTAAAGTGCCCTTCCTTCCCTACACGTTTTACCAAACCTGCATCAATCCGTTTATTCATTCCTTCATGATAAAGATGGCGGCTGCTATTGGTGGCAACAATATTTTCAATGTTATCGAGCGCAAAAAAGTAGGTAAGCTGCGTTGACGACAAACAGATAATTCGCTTGCAGGGAACCGGAATTACTCCTTGTTGCGGCTCTTCCGTTTTTTCTGCGGGAACCAGTTTGAATGTTTCAAAATTTGTGCTGTCGCTGCCAATGCCGTATATTTTCAATATCTTGAAATTATCGCCATTTTGTATCTCAAAACTTTTGGCATATTTAAGAGATAAAGTTTTAAGTGTAACAGCGCTGTTTTTTTCAGATGTTTTTTTGCTACTATTAGAACATGAACTTCCCAATAATACGACACTTAAACAGAAATAATATACCAGTAATCTTTTCATTGTTATTCGTTTGTTGATTCATAAACCAATGAGCTCACACATAAACCATTCTTATTGTATAAGAATTCTCGTTTCACATCGGGTTTTGCTCCCATAACATATTGGCGCAGATATGATTTTTCCGTCCCATTGGGATTGTACCGATAAAAAGTTTTCACCAAGGCATCCCCATCTCCGGATAAACGCCATTTTTCATCCAGTTTTTCATTTGCATAAATACACTTGTAATTGTTTTCTGAAAGTAGTTTGTTTTTGCTATTGTATCTTTTCTTATTGATACAATCCCCCTTGTCAGAATAAACGGCAACAACACTCTTCGACAATACCGAATCTTTGTAATAATCCGTTTGAATTACCTGCCCCTGCTCGTTATATCTATAAATACGCTTTTCTTCTGTATTTTTAGTAAAATCGTATTTAATGCAGTGTGTCCTTTCGTTTTCAGGAGAGTAAACATAAACGTAACGAACCAACATTAAAGTGTCTTTACTGTATTTAACCGTTTCAATTTTGTTTCCGTTTGCATCGTAGATATAATGAACAAAACTCACTAAATTGCGCTCCTCGTCAAACGATTGTTTTTCTATTTGTTGATTTTTAGTATTGTAAACATACTTTCTGACTCCGGTAAGCTTAAAGTTGTTCTTACTTTGGCAAATTCCACTTTCCCCCATAATTAGAAGAATACAAAAGGCAATGAATATAAATGTGTATTTTTTCATGTCAATTATAGCTTATTAAAAACCTCTTTTAAGTGTTTTATCCAGATGGCATTGATGGCATCAAATTCGGCCAATCCTTTTAAAACCGGGTTCACTGTAAACCCGGCAGCTTCGAGTTGCGATTTCCAACTGTCGGGTTCATCGCCGGCCATATCATTTTTGGCATGGTCGCCGGCCACCGACAAAAAAGGCTGTAGCCACACGGTTTTTGCGTTTTGCTTTTTTAATGCTGAAATTACTTCGTCCAGACTTGGGTAACCTTCCACTGTTCCGAGAAAAATCGAGGGCGATTGCTGCCATAAGTAATACTGAAGCCCGGGATAGTAAATATTTGACTGGTGTGAAGTTCCGTGTCCCATCAACACTACAGCATCGGTAGATTTTCGTTCTTCCGGTAAAACAGAATGAAGTGCAGCACAGGTCTCTCCAATATCATTGTGATGGTAAAGCAGAGGTTTCCCCAGTACTATTTTTTGCGTATTCTTCGGAATATGGTTAAATGCATTTACTGTTCTTTGCAGGTTTTCGAACTCTTCGCCAGGAATAACGTGTAAGGACTGAACCGCAATTTTTGTAAAACCATCGGCTCCCATTTTTGCAAGCGCTTCAGCCGGGGAATCAATCGCACGACCACGCTTTTTCAGAATATTACGAACGATATTTGACGTAAATGCCCAGCGGACTTCTACTCCGGGAAAGGTTTCTTTTGCCTGTTCCTCAATATGACCGAATGCCGACTGGGCACTGGCATAACTGGAACCAAACGATACCAGCAGAATGCCTGTCTTTTCTATTTGTTTATGCTCATCCATTCCACTTGCTGTCAAGTTTATAAGAAAAATGGCTATGGCTATTATTTTGATTTTCATATTTGTTTTATTTTTTTCTCACGGATTGACGCGGATTACTTCGCAGATTGGCGCTGAAAGTATTTTCTGCGAAAATCAGCGTGAAATATATTTTTCTTTCTTCTTACTTTTTGTTTTTCTCTTAATCCATTTCCAACTCAGCGCTACACCCGAAAAGCTTACTACAATTCCACCCAACGAGAGAATAACAAGCAGGAGTTTTCGCAGCCAGTCGTGTTCCACCAAAAATTGAAAATTGAATTTGTGCAATCCCTGATAAAGCCACCGGTGTATTTTTTTGTTCTTTGTATATGAAGCAACTACTTTCCCGGTTTTGGGGTCGATATAAATTTGATTTTGCGCCCCATTATTCCAGCTTATCTTATATACGGGGAGCGGCCGTTTAAACATCCCTGATTCCTGATAATAATTATCATATTTGCGTTGTTCGTCAACGCAAAAAGAAGTGTTTTCAAAAAGACTTTTCGCCCTATTTTCTATTTGTTCCAGCGAAACCGTTTCCTGTTTATAAATAGTATCGGCAGTGCAAACATACACTTCCGGTGTTTGATAATCGCTGTAATACACCCACCATGCAGGTTTTCCCAAACTGTTTTTCCACTCTAACTTTCGAACGTTGCTTTTATTTTCAAGCGTCTGCCATAATCCGGCAAAGGAATGACCGGCATTAACCTGCTTCTTTTTCGATTTTTCCCAAATCTTCCGAGGAGAGAAAGTCTTTTGGCCGCTATTCCCTTTTTCAGGAAAATCGACAACTGAAAACAGCCCGCTGAGCAAAAAGGTAAATACAAAAAATCCAAAAAAGAAGCCGGAAATGTGATGCCATTTAAACCAGAATTTCTTATAGGGCGTAATGTCTCCAGCCCACTTTCTTTTTCTACGTTTTTTCATACGGATGATTCCGGCAATCATTCCGGAAAGACAGACGAACAAGCCAATTGATGAAAGCCAGATAACAGTTTTGTTCCAAAGCTGCACTTTCAGGCGTAACGAGCGAAAATATATCCAGTGGGGAATAGCTCCTACACGCGCCATCCAGCGTGTTTTCCGATTGGTTTGCTGAACAATAGTACCGGTTTTTGACGATACATAAAACACCGTGTGCTGCTTGTCGTTCATATAAAACTTATAGACAGGGAGCAAGGCCTGATAATAACTCCAGGGCATCCACTGGTCTAGTTTATTGATTTCAACCGATTTCAAAGCAGAAGCTCCCAAAAAACGTTCAGCTTCGTTTTTACAGATTTCTTCGGAAAAATCAGGAATACGCTGAAGTGTTGTTGCATCGTAAACCTGCTGCGCCCTTTTTCCCATAGCTATCCGATACACCGGTCTGTTATTTAATTTATCTAACCCAACAGCGCCTTTAATGGAATCGGGTAACGGTTGAATGGCCTCAAAATCGGATAAAGAAAATGGCTCCAGAAAAAGGAAACGTTCTTCGCGCGAAGCGTGTGGAAAGCCTGCAAAAATGAGCACGATTCCGGAAACGAACCAAACAAAAAACATCAGGCTAAGGGAAATACCCGTAACCTGATGAATTTTCAATGTTATTTTTTTGAACAGACGCATGTGCTGTTTTTTATTTCTCGCTGATTAACGTTGATTCTTTTCGCAGATAATCGCAGAATGTTATCATAAATGCTTCTGTAAATCAGCGTAAATCGCTACTGGTTTATTGCAATTTGCAAACTCACAAAATAGGTTCGTCCGGGACTAATTGTTCCGTAATGCGAACCGTAAGGACTGTCGTCCACATAATCAAAAATGTTGTCAATTCCGGCAGACAGGTCAAAAACAAAATCGCCCGGGCCATAAAACCGATGGATGGTTGTCAACTTCCACAAGTTATATCCTTTTGCATTTCCTTCGTCGTCATCAAAAAATTTCTCATCCTGAAAACGGGCATTCAGATTCGCTGTTAGCTGGTACTTTTTCCAGTTATGGACATAGCCCAGGCGTGCATTTCCATAATTCTCTGCCACTCCCTCCAGGCGGATATCATCGGTTTTGTTTTTTGCATCCACATAACTATAACCACCACCTATTGAAAATCCTGCTCCAAGATTCGCATTAAAAAGAAAGTCAATTCCTTTGGTTCCGGCTTTTGATATATTGTAATGCCTACGCGTTCTTTTAACTCCATTGGCAGCATCTTCTTCTGATGTTTCTACCGTTTCGTAATCAATCAAATCATCCACATCATTCTGATAACCAGTAACACTAAAAGAAAACCCATCAATTATATATTCAGCAGAGAATGCATAATAATCAGAAGTTTGTGGTTCTAAATCAGGATTTCCAAGAAAAAGATAAACAGAGCTTCCCATTGGCTTATCGTAATGATAATAAAGTTCTTTCAATGTGGGAGCTTTAAAACCGCGGGAGTAAGTTGCCCTGAAATTAAAGTCTTTTAAATTGTACAGAGCCGATAGTTTAGGAGTGAAAGCACTACCAAACTCTTTATGATTTACAAACCGGGCACCAACAACTGCCGAAAGGTTTTTAACAATTTTCATTTCATCCTGGGCATACAAGGCAAGCGTATATGCATCGGCTTTTTCTCCCTCCAAACGCCCTTCCGATTCCAATTCCTCATTGACATATTCGCCGCCAACCGAAAGTTGATGGCTTTTCGAGAGTTTGAAAATTCCTTTTAAATTTAACGCATTACGCAATTGTTCGGTTTGCTTTGCTTTATCATCAGCCTGAAAACCATCAGCAGGTTGATTGTATTTATAATAATATTTGAAATTATCGGAGTTCCAATCGAGTGTGAGTTTATTGCCTTTTCCGAGCAGGTATTCGGCTCCTGCTACATAGCTGAAATCATCGTAGGAATATCCGTATTTCCCAACTGTTTGCGGACGCAGAACATCGCGTTTGTATTTTGCCCCCTGCACATACACACTTAGTTGCTGGGTAAGGTCGTATGAAAGTTTTTGGTTAAAAGTAAAGTCGGTTGAAGCATTTTGGGCCATAGCATCGGTTTCCTCTAAATCGTCGTCATCCAGTTCGTATTTGCTTAACTGCCATCCATCGGTGGCTTTTCGGTCGAAAGAAGTAGTGGAGGAAAGACGGCCAAAATTAAGGTCAAGACTGTGGTGGTGTATCCACTCGCCATAACTTCCATACCGATTGCTGGTAACTACAGCCGCTTTGCTTTTTGATTTTTTGGTAATAATGTTCACTACCCCGGCAATAGCTTCGGAACCATAAAGTGCAGAAGATGCCCCTTTTACCACTTCAATACGTTCCACATTGTTGGGATTAATGCGGCTCAGGTCGGTCTGTCCGCCAACGTCGCCATAAACCCGTTTGCCATCAATTAACACCAGGATATAATCATTCCCCAGCCCGTTGATCTGCATGAAAGGCCCCATTGCTCCGGGGCTAAAATCAAAAGAAGGACTCACGCCCAGCATCAAGTCATTAAAATCTGTAGCTGCAATCCTGTCAATCAGCTTTTTATCGATAAGTTCAGTTTGAACAGGAGCACTTTTCAGGTGGTGTGGCGTACCAGTTCCGGTAACCACCACTTCTCCCAATGAGCTGGTAGAAACTTCAAGTAAGAATTCAGATTTTGTTTCCGGGCCTGCAAGTGTAATTTCTTCCTTTACCCTGTGGTAGCCAATGCAGGAAACAATTACTTCGTAAGTTCCCGATTTTACATTTTTGATGACAAACCGACCGTTTTTGTCGGTTACTGTTCCAAGCGTAGTTCCATTAAAATACACATTGGCTCCCACCAGCGGTTCGCCAGAGTTTTTTTCACTTACCGTTCCTGTAAACGATCCATTTTGTGCCCAGATAGCAGACACGCTGCACAATAAAATGCAGGTTAATAACCAGTTGATTTTTGGCATGGTTTAATTATTTAAAAGTTAAACAATTACACCTTGCACTCCAAAGTCAGTTATAAACTGACATGATAAAAAATAATGTTGAACAATTATTGCTCGCAACATTAACTCCTTACCCGGAAGCAAAATGTTTATATCACTGATTTTGGCAGGTTTTCTGGCTCGCCCCGGATTGAAACGCCTTCCCATTCTTCATTTTTGAACAGTGGCAAAAGATTTTTTCAATCCTTCAACAGGGCTTACAGCTGCGGGTACAGCTCCGGTTTTTCACCGGATTCCCTTTTTATTATTCCTGATGTTATCAGAAATAATCACCTAAAATCGAGGGTAAATGTATTGATTAAAAATCAAACGGGATAATATTTATTAAAGGAAAAGAAAGTAATAATGAAATTTAGAAAGAGTATATTTTGACATTAAATACTGCTTATAAGATTACTTAAAAGCTTCAATTTTTTTATTAAATGGTTCGAATTTTGTATCGTTTGGTTTACTTTACGGTGACAAATTCAAACAACTTGAGTTTGTACCGTTTTTATTTCCTCTTAGTTCATCGTCCAACAAACGAATACAGTCCAACGCTTCATTTACTCCTTATAATTCGAAATTGAAATCCATCCAAATGTTAGTTTTAGGTGAAGATCGAACTAATGATTTTTCCTTTCTGGGTAATGTTGCCATTCTCGTATAGAGTGGATTAAATTTCGTCTATGTAAGATATTTCCTTTGAAAGATTTTAGTTCGTCAGGGCTTATTAACGGTGAGGCCATGATCTTAGACACAAAATAGTTTACATATTAATAAATACAACACCTTTGCCGGCTCCACAGATTCGATAGAAATTGATAGGGTTGATCTGTTGTCTCTTGTTATGATTAGAGATTTATTAAATCAATCGAACAAACTGGAAAATCTCGTACCTTTATAAGCAAAAGTCGCTCTTTGTTATATTGAACAAAAAGAAGAAACAAACAGAAATTCGCTCATTTCTAAATCGTTACCTGTCCGCGAAATTATTTCTGCAACTTACTTTTTTTCAAACACATAATCAGAATCACACGTCTTGTTCGGTGGATATACCAACGCTGGATTCACCCCCAATTATCCGTTCCTTTTGGACGGATAACCGCACGAAAATCCGCTACTAAACTTATACCAACCATCAGATTATCAAATGATTGAAATAGATTCAAATCAAGTCTTTTCTTTCTGATATGGTCTCCATTGGTAAAAAGTTCTTTCGGATATGGTTTACGGTTGGGTCTCTTCGCTCTTAATTCGATGCTACAGATGGGCAACGAAACTATGAAAGTTAAGCACTATTAAGAACCCTAATCTTGGATCGTTTTGCATACCTACAATACCTACTCAAGGATATTATAAAAGCATCCAATCCAGTTAAAGAACCATTAACACGTTGTTTTAAATGATTCTTTGCAAGAAAATGTTTTACAATATCTTGATATATTAATAAATAAGTATGATTACAAACGTTTAAAAACACATATATTGACACTAATGGGCATTAAAAATTAATAAACGTTCTTTGAAATTCTTTGTTAGTCGTACTTGTAGCGATTATTGATAGCGTGACGATTTGAATTGGAAATATGGATTTTTGTATATAAACAAGCAATTATCCATGAATCAAGGCAAATATATCTTCGCTCAACTTACAGATTTTTTACCCAGGCGAATCTTTGATCGGATTGTGAGCAAACACAATGGAAATAAGTATGAAAGAACTTTCACGTGTTGGAATCAAATGCTCTGTATGTTATTTGGGCAACTTACTTCAAGAGACAGTATGAGAGATTTACTTCTCAGTCTTGAAGCTCATAAATCCAAATACTACCATCTTGGATTTGGCCCAACCGTATCGCGAAGGAATCTCGGTATTGCCAATGAAAAACGTAGCTATAAGATCTTTGAAGAATTTGCATACGTTCTCATTAAGGAAGCTCGTGAAAGCTGCTATAGATCGGACTTTGAGCTCAACGTTGAAAACAATGTTTATGCATTTGATTCATCAACTATCGATTTATGTCTGAGTGTATTTTGGTGGGCAGAGTTTCGGAAAACAAAAGGTGGTATTAAGCTACACACCTTATATGATGTTAAAACATCAATACCAACGTTTCTACATATCTCAAATGCCAAAATACACGATGTTAATGCTCTTGATTTTATCACATATGAGCCAGGAAGCTTCTAAGTGATCGACAAAGCTTACATCGACTTTAAGAGACTGTTCCATATGAACCAACAGCAAGCCTTCTTTGTAACAAGAGCAAAAGATAATATGCGGTTTAACCGAATGTATTCCAATCGAGTTGACAAAACAACTGGGGTAAAATATGATCAGATCGGTAAGCTGGAATCCTACTACCCAAGCAGAGAGTACCCTGAAAAACTTCGGAGAGTCAAGTATTACGATACTGAAACAGAAAAGGAATTTATATTCCTTACCAATAACATGAACCTAAAACCTACTGAAGTTGCTTATCTGTATAAAAAACGCTGGGAAGTAGAGCTGTTTTTCAAGTGGATGAAACAACACCTAAAGATTAAATCATTCTGGGGAATAACCTTGAATGCGGTAAAAATCCAAATGTATTGTGCGATCATCGCCTACTGTCTTGTTGCCATAATTGGTAACAAATTGAAAGTTGACCGCTCAATCTACTAAATATTACAAATCCTTAGCATATCTCTACTCGACAAAACACCTGTAAGAGAAGTGCTTACAAAATACGATTACAAAAATATCAAAGAACAAAAAAATAAACAATTAATAATCAGTGGGTTTTAAGTGCCCACTAATGATATATTGATATAAATCATTTACCTCAAAAATTGTTATGGTACATTTACACACTAGTTATAGGCAATGTTGAAATTCAAAAATGCAGTATAAACAAAATTCAAAAATATGAGAAATATTATCTATCTTCTGATTTGCTCTTTGTTCTTAGTGAGTTGTTCTGCGAATAGATACTTGAATTATATCAACACCAAAATTAACAATGACATTAAGGTAAACTTAAACGTTGATTCTATAAGTATTTTTGACCACAGAACTAATATTTCTGACAGTGACATCAAATTACCTTTTATGTCGCATCCCAAACAATTAGTTAGAAACATTCCTCCAATAGATAGCACTCATATAGAGACCATTAAAAATACAATTAAACAATCCTGCTCTGGAGATGAGGAAAGGGTAAGAATCAATGTCAATATTGTCGAAGCATATAAAGAATTTTCTGCTACGTTCGCAAGCGAGAAAGAAAAAGTCTATGTTGAAATTCAACTTGACATGGTTGATAGTCAAAGTAATTTATCTGTTTTGTGTTCTTCTCATGCCGAGTATGATTTAACGGTATCAGATGCGAAGCATAAAAATTTTGAAGAATTGTATTTGTTAGCTTTTAAGGGAGCAATTATTACATGTTTAGAAAAAGTTAAAAATGAACCAAATACACCGTACACTAATGATTAAAAAAACCCTATAAGGGCCGAAGTTGATCCTTTACTGCTCTTCTAAACGTTCTTGCTCTTCCTGATATTTGAAATATTTCTTGATTTTGTCTTCGTCAAGCCCAATAGTGTCGGCACAATATCCTCGCG
>NZ_JAIKLE010000035.1 GCF_022267315.1 Maribellus maritimus
AACTGGTACAGTACAATGTTTTAAAACCCGAACAAACTACCACTGAATTGTACGACCTTTCAACAGATATTGGCGAGGAACACAATGTGGCAGATAAACATCCTGAGATTGTAAAAGAACTTCTGGAACAGATGAAATCTGCACGAACTGAATCGGAAGTGTTTACTTTTCAGTCTCCAACGATTATCAAGTAAATTACTAAATGGAACAGTTAACGCCGGCTTTTTATAATTTTCAGATAAAAAATCAACTAAACATAAAAATGAGACCGCAAAAATCGCTATTCTGGTTGTTCTTGATTCCCCTGTTTTTATCGGCTTGTAAAAAACAGGCGGAGATAGTTCCCTCGCCTCAAAAAATCGATTTCGACTGGCAATTTCATTTAGGCGATGTTAAAAATGGCGAATTGCCGGAAACTAAAACTGAAAACTGGCGGGTACTGGATCTTCCTCATGATTGGAGTATTGAAGGAGAATATAGTCAGGAAAATGGAAGTGATTGGCAGTCGGGCTTCCTCCCGGCCGGAATTGGCTGGTACCGGAAAACGTTGTTCTGGTCGCCCGAATGGGAAAAGAAACAGGTGAAAATTTATTTTGAAGGCATTTACATGAACAGCGATGTTTGGATTAATGGTCACCATCTTGGTCACCGGCCCAATGGTTATGTAAGTTTTGAATATGATTTGACTAATTATCTGAAAAAAGGGGAAAATATTATTGCCGTAAAAGTAGATCATTCCAAACCCTTGTCGGGACGTTGGTACACCGGTTCCGGAATTTACCGGCATGTTTGGCTAAAAATTAAGGATCCTGTTCATATCGCAAATTGGGGGGTGCGGGTTACGATGCCCGATGTCACCAGAGCCCAATCTGCTTATAATGCTTTTGTTAGCATCGTAAATGAAGGGAATAGTAAAAAAACAATGGAGCTTAAGTTAACATTGTTTGATAAAGAAGGAAATAAAGTTTCGGGCATAACAAGCGAATTTAAACCGGGAGAAAAAGGAGACAATATTATTGAACTGAGTGGAATTCTTAAAAATCCACATCTTTGGTCGCCGGAAAATCCTTATTTGTATAAATTAAAAACAGAAGTATACCAGGGAGGAAAGTTGAAGGATGAAAATATTCAAAAAGTAGGCTTCCGAAAATTGGAGTTTGATCCGAATTTGGGTTTTAAATTAAACGGGGAAGTCACAAAACTAAAAGGAGTCTGTGATCATCATACGGCAGGAGCAGTAGGAGCTGCAGTTCCCGACGATGTTTGGTTATACCGCTTAAAACTATTGAAAGAAATGGGATGTAACGCCATACGCACTTCTCATAACCCTTTTTCTCCCGCGTTTTATAACATTTGCGACAGCCTTGGACTGATGGTGATGAATGAATTTACGGATGGCTGGGAAACAGAAAAAGCAGCCTCTGATTACGGACTTTATTTTGAAGAGTGGTGGAAGACAGACGCTGCGGATTTTATTAAGCGCGACCGGAATCATCCTTCTGTAATTATGTGGAGCATCGGAAATGAGGTAAGGAAGCCTACCCGGGAAACCCAAAGACAACTGGTCGATTTTTTTCATCAGAGTGACCCAACACGACCGGTAACACAGGGAGGTATCGATCCAACCCGCAATATGAAAGGGGATAATCTACCCTCTCTTCTGGATGTAAAAGGGTTCAATGGTGATGGTGAGGAAAAAAATGTACTGGAAGATTTTCATTCCCGTGAGCCCGATATTCCGGTGGTTTGTACAGAAGTTCCACATACTTACCAAACCCGCGGAGTATACCGCACTACAACACAGTGGCGGCGGCGCGATTTCCCTGCGATGTGGGAAAAACAAAGCTGGGATGGAACGATGCGTGGACTGGAAAAGCGGATTTATCCTATCCCTAATTTGGCGAAGAAAGAAGTTTTTCCCGAAGAAAAATGTTTAACATGGTATAAAGATGGCAAAGCATTCCCGCTTCAAATTACCCATAAATATGAACCGCATTTATACTATCAATCTTCTTATGATAATGCTTCGGTTCGTAGTAGCGCAAGAAAAGCCTGGCAGCGTACCCGCGATCTTGATTTTGTAATGGGACAGTTTCGCTGGGGCAGTTTTGATTATCTGGGCGAAACAAACGACTGGCCAAGCCGATTTGCTAATTTTGGAGTAATCGATATTTGCGGATTTCCAAAAGACCACTTCTTTTTGTACCAAAGTATGTGGACAACCGAGCCTATGGTGCATATTCTACCGCACTGGACACATCCCGGAAAGGAGGAAACAAAAATTCCGGTAGTAGTATATACCAATTGCAATGAAGTGGAACTTTTTTTGAATGGAAAATCTCTCGGCATGCAGAAATATGAAGATGAACAACTGGTTTGGATGGTTCCATACACGCCGGGAACAATAAAGGCTGTTGCCAAACGAAATGGGAAAGTTGTTGCAGAAAAGAGACAAACAACTGCGGGCAAAGCAGCAGAAATTAAACTTTCGGCAGATAGAACAAAAATTCGCGCGAACCGGACAGATGTTGTTTTTATCAGCGCGGAAATAACAGATGAAAATAGCACTTTTTGCCCAATGGCTGATGACAATATCGAATTTGAAATTGACGGCCCGGGGCGGATTATTGGTATTGATAACGGAGATCCAATCGATCTTTCAAAATATAAAACGAACGAACGAAGGGCATTCCGGGGAAAAGTGATGTTGATGATACAATCAACAGATAAATCCGGTGTTTTAAAAATAAAGGCACATTCAGGAACAAAAAAATCGGAAACGTTAGCGATAGACGTCCTCTAGCTAAAAAAACAAAGTAGAAATGGATGGTTACGATAAAAATGACTTTGATGAATAACAATCAATAAAATTGCAATTATGAGAAATGCTTTTTTTACTATAATTTTTATGAGCTTTCTGTTTTGTATTCATTCAGAAGCGCAGGTAGAAAGGCCTAATATTCTTTGGATATCGCATGAAGATTTAAGTCCCATTTATGGGTGTTATGGCGATAAATACGCCACTACGCCAAATATTGATAAACTGGCAAAATCGGGGATTATTTTTTTCCGTGCTTTTTCCAATGCGCCGATTTGCGCCCCTGCCCGGACAACATTAATTACGGGAATGTATGCACCTTCTTTGGGAACTCAGAATTTACGTTCAGATATCCCTGTTCCTGAAGACATGAAAATATTGCCGGAAGTTCTTAGGGGCGCCGGTTACTACACTTCAAACAACGTAAAAACAGATTACAACTTCAGTTTTGAAGGGCGGTGGGACGATTGCAGCAAAACAGCCCATTGGCGAAACAGGCCGGAAGGAAAACCGTTTTTCAGCGTTTTTAATTTTATGATTACTCATGAAGGGCCGATTAATGCTTTGCGTAGCGAGGATACTGGGCAATTGAAAAAACATCACGATCCGGACAAAGCAAAGTTGCCTCCTTATCTTCCTGACAGTCCGAAAATGAGAAAAATATGGGCACACATGTATGATTTGCTTTCTGTTTTTGACAACGATGTTGCTCATCTGTTGGAACAGTTAGAAGAAGACGGATTGCTGGAAAACACCATAATTTTTGTTTTTTCTGATCACGGACATGGTCTTCCGGGGCACAAGCGCTGGCTGGACAATTCGGGCCTGCAGGTACCTTTTGTCCTTCATGTGCCGGAAAAATACAAGTACTTGGTTTCTAATATCAATACGCCAAAAACAGATCAGATAGTAGGCTTTGTAGATTTTGCACCAACGGTAATCTCTCTTGCCGGAGCACAAGTGCCGGAGATGATGGAAGGTAAAAATTTTCTGGGAGAGAAAAGTCAATCAAAAAAATATACGTATGGCTACCGCGACAGGGCGGATGATTGTTATGACATGTCTCGTTCTGTCTGTGATGGCCGGTATATTTATGTCAGGAACTTTATGCCGCAGATGCCTTATTTTCAAAATGCAATTATTTTTCATAAAGCGGGGAGTTATGAAGAAATACACCGGCTTGAGAAATTGGGGCAGTTGCCTGAAGGCACCCAAAAGATGCTCCGGCGGAAACCCGCGGAACAATTGTTTGATCTTAAAAATGATCCTTTTGAACAAAATAACCTGATTGACAAAAGTAATTTACAGGATGTAGTTGCCAATTTAAGTGAAAAGCTGAACAGCTGGATGCTAAAACATCATGATACCGGTTTGTTTAACGAAGGTGAAATGATGCAAAGAGCAAAAAATTCTCATACCAGCGTTTTTGAAATGGCACGGGATTGCTCGGATCAGGATTTTGCAAGGATTCTGGAAGCGGCTCAAAAAGTTGGTAAAATAGAAGATGTTAAAGAATTGATCCCTTATCTGAAAGATGAAGACAGTGCCGTCCGCTACTGGGCAGTAGTTGCACTTGATGCTTTCGACGGGGACATTTCCGCGGTAGATGACATCCTTACTTCTTTGCTTGATGATAAGGCTGAAAGTGTGGCGATAAAAGCAGCCGAATTAAAAATTAAAAGACAGAATGACGAAAAAGCGTTGGATACCCTGGCAAAAATGTTAAAGCTCGATTTTGAACCGATGGTTTTGCAGGCAGCCATCAGTACGAGGTTGATTGGAGACAAGGCGGCTCCTTTAATCTCCGAAATTCAAAATGAAATTATGCCCCGTTACTCCGGGAATGTTTGGGGGAGATACCAAAACTGGTTATACCCTATGTTTATTGGTATGGCCCTCGATCAAACTCAAATAAATTGTGGTTATAAAGTTGAAATAAATAAATGACCTCAAGAATATTGAAAATAATTTTTTGAAAACGAACACTTTCAAATCCAATTAAATTTGATACTAAAGAGCTTGTTTTTTTATAAGCAGGCTCTTTTTGATGTTTTATATTGATTTACAAATCTTTTTTCTGTTATTCAATGAGGGGAGGGGATAGGATAAGGCTTTTTTGTCGGTCTGCAGGGATTCGAACCCTGGACCCGCTGATTAAGAGTCAGCTGCTCTGCCAACTGAGCTACAGACCGATTAGTGAAGCAAAATTACAATATTCTTTTTGAGAAAGACATTTTTCGCTATAATTTTAGTACAACCGGTTTACTCAGTTCGCTTTCGTTATTTAAACGGTCGAGTAATGAAATACGAATTTCGTATTTTTTCTTTTTCCGGTTAAGGCGTTCAAATTGATATTCGTCTCCCTTCAAAATTGAAATAAAAGAGTTAGGATCATCTATATCCAGGTTTGTTCCTTTTTCATTGATATAAATCAGAATTCTTGTAGGAGTATTCATTTCGTCTTTGGTATCACAAACTTCCCATTTTATTTTTTTGCCTCTTTTTTTGATTTTTACAACCGGTTGTGGGGGAATACTGTCGAGCCACGGCATGGGTGGTACAAGCGCCGTAGTTTTGTATAAGTGGTTTTTTAAGCTGTCTTGGAATCCCATTAAATCGCGCAAGAAATGCTTGCTGCTGTAAAATGCAGAACCTCCAATTCCCCGGATTTTTCTAAGTGTTTGTATTTGTTTTGGCAGTTCGTCGGCCATAGTCCACTCTTTTATTGTTGATGCCGGGTCGCTTTTATAAACACCATGGCCAATGTACATCGCCCGCCTGTATGCATGGTTTTTCCACCAGTTGGCAAGCAATTCAAAATCCACCAATGGGTGACCAATTTGCCAGTATACCTGTGGCAGGCAATAGTCGATCCACCCTTTTTCCTGCCATTTTATAATGTTGGCATACAAATGGTCGTAATTGGTTGCTCCTGCTTTGGTGTCTGAACCAAGCGGATCATCTGCTTTGTTGCGCCATACGCCAAAAGGACTGATCCCAAATTTCACCCACGGTTTAACAGCTTTAATGGTGTCGTTGAGCATTTCTATAATAATGTCTACGTTTTCGCGTCGCCAGTCGGCCTTATTTTTCAGAAAGAAACCACGACTGTATATTTTAAATGAAGTAGTATCTGGAAATTCTTCTGCAAGCGGGTAAGGATAAAAATAGTCATCAAAGTGAATGGCATCCACATCGTAGCGTAAAACAATGTCTTTTACAACCGAAGTTACAAACTCGCGTGTTTGTGGTAACCCGGGATCAAAATAGAGTTTATTGCCGTATTCTAAAATCCATTCCGGATGTTCAAATGCAATGTGGTTTCCTGCCAACGGTTCATCTGCTTTTTGTGCAACCCGGTATGGATTTAACCAGGCGTGGAGTTCCATTCCTCGTTTATGGCATTCGTCGATCCAGAATTTTAAAGGATCATAAAAAGGCTCGGGTGCTTGCCCGGGTATTCCTGAAAGGTAACGCGACCAGGGTTCCAGGGTTGAAAGATAAAATGCATCTGCTGCCGGGCGGACTTGCAGTATTATGGCGTTCATTCCTAAATCCTGATGCAGGTTTAAAATATCGGTAATTTCCTTTTTTTGCTGCTCTGTTGAAAGTCCTGGTTTTGAAGGCCAGTCAATATTATTTACTGTGGCAACCCAAACAGCCCGGAATTCAAATTTGGGTGAGTAAACCTGGGTCTCGGTGGGATAAACCAGAAAGAAAGTGACAAGAAACAGTAAATATCGCATTTTGGTAAATTCAATTTTTTAATTTAGCAAATGTATACATTACCCAAATAGCAAAAAATCATTTTACTGATTTCTTAAAATGAAAAGTCTGACACGTTAATTTTTCTAATTTTGAAGTATGATTTTAATTGCAGACAGCGGATCTACTAAAACGAAATGGTGTTTTATTTCTGATAAAAATAAAACAGAATTTTTGTTAACCAACGGTATAAATCCTTATTTCCGGACGACGGAGGACATTGTAAAAGAATTAAAACAGGAACTTTTACCTAACCTCTCCGGGCGGGTAAGAAGCATCCACTTTTACGGAGCAGGAATTGTAAACCCGGAGGTCGCTAAAGTCGTTGAAGATGCATTGAAAGTATTGTTCCCCGGAGCAACAATTGAAACCAACAGCGATTTGTTTGCAGCTGCACGGGCTACACTTCAAAATAAGAAAGGGTTTGCCTGTATTTTAGGAACAGGTTCAAACTCGTGTTTATACGACGGAGAAAAAATCGTTGAGCACGTTCCTCCTCTTGGATTTATATTAGGAGATGAAGGCGGAGGAGTTGTTTTGGGCAGGAAGATTCTGTCCGATTTTTTAAAAGGTTTGATGCCAGAGGTTTTGACGGAAAAATTTCGTCAGAGTTATCCTTTTCAATACGCAGATTATCTTCAAAAAGTGTATAAAGAAGAACGCCCCAATAGATTTTTGGCTTCGTTTGTTCCTTTCATCCATCAGAATATTCAGAATGGATACTGTAAAAAATTAGTGGAAAAGTCATTCGAAGAGTTTTTAATTCGGAATGTTTTTCAATATTCAGGCTTTCAGATACATCCCGTTTGTTTTATTGGTTCTGTTGCATTTTATTTTGAAGATATTCTGAGGGCTGTTTTGCTGAAGAATGAGCTTAATTCCGGAATTATTTTACAGGAGCCGATGGAAGGATTGATAAAATTTCACACAAAAAATTAAAGTAAAAATCAGATGGTAAATATAACTGAGTCGAGCTCAAATTACGATAATCTGGAGAAAATGTCGATCCGTGAGCTTCTGGAAGGAATTCATTCTGAAGACAAAAAAGTTTTACCGGCGGTAGGGAAAGTTATTCCGCAAATTGAGAAATTGGTTGCGGAAGTTGTTCCCCGTGTAAAAAAAGGCGGGCGCTTGTTTTATGTTGGTGCCGGAACCAGCGGGAGGTTAGGAATTTTGGATGCTTCAGAGATTCCTCCAACTTACGGCGTCGGTTATGGTTTGGTGGTTGGGTTGATTGCAGGGGGAGACCAGGCTATCAGGAAAGCTGTTGAGTCGGCGGAGGATGATGAGAATCTTTCCTGGAAGATATTAAAAGAGTATAAAATCAATGAATTGGATACTGTAGTTGGAATAGCAGCTTCGGGCAGAACTCCCTATGTAATTGGCGCCGTAAAAAAAGCTAAAGAAAACAAGATTTTAACTGCATGTATAACAAGTAACAAAGAGACGATTCTCGCTCAAAATGTAGACATACCGATTGAAGTTATTGTTGGCCCTGAGTTCGTTACCGGAAGTACCAGAATGAAATCAGGCACTGCGCAAAAGCTGGTTTTGAATATGATAACCACAGCGTTGATGATTCAACTGGGGAAAGTGAAAGGAAATAAAATGATTAACATGCAGTTAACAAACCGAAAACTGATTGAAAGAGGTACAAAAATGATTACGGATGAGCTCGGATATGCTGAATCAAAGGCGAAACGTTTGTTGCTTTTACATGGCTCGGTTCAAAAAGTACTTGATGAGTTTAAAGCAAAAGAGCTTTAAAGAAGTCTTTTAGTTTTGGTTATTCAAGTAAGAAAAAAATTGATATCTTTGTCAACTATACAGTAAGAATATTTCTGTATATTTATTTGAAATAAAGGAATAGTAACAATATTTAAGAAAAATCATCGGGCTTACCGTTCTGGTAAGTTTGTGGTTTATTAGGTTTAGTTGGTTTAGGTTAGTTCCCGTGTAGGGGACAAAAAAGGCTGTCAGGGGACAGCCTTTTCTTTTTTTAACAGCTGCATTCAGAAAGGAAACCCTTAACTTTGTAAAAAAAGAAGATGAAGACACTGATTAAAGATGCGACGATTATTAATGAAGGATTAAAGTTTAGGGGAAGTGTATTAATTGGTGAAGACAAGATAGAAAAGATTTTTTTGAAAGTACCTCCTGTAGATTTTGATTTTAGTGGTGTTGAAGTTATTGAAGCTAAAGGTTTGCTTCTTATCCCCGGCGTTATTGATGATCAGGTACATTTTCGTGAACCCGGACTAACCCACAAAGGCGAAATAGCTACAGAGAGCAGGGCTGCTGTGGCCGGTGGTGTTACAACATACATGGAAATGCCAAATACCAATCCGCAATCGGTTACACAGGAAGAGCTCCAAAAGAAATACGACAGGGCGGCCTTGGTTTCTCCGGCTAATTTTTCGTTTTACATGGGGGCAACCAACAATAATTTGGAGGAGGTATTAAAAACAGACCCTTCAACTGTTTGCGGAATAAAAGTTTTTATGGGTTCTTCCACCGGAAATATGCTGGTTGACGACGAAGAAACATTATCTGAAATTTTTAAAAATGCACCAACTTTGGTAGCAACACATTGCGAAGATGAAGCAACCATTCGTAAAAACAGCGAAATAGCACGTCAACGATATGGCGAGAATGTACCAATTTCACGTCATTGCCATATACGCAGCGACGAAGCTTGTTATATTTCTTCATCAAAAGCAGTAAGTTTAGCTTCAAAATTTAATACACGTTTGCATGTCTTACATCTGTCCTCAGCAAAGGAGATGGAGCTTTTCTCGCCAGGAAAAGTAACTGAAAAAAATATTACAGCGGAAGTTTGTGTGCATCATCTTTGGTTTGATGAGCGGGATTATATTACTCACGGCACAAGAATAAAGTGGAATCCATCTGTTAAGTGTGAGAGCGACAAGGAAGCACTTTGGGAGGCGTTGCTTGATGATAGATTGGATGTAATTGCCACCGACCATGCTCCTCATACATTTAGCGAAAAAAACAATACTTATTTTAAAGCACCATCCGGAGGCCCACTGGTTCAACATTCTTTGGTGGCCATGCTCGAAATGAGTAAAAAAGGGTTTATTCCAGTCGAAAAAGTAATTCAGAAAATGTGCCATTCCCCGGCTGATTTATTTAGGATAGATCGGCGCGGTTATATTCGCGAAGGCTATTTTGCTGATTTGGTTTTGGTGGATCCAAATAAATCGTGGGTGGTTTCTCCTGAAAATATCTTGTATAAGTGTGGTTGGTCTCCGTTTGAAGGGAGTGAATTTACTCATCAAGTAGTAAAAACTTTTGTTAATGGCATATTAACGTTTGAAAATGGACAAATTACAGATGATGTATTGGGGCGCAGAGTAGGCTTCATAAAACAATAACAATTTATTTAAAATTGTAAAATTCTTTTTATTGAAAGCATAGTTAATTTATATTTGCGCAAAATTTGAATTTTGGAAACTGCGCAGTTTCTTCCATATTTAAAGGGGCACAAAAATTTTATCGAACTTCAGAAAAAACTAATTGCCCCCCCCGGTGAAAAAATTTACCTGCAGGGATGCATTGGCTCTTTTAAGACGACTTTACTTGCCAGTCTTTTTCGACAAGTAAAAAAGAACTTTATCGTTTTTCTGAACGACAGGGAAGAAGCCGCTTATTTTTACGACGATTTAAATAATCTCGGTTGGGGCGAAAATACTCTCTTTTTTCCTGCTTCATTCAAGCGTTCCATTCAGTACGATTCAACCGAACAAGAAAATATTGTTCAGCGTACCGAAGTGCTGAACAAGTTATTGGATAAAGAGAATTCCTATTTTTTGGTTACTTATCCCGAGGCTGTTATCGAAACCGTAATTTCACAGGCAGGGCTTGAAACAAATACGTTGCAAGTAGCAACAGGTGATAAAATTTCAATTGAGTTTATCAACGAATTTTTATTTGAATACGGTTTTGAGCGTGTGGATTTTGTTTATGAACCCGGACAATTTTCAGTGCGAGGTAGTATTGTCGATATTTTTTCATTTTCACACGATGATCCGTATCGTATAGATTTTTTTGGCGATGAAATTGATTCCATTCGCAGCTTTAATATCGACAACCAGATTTCAAAAGATTCTTTTAAACGGATTACAATTGTTCCGAATATTCATAACTCAAATATCGAGGGACAAAGAATATCTCTGATTGAGTTTTTAAATGATGAAAATATTTTTGTCGGGAATAATTTGGAACAGTTTTTTGATTTCGTTACTGAAATTCACCGGCAAACAATATTGGCAAAGGCTGATGTTGAAAATATTCTGGAACAGGTTATTACCGGCGACGAGTTAAAGAAGCAACTGCAGCAGGAAACTGTTTTCGACTTTGGCAGCGACCTGTTTTTTGAACCCGATTCTGTTTTGGAATTTTCAAATTCGCGCCAACCTGTTTTTAATAAAAATTTCGATATGCTGGGAGAAAATCTGGTTGAATATCGGAAAAATGGTTATGAGATATTTATTCTTTCCGGAAATGAAAAACAAATTGAGCGCTTAACGGCTATTTTTCACGATACAGACATTAATGTCAAATTTACGCCGGTAAACTTTGTTTTACATGAAGGATTTGTGGATAACGACTTAAAAATTTGCTGTTATACAGATCATCAGATTTTTGAACGTTATCACCGTTTTAAGTTAAAAAACCGGAAAGCAGAGAGAGAGGCAATTTCTTTAAAAGAATTAAACAAACTTCATCCGGGTGATTATGTCGTTCATATCGATCACGGGATTGGAAAATTTGCCGGTTTGGTAAAAACTGAGGTAAACGGAAAAATACAGGAGGCAATTCGTCTGGTTTACAAAGACAATGATTCGTTGTTGGTAAGTATTCATTCGCTGCACCGGATTTCAAAATACAAGGGAAAAGAAGGAGCAGAACCAAAAATAAATAAGCTGGGCACCGGAGCGTGGCAAAAAATGAAAAACCGCACCAAAGCGAAGGTGAAAGATATTGCCAAGGAATTAATCGCGTTATATGCCCAGCGTAAAGCTGAAAAAGGATTTGCATTTTCAGACGACACATACTTACAAACCGAATTGGAGGCTTCATTTATTTATGAAGATACTCCCGACCAGGAAAAAGCTACAATTGCGGTAAAAGAAGACATGCAAAAAAGCATGCCGATGGATCGCCTGGTTTGTGGTGATGTAGGCTTTGGAAAAACCGAGGTGGCAATTCGTGCCGCATTTAAGGCTGTTGCCGATAGTAAACAAGTAGCAGTGCTTGTTCCCACTACAATTTTGGCATTACAACATTACAAAACTTTCTCTGAAAGGCTGGAGGATTTTCCTGCGAAAATTGAGTTTGTAAGCCGCTTGAAATCTACTTCTGAAATAAAAAGTACCTTAAAAGATTTAGCGGACGGGAAAATAGATGTTATAATAGGAACACACCGGCTCGTGAGCAAAGATGTGAAGTTTAAAGATTTGGGTTTGCTCATTATTGATGAAGAACAGAAATTTGGAGTCTCGGTAAAAGAAAAACTGAAACAGTTTAAAGTAAATGTTGATACACTTACGTTAACGGCAACTCCTATTCCGCGAACTCTCCAGTTTTCTTTGATGGGCGCCCGTGATTTGTCGATTATACAAACACCGCCACCAAATCGTTATCCTATTCATACCGAAGTTCATGGATTTAATGACCAGTTAATTCGTGAAGCAATTTCCTACGAAGTAGAGCGGAACGGGCAGGTATTTTTTATTCACAACCGGGTTCAGAATATCTATGAAGTTGAAGAAACGTTAAAACGAATAGTGCCGGGAATAAAAACAGGGGTGGGGCACGGACAAATGGATGGCCCGAAACTGGAAAAAGTAATGCTTGACTTTATAAACGGCAAGTTTGATGTTTTAATAGCAACTACGATTATTGAATCAGGACTTGATATCCCGAATGCTAATACCATTATTATAAACCAGGCGCAGAATTTTGGATTAAGCGACTTACACCAGTTGCGGGGCAGAGTAGGGCGCTCAAACAAAAAAGCATTTTGTTACCTGATAGCACCACCGCTTTCAACTATTAATGCCGAATCCCGTCGACGGTTACGTGCTCTGGAAGAATTTTCTGATTTGGGTAGCGGATTTAACATTGCCATGCAGGACCTGGATATCCGTGGTGCAGGAAATATGCTGGGGGCCGAACAGAGTGGTTTTATTGCAGATATTGGTTTTGAAACCTACCATCGTATTTTGAATGAAGCTATCCAGGAATTAAAACAGGAAGAGTTCAAAGGAGTTTTTGACGAAGAGGATTCAAAACAGACACAGGCATTTTTAAATGTGAAGTTTGTTAACGATTGCCAGATTGATACCGATCTCGAATTACTCTTCCCCGCAGATTATATCCCGGGAACTTCAGAACGAATGTTGCTGTACCGCGAGCTGGATAATATTGAAACCGAAGAACAATTAAAAGAGTTTGAAAATAATTTGATTGACAGGTTTGGAAAATTACCACAGGAAAGTTCTGAATTGTTGGGAGTTGTTAGTCTGAGATGGAAAGCGATAGATTTAGGAATGGAAAAAATTATCCTAAAAAATAAAAAAATGATCTGTCATTTTGTTTCCGACCAGCAATCCGCATTTTACCGGTCCGATGCATTTATTCAAATTGTTCAGTTTATTCAAAAAAGAAAACTGGATGGGAAAATGAAAGAAAGTGACCAGAAATTAAAGCTTACATTTTCGAACGTTCCGAATATTGAAACAGCAGCTTTTTACCTTCAGAGAATTATTGATGAAATTAAACGTTAAATAAAAAGTACGCTGTACGCAACCCTTTTATTAAAATCACATCTAATGTTCAGTAAAATAATGAAGGGAAGAACGTTTTACATTTGTATAATATATTAAATTGATTAAATATGAATTGGAAAAGACTTTTATCAAACGTATTACTGGTTACAATGATTTTGGGATTTACTTCCTGCTTCGATGATGAAGAAGAAGCATTTAGCATTGAGGCAGATGTATACTACATTAATAAACTTGTAGACGGAGAATGGATGCATGGAACAACTTATTATGTATATGGAAATGAAAGCATGTCGTCGGCGAAAGTTACAACACCGGTTACAAACGAAACCATCGAACTTGAAGCAGCAGCGGCCTATTATAATGTAATGGTTAATTCACCTGCGCAGGAAGACTACTCAGTAAATATACCGGAAGAAGGTAATTTTCAGTTTGAAGCAACAAATCAAAAAGGCGAAGTATTATATAGCACAGATGCACAGGAATTTGTTAATCTTGAAGGAGCAGAAATTGATAGTATTGGATTTGATAACAATAATTTTTTAATGTACGTGACCTGGAACGAGATAGAAGAATCAGATGGCTATTATTTAAAGATGTATGATTCTTCAGATGAGCTTGTTTTCGAAGGTTATGGTGTACCTAGCGACGAGACTGAGTTTATCATTTCTGAGTATTATTCTACAGGAAACTGGATAAAAGACCCGGTTGAAGGTGATGATTATGAGCTTTTATTACAGACCTTTGTTTATGATGACGATGCTACAAACAGTAATTTAGCATACAATATTAAAGAAGTAACGGTTACAGATACAATGATAAACTGGGATTTCTGACACATTTATACCGATAATATTGGGAAAGCTGCCTGTTTAGGTGGCTTTTTTTTGTTTTATGTAGTCATTTACTATGGAAATAGTAGAAATATTATAAAAATAGTTTTTATTCTAGATTTTTAGTACTATGTTTGTAGTAGTAGTTTTTAGTATTATGAAATCACTTACCAAGGCAGAAGAACAAGTTATGCAGATCCTTTGGGATTTAAAAGAGGCTGTAGTTAAACAGGTTGTTGAGAAATTTGATAATCCGCAACCGGCTTATACAACTGTTGCAACAGTGATGAAAGTATTGGAGAAAAAAGGTTTCGTTTCTCATAAAAAGATAGGGAATACACATCTTTTTTTCCCGGCCGTTAGTAAAAAGGAATACACAAAATTTCAGTTCAGTTCTCTTTTGAAAGATTATTTTAATGGTTCCTTTCCTAAAATGGCAACTTTTTTTGCCAAAGAAAATAACATTAGCATCCAGGAATTGGAGGAAATGCTGAAGATGATGGAAAATGAATTAAATAAAGACGAAAATACGAAATAAACATGGAAGCATTATTTACATTTTTGGTAAATGCATCTGGAGGAATTATCCTTTTTTACGTCGTTTACTGGGTTTTTCTTAGGAATGAAACTTTCTATAATGCAAACCGGTGGTTTCTTTTTATGGCTTTAATCTCAGCTGTTTTATTGCCATTGTTCCCATTAAAATACCAGGTTATAATTGAACCTGAAAATAATGCAACAGTGTTAAAAACCATTTCAGATACTTTTAAACACATTCCTGTCGTCTCCGGTACAGAGTTTGAACGTCAGGGATTTAACTGGCATCAGGGAGTTTTGTTGGTCTATTTAACCGGAGCTTCAATATTCCTTTTACGACTATTGATTCAGACTTTTATTCTTATTTACCTAATAATAAAATACCGGGTAAAATCGCTGGATGGAATCCGAATTGTAGAAAACGAAAAATATGGTTTACCATTCTCTTTTTTTAATGTTGTATTTATAAATCCGAAATTTCATAAACAGGAGAACCTGCCGGAAATTCTGGCTCACGAGAAAGTGCACATTCGTGAGAATCATTGGTTCGACCTGCTATTTATAGAACTGTTAACAGTCATCTTTTGGTTCAATCCATTTATATGGTTTTTTGAACGATCAATGAAACAAAACCACGAGTACCTTGCCGACAAGGGTGTAGTTTCCATGGGGTACAGTGTGGCGCGGTATCAGGCTTTATTGTTAAACCAGTTAATGGGCATGCAGATTATTGGAATTACCAACAACCTGAATTTTGCCCTTAACACAAATCGATTAAAAATGATGACAAAAACGAAAACTTCCGCTCTGGGGCGGGTAAAATTGTTGTGGGCTTTGCCCGCAGTGGCATTATTGCTATTTGCTTTTGCGGAACCTGAATATAGAGTATCGTCTGCACAGAATAATAAGAATACTAATACAATAGTCGATTTTTCAGGACAAAAAAAGATAACGGTCAGGGGAATAGTTTTAGATGAAAAAGGAGACCCTCTGCCGGGAACATCTGTAGTAATTAAAGGAGGTACCAGGGGTACTGTTTGCGATATGGATGGAACATTCAAACTGGATGTGCCGGAAAATGCCAGCATTGTGCTCTCATTTGTCGGGAAGAAAACCATTTCTGATTCCTACGCAGAAATTACATCCGGAGAACAAAAAGGTGATACTTTTAACCGGAAATACACGATGAAAAATTTTATAACTACTATTGTTAACAACTCCTACGACGGAGATTATAGGACCTCTTACGACGGAGAACGGCTTGCTCCTCCACCTCCGCCACCACCACCTCCGCCAAAAGAAGCTGTGCCTGCAAATGGAAAAACACCACCTCCGCCAAGTGTAATACAAGGTGACGAAGAAGTGTTTTATATTATAGAAGTTATGCCCCATTTTCCGGGTGGTTATTATGCCAGACAGGATTACATTTTGAGGATGCAACAAGAAATTGCAAAAGCAGAAGGCATAAAAGGAAAAGCAAAAGTATTATTTACCGTAAATGCTAAAGGCAAAGTTACAGATATCAAAATAGTGGAAAAAGATAATGAAGGAGCAGCCAGGGGGGCAGTCATGCTGGTATCGGGAATGCCCGACTGGACACCTGGGAAACAACGTGGAAAGGCTGTCCCGGTAAAATATTTGCTGCCGGTAGTATTCAGATAACAGAAAATTAGAAATACTTATTTTATTTACCCGGTGTACATAATGTTAAGGAAAATGAAAAAAAATCAGCTAATTGCGATTTTACTGCTTTCAATTTTTGTTTTTTCCTGCAACGAAAAATCAAAACAAACTCAATTAACAGTAAAGGTTGAAACGCTTGAACCTAATGTCAATATCAGTGAACTTACTTCTGATTTTATGAAATGGTGGACGTATTATTCCTATAACATTTCTTTATCATCAGATTTTACAGGTTTAAACGAACAGTCAGAAACGATTGACAAAAAACAATTTTTGGAAAAACTAATTACAGGCAATTATATTCCTCTAAAAATAAAATCGGACAATAAAATCGAAACATATAAACTTTATCAGCTCGACTCTATCGCAGACAAAGGAATTGGAAGCACAATAAAAAATGTATCAACCAGAGTCTATGGTTTATATGAAATGGAAGGAACGCCCATTCCACAGTTTAACTTTATCGACCTGGAAGGAAATAGCTACACCAACAAAAATACAAAGGGGAAAACGTTAATTCTAAAAACCTGGTTTATCCACTGCGGAGCTTGTGTAGCCGAATTTCCGGAACTAAATGAATTTGTAGAAAAATACAAAGATAGAAATGACATCATTTTTCTGAGTTTAGCGTTGGATACTAAATCGGAATTAGAGAAGTTCTTACAGCAAAAAGAGTTTGATTATAAGGTAGTTCCTAATCAGAAGGAGTTTATTATTAAAAAATTATATTTGAATGCCTTTCCGACCCATCTGGTTGTTGATGAAAATGGAACAATATTAAAAGTGGTAAATAAGGCATCAGAAATGATTGCCTTTCTTGAAAATGGAAAGAAATCAACAGACAAAAAATTACCACCGCCATCTTCAGCAGCACCGCCGCCACCACCACCACCACCACCGCCACCTTCGAAATAAAAACTTACATCAACCTTTACAAACAATTTTGAAATAGATGCGAAAAGGAAATATTAATCTTTGGATTTTGGGTGTTTTATTTGGTTCGATACTGGCATATACAGGTTGGACTGGGGTGGGGACACAAACGTTTTTAATGGGAAAAACCAGTGAAATTTCAGGAAAAGTAATCGAGGTATTTCCAAATAAAGAAGTACAAAATTTCAGTCGAAAAATTAAATATGTTTACTCAGTAGATGACAACTTTTATGTTGACTTTAAAAAGCTCGGAACAGAAGATGCAAAGCAAGAAATTGGAAATGATTTGAAACTTATTTATTCGATTAAAAAACCAGAAAGAAATAGAGTTCAAAGACTTTCTTCAAACTATGACAATTCAGTCGGAAAAAAATATTATTCGACCAAAGAAAATGGTTATATAGAGTTACGACTGATTAACGGAATCTTCAAATACAAAGAAGCTGCAGTAGGAGGTAAAATAATTCATGACTTTGTTGGAGAATATAAAATCATCAATGACTCCATAAAATTCGAGAATTATATATTTGAGACTGATAATGAGCATAAAAACAGGCCTGAGCTTTTTGTGCTTTCACCAGGCAATCACCGTCAATTAGTTGATGTAAGCACAAAAAAAATTTTTAAAAGATTTCATTAGTTGTGATTAAATTAAAAAAATTATGCACAATAAATACATATAGCAGGGCAGGTTTGGTGGTATGCTAACTGCGCCCTGAGGCTTTGGGATCGTTTCGAGTTCTACCGATAACTATCGGACAAGAACGCTCACCGAAATCCGCCTCAACAAAAGAAGCAGTACCTTCCATTGGAAAAAAATCATCTCCACCCCCCTGTAAAACAAGGTGAAGAAGAAGTATTTTATATTGTGGAAGATATGCCCCATTCCGGTTGGTTGTTATGCTATGCAGGATTACATTTCGAAAATGCAACAAAAATTGCACAAACAAAAGGAATAAAAGGAAGAGCAAAAGTATTGTTTGCCGTAAATGCTAAAGGCAAAGTTGCAGATATCAAAATAGTGGGAAAAGACAATGAAGGAGCAGCCAGGGGGGCGGTCATGCTGGTATCGGGAATGCCTGACCGGACACTTGGGAAACAACGTGGAAAGGCTGTCCCGGTAAAATATTTGCTGCCGGTAGAATTCAAATAACAGAAACGGAAATAGTTATCTTATGTTTTACCCTGATTCTAAAAAGTCAGGGTATTTTTGTTTCAGGCTGATGAATATAGTCTGCTGCTCAAATTGATGTTCTTCATATGAAAAAATGCAACCAGAGTATTTTATTAATAAATGAGATTTGAATTTATTCCTCATTTTCAAATCAAATTGGTAAATTGGACGCAAAAATATCTAAACCAATTAAAATCAAACAAAAATGACTGAAAGACGAGATTTTATTAAAAAGACCCTGGCAGGAACAGCAGGAATTGCAATTGGAGGAATAGGGTTCAGTGCCAAATCTTATGCTTCGATTATGGGAGCCAACGAAAGAATTACCATGGCTGTAATTGGTATTCGGGGGCAGGGAAACGGGCACATCAGCCGCTGGTGTGATTTGAAAGAAAACAGAAATGTGTTTTTGAAAACCATTTGCGATGTGGATGAAGAATTGTATCCGGAAAGAGTTAAAAAAGTAGAAAATGCTATTGGTACAAAACCGACGACAGAATGGGACATGCGCCGTGTGTTTGACGACAAGGATATTGATGCAGTTTCCATTGCAACTCCAAACCACTGGCATGCACTGGCAACCATTTGGGCTGCTCAGGCCGGGAAACATGCCTACTGCGAAAAACCAGCCTGTCATAATGTTTTTGAAGGGCGGAAAATGATAGAAGCTGCCCGGAAATACAATGTTCGGGTACAAATTGGTTTCCAAAACCGCTCCATTGCCAATGTGATGGAAGCTATGAAATTTTTACATGAAGGCGGTATTGGCGACGTGTACATGGCAAAAGGATTATGCTACAAACCACGCGATTCGTTTGGTATTTCGGAAGACAGTTTGCCACCGGAAACTTTACATTACGACATGTGGCTCGGACCCGCAAACTGGCGCGCTTACAACGAGAAGAAAGGACACTATAACTGGCACTGGCACTGGGATACAGGAAATGGTGATACCGGAAACCAGGGACCACATCAGTTTGATATTGCCCGTTGGGGACTGAATAAAAAGGAACATCCGGTTTCGATTTTTTCCGCCGGAGGTATTTATGGAATTAGCCCGAAAGAATGCTCACAGGAAACGCCAAATACACAAACTTCGTTGTTTACATACGAAGACGGTAAAGTTTTGGAGTTTGAAACCCGCGGACGTTACACAAACGGCGAATCGAGCTTGAGTGTGAAAATCGGAAATATGTTTTATGGAACCGATGGTTATCTGGAACTAAACGGAAGTACATGGAAAGCTTTCCGTCAGAGGGAAAAAGAACCTTTTGCCGGCTCTGATATGAAAACTTCTGAAGTTCCTACTGATCCAACATTCTTGGCACCTCCGGGAGGAACAGAACATTACGCAAATTTTATTGATGCAATTCGCTCCGGAAGTAACTACGATTTACACTGCGATGTAAATGAAGGTTTCTATTCATCGGCCTTGCCTGCTTTGGCTAATATTTCATATCGCTTAAAAAGGGAATTGAATTTTAAAGGCAAATATGAAAAATTTGCCAACGATCCGGAAGCTGATATGATGTTGTCGAGAAATTACAGAAAGCCTTATGTAGTGCCGGATGAGGTTTAAAGAGTAAAAACAAATGTGATTTAGTTTATTATAAATGAGAAGGGGATTTTCAATTGAAAATCCCCTTTTTCATAACTAACTTAAACTAAAATTTAGATTTCCACACAAAAGTGGAAATATTTTAAGCAATCTTTTATTCTCCATCGACTTCGCCAATAGCTACCATTGGGTCGACGTTAGGCTCACCGGCAGGCTGAACAACATGTGTCAATGGCTCAATGTTATTTTCAGAACCATCATATCCTGTAGTTTGATTCAATATCGCACCTACATTGCCTATAATAAAATCTTCATATACAGGCCAAAAGATATGTTTCGGGTCCATGGTGTATTTTATGTCAGGATAGGTTGACCACGCAACATTTTCTCTAAAGAAATTATTTTTTTCTATCATCCTGTCGTAGTAGAAATTGTTTTGCGACAGCGATTTTTCCATGTCCTTGCCATCCCAGGAATAAGTCTTGCCATTGTAGCATGTTTTCCCTGTTTTGGCAAAGATTACCGAAATCCGCGCCAGTTCAAAGTGGCGGTATTCTTCTCCATACAACTCACGGGCACGTTCATCCAATATTGCCCCGATTCCCATGGATTGTAAATCTCCGGCAGTATACATTTCCTTTGCATTGGCACGCTGACGAATGACATTCAAATCATCGGCTGCGCCTGCATAATTTTCCTGCCAGAAGCGGGCTTCTGCTCTTATCAGGTAAACTTCTCCCATACGCATTATATACATATTCTGTTTCCCACCATCCTGGCGTTTTACCTGGTCTTCATAGTTGTGTGCCCAGAATTTGTATATCGGGTAACCAAACCAGCAGCGGATGGAATCTTCGCATAATAATGTGCCATTGTACCATAGTCTTGCCGGCTGGAGATACCATTCCGTCTCACTTAGGTCTGGATTGTCATAAACCATCATATCCATGTCAAACCAGTTGCCTCTTTTATGACGGTAATCCTGGTTGTCCATTTCTCCTCCCTTAAACTGCCAGAGTTCATATTGCCCGTAATTGGTTGTGCGCGAAAACCCCTGACCACGGCCAAACTTCATCATTTGTTTTGTAACTTGATCCTGACGGATGTCCATCCCGGTTACCGTTCCTGATGGTGGAGCTTTTACCCCCTTGGTTGTACTTACGAAGTTAGGCCCCCATGCCCGAGGACGGGCTGACCTTCCCTGGCTTCCATCGACAAATGGTGCATTAACTATAGTATATATTCCTTCCGGGTTATTTACCTTCTGGTTGTTTTCATTATCGAACAGTAAATTTACCGGGTCGGCAGGCTGCTCGCAGTCAAATCCCGGAATCAACTCGCCGGTGAAAGGATTTTCGTTGTTTCCAACCATCACTGTTTTTACGCCTGATGCATCCACGTCGGCCTGGGTAAACAAACGTGCTTGTCCACTGCTTATCACTTCATTCATCATGGCCTCCGCATCCGAAAATCGCTGGTTCATCATATAATATTTGGCCAGCAAAATTCTTACGGCATTTACAGGAGGTTGGCCTATTGGTAACTCGCTTTTGGGTTTTACCCATTGTTCTGCCCATTCCAAATCGGCGATCATCTGGTCCCAGATACCCTGCATGTAAAATGCTTTAAAATCCTGGCGCGCTTCCGAAATTACATTTAACGGGAAAGCTACGTTCCCGTATCCCAATGTAAGTTGAAGGTAGAAAAAGGCGCGGCAAAAATACGCGCTTCCCAACAGATGGTTCCTTTCCGGATCATTTGCTCCGCCTGCCCATTCAGGGAAATCAATATTGTCGATTACTGTGTTCGCATTCTTAATCTGTTGATAATCCTGGTCGTAGATACGCCGCATGCCGCGCATCTCACCATCATAGTCAGTCTGCGGTGTGCAATACGTCCTCATGTCAACAGATGGCATATTGGGATTATCCGTTTTACCTGTTGTTATGTAATCGCCCATGGCAGCGTCAAACTGCAGGTCTCCTGCATCACCATTCCACTGATTGAAAATCCCTTTTAACGCTGCATCCAGCGCGGTCTGTAATCCGCTCTGATTTACAAATGTATTCTCCGGGCTTAAGGTAGATAACGGTTCCTGTACAAGAAAGTTATCATTACATGACATGGTAAATACCAGCAAAAATGCTAAAGCCAGTCCTGCTATATTCTTTATTTTTTTCATCTCTTATCTTTTTTTCAGTTATGTATTTCTTTCATTTAAACGTATTACAATGAAATGTTCACGCTAAAGGAATAGGTACTGGGCATATCGGTGGTTGATTCCGGGTCGCCCTCTAACCACTTTGTGAAAACGGCCGGATTATCGGCTGTAAAAGCTATCCGTGCACTCTTGAGCTTAAGCGGTTCCAATAAATCTGACGGGATGGTATACCCCAGTGATATATTCTGGATACGCAAGTAGCTCCTCGATTGCCAAATCTGTGCACTTGCCAAGTTAATGGAGTTGATCCTGGCAGCGGTATTGATCGGATTGTCGGGCGTCCAGTAAGGAAGGTTCCACCAGTTATGATTTTTAATATACGACTGAGAGTTGTTAAACGGCTGTGAGGTTCCACCGTAATAACCCAACTTGGACAACAATATCACTCCCAAGTCAAAATTTTTGTACTCGAAATTGTTAGTCAAAGTCATGTACCACGGCGCGGAGGTTAGTCCCTGGAATACCCTATCTTTTGCATTGATGACTCCATTATCATCCTGGTCAACATATTTGAAGTCTCCGGGAAACAACCCATACTTGGCAGCTTCTGTTTCCTCTCCTATCTGATAAACTCCATCCATCTCATAATCCCAGATGATATCCTTGTTCTCACCGATAAACCAGCCATTGGAAATATCGTCCGGTTCTTTCATCACTGTGTTGCCATTTTCATCAACCGTCGCTACTTTTTCACCGGTAAGCGATACAATCTTATTCGTGCTGTAGCTTAAATTGTAATTAGTGGTCCATCTGAAATCATTACTCTCAATATTTATCGTGTTTACCGATAAATCTACTCCGCCGTTTTTCAAACTTCCTACGTTGGTGGTAATCTGTTGAAAACCCGTTAATATCGGGAGCTTTTTATCTAACAGCAATTCTGTGGTTTTTGATGTATAAACATCTATTGAACCTCTTAATCGTCCTTCCCACAAACCATAGTCAAGTCCGATATTGTAAGCCTGGTTTTTCTCCCATGCCAGGTTCGGATTGGCCATCCGGTTTATATAAAGGTATGGGGCAATAAAGTAACCTCCGTTATAATTAAGGTATTTATTATCGCTCAAAGTAGCATAGGCTGCATACTTGCTTAGACCACTACTGTTCCCGTTTACTCCCCAACTACCGCGTAGTTTCAGGAATGTCAACCACCCCGGTCGGCCGGCCATAAATCCTTCGTTGGTAAGCGTCCATCCTGCTGAAATGGATGGGAAAGTAGCATGTTTTTTATTTAATCCAAAACGAGAATAGCCGTCGCGACGGATAGAGGCTGAAAGGTTGTAGCGGTTACCATACGAATAGTTCACACGTCCCATTAATGCATCCCTGGTGATAACTTCGTCATCCGAATCTGCGGTAGGAATCAAACCAAACGCAATCGCATGGAATCCTAGCGCTTCGGTAGGTGAAAAATTCGTTGCGGCGGATTCGGTATACCACGACTGGCTCTTTTCAGTATTTACCAAACCCGTTACATCTAAACGGTGCTGTCCAAATTCCTTGCTCCAGTTCAAGATATTGTCCAACTGATACTCATAAGACTGATTGTGGCGTCTTTGTACATATCCCCCGTTATTCCAGACAGGGTTGGCGCTGTCTTCGTAACGTAATCTCTTCTGGAAATCAAAACGGGGAGAAAAATTTGAAGTTAACTGGATTCCAAATGGAAGCGTTAACTTGGCATACAATGTAGTAAATATCCTGTAACGATCGTACTTGCGGGTTGTATAGGCAGGATCCAGGTACGGGTTGCCCCGGTTCGAACCGGCTCCCGCTGTTTTTAAATATTCCCTCGGATACTTATTCGGCAAATCACCGATGGTCGGAATATTATCATTATAGACTACATTTTGCCACGGGGCATCGTACGGTGATGCGGAGCGGACATCAGCATCAATTGGTTCGTCTCCTTCATCCTGGTAGGCAAAATTAGCTTTTATCCCTAAATTCAAAAAACTGGTTGCTTTTACATCGAGGTTTAACCGGGAGGTAATTTGTGAAAAACTTTCTGCCATAACTACCGACTGACTGTTGGTATAACCCAAGGACCAGTAGTAGGATACATAATTGTTTCGTCCGTTCACACTCAGGTCATAATCCTGGCGGATACCGGTATGGTATAAAAAGTCATTCCAGTCAAAAGTTCTTCCCAACAGGTAGTTTTCTTTTTCATTGGTTTCAAAACCAAAGGCATTAAGCCAGGCTGTGGTAATAACCGTTGGATCGGTTTCTCCAGATATTCCGTTGGCATCCAGCCAGTCGGACTGATATTCTGATGGAACATTCTCATATTTATCAAATTTAGACCAGGGATTCTGTGACAGGCTGTTGATAGATTCATTCATATCAGTCAACCAGGTCATAACTTCATCCCCTGCCTCGTGCCAGTTTAAATGTTTCCCGCGGGTAACAATACCCAGTTTGGCACTCGCTGTAATGGTTGGTTGCCCTGTACTACCAGTTTTCGTGGTAAATACAATTACACCGTTCGAGGCACGCGAACCGTAAATGGCTGCTGCACTGGCATCTTTTAATATGTCAACAGTGGCTATGTCGTTGACATTGATTGCGGTAATGTCTCCGTTAAAAATAACTCCATCCAGTACTATTAATGGTTTGTTGGCTTCTGCTTCTTCATCAATATCATCATCAACATCTGCTTTAATGGTATTGTTTGCCCGTATCTCAAAATCAGGGGTGTTCTTGGCACTCGTACTGTAGCCAACCTTTAATCCCGGCACTGCTGAACGAATCAACTCCTGCACGTTGGCCGGCTGGTACTTGATCATCTGCTCCGCATTCACAGATGAAACTGCACCTGTAAGGTCCTGTTTCTTTGCAGTACCATATCCAATTGCTACTACTTCTTCAAGGCCAATTGCATCGGTTTCCATTGTAACGTCAATTGTTGATTGGTCAGTGACTTCAAATTCCTGTGTTTTCATCCCCACAAATGAGAATGCGATAGTTGCACCGGAAGGAACATTGGAAATGGTATAATTTCCGTCGATATCAGTTACTGTACCATTTGTAGTTCCTTTTTCTACTACGGTAACACCCGGAACGGGAGCTCCATTTTCACCAGTAACTGTTCCTGAAATTGTTGTGGTTTGTTGGGCATAACCTGCAAATTGGATGAATAGAAAAACTCCAATTAGAAAAATTTTAGACAAGAGCCCAAAGCGTATTACACACAAAGAACTTTGCGTTGTGTTTCTTTTCATAGGTTTAATTATTAAGTGAGTAAAATATCGATACTTGTAAGCAAATAGATGCTAAGTCTATGTGTTTCAAAAGAATTATATCATTGAAAAAAAAAAGAAAGGTATCTACATAGGCGTACTGGTTTTAGTTATGTTAATTACGTTTAATTTACAAAAAAATACAACATATAAATGCCGCTTCTAGTTTTCGTTTACTTTCATTGTAACCTGGAATCAGGTGTTTCCGTTAGCGTTACCGGAAAATTACAACATTAACTTCAAATAAAAAAATATCAGGCTATATGTCATACAGCATGTTTTCTCTATGTTTGTTTATAAATTGTTGATATTTAGGTGTTTTGTGTGTATCGGGAGCATGGAAATTAACTTTTATTTTTTTTAAATATTTTTTGAAAATAATGAAGGCTGTGCAGTTGGTTGTCTTTCAGTTATTTATATTACTTTTCATATTTATTAAACCAGCTGCGCAGTTTCATTTTTAAAACACCCCACAAAGCTTCGTTAAAAATTCCTCCACTCATTTTTGAAGTACCTTCCTGTCGATCGGTAAAAACAATAGGAACTTCAACTATGTTAAAACCAAATTTATATGCTGTAAATTTCATTTCGATTTGAAAACCGTATCCTATAAGTTTAATTTTTTCAAAATCAATGGTTTCCAGAACTCTTCTGTGGTAACATTTAAAACCTGCGGTGGTATCTTTTACGTTCATTCCGGTTACAATGCGAACGTACATTGATGCAAAATAAGACATAAGTACCCGGCCAAGCGGCCAGTTAATAACATTTATTCCAGATATATATCTTGAGCCAATTGCCAGATCTGCGCCATTGACAGCAGCCTGGTATAATCTTTCCAAATCATCCGGATTGTGAGAAAAATCGCAATCCATTTCAAATATATAATCGTATCCATTTTCCAGAGCCCAATTAAAACCTGCAATGTAAGCTGTTCCCAAGCCCAGCTTTCCTTTTCTTTCAAGAATGTGTAATTGATTTGGAAACTCTTTTTGTAATCTTTTAACAATGAGAGCTGTTCCATCGGGAGAATTGTCTTCAACAATCAATAAATGAAATGGTACATTTAGCGAAAAAACTTTTCGCACCATTTTTTCCACATTTTCTTTTTCGTTATAAGTAGGAATAATTACAAGGTTCTTCGACACTTTTCTTTAAGTTTTGAATTCGTAAACGAAAATACACTTTTGTCAGTTAATTAAAATGCATCGGGTTTAATATTTATTTTAAAAAAACTTAAAAAGCAGCCTGTGACCCTTCATTAAAAGAACATCTTTTTAAAATTCAAGTTAAAAAAATGTATAAATGTCATTATTTATTTTGTTTTTGTGTCATAAGTTTTCAATAATATTCATTTTTGTAGAAGTTAGGTAGTAAAAGAATTGGTTAAATGGAGATAAAATGCAGAAAAGCAGGTGACGAATGTTATGGGCTAAGAGAAATGATCTTGCTCTTTGACATTAGCCAGCGTTTAATTCAAACCCGCCAACTCAAGAATGATTTACCCACCATCCTTCGTATGATTGTTGAATATCTCGAAGCAGAACGAAGTTTTCTTTCAATTTTTAACAGGGAAAGTTCAAAAATATATATTGAAGCAGCATATGGACTAAGTTCGGCTCAACAGGCAAAAGGAAAGTATGAATTGGGAGAAGGAATAACAGGAAAAGTAGTAGAAATGGTACGGCCTGTGGTTATTGAAAAGATTTCAAAGTCCAGTCTGTTTTTGAATAAAACAAACCAGGAAATTCATAAAGACGGAAAAGAACTTTCAATAATTTGTGTGCCCATTGTAGATAGTGCGAAAGTTGTTGGAACTTTGAGTGTTGTGAGGATTTATAATCCTCGAATTTCTTTTGATGAAGACATTCGAATGCTGACAATCATCGGTTCTTTAATCGGGCAGGTAGTGCGGTACCGGCAGGAAAAGATGGAAGAGTTGGAGCTACTGAAGCAGAAAAATCTGGAACTGGAGACAAAGCTCTCAGGTATCAAGAATTTAAATATGATTGGGAATTCATCAAAGATGCGTGATGTTTTTTCATTGGTTCAGATGGTTGGGAAAACAAATTCTACTGTACTTATACGTGGAGAAAGTGGTGTTGGTAAAGAACTTGTTGCCGATGCCATTCACATGGCCAGCGCGCGAAATGATAAAACCTTTGTAAAAGTGAATTGTTCTGCCCTGCCCGAATCACTAATTGAAAGTGAATTATTTGGACACGAGAAAGGAGCTTTCACCGGAGCCGATTCACAACGAAAAGGGAGGTTTGAACTGGCAAATAAAGGAACCATATTTTTGGATGAGATTGGTGATATTCCACTGTCGGCGCAGGTGAAAATACTGAGAATAATTCAACAACGGCAATTTGAAAGACTTGGTGGAACCGAAACAATAAGCACCGATGTGCGGATAATTGCAGCAACCAATCGGAATCTGGAAGAAATGATAAAAGGCGGAGAATTTCGCGAAGATCTATATTATCGTATTAATGTTTTTCCGATTTTTATTCCATCGCTTCGCGAGCGCAGGAATGACATTCCGTTGTTGGTCGATCATTTTATTGAAAAGTTTAACAAAGAAAATAATTCAAAAATAAAACGAATTACTACGTCTGCACTTAATATGTTAATGGTATACTCGTGGCCAGGTAATATCCGCGAGTTGGAAAATTGTATCGAACGGGCCTGTATTTTAAGTGGCGATAATGTAATTCATAGTTACCATTTGCCTCCTTCGCTTCAAACTGCTGATTCAACAAATACTTCGGCCAAAGGGGGAATGATTTATACCGTGGAGCAGGTAGAAAAACAATTGATACGGGAAGCATTGACATCAACCAAAGGCAACATTGTAAAAGCTGCGGAAAATTTAAAAATTACCGAAAGAATGTTGGGTACCCGGCTAAAAAAGTATAATATTGAAGCTTGGAGATTTAAAGTTTAGAAAAAGCAAAAAGCATTAAACTGGGGTGATGAAAAAAAGAATTGTTCAGGTTGATTTAAACGATATAAGGCACTGCGATGCATTGCTCCAGCTTTTGAATGACTATATGCTCGATGAAATGGGTATTGGAGAACCAATGCCGGCAGAACTGGGACCCAAAATCATTAAAGGCCTGAAAAATCATTCGGCATATATCGGTTTTTTTGTTTGTATTGGCGACGACTTTGCTGCCCTTGCCAATTGTAACCTTAATTTTTCAACCTGGAAAGCTAAACCTTTGATTAATATTCACGATTTTATCGTCTGTCCAAATTACAGAAAATTAGGCGTTGGTCTTTTTTTGTTGAACGAAATAGCTGTTTACGCATCAGAAAAAGGATATTGCAGGATAAATTTGGAAGTCCGAAACGACAATTATAAAGCTCAAAATCTTTACAGAAAGGCAGGTTTTAAAGAATGTAATCCGCCAAATTATTTCTGGGAGAAAAAGTTATAATTTTTTTGTATAAATTTTTCGGAATTAATGAATTAAATGCCCGGACAAGATTTTTTATTTAAGAGCAACAAAGAAGTTTTTAAGGATATTTTTCTTGATTACTACCAGCCACTTTGCCATTTAAGTAGCTACTATCTTGAAAATGAAGATGAAGCAAGGGGTGTGGTGCAAGAAGCTTTTATAAAATTATGGGAACTTAGGAATGAGTTAGGACAAGATTCTAATATAAAAAACTTTTTGTTTACTCTTGTGAAAAATGGTAGTCTGAATGTTTTAAAGCGCCGAAAAGTTCTTTTGAAACATCACAACAAGATAAGAGAAGCAGAAATTCACTATCAATTTGAAAGTTTGAGTAGAATTAACGAAGATTATCTGGAGTTTAAAGAGCTAAAAGAAAAAATTGATGTTGCCATAAAAAATCTTCCTGAGCATTGCCGTGTTGTTTTTGAAATGAGCCGGTTTAAAGAAATGAAAAATCGCGAGATTGCTGAAAAACTTGGAATTTCCCAAAAAGCAGTAGAAGCTCGGATGACCAAAGCGTTAAAAATACTAAAAAATGAACTGAAGGATTATTTGCCTGCAGTGCTTTTTGTTACCTTTTTTCTCCCGTAGCTTTTTATAAAAGTTATTTTTTTTACTTTTTCGCAAGGGTATCCTTTTGTTTGATTGTTTATTCATAAAATAACAATCTGCTCATGAATGAAGGCTTGTGGCTGCATATTATCACAGGAGAGGCCACAGATAAAGAAAAGGAAGTGTTTTTCAATCATTTGAAAAGTGATAAAAATGAAGAAGAACTATTTTATAAAGTAAAAAGTCTCTGGTTAAGGACCTCGATGCATCATACGGATGCAGACGTTGAATCAGAGTTTGAAAACGTATGGCGAAAAATTAAACTGCAAGAGAATAAAAAGACACCCGTAGCAAGTGCAAAGATGTTTCGCTTAGCGGCAGTTTTTATTTTACTGCTTGGGATAGGAGGCATCGCAGGTTATCTGGTTTCTCAGAAAAACTTTGGCTATCGCGGACCAGGACTCCAAAAATATATCGCCACCCGCGGAAGTGTAAGTATTTTGGAATTATCTGATGGAACAAAAGTCTGGCTGAATTCTGAGTCAGAGATTACCTTTTACGAAGATTACAAAAATAATCAACGCTATGCAGAACTGGCAGGAGAAGCCTATTTTGAAGTTACGCATCGTGAAGATTGTCCGTTGATAGTAAAAGTTGGTAATCTTTTGGTTCGCGACTTAGGGACAACTTTTAATATTAAAGCTTATCCTGAAGACGATTATATTGAAACATCTTTGGTAGAAGGCAAGGCTGATATTTTAACCACTTCCGGAAAAAAAATTATTGCACTCAACCCGGGTGAGAGCGCCATGTATCATATCACTGAAAAAAAGATGGAACTCCGAACAATTGCTGATAATGTTCTGTCGGCATGGAGAGAGGGTAAATTTGTTATACGAGATCAGAGTTTGGAGGATATTTTTAAGGAACTCAGCCGTTGGTATGGTATCAAGTTTGAATTTCAAAATGATGACCTGCGGGATTACCGGTTTACCGGAAATATTAAAAAATCTACTACTGTTTTGCATGTTCTGAAAGTTTTGAAGGCAGCTACAGATTTTAATTATAAAATTATTGAGAATGTAGACAAGCCCGATATAGTCATAGTTTATTAGCTTGAGTTAATTTTCTTACAACCAAATAATTTAAAATGAGAAAGCCTATGAAATATTTATAAACAAAACAAAACCGGGATGCTGACAACATCCCGATCTATTCTTTTTGAAATTTTGGTTTTGGCAATTTACCGGTTACCAAAACCGCATTATTAACAAATAAGCAAACAAAATTATGAAGAAAAAACGATTTTTCCGAGCCGGAGCATGGCCTGGGATTAAGAAATTATTGGTAATCATGAAACTAACGACTTTTTTATTGTTTTTTTCTGCAATGGCGATGGCTACCGGAAGCTATTCACAAGATATCCGGTTTGATTTAAGTGTTAGAGATGCCTCTATTGTGCAAGTACTGGAGGAAATTGAAAAACAAACAGAATTCGGATTTTTATTTAAAACGAATCAATTAAACCTGGATGAGCGATATACGCTCGATTTGAAAAGGACGAAAATAGAAACCGTTATGAGTAAGCTCCTCAATGGTGAACTCTATTCTTATCAAATAATGGATCGTATTATTGTAATTTCAAAACAGAGTACAGAGGTGTCAACTGATGGGGAGCAGCTCTCAGAGCGGGTTACAGGGAAGGTTACAGACAATAACGGGCAACCGCTTCCCGGAGTTACCGTGTTGGTAAAAGGAACAACCAACGGAACAGTTACCGATGCAGATGGACAATACATTTTGTCTAATGTACCCGAAGATGCTACTTTGCAATTTTCATTTGTAGGAATGTTAAAACAGGAAGTGCTTGTTGGAAATCAGACCATTATTGATGTTGCTATGACAGAAGATGCAATCGGTCTCGATGAAGTAATGGTTGTTGGTTATGGAACGCAGAAAAAGGCTGACTTAACCGGTGCCGTTAGTGCTGTTCAGGGTGAAGAACTGGCTAAAAAAATTGATGTAACCAATACCGCAACAGCTTTACAAGGATTGTCTCCGGGATTGACAATTCAAAACTTTGCTGGGGAACCAGGTGACGAAGATGTTAGAGTAAGGATTAGAGGAAACGGTACCCTTAATAATTCCGACCCTTTGGTATTGGTCGATGGGGTTGAACGTTCTCTGGCAACAGTTGAACCGAGCGATATAGAATCGTTAACTTTACTGAAAGATGCAGCTTCCGCTGCAATTTATGGTTCAAGGGCAGCAAATGGTGTTATCCTTATCACTACAAAACGAGGAGCACTCGAAGGTACAACTGTTAATTATAGCTATAATGTTGGTTTTCAGAATACTTTGGGTTACCCTGAAGCAGCAGATAAAATTAGTTGGCTTAACCTTGAAAATGAAGCACAGGTTAACGCAGGGAGCGACCCGATACATACTCAAGAGCATATTGATAATGTTGCTGCCGGAAGTGACCCGTTACATTACCCTTTTACGGTTTATGAAGACTACCTTTTTCATACAAATGCGCCTCAGCAGCGTCATAATATATCTCTTACATCCGGAGGAGAAAACGGAAGAATATTTGCTTCAATAAATTATCTCGATCAGGATGGTGCAATTCATCGATTCAACAACAAGCGTTTGTCTGCCAGAATAAACTCGGATTTATATATTACGGATAAGTTGACCGCTAATTTCAATATGAATTACATGAACAGGAAAGCAACAGGTCCGGGTTTTACAGCACAGCGACTGGTTCAGGCAATGCTTCACATGAACAGAACCATTGTTGGTAAATATCCGGACGGAACCTGGGATTTAATTAGTGGACAATGGAATGCCATTGCCATGATGGAAAATGGCGAAAGAGTATCTGACAGGGATGAAGTTGTTAGTCAGGTAGGACTTGAATATAAAATTTTGCCTTCTCTCACATTTAAAGGAGATATTACCCTGAAATCGTATGGGCAGGATGAGAGTACTTTTATGAATTCACTTCAGGGAATGAGAAATTATTTTACAGGCGAATTGGTGACTGTTGGGGGTTGGTTTGCAGTTAATAATCTTACCGAAAGGCAGGAAAATACGAAGGAGTGGAGCCAGAGGGCATACCTGAATTTTAATCAAACATTTGACAAACACTCCGTTGAAGCAACCGCTGGATATGAAGGTATTAGTAATAAATATAAATGGCTTCAAGGGTACCGACAAGATTTTTATAACAATGATTTGCGTGATTTAAGTTCGGGCGCGTCTGCGGCACAAACAGCAACCGGAGGACGTGAAGAATGGGGACTCCAATCATTCTTTGGAAGGGTGAACTACGCATTTGATTCCAAATATCTTTTGCAGGCAAATATTCGCTACGATGGTTCATCCAGATTTGCTGACGGTAAAAGATGGGGGCTTTTTCCTTCATTTTCTGCAGGATGGCGCATTTCTCAGGAAGGCTTCCTTTTGGATAACAGAATTATCAGCAACCTAAGGCTTAGGGCATCGTGGGGGCAGTTAGGTAATCAGGATATTGGTCTTTACAGATATCTGAATACATATAATCTTGAAGAATCATATGCATTCAATGATGGTGTCGTTTCCGGGGCTGCCGTTACAACAGCCGGAAATCCGGAAATTACATGGGAAACTACAACTATGACCAATGTTGGATTTGACCTTGGTTTATTTGATAACAGTATGGAGATAATTGCAGAATATTACTGGAATCTCACAGAGGATATTTTGCTTAGTTTACCAATTGCTCCAACTACAGGTGTAGGTGCTCCAACTCAAAACGCAGCCTCAGTTTCAAATAATGGGTATGAAATTTCGGTAAAATATTATAGCCCGAGAAGAAATGACGGCGGATTCCAATACTCTGTAGGACTTAATTTTGCGGATGTTAAAAACAAAATTGAGGATTTAAAAGGAACAGGTCCTTATTTCCCCGACAAATTTACAGTTTGGCAAGAAGGATATTCTATGACTTCCCTGCGCGGGTTGAAATCACCTGGCTTATATCTATCTGAAGCTGATTTTGAAAAGTATCCTGCCAAATTAGTTCCCCAGGTTACAATGGGGGATATAATATATGAAGATTTAAATGGTGATGGCGTTATCAGTCAGGCAATGAACCCTGATGGGGATCAATATATAATGGGAGATGAAGATCCGCATTACGAATTTGGTATAAGCGCTGAAGCAAGTTATAAATCATTTGATTTTTCGGTATTTTTTCAAGGTGTATTGCAGAAGTACCATACTCTTGACGGTGCGCTGATGGAAGGTCCAAACTGGGGTAACTTTATTCCTGCAATTATGGCGAAAGAAACATGGCATCCAACAAGAAATCCAAACGGAACATGGCCACTGGTAACTTATGGAAACAGTTGGAACCTTGTTGAAGCTGATTTTTGGCTTCAGGATGCAAAGTATATCAGGCTGAAAAATATTCAGCTGGGATATACCATTAGACCGTCCAAATATATCTCTAATGTCAGGGTTTATTTATCGGGTGAAAATCTGCTTACGCTTACTCCTACAGAACTTTTTGATCCTGAAACACCAAGAGGTAGGAGTCAGTTCTTTCCTCACACAAAAGTTGTTAGTGCTGGTGTGAATATTACATTTTAATAGAAATGATAAAACTAAATGAGTTTGTTATGAAAAAAAATATTATTATCTCATTCATATTTATATCAATTCTCGGACTTTCTGGCTGCAATTTAAACGAAGAATTAAACACAATCCCTACAGGATCAGTTTCCGAATTGATTTTTTGGCAATCAGAAAATGATGCACTGTTAGCAGTTAATGCAGCCTACAGGGAACTTGACGGAAATGGATTGGCATATTTGGCAACTACAACAGATATAGCTATGCATGCTCCCTCCGGCCCGCAAACATTGTATGATATCGCTGTGGGTACAATCGACCCAACAAATTATAATGTTAGCGATTATTGGGAACGTTATTGGATTGGAGTAAGAAAAACAAATGACCCAATCAATAATATCGACAGAATTGAAAATGGAGATGCAGAGTTGTTGGCAAGATTAAAAGCAGAAGCCAGGTTTCTTCGTGCGTATTACTATACCATGCTCACTACCTTGTGGGGTGATGTTCCACTCATTACCGAACCATTGGAGATTCAGGCTCAGGTAAGCCGCACCAGTAAATCGGACGTTGTCAATTTTATTATTGATGAATTGGATGCAATTGCAGGCACACTGCCTGTAAGTTATACCGGAGATGATATTGGAAGGGCTACACGTGGAGCTGCACTTGCATTAAAAGCAAGAATCGCTTTATACAATGAAAGGCATGAAGTTGCCCGTGATGCAGCTAAAGCCGTAATGGATCTGGATGTATATGAATTATACCCTGATTATGAAAAGTTATTTTGGTATGAAGGCAAGAATTCAAGTGAAGTTATTTTTGACCACCAGTATGCTGTAGGCTACGGATATACGAATTATATCAGCCGATCGGCATCGTCGCTTGGAGGAGGGTCAGGTATTGATCCATTAAGATCATATTTACTTTTACACGAGTATAAGGGGGAAGAAAATCCTGAAAATGAATATGAAAACCTGGATCCCCGTTTTGGGTATAATGTTTTTTATCCGGGAGCTGAAATGCCCAACGGTGAGATTTACGATTCAAGACCATCCAGTACAACGGCTGATAAAATTGGGTCGAGCGAATTTGCAACAAACTACGGATTCAATGTCAGAAAAGGTATTGACTGGGAAATAGATGGAACGAATGCAGAACAGTCAACAATTAATTTTATTCTGATTCGATACGCAGACGTTTTACTCATGTATGCGGAAGCAAAAATTGAATTGAATGAGTTGGATGATTCTGTTTATGATGCCATCAATCAGGTACGTACTCGCACGACAGTTGAGATGCCTGCAATAACCAGTGGTAAAACTCAGGATGAATTGAGGCAAATTGTCAGAAACGAACGTACTGTTGAATTAGCTTTTGAAGGGCTTCATTTGTTTGATATGAACCGTTGGGAAATGGGGGAAGAAAAAGCGCAGCCAGCGTTAGGAATAAGGTACAAAAATGAGAGCGGTGATTGGGTTATTGTGAACAGAAACTTAACCCGAAACTTTAGAGCTGACAGAGATTATCTTTGGCCGATACCTCAGGAAGAAGTTGAAGTAAATGCTAACATTGGACAAAATCCAAACTATTAGATTTTAGAAAGAAGGTTCTGATGAGGGATTTTTATTTGATTTCCTCATCAGAGCTTTAATTTAAATCTTTCTATTGTATCGTGTTGGTTGCTGTTACGCTACATGTTTTTTTAATCCTTATCATGTAGTGCGATATTAAATTGCTTCAAATATAAACCTGAAGCAATCAACGATGGGCCTGGAAATAGTTTTGCGAGTTGTAATATTAGATTTTCTTTTTATAAAATTTGGTTTATCGAATGTTGAATTTATGTGATATCCACATTGTTGTTTAATAAGCACAAATTGGGCTGTTTCTAATATTTAATTCAGGAATAAAGTAAGGTTGAAAAAACAGAAGTTGAGGGGCTGGAATCATTTTCAGGTGAATTTTTATAAAATAAAGTAAATAATATGAAATTTGATCGTAGAGACTTCATTGCCAAAACAACATTGGGAACCATTGGTGCAGCAAGTATTTTAGCTGCCTGCTCTTCAAAAAAAACAAAAACGGGAGAAATACAATTACCTGAATTATTGGATCAGGCTCCGGATGGGAAGATAATAAAAGCAGGACTTATCGGCTGCGGAGGCCGGGGAACAGGTGCTGCAATCAATTTCCTGGATGCCGGACCAAATCTCCAAATTACTGCTTTGGGTGACGTTTTTCAGGATAAGATAGACAGTTGTCGGGAAAAATTAAAAACGGAAAAAGGAGTGGAAATTGCCGATGAAAACTGTTTCTTAGGTTTTGACAGCTATGAAAAAGTAATTGATTCGGGCGTAGATCTTGTACTTTTGTGCACTCCTCCTCATTTTCGTCCGGAACATGTAGAAGCTGCAGTAAACGCACGTAAACATATTTTTATGGAAAAACCAATTGCTGTCGATCCTGTCGGAGCACGTTCGGTTATGGCATCGGCAAAAAAAGCTGAAGCCATTGGTTTATCGATGGTGAGTGGAACCATTCGTAGGGTACAAAAAGATTATATGGAAACACAACGGCGTGTGGCAAATGGCGAAATAGGTGAAATTACAGGGGCAAATATCATCAGAAATGGTGGTGCTTTGTGGTACCGTAACCGTCAACCCGAATGGAGCGACATGGAATATATGATACGCAACTGGGTAAATTTCTGCTGGCTTTCCGGAGACCATATTACTGAACAATTTATACATGAAATTGATGTAATGAACTGGCATGTTGACAAAATACCGGTAAAAGCGATCGGTTGGGGCGGCCGGCAACGCAGAGTAACAGGCGACCAGTACGACTTTTTCAGCATTGAATATGCCTACGATAACGGGATGCGCACCCACTGTGCAGCGCGCCAGATTAACGGATGCACAAACCAAAAAGTACAGCAAATAAACGGAACAAACGGATATGCCGATGCTGCCGGAATGATTTACGACTTAGAAGGTAATGAAATATGGAAATATCCTCATCCGGAAGAAGGGGATACAAACTCACAATGGAAAGTTACAAATCCGTTTGTGCAGGAACACATTAACTTGGTTACCTCTATCCGGGCAGGAAAGCCAATTAGTGATGCCGAAGCACAGATAAACTCAACACTTATTACAATAATGGGCAGAATTTCGGCATATACGGGCAAAGATGTAACATGGGAGGAAATGTTAAACTCTGATTTATACCTTGGACCCAAAACCTATGTTCTTGGCCCGGTGCCTGAAATAAAGGAAGAAATTCCGGTGGCTGGTGCACCTGCTCCGGGAAGTTTGTGAGATACCTTTTTTTAGAGTTCTTCAAATAGTAGAGAATTGAAGTAAGATACAGGTTCGACTGGTTTATAAATCGAAGTTTTTTGTGAAATGCTTTTATCGATTTTTTATAAAAGGTAAACCGGTAATTTTTTATCGAATAAACTACTTAATCTTCTTAAAACTGATAATATGAAATTCATTCTTGCATTTTTTTTTATTGCGTTTACAACGCTGTTTACTATGGCTCAAAACGAAAAATTGAATATTGTAGTAATAGGGGCTCACCCTGATGATGCTGATCTTAAAGCAGGAGGTACAGCTATTAAATTTGTCGAACTCGGGCACAATGTATTGTTTGTTTCACTTACGAATGGTGACGCCGGACATTATAAAACAGGAGGTGGTGCTTTGGCTAAAATTCGAATTGCAGAAGCAAAAGAAGCCGGCAAAAGATTTGGAGTAACCTACAAGGTTCTGGATAATCATGACGGAGAGCTGATGCCTGATTTACATGTGCGTTTGCAACTTATCCGTTTAATAAGAGAGTGGAATGCAGATGTGGTCATTGGCCCGCGCCCGAATGACTATCATCCCGATCACCGAAATGCTGCAATATTGGTACAGGATGCTGCGTATATGGTTATTGTCCCGAATGTAGCACCGGACACTCCTTCTTTGAAGAAAAATCCTGTATTTCTTTACGCCGAGGACAGGTTTCAAAAACCCTATCCTTTTCGCCCCGATATTGCGGTGGATATTTCAGATGTAGTTGATCAGAAAGTATTTGCTGTATCTGCTCATAAATCGCAATTTTTTGAATGGTTGCCCTGGGTTGACGGCTCTTTGGATTCTGTCCCGCCAACAGAAGAAGGGAAGTTGGAATGGCTTAAAAATCTTCGGATACACCAGGTTAAACCATCTGTTAAACAATCATTGATAAAATGGTACGGAGAAGAGAAAGGAAATAAAGCAGAAGTTGCCGAAGCTTTTGAAATATGCGAATATGGCAAACAACCCAATAAAGAAGATATTTATCGGCTGTTTCCCATGTTGAGGGAATAGTGCAAGGTGTTTAACCCAACAGAGATAAAAACAGAGAAAAGATTAATTATAACATTTTAAATTATGGCTCTAAAAAAAGAATTTGTTTTGGTATGTCTCATTATTTCCGTATTTCTGTTAGAATCAGGCATTTTAAAAGCTCAGGTTCAGGTGGCCACATTTGGAAAGAATATTAATTATGAAGATGTTCTTTCAGCAAAATTTAAAAAGGCAGAGCCTGTAAAATGGATCCAGGTGAATACCAACACCGATACATGGAAAGTTGACGGGAAAATTCTGAAATGTACAGGGCTCCCCATCGGCGTAATTCGCAGTGAAAACGAGTACGAAAATTTTATTATGCACATCGAATGGAGTCATCAGGAGGCAGGAGGTAATTCCGGGACATTTGTGTGGAGCAAAGCTCAACCTGGCGAAAATCGTCTTCCTGATGGCGTTGAGGTACAGATGTTGGATTTGGAATGGGTAAAATTGAATACCCGCGATGGTAAAGAACCGCCTGTTGCATATGTTCATGGCGAATTGTTTGGTGTTGGGGGAGTGGAAATAACTCCTGAAAATCCAAGAGGCAAGCGCAGTAAATCAAAAGAAAACCGGGTACTGGGGAAAAAGAAATGGAATACTTACGATGTTGTTTGTGTTGACGGTAATATAAAACTTTCAGTTAACGGTAAGTTTGTAAATGGTATCACTAATTCATCGCAGAAAAGGGGTTACATCTGTTTGGAAGCAGAGGGAGCAGAAATTCATTTCAGAAATATTCAGATTATTGAATTAGATTGATTTACACAGAGAAAGCTGAAAATTATTTTTAATAGTTAAAACCAAAAAGAATGAACAAAAACGGAATAAGTCGTCGTAATTTTCTTCAAAAGACAGCTATTCTTGGAGCGACCAGTATGCTAACTCCTGGATTAGTATCAGGATTAAAAGCAAACCCTGCATCAAGAATGGTAACAAACGATATATCTATTGCTCAGTGGTCATTGGTCGATGAAATCAGAAAAGGAAAGTGGAAAACACTTGATTTTCCAAAAGTTGCACGAGAAGATTTTGACGTCAATGGTATTGAATTCGTCAATACTTTATTTGAAGTTCCAACATTACACTATTTAAAAACACTGAAACAGAATGCAAAAGACTATGGCATCTCCATGGTGCTGATAATGGTTGACGACGAAGGGGAGACCTGCACCCCATCAAAAGAAGAGAGAAAGCAAACCGTAATAAATCATCAGAAATGGATTGACATTGCCAATTATCTGGGATGCCATGCAATTCGCACAAATTGTCGCGGACCAGAGAATGCTCCAAAAGATGAAGCCTTAAAATGGGCAACAGAAACATATAATATGATGCTAGAGTACGCGGTGCCTGCTAATGTTAGTGTTTTGATTGAAAATCACGGAAGGCTTTCTAACGATGCTGACTGGATGGAAGCTTTGATGAAAGAAGTCAACCACCTTTATTTTGGTTCTTACCCGGATTGGAGAGAACCTGGCCCTGAGTTTGACAACGTAAATTTTCTTCGTAAAATGTTGCCATACGCAGGTGGTAATTCCTATCGTAACCAACCAACGGAAGAATTAACGGCGCAAATGATTAAAATGTGTAAAGACGCCGGTTATCGGGGATGGTATGGGATTGAGTCAAGTGGACGCGAAGCAATCCATCAAGGTAGAGCATTGTTAAAAAAGTATTTGTGAAAACACTTATTGGTCGAATAGCGTTGCAAGTCCCTTCAAAGGAGGGATTTAAATATTATGGAGAAACCTCGAATTGAAGGAATTGTAAAATATACGATTAAGGTATTTTTAATAATAATAAAATTCTAAATATTATGGACTTATCAAGAAGACAATTTACGAAGATTGCCGGACTGGCAACCGTAGGAACAGTTATTTCATCGAATTCCGTTTGGGCCGCCAACAGCGACACATTGAAAGTAGGACTTATTGGATGCGGCGGTCGCGGGACAGGTGCTGCAGAGCAGGCTTTAAATGCTGATCCGAATGTGGTGCTTTACGCAATGGCTGATGCTTTTTCTGATCATCTGGAAGAATCATATAATTCATTGAAACAAAAATTTGGAGAAAAAGTACAGGTTACTGAGAATAAAAAGTTTGTGGGGTTGGAGGCGTTCCAAAAACTTATTGATTCGGATGTTGACGTGGTTTTGTTGGCTACACCGCCTGCTTTCCGTCCGGAACATTTGGAAGCAGCGATAAATGCAGATAAACATATTTTTTGCGAAAAACCATTTGCTGTTGATGCTCCGGGTTTACGCAGGGTAATGATGGCAGCAAAAAAAGCAAAGGACAAACAGCTTTCCCTTGTTTCAGGGTTTTGCTGGAGATACCATATCCCAAAAAGAGAGACATTTGGCCGTGTTTTAGACGGACAGATAGGAGAAGTAGTTGCAGCTGAAGCTACATATAACACTGGTGAATTGTGGTACAAAGAACGTCAGAAAGGTTGGTCGGATATGGAATACCAGTTACGTAACTGGCTTTATTACAACTGGCTGTCGGGCGATCATATTATTGAACAGGCCATACACAGTATTGATATGCTTTCGTGGGCAATGGGAGATGAGGCTCCTGTAAAAGTAAGCGGCACAGGCGGACGACAAAAACGTACAGACAAAAAATACGGCAATGTTTATGACCACTTTGGAATAACTTATGAATATTCAAATGGAACCAAAGCCTATGTTTTTTGCCGTCAGCAAACCGGAACTACCCCGTCGTATGCTGTTGAACTTACGGGTTTGGATGGTAAATGCCTTGTGGATTGCAGAACAGGATTACATGAAATAAAAGGAAAAAATCCCTGGAAATATGACGATGATACTAAATTTACAGATGAAAACGCTTATAAAAAGTCGAAAGTAAAAAATATGTATCAACAGGAACACGACGAATTGTTCGCTTCAATCAGAAGTGGAAAGCCTATGAATGATGGGGAATGGATGACTCGTTCCAATTTGCTGGCTATGGCTGGTCGAATGGCTGCTTACTCAGGAGAGACCATTTCATACGAACAGGCACTCTCTTCGATGGAAGTATTATTCCCGGGAGATATCTCGTGGAAAACCAAATACGACATTCCGATTGCCGTTCCGGGAATTAAAAAATTTAAATAGAAGGACCATGAACAGGAAAAATTTTATTAAATCGACAGCACTTTTGGCGGGAGCAGCGACAATACTTCCCTCCACACTGTCGGCAAGCGTATCGCAGATAGAGGGTGCAGGAAAAGTTACCCTGAAAAAAAGTCTTGGCTTTGGTATGATAAAAGAGGAGTTATCTCTGACTGATAAATTCAAACTGATAAAAGATTTGGGTTTTGATGGGGTAGAGTTGAACAGCCCAATTGATTTGGACAAATCCGAAGTGCTGGAGGCCAAAGCAAAGTCGGGTATTGAACTTCCAAGTGTGGTAAATAAAGATCATTGGAAAAAACCTCTTTCTGATCCCAATCCTGAAGTGCGAAAACAGTGTATCAAGTCAGTTGCCCAGTCGTTACAGGATGTAAAAGACCTTGGTGGCGATACTGTTTTAGTAGTACCTGGAGTTGTAAACGAAGAAGTGGATTATGAACAGGCTTACAATACAGCACTCGATTCCATTCGGGAATTAATCCCTTACGCAGAGAAAACGGGGATGCAAATTGCGCTTGAGAACGTATGGAATAATTTTTTAATCAGCCCGGTAGAAGCCAAACGATTCGTGGATGAAATCAATCATCCGTTAGTGGGCTGGTATTTTGATATTGGTAACATTATGCGCTACGGTTGGCCCGAACAATGGATCAAGACACTTAATTCGCGCATTATGAAACTTCACATCAAAGAATACAGTCGCGAAATGATGAATACGAAAGGGCTGTGGGAAGGTTTTAAGGTAAACCTGTTGGATGGAGATAATAACTGGCCGGTCGTAATGAAAGCAGTGAGCGAAATCAATCACCAGGGAGGTTGGTTAACAGCTGAAGTGAGTGGTGGAGACAGAACGCGTCTGAAAGATATATCAGAACGAATGGATAAAATTCTCGGATATTTGTAGTTTTAGGCTTAGTTAAACAGTGTGAGTACAAATGCCAGGGGGTGAAGCCCCTGGTATTTTTGTTTAATTTTTTACTATTATATGATAGATATTAATTTATGAGTATAAATAATCAAACTTCAAAGGTGGCCTTACCGGGTAGAGTAGTGTCTGTAGATTTTTTTCGTGGAATTACCATGTTTCTTCTGGCGGGTGAATCCACAAGATTGTTTGGACAGTTGCTGAAAATTGATAGTGGGTTTATGCAGTTTCTTGGAACACAACTCGAACACCACGAGTGGCACGGCCTGCATTTTTGGGATCTTATTCAACCGTTTTTTATGTTTATTGTGGGAGTAGCCATCCCATTTGCAGTTGCCAACCGGAAACGAAAAGGCGCTACCGATAAACAAATATTGTATCATGTTTTAAAACGTTCCTTTTTATTGTTGTTTTTTGGCTGGGGACTTTATTTTGTTGCCGCAGGCAGACTGGTTTTTCGTTTTCAGAACGTATTGGCACAATTGTCTGTTACATATCTGGTTGCCTATCTTATTATGAATAAAAGTTTTCGCTTTCAGATAATTTTCACACTGCTTATTTTACTTTTAATTGATCTCGCGTACCGGTATTTCCCGGTAGAAGGTTTTAACCATCCCTGGACAAACTACGAAAATTTAGGTGCCTGGTTCAACAACAAAATTGAAGGTGTAGATAAAGCCAGCGAGTGGGCTACGCTTAACTTTGTTTCAACAACTGCGCATACCGTTTGGGGAGTACTTTGTGGCAGGCTGTTGCAAAGCGACAAAAAACCGATAAAAAAAATACAGATTTTAACGGTAGCTGGAATAGCTGCTTTACTTATTGGCTTTTCTCTTGACTGGTTGAATGTAACGCCAATTATTAAAAAGATAGCAACTTCTTCTTTTGTATTTGCAAGCGGAGGCTTGACCATTCTTGTTCTGGCATTTTGTTACTGGCTCATTGATGTCAAAAAACTTTTCCAAAAAGGTTCGTTGTTTTTTATTATTGTGGGAATGAACAGCATTTTTATTTATATGTTTTTTCATCTTGGAGGATCTGGTTGGATTCAGGAAATTTTAAATCCGTTTAGCGAACTTCTGTTTTCTTGGGGAGGTGAATTAGTTGTCGGAATCATAACAAGCCTGGCAACCTGGGCAGTACTTTGGTATATCACTTTTTGGCTTTATAAAAACAAGGTATTTGTTAAAATCTAGTCGAGATGACAGGTTCTTCCCGACGTAAATTCGTAAAAAAAACAGTAAAGGCTGCTGCCGGAGCATCAATACTTGGCAATATGCAAATCATTAGTTCCTGTACCTCAGGGAAAAATGCTTCCGATGGATTGGAAATATTTATTCCCATGCCTGTTCAGGTGGTAATCGACGATGTTGGCTGGTGGTCAGGGACAGATGGAAGCGAGTGGCAGGAGCCATATCGTACAGGTATAAATCGAAATCATGTTCCAGCAGATTATCAGGCCATTGTTGAGCTTGGAAAATCTTTGGGGATTAGACCGCAGGCTGCCACTATTTTATGTGAGTGGGATAAGTATAATATTTTGAGTCAACTTCCTACCAGCACCTGGATGGGAGAAAAATGGGATAATTCAAAATGGGTTGGCGACTGGCTTGATGAAGCTGCTGAAATCATCCGTAATAATAAGGAACACTTCGAATTAACAGTTCACGGTATCGGTCATGAATATTGGGAAAACGGAGCTTTTACACGAGCAGAATGGACGGATTCAAACGGGCAGATGCGTCCTGCAGTGCAAGTTGAATTGCATCTGGATTATTTTGAAAGATTGATGAAGCAACACAATCTGGGGTCATTTCCCAAATCATTTGTACCTACTGCATTCAGGCATTCGTTCGGACCGTCGGAGGGAAGGAAAATTAGCCTGGCATCCCTACTCAGAAAAAGAGGGATAAATTACATTAATAGTCCGTTTGAGTCAATGTATAATTCACACCGAATCCAACACAAACTTTTTGGATTTGATGATGACGTAATTACTATCGACAGAGGTAAAGATGAGTTTCCATGGTTAACTTTTCCCGGAAATCCTTCTAAAGGATTAACAAGCCCTACATGTGGTTTGCATTGGCCCAATATGTTACATCCTGAGCCTGAAAGAAACTTGGAAGTGGTTCAAAAATGGGTAAACTATTTAAAACCCTATAATGAAAAGCCTGAAATGATGTTGGCTCCTGATTCTTTTTGTTTTCAGCAACAATTAGTCCATCATTCACTTACCAAGACTGAGTTAAAAGGTAATTTAATTATTTTTGATTTTTCTGAAACAGATAAGCTTCCGAATAGAATAGGAAAAGAAGGGCTAATTATTAAAGTACAAACAAATAAGCCTGTTCAGTTTAAGTCAAATGGAATAATAATAGAATCACAGTCTTCCGTTCAAAATGAAAAGTATTTGTTCACGCTTAAGCTAAGACGAATAGCTAATTCAAAAGGTGCACAGATTATTTTAAGTCGGCTCATGTGATTGATATCTTCAAACGAGTGAATAAAATCGATCGCATCTGTTTTCAATAAAATTTGTTGTGTTCAATAATATCCTTTACAAGTTGACATAGCTTAAATGATGAAAACATCTTCCAAATTATGTCAAAAAACTATTATAAAAAGTCAAAAAATACATGTTTTGCTAAATCGTTTAAGCAGATATTTGCTGTGGATGGATTTTTATTTTCTTTATGTTAAAATATCAACTGAGTTTCGGTTATTAGGATTTAAGAAACAACTGCTCTTTTCTTAATTAAAATGATTTGAAAAGGAAAAGTAAGGTTGTCTTAAATATTGTTGAGTGTTGGTATTTATTAGTTTAAAGGTGCTTTTGAATATTGCGAATATCTAGTATAGACATCGATTATGGATAAAAAGTCGATTTATAGAATAACTGATTTATTAGAGTATTAGAGAAATATGGATCACTCTACTACTTTTTTTAGATTAAGAAATACTGAAAAAATTTAATGATTATAGGATTATTAAAACTTTGATAGACCGTTTATTAGTTCGAATTAACAACCAGTAAAATCTAAAAGCCTATGACGTAAACCAAGTAGACCAAGAAAAAACCGAGATGCCAACAACATCCCGGCTTATTCAATTTTAAATTTTTGGGTTAGGTAATTTTGCGAGTTATCTAAACCATAATATAAATAATAATCTAACAAAATTATGAAGAAAAAACTTTTTTTCCTAGGCTGTCAATGGTCCGGGATGAGGAAGATGTTGTTAATGAGTGGGTTGTCAGTATTTGCACTATTCTTTTCCGTAATTGCAATAGCAACCAATAATTATTCAGTAAATACTCAATTTGACTCAAAAGAAAAAAATGCTCCTGAATTGAATGTATTGGAGGACGGTATTCAGAGCCAGAAATTAATTTCCGGTAAAGTGACTGACAGTCGCAATATGCCGCTTCCTGGCGTAACTGTAGTTGTTAAAGGCACTACTCAGGGTACAACTACAAATGCAGATGGAGAATACACAATCACAAATGTTCCTGAAAATGCAACGCTTCTGTTTTCGTTTGTTGGTATGACAACAAACGAAGTTGAGGTTAATGGTCAGGGAAATATTGATGTTGTGATGGTTGAAACTGCCATCGGGTTGGATGAGGTTGTTGTAACAGCACTCGGCATTACCAGGGATAAAAAATCACTTGGATATTCAGTTGGAACAGTTGACGGCGAAGAATTAAATGAAACACCTCAGGCTAGTGTACTTAGCTCATTGCAAGGAAAGACTGCTGGTGTACAGATTTCTCAAACCTATGGTGTTAAAGGTTCTTCTATGAATATGGTAATTAGAGGAGCGACATCGTTAAACTCTGACAATCAACCCTTATTTGTTGTCGATGGTGTGCCGGTATACAATTCTACAGGTACCCTATTCAATCAGGCTGATCTTGGTAATGCTATATCAGACCTGAATCCCGATGATATAGAATCAATTTCAGTATTAAAAGGACCTAGCGCTGCAGCTCTATACGGTTCACGCGCAGCGAACGGGGTAGTACTTATTACTTCGAAATCAGGTTCAGGAAAGAAAACGGGTATAGGGGTAGATTTCAATACATCATTTATTGTAGATAATCCGTATAGCTATCTTCCTGTTCAAAATGAGTTTGCTTCAGGGCAAGAAGGTGCATTTGTATTTGAAAACGATGCGTATGAATTTTGGGGCCCTGAGTTAAACAAGGGTTTTATTGCGCAGCAAAGAAATCAGGATAGTCCAAGCGAATTGATTTCTCATGAAAACAATATAAATCGTCAGCAGGATTTTTATCAAAACGGCTGGACACAAACCAATAATGTGGGTATTAATGGGAATTACGACAATGCTAATTTTCACGTTTCTTTAGGTAACTACGCTAACAAAGGCATTATGCCGAATATAGATTTAAAAAAGAATAATATTGGCATAAATGGAACAATGAATCTGACTGATAATTTGGACGTAACTGTAATGACGTCTCTTAATGAGTCAAAATCAGATAACAGACCAAATACTGACAATAGTTTTCTGACTCCAACACGAGCTATTTTAACTATTGGACCACAAGTTGACATGGCTCCTTATATAAATCCGGAAACATGGTGGATGCCTAACCAGGAAGGGGTAGTACAACGCAGATGGAAAGAAAGATGGAATAATCCTTACCTGATGCAAGAATTAGCAACAACTTCTTTTGATCGTAAACAGGCAATGACAAAAATACAAGTGAGTTGGGAATTTGTAAAGGGTCTTAAATTTTCAGCAAAATATTTACGAAGTAATTTTAACCAAAAAGCTGTAAATCAAAGACCATGGGATACCAATAATTCACCCAATGGAAATTTTGATATTCAATACTCCAATTTTAGAGAACAAAATTGGGAGGGCCTTTTTTCTTATAACAAAACATTGACCGATTTCACCCTATTGGCCAATATTGGTGGAAATCTTCGAACCAATCATCAGGAAAACATTCATAACTCGACAACTAACCTGGTTATTCCCGGGTTATATACCATTAGTAATGGAGGTCCCGGTTCGGTGACATATACTAACTTTTGGAGTGAAAAGAAAGTGAACAGTGTATTTGGGCAGGCATCTTTAGGCTATAAAAATATGGTATATCTTGATCTTACGGCGAGAAATGATTGGTCTAGTACATTACCAAAAGAAAATCGCTCATATTTTTATCCATCGGCTTCTCTTAGTCTGCTTGTACATGAAATGATTGATATGCCAGAATGGGTTAGCCAGGTGAAGGTACGTGCAGGATATGCTCAGGTAGGTAACGATGTAGATCCTTATCAGCTTCAAAGATATTACGAATTTGGTGAAGATTGGGGTAGTACTAAAAGAGCCAATCTTACTAAAATTGCTAAGAATGCCCAGCTAAAACCGGAAATAGCTACATCGAAAGAAATTGGAGCTGACTTGGCTTTTTTTGATCACAGAATATCTCTGGATGCCACATACTATACTATGGATAATAAAAACCAGGTACTTGGCATTAGTACGCCAATTACTTCAGGAGCTGAAAGTAAGCAAATAAATGCTGGATTGGTAAGAAGTAAAGGATGGGATGTAACTCTAAACACCTCTATTATCAGACAAAAGGATTTTTCTTTTGATTTAGGATTAAATTTCACCAGAAACAGAACTACCATTGTAGAGCTTGCTGATGGGATCGAATATTTCGGGTATTCAAAAGGGTATTGCTATTTTTATACTTATCCAGGCGACCAGGTTGGAGATATTTATCAAGCTCCTTTCTTTAAAGTGGAGGATGAAAATTCTGAATACTATGGGCATGCCATAATATATTCTAATGGCAAACCTAATAGAGATAATAATCCTGATCATTTTGAGAAAATTGGAAACTACAATCCCGATTTTATATTGGGTATAAGCCCTAGCATAGATTACAAAAACTTTAGCCTTACTGCAGTTTTTGACTGGAGATCAGGAGGGGAATTCTATTCAGAGACTCTGAGGCAAGGAAAGAATGATGGAAGGTTTCCAGAATCAATAAATGGAAGTGTAGATTATGATCCTAATGTGGATATAGCACAGCAAATTAGGGAAAATCCTGATAAATACATAAATGAATGGGTAGGAGGCCGAACTGCTGAATATGGAGGTTTTGCATGGACAGATCCAGCAAAAAGAGAAGAAAGAAGTTATATAAATGCAGATGGACAAAGGATTTATATAGATGATGCCAGTTTCGATGTAGGAGTAAGAGAGGACGGAAATGGAGGCTATATCGAGAATTTTGGTGGCGAAGGAACAATATGGCTAAGTCCGTATAATGCGCAAAAGGGAGCAGATAGATATTTGGCATCAGCTAATCTTTACAGTGCTACTTATGTGAAATTAAGAGAGTTATCTCTTACGTATAGGTTCCCGCGGGAATTAGTAAATAAAATGAGAATGCAAAATATGTCTTTATCTCTAATCGGTCAAAATTTGTTTATGTGGACAAAGCACAGTGTATGGGTCGATCCGGAAACGGCTTTTACTGCCATTGATGATGTTAATCAACCGGGCTATGAATTTTACTCCGTAATTCCTCGTACCCGTAGTTTCGGGGTGAAATTAATTGTTGGTTTTTAATTAAATAAATAATGATCATGAAGAAATTACTTATAATATTATTGACAATAGCTCTTATTCCAATTTCCATGTCATGTGATGATTTTGATGAAATAAATAAGAGCCCTAATGATGTGAATCAGATCGATCCAAGTTTTCTATTTACAACAAATACGAAGAATGTAGCCTATTTGTATAGTGATGAGGGCTATTGGGATGGACAAATTGCTTCCACAGTACAGTATTTCAATGTGGGCGATGGTTATAATTCGGAGCAGCATAATGCTCTATTATGGACGACAGGATTCGCTAGTCCATGGGAAACTATATACGAACATTTAGTAGATGTCCAAGCGATGTATGACCTTAGTATAGAGGAAGGTAATACTTTTTTGGAGGCAGTGGCTTTGGTCTATCGGGCTATATTTATAGATTTGGCAGCAAAGATGTATGGAGATGTTCCCTTTTCGGAAATTAATAAGCTGGATGAAGGAATTGTTTTTCCAAAATATGATACTCAGAAAGAGATTTATGAGACCTTATTAATTGATCTGAAAACAGCAAAGAATATGATAGAGGCAATTCCTGGCTCTACCGTTCCCGTTTTGGATGGATATGACTTGTTGTACGGTGGAGATAAAACGAAGTGGATAAAGTTTGTTAATTCTCTCAGAATCAGGATGTGTTTGTTGTTGAATAATAAAAAAGACGAGTTAGGTGTGAACGTAGACGCAGAATTTCAGGATGCTGCTCAAAATGTTTTCACGAGTAATGACGATAATGCTGTTTTGAATTATCTTGGAACTTCTGCAGGTACTTCTTTTGACAATGGTCCAATGCGCTCTAGTGAACTTAGTTATTCTGAAAGAATGGGATTAGGTTTTCTTAATACTTTAAGAGATCAAAATGATCCGAGATTGTATAGGTGGTTACGACCTGTCGAAAAGAAATGGGATATGAATATTGCTACAGCAACAACTATCCAATATACTGACCCATTGGGGCAGACCTTCCCTGTTGAAGTATTACCTTACCCTAATGGTTATGATTTGGATACAAACATGTACGTTGGATTACCAGTTGGTTACCAAAAGTCATGGACTTCATATAATGCTGGTCCCCAGGCTACTTCTGTTGAACCAAAAACAACTCCGTTTAATAGCCGTCTTGCCGAGATGTATTTTCAAGATGCGAATGAATATGTTGGAATGGTTATTATCACCTATTCTGAAGTTGAATTTATATTGGCAGAAGCAGCAGCCATTGGTGCTTTTGGTGTCAACGATGCAGAATCTCACTATAAAAAGGCCATTATAGCTTCTATGAATGATTGGGGAATATATAGTGACTACGTAGGTGGCTTTGATTTTGATGACTTTTATACTCAGGAAAATGTTGACTTGAGTAAAGCCTCAAATATACATGAGCGCATTATGACTCAAAAATATATATCAATGTTTTTCAGAATGGAGCCATGGTTCGACTGGCGTAGAACAGGTTATCCTGATTTTGAACCACCCGTCGATGCAGATCAGCCTGCATTGACTATAAGGTATCTTTACGATACACCTAATCCACCAGATCCTGCGTATGTCGCAAACTACAATGAAGCAGTTGAGAGATTAGAGAAAACTGAATTTGTGCAGAAGCCATCAAAAGATGATAACCGCTCACGAATGTGGTTACTGCAAGGTACGGGCAAACCTTATTAAATTTATCTCGTTTTAGTTTAGTTTTAGTTAGTACTATCATAAAGTATAAATGAAAATACCGGGATTACAATCCCGGTATTTTACATTATGTGCTAATGTGTCCAAATATCGGCTAATCTTGTTTCGTAGCGGTATCCGTCCTACCAACCAGGTCTCCTATTTCAGTTCGACTTTTCCCATGTGTTTCAATCGGTTGGGATTACACACCACGTTTTCCGGCAAAGGATATACATGATGTTGTTCATTATCATAATACTCCCAAAAGTTTTGCTGCCTTACTTTCTAATGCAAAAAAATATGCTGACAGCCATCCTGAACAACCTAAAATAATTACTATTAATGCCTGGAATGAATGGGGTGAAGGAAGTTACCTGCTTCCTGATATGCTCAACGGTTATGGATATCTTGATGCTGTGAAAGAAGTTATGTCGGGGGAATATGATATATATGTTGAGTAGTATTTCATTTTGGTCTAAAACGGGTTTTTATAAGCATTTACACAAACTAACTATATGTCTGTATTTTCAACGTAATTAAATAATTTACCCTCCCGGGTTTTTCAAATTGAGCGTTTTTCCAGTAAGCGTTATTTTTTTTGCTTAACGCAAAATATGCCTGCTTTCGCTAAATACACAAGGGGTATCCCTTAAATATTTGTATTTCCATATTTATTTATTCCTTTCCTACCAATTTGTAGGTTAACCCTATGTTAATTCATTTTAACTTGTTGATTATCTGATGCAATTACCGTCTGCGACTTGAATGTAGATGCTTAATACAAATCTTACAATTATGTAGGACTTTTGGGTTTTCTTATTTAAAATCAATTTTAACAAGATTTTCTTATCGTCTGTTATTCAGTTTTTTATGAAGGCGTGTTTTAAAAATATGTTGTCGAGCATGTTTTTTGGCACATCTCTCGTTAAAGGCTTGCCAAACGAAAATTAAATTTTTAAAACTGAATAACATGAGAAAGATTGCTATTTACGGGAAAGGTGGAATTGGTAAATCAACCACAACCCAAAACACTGTTGCAGGACTTGTTGAAGCAGGGAAAAATGTAAAAGTAGTAGGATGTGATCCAAAAGCTGACTCCACAAGGTTATTGCTTGGAGGATTGGCACAGAAAACAGTTCTCGATACACTCCGAGAAGAAGGCGAGGATGTAGAATTGGAAGATATTGTAAAAGTAGGTTACGGAGGTGTACGTTGTGTTGAATCCGGCGGTCCTGAACCTGGAGTAGGTTGTGCAGGTCGTGGTATTATTACTTCGATTAACCTTTTGGAACAGCTAGGTGCTTGGGACGAAAGTTTCAAAATCGATTATACTTTTTATGATGTATTGGGTGACGTTGTTTGTGGTGGTTTCGCAATGCCAATCCGCGAAGGGAAAGCACAGGAAATTTACATTGTAGTATCAGGCGAAATGATGGCCATGTATGCTGCCAATAATATTTGTAAAGGGGTTAAAAAATATGCACAGGCTGGTGGTGTTCGTTTGGGTGGATTAATCTGTAACTCCCGAAAAGTGGACAATGAGAGAGAGATGATCGAAGAACTGGCCAAACGCCTTGGCACAAAAATGATTCATTTCGTTCCTCGCGACAACATGGTTCAACGCGCTGAAATCAACAGAAAAACAGTAATTGAATATGATCCATCTCATAATCAGGCGGATGAATATCGTGCTTTGGCGAAAGCTATCGACGAGAATGACAAGTTTGTTATTCCGGAACCTCTGGAAATTGAAGAACTGGAAAAGTTGTTAATCGACTTTGGTATTGCCAGCTAAAGCGCAAATTGTCATTTCGAATCCTGAGGTACGAGGGTGAGAAATCTGTTCTTGGAAAAGGATTTCTCCTCATTCTTCGTCGAAATGACAAAAGAATAAATCATATAAAAATCAAAAATCAGGAGGAACAAATATGTTAATGATTAGAGCAATTATACGTCCCGACAAATCAAGTAAAGTTTTGAAAGCCCTTTTTGAGGCTGGTTATATAGCAGTTACAAAGATTCCTGTTGTTGGCCGGGGAAAACAAAGAGGGATAAAAATCGGGGATGTAACCTACGATGAGCTTCCCAAAGAGATGTTGATTATGGTAGTTAAAGATGAAGATAAAGACTTTGCAGTAACAACCATAATGGAAGCTGCCCGCACCGAACCAAAAGGTGTATTCGGAGATGGTAAAATTTTTATCTCTCCGGTTGAAGAAGCTTATACAATTAGTAGAGGAACGAAAGAATTATAAACCATTAAAGTTTTTGAATTATGAGAATGATAATGGCTATAATCAAAATTGACAAAATGAATGAGACCAAACGTGCTTTAACTGAAGCCGGTATTACTTCAATGACGGCTACAGGTAAAGTGTTTGGAAGGGGGAAAGGCTTTTGGGATGCTAAAGTAATGGAGGGCGCAAAAAAAGATATGCCCGAAGCACTTGCACATCTTGGAAAAGAGCCCAGACTCAGACCTCAGCGTGTGTTGAATATTGCAGTTTCCGACCACAATGTTCAATTAACAATCGATACAATTATTGAAGTTAACCAGACGCCTGCTCCCGGAGATGGAAAAATCTTTGTCCTTCCCCTGGATGATGCATTTCGGGTTCGTACCGGTGAAACAGGCACGACAATTCTTTAATTAAAAAGACAAAATTATGCCGAATAAAAAGAATTATACAAATGGACTTCCGGATCCTTCCGAATTAAAGGAAGAGATTCTGAAAAAATATCCAAGGAAGGTAGCTAAAAAAAGAGCAAAGGCGATGATCGTCAACGACCCTTCTGAAGGTCAGGAAATCATGGCTAATGTTCGCACCATTCCCGGAATTATTACACAGAGAGGATGTACCTATGCAGGGTGTAAAGGTGTGGTTCTTGGTCCGACAAGAGATATTATAAATATTACACATGGGCCAATTGGTTGTGGTTTTTACAGCTGGCTAACCCGCCGTAACCAAACCAAACCTGCTGAAGGCGAAGACAATTATATGCCTTATGCATTTTCTACTGATATGCAGGATGAGAATATTGTTTTTGGTGGTGAACAGAAATTGAAAACAGCCATTCGCGAAGCTTTTGAAATTTTTAAGCCAAGCGCAATCAGTATTTTTTCCACATGCCCGGTTGGGTTGATTGGAGACGATGTACACGCTGTTGCCCGTGAGATGAAAGCCGAACTTGGGATTAATATTTTTGGTTTCAGTTGCGAAGGTTATCGTGGAGTTTCTCAGTCCGCCGGTCACCACATCGCCAACAACGGAATTTTCAAACATGTTGTTGGAAATACTGATCGCGAACGTACCGGCAAATTTCAGGTGAACCTGATGGGCGAGTACAATATTGGAGGCGATGCTTTCGAGATTGAAAGAATTTTCGAAGAATGCGGAATTACACTACTTTCAACTTATAGCGGAAACTCAACCGTTGAAAGCTTTGCGTATTCACATACTGCCGATTTGAACATGGTAATGTGTCACCGTTCCATCAACTACATTGCCGAGATGATGGAAGAAAAATACGGCGTTCCATGGATTAAAGTAAACTTTATCGGTGCTGAATCTACTGCAAAATCGTTGCGAAAACTTGCTGACTATTTTGGAGATGATGAACTAAAAGCCAAAGTAGAGGAAGTTATTGAGCGCGAAATGGCTAAAGTGAAGAAAGTTGCTGAAGAGGTAAAACCCAAAGTGGAAGGGAAACTGGCCATGATGTTCGTAGGTGGTTCACGTGCCCATCATTACCAGGATTTATTTAAAGAATTAGGAATAAGAACCGTTTCTGCCGGTTATGAATTTGCACACCGCGACGATTATGAAGGACGTGAAGTTATTCCAAATATTAAAATTGATGCCGATACCCGGAATATTGAAGATTTGGAAGTTACAAAAGATGAGGAACACTTCCGCGACGACCTGGTGACCAAAAAGGCAAAACTGGAAAAAGAGGGTTACACATTTAAAGATTACCAGGGAATGATGCCTGAGATGTCGAAAAATGCCCTTGTTGTTGACGATGTAAACCATTGGGAAACTGAAAAACTCATTGAATTCTACAAACCGGATATTTTCTGTGCCGGAATTAAAGAAAAATACGTGGTTCAAAAGTATGGAGTGCCATTAAAACAATTGCACTCATACGACTACGGCGGACCTTACGCTGCTTTTGGCGGTGCTGTTAATTTCTACAAAGAAATGGAACGAATGCTGGCAACCAACATATGGAAACTGGTTGATGCTCCGTGGAAACACGAACCGGAGATTGTAGGAAGTATTTCAATTGAGGCTTAAAATAGGAGGACAAAATTATGATACTACGTCATACAACAAAAGAAGTTAAGGAAAGAACCGCGTTGACTGTTAATCCGGCAAAAACATGCCAGCCGATTGGTGCAATGTATGCAGCTTTGGGTGTTCACGGATGTTTGCCACACAGTCATGGTTCGCAAGGGTGTTGCTCGTACCACCGAAGTACGTTAACACGCCACTACAAAGAGCCGGTTATGGCATCAACAAGTTCATTTACCGAAGGTTCTTCCGTATTTGGTGGACAGGCTAACCTGTTGCAGGCAATCGATAATATCTTTGGAATTTACGATCCGGATATTATTGCTGTGCACTCTACCTGTCTGTCTGAAACCATTGGAGATGACTTAGGCCAGATTGTAGGAAAAGCAAAAGATGACGGTAAAATTCCGGAAGGAAAACATGTAGTTCAGGCATCAACACCAAGTTATGTGGGTTCTCATGTAACCGGTTATGCGAACATGGTGGAAGCATTTGTAAAATATTTCTCATTCAACACCAACGAGAAAATTCGCCAGGTAAACCTGCTTTCAGGCTGGGTAGAACCATCTGATATGAGAGAAATAAAGAGGATTACTGAAATGATGGACATCAAATCTGTACTTCTTCCTGATACATCGGATGTGCTAGATACTCCAATGACCGGTAAATACAAAATGTATCCGAAAGGCGGAACAACAGTGGACGAAATTGTAAGCATGGGAAACAGCATGAAAACAGTTGCCATGGGTGAGTGGTGCAGTAAAAAGGCTGCTATCATGCTCGACAATAAATGTAAGGTTCCATTTAGTTTAACAGATGTTCCGATTGGATTGAGTGCGACTGACCGTTTCGTGCAGGCACTTTCAACAGCAGGAAAGGTTTCTATCCCGGAAATAATTTCAGAAGAACGTGGCCGGTTAATAGATGTGATTACCGATATGCACCAGTATTTCTACGGAAAACGTGTTGCGCTCTGGGGAGACCCGGACACTTTGATTCCGTTGGTAGAATTCCTGGTTGACATCGATATGAAACCGGTTTACATTGTTTCGGGAACTCCCGGAAAACGTTTCGACAAGAGGATGGAAGAGATACTTAGCGAAAAAGTTCCGGAAGCCAAATACAAAAACGGACCGCAGGCTGATATGTTCCTGATGCACCAGTGGATTAAGGAAGAGCCAGTGGATTTGTTAATTGGCAACACGTATGGTAAATACATTTCACGCGATGAAGGTATTCCATTTGTTCGTCTTGGGTTCCCGATTCTTGACAGAATCGGACATAGCTACTTCCCAACAGTAGGTTATCAGGGAGCTATCCGCATTTTGGAAAAAATCCTTGGTGAAATCATGGATGAACAAGATGCCAAATCACCGGAAGAGTCTTTCGAATTAGTAATGTAAATATTCCACAAATAGATGTCATTTCGAACTTGAGGCACGAAAGTGAGAAATCTGTTTCAACGAAGAGATTTCTCAGTCGTACCTCCTTCGAAATGACAGGTAAAATGAACTACAATGAATCAATTTCTGAAAGACAGGGAAACACAAATTGTGACCAAAGGGAAACAGAGCGCAGAAATCGCCTGCGAGAAGAAAAGTCTGGCGGGTTCAGTCAGCCAGCGGGCATGCGTGTTTTGTGGTTCAAGGGTAGTTTTGTATCCAATTGCTGATGCACTGCACGTTATTCACGGACCGGTTGGTTGCGCTTCTTACACCTGGGATATTCGGGGAGCACTTTCATCGGGGCCGCAATTGCACCGTCTGAGTTTTACCACCGATTTAAAGGAAAAAGATGTGGTTTTTGGCGGTGAAAAGAAATTGTATCATGCACTTTCTGAATTAATCGACAAGCATCAGCCGAAAGCCGCGTTCGTTTTTTCAACCTGTATTATTGGTGTTATCGGCGATGATGTGGAAGCCGTTTGCCGCCAGGTTACACGCGAAAAAGGAATTGATGTAATTCCGGTAATGTCGGAAGGTTTTAACGGAACCAAAAAAGATGGCTACAAAATTGCCTGCGGAGCGCTTTCAAGGTTGGTAGGAACCGACGATTCTTACAAGCCTTCAAAATACTCTATTAATATATTGGGTGATTTTAACCTTGCCGGCGAGCTTTGGATTCTTGCTGAATATTATAAGAAATTGGGTGTTGAACTGGTTTCCTGCATGACCGGCGACGGCCGCGTGGAACAGATTCGCCGGGCACACAAAGCTACTTTGAATGTGGTTCAGTGTTCGGGGTCAATGGTGCATCTGGCAAAAGAAATGGAAGAAAAGTACGGCATTCCGTTTATGAAGGTTTCCTATTTCGGAATTGAGGACATGTCGGATGCTTTGTACGAAGTGGCTCGTTTTTTCAAAGATGAGGAGATGATGCAAAATGCCCGTGAACTGGTTCGCGAAGAAATTTCGCAATTGCTTCCGGCGTTGCAACCGTATCGTCAAAAATTGGAAGGCAAAAAAGCAGCCATTTATGTGGGGGGGGCTTTTAAAGCCATTTCATTGGTAAAAGCCTTGCGTTTACTTGGAATGAAAACGGTAGTTGTTGGTTCACAAACCGGAAATGCCGACGATTACAAATTGCTCAAAGAATTGTGCGACGACGGAACCATCATCGTTGACGACTCCAACCCGAATGAACTTTCAGAATTTGTAAAACTTACAGGAGCCAACCTCTTTATCGGAGGAGTAAAAGAACGCCCGATTGCTCATAAGCTGGGTTTAGGTTTTTGCGATCATAATCACGAACGGAAAGAAGCCCTCGCCGGATATGTCGGCATGATGAACTTCGCCAAAGAAGTATATGCATCGGTTACCAGCCCTGTTTGGAAATTTATTAACAGCCCCACCTAACCTCCCCAAAGGGGAGGAACTGAGAAAGAAGATTACTGAGTTGTAAAACTGAAAAAGTATTGAAATGAAAAACACAAATGGAAATACGATTCTTAACTCCCCTCCCTTGGAGGGGCGGGGGGCGGCCGTTCTTAACTCCTCCCCTTTGGGGAGGTCGGGAGGGGCTGTTTCTACTCAAAATGCCTGCAAACTCTGTTCTCCGCTCGGAGCGAGTGTTGCCTACAAAGGATTCGAAGGTTGTGTACCGCTAATTCATGGTTCGCAGGGATGCGCCACATACATTCGCCGTTATTTAATCAGCCACTACAAAGAACCCATCGACATTGCTTCGTCAAATTTTACGGAAGACTCTACCATCTTCGGGGGTGATAGAAATTTTAAAATTGCTGCACAGAATATTATCAATCAGTACAAGCCGCAAATCATTGGAATTTCTACTACCTGCCTGAGTGAAACGATTGGAGACGATATTACGCTGTTTCTTCATGAATTGAAGAGTGAAGATTTTGACGGGAACGTTGAATTTGTTGTGGCTTCAACTCCCAGTTACCAGGGGACTCACATCGACGGGTTTCATGAAGCTGTGGCTGCGGTGGTTCGTAAATTTGCCAAAAAAGGAAATACCGGCAACCACATTAATTTGTTTCCCGGTTTTATTTCTACCGAAGATATTCGCTTACTAAAAGAAATTGTTGCCGATTTCGGAATTGAAACAGCTATTCTTCCCGATTATTCTGAAAGTTTAGACAATCCGGTTTGGGATACCTACAAACGAATTCCTGAAGGTGGAACAACTATGGAAGAAGTTGAACGAAGCGGTTCAGCCAAAGCTTCCATCGAATTTGGAACAGTATTGAACTTAGGAAAATTGAGTGGGCGGGTGAAAAATCAGAACCTGACCAAAACCGCAGCTCAGTACCTGGAAAAAGAAATGGATGTTCCGTTGGTGCGCTTACCAATGCCCATTGGAATTACGCAAACCGACCGTTTTTTTGAAGAACTTGAAAAGTTAACAGGAAAGAAAACTACTGAAAAATATACGAAGCAACGTGGCCGTTTGGTCGATGCCTATGTTGATGCGCACAAATATGTTTTCGGAAAGAAAGCCGTGGTTTACGGTGAAGAAGATTTTGTGGTGGGTATGTGTGCTTTCCTCGATGAAATAGGAATTGAAATTGTACTGGCTGCGTCGGGCGGTGAAAGTGGCTTGCTCGAAAAAGAAATTTTAAAGCACTGTCCTGAAAATGGCGAAAAAATAACTGTTCGCGAAGGTTTCGATTTTGAATCGATACGTGAATGGAGTATTACTAACAAACCTGATATTTTGGTTGGCCACAGCAAAGGCTACTACATTGCCCGCGAATTGGAAATACCGATTGTTCGGGTAGGTTTCCCCATTCATGACCGTATTGGCGGACAACGTATCAAGCACCTGGGCTATGCTGGAACCCAGGAACTCTTCGACAAAATTGTAAACACACTAATAGAATACAAACAAGACTCATCACCGGTGGGATATAAATATATGTAAAGCCCCTCCTAACCTCCCCAAGGGGAGGAAAAAAGGAAAATAAATTATGAAACTTAAAAATGAATAGAAATGAAAGATAAAAATACGAATGCTATTCAAAACTCCCTCTCTCTTGGAGAGGGTTGGGGAGAGGCTCTTAGGAAACATCCATGTTTCAATAAAGAAGCAAAAGGAAAATATGCCCGGGTTCACCTGCCGGTAGCGCCACAGTGCAACATTCAGTGTAATTATTGCAAACGCGGTTTCGATTGTGTAAACGAAAGCCGTCCGGGTGTAACCAGCGAAGTATTGTCGCCGGAACAGGCGTTGGCTTATACTATTCGATTAAAAGAAAAAATGCCGCATCTCTCGGTAGTTGGAATTGCCGGGCCTGGCGATCCGTTTGCCAATCCAATTCAAACGATGACAACTTTGCGTTTGATTCGGAAAGAATTTCCGGAGATGGTGCTGTGTCTTTCAACCAACGGGTTGAATGTGTTGCCGTACATCGAAGAATTAAAAGAACTGAATGTGAGTCATGTGACGGTTACTTTAAACGGAACCGAGCCCGAGACACTTTCAAAAATATACAAATGGGTGCGTTTCGAAAAACGGGGTTATTTCGGAAAACAAGCCGCTGAAATCCTGCTGAAAAATCAGATGGAAGCGATTCGCGCTTTAAAAGGCGTTGGATTTATTGTGAAAGTAAATACCATTGTTGTTCCGGGAATTAATGATGATAAAGTAGGTGAAATTGCTGCTGCCATGAAAGAAATGGGAGTGGATGTGATGAATACCATTCCGCTTTACCCGGTGGAAGGAACTCCGTTTGCTGAAGTCGAAGAGCCGTCTTCTTCTTTCATGAAAGAAATTCGGAAGGAAGTTCGTAAACACTTGCCGCCAATGACACATTGTTCCCGTTGCCGTGCCGATGCAGTAGGATTATTGGGGCAGGACGACCCGGAAGCAAAACGTATTCTTTCTGAAGTTTCATGTCTTTCAGTAAATATGGATGAATCGCGGCCAAACGTTGCGGTTGCCAGTTACGAAGGATTATTGGTAAACCAACATTTGGGAGAAGCACAACAGCTTTTTATTTTCCGCGAAACGCCAAATGGATACAAAATGCTGGAACAACGTCCAACACCAAAACCAGGAGCCGGAAATTCCCGCTGGAAAGAATTGGGAGAAGTAATCAGCGATTGCCGCGCATTGTTGGTTGGCGGAATTGGGCCATCACCGTCTTCCATTCTTGGACGTTCGGGAATAAAAATCATGGAAATGACCGGTTTAATCGACGACGGGCTGGATGCCGTTTACAAAGGCAAGGAATTAAAAACACTGAAAAAGAAAGACGTGTTTAAATGTGGCGCTGAGTGTTCAGGCAAAGGAACTGGGTGTGGGTAAAAAGCCCCTCCTTACCTCTCCAAGGGGAGGGACTAGAGAAAGAATATAAGAATTAAACTGATTTGAGATGAATGATATTAAAAGAAAAGCTATTCCAAACTTCTCTCCTTTGGAGGGGGTGGGGGAGGCTTATCGAATAGCAGTTACAACAAGCAACGGTGAAAAAGTTGATCAGCATTTTGGGAAAGCAACCAGTTTCAATATCTACGATGTGGAAGACGGTGCTTTAAAAATGGTTGATTTGCGCCAGGTAGAATCGTATTGCGAATGTGAAAATGGAGAACCTGTAGATCCAAATCACAAGTTTGCGCCGGATCGGTTTTCCAAAGTAAAAGAAATCATAAAAGATTGCGAAAAGTTATATACGCTTCAAATTGGTGACGTTCCAAAGGAGAAACTTGAAATTGTTGGAATTGCCGTTCAGGAATGCAAGTGTGCAATCGACAAAATTCCAAACTGCAAAGGAGAATGTAAATAAAAGATAAATGTCATTTCGACGACGAAGGAGGAGAAATCTGTTTCCTTTTTGCTGAGATTTCTCAGTCATACTTCCTTCGAAATGACAGAAAAGAATTAAATAGAAAATTACAAAAATGAAAAAACCAGATTATCACATTTTAGTTTGCAACTCGTACCGGGTTGCTGGCGATGCCAAAGGCTACTGTAATAAAAACGGCGCGGCCGATTTTATACAATATATAATGGAAGAATGCAACGACCGCGGATTAGATGTTGCTGTTTCTTCAACGGCATGTTTAAATGTTTGCTCACAAGGGCCGGTTATGGTAATCCATCCTAATAATTATTGGTACGGCGGATTAACCGAAGAAAAAATTGACGAAATATTAGACGCACTCGAAGAGGGGGAGGCTGTTGAGGATTATCTCATCAGTGATTAATTTAAAGAGCTTGCTGTATTTCACTTCGTTATAATTCCCCCTCTTTTTTAAAATTAATTTTTAAAACAAATGAAAAATCCACATCTAATCGATACAACACTACGCGACGGAGAGCAGGCGCCGGGTGTGGTTTTTTCTTTGGAAGAAAAAATTGAAATTGCGCGCCGGTTAGATGAAATTGGAATTCCTGAACTTGAAATAGGGACACCTGCAATTGGAAAAAATGAGCAGAACGACATTCGTTGTCTTATTAGCCAGGGATTTTCTTTTGATTCTACCTGCTGGGCGCGGGCAACAAAAAACGATTTGGAAGCTTCGTTGAAATGTGGCGCCAAACGCGTTAATCTTTCCTTTCCTGTTTCCGATGTGCAATTAAAAGCCATCGAGAAATCAAGAAACTGGGTAATGGATTCCATTCCTGAAATTATGGAATTTGCTGCAGATTCATTTGAATTTGTTGCCGTTGGTGCGCAAGATGCTTCGCGTGCCGATATTCAATTTTTAAAAGAATACATTTCTGTCGTAAAATATTTTGGAGCCAAACGAATAAGAATTGCTGACACTGTGGGAGTTATGAACCCCGTGAGTGTGCAGAATCTTTTTGGTATTCTTGCCGATACTTTTCCTGAAATGGATTTTGAATTTCATGGGCACAACGATTTGGGAATGGCAACAGCAAATCATGCAGTTGCCTTAACTTCCGGCGCTTCTTCGGTCAGTTTAACCGTAAACGGACTTGGTGAACGCGCAGGAAATGCACCTTTGGAAGAAGTGATTTTTGCGCTGAAATACTCGTACGGTATCGATCCTGGTTTTGATGGGAAACTGCTCGTAGAACTTTCGTCTTATATTGAAAGAATCTCTGGAAGAAAATTATCCATTTCAAAACCGGTCACAGGAGAAATGGCTTTTTCGCACGAATCAGGTATTCACTGCCGCAGTTTGAAAGAAAACTTGTTGACTTATCAACCTTTCAACCCTGAAGAAATAGGAAAAGAAACCATATTTATTATCGGAAAACATTCCGGAACAGGTGCATTAACCGATTTTCTGGCCAAACGAAATATCTTTTTATCGAAAACCGAAACCACTGATTTGGTTATAAAAATCAAATCATTATCAACCCAATTAAAACGAGACCTGAACTTCACTGAAATTCAAAATTTAATTCAAAAGAAACAACTTAATTTTTCAGTATGAAGTTTAAAATTGCAACTACAATGTTGTTGGTTTCATTTTTTGGAAAGTTTGTTTCAGGAAATGAATCTGATGAGGAGAAATTTAAACCCACTATTTCTCCCTATTTAAAAGTTCAGTTTTGGAATGTTTACAGTGAAGGAATCCAGTCGGCAGATGGAGCACGCACTCAAGAGCGTTTAGCTTCCTATTTCCGAAGGGGGCGTGCCGGATTAAAAGGGAATTTATTGCCTGAAATAAGTTACAATTTTATGGTGTCATTTGATTACCTGGCAAAAGACGAGAATCTATCAACCAAAGGAACTGCAAGTGCCGGAACCTTTAGTATCTGGAGTTTTTATTTTACGTGGAAGTTAAATTCTGAAAACGATTGGCTGAATATTACAGGAGGTTATTTCTTGCCGCATTTGAGCAGGGAATCAACTACTTCGCCCTGGACCGTTAGTTCACTTGATAAAACTGAAACTTCGTGCTATCTCCGTCAGTTTGTAACGGGTAAAACCAATGGAATTTCCCCGGGAATAAACATAGGAGGAACGGGCAAAATTGGTACACCAACTTTATTATATAATTTTTCGTGTGTCAACCGGCAGGATAAAACAAGTATTCAGACAGAAAGTTGGTCGCCCGTGCTGCTGGGGCATTTTATGTTGAATTTGGGCGATAGTGAATTTCAGAGGTATAAATACACTTTTTCAAATAATATTTTAAAAAAACAAAAAAGTGCGACCTTGGGAGTTGGATTCTCAAAACACGGAGAAACTGACGCATTTGAATCTTCTTCAACGATTGGCGCTGATGCAACCATTTATTTGGGAGGCCTGAAAATGGATGGTGAATATTACCGATTGTCCCGGAAAAATGAATCGAAATACAATGCAGAGTGTGCGATGGGACGAGTGGGCTACAATATTTTTCTAAAAAAGAATTGGATTTTGGTGCCTGTGGTCATGTATCAGGTTTTTAAAGGAGATGATAATTATTCTGATGCTTCTTTTTTTGACGGGAGCGATAAAATAACGGATCTCGGAGTTAACCTCATTTCAAAGCCAAAAAATATAAAGGTAAACCTGCATTATATATTTCACGATGGCGATGGAACAAAGAATCATTACATCAGCGATGAAGAAACACCTGGGAATTATGCTGTATTAGGAATTCAGTTCACAATATAAAAATCTAAAAACCGGAAAAATGGAAGAATGGAAAAAATATTACGATGAGGCAGCAAGTTATTCAAAAGCTGCTTTTGGTGCCTTTAACAAAAAAAGGCTTGGAAACCATGTGGTATACAATTTAATTGGCCTGGCCATTGAAAATTATCTCACTGCACTCTGTATGAAACTTGGTATTATGCCCGAACATTCAAGTATTGGTTCCATGTTACATCTGTTAAAAAAGCAGGTTGAGGTCCCTGACACTTTTTCGGCTGAAGCTCGTTTTATAAATAAATTTATGAATTTTTGTTCGCTGGAAGTTTTGGATACTCCGGAACCCGGGGCTTCTGATCTAGTAAGAATGTTAAGTTTCACTGAAGACGTTAAAAATTTTACGGAACAAATTTTAGGTGTTAAAGCGGAAAATGTATAATTGATTTTATATTTTAACCTCAAAATATGAAATACTATATATATATAATAGTAGTAACATTTCTTTTTGTTGGTTGCGTGTCTAAGAAAAAGGATGCAAAAAGCGAGTTGGTATTATTTTGTGCAGCCAGTTTAACCGATGTTATTTCGGAGATAACTTTCGAATTTGAAAAGGAGAACAATGTGGAAGTAAAAATCAATTTTGCTTCGTCAGGTACGCTGGCCAGGCAAATTGAACACGGAGCCACACCTGTCATTTTTATTTCGGCGAATAAAAAGTGGCTCGACTATCTGAATAAACTTTCATTTACCATTCCTGAAACCGAAAAAGAAATTGCCGGGAACTCGATGGTTTTAATTGCCCCGGGAGCAAGTTCCCTGGAACCGGTTGCATATTCTTCTGAAATGAATTTGCCGGAATTGTTTGAAGGACGGCTTTCCATTGGCGACCCAAATCATGTTCCGGCCGGAAGTTACGCAGTGCAATTGTTAAAAAGTTTGGGGTGTGAAGAAAAATTGGAACCGCGGTTTTTGCCTGCAAAAGATGTACGTTCGGCTTTAATGGTGGTAGAGATGGGGGAAGTTGAAGCTGGGATTGTTTACAAAACCGATGCTTTAAAGTCGGGGAAAATAAAAATTATTACTGAGTTTCCCGATTCGCTGCATGAACCGGTGAATTATTACATGACAGAAATAAAGGGAGAGGAAACCGAATTGTCGGATAACTTATCTAATTTTATAAGCTCTGATAAAGCACTTCCCATTTGGGAAAAATACGGTTTTACGCATTAATCAGAAATTGAAAGAACTGTTTACATATTCTTCATCTGAGCTAACAGCGATTCAACTTTCACTAAAAGTCGCGTTGGTATGTACGCTTTTTGTCTTGCCGTTTGCTATTTTAATTGGTTGGTTTCTGGCCCGCAAACAATTTTTCGGGAAAGCTTTTGTTGAAGGATTTTTGCATTTGCCGCTGGTTCTACCTCCGGTAACAACGGGTTACATCTTGTTGGTTGTTTTCGGAACCAACGGTTGGCTGGGGAGTTTCTTTTATCATCACCTCGGAATAAAAATCGCTTTTTCATTCCCGGCAGCGATTATTGCTGCGATTGTTGTGTCCTTTCCGCTGGTTACACGTTCCATTCGGCTTTCAATTGAATTGGTCGATAAAAGCTACGAGGAGGCAGCGCGAACTTTGGGTGCATCAAATTTACGCGTATTCTTTACAATAACATTGCCATTGGCTTTGCCCGGAGTAATTAGCGGTGCAATTTTGGCTTTTGCGAGAAGTCTGGGAGAATTTGGAGCTACCATTTCTTTTGCCGGAAATATTTCCGGCGAAACGCAAACATTACCACTTGCCATTTTTTCAGCCATGCAGGTTCCCGGCCAGGAGTCTTCAACTTTGCGTTTAGTGGTTGTTTCTGTAGTCCTTTCATTGCTAGCGATGATTGGAGCTGAATATTTAAACAAACGAATTTTAAGACGAAAACTGTGAATCCGTTTTTGAAATTCGACATAAAATTGCAGCGAAATGGTTTTCTTTTTGATGTTGAAGCCGAAATTGAAAATGGAATTACCGGTGTTTATGGTCCGTCAGGCCATGGGAAAACCAGTTTGTTAAATTCAATTGCCGGATTAGTACAACCTGATTCCGGGTTTATTTATATAAACGGAAACACCGTTTTTAATTCAGAGCAGAAAATAAACCTCCCTACAAGAGACCGGAAAATTGGCTATGTTTTTCAGGATGTACGACTTTTCCCGCACTTATCGGTAATCCGGAATTTGAAATTCGGGATCAATAAAAAGAGTTCTGAAAGAATAAATTTTGAAGAACTCACCGATATATTAAATATAAAATCACTGCTTCAGAAAAAACCTTCTGAATGTTCGGGCGGCGAAAAACAACGCATTGCTATCGGCCGGGCTTTGTTAAGTGGCGCCCAGATATTAATTATGGACGAGCCTTTTTCTGCGGTAGATGTTAATTTGCGGAATAATATTATTCCGTTTCTGAATACGATTAACAAGAGATTTAATATTCCAATGTTAATTGTTAGCCACGATTTACCCGATTTATTGAGTTTGACCAACCATCTTTTATTGTTAAAGGATGGAAAAGTTCAGGCGCTTGGGAATTTCCAGGATTTAATTCTTGATGAGGCCAATATTGGAATAATGAAAGGCGCCGGTTTATATAATGTATTCGATTTATTTGTTTTTGCAAAGTTGCCTAACCGCGATCTCGTTTTACTAAAAAGCGAAAAAAATGATTTCCAGGTTCAGGTTTTATGTCAGCCATTTCAAGGTGTAATTGAGATCGAACAAAAAAAGAAAGTACTGATTCGTCCGGAAGATATCTCTATTTCTTTGCAGCCAATCATCCAAATTTCGCTTCGTAACCAAATAAAAGGAACCATTGAAAAGATTTTTTCGAAGGATGGTTTGTCGTTTTGTTTGGTAAATGCGGGTGAAAAAGTATTAGTGGAAATCACTGAAGCATCAAGACAAAATATGAATCTCGACGTCGGAACAACGGTATTTTGCCTTTTTAAATCAGCAGCATTAAAAATTTTCTAGAAGAAGTATTTCTGGTAATAATATTGATTTTCAATTCATTGTTTGCTCGCCTTCAAAATATCCTTAAAATAATCTCATTTTTTATTTGGAAGTTTCAAAACCTTGTCTACTTTTGCATCCGCTTTTAGGGCAGGTTCATTGAGGAATTGAGAGGTAATTAAAGAAGAGAAGAAGATTATTAAGTAATCGATTCAAAGGCCGCAAAATTTTCTGAAAAAAAATCAGAAAAAAAATGGTTGAAAAAGTTTTGGAGATATGAAAAAGGTGTTTACATTTGCGCTCGCTTTTGAGGCAAAGTTCACTGAAAGTATTTAAAGAAAA
>NZ_JAIKLE010000036.1 GCF_022267315.1 Maribellus maritimus
TCAAGTTCTTTTAAATCCTCTTTTATATTGAATTTGCTTTGTCTTCCCATGCTTCAAAGATAATAAAGCGACACTATATACTCAAATTGGTATAAATTGGCCTTCTCAATTTTATTTAATCACCATTGTAACGATTAAATAGCAACTATCGTCTCTGGAAAATTAAGTCTTTTATTAAATGATTTTATTACACACATAAGAATACCAAAACAGAAAAAACAATCGTAAAATACTGAAAAGAATAACCGGCTATTTGTGTTTGCTTTGTGCCCCTCGTTTTGAAGTATAGGAAGCAATTTTTGTTTACATATTTTCCAGTTCCTAAATATTTTCTGGTTAATTTAACTTCACTATCTGTTTTTTTTAGTTATTTGAAAAACTCATACAAAAGTGTATGGATTCACTGTTTCTTTGGAAAATACGAAATTTGAATGGTACGCTTTTTATGTGCATGCTGTATTTTAATAATTTGTTTTATTGTTTCTGATTTATTGATTTTAAAACAGAGTTAAACAAACACTTTTGTACAGAAATATTCTAAAATTTTTAGTCAGAACAGACTGTTCTGTTGGAAAAGATTTAGCAGGATAAACAGGAAAAGAAGAAAATGAATATGTGAAACAAATTTACTGGGATTTATTTTGAACTGCCGACAAACTTAAAAGTTATATTTTTATGTCATGAATTTACCAATCGTTTATATTGGCTTTGCGCAGGCGCTTTTTACATCCCTGATATTCTTTTTAAAAAGGCCTTTGAGAATTGCTGATGTTATATTGGGTTTTTGGTTGATTGCCATTTCCGGAATGTTTGGTTTGAATATTTTTCAGGAATGTAACCAGGTGAAAGAAGATATGTGGTTTTTTTCTTTGAGTATTTCCATTACATTTCCGCCGTTTTTGTATTTGTATTCAAAATATCTTACCGTAGAATTTGAGCAATTTAAGCGAAGTGACTTGTTGCATGCCATTCCCTTGTTATTGCTTGTGCAACTAATTCTAATTTTTCGTAATTCAAGGGCTGTTGATCTAACACTTGAAAAAAGTGATTCTGTTCAGCTGTATTGGTTGAGAAATTATTTTGGTGCTTTTTATATTTTAATTTTATTGATTTATGGTGTCCTGGCTCTGATTCATGTTTTCCGGTATAAAAAGCAAATAAAAGATAACTATTCATATCATTCCGATAAAATAAGTTTGAACTGGCTGCTGGTAGTTGTTATTTCATTTTTGATTACCCAAATTTTGATTGTTTTGTTGAGCATGTTACATGAAATAAATGTGATTGTGCAGGACGTCGATTTTATTCGAAACGGCATCTTATTAGTTTATGTGTATGTTATAGGTATATGGGGGTATCGGCAGAGTGGACTGAGTTCGGGCTTAAAACCGATCAGACTAAAAAGAAAGATTGCGGTAAAAAATGAAAGTACACCTGGTAAGTATCAAAAGTCAGGATTAAAAAGCACGCAAAAAGAAGAATATGCACAAAAGCTGATTCTATTTATGAATCGGACAGAGTCATGGAAAGACCCGGAGTTGACTATCGCTAAAATGTCGACTCATACGAGTATTCCAAAACATTATATAACGCAAGTATTAAACGAGAGCTTGGGGAAAAATTTTTATGTTTTTGTAAATGAATATCGTATTGAATATGCTAAAAGATTGCTGGTTTCCTCTGAATACGTTGCCTGGTCTATAGTAGCCATTGCCTATGAGTGCGGATTTAATTCAAAAACCGCATTTAATACTTTTTTCAAAAAATATACAGGCATCACACCATCTGAATACAAAAAAGGAGTAAAAGACAACTCTTACTAGTCTCCCTAAAAGTTAAAGATTTAAATTGTTTAAAGGTTGTGTTTTTATTTTAAGTTTTTGTTAGACAGGTGTCTATGAAATGCGAACTTGTCTTTCCAGAGTAGACGAACATCTAATTCATTATTCCTGAAAAATCGGAACGGCTACAAAAAATCTAATCTGTAATTTTATATCCACAGGAATATTAATGTAGAAAAACTTAAAAGGATAATTATGAAAAAAGTCGGATTTATTTTAACATTGGTAGCATCACTGTTTGTTTCACTCATTTCTAATGCACAGCAGCCAGAAGATTATTTTTTAGGCGACTGGGATGTGGTAGTTGAAGGAACTCCCAATGGAGATGCAAAAATGACTATGCATCTTGAAAGGGTGGATGGAAAATTAAAGGGAGAAATGAGAACTGAAGGCGATGCAGGTGTAATAAAAATTGAAAAGATTGACGAAAAGGAAACTTCTCTGTCTATGTATTATTTTGCCGGAGGGTATGACATTAGTATGGATTTTGATAAAGTAGATAAAAATAATATCAAGGGAAATCTGTTAGGTATGTTTACAGCAAGGGGAATAAGAAAATTAGATTAAATAGAAAAGTCTTTGAACGACGAATAAGCTTTTTTATTCTTGTCCCGGAATTTTAAAGAGGGATGGACTAGAATATTTGATTCCGTTATTCGTCTGTTTTTTTGTCTGTAGAAATCAGAAAATATCTTTAAATGAATTATATAACAGATACAGCAATAATAGTTCTACTATTTGTCCTTTCTTTAGGAAAAACAAATGAAGACAGTGGTAGAAAAGTTATAGAACTAAATATAGCTGACCTAAAATTGATTGGTAGGGTTGATGATAGGTATCAATCTGTAAATATTGAAATGTGTGAAGTTGTTGGAGGAGACTTTTGGATTCCATATCACCTGGTAGATCCGGAAAAAGTAAAAAGTGGTGGTTTTGCCGCTTTGAAAAGAGAGATTCCACCGGTAAACCTGTATGATAAGAAATTACGTACCCTTGCTTCGGCTCTGGGTCCGATGTATGTGAGGGTGAGCGGAACCTGGGCAAATACGACTTATTTCCAGGATAACGATAAACCAAAATTGGAGTTCGCACCTGAAGGGTTTGAAAATGTGTTAACAAGGAAAGAGTGGAAAGGGGTAATCGACTTTTGCAACACAATGGATGCAAAATTAGTAACCTCTTTTGCTATTAGTAATGGAATCCGGGATAAAGATGGGAACTGGACTTCGGCTCAGATAGAACCACTGGTAAATTATACAAAATCGATTGGTGGAGAAATTGCAGCGGCTGAAATGTTTAACGAACCTTCGCACGCAGGCCATGGCGGAGCTCCTGATGGTTATGATGCGAACTGGTATGCCAAAGATTTTGCAGCCTTTAAAATGTATGTTGATTCAGCTATTCCTGAAATGAAAATTTTGGGGCCGGGTTCAACGGGTGAGGGAGGAATAATTCCTGGACAAAGCATTTCAACCGATGACATCATGTGTGCAGAGCCAAAACCGGAATTTGAGATTCTTACCTATCATTATTACGGATGGATGTCGAAGCGATGCATGGGAAGTTTAACTCCAGAAAATGCACTTACCAAAGAATGGTTGAGCAAAACAGAACTTGGTTTGAAATATTACCAGGATGCGCGTGATAAATATGTACCCGACGCTCCCATGTGGCTGACTGAAACAGCAGAAGCTGCCTGTGGAGGTAATCCCTGGGCTGCAACTTACATAGATTGTTTCCGGTATCTGGAACAATTGGGAAGATTAGCGAAAAAGAATGTTCAGGTGGTGATGCATAATACGCTTTGTGCAAGTGAATATGCTTTGCTGGAACAGGATACGCATGAACCAAGACCTAATTACTGGGCTGCATTGCTTTGGAATAAATTGATGGGCACAAAAGTTTACGATGCTGACATACAGACCGATGGGCCAGATGTTTTTATTCACAACCTGAAAAACGCGTCAAAAGGTTATGCTGTGCTGATTGTAAATCCAAAGGATGTTACATCATCCATAGAAATACCTGCTGCTGCAGAACAGTTTTTGCTAACGGCAGATGGTGATAATCTCCAAACCAAAACGGTAAAATTGAATGGCGAGGTTCTTCAATTGAAATCAGATGAGACATTACCAGAAATAAATGGGAAAAAGGTAAAGGCGGGTGCCGTTGAAATACCACCACATAGTATCGAATTTCTTGTTTTTGATGATAAATAAATGGTTGTCGAATGAACGTATATAATAAATTAATAATTGTAACCGGTGGCGGAAGCGGGATGGGACGTAGTTTGGTATTAAAGCTACTTGAAAAAGGCACCAGGGTTGCTGCTATTGATATCAATCAAGAAGGGTTGGAAGAGACAGCAGTTTTGGCTGAAGAGAAAAAGGATTCATTAACCATATTTAAATTAGATATCACCGATAAACAAGCGGTTGAAAAAACGCTTGGTCAAATTATAGAGCAGGCTGGAGCAGTTGACGGTATTATTAATAATGCCGGAATCATTCAACCTTTTAAAAAACTAAATGACATTGATTATGATGTCGTCGAACGGGTTCTCAATGTTAATTTGTGGGGAACAATTTATTTGACAAAAACGTTGCTTACCCATCTGCTTAAACGACCCGAGGCGCATGTTGTAAATGTTTCAAGCATGGGTGGTTTCTTTGCTTTTCCCGGACAGACCATTTACGGAGCATCAAAAGCTGCAGTAAAAATCATGACCGAAGGATTGATTCAGGAATTAAGCTCTACCAGCGTGTATGTGTCGGTTGTTTTTCCTGGTGCGGTCAATACAAACATCATGGCAAACTCAGGTCTTGAAATTAACGTTGAGCAACAAGAGGCAGCCAAACAAAGTTCCCGACTGTTATCGGCAGAACGGGCTGCTGAAATAATTATCAATGGAATCGAAAAGAATAAAAAGAGGATATTTGTTGGGAAAGATGCGCGGATAATGGATTATTTGTATCGCCTGAGTCCGAACAGAGCGGTAAAATTTATTTCCAAAAAAATGGGTGATCATTAAACTACAATCAAAAGACAGAACAGCGGTTTAGAAATTAAAACTAAAAAAATGAGGCACATAAAATTGTCGATTATACTATTTACACTTTTTGCTTTAAGTTTTCATGCCAGTGCGCAAAATAGTTTGGTGAATGCGGAACTGGTTTTTACTATAACCGATACAGTTTTTGGCAAGCCATTTATTGATATTGATGAATGGCGCGATGTCCCTGTACGTCATCGATATGTACATGGAGGTTTTAAAGGTACAGATACCCGTTTTTCGTTTTATTTTCCAGGTAAAGAAAAATATGAGGGGCATTTTTTTTAATATGTAACACCTGTTCCCGATAGTGAAAATCTTTCTCAGGGTGCTATAGGTGAAGCGGATAAAATAGGTTTTTCGCTGACCAATGGAGCCTATTTTATTGAAACAAATGGTGGCGGGAGTAGAGCTACTGCTACCTATGGTTCAGGTATCGACCCGTTAATAGGTGCGTACAAAGCAAATGCTGCCTGTGCTCAATTCTCGAAATTGGTTGCAGAAAAATTGTATGGCAAGCATCGTACCTACGGCTATATTTTTGGAGGGAGTGGTGGTGCATACCGAACCATCGGCGCTATTGAAAACAACGAAGGCGTTTGGGATGGTGCAGTACCGTATGTTATTGGTTCACCAATGGCAATTCCGAATATGTTTACCATTCGTATGCATGCAATGCGAATTCTAAGAGATAAGTTTCCACAAATTCTTGATGCTGTTGAACCCGGCGGAAGTGGGGATATGTATGCAGGTTTAAATAAGGAAGAAAAGGCAGCCCTTGAAGAAGCGACAAAGATGGGTTTTTATCCCCCGTCTTGGTACGCTCATAAAACGATGGGAATTCATGCTTTTGGTGTACTTTATCCCGGAATGGCAATGGCTGATCCGGAGTATTTTAAAGAATTCTGGACTATGCCGGGATATTATGGCTTTGACCATCCTGAATCATTTGAAGGTGATAGAATTCAATACGAAGCAAAAATTAGTAAGACTTTAACTTTGGAGGAAGGACAGAAGTTAGGATTACCCGTTTATGCAATGCCTGGGCAGGCTCGTGGTTCTGCTGATAAAGCCTGGCAGAATATGGAAAGAAAAGAACAGGAAATACCTGTTGCTTTAAAGCTCGAAGGGAGAATGCCTTCCGTACAATTTTTGGGTGGCGATTTAATTGTAAAAACAGGAGATGCGGCAGGGCAGCAAGTTGCTTTAAGAACAATTACTGAAAATGTCGTGGTTTTTGGCGTTGCGAGTGAGGATGTTCTATCCAAATTCAAAGAGGGAGATATTGTACAAGTAGATAATTCCAACTTTTTGGCTGCACAAACCTATCACCGTCACCAGGTTCCAAAAGATGGATACCCAACCTGGGATCAATTTCGTGACGGAAACGGAAAGCCAATTTATCCGCAAAGACCTATGATACTGGGGCCTATTTTTGCTATGGGAGCTTCCGGAGTAATTCCAAATGGAAGTATAAAAGGTAAGGTTATCGCATTGGAGAATTTGTGGGATACCGAAGCATTGCCATGGCAGGGCGACTGGTATCGGCAGCAGGTTCAAAAACAGCTTGGCGAGAAAACAGATGATAATTTCCGGCTCTGGTATACAGATCATGCCAATCATGCTGATTTTCCGTTTCCCGGCAATCCAAATTATATCGTCAGTTACCTTGGTGTACTTCAACAGGCACTTCTGGATTTAAGTAATTGGGTGGAAAATGGGATTGAACCAGCTGCCACAACCAAATATAAAATTGAAGATGGACAGGTGATTGTCCCGGCAACGGCGGACGAACGTGCCGGTATCCAACCAGTAGTTAATGTTACTATCAATGGGAAAAAACGCGCTGATATTTCCGCGGGTGAAACAGTAATATTTAATGCTGTTGTTGACATTCCAAAGGGCAAAGGAAAGCTGGTTAATGCAGCCTGGGATTTCGACAGTTCAGGAGCTTTTAAAGATATTGTTGATTTGTCTGACACAAAAATTAAAAATAACGGTTCACGTATTGAAATTACTATGAAACATACCTTCAATAAGCCGGGAAAATATTTTCCGGTGCTAAGGGTTGCTTCACAACGAGACGGAGATAAAGAAACACCATTCACAAGAATTCAAAATCTGGACAGAGTGCGCGTTGTTGTTAATTGAAGGCTTCGGAAAACTGCTTTTTGCATTTTTTAAGCTCGTTTTGGTTGTTGGTAAGGGTAAAGACTTTATTCTTTAGGAAACATTAACAAGAATTTCTTTTTCCCTGATATTGGTGTTTGTGTCCCAGTCTTTGTATCCTATTTTTATAACACCACTTCCGGATGAATTTGCCTTGATATGGAAGGTACTTTCAAAAGTGCCTTCCTGTTCAGGATAATCCGTTATGAGTAATGTGAGATTTTTTGGAAGATGTATAAACGCCTCAAGATTGAGATGTGGAGGAACAACAGCAACGCTGTAGTTCTCCAAAGCAAATTCATCTCCGGTTTTTAGATTTATTTGGTCTGTATTTTCAGCGAGAAATTTCATTGTATTAAGAATTGGAATTAGTGAGTTTAAGATACAACTATTTTGGTTGGTCGGCTACCAGCAAAATTGTTTTTTTTGACAAATTTTAAAACAGGCCGGAAAATTCTCCCGGCCCGTTGATTTATCAGACATAGAACAGTAACTCAATTTTTGCCCAGGAATATTTTTCAACAAAACCTACATTGTCGGAAATAACGTGCCACCACAAGTCGGCATATTTCCCACCCCCGGTTTGCAGCGTATCGAGATTATAAGTCCACGACGACGGGACCATAATTCCACGTTTGTATTTATACCTTGTGCCGTCGTCATTCAAAACTTCAAGATAGGAAATTTCAAGTTGGTTGTTGGACTCCAAATGCATAATTGCTTTGTAAGGACGATTGGTCGTTGTTTTGCCAACAACAACTGCAAAATTCAACTTGCTTGAAGGAATACCTGCATCATTAATCGAATAACTGTTAATTCTGCTTGCTGTCAGGTATTTCATATCATATAATATGCAAACTTTGGCGCCATTTCTTGGAACGAGATAATTAACACCCGGTTTAACAGCTTCCCACCAGAAGTCAGCATCATTCGATGTTTCACGGCCGCTGTCGATGTCACACAAGTAGGTGCCACGAACAACCAAGCCGCTGCGTTTCAGATGAATGGTTCCGTTCGCATTGTATACCACCAGGTTTTTCAGATAGAGATTATATCCTGCATAAGCTTCGCAAACTGCATATCTTCCTTTTGAGGTTTTAAATGCGATAATGGCAGCACGCAATCTGGTTCTGCTGATTTTGGAATAGGAATAGGGTGCCCGTAAAAGTCTTCCCGGAACACTTAGTGGTTCGAAAGGAACGGGTTGTTTAACCACAAATCCATATTTAAAGTAGGTACGAATGTAATCGTAACTCAAATATGCGTAACCGGAATGTCCCCATCCTGGGCCCCAACTATTTTTGACAATAAAGTAGTTTTGGATTTTATTGTAGCCAACAACAAGCATGGCGTGCCCCCCTTGATAAATAGGATTTCCATTTGAAAATCGGGGATCAAGAATGCCGTCATTATCGGTGTCCTGCCAGGCAACCCACGTACCGATTACAATGTTATAACCCTGGTAAAGCAGCGATTCCAGATAACGGGTGTTTTTAATACTCTCTCCGGTAAGCCCGTTGTCCTGAATAATTTTGTAATATTTAATTCCGTATGTTTGATTTCCGGTTGCATCCGATGACGGGCCGTAAGTTCCGGCACTTATTAAACTGTTTATTTGAGACTGGTTACACAGATATGGCCACTCTGATTCAAGGCAAATTTTTCCATCGCTTCGGGCGAGATATTTTGCTGCATCGGTAGTTTTTAATCCCTGATCCTGATTGTGAGGCCGACCTATAAATTCATTGAATTTGTAATGAAGATATTGTTCCGAAAGATCATCCGGAATATGATCAAACGCTTCCAAAACCCCACAAGAAGCATGGGCAACGCAGGTACCTCTGGAGCACTGGTTTTTTACGGGCGATTGGTCGCTTCGGTGATCGATTGTGGAAGGTAATCCCATAGATTCTGATTCTACAATATTTAAGTCGGTTGTTGCCTCCAGTGTATCCTGTGCATAATAAGACCTGAATTTGGCAGTATCATCATTAATTAATTTTTCACTTTTCTGATCCTCTTCATCCAATTCGGGATCAAAATCAAAGTCTTCGGGATGAATTAAAGTAACTTCAAAGGTTTCATAGTCTTTGTTTTCGTCACGTTTTTCGTCAATTTTCTTTAAAAGGTCTTCATCTTCAATTTCATTGGCTTCCAGCTTTTCAATGGCGTCGTTGCTTAAATCCAAATCTTCATCAAGAAGCTCCGCCATGTTTTGGTGGGTTTTAGCATGAACTTTAAACTTTACCTCTTTTTTTTCGGTTGTAAACCATTTTTGTACTTCATTTTCGGTAACCGAAACAATGCGTTGTTTTAACACTGTAGCTTGTTCTTTTGTGAACTTTTTAAATTCGTTTTTCATGTAGTTAATTTTAATTTAATGGTTGCTTTAATAATTTTAATCGATTGGTTCGTTAACAATCATTTTCAGAATGCTTGTGTGGTATTTCTTATCTGATGAAAAAATGAATTGTTAATTTTGAGGAGCGGATTTATTTGCTTATGATTCACAAATTGGTTAATAATTTAGTTTCCTAATTATGGCACGGCCATAGTTCACAAGTTTGCCAGAATTGTATAGAATATCTGAAGCTTGTTCTCTTATAGGTTGTTATGGTTTATAATCATATAAAAAGTTACGGCTTTTAGATTTAAACTACAAAGTATATTCTCTTAAAAAGGAGTTTTTTGTCTGAAAAAAAAACAACCTGTTTGTTTTTGTTGAATCGTTTAGAATTGCTGTGGCTTGTGATTTAAATAATACTTTGAACAGAAGAAATATTTTGAGTTTGTTTGTCAGTTCTATGTTATCTTATCGGATGTGAATTTTTTAATAAGCATATGTCTATATTTTCTTCTTTGTAGCGTCAGAATAAATAATACACCGTTTTATGTTAATAAGTTTGCCCCCAGGAGCTAAATTAATTGCAGTTTCTTTTTTAATATTGAAGTACCCTTATTTTTTATCTTTATCTTATTCCTTAAATGAGATTACAGGGTAGCAGAAAGCTACCCTGATTTTTATTTGGCATAAATGTTATGCTGCAACTCTCGAATAAAATTGAAAATTTGAGGAATTTGACGTTAAACCTTTTATAATTGATAAAGTCATAAACTTACTTTTATTCCGGTATAAATAAACGAATGTTATTTATTCGATAACTTAACTGATAAAATTATTTTTGTTTGTTTTGCAGACAACATTGTGTAGCGAGAAATGCTTACATTCGGATTTTAAATTCTAATTAATGAACTAAAAACAAAGATTAATGGAAGGAACTTCAAAAAATCAATTAAATCGTAGAAGATTTTTAGGTTTGTCGGCGCTGGGGTTAACGGGCTTAACTGTTTTACCAAGCTGGACGATGAATGGTATCAAGATAGCTCCAAGTGACAGAGTAGTACTCGGTTATATTGGCTGTGGCCAGCAGGCACTTTCCGATTTCAGAGGATTTAGCAGCGTTCCTGGTGTTCAGGTAGTTGCATGTTGCGATGTTGATAGTATGAAACAACAGCGTTTCAAAAAAACGGTTGAAGAATGGCAAAAAGGGCAAGGTGTTTCTCCTCGGTGCGATATGTATGAACAGTATGAAGAATTACTGGAAAGAAAAGATATTGATGCTGTTGAAGTTGTAACTCCCGATCATTGGCATGCTTTACAGACAATCCATGCATGTCAGGCGGGGAAAGATGTATATGTACAAAAGCCATTGTCGTTTACCATTACCGAAGCTCAGAAAATGGTAAGAGTTGCCAACGACAATAAGCGTGTTGTTCAGGTAGGAAGTCAGCAAAGATCAAGTGGTGAGTTCCAGAAAGCTATTGAATTGGTTCAAAATGGCGCGATTGGTCACATTGATAAAATTTATGCAAAAGTTGGTGATCCTCCAAAACCATTGGATCTTCCGGAAGAACCAATTCCAGGTAACCTCAATTTTAATTTATGGATGGGGCCGTTAAACGATCCGAAAATTCATTATCATCCTGATCTTTGTCCCCCTATTTCTTTAGATCCGCCGGAAAGGGAACAGTTGTGGGGAGCGTGGCGATGGTATCTCGAAACAGGAAATGGCTACACTGCTGACTGGGGGGCACATATGTTTGATATCGCACAAGCAGCTATCGGTATGGATGGCTCTGGTCCCGCAGAAATTATTCCTAAAGGATACAATGGAGCTGAATATCTAACATTCAAATATTTAAATGGTATTGTAATGACAGAACAGCCTTATTTGGAAGATATGCCAGGAGCTCAGGGTATTAAATTTATAGGAGATAAAGGTTGGATAGAAGTTGCGCGTGGATATCTTGGGTGTTCAGACTCTTCGCTTGTTCCTGAAAATCTGGCAGGAAGAAGACCCCGGAATCTTACGCCGGAAGAACGGAAGAGGATGTATGAAGAAATGCAGAAAGCACAGGCAAAAGGAAGCGGCAGTTTTGAAATTAGTGCACCGCACATGGAGGACTTTATTGATGCTGTTCGTTCAAGACAAAAGCCAATTGCTCCAATCGAAGTTGGCGCAAGCACTGCTGTTCTTTGTTGTTTGGGTAATATAGCTACTGAATTGAAACGTCCGGTGAATTGGAATCCGGCTACTCAAAGTTTTGGTGAAGATAAGGAGGCCTGGAATCATCGATTGTATTATTATGATTACAGAGGTTCATATAAATTGTAATTTAGCTAACCAGTAAAATAATTATGGAGACAAAAAGAGAATTTTTAAAAAAACTTGGACTTCTCACAGTTGGAGGAGTGGTTGGTGGTGCGATGGCTCCCGCTACAGCATCAAATTCCAGAAGTAATTTATTTGCCCCCAAAAAAGTTGTGGGTTTACAGTTGTACTCTCTTGGAAGAGAACTAACTGAAGATGTTCCCAATGGATTAAAGAGAGTTGTTAAAATCGGGTATAGCCGAGCTGAGGCAGCCAGCTACCGTGAAAGAAAGATGTATGGCTACGACGTACCCGAATTTAAAAAAGTAGCGAATGATGCTGGTTTAAAAATAACAGGCTCGCATGTAAATCCTCCGGTTCGTAAATATACCAGGGATAATATGGGGGAGATTGCTGATTTTTGGAAAACAACCGTAGAAGACCATGCAAAACTTGGGGTTAATACCTTGGTTCAACCGGGGATGCCACAAATTGAAAACCATGATGATGCTGCAATTGTATGCGAAGTATTTAATAAAGCAGGTGAAATCGCAAAAGATGCAGGAATCAGATGGGGGTACCATAATCACAACCACGAGTTTGAAAGAGTAGTAAAAGAAGAAGACAAAGCCAAACAAACTAATCGGTGGATGCCGGTGGGCGATGTAATTTATGATTTGATGCTTGAGGGAACTGACCCTAACCTGGTTTTCTTTGAAATGGATGTATATTGGACTGTTATGGGGCAGAACGATCCGTTGGAATATTTCGAAAAATATGCCGGAAGGTTCCCTGTTTTACACATTAAAGACCGCTCTGTTCTTGGACAATCGGGTATGATGAATTTTAAAAATATTTTCACAAAAGCCTATGAAAACGGGCTTGATGAATATTTTGTTGAACTGGAAGGAATCAGATCCGGTATGACTCAGTTTGAAGGAGTAAAAGAATGTTTTGAATATTTGAACAACGCTCCCTTTGTAAAATAGAAGGATTACACAAAAAACGATAAATAAAAACAGGTATTTCTAAAATACCTGTTTTTTTATGTCCAAATGAATTTAAAATTTAGTTTTTAAATGTATGTCCTTTGAAAACAACATTGCTGTTTCTATCAGAGCCAGGTGTGAATAGGCCTGCGGAAAATTACCCAGCAATCTTTTGGTCTCAAAATCAATGTCTTCACTAAATAATCCTAAGTGATTGCTATAAGAAAGTAATTGGTCAAAAAGTTTTTGTGCTTCTTCTTCTTCACCGATTTTAAACAGAGCCTGAATCATCCAAAATGTACATATTGTAAAAGATGATGATGGAAGTCCAAAATCGTCTTCGTTTCTGTAACGATACATAAGTCCATTCTTTGAAAGCTCTTTTTGTGTTGCTCTTACTGTACTAATATATCTCTCGTCTGTAGCTTCAATAAACCCAAACGATTCCATCAAAAGTGTTGAAGCATCCAAATCTTTGTTCCCATATGTTTGTGTAAAAGCCTTTTTCTCTTCATTCCACGCTTTTTTGAAAATATCGTCATGAATGGTATTTTTTAACCTTGTCCATGGCTTAATATATTCCTCTCTTTTGGTAAGCTTTGCAACTTTAATTCCTCTGTCAACAGCCACCCAGCAAAGTAGTTTTGAGAAGGTAAAATGTTTTTGTTCATTTCTAATTTCCCAAATTCCCCGGTCTGGTTTTCTCCAGTTATTTTTTACAATCCGAACAATACTCCTGGTAATGGTCCACAATTCTTCACTATTTTCCAACGACACGTCAAAGAGACTAAATTGTTGATAAATGACATCCATTAAAATCCCGTAAATATCGTGTTGTTTTTGCTTGTAGGCAGCATTTCCAATACGTACCGGAGCACTGCCCTCATATCCGGAAAAATGAGTAAGAATTCGTTCTTTTAAATTCTTCTCTTTATTGATACCATACATAATCTGAATTTTTTCATCCTTATCGGATACTACATCAATAATAAAATTCAGAAAACGGCTGGCACTGCGCCAATGTCCCAACTTAGTCATTACTTTAATAACCATCGATGCGTCGCGGAGCCAGCAAAAACGGTAATCCCAATTGCGTATTTCACCAATTGTTTCGGGAAGTGATGTCGTTGCAGCAGCCAATACTGCGCCTGTCTTGTCATAGCTCAGCAATTTTAAAACAAGGGCGCTACGCAGTATCTCGTCGTTATAGTGACTAAAACGGTGTGTTTCTTCCGACCAGTTCAGCCAGTAAACCTTTGTTCGTTGTAATTTTAAATAAGCTCGTGCCTGTGTTTGGGGTAGAAGTTTTTGGTTATAACTAATCAGAAAAAAAAGGTCGCTTTTCATTGTTACTTCTTCGCTGTTTACAACCTTCTTTTTGTTCAGGTTCGTATATAGATAAAGTGAATCATACGGTCCCTTTACTGTTTTACTTTTTATAAATTCAGACCGAATTTGTGTTTTTGTTGGTTTTTCTCCGTATTCTAATCTGGGATCATATTTAATCCTGAACTTTGGCCTCCCTGATTTCCATTTGAAATAGCGAATATAATCGGGGGGAGAATAAATATGGTCTCCGCCATTCCGGTAATGATACCTCGGCATAAAATCAATGATCTCGAAAGTATCAGTACCGTTGGTAAAACGTGTGACAAGTATATTGGTTTTGGGTAAATATTTCTGGTTTGTTGAATAACTTTTGTCTACAATAATTTCAAAATTTCCACCTTTTTCTTTATCAAGTAGTGACGAAAAAACTGATGCAGAGTCAAATAAAGGAAGGCAAAGCCACTCTGTTGCGCCATTTTTTGATATTAAAGCTACACTTTTCCCATTTCCAACTATTCCGTAATCTAAATTTATCATTATGAAAACTAAATTAATTTTGAGATTCGACTTATTTTCCGTATTATCCCTTGAAAACAAATATAAAAAAACTATGAAGCGTTTTCTAATTATTTCAAATAGATTACCAGTGCAGATCGCCATCTCCGACGATAATATAGATGTAACCCCAAGTGTGGGAGGACTGGCTACCGGGATGCAGTCAGTTAGTAAATCCTTTAAAAGCAGTTGGATAGGCTGGTCGGGGGTGGAGGCCCAAAACCTTAGCTCTGAACAACAAAAAAAGGTTGATAGTGCCCTGGCAAATGAAAATTGTATTGATGTAAATTTAACAGAAGAAGAAGTTGAATTATATTATGAAGGCTTTAGCAATAAAACCATTTGGCCATTGTTTCACTATTTTAGTCAGTTTGTTGAATATGAGGAAGATCAATGGCAGGCATACAAGGCAGTGAATCAAAAATTTGCCGATGTTATTGCTGAAAATATGGAAGGAGTAGATAAGATTTGGGTTCACGACTATCATCTTTTACTTCTGCCACAAATGATAAAAGAAAGATTCCCGGAAGTTACCATTGGTTTCTTTCTGCATATTCCCTTCCCATCATACGAGGTATTTCGAATACTACCCTGGAGAAATGAAATTATAAACGGCATGCTTGGTGCCGATTTACTTGGCTTCCACACTTTCGATTATGAAAGACACTTTATGAGTTCTGTTCGCCGGCTTTTGGGCTATGATATTCAAATAAATGAAATCAGTCTTCCGCGAAGAATTGTAAAAGTAGATAACTTCCCAATGGGAATTGATTATGATAAATTTCACGATGCAGCTATTGCTTCTCAGAAAAAGTCGGTCCGTGATAAATCCGAAGTAAGAAAAGAGCTTGAGAGATATTATCTTTTATATCCCGAGACCAAATTTATTTTGTCAATCGACAGACTCGATTACAGTAAAGGATTGATTAATCGTTTGGAAGCTTTTGAATATTTTCTACAGGAATACCCTGAGTATCGGAACAAAGTAACCCTGGTTCTTCTTGCAGTACCCTCAAGAGTGGGGGTTGAACAATACCAGCAAATGAAAAGCGAAGTGGACGAAATTGTTGGACGGGTAAATGGCAAATATTCATCGATAAACCGTATGCCAATCTGGTATTTCTATCGGTCTTTGCCTTTTCAAAATCTGGTTGATTTATATAACTATTGCGAGATTGCACTTATAACTCCTATTCGCGACGGTATGAATTTGGTGGCAAAAGAATTTATCGCTTCAAAAACGGATGGGAGGGGAGTGTTGATACTGAGTGAGATGGCCGGTGCTTCAAAAGAGATGAGTGAAGCATTGATTATTAATCCGAATGACAAAGCCCAAATTGCAGCAGCGATTCAAACCGCTATCGAAATGCCGGATGAAGAGCAAATTGAAAGAAATACAATTCTTCAAAAAAGGTTAAAACGTTATAACGTTGAAAAATGGGCAAATGACTTTTTGAATAGTCTGGAAAAAGTGAAAATGAGCGAGGAAATATATCTTGCCAAGAAACTTACAAAAATTGCCCAGAAATCGCTTGTGAAAGATATTTGCAGTTCGGATAGCCGGGTTTTCTTTCTTGACTACGACGGAACATTAACCGGCTTTAAAAATAATCCCGGTCATGCAAAACCCGATGAAGCTCTTTACGATTTGCTTGATGAACTTGATGCAAATCCGAAAAATAAAGTAGTTTTAATTAGCGGACGAGATAAAGATACATTTGAAAAGTGGTTTGGCCATAAACCTTATACACTTATTGTAGAACATGGTGTTTGGGTGAGGTCGCCAGAAAAAACGTGGCAGATGATTGAACCGCTTGATGATTCCTGGAAAGAAAGCATTCGTTCGTCGCTGGAGTTTTATGTTGATCGTACGCCAGGCTCTTTTATTGAAGAGAAAAATTACAGTTTGGTTTGGCATTACAGGAAATCGGATCCGGAACTGGGAGTGAACAGGGCTATTGAATTGAAAGACGAGCTCACAAGTTTAGTTACAAACCTGAATCTTGAAATTTTAGAAGGAAACAAGGTAATAGAAATTAAAAACAGAGGTATTAACAAGGGGCGGGCAGCGCAAAAGTTACTGCACGAATTTCCGGCGGATAAAATTGTAGCCATTGGAGACGACTGGACAGATGAATTTTTATTTGCTGAAATACCTGACTCTGCAATAACGATTAAAGTTGGACTTGCAAAAACAATTGCAAAATATAAGGTGGAGAATGTTTCAGAAGTCAGACAGTTGCTAAAAGAATTTTGCTGCTAATAGTTGATTCTGTCTGTCAGTTTAAACTTTTTCTGAATTGAACGTGTTGGAGATTTTTTTGAAAAGTGGTTAAACACCTGTGTATTGTTTAAGAAAACAAAGAATAGGAATGACCTAAAGGTGCTTCTTTTGCAGGTTTAAGATTTGAAAGAAATTGGAGGTATTGGTTTTCAATAGCTTTGGCACACGTGAATCTGAGTTTTGTTTTTAATAAAAGCGTTTAGAGGTCCGATTAAACTATTGAATTGAATTGTAGTCAAAAAAAAAGTTGTTTTTAATCGGGTGATATGCGAAGCAAAATTAATTTTTCAGGACTAATAAAGTGGTTGGGCTCTACAGAAATGTTTGCCCGGCCCTCAAAAAAGCTGCCCGGGAAATGGCTTTTGCTTGAGTTTTATCACGAACCTGAAAATGAATTGATACATATATCTAAACACGAGCTAAAAGAGGAAAACTTTTTTTGGGAGATTGAGTTTGATGGTAATGAAAATTATAGTCACAATACAAATCTAAATCTTCCATTAATCTCTAGAATTGTTGACGGGACCTGGAGTCGATCCAGAAATTTTATTACGCTTGTTCATCCAAGTAATTTTCGCGACAATGTCGAGTTTCAGTTTGCCGTAGAAAGAGAGAATTTAAAATTGTTAAAAAAAGATGCTCTTGGAAGAATCGAGTTTTTTGGCTTTTTTCAGAAGGAATTGGCAAAAGAATAATCAAATAAAAAGGAAATCAGAGCTATAAGTTGAGGTACTTTTTTGTTTCAGGTTGATGTAGATTAAAATCTCATCATTCTCCTTCCGTTTCCAAATCGCGGATTTACTATGTTGTTGAATATAGACCCAAAAGTATAAGTAAGTGTAATTCCTCCATCAATTCTGTAGGCTGTTGCCAGTTCCTGCAGTTGTAAAAGTATGTCAGCCTCAGACAAGTCGCCGGCCACCAATGAAAGTTGGTCGCTGATTTTAGCTACCCCGCCACGGATACTAAATGAAAGTCCTTTTAAGATTCTGATACTGATACTCCCGTCCAGTTCAAGCCTGTATTTTGAAAAATCATTTAAATAATTCGAGCCCTCAAGCGAAACATTAATACCTCCCCATTTTTCTTGTACTTCGTAAGCAATTTGCAATTGGTGCTTTGGAAGATTTTCTTTTATTTTTTCATAAATCGTGGTGTCATTATACTGGTTTAATGAGGCTCCAATTCCGTATAAAAATCGTAATTGGTGGTGTGTTGATTCAGAATAGGGAAACAAATTGTATTCAATTGAGGGGAAAATTTCAGCCTGAAACTTACAGTTGTTGAATGTGGAGGTCTGAAGTTCTGTTTTTGCTCCAACAGACCAATGTGGTCCCAGGCTCTTAACGATCAGGTTTTCAAATTGCACCTGGATCTTGGTTGCTGCATAAGTCGAGTCATCATAAATATATTTGGTTTTTGTGTATCGGTGACTGAAATCAAACTCAAGTTTCCATTCAGGAGTAACCTTGTTAGCGTTAAAGGAATTCCAGAAGGTATATTCTTTTAACGTTTCTTCCCATTCAAATCGAGGCCTGGTTTCCAATTCAAAAACCCAATTATTCCACTTGTCAATTACTTCCTCTTGTTGTTGTTTACCATCGTGTGATATTATTATCTCTTTATGAATGGGAGTTCTTGCAACATAGCGCATCAATCCCATTTTTATCATGTTTGTTCTCCCTTGTCTTTGATGTTCTCTGGTATCATCGGGTCTGGATATATAAACAAGTGTATCCTTTAATCCGACAAACTTGTCCTGACCAAAAAAGAAATAGGAATATTCTCTTCCACCGCTTCCTGTATTTTGCCTGGTTTCGCGTAAATAAAGCTGTGCTTCTTTGATGTCCCTGACATAATTAACATAGGGAATTTCCCTTCTTATGTGGTTCATATCACAATAATCACAATCGATAAATAATTTTATGGCATTTTTTCGGAGGCTGTCCTGTGGTTCTGTTGTTTCCTGTGCTTTAAGCACGACAATAGTTAAAGTAAAGGCAAAAATCAGATAGATTTGTCTTTCCATAAATTTAGATTTGGTCAAATAGTAAAAATTTGACGGCATCAGGACTTTGGGGTTTAATGAAAAGGACTAATTTTTATTTAGTCTTCATAAGGCCTTTTGTATATGTCTAAAGCTGCGGGAAAGGGTTGCAATGCCCGTTCGAAGATTCCCAGGGAATAGGCAATTGTTAATCCGTAATTTGTAATTGGAACGTCGGCTTGTTTTGCTTTTATAATTCTTGATAACATTTCGCGACGGTTCCACATGCAAGCACCACAGTGAATAATCAGTTTGTAATCCGAAATATTTTCAGGGAAATCGTGTCCCCGGATACTGTCGATTTGAAGTTTCCCACCAACATATTGTGTTAACCATCTGGGGATTTTTACTGTTCCTATATCTTCCCCAATTGGGTGATGAGAGCAAGCCTCGGCAATTAAAACTTTATCTCCTGTCTTTAGTTTGTCTATGCTCATGGCACCTTTTACCATCTCGTTCAGATCTCCCTGAAAACGGGCAAAAAGAATCGAAAACGAGGTCATTGGGATTTGAGCGGGGGTATCCGCAGCCACTTTTAAAAAGGCTTGTGAGTCAGTTACTACAAGTTTAGGCGGTTTATTAAAAAGGGATAGCGCTTCACGAAGTTCTCTTTCTTTTACAACAGTACAAAATGAGTCGTTATCTAACAAATCGCGAATACTTTGCACCTGTGGTAAAATCAGCCGGCCTTTAGGAGCTTCTTTGTCAATCGGAACAACAAGTACTGCTGCTTCGCCAGGGCCTACCAAATCGGCCAAAATTGTTGGACGGTTAATAAAATCATTAGGGACAGTTTTGAGCAGCAGTTGCCTTAGCTCAGTTATTCCTGTTGCTTTTATTGCTGACGTATGAGTATATTTTATTTTTACACTGTCCAGTTGTGATACAATATCGATGTTCTCTCCGTGAATGTCACTTTTGTTAAAAACAACAATAAAAGGAATTTCCCGGTTTTTAAATTCTTCAATCAATTGATGTTCATACTCGCCCCAATCATTAAAATTGCTCACGATCACTCCCAGGTCAGTCCGGTCGAAAATCTGAAGTGTCTTTTGAATTCTTTTCACTCCAAGTACTCCAACATCGTCAATTCCCGCTGTATCGATAAACAAAACCGGGCCTAACGGCAAAAGTTCCATTGGCTTTTCCACCGGATCGGTTGTTGTGCCTGCAATTTCAGAAACGATGGAAACATTTTGTTGCGTCAATGCATTTAAAATGCTCGACTTGCCAGCGTTTCTTCTTCCAAAAATTCCAATGTGTAAACGAAATGTCTTTGGTGTTCTCATGTATAAATTTTGTGAATGGAAAAGTACTAATTCTTCATATTCAAACCATAAAAAAAGGGTGCAATTTGCACCCTTTGAAATGTAGCCCAAAAGTTTATTTTTTTTCTTCTTTTTCCTTTTCAGAACAACAACTCTTTTCCGAAGCAGCACAACTCTTACCTGAAGCGGCACAGCTTTTTTTCTGTGCATCTGTGCAACCTGACGAGGTTTCTGTTTTGGTAACTACTGCTTTAGCTGATGCTTTGCTTTTCTTTTTGTCTTTTTTTTCGTCTTCAATTGTTGGTTGGGAATGATTATCAGTATCCGCAACAAAAGAAATTTCTGTTTCCGATGTGGCTAACATCTTAGGTGAAGCATTTGAAACAGAGATTCCATAAATTGCAGTCAGCACAAAAATCAGTAATAATTTTTTCATAATCTTAATAGTTTAACGATTTGTAATATGTATCTATTGAACTTTTGTTTGAAATTGCGAATGTTTTGATTTCTAGTTTGTTGCAAAATACAAAAAATATATTTTATTTTTTAGACCAAATGGTCTATTTTCGTGACACGATGAGTAAAGCGGAGCGAACACGACAGTTTATTATTGAAAGGGCAGCCCCAATAATTAACAGGAAGGGTATGGCCGGAACTTCAATCAGTGATATCATGGAGGCAACACAGTTAGCCAAAGGTTGTTTGTACGGTAATTTTGTGAATAAGGATGAGATTTGTCTGGAAGCTTTCAATTACCTCACCACTCAGTATACAAATGAAAGAGAGGCATTTCTGAAGAAATATCCCAGCGCTAAAGAAAAATTGTTTGCCTACCTGGAGCATTTTAAAGAGGGGAAATTCAGGGAAGAATATGGCGGTTGCCCAGTGCTCAACTTTGGAACTGAATCAGATGATACCAAACCGGAGATCAAAAAAAGGGTTCATCAGGTGATTCTCACCTCACAGAAATACCTGGAGGACTTGCTTGCACAGGGAATTAATGACGGCGAATTTCACTCTGAACTGAATGCGAAAAGAGTGGCTCTTAAATTTTATGCTATGCTGGAAGGTATCGTTCTGATCAGCCGGGTTGGTAATGATGATAAACAAGTGAATGAGATTATTATATCGATTAAAGAAGAAATCGAATTGTTTAGTGTATAAAAAATTTTAAGTATTAATAGACCGATCGGTCTAAGAAAAAGTTAGGCAATGGAAAACAAACTATTAACACCACTCCGGTTAGGAGATTACGCATTGAAAAACAGAGTTGTGATGGCGCCGCTAACACGTATGAGGGCGGATGTCGAGTTAGTCCCAATTGACCTGAATGTTGAATATTATCGTCAACGGTCATCGGCAGGGTTGATTATAACAGAAGCAAGTCAGATTTCGAGGTTGGGACAAGGCTATCCGATGACACCTGGAATTTATTCAGATAAACAAGTAGCAGGGTGGCAAAAAATAACGGATGCTGTGCATAAAGAAGGTAGCCGTATATTTTTGCAGTTGTGGCATGTTGGTCGTATATCACATTCATCTTTTCATACCGATGAGGGATTGCCGGTTGCGCCTTCTGCGATTCAACCAAAGGGAAATACATTGACATCTGATTGGAAACAGGTTCCTTTTGAGACTCCACGTGCCCTTGAAACCAGTGAAATTAAATCCACTATTCAGGATTACAGACATGCAGCTAACAATGCTAAAATTGCAGGTTTTGATGGGGTAGAACTACATTCGGCGAACGGCTATCTTTTAAATCAGTTCCTACATGGAAAAACAAACCACCGGAAAGACGAGTATGGTGGTTCCGTTGAAAACCGGGCCAGACTCACTTTGGAAGTTATTGATCAACTGGTTGAGGTATGGGGAGCTGGGAAAGTAGGTATTCGGTTATCTCCATTCACTTTTTCCGGTGACGTTCATGATCTTGAAGCCTTACCTGTTTACGGGTATCTTTTAAAAGAGCTTAATTCAAGGCCTCTGGCTTACGTGCACTTTGTACGGGCAAGGGCAACCGAGATTGAGGATCAAAAAATATTCGAAAAAGAAAAGGAGTTATGGAATCGGTATTCCGGAACCATCATAGCTGCAGATGGATTTACTCCGGAAACAGCTTTGGAATACCTGGATAACGAATGGGCCGAAGCCATTGCATTTGGACGTAACTTTATTTCTAATCCGGATTTACCACGGCGAATAGAAATAGGTGCTGAGTTAAATCCGTATGATCGAACAACTTTTTATGGGGGAGGAGAAAAGGGATATACTGATTATCCTTTTTTACAGAAACAGAATGCTTGAGATAGATTAAAGAGGTTGCCGGGAACTCCGGTAACCTCTTTGCTCTTGTCAGGATCGACTCTGTTTGATGACTGAATACGCCTAAACTTTGGTTCTCAATTTAAGTCGAATTTAGTCAAATAATTGCTCGAGGACTACCACTGTGTTTCCTTATATTTTCGCCAAAAACTAAGAAGCAGTGTCAGACTGGTGTATGGCAGAAGGGGCGAGTCCAGAGAAAATCCCTTATCTGCTTTATTATAAATGGCAGGTAGTTTTAGGCCTTTTAAGTCTGAAAACTACCTGATAGTTAAATGCTCTTCGAGCCTGTTCAAATTCAATAACTGTCATTGAAAAGAAGCATGGTAAAGCTCAAGATTTTTTATTTTCTGACAATTTTAAATGATTGTATGTTATTGGTTTTCTTTGCACTGATCCGAAGCAGATAGGTTCCCGATGCCAGGTTGCTTACATCAATCCGGGTATCGGTTTTTGATATGTAATTTAGCCGAATTATTTTTCCTGTCATATCAAATAACGAATACTGTTTATCCTGTAATTCTGAGTCAAAATGGATCATGACAAAATCCGATGTTGGGTTAGGATACACACTTAGTTCTGAAACTCTTATCTTTGGCTCATCAATAGCTGTAACTACCAGTTTGCTTTGATGAAAACCCTGTGTGAGAATATCTGACCCGGAAGCAAAAGTTTCGGTGACTGATTCCCCCAATGTCCAGCTAAACTCTACACCACCGGCTTGCTGTGTTGCTCCGGCAGAAGCAACTACCTCCTGTGCAAAGGGAGTTGAGATTTTGAAAAGACAAAATGCAACAATTAGTAGATAGTTTTTCATTGTAGCTAAATTATAGTTTATACACAACAAAAGAAAAATCGCAATCGGAGTATGCATCAAGTTTGGTATCCCATGTTGACACTGTAAAGTAGCTCGTGTTCATTCCCATTAATTTTGTCAGAATATAGGAAGAACCTCCGGAACCCGTAACCTGAATAACACAACCGCTCCCCAGGTTGTCGATTTCAATTTTATATTGCCCGGTGGATAATCTGGAAGCCATTGAAATATTTGATGTTCCGTAAGATAAATTGCCGGCACTCGTTATATAACCATAAGCAAACGGTAACATGTTTGCAGTTCCTGTGTTTTTCTGGTGAACTTCGTTACTAACCAGGATATCTCCATCTGTTTCAACTTCCAGACCGACTAATTCGGTGCTTAATGTTGCATCTATTCTAAAATTCGATGAGCCCCTGTAAAGGCCTGTGGTAAATGTTCCCGAAGCATCTGCATTTCGATAGTCAACACGCGCATAGTAATTTTGATTTGCTCTGTCAATGACCAGATTCCCATTATTGTTTGGTGCACTTATTCTTACAATTGCGTTGTCTGCTGTATTTATGATATCCAAATCAAATGTTGGAGCAGCCCCAATTCCAACATTACCTGAGGTATAATAAATGTCATCACCATCTTGTGTCCATGTTCCGAAGGAGGACGCTGCCCAGGAGGCCAATCCGTTTGCGTCGGATGTCAGCACTTTTCCGGCTCCCTCGGTGCCGTCTTTAATTACAATCTGACCATCAAGGTAAACAGCTGTTCCGGTATTATTCTGGGCATAAATGGTTGGAAAAGTGGAACTGCTGCTGACAGCTTCAAGGCTTATCAAACCATCTCCCCAAATTTGTAATGCACCCGAATCATCGGCCGGATCGTGATTGATTCCAACTTTCCCTCCAAAATAATTAATTCCTGCTGTACTGCTTGTCCAGGGACTCACACTCCCGGTAGGTAAAGTCACGGTATTTCCACCCGAAATAGAAAGATCATTTCCCGAAATAGCAAGTGTCTGATTATCGATGAGTCCTCCGTCAATACTCAACGGGCTAGCTGTAGTTCCATCTCCCGATAAGGTAGCATCGCTGATCACAGTTTGTGTTCCCCAGTTATCGCCACCGCCCGACGATGGCAGAGTAACTGTTCCTCCTCCATCAGACAATGTCAGTAGGGTTCCGCTTAAACTAATGGTCTGAAGTTCATTTGTAGCATCAGCATCGGCATCATCTACCTTGTCAACTTCTACGGTTTGCGCGTGAAAAGCATAAGGTACAGAAAGAAGCTGTGAGGTTCCCATGTGTGTATAAGTATTTCCTCCTTCAGCATCCAGTTCAATTTTAATAAAATGAGGTATTGCTCCCCAGCTGTCAGGAGAAAAAGTACCTGTTTCAGAAGTTCCCTGCCCAACTTTTAAACTGACAAGTCCAAAGTTATTGGTTGTTGCAGAATGGGTTTCAGAATAGACTGTTATACCCGATTCAGAGTCTTCCAAAATACTAATTCGAAAGGAAACGTTTTGGTTGGAGACCAGTTCCCCCGACGAATTTCGAACAACTGCCTGGTAATTAAAGGCTGAAGGCACTTGTGCGAATACTGTACAAACCGATATCAAAATCAAAAAAAAGAAAAAGGTAAATTTTTTCATTATTAAGTAATTTTAAAGGTTATTGTTTTGAAAAAGGCTTTTTGAATTAGCTCGTAAAAACGTCGATATAAATTTCAGATTTTATAGATATATATCTATAAAAAAAACGGGACAAAAGCCGGACATCTTGTAACATAAAACCGGACAGGAGAGAAGAAATTTGTTAATAGTTTCAGATTGAGGGTAGCAGTTATTATTACATTAAATGGCGAAATACTTTGTCAGACTGTCAATAAATAGTCAAATAAGCTATCGTTGGACGATAACGAGAGTTTCTTTTTTAGCCGGTATTTTGCTTTCTGTACGGTATCGGTTGAGACATATAAAAGAAGAGCAATCTCTTTGTTGCTTAAATTCATAATGAGGTATGAACAAAGCCGAAGTTCATTTTTTGTAAGGTCGGGATGTTTCTTTTTTAAGTTTCGAAAGTAATTTGGATGGACTTCCTCAAAGTACAGACTAAAATTATCCCAATCAGAATCGGGATCCATCTGTTTTTCTATATCCTTTCGTAATTTGTCTAGTGTTGCCGAACTACTATTTTGAAGTTTAAGCCTGTCGATGTTATCAAGAAATACACGTATGCTTTCGCTTTTTTTGATGGCATAGGCAGCAGCGGTGGTCAGTTCTCTGTTTTTGTGGTCGATTTCTTTTTGCATCGCCTTAATCTCATTCTGCCGGGTGAGCTCATTGGCTTCAAGTTCAGACTTTAGTAGTTGCTTTTCTGATTCTTTTTGTTTGTTTTCGGCAAGTAAACGTTCATTTTGAAGCGCTTTTAGTTCCAACTGCATTTTGAACATATCTTCTTTCTGACGATGAATAAGCCTGTTCTTTTTATTGGTTTGAATTCCCTGCAGAATGAGAGAAACAAGTATCAAGGCAACCAAACCGAGTAAAACGATAACAATATTTTTGTTCTTTTGGTTTTTTTTGTTCAACTGGTCTTTGTATTCCAGTTTTTCAATCTTTTGTTTTTGATTTTCTATATCATTGAGAATTGTGAGGTCGGCTATATATTGCCGGTTTTTGTCGTTGGCAATACTGTCTTTGTATTTATTCGCTTCCATAAAATAGCTAAGTGCTTTTTTATAGTTGCTCCTATGTTGTTCCAGTTCCGACAACATATTATAGCTTTTTAAAAGAGCAGCTTTATATCCAATACGTTTAGATATGGCAATCGCGTTCTGAAAGAAAATATTTGCACTGTCGTTTTGATGTTGGCTTAAGTGATACCATCCCAAATTGGTATAGGAGTTCACAATGTAGGTACTGTCGCCGGCTTGTTTTGCCTTTTTTAAGGCGGGAACAAACAAGTTATAAGCCTTATCGTATTCATTTTGAAGCATTGCGATGTTTCCCAGGCTGTTGTAACAAATAGCCTTACCTAAAACAGAATTCAGCTGTTGGTTATATTCTAAGGATCTGTTATGGTAAAATATCGCAGAATCATAATCGCCCAATAATCCGTACGTTTTACCAATATTGTGGTTATCAATTGCCATCCCCAGCAAACTGCCAAGCTGTTCTTCGTATTGGAGTGAGCTTTTGTAGTATTCGATTGCTGATTCATATTGTTCCAACATGCGGAAAAGACCGCCAATTCCTTCGTTGGATATGGCCATGCTTTTAAGCATGTATTCGTCGGTATTATTACTTTCCTGCGCTGTTTTCAATGCACGCATGTAGTATTCCAGGGCAGTTTTCACAGCCGACATTCGTCGGTACACCACCCCCATCATATTTAAAGATAAGGCTTCGAGGTAATCATTTCTTGACTTCAAAGCCGCATCGTAAGCCTGTTGATGATATTGTATAGCTTTTGAATAACTGCTATTGTTGAGTTTATTTTTACCCAACATGTTGAGTACGAATGATTCCGCTTCGGAATTTTTGTTGGCTTTGCTGTATTCCCAATATGTCAACAAACGACTCGTATCTTTGATGATACTTTTTAAAAATTTGTCCGGATCATATATATTTATTGAATTGTTGATGACCCGGTTGTTCAGGCTATCAATCCAGTTATTACCGTTCTTATTGTCTGCATTTGTTTTAATCTGTTCATTTCCCTGACCAGCATTTTTTTCCGGATTTTCAGGGTTTGCCTGGCTAAAGTAGCTTACTGTAAAACAGCAGAGAATCCAAAAAAATCTAAGTGTTAGCGTCATTCATGAATGGTTTTATCTGCAAGTTATGAAAATGTTCAATAGAAGACAATATTTTAATTGAACAGATGTTAGGTTCATTGGTATGATATATAGAAAAATCCTGTTTCTTAATCACGTGTTAAAAGTCAGTACACTCGAAGGAAAACAAGTAAAGGTTTGTATTGAACGTCCGGTGTTCCTTTCCCGATTATAGAATGACTTTATTTTCCCTTATTACTTTTGTTAAAAGATTAGAGATAATAAAGAGAGGAGTAGCCAGTTCCAGTTCGGCAAAATAAGAATTGACTCTATTCATTGTCAGAATTTGTGAAATATATTTTCTAATAAAAGGAAATATTTTTATATGTTATAAGGTTTCAATATTATTTCATACCTTCGCAGCCTTGACAATCAGGTTTTTATTGAAATCGTCTAACGCAATGCTTCGTTTCGCTTCCCGTTTGCGAATCTTCTCATCGTCAATTCGACATCAAAATCAACTTTCTTGTTTAGATTAACAGGTTGCGAAGTGTGCTGCACAAATATCGTGACACACTTTTTAATGTATGATAAAAATTTTTTTCCAGGAGATAAAAGTCAAATTTCGGCATAGTTTGGAGGACATGAATGTGAGTTTATTGCCTGAAAAGTTTGGTGTTTTTACCTGGTTATATTTAAAAAAATCCGTATTTGAATGCGGTCAGGCAAATTATGACATTTAAAGAATTAAATATTTCAGAGCCGATACTAAAAGCTCTGGCAAACAAAAAGTATAAAAATCCTACTCCAATTCAGGAAAAGGCAATACCCCCGGCCCTTGACGGCAGTGATTTATTAGGGATCGCTCAAACAGGTACAGGTAAAACGGCTGCTTTTGCGATTCCAATTATTCAGCAACTCAACCGGCTTCATTTTAATGAACGGAGGCGCGAAGTTAAAGTATTGGTTTTAACTCCCACCCGTGAGCTGGCGATTCAGATTGGAGAAAGTTTTGGAGATTATTCCAGATATACAGATCTCCGGCATGCCGTTATTTTCGGAGGAGTAAACCAAAGGCCTCAGGTCGATAAGTTAAAACGGGGAATAGATATTCTGGTTGCTACTCCGGGACGACTACTCGACCTCATCAATCAAAAGTATATTTCACTTGACAGTATTCGACACTTTGTCCTCGATGAGGCAGACCGAATGCTGGACATGGGGTTTATACACGATATAAAAAGATTGTTACCTATGCTACCCAAACAGAAGCAAACCCTATTTTTTTCAGCGACCATGCCGTTGGCAATTTCTAATCTTTCAAGATCGATTCTGAATAATCCGGTAATAGTTAAAATTATTCCGGGTTCATCAGTTGCGGATAGGATTGAGCAACATCTGTATTATGTTGAAAGACAGAAGAAAAGTCATCTGCTGGTTTCCTTATTAAAACAGGAGCAAACGAAATCAGTGTTGATTTTTTCACGCACAAAACACGGAGCCGACAAAATCGCACGCATATTGAAAAGGAATGGAATTGATTGTGAAGCAATACACGGAAATAAGTCACAAGGAGCACGGCAACGAGTGCTGACAAACTTTAAATCGGGGAGAACACGCGTAATTGTTGCTACTGATATTGCGGCAAGAGGAATAGACATTGCCAATCTTGAAATGGTAATCAACTTTGATTTGCCGGATGTTGCTGAAACGTACGTACATCGGATTGGGCGTACAGGCCGTGCAGGTCAGCGAGGTACTGCCCTCACATTTTGTTCTCAGGATGAACAGATGATGATCCGGAACATACAACGGCTGACAGGAAAAAAACTAAATCGTATATTGGTTTAAAAAGAAGAATATTAAACATTTAAAAAAAAGAGATGAATATTTATGTTTCAAAGTTAAGCTTCGACACAACAAGTGAGAGCTTAAAAGAATTATTTGCAGAATATGGAAAAACGACTTCTGTAAATGTTATTACTGATAGAGCTACGGGGTTTTCCCGTGGATTTGGCTTTGTTGAAATGGCTAATGATACCGACGGTAGAAAAGCCATTGAAGAACTGAATGACACTGTGTTTGAAGGCAAAACAATTAATGTAAGTGTTGCACGGCCCAGAAGCGACAGAAACAGAGGCGGTTGGGAGTATAACAGGAGACAATTTTAACTGACTCCCGTAAAAAGGAAAGTTTTGAGGATTATCTTAATTAATCGGTATTCGTTATTTTATCCCGATAATTAAGTGTAACTTACATCCAACAATTTAATTTTATATCATGAACAAAGGAACAGTAAAATTTTTTAATGAATCTAAAGGATTTGGTTTTATTAAAGATGCGGATTCATCAAAAGAATATTTCGTACACTCATCAGGGTTAAAAGATAACATTGATGAAGGTGACGAAGTAACTTTTGATTTGGAAGAAGGAAAAAAAGGATTAAATGCGGTAAATGTTAAACTTGCTTAGTTTAAAGAATTACATTCAATCATAATTTTATCCCGCACTTTGCGGGATTTTTTTATATACAGCAAGTTGTTGAGGGGGAATGGCAAATAAAATGCTTTCATTTTTACACCAGAAACTCACTTCCCCATTAAAGGTCAATTTATGCCAGATATTGAACTCAAATTAAATGAATTTTTAATTTTTTTTATCAAAAATATTATCTGGTTAATTTATTAATATTATTGTACAAGAGGAGATTAACAAAGCCAGGGGCCGATTCCATTCATATCAAATATAAACAGAATCGGAATTGTATTTTTTTCTCAGCAATCTGTGCAGCAAACATCAGGTACTTTGGTTAGCCGGGATGTTCGCAAAATACGGTGATGTCCCAGTTCATCACTTACCGGGCTTGGTTTTTGCTGAACGTCAACAGCAGCGAATGATGCTGAACGTGCGTTAAACCTTTTTGTAAATTCACGACTGAATGTTGCCTTCTGTTCTTCGCTTAACAGGTTTGCTGTTGTTTGGGCAACCTGTGGCTGGTTTAATCCTGAAATGTGTTCAAAGATGTTATTGATTTGTGGTAGTGTTTCAACCACAACCACACTTAGCGAAGCATCTTTGGGCAATCCAAAAATGGAAAGAAACTGTGTAACTTCCTTATTTGTCCAGACTGTAGTTCCGTACTTCGTAGAGCTTTTATTTTTTCTGCTAAAATCAACAAGCTTAATGACATTGTTGACCGGCGCAACAGATGTTTGTCCTTTTTGTGTTTTTAAGGTTATTTTACTGAGTAACTGTAGTTCCTCCTTGGTATACTTTTGAAGGGCATTTTCTTCTTTTTTATTTTCCACCTGAATTCTCCAGTCCAACGGGCGATCGTCCAGCAGAATGTTCCGGTAGTCGTTGTTGTCTGCCTGTTTTACCTGTGCGTACAACAATGCCCATAATTCAGTTCGTGGCGGATCGGCAGTTACATTTTTACCTTTATGAACTGCGACTGCGTATGGTGCAGTTACCCAAAGTTTGTCCTTGTCGCGGTTGGGCATACATGTAAGTGCCGGAGCCGGGTGTTGAATGCCCTGCGATTTTAATCTTCTGCCAAAACGCCCCTGGGCTGTTGTCCATACTTTTTCCGGTTCCTGACCAGGATTGACTGCAGGCCGTTCAAAATGTCCAACCCTGAATTCATAGGTAAAGAATCCAAACATTTCATCGCTGTTTGCATGTAATCCCGGAGGTAAGGGCAGAATATAATGCTTATCGCTTGATGTACTTTTAACCATTGCTTGCATAGCACTCAATCCTGCCAGATCGTTGGATGATGAAGGAGAAATAATACGTATCAATTCCGGGTCAACGGGTAAAGGAGGCTCTTGCTGGCCAACAAAAAGCGAAGGATGATTATTGCTTAACAACTGGTCGGGTGAATTGACCAGAACCCGTGCAAAATAGGTGTCCTGAGGATCTTCTACCGGATCAGCAAATTCAATCCAGAGAAAACGTTTACGCGATTCAGAATTCTGATATTTTTCATCGCGCACATAAGGAGAAAGTGCAAAGCCGGCTGAAACTATTTTGGGAACCTGGGCCGGCGGAGTCGTAATTGGCAGGGTCATTTCCACAACTACTGGTTCATCCCGTTCTGCAGCATGATCTGCTTTAAATCTGGGTTCAAGCGTGTAAGCAACGTCAATGGTATCAGGAAACGAATTTGCTGCCTGCGGATCTTTCTTGGGTTCCACCGCGTCAATAAATACAATTTGCGTGGAATTTCGTTGCGGATTATCCAATGATTCAAAGGAGGCTGTCCGTATCATTTTTATACGTCCGATTTCAGCATCCTCTTCTTCGGGTTGATTATCGTGGGTAAAACCTTTTGTCCGTATAACTGCAAAACTATCTGTTTCAAGTGCATTCCACATCCAGTCCCTGTCTAATTCAAAATTAATGCAGCAAACCCAGTGGTTAAATAAATCAGATTTTGATGCAAATGTAATCGACGATCCATCCGGTGCTAATGTGTGACGTATACGACTCGAACAACCAAACACAACTCGTTTCCCTTTGGGTGCATTGAGAGTCAGGCCACTGCTTTCCAGATTCAGTTGATCCGCCAGTTGTTTCACATTGGTATTTTGAGTCACATTCTCACTTCCAAAAAACAAAGTAGTTAACCGGCCATCAAAAACAGTGGCAGTGTCCGGTCGCATATACAAGGCCTGTACATTCGGAACTCCCGGAGTAAGCGCCAGCAATCCGGTTTCATCAGTCGATGGTTTGTATAATTCCACGCTAAAGGGTTCCCCATATCTAACATCCATTGTTTTGTCTGCTGCATCAATGACTCCGTAATATGCGCTGGTGTCGTTATCATCGGCTTTGTCTTCACAAACTGCACGAATTGTAAGACGAACGGTTCGGGCTGTAGGTAAAACCAGTTGAGGAAGATTATCAATATCATCCGTAAGGCCTAAATCCTGCACCAGGTTGATTTCAGCGCCCACATTTAATACTTTGTCGGGCCCTTCAATATCCTTGTATTCAATAGGAATATTTAATGTAGCCTCATAATTATCATCGTTGCCATCGATATCCGGGAAAAATCGTTGTGTGGTATATAAATGTACATAATCATCTTTTCCGTTTACACTGTTCAACTTATCCAGTTTCAATGTTTCAATCTCAACAGTGATTTCCACCTGGTTAACATCAGGATCCGCAATTCCCAAACCGACCCTGTGTTCTGCATTGTGACTATGGTTGGCATTGTCGACATCCAGACTCATATTTGACTGGTTTAACAAACGCTGGATCGGGTCAGTGTATTTATCGGTATAAACAACAGCCGGATACCCAAGTTTGGGCCTTCTGATGTTTAATTCATTTAATTCCGAAGGACCGTCGGTGCCTATGACCGGATGCAACTCACCGGGTTGTGCCGTTGGAACGGCTTCAATTTCCTGTATTCGCGGCTGAATGGGAGCGATGTATCTTTTAAACAAACAAGTGGCAATATCAGATGGAGACTCATTCACCGGGTTCAGATTAATCGCCGGAGTACCTCCGCTGAGATCCTGCATACGAACTCTGAACTGGTAAGTCCTTCCGTACCTAAGCTGAACACTAATTGGTCCCGGATTATACATCTGGTTGAGGTTGTTTTGTGCAGCTCCGGACACACCCGTTCCGGTAGTTACCGGATTTCCGTCTTTATCTGTTGCAGGTTGTCCTTCGGGGTCAGCATCCAGATTTGGATTGGTGGTTTGATATACTGTGGCCGCGTCGTTATCAGGTAAAACCATACTATGTCCGTTCCAGTTGGCGAAATACATCGGAAGCCAGTAGGGCTGCATTACTCCTGTAACCTGCTCTGTGCCGTCCAACTGCTGGGGATAAACCTGGTAAGGCAATTCTCCTTCATAACTACCCAGTTGGATAAAATCAGTATTTAAGTTGGGATTTTTAGCTAATGTAAGCGGTTGTTTACTGTTGACAAGGTTTAATGATTCCCATGGATTTTCCGGGTTGCCGGCCTCTGCCATCTGGCGTACATCGATAACATAACCGTGTACTCCAATCGGGGCATCCAGCCTTTTTTCAGGATTTGCTACAGACGGATCAATGCTTAACTGACGCATATACCAGTTTAGAATTTCCACGTCGTTCCATCCCAGGTTAATTCCCGTGTCTTTTACCGGGTAGGAGCCGTCGGCTTCCTCAACCAAAGGATCGCGGTGTGGTGGTTGATGACAGTGTACAATTTTAGCAAATCCGTCATCAAACTCTGCCGTTTCAATAAACAGTTTGTCGTAATTTCCGTCGTGAACGTTTACAACCGGATACAGCAACGATGCAAATACATGTCGTGGCTCGCCCGGAGTTAAAGCCGGAATTCGGGCGGCATATCTTTTAATAAATGTATCATCAGCTGCCTGTTGAGGACTAAAAGAACTTCCCCCAGCCAGATCTATGTATAAAAAACCGCCGTCAGGGAAGGTATCCGTTTCAACGGGAATACTAGCTGAGTAGATAAATCCGGCTCCTCTGGCTAACAGGGGTTGTCTCAGAATGTGTGCAAATACTTTCCCCCAGCTTATTATATTACTGCTTCTTTTAAAACCTTCATAAAATTTGGCACCCTTTACAGCACAATGGTACTGGTCACCGGTAAAGGCGTTTTTGTTTCCGACAGGTTTGTTTCCTGTAGCTCTAAGAAATGATTTAGGAATGTGTTTATATACACTAACCTGCGCCGGTCTTGCTTTTTGAAATTGTCGTTCAGCAGGAATATTTTGCAGGTTTATATTGGAGTTCACCATGCCGAGATTAAAAATTTGCAGGTGATTTGCCATTGCTTCAAATATTTCCCGTGGGTTTCCGGGCGGCGTTGTTGTTAACTGAATCGCTTCGCTGAGCGGCTTGGGTTGGGGTAGAGGATTAACACCAAAACCCTGTAATAACTGAGCTCCGAAAGAAAAGTTCGCATCGGCAAATGCTGCTGTAGCATCCGGAATCTGAGGCTCTTCCCCGACAATAATCGGGTTAAGCGGATTGTGGTCGCGCGGGATGACCACTATATTTATCTGAAGTTCATTCCCGTCAAAAAATTGCGGAAATGTCATTATTGATAATCTTTGATTTGGATTCATAATTGTTGTTTTTAGGCTATTTGACGTTGCTCCTGCCAGGATTCTGTGAAACTAATGTTAATAATAAACGCAATACTGATGTCCAGTCCGAAAGTAACCTGGCACTGCAGATCGGTACGGGAAGCGCCGCCACCCAGTGCTTTTTTTGAATAGGTACCTTTGGCTTCAATCCGTATGGTGATGGAAACAATACCACCTAAAATTTCTGCATGCCCCTCAAACAGCATAAAAGCTGAAACCTGGACGATGCCCGAGGCAATAAAAATTTCGGCTCCAACCACAAACAGTATACTTACATTACCTGCAACCGGAAGACCCACTACGATTTGTGCGCCAAATCCAAACTTCATCCGAAGTGAGGGGCCAATTTTGGTATCGGCCGCAATATCAACATTTGCCTGACCGATGGCATAAACCGTAGCTGCCGAAACCGAAACACACATTACCGATAAACGGGCATAAAACCCTAAAACTCCGCCTGCACTGGGCAACAGTTCATTGGCATCGGTAGTTACTTTTAGCGCTGCATTAAAGTAGGCTCCAATTTTTAATCCTGCCTCAAGTTTGAAAGGTGTATTGGGATCGTTGTATACAGCATCGGGAACAGGAAAACGTATAACAGGTATTTCTTTTGAGGCTTCAAATTTGTATTCCCAGCTACCGGCTTTATTACTCATGGCCAGTTTTAATCCGTTCTGAACAGCCTCGCCGCAATCACCCTCCTGAAGACTCTGTAAAATTTCCAGGAGGTCAACCAATGGATCCAGTTCGGGAGCAAATTCCAAATCCGGTTTCGGGTAAGTTGCTTCTTTCCCGTTTTCCGAATCCCAGTTACCCCGGATTGTCATTAGTCTTTTTATCCCTGCCAGGTCAATCACCAGACCAATATTGTTCATTTTACCTTTCCAGCTCTCGGCTACAGAGTTGATATCAAAATCCAACTCTCCTGATTGTTCAACATTTCCGTTTTTATCTTTTTTGTCGTATTCAATATAAATTCTGAAGTTTCCGTCACCAACGTCAATTAATTCAAACTCGGTGGGTAAATCAAACGCGTCTTCCGGATTATGCAATAACTGAAGTCCCTGTTGTTTGACATTGTTAATGGTATCCTGGATATCCATTAATTCAAAAACGTCTTTCCCAAGATCTTGCAGATTGCTGATGTTAAACGGGAAATTTCCTCCCTTTTTCATCAGGATGGCTTCTCCCAAAACATCTCCGGCAAAATTTTCTGCTTCACCAATATTCGGGAATATTCCTTTGGTGTTGACAATACGAAAAGCGTCAACAAAAAGAGGAGGCGTTTTACTGAGTAATTTTTTTGTATTCTTTTTAAAGGAAGGTGTCAGGAATAACGCTTTCTGGGTGTCGGTACTTTGTAAAAGTCCGTAATTTATGGTATTGCTCACAGGTTGGCGAAGTAGCTCTGCTGGTTCAGCAATTCGAGTTAAGACTTTTGTGACTGGTGTGGCCGGATCAATTTTAACCGTATTTCCATTTTTTACAATTTTCCCTTCTCGAATCACAGGAATACTTAAATTTTCCGGTACCGGGCTGACATCTCCGTTTGCTCTTTCATGTTTCACCATGCTCCAGCTTCCTTCTTTGGGTAACAATACATTCCCTCTTCCTGCCACACAGAATGTCGGGTCTGTACCATTGCCTGCAAAAGAATTATTAAAATCAAAACGACTTAAACGCATCTTTTGAGTGCTGTCCACCAGGTTGACTTCACAATCGATAGAGCCGCCAATAGTACCCTGACGGGTTATCAGGAGACGCAAAGCAGTATTATTAAGCGGAAATCCCTTCGGGCCAAGCTGAACAAAACCCAAAATTCTTTTGGAGGGTACAATTTTTTTATCACCGTCGGAGGTCGGTTTTGTGACCATTCCCGACAGAACACCTTCCACTTCAACATCGGCATCAAAATATACAGGTTGAAGTTCTATGTCGTAATTTTTGGGTGTATTTATTTCAACGCCAAGCTGGTCAACCGATTTATCGAATGTCACATTTTCGTTAAAAGGCTCTACTTCATTGGTTTCAATAATGTTGCTTACGTTATATAATGCTTTTACAAGCCCGGGATGAATTTCAAATTCGGCAAATTGCTCTTTCGAAATAAGTTGCGGCTCCGGATTTTCCGGTGTGCCTCCCGGGAAATTGGGGTTGTTTTCATAGGTAAAATATCTGAAATCAAATTTACCGTCGCTTTCAGCTCTCCATCCGCTGTCGAAACGATATACATAACCACTGTTTACACGGAAAAGCGTGATGGTTCGCACCACTTTTATGGCCCAGGGATACAATATACTTTTTACCTGAATTATCTCGTGAGAACAACGACCAACAAACACATCAAATTTGGCCTGACTTGTTTCGGCAATGGCTGCTTTGGTATTCAGCCAGTTGCTAAACATACTAGCGCCGTAGCCGCTTAAATCCATCCTTGTTACGGGAACGCCACGTTGTTTAAACAATTCAAACGGATAATTGGTGTCGTAAAAAAACTCGCGGTTAAAAATGCTGGTGACACTGCCACCAAGTGTACTGTTTCCGGTTTCGTTTCCTGCAAAATCAAGAATATTATTGATTTGAACCGTCGTTCCCATAAACATTTTGCTGTCGCCTTCACGCAGCGGTATTCCGGCATCCATTTTTAGTTGAAGACCGGAATGTATCTCGTTATCAAAGGATACCTTTAATTTATTTAAGTCGCCGCCATCCCGAGGGACATTGTTGTACACATATTTTTCGCTTAAAAGAGCGACTGATTTCATTCCAAAAGGAAGGGTAAAAAAAGAAAAGGCTTTAAAATCACTTTCTGTATCACGCTTGTCAACTAAAAAACTGGTTACCGGCAAAGGTGCCAGAGGTACTTTGTCAGCGCTGTTGTTCAAAATACGGGTTGGTCCGCCATCGTTTGGATAGTAGTTAAAACCACCCGCAGGATCGCCCGGAACAGGGCCGTCAGGTGGTGGCGCCGGTGGAGAAAGATTAAACACAGGTTCCCATGATATTTGTGGTACAGTGAAAGCTTTCACATTTGCCCCGGCACTTACAACATCCATTCCCTCAACCTGAACAGGGAAAAAGCTGGATACCGCTTCGCCGGTAGCGTTTGTACCCGTAGTTACCCTAAAATCTCTTCGCATAAGCAGGTCGAAACTGATTCCAAATAAATCAGCGTTGGTACTTACATCCAGCAATGCAAACAAATCACGCCGGTACCGAAACGTATCTTTATCCCATTCTTCCTCGTAATCGGGTAGCCTCTTGGGTAAAGCTGCAGCAGATTCCGATGTTGTTGCATCTGTTTCAGTCAAACCCCTGTCGGTGGTCACATTTTTAAACGTGGAGGTAAGTTTGCGTGTCCCGCTCAGTGTGTTGGATAAATTAAGTCCGGAAAGCCGGGACACAGGTGTGTCAGTTTTTGAAATGATACCGGAAACCTTAACAGCTGTAATATTGGTATTCCCAACGGGTGTAACAGGAGATTCCGGTTCGGGATTTGAAGGCTCTTCTGTTTTGGGTGGATTCAGAGAGATATCTCCAAACTGGTTGTTAAGAGAAGCAAAGTGAAAAGAAACAAAAACGTCATCCATTTTATTTTCATCAGATGACACAGACCAGGCTGTGCGACAAACAAGCCAGGCGTTTATCTGCTGGTTCCCTGAAACTCCCCCCGTTATGCCTTTGCTTGTCCCTCGTATTTGTCGTTGAAGCACTCCCAGGTTAGCCGCGTAAGGATCGGGTAACGTTGGGATATAGGCCAGAAGCCCGAATGTGAGAAAAAGGAATCCTTTTTCAACTTTGTCATAATCTTTATTCATGTTTCCAAAAAGCAAACAACCATTGGGTTGTGTTACTTTAAACAATGCATTGGTTAATGCCAGCGCCATTTCTTCGGGAACAACAGGATCCTGATTGTTTATTTGCGCATCATCAAGTATAAGATTGTTATCGTACAAATAGACCAGTTTGTTACTTGTACCGGCCGCGATGATCAACAGCGAATCCAGTGAACGGACCAGCGGCGGCTCTCCATTTACCTTCACCGGACGATCAATCCTAAAGTCGGCATTGGAATAGGTCATTAGTAATTCATTGCCGTTACCATTACTTACATAAAAAAATGGTGCACTGTCAGAAAAGCTGAGATTTACCGAAGTTCCTGTTTGACTTGAATTTTCTTTCCATAGCTTTAAGAGCTGGCTGGCATGCGGATTTCCTACGGCGAGATCAGCAACCAAAATTTGACCCGGGCCAACCAAAAAGCCGGGGGCATTTAACGCAAAACTGCCTCCTTTTAAGCCCGCCCATTTATTAAAAAGTCCTTGCTTGCACCGCACAAACATTTCACCAATACCGGATGCTGCTGTTGGTTGAGAGGTGTCAATTGCAGCCACTGGCAGAACCCACCCGCTTTTTTGAATTGCAGCCTTTTTATTTAGGTCTAAAAAATGAAAATCGGATTGATTTTGTTTGATGGTAATATTTTGTCCCGAGGGTTTAAAAGGAAAAAATATACGCTGCATATTTGTATCGTAAACCGTTTGCTGATTGGCAATCCACTCAAATTTCATTTTTTGTCCGTAAAGACTCCATGAAGCATTCCCTACCTTGTCAATAATTCTTCCGTTTCCGGAGAAATGAAACTGAAGTGTTTCGGGCAATTGCAGCTGGGCATTTCTTGCATCTTTTCCATAAGGACTGGCAGCGTCTGCATCTGTATCCTGTGGCTGATCCAAATTCAACAAAACATTGACATTTGTACTGGAGGCAATGGTAAGTTTATTGTTGATGGTTTGAGGGGCTTTGCTTAAAGTAATTGTTCCGCCGGAAATGGTCAGACCTGCGTAAGTTCCTGCCGGAGCATTGGGAGCTAAAAATTTTGTATTGATCCAGATGCTGCCTTTAACGAGAGAATATGTCCGGGTAAGACTAACCCGTATCGGAATGTTTGGGCGGGCTGTCAGCCTTGGGTTTTGTTTTATTTTAAATAAAAGAACAGGTTCGGCCACTCCTTTCATATACAAAGTGACAAGTTTTTCAATCGGGTAAAAATCATACCAGAGCTGACGGCCATCGGGGCCTGTTAATGGCCCTATACTGTGATCAACCCTGGATCCCGCAGCCCAGTCCGCGACTGAATTGTATAACAACTGCTCCCTCACGGGAACTTCTCTGCGGAAAACTTTGTAACTGGCTTCATTCTTGGTTTTTGTCCGGGTCTTAATGATGGCGCTGATTGATTTTTTCTGAATATCTGAAATCGTGTCATCGGAGAATAAATCGGACTTTTCAATCGAGAATTCTTTTTGTCGCGGTATGGATTGATCTTTCTCAATCACCGATTTCGACAACGATGTTTTTAGCTGATTTAATTTTTTTTGATCTTCTGCACTTTCAATTTTTAAATGCCCAATAAGCCCTTTCAGGGTTGTGGAAATTTGTTGGGTTTCCATACGTCGTGAATTTAATGGTTGCTTGTATATGAGTGTAAATCCCCAAATCGTCCTTCTTTTGCAGATTTACACTATACAAGTTACGATTGGTAATCGTAAAAAGCAATTCCCATTTTTGGGTATTTTCCGAAAGGTTGGATAAATAAAAACTACATCAATATCGATTTTGATGCTTCTTTGATTAACTGTGCTGTATTTTTAACATTAAATTTTTCAATCAGATTTTTTCTGTGGGCAATCGCGGTGTGGTTGCTTATGTATAGTTCATCTGCAATTTGTTTTGAAGAAAAACCTTCCGATATAAGCAATAGCACTTCTTTTTCCCTTTTTGAAATAGCAATATCGTTGTTGGCTAAAGGAGCTTGTTTTTTTATTCCTAAAAAATATTCGATTTGTTCCTTTTGAGAAATGTCATGAAGGTAATTGAGAACGATGCGGTTTTTTTTGATTTGGTGAAAAGTTAGCTCGTGACTGACCCAGTGCCACTTGTTGTAAACATCTTTTATGTGATAGGAAAAGGAGAGTGCTTTGGGGCGTATTTCTGAAATCACTTTCTGATTCCATGAGTCAATTTTGTTCTTTATATTTCCAACTTCAGATGTGCTTATTTTACTATACCAGTATTCCCATCCGCCCCTGATGATCTCTTTCGGTTTATATCCCAATATATTTTGAAATGAATCATTACCATAAAGAAATTTATTTTTTTCTAAATCAAATACACTTATCATCAGGTTATGTTCTTCTTTGCAACACAAAGAAATTTGTTTTAGAAAAGTTTTTATAAGGCCATTGTTTTTTGCCTTTATGCTGGTTGTAGGTTTCTGATTTGCTGACATGACAAACAAGTCTTTATAATAAAAGGTAAACCTTCATTTTTTTAAAAAGTTCATATTGGGCGTTTTTCTATTTAAGTTTTTTTGTTGTTTTAAAAATATCCTCTTTTTGCAACTTAGGTTTTTTATAGGAGGCGGTTTAAAATTGTTTAACCGGTGATATTAAAAAATCATTAGGAGACGAAATGATTGTTTTTAGGCGGAAGTACTTCATGCCCCCCCAGGGATTTTATTCATTAAAGTTTTCTTTGATGCTCTATCTCAGCTTACCTCTTAAATATGCCTGCACTGTTGATTTTTTGAAAATAAGACAGGGGCCTGTAATTTTACAGCACATATCGTTGGTTTTTATACATCGTTTCAGGAGCTGGAAGACAGAAGGCAGATATTAGGTATTTATCATTTCTCTCTTCTGTCTTCCGAGCCAATATGGAATGTTTTTTTGAATTTCATTTTTGATATTTAAACCGATTTATTTTAATACATAGTAATTCAGGTTGGTTCTCTATGTTGCGAACTAAAAAAACTTTGCTATTTTTGGCAAAAAGGTCAAATGGAAGAACCGGAAAGATTGCAAAAACAAAAGGAGCTGGTTGAATGCATCGGAAGGTTACATGAAAAAGATGGTTTTCAGCCTGTAACAGCGCGCATTATGGGGTTGTTAATGGTTATGGATAAAGAAGAGTATACCTTTGATGAAATTGTTCAGGAAATGAAGATCAGTAAAAGCTCTGCCAGTACTGCACTGAAGAATCTTGAAATTCGCGGTGTAATAGAGTATGTTACTTATCCGGGAGACCGCAAACGTTACTTTCGTTTTGTTTCGGGAGACATAAATGAAATGATTGACGGCATTGAAAAGAAAATGAAATTACAGCTTGATGTTATTGAGCAGGCTCTGGAATTAAAGAAGAATCCTGATTCCAGAAATGCGAAGTTTTTGGAAAATGTAAAGGAAGGAATTCATTTTTTTATCAAGAATATGCGTAAACTAAAAGCTGAATATAGTAAAGAGCATTAATTTTTTTTATTTTGCTGGTTCGATTGTTTCCGAACTAACTAGTTTTTATAAAAGAAAAGAAAGCAGTATTCTTATGGAAATTAGATTTTTGCAGTGTTTTTTATTTCCGTTAAGGGAACAAACGGGAATATTTTATTTCGCGTAGGTTATTGAAATGAATTTCGGATGACAATTAAGCTGTGAAAGAAAGGAGACAATTAGAAATATTTACATTAAAGCTTAACAAAAGGAAAGAAGCTAATACAAAAATACAAGTCCAAGCTGATTGTTTTCCTGCGAAGTGGAAAATAAAGGAGTAAACGTTTTTGATACCGTTTGGCAACCTTGCGCTTTTTAGTTCAGTCAGATGATGATTGACTTGATATTTGTATTGGTAAAGTATTGAGCGTGCTTTGCAGATTTTGGGAAAATTAGAAACAGCCGGTTTTACAGGAGGAAAGACATGTTTGATTTTTTGGGATTGCTCTCCTGCCGTTTATTTCTGTATGTATTCCCGCATAAAAGGCAAAAATAAGATAAAAAGATAGACGATTTTATTTTAATCGGTGTACACTGCTAAGGGAGTACCCGAATATAAAAACAGGAAAGTAATGAAAGATAACATTTTTAAGAGCAAGTTGGACAAGTCTACTGATTTTACTTTTGATGAAAAAGTTACTAAAGTATTCGATGATATGGTGGTGCGTTCAGTTCCCTTTTATTTGGAGGCTCAACGTATGATTGCCGAACTTACCAAAGATTATGCAAAACCAAATACGAATGTTTATGATTTAGGGTGTTCAACTGGAACAACATTTCTTAATTTGGATATGGTTCTGGATCCAGCCATTGGCTTTGTGGGAATTGATTCATCTGCGGAAATGCTTGCTCAGTGCAAATCAAATTTGATTTCATCGGGAATACAACGGAAGTTTGATTTAATTGAAGCCGATCTCAATACAGGAATTCATATCGACAATGCTTCGGTGGTAGTCCTTTGTTTGACACTTCAATTTGTACGACCACCCAAGCGGACGAAACTTTTGCAAGCAGTTTATGAGCAGTTAAATCCGGGAGGATGTGTGATACTTTTTGAAAAAGTTTTGGGGGAAAGTCAGGAGTTTAATCGTCAGTTTATAAAGTATTATTACGACTACAAACGTCGTAACAATTATAATGAAATGGAAATCGCTCAAAAGCGCGAAGCTTTGGAAAATGTATTAATTCCTTATAAGCCTTCCGAAAATATTGAAACGTTGGAGGAGATTGGATTTCAATCTGTTGAAACGTTTTTTAAGTGGTATAATTTTTCCGGATTTGTTGCATTAAAATAAAAGGTATATTAGATATGAATGGTTATTTTATCAAATTTGGAAACTGGATTTTCCGCTACCGAAACATTATCTTTCCCCTGTTTTATGCAGCGCTTTTTGTTCCTTCACAACAAATATTTCCAAACAGTACAGCTTTAGGGCTCGGTGCTTTTATTATAGCCCTTGGTATAGCAGTCAGGTGTGTCACCATCGGGCTTGAATATATAATACGCGGCGGACGTCACGGGAAAATTCATGCAAACAATCTTGTAACAGGTGGAATTTATTCCATTTGCCGTAATCCGATGTATGTGGGGAATATCCTTTTGATCCTTGGGTTTGGAGTATTTGCAAATTCATTGCTTTTTTTGCTCCTGTTCTTTCCTCTTTTTCTGATAATATACAGAGCCATAATAAAAGCCGAAGAATCTTTTTTATATGAAAAATTTGGACAGGAATATTTGGATTATACAGCAAAAGTCAAATCATTAATCCCTGACTTAAGAAAGATAAATTCAGCTTTTAAGGGATATACTTTTAACTGGAAAAGAGTTCTTTTAAGAGAATATAATTCGCTTTATCTTTATATCTCAGGAATTGAATTGCTATTGTTTTACAATAAAGTTATTGAATTTTCAACGCTATTAATCCTTTTTGTAATTACTACCGTATTATATGTTTTGATGAAAATGCTCAAAAAAACAAGATTTAGTGATTATGCAAAAAATACCGAAAAATAAAGGCTTAAAAAATACAAGCTTGGTGCCCGAAAAAATTGGTATTTTTATTTTATTATGTTTGATTGCAGGTTCGGGTGTATTTGCCGCAGCTGAGCAGCAGACAAAACCTGCAGCAGCTGAAGGCCGCCCCAAAGTGGCGGTGGTTTTGAGTGGAGGCGGTGCAAAAGGCTTTGCTCATATCGGGGTTTTAAAAGTACTGGAAAAAGAGGGAATCCCGATTGACATTATTGTTGGTACAAGTATGGGCAGCTTGGTAGGAGGTATTTATTCGCTCGGATACAACGCTTCTCAAATTGAAAACCTTGTAAAATCACTAAACTGGGAAATGACAATCACAGATGAGGTTCCCCGGTTATTTCAGTCTAAATATCAACAGGAATTAAAACAGCGTTATTTTCTTTCTTTGCCTATTTCCGACAAAAAGGAAATCAAACTCCCCAGGGGATTAATGAAAGGGCAAAATGTTCTGAATATATTTTGTGGTCTGGCAGGCGAGGTACCGGCTCATGCCGATTTTTCGCAATTCCCTGTTTCGTTTGCCTGCGTGGCAGCTGACCTTGAAACCGGTGACGAAGTAGTAATTGACAAAGGCTTTTTGCCAACAGCTATGTATTCGAGTATGGCCATCCCAATTGCTTTTCAACCATCGGAAAGAGACGGGCACTTGTTGGTTGACGGAGGAATTGTAAATAATTTTCCAACTGATGTCGCAAAAAGAATGGGCGCGGATATCATCATTGGAGTTGATATTCGAAACGATTATTACGGACAGGATGAGCTAAAATCAATAACCAGCGTTTTAAATCAACTAATCAGTTTTTTCGATAAAGACAAAGATGCAGTAAATAAGTCTTATTGTGACGTTATTATTAGGCCCGATATAACAGGATATTCCGTTTCCAGTTTTAGTAAGAGGGCAGCCGATACACTGATTTTCAGAGGTGAACAAGCGGCTCTTGATGTCGTTTCACAATTGCGAAAAATAAAAACGGAACATAATCTTCAGCCCCGGCAACCACTCCGTAATTTTGTAAAACCGGAAGACTGGTATATTACCAAAGTCAACTACAACGGAAGTTATTATTTGAGCAACGATTTTATAGCCAATACATTTGGATTGGAACTTCCCGGGAATTATTCGGCAGACGACATTAAAAACGGAATCGACAGAATCTATGGTCTGGGAGGTTTTAAAAAAGTATATTACTATCTGGAAAACAATGACGAGGGAAAAACTTTAATCATCAATATAGAGTCTGAAAAAGTATTTACCCAGAATTTTGGATTTAAAGTAAATACAACCGATGCAGCAGCGATTTTAATCAATACAACTCAACGGAACTATAGAAATATTTTTGGTTTGTTTTCTATAAACGGTGAGCTTTCTGTAAACCCGGGATTGGATATTACCATTGAAACAAACAGGACTAAATTTCCTACCGCAGGACTGAATTTTAACGGAAAATACCAAAATATCAATATTTACGAAGACGCAGACAAACTGTTTAAGACAAGCCTGTTTTATACATCGGCAGGAATATATTTTTACCAGCCGTTTTTTAAGCGGTATTATTTTGGAGCCGGTATTCGTGAGGAATACTTTAACGGTGATTTATTCACTAAAGAAACTAGTTTTCAATGGGAGGAAGATAAAATAAATATGTTTTTAACCAATGCATATGTCTATGTTTCTTATGATAATATGGATGATTTTTATTTTCCAACAAAAGGAACCTCGATGAAGACCAGATTCTCTCTGCTCGGAGATCTGGAGGATAAAAAAGAGATTTGTCCGGCATTGTATTTTGAAATGAAGAATATAATTCCTGCCTGGCAGGAAACTGCCTGGCTTTTTGATATATACGCAAGAGCTTTGTTAAATACCAATTATCCGGATGTTAAAATGACTCTGATTGGGGGAGAGGCCTATACACAATACTTTGATTACCATCTTCCTTTTATCGGGTTGCCCGCGGTAAACGTCGGACAGGAGTATGTTTATATTGGTATGCTTGGTTACCGGTTTCACATGTCGGATTCGCAGTATATGACTTTGTTGGCAAATGGATTGTTACAGGATTCCGACTGGTTGTTAGGTGAAGATTCCGAATTTATTTTCGGGGGAGGTGTCAGGTATTCGCTAAAAACAATGCTTGGCCCCCTGGACGCAACTTTAGGCTTTTCCAATGTAGTGGATAAACCGACATTTGCCGCCAGTTTTGGGTATTGGTTTTAATAATATTGATGAGTAGATCTTGACACAAGCAACAAATAGCAACTGTAATGATTGTTTTTGGGAATGGGAGTTTTAAAATCAGCTATTGTTTACTGCACTTCATGTGTAATTTTTGTCAGTTGATACACTTTATTATTTATAAGGAATAAGTTCTGTCTAGTTTTGAGCTATTAAAAACAGAAACAAACAAATTGTTGACACATGAAATTCAGAAACATTTATCTGGTACTTGGCCTTGCAATAATCATATTGTCAGGATGTAAAAATTCATCAGAAGAAGCGCCTCAGGCCGAAACAATTAAAAAGGTTAAAGTAGAAACAATTACGGATGACGTTGTTCAGAACACAATGACCCTTAACGGTAAGATAAAGGAAAAGAGTTTGACCTCTCTTTCTTTTCGTGTAGGGGGACCGTTAAAAAAGTTGAATGTAAAACAAGGTGATTATGTTCGCACCGGGCAAGTTGTTGCGGAAATAGATGACCGCGATTACCAGCTCCAGGTTGAAACTTCCAAAGCTCAGTTTGAGCAGGTTGAAGGAGAGTATAAGCGTTACAAACAGTTGGTAGGACAGAAAAAGATTCCCGAAAACACTTTTGAAAAAATTAAATCAGGTTACCTGATGGCAAAAACGGCTTATGAAAATGCACAAAATCAGCTGAATGATACAAAATTGAAAGCTCCCTTTTCTGGTTTTATTTACGAAAAATTTGTGGAAAATTATCAAACAGTAGGTGCAGGCATACCCATCGTTTCTATCATTGATAATTCTCATCTGGAGGTTGTCGCCTCGGTTGCAGAAAGCCAGCTCAACCGGATAAAAAGTGACAAGAAAAGTTTTTTGGATGTTGAAAATGCAGGAATAGAAAAACTTCCGGTGCAGCTGTTTAGTGTGAGTGAAAAAGCAATGCAGGACGGTTTGTATGAAGTTAAGTTTTCTTTTGAAAACAAAAAAGATTTCAAAGTAGCACCGGGAATGACCGCAGAAGTAACGATTTATTGCCAGTCGGGAGAAAATCAATTGTCGGTTGCGTCAACAGCTATTTTTCATGAAAAAACAAGTACATATGTTTGGATATACAATTCATCCACCAGCCAGGTTGAAAAACGTCAGGTTAAAATATCACTGGATGGATCAAATGGGAGAGTAAACATATCATCCGGATTAAACAACGGAGAGAAGGTTGTTACAGCAGGTGTGCACTACCTGGTGGAAGGGCAAAAAGTAAAACCGCTCTCTACTCCTTCTGAAACTAATGTTGGAGGGCTGCTATAATGTTTGAAAGGCTTTTAAATCAGAAGGCCATGATTTCAACCATACTGTTTGCAGTGTTGGTTGGTGGCTTTATCGCATATAATAATATAGGGAAGCTGGAGGATGCTGAAATTCCGATAAAAGCAGCAACAGTAGTTACCGTTTATCCCGGGGCAACCGCACACGAGGTGGAACTTGAAGTTACTGATGTGTTGGAAAAAGCCATTCAGAAACTGGAAAATATCGATGAAATAACTTCGGTTTCGCGTCCCGGTTTGTCAATGATAACCATTAATATAAAAGCAAGGGTGAAAACTCCGCAGTTACCACAGCTTTGGGATCACCTTCGTCGTAAAGTGAATGATGCAAAAGGTTCCTTGCCTACCGGAGCAATGGATCCAATCGTAAACGATGATTTTGCGGATGTTTACGGAATTCTGTACGCTGTTACAGCAGATGGATATAACCACGAAGAACTTACAAAATATACAGAGTACATTGAACGCGAATTGCTCGGAGTGAACGGAGTGCGCCGTTCGCAGGTTTTTGGTGAGCATACACAAGCCATTGATGTTGTTTTTTCGCCTGAAAAGCTTGCAGGCTTGAGCGTTAATCCCATGTATATTGCAGCGGCCATTCAAAATGAGACAAGCATAATTAATCCCGGTTCTGTTGATGTTGGTAAAGAATCAGTTCGGGTTGGAGTTGGACAAAAAATTACAAGCATTGAGGAAATTGAGAATCTTTTAATTCAGGTTCCCCGGGGAGGAAATTTCCGTTTGGGAGATATTGCTACGATAGAAAAATCGTACCTGGAACCACAAAATGAGGCTCTGTATTACAATAACAAGCCAGGTTTAACTCTTGGTCTGTCAAACGAAAGTGGAATTAATGTGGTGAAACTAGGCGCTCGCCTTGATGAAAAACTGGCTGAAATTCAGGAAGGACTTCCGGCAGGGATAGAAATCAATCAGGTGTACTATCAACCTGACCGAGTAGATGACGCAGTTAAAAACTTTATGATGAATCTGGCCATGTCGGTTGGTATTGTAATTATTGTACTAATGTTTGCGATGGGCTTGCGTTCCGGCTTACTTATTTCAAGTGGTCTTGTTTTTACAATTATGGGAACCTTAATTGTGATGTTGGGGATTGGGCTCCCATTACACAGGGTAACTTTAGCCGCGATAATTCTTGCAATGGGGATGTTGGTTGATAATGCCATTGTAGTTGCAGATGGGATTTTGGTTGATTTAAAATCAGGAATGGACAGAAGTAAAGCTTTTGTTCATACAGCAAAGAGAACAGCACTCCCTTTGCTCGGTGCTACAGCTGTTGCCATCTTAGCTTTCTTACCATTGAGAATGTCACCAAACGAAGCCGGTGAGTTCTTATCTTCCCTGTTTACCGTATTGATTATTTCATTGTCGCTGAGTTGGGTGTTCGCAATGATTCAAACACCTTTTAATGCGAAGTATTTTTACCGGAAGGAGCGTCCAAAAGGAGAGCATGCCGAGGCATACGATTCTAAATTTTACCGGATTTTTGGACGATTTTTGAAATGGGGAATTCGAAATAAATATGCATTTGCTGTAGCTTCTTTTGCCATTTTGATTTTCGCATTCTGGTCTTTTCGCTTTGTAAAAGTAGATTTTATGTCGAAAATTGACTACGATCAGTTTTATATTGAGTATTATCTGCCGCAAGGAGCCGATATTAAAGCTGTAGAAAAGGATGTGAAGCAAATTCAGGAAGAAATTTTAAAGATAGATGGTGTACATTCTGTAACCACTTCAGCCGGCCGGCCGCCAGCTCGTTACTTATTGATGCGCCACATGGCTACAGGTGGCTCAAATTATGGCGACTTAATTGTTGAAACGGACAACACCGAAAGAGTTGCGGAGATAATTCCTGAAATAGAAGAATATTTAAGCGAGAACTATCCCGACGCTTTTTTCAGGGTGGAGGAATATGGAGCTGCTTTTGCCGACGCAGATATTGAAGCGCAATTTACAGGTCCGGATTCCGCTGTGCTCAAAGATTTGGCCAATCAGGCAAAAAAGATATTTTTGGATGAGCCAACAGCAGTTAATATTACCGACAACTGGAAAAATCAGACGAAAAAACTTGTCCCTGAATATTCAGTAGAAAGAGCCCAGCCACTCGGATTAACACGCTCTGACATGGGAAACTCAATTCTTGTGGCAACAAACGGGATGCCAATTGGGGCGGTTTATGAAGGAGACAAAATGCTTCCGATTGTATTACGAACCAATACTAAACTGGGAGACAACGTGGAACAACTGATGAATATTCCGGTGTGGGGACAACAAAGCAGGGCAAGTGTACCTTTATCTCAAATAGCAGACACATTAAAAGTTACATGGGATTATGAGCTTATAAATCGTCTCGACAATCAGCGTTCGATAAAAGCGCAATGCGATGCTGCAAAAGGATATACGGCTGCAGATGTCCAGGCTAAATTTCAGGAGAAAATTGAAGCGATAGAATTACCGGATGGTTATGAAATGAAGTGGGAAGGGGCTACTGCCAGGTCAGGCGAAGCCAACGAAGCTTTGTTTATGTTTTTACCATTAGCTGTTGGTTTAATGGCCATTATTATTATTGGCTTGTTTAATAATCTGAAACAACCAATTATCATATTCCTTATTGTCCCCTTTGCTTTTATTGGTATTGTTTTGGGGCTTGTAACGACCAGGGTTTTCCTGACATTTGCAGGAATAATTGGTGCACTGGGACTTATCGGCATGATGATTAAAAATGCGGTGGTTTTGTTGGATGAAATCAACCAGAATATCAGGACGGGGAAAGACCGTTTAACTGCCACAATCGATGCTGCCTTATCGCGTTTACGTCCGGTTATGATGGCTTCGCTTACAACAATTCTCGGAATGGCGCCGCTGCTTAGTGATTCGATGTTTAATTCTACAGCGGTGGTAATTATGTTTGGTCTGGCAGTTGGTTCTATAATCACGTTGGTTGTTGTTCCTGTTTTATATACCGTATTGTATCGGGTTGACGGACGTCGTTTGAAAAAAGCCGGGAAATAATGATGAAGAGTAAAATATGTCCGTTGAAAAAAGGTGATAAATACAATTTTAGGAAGAAGAAAATGAAGAAATCAATAAAAACTACAATAAGCATCGTTATACTTTTTGTTTTTGCAATGGCATTTAATAATGCGTTTGGGCAAAAAGTTATGACACTTGAGGAATGTCGTCGACAAGCTGTTGAATTTAACAAGGAATTGAAAGCCGCAGCTTTGCAAAACAGAGAGGCGCAGGTTAATCAGGAGGTTGCCAGAACAGCATATTTGCCAAAATTGGGCTTTACATCGTCGTTAATGCACCGACCAAATATGGATCCGATAAGTATGCCAGGTTATTTCCTCCCAACTGCCGACAGCGAAGAAGAGGCAATGGCTGGCAACTACTCCGGAACAAGCAATGTGTGGAGTCCGGGGATTTCGCTTGATATAAGTAGTATTACTTTGATAAACAGCGGATTTGAGGTAACTCAGCCGGTTTATGCCGGTGGCAAAATAAGGTATTCCAATCAACAGGCAGATGCAGGTGTTGAAATAGCCAATTTATCTTTGAATATGAAATATTCGGAGATAATCGAAGCAACAGATAAAGCATTTTGGCAGGTAGCAACCGTTGAAGAGAACATTTTAATCGCAGAGGAGTATATTAAAATGTTAATTGAATTGGAAGAGCAAATGTCTGCGATGTACGAAGTTGGTTTACAACCTGCCAGTGAAAAGTTAAAAGTAACGGTTCAGAAAAATGAGGCTGAACTAAATCTGTTAAAAGCCAGAAACGGATTGAAAGTGGCTAAAATGTATTTGAACCAGATATTAGGACAACCACTGGATACCGATATAAAAATCAGTCACGATGAAAATACAGATGTACAGTTGATAAATTTTGACAACGGTATAACTCAGGCCAGTAGCAAAAGAAATGAATTAAAAATTCTGGAGAAGCAGAAACAACTAAGCGAACTGGATGCAAAAATTACCCGAGCCGATTATCTTCCGACAGTGGGCGTAAGTGCCCAATATACAAGTTACTGGTTAAAAGATTTGTACGAGGATGTTGATTTTCAACCCATGTTGGCGGCTCAGGTTTCAATTCCTCTTTTTCAATGGGGACAAGGAAAAAAGAAAATGCGTGCTGCTCAGTTAAAAATACAACAGGCAGAAACAGAACTGGAAAACACAAATGATTTGATAAGCCTGGAAGTGATGCAGGTTAAAATTCAGGTTGAGGAAGCCTATGAATCAATCCGGCTGGCGGAAAAAAATGTGACAGAAGCAGGGGAAAGTCTGGATGAAACCCGTGCCAGTTTTGATGTCGGCTTAAATACAACAACTGAGTTGTTAAGTGCTCAGGCTAAATGGGCAGAAGCAAAAGCTCAGTTAACACAGGCCATTGCCAATTTTGAGGTGTTAAGAACCAGATGGGAAAATGTTACCGGAAATTTGTACATGCCTGAAGAAAATGAAGAGTGAAAATTGACCAGTAACTAAACATGAATGAAGTGTAAACAATTACATAAGAAGAAAAAACCCGAATTGGAGCTGAGGCTGCCAAGTTACGCGCCTTTGAATATTATTGTCCGGTTTGCGATTATCAGTTTAACAGCGGTGCTGATTTTACGTTTTATTGTGCTGGTGACCAAAATACCTGCCCATTTGGATGAGCGTATTCCTGCGTTTATATATGTTGTGGTTATTATCATCTTTAATGTGGCTGTGGAACTTCAAATTGTTTTAGATAATATTCTTGAAAAATTCTTACCGGTTCCAACCAAACTAAAACTTCGCCTCTTTTTACAGATAGGTGTTAGTATTATTTTTTTGATTCTTGCACATAGGTTTATTATGTATTTTGTTGAACCAAAGCTGAGTACAGAGGAGTCACGGCCTTCTGTAATTCTTGGAATGGTTGCCGGTTTAATTTTTGTCCAAATGGTTGCCAACTCACTTACACTGGGGCGGATGACAAGAAAATGGCTTAATTCGCAGGAAGTGATTGCCAAGATGAAAAGAGAAAAACTCGAAATGGATTATAATTCTCTGCAGGATCAGCTAAACCCACATTTTCTGTTTAATAATTTAAGTGTACTAAAATCCTTGATTATATACGATCCGGAAGTTGCGGTCGGTTTCACCGAGAATTTTACAGATGTATATCGCTATGTACTTCAAAGTAAAAATAAAAGACTGGTTAAGTTAAAAGAGGAATTCGATTTTATGAAGGCATATTATGCGCTTCACAAAGAACGTTTGGGAGACGGATTATTATTGGAATATGATATTTCAGATGAAGAACTCGATAAAGAAATCGCCCCGCTAACCGTTCAGTTGCTTATTGAAAATGCGATAAAACATAATATTGCAAGCAAGGAAACACCTTTAAAACTAAAGGTAGTGGTAGAAAGAGATTATTTGGTTGTTACCAACAATCTGAATCTGAGAACTGCCTCCTATTCAACAAAAACAGGTTTGGGAAATCTGGTACGGAGGTATGAAATGCTCACCGATAAAGAGGTTGTCATCCAATACGATGAAGAGATGTTTGAAGTAAAAGTCCCTTTGTTGTAACGTAATTTGTTGTTGTGAATGATTATTTTGAACAAAACAGTCGGAGGAACATATGAGAGTTATTATAGTTGAAGACGAATTACATAATTACCGTTTGTTAAAAGGAATGGTAGAACGGTTACGGCCAGAGTGGAATATTGTTGAGGGACTGGAAAGTGTTAAAAGTACTGTTGCCTGGTTGGAAAATAATCCGGCACCGGATTTAATTTTTATGGATATCCAACTAACCGACGGAATTAGTTTTTCGATATTTGACAATGTTCAGGTGGACAGCATGGTAATTTTTACAACGGCTTACGACGAATATGCACTTCAGGCTTTTCAGGTGAACAGCATCGATTATTTATTAAAGCCTGTAAAATTGGAAAAGCTGGAACAGGCAATCGAAAAATTTGAACATTTGGCAGCCCCCCGAAAAGACGATTCAACCCTAAAACCAGATTACCATGAACTTTTGGAAGCAATTACACAGGGAGAAAAAAAATACCGCAAACGCTTTCTGATTTCAGGAGCAACTTCCTATTTTAAACTAAATGTAGAAGATATTGCCTGGTTTTATACCGAAAACAGAATGAACACAGCAGTTACATTCTCAAACAAACAGTACCCGATCGATTTAACCATGGAAAAACTGGAAGAACAACTTGATCCTGACGTATTTTTTCGTGTAAACAGAAGTACAATTGTACACATTAACGCTGTTCGGAAATTTGAGAATCATTTTGGAGGAAAGTTGATTCTTCGCTTGATTCCTCCTTTTGACGAGCCAATTACAATCAGTCGTTTAAAGGCAACCGAATTTAAAGAGTGGATTGGATTGTAAGTCAGGTGTTTATTGTAAAAGAATAGTAGAAGCTTCTGTCCGTTTAACAACAGATCAATTAAAATGAATAGTCTATTTCCGGTAAAATATCATTTTCAAAAAAAGTATTTCAACAACAAGCATTTGAGCTTACGAAATAAGTTTTGGCTTTTAAATACCATTTTGTTTTTTGTTCTTGTTACAAGCTCCGTTCCTGCGAAATCCAAAGAAATAACCTCAAAGTACAATCTGGAAATGATGGGGGCAAAGGTTGGTGAATTTTCAGTTACTCAGAAAATTGAAAATGGAAAATTGAATATTGAAGCAATAACGGATATAAAAGTGAAGCTTTTGTTTTCGTATCGTGTAAAATATGTACAGAATACCGTTTACGAGCAGGGGGTTTTGAAAAGCTCCAAAGTGAAAACGTATAAAAACGGGAAGCTAAATTCCGATATGGTGCTAAAACAGCAAAAAGACGCTTACCTGCTTGTTGTTGATGGAGATACTGCTGTTGTCAATGATTCGATTACATACAGCGGAAGCCTGCTTTATTTTAACGAACCATTGGGTATAAAACAATTATACAAAGAAAGAACAGCCGAAATGATGCAGATAACATCTTTAAGCGAACACACTTATGTAGTGAACGACGAGAAAGAAAAGGAGCTAAACAGATATATTTATAAAAACGGTGTTTTGGAATATGCAAAGATGCGGCATGCCCTGGGTATGCTGGAGTTAAAAAGAGTTACAGAAAATACGGTGAATGATTGAATTTTCAGAAATACAGAACATTTATTTTATTTTACCATTGCTGGGGTTTATTATTGGTTTGTTTGGAACCATGGTTGGCGGCGGCGGCGGATTTTTTTTTCTGCCCATTCTTACGCTGATTATAATGGTCCCTGCACAAACAGCGGTGATAACGTCGCTCGTGGCTGCTTTACCGATTTGTATTGTTGGCTCACTGGGGCACTATCGAAAAAAACATATCGATTTACGGGTAGCTGCTCTTTTTATGATAACCGGAATTACCGGAGCTTTTATTGGTGCGGAGATAACCAGCAGAATCAGTGACCTGGCGTTAAAAACGGCTTTTGGGGTTTATTCCGTTTTGATTGCACTAAACATGGTGTTTAGTGCCCGAAAAAATAAAGGAGAGAAGGAGAGGGAAAATACAAGAATATCATTTAAGAGTTTAAAAACAGTTAAAGGTTCGTTTTTCGGCCTGGCCGCCGGTTTAATTACCGGAACATTTGGAACCAGTGGAACAGCGCCTGTTCTGGCCGGATTGTTTTCAATGAGAATTCCGTTCAGGATGGTTATTGGCACATCGCTTCTGATTGTGTTGGTGAATACGATTTTTGCAGTGGGAGCTCATTTTATTGTCGGAAAAATCGATCTTACATTGGTTGTATTTCTCACGGCAGGCTCTGCAATTGGAGCTGTGATTGGCCCGCGTTTACTCGCCAAGGTTCAAATTGATAAATCAGAGAGCAAAGCAAAATATGTGTATGCGATCATTATGGCAGCAATCGGAGTTTTAATGATTTTAGGAAGGAATTAGTTTTTATGGAACAATTGATTTACAGTATTATATTGAGTTATTTTATTTTGGGCGGAATCGGTTTTTATCTGATTAACAGAAAAAAAGAACGCGAAGTGGCCCGCAAAAGTTATACAAAGTTTGGAGTTTATTTTATAATCATTAATATTTTATTTTTTAGTATTACCATCCGGGCAGTTGTTTTCTCGTATCTGGCAATTCTAATTGTTGCTGTTGGAAGTTTTGAGTTAAACCGCCTTTTTATTTCTGTAAAATTTAGGCACGCGCTGTTTTTTGTTGCAGCTCTGTTGGTTTATTTTATACTTTCAGCTGGATTCATCGTTTTTAGTCTGGCCGACCGTAATCTGATTCTGCTGACATTTTTAATACTTTCCATTTTTGACGCCTTTAGCCAAATCACGGGGCAACTTTTTGGGAAGACCAAAATAATGCCGGGTATCAGCCCGAATAAAACGCTGGGTGGTGTTGTTGGAGGAGCAATTATTTCATTGGCAAGTGCATTTTTGTTAAAAAATCTTTTCCCGGGAAGCAATTTTGAGTTATTTCTGTTTGCTTTTGGAACCGTATTTTTTGCATTTGCGGGTGATATTCTGGCCTCGCTATACAAACGAAAATATCAGGTTAAAGATTACAGCAACTGGATACCCGGACACGGTGGCTTTCTTGACAGGTTTGATAGTCTAATTGCAGGGGGGGCATGGGCTGCGCTGGCAATGCCGGTTTTGGGAATTTAAAAGAGGAAAATTTGTTATGGGAAATATTGTAGTATTGTCATTTGTGTATTTAGTCGGAATCGGCTTGTTGTTAATTTTTAATGAACTGGTTTACCGGAGGTTGAACCCAACCGGTGAAATAACACGGAAATTTGCGCATTTTACCTCAGTGTTGGCAACCGTGCCGTTTCCGTATATTTTTCCATCACACTGGTACATTCTGGTACTTGCGCTTTTGTTTGCAGCCGTATTGTTTATTACACGGAATGGAAAACAACTAAAATCAATTCACGGTGTAACACGAAAGTCGGTTGGAAGTTATTTGCTTCCCCTCTCAATTTACATCACCTTTTTGATTTCAAATATAAGCGATAACAAGTTTATATACATTCTTCCCATGTTGATTCTGGCCATCAGCGACCCAATGGCAGCTATTCTTGGAATCAACTTAAAAGCGTATAACGGAAGAATAAAATGGTTTGGAAAAAAATTAAACAAAACATGGTTGGGCTCAGGAGCCTTTCTGGTTTCAAGTTTGGTAATCAGCTTGATCGCACTGTATTTCCACCGCGGAATTTTTGACCTAAAAGCATTTTGGCTAGCGTTAACCATTGGTATTGTTAGCACTTTGGCAGAATTAGTCAGTTGGCGGGGCTCTGATAATTTAAGTATCCCACTCAGTGTTGTGGCGGTTTTGGTGTTATTCCTTTAAAATAAAAAGTTGTGCAGATAAGAAATTAAACATATTAAAAGAAAACAGAAAATGAAAACAATTGTAGTAAATGGAGCAAACGGTTATGTTGCTTCAAATTTTATAGCCCGCTTGTTAAAAACGGGCAACAAAGTGGTCGCGTTGGTTCGGCCCGGCCACAAACAGACACCGGAAGAAAGAATGAACAGTGTATTAGCGGATATCGAGGAAAATGAAACGCTAAATACCCAAAATCTTTCTGTTTATGCCTACTCCCTGCTTGAAAAAGATTTTGCAATGGAAGAGAAAATTTTAACAAAGGTGTTCAAAACAAATGTGGATTATTTTCATTTTGCAGCCAGTTTAAAATACGATGAGAAATCGGTGGATGAAATTTTTACAACTAATATTGAAGGAGTGAGGAATTCGATTGATGTATTTCAAAAATATGCCTCAAAAAAGTCGCGGTTTTTTTATATCGGAACAGCTTATTCCTGTGGAAAATATAACGATGTTTTTGAAGAGAAATTTTATAAAAATGAACCCATTTCTTCCTTCAGAAATTATTATGAACTTTCAAAAAGATATGGCGAGAATATCGTTTGCCAAAGTATCGAAAAGAGTCATTTGAACGGACATGTCATTCGCCTTTCACAGGTTGTAGGCGACCACCGAACCGGAATAACAAAAACGGATTACGGCATTTTCGATTTCTCAAAACGGATTTACAAGTTGGCCCGTCGCTATCCAAACGAGGTGGTTCGGGTGAAAGTGGATCCGGCTTCAACTCAGAATTTGATTCCAATCGGGACTGTGGTAAGTTATCTGCTACAGGCAGTTCAAACAGACACAGCTCCGCGAATTATGAATTTGGTGGCAAAACGATCTATAAAAAACGAACAGATTATAAATACTTTAAACGAAGTTTTGCCGATAACACTCATTCCGCAGCAAAACCTGAACCGGAATTCGATGAACTCACTGGAGCGTCTGATTTCAATTGGTATGTCGTTTACCGGAAGTTATACCGAAACCAATTTGAAATTTGATACCAGCCGGCGCGACGAGATTATTCAGCCAGGCGAAGATGATGAATTAAACGATGAAAGTGTTTATGCGATGCTTCAATATTTTGTGAGAACACTTTCTGCCCAAAAACGGAAAACTGTTGCCGCCTGAAACAAACTTTTAACGTTGATGAAAAACTAAAATTAAAGCAGATGAAACAATTAATAATACGGGGTGAAAATGTTTTAAATGTTCCGAATTTTATAAGTCTTTACAGGCTCCTGGTATTTCCTGTGATATTTTTTATGGCACTTACGGGCAGGGAACAATGGTATGTTATTTTGTTGTGCATCAGTTTGGTAAGCGATGTACTTGACGGAAATATAGCCCGGTTGTTTAAATTACAAACCAATTTTGGTGCGGCTCTTGATAACCTGGCGGATATATGTACTTATGCCATGGCTTTGTTGGGGTTGTTTGTTTTTAAATGGACCGAGATTGAACCCCACGCGTGGATATTGTATCTCTTTTTGAGCGTGTTTGTTCTAAGTTATATTATTTCTTTTGTACGGTTTGGCAAAATTCCGGGATTACATTTGTACTCGGCCGTTTCTGCCGGATATATCCAGAGTATTTTCTTTTTTATTCTTTTTGTTTTCGGATTCTATACCTGGATGTATTACCTGGCAGTGGGGTGGGGAGCACTGGCTTACATCGAGAAAATTTTTGTCCTGTTGAAACTCGACGATATCAAAATCGGAGTAAAAGGATTGTATTGGTTGATAAAAAAGGAGAGGGAGCAAGCACACTAAATGATGTTACATAAAATTACTCTGGTCAGTTTGTTGGCCATAATATATACCGGGGCTTTTGCTCAGGGGATTACCGGTACCGTAAAAGACCGGAAAACGCAGGAATCAATCCCGTATGCAAATATATGGATAAAGGGTACAACCACAGGTACCATGTCGGATGTGGAAGGCCGGTTCAAAATGAAACTGGAGAAGGATGACACACTTTGCATTTCATCGGTGGGATATCAGAGAAGGGAAATCCCTTTTTGGGAAATTAACGAAAACCCCTATATTGTTTTTATGCAGGAGGAGGTAAAGGAATTAAGTGAAGTAACTGTAAAACCTGAAGTTTCGCGTGCAAAAGTTTTGCTGAAAAAGATTCTGGACAGAAAAAAAGAGAACAGGGAGCTCATCGAAAATACTTCAGCTTACAATTCCTATGCACGAACAACAGTTTATGTTGCTATCGACTCTACTTCAAATGCAAGCCGCCTGGTTGACAATTTAAATGAGGTAACCATGAAAATTGACGGACAGAACCTGCTTTTTTCTCCCATTTATTTGTCGGAAACAGGAACAAAAGTAGCTGACGGAGTGGACAGTACCGTTTACATGCGGCGCGATGGTATATTCCCCAAGTTAAACCAAACCATCGAAAGTTTAATCCTTTTGAATGTAGTGGTTGATTTGGATTTTTATAAAGACCAGATTGACATTTTGGGACGGGGCATCACTTCTCCGCTAAGCAATACGGCATCGTTGAGTTACGATTTTTTTCTAAACGACAGTACTTATGTGGGCGACCGGAAATATTTTAGTTTTTCTTTTGCTCCCAAAAACAAGTACAATCCATTATTTACCGGGCGTTTTACCGTGGAAGACAGTACATTTGCGCTAAGCGAAGTGTATGCTTATGTACAGGAAGAAGCAAACATCAATTTTGTAAATGGTTTTAAAGCCCGGGTAAATTATTCAAAGTCAGAGAAAGGAGAATGGTTTTACGATGACCAGGAAATAAGTTTAAATCTTGCACTCAGGCTAAATAAAGATACCACTTCCAGGTATGGTTCGCAGCGTATCGATGAAATTGACAGCGGGAACTGGTTAGTTTCAAAAACAACAGAATATTCTACTTCTCCGGAAATAAACCAAATAAAACCGCGAAACTGGAAAAATTTGCCGGAGTTTGCAGCATCCAACCATTTGGAAGAGGACACCTACGCGCGGGTTGACAAGCTAAAGGAGAATTCTGTTGTAAAAGGAATTGACGCCATTGGGGGAATGGTTTTAACGAGCTATGTTGATGCCGGGAAAATAGAAATCGGTCCGGTTTTCGATATATACAGTACAAATGCCATCGAAGGCCAGCGTTTTTCGCTTCCGCTGCGCACAGGAGAAAAAATGTTTGAGCGTTTTACCGTTGGCGGTTTTTTAGGCTACGGAACCAAAAGCAAAGAACTGAAATATGGCTTCAACTTTGGGATTCAGCCTTTGCCCACCGACAAGATCATTATCCGTGGTAATTATTCTGATGATTATACGCTGGTTTCGCAAGATAAATACTTACGCTTTATCAAAAAGAACCCGAATACCCGGGGAAACGGAAATTTTATCGCCGCCCTTACCAGCCGCGAAAAGAACCCGTATCTAAAGGAGGAAAAAAGTTTCAATCTGGTTTTTGAATACAATGCCAACGAAGACATCAATGTGGAGATATCTCCCTATTTTTTACACAGCAAAAGTACGCCCAACGTTCATTTTTTTAAAAATAATGTAGAGTATTCTACCTACAATAACTATGGAATTCTGTTTAATACACGTTTGGCATTCGGGCAATATTACGACAAGTATTATTTTACACGTGTTTATTATATCGACGAAACTCCTGTTATCAATTTAAGTCTGGATTTGGGGCAGGTAAAATTGCCGGGTGTTTCTGATGGTCAGGGATTGTATGCGCAGTTTCACGGCTCTGTTGTGGGCAGAGTGAATATGGGACTTACGTTTATGCGCTATATGGTAAATGGCGGATATCTTTTTGGCGATGCCCCTTACGACTTGCTCGACCAGCCGGTTGGCTCAATGTCGCTGGGGTATGCAAAATACCGTTTTAACCTTTTACATCACGCGTCGTTTGCACATAATTTGTATACCAATGTCCATCTTGACTTTAACGGGGGGGGAATTTTGCTTAACCGGGTTCCCCTGATAAAGAAATTGAAGTTGCGCGAAATGGTTTCGTTAAAGAGTCATTATGGCACCTTGACAGATTCGTATAAACCTGTTTTTGATTTGCCGGAATATAATGTAACTGCCATGAGTAAACCTTATGCGGAAATTGGTTTTGGATTGACAAATATTTTTAAAGTGTTACGGGTGGAGTATGTCCGCCAGTTGGGAGGAACCTATACCAACGCTGATTTTGCCGATAAACATGGAATCTTTTTCAGAGCAGAGATGAGCTTTTAAGAGGTGTATATTCTTGTATAACATAATGTTTTATGGAGGAGTGGTCAGATGTTTGATGTTTGGTTCCGGATTTGACTTTTGAATCGTTTGATTTTCCTAGTCAAAGAGTTTTTTGTTTCAGCGGATGAATAATGACCGGTGACATCAAATATCTATCGAAACAAAAACAGCCGGGTAATCATTCTTCCCCGGCCGGAGTCGAAGCCCTCCTTTCAATTTTTTATAAACATCTGACCTCACAGAGAGCAAAGTTCCGATTCTTAAAAAACATCAAAACTTTTTTCTGTTGAGCAACGATACAAGCTGCCAAATTCTGTGTGGTATTTTTTTTACCGATGATTTTTAATCAAATAACACCTGCGACTTGTTTCTGTCACCCGGAAAATTTAGGAAGGAGGATATCACACGAATGTATGGCGAAGCCGTAAAGATTTTCTTTATGGTTTAACGTTCTGATTTTATTTTTTTCAAAGAGAAACAGATCGATACCAACACGTTTTCCCGGTATCAAATTTTTCTACGCCGGATGGTGTGCAAGTTTTGTTTTTTTCCTTTTTGCCAATAATGAAGGCACAAATGAAAACAGAATACCAAGCGTAAACACCAGCAAAAACTGTACGGTTACATTTAATCCCATATTGTTAAACAAAATGGCAATACCAGTAACAAATATGGTGGCAATAGCCAAAATAGAGGTGACCTGTAAATGGTTGGGAACAAGTTCGAGTATTCTGTGATGAATATGATTTTTATCGGGCGAAAAGGGAGATCGCTTTTGCATCAGTCTTATGGTCATCACCCGCAGCGTATCAATCAAAGGAACAATAATAACTGCAAAGGATACAGAGGGAGCACTGTAAATCGAAACCGGGTTTGTTTTTACAATATTAAATTCATTAAACTTTATGACCAAAGTAGATACAACAAGCCCTATAATGAGTGAACCTGTGTCTCCCATAAAAAGTTTGTTTCGGTGACCAAAAACATTATACAGAAAAAAGGCTGCCAAACTTCCCATTAAAGCAAACGACATGATTGAAAACTGAATCTCTGAGGCCAGAAAAAACCATACCCCCAGAAATGCAGAAGCAACAATGGCAAGACCCGATGCCAAACCATCTATACCGTCTATAAGATTAAATGCATTGATAATCGCAATCATGATAAACAGCGTAAGAAATAAACTTACAAAATAATGGATATCATAAACTCCGAGGACTCCGTGCAAATTTGTCAAACGTACATTCCCCAGCGTTATCAGTATGACTCCTGCAAAAAGCTGTACAATAAACTTCTTTTTTGCAGAGATAATCATAAGGTCGTCTTTTAAACCAATAAAGAACATTAAAATAACCGCTGCGATAATATATTTCAGAGAATCAAAAGTATATCCATCAGTTGCGATAATGGTACTCAGCACAAATCCGAAAAAAATGGCTACACCCCCAAGCGAGGGAATAGAGCCTGTGTGTATTTTTCTCTCTTCAATAGGTTCAAAAAGATTTTTTTGTCTTGCTACGCGTAAAATAGGGGGTACGGCTATCATTACTAAGGTAAAACCTATTATTGCTGCTCCAATGATTAGTAATATTTCCATAATGTGCGGGTTAAACTCTGTTTCTTTTTTGTCTAAGCGTCTATCTCGATTCCAAATGTAATAACTTTACGCTCTATGTAAAAATCCAATTTTATAGATGTTACATAAATATCTTTTATGTTTATTTCTTTTCTTATTCATAAATAAAAGACTATTAGGTGTTTTTATCGTCTTTCCAAAAAATTGAATGGATCGAAACCGTTCGAGTGTCTATGTAAATTTAATAATTTATTAATATTTCTTGGTTGAAATCTATAATTTGTCAATAAAAGTTACACTAAGTATACATTTTATTCGGAACAAATGTAAAAACTTTTGCTGGTAATTGGTATCAAAAAGTGGTTAATTTTTTATGAATAGCGGACAAATGTAAATTTTGTATCAATCAGGAGTAGGGGAAAAAAACAACCTGATTTTTGCTTTTGCAGGTTTGAAGCAGGTTTCGTGATAAATAAAGAAATAGGCAGGCAGTTAATTTTTGTTTTTGATGCATAGTTTTTTTGCAATAAATATACTTAACAATAAATTAGTATTTGTACTGCGACAATTGTCTGAATCCTAAGGATGAAGATAGCTTGAAATAAGGATGCGGAATGTTCTGTTTCTCCTTAGTCTGAAACTGAAAAAACTGACTCCGGTTTTATTTCGCTTAAAGCAAATAATTTCTTGTGATTTGCTGCGGATTCCCCTGTGTCCTTCCTCTGGGTTTGGGGGAGATGTCAGAAGAATGTCCGGCTAAGAAGTATAAAGTATACAGGGAAAATCCGGGTGTCAGTTTTTAAACGCTGATAAAGTTGGCAAAATACCCCGCGGGCTTTGCCTTAGTAATGTTCTGTTTAAAGATTTTTTTTGACTAAAAAGCACATAAAAATCAATTTTTTTCAGGAAAGTTTTGTTGAATAGTGATATTTTTACAGCGGCTGACGGAAAGAAAGTAGAGAATAAATTAGTTACATTTTTGAAACAAGATCATCAGGAACTTACGTGTTGGTAAAATTATGCTGTAAAGGACAAAATCAAATCCCGCTTTCGTTAAATCTTTCGATTACAGCGAGTCTCCGAAAGATTGGGGAAAAAAGGAGCAGTCAGCTACAGTTTAATTTTGGCATCAGTAAAGGCGATGTTATTTTCTTTTTAAAATAATTAAAGAGAACTGCCGTTTAATAAAAAAATAGTTTTGAGTCTGAAATGTTTGGAGTGGGGAGGTAGTATATAGATGAAGTATTGGTTAATTGTTTATTTGCTGTTAAGTTTGGTGTTAAATACCCGGGCGCAAAAGAACCCGGCCTCGGATATCAGGATTACCGGTGAATTTGTTGTTTCTCAAATGATGACCGAGTTTCAGAAAGGTTTTTCCGGCTCCGTCAATGAATTTGACAATCAGCCCGGAGTTGGTTTTGGGTTTGAACTTTCCAAACAATTTACAAAAAACTGGGAGGCAGGTGTTGCTTTTACCTTATCCACTTTAAATGGAGAAGCTACTTCACCCGATTTTTCTGCTACCGGTTTTCATGCTTCGATGCAAGAACCTTTTACCGAACCCATAGTGTATAAAAGTCAGTTGTTTGCGCAAAAAATTTATGTGCAGTATAATATTGTGTTAAGGACTCATTATAATACAACAAATCCTTTTATCAGAGCCGGTTTTGGATATGTGCCCTACCGTTCTCAGTTGCGTTACAGGGACAACTGGCATTCGGGAGTAATTTTTGGAAAAGGAGTAGAGGAGTATGAAAACAATAAAATGTCAACTGCTGTATATACAATAACACCCGGTATACGGACAAAAATTTCAAAACAATTGGAGTTGTTGGCTGCCATTAATCTGAATATGGTAAATTACGACTTTCTTGATGTTGTACATAATTACAGCGTTGAAGGAGAGCGTTTACAAATGATTGGGGTATACGCCGATTTTATGATTGGAGTGAGTTTTTTATGGAATGACTCAGGTCGGTTTGACAATATAACCCAAAAAAAGCACGGAAAAGGAAAAATCAGGGATTTCCTACCCTTTTATAAACAAAGATAGCGGTTTATTCTCCAAAGTTTTGCTTGGTCTGATAAAGGTTAATTTACCCTTATACTTTTTAATGGTACAGTATGGTCTGAGACAATATCCTGTCGCTGGTAAGAGATGAGAATTGAGCGATGAGAGTGTGTGAAAGTAGAAGAAGAGCACTATGATTATAAGAAAGGCGCGTAGGGTGAAAATTTGGCCCGGGCCGGTGAAGGCCAAAGCGA
>NZ_JAIKLE010000037.1 GCF_022267315.1 Maribellus maritimus
CTTAATCAGGCAAATGAAAACAAGGGTAAGCTGTTGCAGTGGTAGCATTTGTCGCTGTTTGAGCAGTATTGGACTTCGAAATGCTGAATAACATTCAAAATCCATCTATTATGTAGCAATATATGCCGGTATTTATTGGTCTATTTTGTTGTACCTATGTTGTACCCAAAACAAAAAAACCAAGAAAATTAACATGTAACTTCTTGGTTTTTAAGTGGGAACAACTGGATTCGAACCAGTGACCCCCTGCTTGTAAGGCAGGTGCTCTGAACCAGCTGAGCTATGCTCCCAAAATATATTGTCTGTTTCTCTGAACGTGCTTCCCTTTCGGAAAAGCGTTGCAAATATAAAACCTATTTTCAGTTCTGCAAAAAAAATATAAAAAAATAGCTATAAAATTTCTGCAACAACAAACGTACTCCCTCCCACATAAATTAAGTCATTTACTCCAGCTGTTTTTCTTGCCTGATTAAGCGCCTCAAACACTGAAGAATAACTTTCACCATTGAATCCGAATCCGGCCGCCTTCGCTTTCAATATTCTTTCATCCAACGCGCGTGGAATATTTGCCTTGGTAAAATAAAACGTTGCATTTTGGGGAAGAAGTTGTAAAACTTTCTCAGGTTCTTTGTCATTTACCATTCCAAATACGATGTGCAAATTCTCAAATGGTGTTTGTTCAATTTGTTCAACAATCTGTGAAATTCCATCGGCATTATGAGCTGTATCGCACACAACTTTAGGATTTGCGCCAATAATTTGCCAGCGCCCCATTAAGCCAGTCAATTGAGCAGCATCAGACAAACCGTCAAAAATATTTTCATCGGAAAGCAGCCACCCTTTTTGTTGCATCAGTTCAATCGTTTTTAAAACTGCCGGTACGTTCTCCTGCTGATACAGTCCAAGCAAATCCAGTTTTAATTGTTCAAAAAACATTTCGCCGTTCTTTTCAACTTTCATCACTTGTTTTCCACTTAAATCCTGCATTGAATAAAGAATTTTATATTCCTGATCAGCAAAAAATATTTCTGAACCTGTTTGCGTTGCAATATCTATAAAAACTGGCCCTGTTTCTTTTTGTGTTTTCCCAACTACAACCGGTATACCAGGTTTTATTATTCCGCCTTTTTCTACAGCAATTTTTTCAATTGAATCTCCCAAAAGTGCAACATGGTCAAGGCCAATATTGGTTATCACACTTACTTCAGGTCTGATAATATTTGTTGAATCAAGCCGGCCACCAAGACCTACTTCCACAATCACAATATCCACCTTTCCACGTGCAAAATAGTCAAATGCCAAAGCCACCGTCAGTTCAAAAAAAGAAGGCTCAATTTTCCACAATTCATTGTTGATTCTAAAATTCTCCACCCACTGAACAATTTCATTTTCCGGAATCATTACTCCGTTAATCCGAATTCTTTCCCGGAAATCTTTTAAGTGGGGAGAAGTATACAACCCGGTTTTATAACCGGCTTTCTGAAAAACTGCCGCCAGCATATGCGACACAGAACCCTTGCCATTTGTTCCGGCCACATGAATGGTTCTAAACTTTTCATGGGGATTTCTATAGTGATTATCCAACAAAATGGTATTATCCAAATTGTCCTTATATGCGGCCGGACCGGTTCGTTGGTACATCGGCAACATCGTATATAAATAATTGAGCGTTTCTGAATATTTCAACGTTAAAATAATTTTATTAACCACTGCAAGTTTATTAAAAATAAGATTGGTCAAATATAAATCTGTCGAATTTTTCTACATTTAAAAAATTCATAATCCAAAGTATGTTGAACGCAAATAGCAAGAGTAAAATTTTCATTTTAGACACAAATGTAATTTTACACGACCACACCTGCATTTACCAGTTCCAGGACAACGACATTCTACTCCCAATAACTGTTTTAGAAGAACTGGATAAATTTAAAAGAGGCAATGATCTCATCAATTTTCAGGCCCGTGAATTTACCCGCCTGCTGGATGAAATCGTTGGAGACGAGTTGTTTAACGGAGGGAAATCTCTGGGGAAAGGAAAGGGGAAACTACGAATTGAAACAGGGAAGCCATTTTCAGAGGAATTAAAAGCTTCTTTCCGTGAAGATATTCCCGACCACCGTATTTTGGCTATTGCCGATTATGCATCCAAAACATATCCCGACAGAAAAACAATTCTTGTGAGCAAGGATATTAACTTGCGGATGAAGGCCAAATCACTGGGAATTCAGTCGGAAGATTACAAAACCGACCAGGTTACCGATGAAAATGTTCTCGACAAAACAATAACAACATTAGAAAATTTTGATGACCGACTGATTGACTTATTGTACGAACAAGGCTCGTTTGCTATCGAAGAAATCAAAAGTGAATTTAAGCCGGAAGCCAATGAGTGTTTTATTTTTAAAGGCAATAATTCAAGTGTTTTGGCCCGGTACGATGCAAAAGCAGACAGAATTTTCAGGGTAGAAAAGAAAACAGCATATGGAATTAAACCCAGAAATGCCGAACAAACATTTAGTTTAAATGTATTGATGGATCCGGAAATAAAACTGATTGCTTTAACCGGAAAAGCGGGAACGGGCAAAACACTTCTTGCTTTAGCGGCAGCCATCGAAATGCACAAAAGTTTTGACCAGATCTTGCTGGCCCGGCCAATTGTTGCGTTGAGCAACCGAGATTTAGGATTTCTGCCGGGAGACGCATCCGAAAAGATAAATCCCTACATGCAGCCTCTTTTTGACAATCTCGGAGTAATAAAACATGTATTTAACCCCCGCAGTCAGGAATATCAAAAAATAGAAGAACTGCAAAAAGAAGAAAGACTGGTAATTACGCCGCTGGCTTATATTCGCGGACGAAGTCTTTCAAACTCGTATTTTATTATCGACGAAGCACAAAACCTGACTCCACACGAAATAAAAACCATTATTACACGTGCGGGAGAAGGAACAAAAATGATATTTACCGGCGATTTACAACAAATCGACTCGCCTTACCTCGATATGAAATCAAACGGCCTGGCATATATGACCGACCGGTTAAAGAATCAGGATATATTTGCTCATATAAACCTTTTAAAAGGCGAGCGCAGTTATCTGGCAGAATTGGCAAGCAACTTATTGTAACCGCTTTGCTGTACCCAGCTTTTTTCTACCTTTGCACTTTATTTAGAATGATTCAATTTTAAAGAGATGGATTACAAGGGGAAGAAAGCTGCTTTTTATACACTCGGCTGCAAACTAAATTTTTCTGAAACCTCAACAATTGCTGGAGGTTTTCAGGAAGTTGGTTTTGATCGTGTTGATTTCAAAGAAAAAGCAGATGTGTATGTAATTAACACTTGTTCGGTTACAAATCAGGGAGACAAAGAAAGTCGCAACATAATCCGCAGGGCAATCAAAAAAAATCCGGATGCCATGGTAATTGTTGTGGGTTGCTACGCACAACTAAAACCGGAAGAAATCGGTCATATTGAAGGCGTGGATTTGGTGTTGGGAACACAGGAAAAATTTCACGTTCCGGCCTATTTGGGAAATCTTAAGAAAAAAGAGAAAACTGAAATCCAGACCACTCGTTTGGCCAATATAAAAAGCTATCATAAAGCATTTTCATGGGGTGACCGTACCCGTAGTTTTTTAAAAATCCAGGATGGCTGTGATTATTATTGTTCATTCTGCACCATTCCCTATGCCCGTGGACGCAGCCGTAACGACACCATTGAAAACACAGTTAGAGAAGCCCAAAAATCAGTAGCCAAAGGATTTAACGAAATTATTCTAACCGGTATAAATATTGGCGATTTTGGCAAGTCAAGCGGAGAAAATTTCCTTGACCTGTTAAAAGCACTGGAAAAAGTAGAAGGTTTGGAACGCTTGCGATTGGGGTCCATTGAGCCCAATCTTTTAAAAGATGAAATTATCGAACTGGTGGCACAATCAAATATAATTATGCCACATTTTCATATTCCTTTGCAAGCGGGTTCCGATGAAGTTTTGTCGTTAATGAAACGAAAATATTCGACAGAATTGTTTGCTCGCCGGATTCATAAAATACGTAAAATTGTGCCTCATGCATTTATTGGTGTTGATGTAATTTCGGGCACAAACGGTGAAACGGAGGAATTGTTTCAGGAATCCTATGATTTTATCAACGGTCTCGAAATTTCGCAATTACATGCTTTTACTTATTCCGAACGGAGCGGTACACAGGCATTAAAAATTCCGTGGGTAGTAGAAGTGGAAGACCGGAAACGCAGAACGCAAATGTACATTAATCTTTCCGAGAAAAAACTACGGGCGTTTTATGAAAAACATTTAGATTCAGAACAAACCGTTCTTTTCGAGTCGCAAAAAAACGGTGAAAACATGTCGGGCTTTACCGAAAATTACATAAAAGTGGAAACCGCATATCACGACGAATTTGTAAACAAACTCAAAAAAGTAAAATTAAAATCAATTCTTCCCAACGGTCATGTTGCTGTTGAAATAACGAAGTAATTTTAATTAATTTTGCCTCAAACCAAAAAGATATGGATTATAAAGAGCTTTGCTTTCAGGTTCAGGAAATTGCAAAAACAGCAGGTACATTTATTCGCAATGAACGCGAAAAAATCTCATCTGATGATGTAGAATTAAAAAGTGTAGCCAGTCTGGTTACCTACGTGGATAAAAATGCAGAAAAACAAATCGTTGAAGCGCTGCGCCAGTTGATTCCTGACGCTGGTTTTGTGGCAGAAGAAGGCACTGCTGACGCATCCAATGAAAAATATAAATGGTTCGTTGATCCACTGGATGGAACAACAAACTATATCCACGGAGTCCCGTCCTACTCTGTAAGTATCGGACTTTCTGAAAACAACAAAATGGTTTTGGGAGTGGTTTTTGATATTGCCCACAATGAACTTTTTTACGCCTGGGAAGGAAGTCCGGCTTATTGTAACGAAAAAGAAATAAAAGTAGCTACAGCAAAAAAATCGGAAGATACTTTAATTGCAACAGGGTTCCCGTATTATGATTTCGAAAAAACAGAATTGTATATCGAAGCCTTAAAAGAGCTGATGAAAAACACACGTGGCATAAGGCGTTTAGGTTCAGCGGCTGTAGATCTTTGTTATGTGGCTGCCGGACGGTTCGATGCTTTTTATGAACATGCACTGCATGCCTGGGATGTGGCTGCCGGTGTTTTTATTTTACAACAGGCCGGCGGAAAAATCACCGATTTTAACGGAGGGGATAATTGGCTTTTTGGAGGGGAAATCATCGCAGCCAGCAACAACTACTTCTCTGAATTTTTCAAAATTATCAACAAATTTCTGGGCAAAAAATAACTTTTTGGCAGTGTTCCTTTTCCAGCCTTTACAGAACAGAGATTTATATTTTGTGTTACAAAGTAAATCGTTTGAAACAGTTGGTTTAAAACGGTAAAATCGAACCAATTTTACATAGATTTTGTAAATTGCAACCATCAACAATAAATCAAACAATGGCCGAAAAAGAAATTGCCCTTTTAAAAGAACAAATCACCCGGCTCGATGAAAAAAATTTCGACCTGGAAGCCTGGAAAAATCATACACTGATTTTTTTGGAACGTATTTTTGGCAAAGACAGTTCCAAAATAAAAATGATTAAGGATTTACATTACGATTACTCAAGCTGGAGTTTACGCGATACGGCTGCCGCAGGAAAAACAAAAGACAAAGACCCGGTGCGTATGCAGGCCGACGAAATTTTAAGGGCAACCGTGGCGGAGCTGGAAAGCCTGGGATTACCTGAAAACAAAAAAGAACAGGAAAAAGTATGGGAACTGCTCCAGGATGAACTGACAGGGAAACAGGTGAAAGAAATTGAAGCGTTGCAAAAATCGGAAGATCCGGAAAAAACAGAAAAAATTGCCATTATTCTTGAAAAATTGGAAAAGGAGAACCTCGCGTTAACCGTTGCGAAACTCCTTACTACTTAAAATTTACAAATGACTCAGATAAAAAAAGTTGCCATCGTAATTTTAAATTGGAACGGTGCTACTCTTTTTGAAAAATTTCTTCCTTCCGTAATCAAAAATTCAACCGATGAAAATGTGAAATTGTATGTGGCTGACAATTGCTCCACCGACAATTCAATTGAACTTTTAAAGACTAAATTCCCATCTGTAAAAATCATTCAGTTAATTGAAAATTACGGCTTTGCCAGGGGATACAATTTGGCGCTGCAACAAATTAAGGCCGATGTTTTTATTTTGTTGAATTCTGATGTAGAAGTTACTCCCAACTGGATAAGTAAATGTATCGAGTTATTTGAAAAAAATCCTAAAATTGCTGCAATCCAGCCTAAAATATTGAGTTTTGAAAAACCGCACTTATTTGAATATGCCGGAGCAGGAGGTGGCTTTATCGACAAATACGGATATCCTTTTTGCCGGGGACGCATCCTCAACCAAATGGAAGCAGATCTTGGACAATATGACAGAGCTACTCCCATTTTTTGGGCCAGCGGTGCGTGTATGTTTATGAAAGCTGAAGCATTCGAAAAAGCAGGTGGTTTGGACGCTGATTTTTGGGCACATATGGAAGAAATCGACTTGTGCTGGCGACTCAAAAATTTAGGTTACGAAGTATGGTACCAGCCCGAAAGTGTGGTTTTTCATCTGGGGGGGGGAACACTTTCTTATGGAAGCCCCAAAAAAATATACCTGAACTTCAGAAACAATCTTTGGATGATGTTTAAAAACCTACCGAAATACAAATTCAAACGAATATTCCTTTCGCGTATGGTTTTGGACGGAATAGCGGCAATCAAATTTATTGCAGGGTTTAATTTCCGTGAATTCTGGGCAGTGTTTAAAGCGCATGTCGCTTTTTACAAAGAACTTCCAAAACTGATCAAGAAGCGAAAAATGGTTCAGCTGCAAATGATTGTAAAAGACCACAATGAAGTTTATGACAAAAGCATCATGTGGAATTTTTTTATTCAAAGGAAAAGAAAGTTCTCAGAATTAAATTTTGAATCTCAACTCGGACAAAACAATAATAAAACAAAAGTCAGACATATTTAGACGATGAACAAACTCGTATACGAAGAAAAAGTTTACACCTATCACATTGATATTGTTGGCCATGTAAACAACATCATTTACATACAATGGTTAGAAAACGGAAGAGTAAAATTACTGGAAGCCATGGGAATTCCTGTAACCGACCTGACAAGAACCGAAGGAATTGTTCCTATTTTAACTGAAACGAACATTTTATATAAAAAACCGTTTTTTATACACAACTCGGTTCATATAGAAACATGGGTATCAAAGCTAAACAATGCGTCGGCAATTCTGGAGTTTCGGTTTTACAACGAGAAAGATGAACTTTGCGCGTCGGCCTGGCAAAAGGGACTATTCATCAATATGGCGACAATGAAACCTGCTCGTTTAAGCGATAAACACCGGGAGGCTTTTGAAAAATATCTGGTGAATGAATAAAATACATTGGAAAGAAAAACTTCGAATTATTATTGAAGATAACCAAACTCCCGAAGGGAGATGGTTTGATCTTTCCATTCAGGCACTTATCATTCTCTCGCTCATTTCCTTTTCACTGGAAACGCTGCCCGGACAGGAAGCCGAATTTTATCGTTTCTTGCGCATTTTTGAAATTACCTCTGTTATTATTTTCACCATTGAATATTTGCTTCGGTTATTTGTTTCAGACAAGAAGCTTAAATTCATTTTTAGTTTTTACGGAGTTGTAGACTTAATGGCGATTTTACCTTTTTATCTTACTTTTGGTGTTGATTTAAGGTCGATTCGAATATTGCGTCTGTTTCGTTTATTCCGCGTTTTTAAAATTTTACGTTACAGTAAAGCAATTCAACACATGGCCCGGGCCTTTATTTCAATAAAAGAAGAATTGGTTCTGTTTATGATTCTCTCGTCTTTTCTTCTTTTTCTGTCATCTGTAGGAATTTATTATTTTGAAAACCCGGTACAACCTGAGGTATTCGCGTCCATATTTCACAGTTTGTGGTGGGCTGTAGCAACACTGACAACAGTCGGCTACGGTGACATCTATCCGGTTACTGTTGGTGGAAAAATCTTTACTTCAGTAATGCTTTTTATAGGCTTGGGAATTGTGGCTGTACCAACCGGTTTGATTGCATCTGCACTTACCAAAACCCGCGACGAGAAAAATCAAAAAAAACAGGAATAAGTCTTCTTCTTTTGCGGAATTCAAAAAAGCTTTTTAATTTTGACCCGATATTTATGCAATGGGGTGCCTAAAAATATTTAGGGCTGAGATCATACCCACAGAACCTGATCCGGTTAGTACCGGCGGAGGGAGGGCAAAAAGGGATTCGTCCCGCTCCATTGGTTAGTTTTTTAACCAAATTAAGTTTTAACATGAAAAAAGTAAGTTTACTGCTACTGATGCAGTTGATTACGTTTGCAACATTCGCACAATTCACATTGTATGGCGTTGTAAAAGGAAATGATGAACCGCTTGCCGGGGCAAGCGTTGTTATTAAAAACACTTTTTACGGTGTTTCCACAAATGAAGATGGTAGTTTTTTATTCCGAAACTTAAAAAAGGGAACGTATCATCTCAAAGTCTCTTTTATAGGATTTGAGACCGAAGAAGTTCAGGTAAATCTGAACGGAAACAAAGACATTCTTATTGAATTAAAGCCCAACATGGTTTTAACAGATGAAATTCTGATTTCTGCCACCCGCGCCAAAGAAAAAACCCCGATGACCTACAGCAATGTTACACAGGAAGAGCTGGAAAGTAAAAATCTGGGGCAGGACATTCCTTATCTGCTTCAGCTGACTCCGTCATTTGTTACAACATCTGACGCCGGAGCCGGAGTAGGTTACACCAACTTCCGTATTCGTGGAACTGATTTAAACCGGATAAATGTCAGCATCGACGGAATTCCGATCTCTGAAGCTGAATCCCACGGAACATGGTTTGTAGATATTCCTGACCTGGCCTCTTCTCTTGAAAATATTCAGATTCAACGTGGTGTAGGAACTTCTGCAAACGGGGCAGCTGCATTTGGTGGAACCATCGATTTACAGACCAACACACTTCAGAAAGATGCTTATGCTGAATACAGAACTGCAGTAGGTTCTTTTAATACCTTCAAAAACACCGTTTCTACAGGAACAGGCCTGATAGATGGAAAATTCACCTTTGATGCCCGTCTTTCAAAAGTTTCGTCCGACGGTTTTGTCGACCGTGCTTTTTCCGATTTAAAGTCATTCTTTTTATCGGGTGGTTATTATACTGGAAAATCAGTCCTGAAATTGAATATTTTTTCCGGATTTGAAGAAACTTATCAATCATGGTGGGGAGTTCCCTCGGTCCGATTAAATAACGACATGGAAGGTATGCAACGTTATGCTGACCACTGGCTCTATTCTGAAAAACAAACAGAGGAAATGATTAACTCTGACAACCGGACTTATAACTACTACACTTACGAAAATCAGGTAGATCACTACCAGCAGGATTACTACCACCTCCATTTTTCGCACCAGTTTAGCGAGAATTTATACCTCAATACCGGACTTCACTACCGCCATGGACGCGGGTATTACGAAAATTTCAAATATGATGAAGACTTAAAAAAAGACTATAATATTCCCTACCCGATAGTTGGAAATGATACTATTTTCTCCTCCGATTTGGTTAACCGTAAATGGCTTGATAACGATTTCTACGGAGTTGTTTTTGCTTTAAATCACAAAAAAGAAAAAGCTGATTTCACGTTAGGTGGTGGTTGGAATACCTATGACGGTGACCACTTTGGAAATGTAATCTGGGCTCAGTACTTAGGGAATGTAGCTCCAAACTATGAATGGTACCGCGGAAACGGATTAAAAAAAGATTTTAACATTTATGGAAAATTCAACTATTTAATAACAGAGACATTCAACATATACGTTGATTTGCAATATCGACACATCAATTATAAAATCGCAGGTATTGACGATGATTTAACAGACATAACACAGAAACACAATTATGATTTTTTTAACCCTAAATTGGGAGTACTTTACCAACCGGCCAATAACCAGAAACTTTATCTTTCATTTGCCGTTGCACATCGCGAACCCAATCGCGATAATTTTGTAGATGCTGATGCCGGGGAGACACCTTTGCATGAAAGATTATTCGATTTGGAACTGGGATATAACTACCAATCTTCAAACTTTACAGCCGGGGCAAATTTATATTACATGAACTATAAAAACCAACTGGTTTTAACGGGCGAAATTAACGATGTTGGCGGCGCTATTATGGCCAATATGGATAAAAGTTATCGTGCAGGTCTTGAATTACAGGCTGGCTGGAAAATAGAACGTTCGCTACAATGGAACATCAATGCAACGCTAAGCAAAAATAAAATTAAGAATTTCACCGAACACGTTGACGACTGGGATACACCTCCGGCAGATCAGCGTGTTTTCGAACTCGGAACTACTGACTTGGCTTTTTCACCCCATGTAAACGGAAACAGCCAATTTATTTATAGTCCGGCCAAAAATCTAAATTTTAACTTCATTTCTTCATACGTGGGAAAACAGTACATTGATAATACATCAAACAATGACCGGATTTTAGATGCCTATTTCATAAATAACCTGAAAGTGGATTATAATTTCAAAACTCCTCTGTTTACAGAAATAGTACTTCATATTATGGTAAATAACCTCTTTAACAAAGAATATGAGTCTAATGCATGGGTATATTCCTACTATTTGGGAGGAGAACGCTTTAAACAAGATGGATACTTCCCTCAGGCAGGTACACACTTTATGTTGGGCATAGATTTCAAATTTTAGATGATCCCTTGTGCCGATTTTGTGGATACAATGGCAACAAATCTGACCTTATTAGAAACAGAATTGGCACAAAGGATTTTTGAATCAGGAGCTATTCAATAATTACTTTTCCTTCAATTTCAACCAATAAATCATTTCTGCAGATATCGGCAATGATGTATACTACAGGAAGATTTCCGTAAAACTGTTTAAATGTTCTTTTTATAGCATGGAAATCCTGCCGTTTTTTAATATAAACACGTGCATGTCCGTAACGGGCAGCCAGATTCTCATCGGACATTTTATCCAGCACTTCAGCCGAATACAAACGCCGGATATTTTTTATGGTAACCTCTGTCTGTTTTTCAGGGTCACCAACACCAACCGTATTTTCTCCAATAATGGAAGCAGTTCCCGAGATAAAAATCATCTTTTTCCCAAATAACTCAAGGTACCTTGCCCTTTCAAACTTTGGAGTCGCCTTCAAAATACATTCATCGCCTACCAAAACATCTTTACTGTAATGATGAGCTGCAATCTGTTCAGGATTATCTACCGGTTTTGTTGTTGCTTTATCCGACTTTAATGCAACAAATTCGATTATCACACCGCCTCTGTTCATTCCAATTCCCGTAGCAGCAGGAAAGCCGGTCTCTTTAAAATTATCAGCATAAAATCCGGAGCGTACATTGTTAAACTCCTGGTAACGTTGTCTATCGTCATCAAAGCCCAAAATATCTTCCAAATAATTCCACTGGCGAATGATTGAATTTACAGAAAAATTGAATTCGGAAAATAGTTCTGTTAGTCCGGCAAAAGCGCGTTCTGCATTTTCTGTACATCCTCGTCCAAGATTCGCCTGAACATTGCCAACCAGAACCTTTGTGTTATCTCTTTGAAACAAAGTAGCACTGCCAACCCCGTTGGAAACAAACTCTGAATTCCAAAGTGTATAATCATAAAAAAAAGCTTCAACAATGATTTTACAGGTTAACGGAGGTTGTGCGAAGAAACTAAGTAAAATACTTTCAGAAAACTGTTTACGAACCTCCTGACTAACTTTTCCCTTTAGCGTATCGTATGATTCTTTAGAACTGGTATCAACAAAAAAATTCAGTTTAAATATCCGTTTCCCTGAATTAATTTTCCTGATTTGTTGCAAACAACTTTGAATCTGGTTTTCCAGTAACTTACAACCATTTTCCGGTTTAATATATAGTCGTCCCCCGTCTAAAAAATACATTCTTATTCCACTTTCTCAAAAGGTGTACAAAGATGGATGAATTTTATAAAATATCAAACGTGAAAATCACAAATATTAATAATCTGCTTCTGCTTTCCCGCCATTCAACACCACTTCTGTTGAGCCAATCCCTAACCTGTCGGCACCTTGTTTCAAAAAGGCCACTGCATCATCCCAGGTGCGGATTCCACCCGATGCTTTCACCTTCATTTTCCCTTCAAGCGTTTTTATCATCAGATCGATGTATTCGTGTTTTGCACCTCCTGGCCCAAAACCGGTTGATGTTTTTACAAAATCAGCACCTGCCATAAAGGATAATTCACAGGCTTTCTCTATCTGTTCCATTGCTAGAAAACCACTCTCCTGAATTACTTTCACTAAAATTCCTTTGGCATGAGCAACTTTTACAACCGCCTCAATATCTTCCACAACATAGTGGTAATCTCCCTCCAGAAACTTCCCAATATTCATCACCATATCAATTTCGTCAGCACCATCTTCAATTGCCTGTTTAGCCTGAAATGCTTTAACTACTATCGCATCGGCACCATGTGGAAAACTCAAAACACACGATACTTTTACATCGCTGTTTTCCAATAATTCTTTCGCTCTTTTTATATCGCATGGGCGCACACACATACTAAAAACGCCATATTCTTTACACATTTCGGCATTTTTTACTAAATCTTCGTCTGTAAACTCGGGTTTTAAAACTGCGTGATCTATAGTTTTTGCTACCTGTGCTTTTGTATACATTTTGTACCTCCTCTTAATCAACTATTGCTTTTACAACTTCCAGGGCTTTTTCTGCATCACTTTCATTCACAAAAAGCCGAATTGCAGAAGGAACACCATCAACAAAGCCAGCTGCAATGCCCTCTTTAAATCTATCTTTAATAATAGAATTTATTCCTTTTTGTTCCAGTTCAGCTTTTAAGCGTTGAATAATTACTTCACCACCCGTATAAATCAAAATAAGTCTGCCAGAATTTTTCATATATTTTCGGATTTAAGAGTTAATCTTCCATTTCATTTAAAATTTGTTCTACCTGCTCGTTGGTTTTTTGCAATTTGTCTTTACATATTTTTAGCAAAACGGAAACCCGTTTTACCTTTCCGGCCAGTTCATCCACATCCAGTTCTTCATTTTCAATCTTATCCAAAATCTCTTCAATTTCGGTTATAGCCTCGTTATATGTTGTTTTTTTAGCTACCATCATTTTCTTTTTTTGTGATTTTACTTTTTACTTTTCCATCGGCAAAGCGGGTCTCAATGTTATCTTCAATCTGTAAATCGCTTACCGACTTTATTATTTTTCCTTCTTTTAATGTAAGTGTATAACCTCGTTTCAATACATTTTCAGGATTTAATAAACGCATGCTACTCTCGTTTAAATGAATCCTTTCTTTTTCTTTCAGAACAAAATTCTGAACTACTTTTCCGGTTAAACTGCCCAAATTCTTCACCTTTGATTTTTCCTGTAAAAGAACCTCTCCGGCAACTCTTTTTAAAATCCTTCGTTTCTGGTTAAACCGGTTTTCTTTTTTTATACTCCACATTGAAACCGCCGATTTCACATCGTGTTTAAAGTTACTTAATTCCACACTTCTGCGAAAAGAGAAACGATTGATATTTTGCTGAAATTCATTTCCCAATTTAATTAGTCGTATATTTTTGTCAGAAATAAATCCGGAGACCAAATGTTGAAGTTTTTCTGCCTTTCGTTCCATGTTTCCCTCTTCAAAGTCAAGTCTTTCGCGTACTAAACTAACAACGTTGTTTTCCAGTTGAAGTAGTTTTTCATAAAAACGTTCCATTCCTGAAACAAGAAATTCAGCAACTGCAGTTGGAGTCTTTAACCGCGTATGTGCCACTAAATCGATAATCGTATCGTCTTTCTCGTGGCCAATTCCTGTAATTACAGGCAAAGGAAATTGAGTAACATTAAGTGCCAGTTCATAATTGTCAAAACTACTTAAATCGGCTGTGGCTCCTCCGCCCCGGATGATAACAACAGCATCAAAAAAGTCCTCATACTGAAAGATTCGCTCCAAAGCCTGAATAATCGTCGGTACAGCTTCTGCTCCCTGCATATAAGCTTCAAACAAATGGGTATAAAAATAAAAACCATATTCGTTGTTATCCAATTGGTTCTGAAAATCCTGGTAACCTGCTGCCGTTTTTGATGAAATAATGGCAATTTTCTGTGGAACCTCCGGCAATTCCAGTTCCTTGTTCATATTAAAAACACCCTCACTTTGGAGGCGTTCAATGATTTCCTTTCGTTGTAAAGCGAGGTCGCCAACAGTATAAGTAGGGTCAATATCTTTGATATTCAGGCTTAAACCATACGACGCGTGATACTCCACAGTAACCTGTACCAAAATTTTTATTCCCTGAGCAAATAACTGCCCGGTGGTGGTTTCAAAATAAGGTTTTAACATTCGGTAGGTATACGACCAAATGGTTGCCCTTGAACGTGCTACAATTTCCTTTTCTTCCTTTTCAATCAACTCCAGATAACAATGCCCACTCCTGTTTTCTTTCATTTCACTTATCTCAGCAACCACCCAAATCGTTGACGGGAACGCATCAAACAGCACTTCTTTTATCAAAACGTTTAATTGAGAAAGTGAAAGTTTTTGCTCCATATTAACGGACTTTACTCAGTTTTACTGATTCGGAACCTGTATCTGAATCAATCCTTAAAATTAACAAACCCGGTGGAAGCGATTGTAAATTATTTAGTGAAATTTGAGTTGCAGTTTCTCTTTCTTCTTTTAACAGCAAACGTCCGTCTGCCGAAAAGATAGAGATATGAATCGTTTGATTTTGGATTTTTCCTGTGTTTTGTATTAGAAAATTCCCGGCAAAAGGATTGGGTGCCACCTGCCAGTTACTATTTTCGTTTCTGTTCTGCTCAGTAACATTATACACAAGAGTAGGATCAAGAATCTGCCGGGCTATCTTCATATCCGGGATGCCGTATCCAAGCAATGAATCCGGTGAATCATATAAATGTGCGCTTTGTTCCAGAGCATCTTTTATTTCCTGTGCCGATGCAGTTGGATTGGCCTGCCACAAACAGGCTATCATTCCTGCCAAAACAGGGGAAGAAAACGATGTTCCGCTGCTGTAGCCCAAATTACCATTACTGTTAACAAGGTAGGTACTCCAGCCTACAGCCGACAAATTGGGTTTAATATCACCGTCGGAAGCTGGACCGTAGGAAGTAAAGTTGGAAGCAAATCCAAATTTATTTGTAGCTCCTACCCCAATTACATTATCCCCGTCAGAAGGAGCAATAATGTATTTCCATTGGGTATTCCCTTCATTTCCGGCGCTGTTAATGACCAGCATACCACGGGAAAAAGCAATATTGGCTGCCCTGGTTACTCGTGTCGTTTTCCCGTCCATATCCGCGTAGGTGTGATTTGTTATTGTGTCGTCAAATTCATAATAACCAAGTGATGAATTAATGATATCTGCTCCTACACTATCTGCAAACTCAGCAGCAGCAACCCAGTTGTCTTCTTCAATAATATATTCAGAACCTTCTTCTTCCGACCGAATTAACCAATAGGATGCCTCAGGAGCGGTCCCGATTAACTCTCCGGGCACAAAGCCGCCCATACAGGAAAGAACACTCATTCCGTGATAATTGGTCTGAAAAAAATCGCTGCTATCATTTACAAAATCACGGTTTCCTAAAATTCGGTTGTTAATCCACAAGCTATCAAAAGCGGGGTAGATATCTGCGTTTAGAAATCCACCATCCAGCACGGCAATTTGTTTTCCTTCCCCAAAATAATCGAGTTGATGTAAATACTGTCCGTTTAATAATCCGGTTTGATAAACTGATGGCCCGTACCAACTTGTGTCGACGGGCAGATTATCACGCCAGGCATCAGGTTCATCAAACTTATTAACGGTACTCTTTACCATTAAGGCCGGCTTGGTCAACTGAACCTCTGTAACAAAAGGAAAAGACAAAGCCACTTGTTCAAAACTATCAATTTCAACTTTAACAGTAATTCCATTTAACCATTTTGAAGAATGTACCAGTGAAACTCCTGGCCGGATAATTTGCGATATATATTCCTGATTAACGGGCAAATCCAGCGAGTCAATGAGAATGTTTTGCACTTTGCGACGCTGAATTGCTCTTTCTGACAAATATTCTTCAGGATTCTCAAGTGAATAAGCAGTATTACTTTTATCTGAAAATGCAACCCAGTAAAAATCCTGAGCCTTTATCCCGTTTACAGCAAACAACAACAACAGGGTGAAAACAGGTAGCTTATTTTTCATTACTGGCTTCTCATTTTAAAGAATGATCAAATTACAAATTAATCCGGTATTACCTATAGATATTCATTTTCATCATATATTCCGACGGATTATCCATATATTTTTCTGGGTCGACTATTTGTTCCTTTCCGCTTTCCATATTTTTCATCTGAAGATTGTCGATACTGTCTCTTACTTCCGGATTCAACAAAACGCCTTCATTATAAAACAACGAATAAAGCGAATCGCCACGAGGATTAAAAAATTTCCACTCACCGTGGCGCAGGCTGTTTTTATATTCGGCTTCCATTTCTATGTCCCCATTTTGGTAGTATGAGATACAAAGCCCGTTGCGCATGTTATTGCTAAATTTACACTGCATAAAAGGCTCTCCGTTTGTATAAAACAACCGGTAATCGCCTTCCTTTTTCCCATTTTTCCAATCGGCTTTCTCCAAAACTTCACCTGTATTATAAAATCTAAGGCATTCACCGTCTTTTATCCCATCTTTATATTGTTCGAGGGCTATTTTTACATTGTTGGCATACAAAGTCCAGCTCCCTTCCTTCTTTTCATTAACATATGATCCTTCCGCTACTTTTTTACCCCAAACATCAAACAGTTGAGTATAGGCAGTATCCGAATTTTCAGCATAATTAATAATAGCCTTTACCTGTCCTCCTTCGTGAAAACGTTTCCATTCGCCCACAGGTTCTCCGTCTTTAAAATAACCTTCGTAGAGTAAACGCCCGTTTGGTTGCTGCTTTTTCCATAACCCTTGACGCAAGCCGTTCACATCGGTTTGATTGATTTGCGAAAAAGAAACAACCGGCAGAAAAATCAATAAAAACACAAGGTTCCTTTTCATATTGATCGTTTTAAAAAAAACTACAAATTAACGAATTTATTTTATGGTATTTTCTTTTGACATTGAACGCCCGTTTCAAAAAATAAAAACTCACTGAACATTATTTTGTAATTTTGAAAAATCGTTGAAAAAGAACAGATATAAATTTATTTTCCTGATATGCTTTGCTTATTTTCGAGTGTTTAAAATTTTCTGCAGAAGTAATTTTACCGAAAAAAAGCACCATGGAAAAGCATGATTTGAAAATAATAGCCTTTAAAAATTCATTAAAAAAGCAAATCGTGGATGTATGGGAACAATCGGTTCGCGCTACCCACAGCTTTTTAAAACCAGATGATTTTGAGGGGATAAAGAAACTGGTTTCCGAAATGGATTTTAGTGCATTTGATTTGCATTGTTTGGTGGACAACCACAAGGTAATTGGCTTTGTCGGCGTTGCGGATAAAAAAGTAGAAATGCTTTTTCTTTTGCCAGGCTATTTTGGACAGGGACTTGGAAAGAAACTAATGAATTTTGCGTATACTGAACTCGGAGCCAGTGAGGTTGATGTTAATGAACAAAATACAGGTGCAGTCGCGTTCTATAAAAAACTGGGATACGAAATTTATGAAAGAGCTGATAAAGACGAACAGAAAAGAGATTACCCGATTTTAAAAATGAAACGAAAAACGAACAAGCCAGATGGAACCCAAAATTAAACGATTGGAAGAAACTAAACTGGTTGGAAAAAGTGTAAAAATGTCGTTTGCAACCAACAGGACTTTTGAGTTGTGGCGAAATTTTATGCCGGAAGAAAGCATCATAAAAAATAGAATTTCCGATGATTTATATTCGGTTGAAATTTTTGAGAATAGTCTTTTTTTCAAAAAATTCACCCCTGAAAAGGAATTTCAAAAATGGGCTGCTGTAAAAGTCAGCGATTTTGAAACAGTTCCGGCAGGTATGGATAAACTTATTATTCCAGAAGGAGTGTACGCTGTATTTTTCTATAAAGGAAAAGCAAGTAAAGTGACAGAAAAGTATCAGTATATTTTTAAAATCTGGTTTCCAAATTCAGAATATGAATTGGATGATCGGCCACATTTTTCTTTAATGGGCAAAAAATACAAAAATGAAGATCCCGATTCGGAAGAAGAACTCTGGTTCCCGGTAAGAAAAAAATAAAAGCTCTACCCCAAAGGGCAGAGCTTCTGATTTGTCAAGGCAATGTATATAATTATGCTAAATATGACTCTAGCATCCAAATTTGTTTTTCAGCAAATCCGATCCAGTCGCTCATAAGAGAAGCAGTCCCCTCGTCCCCTGCTTCTTCGGCAGCTTCCATTATTTCATTAAAACTTCCCAGTAAAAATCGAGTATTCTCCAAAACTGATTCAACACCTGTTTTGCCCTCAGAAATATTTTTAACTTCTTTCAAAGTTGCAGTTTGAACATAGTCTCCAAAAGTATGCAACGGCTCTCCACCTATCATTAAAATGCGTTCTGCAATTTCATCAATCACTTCGGACGCCTGATTATACAGTTCTTCATACTTTTCATGAAGCATAAAAAACATAGCACCTTTTACATTCCAATGCAAACCTCTAAGATTCTGATAATAAATTTGATAATCGGCCAATAACTTGTTTAACTTTTCAACTAATTTTTGATTTTCAGTTTTCATAATATACAATTTTTAATGATTATTATTTTTCGTTAAGTCAAATATACTATAATTAATATTTACTATTTTTATACTACTATTATTATAAATTATAAATATCTATTTTGAACAAATGATTGATTTAAACTATGAATTTCACACAACTTGAATATTTAAAAGAATTGTATATACAAGGAAGTTTTTCATTGGCTGCCCGGCACTTGAAGATTACTCAACCTGCCCTGAGTCTTCAAATTCAGAAATTAGAAGAAGAAATTGGCTTTACATTACTTGACAGGACAAAACGCCCCTTGCAGTTTACCGAAGAAGGAAAATATTTTTACCATAAATCCATTGACATATTGAAAATGGTGGAAGAGCTTAAGCAAACAAGTTTTGAATTAAGCGAGGAAGTTAAAGGAAACGTACAGGTAGGAATTATTCCAACTTTGGCCCCCTACCTTGTGCCATTGTTTATAAACGAGTTGAACCGATCGTATCCGGATTTACAAATTGAAGTTACAGAGTTTAAAACCGAAGATATTATTTCAAAATTAAAACTCGGAGATTTGGATTGTGGTATTCTTTCAACCCCTGTGTCAGCGGGCGGCGTGCTTTTCGAAGCGCTTTTTTATGAACGCTTTTATGCATACATTTCCGAAGATCACCAATTATTTGACCGTAAAAAGATTAATATAGACGAATTAAGTGAAGAAGAAATCTGGTATCTGGAGGAAGGGAATTGTTTCCAAAATCAGGTAAATTCTATCTGTAAAATCAATTACCAGAAAAAAACTTCACAAAACCTGATTTACCGGAGTAGCTCTATTGAGTCGTTACGCAGGATTGTGGAAAATAAAAACGGAATAACTTTTTTACCCGAACTTGCGACAATCAATATTCCTTCTGAACTTGAAGAATTGATAAAAGAATTTTCGGGAGAACAACCGGTAAGGGAAATCAGTTTGGTCGTTTCAAAAAACTATTCTAAAAAAAGACAGATTGCCGCTCTAAAAAAAGTTATTTTGGATAGTATCCCGCAACGAATGATTAATCAGCCCGAAAGCTGGGTGGTTGACACTCTGGTACAGGTAAAATAAAAGCCCTCCCGCTTAAAGCAGAAGGGCTAATCTATTTTTTAATCAAGAAATTATTTTACTTCCTCAAAATCTACATCCGTAACTTCGCCATCATCTTTCGACTTGCTTTGCGATTGTCCACCCTGGTCGCCTCCGGTTGGTCCTCCCTGTGGCCCCCCCTGAGCATCGCCACCCTGGGCTTGCTGCGAAGCATTATACATTTCCTGAGATGCTGCCTGAAACACTGTATTCAACTCATTCATAGCAGTATCGATGGCTGCTAAATCCTGACTTTTGTGTGCTTCCTTTAATTTTGCCAACGCATCTTCAATCGGTTTTTTCTTATCGGCCGGAATTTTATCGCCAAACTCTTTTAATTGCTTTTCCGTTTGGAAAATCAAACTGTCAGCCTGGTTAATTTTGTCAGCTTTTTCTTTTACTTGTTTATCTGCTTCAGCATTTGCTTCTGCCTCAGCTTTCATTTTTTTGATTTCGTCATCCGACAAGCCAGATGAAGCTTCAATCCTGATAGATTGTGATTTTCCTGTTGCTTTATCTTTTGCATTTACATGCAGAATACCATTGGCATCAATGTCGAAAGTTACTTCAATCTGAGGTATGCCACGTGGTGATGGCGGAATTCCGTCGAGGTGAAATCTCCCAATTGTTTTATTACCCGAGGCAATTGGGCGTTCCCCCTGAAGAACGTGAATTTCAACAGAAGGTTGGTTATCAGCCGCAGTCGTAAAAGTCTCCGATTTTTTTGTTGGAATTGTTGTATTGGCTTCAATCAACTTGGTCATTACGCCACCCATGGTTTCAATCCCTAACGAAAGTGGAGTAACATCAAGCAGCAACACATCTTTTACTTCTCCGGTTAAAACACCGCCCTGAATAGCAGCACCAACAGCTACAACTTCATCAGGATTTACACCTTTTGAAGGATTCTTTCCAAAAAACGCTTTTACTTTCTCCTGAATTGCCGGAATACGCGTTGACCCTCCAACCAAAATTACTTCATCAACATCACTTGGCGACATTCCTGCATTTTTTAAAGCTTTTTTACAAGGCTCAATGGTTGCATTGATCAGTGTGTCAGCTAATTGTTCAAATTTTGAACGCGACAGGGTTTTCACAAGGTGTTTTGGTACGCCGTCAACTGGCATAATATAAGGCAGATTAATCTCAGTTTGAGAAGAGCTTGAAAGTTCAATTTTTGCTTTTTCAGCTGCTTCTTTCAAACGTTGCAGAGCCATAGGATCTCTTTTCAAATCCACGCCTTCATCTTTTTTAAACTCATCAGCTAACCAATCGATAATAACCTGGTCAAAATCATCTCCTCCAAGATGCGTATCACCATCGGTTGATTTTACTTCAAAAACTCCGTCACCCAATTCCAGGATTGAAATATCGAAAGTACCACCACCAAGGTCAAATACCGCAATCTTCATGTCTTTGTCCATCTTATCCAAACCATAAGCCAATGATGCAGCAGTAGGCTCGTTGATAATACGACGAACATTTAAACCGGCAATTTCACCAGCCTCTTTTGTTGCCTGACGCTGTGAGTCGCTAAAATAAGCCGGCACAGTAATTACGGCTTCACTTACTTCCTGTCCGAGGTAATCTTCAGCTGTCTTTTTCATTTTCTGAAGTACCATAGCTGAAATTTCCTGTGGTGAATATTTTCTGTCGTCTATTTGTACTCTTGGCGTATCGTTGTCACCTTTCACGACTTTGTAAGGTACGCGTTCAATTTCTTTTGAAACCTGCGCATATGTCTCACCCATAAAACGTTTAATAGAGAAAACCGTTTTTTGCGGATTGGTAATGGCCTGACGTTTCGCCGGGTCTCCAACTTTTCTTTCTCCATTTTCAACAAAAGCAACAATAGAAGGCGTAGTTCTTTTTCCCTCGCTGTTAGGAATTACTACGGGTTCGTTTCCTTCCATTACGGATACGCATGAATTTGTGGTCCCTAAATCAATTCCAATTATTTTTCCCATTGTATTATGTATTTCGTTATCAATTTCAAAATTTCGATTCTATTTAATCAATGACTATGCCATGCCATTATCCGTGATTAATGGCGAAATTATGACACGGATAGAATTAAAATTCACAAAAATCCTGTCAAATCCGGTGACAAAAAGGCAGAAAATAATTCTTTAAAGTCTAGAAAATGGCGTAATTGATTCCGATTTGATTTCCAAAATGAAATTGGGAGTTGCTTGCTATATGCACGCGATCATTCCATTTGTAAAAACACAGCAATCCAACAGAGGCTTTTAATCGTGGGGAAAAATAATAATAAAGATTTCCATCTAATGTACACGTGATATCATTAAAATCAGAAAAGTAATCGCCTTCGTGAATATAATCAGTTCTTTGATAAGAGGTACGTGCCGATAAAGATGCAGATGTACGTGTATTTAGAAACCAGTCGTATCTGTATGTAATATCACCTTTCAAAATATTGTAATCCTTCAGTATCGAGGAAACACTCTTGTTAATAAAATAATGAAGTACGGAAAGGTTAGCAGAAAAAAAACGTTGCCATTTTATTCCAACAGGTTTGTATGAATTAAAAGAAATATTTCCACCTGCTATCTCGTTATAGTAATGATTTTTGTTTATAACAAATGTCTCCTCTTAGAGCTGATTGTTCTCGTTATATTTTGTTTTATCAAACTGGTAAAAGAGGCTTCCAAAAGCATTAAATTGGAAACGAGTTCCTGAATACCTTATCTCATCTCCGTACAACCACATGTCATTTAAAGAAGTGAAGTAAGTTGCGTCGCTCTCGTTGACAAGCCCCAAATGGTTTATAAGTGAATCGAGAGTCTCGATTTCATAAATCCTTCGTAAACGGGAGTCAAAAAAACGTTGGTTTCGAAGCTGTGCTATTTGATTCGCCAACTGTAAAATCTCGTTTTCGCCCGGAAGCCTGTTCAAACGATCGTTCTCAAATAAATCTTCAAATATATATATATATAGCCCTTCGTAAATCGCCAATCTGTTCAATTCGTCCAATTCCTCCGCCAACTTCCATTTCAGGATTTAAAAATAAACTTCTTGAATAATACTTATCATCTTCGTCTTCGTTTACTATATCTTTTTCGTAATCGGAATAGCTATATGTATTCAGAACCGGAGACCAAAAGAAAAACCATCGGTCATCGTTATTAAAGTAAATTCTTTTATCAAAACCGCCATCGAAATAGAAGTTATAGCTATCATCTTTCACATAACGAACATCGCCGGCATCTTCCCAGTTTAAATTAATATCTGATGAAAGATTGCTCCATCCGTTCATCTGAATCCGATCTGAATTGAAATAATAGGAATAATTAGCCTTAAGATTATTGTTTAAAATGAAAATAGAAACATCGGGATTATCTTCATAGGAACTTTTTGAATAACTATTAGCATATTGCAAACTAAAATCCAACTGATGTCTTTTAATCTCCGGCAATTTGTAAGTTGATAAATCGATGTTCTCGAACTGCGCATTTGTTGTTATAAATACAAAAAGAAAAAATGCAAAGGGTATAAAATGTTTCATGATTTTGTTTTTTTTGATTTGAATCTGAAATAACAAATTACGATCCAACCATACGACATAAAACTTTATAATCATTATTAATAGTTGTGAAAAACACTTGTGACAAGAAGAGAATTTCCACTTCTTTTCAAATTTTATATTAAATTCGGTCACTCATTTGCAATAAATTTAAAAAGCATGGCAAAAAATATTACCCGAACTGAACCTCAAAAACGATTGTATTCACTCGATGCTCTTCGTGGATTTGATATGTTCTGGATCATAGGAGGAGGAACCCTGGCAATTATAATTTCACAATTAACCGGTGCCGGTTGGCTTGAACATCAAATGCACCACATTGAGTGGAACGGATTTCATTTTGAAGATCTGATTTTTCCATTGTTTATGTTTATTTCAGGCGTTGCGATTCCGTTTGCGGTAAAATCGAAACTGGAAAAAAATGTTCCAAAACAAAAAATGTTCTGGAAAGTTTTTAGACGGTTGGTTATTCTCATCCTTCTGGGGATATTGTACAACCGGACATTTAAAAATGGTTTTGAAAACGGAAGGATTGCGAGTGTACTTGGCCAGATTGGGATTGCCTATTTTTTTGCTTCTCTAATCGTGATCTATTTCAAATCGTTTAAAAGTCGTTTGATATGGCTGGCGGGTATTTTAATTGGCATTGGAATTATTCAGCTACTCATACCTGTACCCGGTTTTGGAGCAGGGGTTTTAACTCCTGAAGGATGTATTAACGGATATATTGACCGTATGCTTTTACCCGGGAGATTAAACGATGGTATATTTGATCCGGAAGGAATATTATGTAGCCTCTCTGCTACAGGAGTAACTCTAATGGGAACCATCGCCGGAAACATTCTTCGAAAAAAAACAACCACCGACTGGCAAAAAATTGGCTATATGGCGGCTACCGGGGTTGGATTAATTGTTTTAGCACTGGCATTTTCTACATTCTACCCCATTATAAAAAAATGCTGGACTTCTACATTCAATTTACTTACTGGTGGAATCAGCTTTTTACTGCTGGCTTTATTCTATCTGGTTATCGACCATTGGGGGTTTAAAGGTTGGGCTTTCTATTTCCGAATAATTGGTATGAATTCTATTTTCGTTTACTTGTTTAAACGAATGATTAATGTTAATGAAGTGACGCTATCTTTCTTTGGATGGCTTGTAAAACCTCTCAATAAAGGAATGGCCGAATTATTTATTTCAATAGGAACACTTGCAATTCTTTGGTTGCTTCTTTATTATATGTATAAGAAAAAAATATTCCTGCGTGTGTAACATTAATTAGTAGCGACTTTTATAAATAGCCAGCGAAAATTCGGGACCTGTCATCATAAACTCTTCGCCGTCTCCTATTTTCCATGCAAAAGAAAAATTGACACGTGTTTTTGAATTTACCTGTCTGTAATATTCTATATATGGGATAAAATTATGTTTTACCGGGTCAAATTCATCCCAGTCGTATATCACTACTCCCGGAATATATTTCAGGCCAAATCCGAATTGCGATTTAAGGTTTGGATAATATGTCCAACCGATATTGCTTTCAAGAGTTGCCCAGTCATGATGTTTGTAATGGTTGTAACTTAAATTTATACTAAAATTACTGTTCCAGCTTGTATTTACATACTTTGCTCTGTCATATTGCATAAATCCACCATAATAAAAGTCAGGTTCACGATTGTAATAATTAAAAAACGGCCCCAATTCCAAACGCGAACCACTTAAACGAGGCATAAATTCGCCCAGTTCCCAATCTGTTTGAGGTATTTCCGGATTGGCCAGAAACATTGATGTACGCAGAAAATCTACAATTTCGGATAGTTCTGCATCATAATTTTTCTCTAAAGAAGGATCACGCTGAAGTTTTAGTTCTGTAATTTTATTGGCCAGTCTTTCAATTTCCTCATCCGAAAAAAGACGTCCTTTATAATATTTATTTAACAAGTAGTCGGCTACCATGTAATGGTTCATAGGATTCAATTTTCCCATTCCCCACCCCGCATTGGCTGAGAAACCATATCTAAATTTATTATCTAAGCCCTTCTCGTCAAAATCCGACCAGTTTTCAGAAGAATCCTGGGTTGCCCCATCAATACTCTGGTGAAACAAATCATCGCGAACCCAAGCATTAACTTTAACAAGTGTATAATTTCTATCATCGTAATAAAACCGGCTGCTGTAATCAACCGCCAATTTGCTTCGCAAACCAACGGTTGTCTGGTCTCCGTCAACCATTTGCAAAGAGGTGCTGTCACTCCAGCTTCCTACACCAAAAAAAGGTCCGATATCCAATGTCAAATCGATAAATTCCTGTTTGTAGCTTAAATAATTCCATATCCGGTTTTCAAACTGAAATCCGGCAGAACCCGTAAAACGTTCCTCGTTTTGTTTCGATTCATCGGTACGAATTTCTTCCCTCTCATTTGAACCACTGAAATAAACACCGGTATTCAATTCCTTTTTTATAAAAAAATATACTTTCGAAGTATCTTTATTCTGGCTACCGTCGTTATTTGAGGCAACTCCATAAAAATTTCCGCAAAATATAAACAAAAGAAAAAAAGTGGCGGTGATGAGTTTCTTCATACAATTCTTTTTCTAATTAAAAAACGCAAAGTAAATAAACCTTAATTAATCTGAATTATTCACGCGGTTAATAAACGTTAAGCAGGCGAATTTAATATGCGAAATAAGGATTAATTTTGTCCGGGTAAAAACCTTTGGTTATTTTTACCGGACTAATTTGAAAACAAAATTCTATGTCAGTACATAGTGAAAATAGAAAAGTAACCACCCATCGTTTGTCGGAAATGAAATTGCGTGGCGAAAAAATATCGATGCTAACTGCCTATGATTACAGTATGGCTCAATTAGTTGATGAAGCGGGAATCGATGTGATTTTGGTTGGCGACTCAGCATCAAATGTGATGGCAGGAAACGAAACAACTTTGCCCATTACGCTTGACCAAATGATTTACCACGGAACGTCGGTAGTAAAAGCAGTTCAGCGCGCACTCGTTGTGGTCGATCTTCCTTTTGGAACTTATCAGGGGAATTCCCGCGAAGCATTGAGTTCGGCCATTAGAATAATGAAAGAAACAGCAGCCGACGCAGTAAAACTGGAAGGTGGGAAAGAAGTTCTTGAATCGGTCAACCGCATTCTTTCTGCAGGTATCCCAATTATGGGGCATCTTGGATTAATGCCTCAATCAATTCATAAATTTGGTACCTACACAGTACGGGCAAAAGAAGAGGCCGAGGCTGAGAAATTGATTAGCGACGCACAACTGCTGGAAGATGCCGGATGTTTTGCTATTGTTTTGGAAAAAATCCCGGCCAAACTTGGGAAACAGGTAGCTGAAAAAGTGAAAATTCCGGTAATTGGAATTGGTGCCGGTGGTGGTGTGGATGGACAAGTGCTTGTAATACATGATTTACTTGGTATTACACAACAATTTTCACCTCGCTTTTTAAGAAGATATCATAACCTCGCAGCAGAAATTAAAGGTGCTGTTGGAAATTACATTACAGATGTTAAGTCGCAGGATTTCCCCAACGAAAAGGAGCAGTATTAAAAATAAATAAAAGACGAACAGAAATCAGACAAAGTGGTAAAGGTAGTATACGAAGACAATCATATTATCGCAATAAATAAGGAAGTTGGAATTGCCGTTCAAAGCGACATTACCGGTGACGAAACACTTCTGGACATTGTTAAAGCTTACCTTAAAAAAAAATACAACAAACCGGGCAATGTATATTTGGGTTTGCCCCACAGGCTCGACAGACCAACCAGCGGACTTGTTATCCTGGCGAAAACAAGTAAAGTGTTGCCCCGGCTAAACCGACTTTTTCAAACCAGGGGACAGGTAAAAAAAACATATTGGGCTGTTGTTGACAAAAGGCCTCCCAAATACATGGACACACTGGAACATTATCTCACAAAGAACCAGGAAAAAAACAAAAGTTTTGCTTACAATCAAAAACGACAAGATACCAAACTTGCAAGTCTTACCTATCGCCATGTGGCAAGTTCCGACAGGTATCATTTATTGGAAATTGAACTGCACACGGGCAGACACCATCAAATCAGAGTTCAGCTAAAACAAATTAAACTGCATATTAAAGGCGATGTTAAATACGGTTTTCCGAGACCAAACAATGATAAGGGAATTCATTTGCATGCGCGTAAAATCGAATTTATCCATCCGGTAAAAAAGGAACCTATCACAATTGTTGCCGACCCACCGGATGATGTTTTATGGAATGAATTTCTGAAAATGTTTCGCGACAATCGGTTTAGTCCAGTGAATCCGGTTTAAAAGCAAATGGAAGTAAACTATCCACACCTTCAAAAACAAGAATTTTATCGTCTCCGTCAAGAATAATACGAATGGGTTTATGAAATCGCGTTTCTGTTTCAATCATCGCCTGCCTGCACGAACCACATGGTTTTACCGGATCCAATACCAGGCCTGAACTGTTCTCTGCGGTTACAGCTATTCTTTTAACCGCGACATTCGGAAAATTTGCGTTGGCATAAAAAAGCGCCGTTCTCTCAGCACACAAACCAGAAGTGAAAGCAGAATTTTCCTGGTTATTTCCATTTACAATTTCACCATTCTCAAGTTGTATTGCCGCCCCAACGTGAAATTTAGAATAGGGAGCATAAGCATTTTTTGAGGCTTTTCGCGCCGCCAGAACCAGCTCCCTATCCTCTTTTTGCAACTCCCCTATATTATCAAATTCAAAATGAACAATCCGTAATTCGTTTTTACGCATATCTTTTGTTTTACTCAAAAATACAATTAAAATTGTTAAAAAGGGACGAAGGCTTTTGTCTCACATCATAAAATAAGCATTGCGACGTTAATTCACTAAAACTTGTTTATAAAAAAAAGTTACAACACGCAATTAAATTGTTGAAGTAATTATTTTTACCGGGCGTTTGAAACGAAACAACTCATGAGAAATATATTTTTATTTATTCTATTCCTATTTACAACACAATCTGCTTTTTCACAACAATCCCGTCACGATTATATAGCCAAATACCAAATGCTGGCCATCGAAGAAATGAATAGAAGCGGAATTCCGGCAAGTATAACCATGGCGCAGGCTTGCCTTGAATCCGGTGACGGAAACAGTGAACTGGCCCGGAAATCGAATAACCATTTTGGTATTAAATGCAAATCAAACTGGAAAGGGAAAAAAGTATACCACGACGATGATGCCAAAAACGAATGCTTTAGAAAATACAGAACGGTAGAAGAATCGTTTGTTGACCATACTGATTTTCTAATGAATAATGCACGTTATAGTTTCTTGTTCGAACTCGACCCAACCGATTACAAAAGCTGGGCCCGTGGATTAAAAAAAGCCGGTTATGCAACAGCCGGACACTACGACAAAACACTGATAAAAATTATTGAAGACTTTAAATTATTCAGGCTTGACTATGAAATTTCGTTTGAGCAAATTGGAGCTTACCGGGATAATCCAATTACCAACCAGGGAATCTCAAACACGCTTACAATTAATCCTTACAGGGCACACAAGGTAATAAACATGAATAATTTAGATGCTGTTGTTGCAAAAGAAGGAGATACTTATGAAATCATAGCCCAGGAGTTTGATTTGAGAAATTGGGAACTTTATAAGTTTAACGACCAACCCAAAGGATATGTTCCACTGGAAAATGAAGTAATCTATATTGAAAATAAAAAAAGAAAGGCATCACGAAAAGATAAAGTTCATCGTGTTGAAACGGGAGAAACCATGCACTATATTTCACAAATGTATGGGATAAAACTCAAACCTCTTCGGAGAAGAAACGATATAAAAAAGGGAGAACAACCACAACCCGGAGAAGTGATTCAACTGCGGAAAAAAGTAAAAAAATAACTAAGCTGATTTTAACGACATTTTATAAAACAGATACCGAAGCAACACCCTATCAACAAACAAAATAAAGACAACAAGAATGTTAATTCCGGCTACCCACGAAATATTTGATAAAAGGAAAGTTGTCCATTCTTTTAAATCGGCTGTAAACCAAATAAAAGCCATTACCGCAGCGACTGCCAAAATTCCTGCAATTACTCCCAAATAAATAAGGAATTCCTTGAAATACGATTCCCACGCAAATTTACGCCCCGCTTTATTAGCTACCATATCGGCAAAATCTTCAGGCAACGAATACTGCGGTTCCAATTTTAATATTTCATTTAAAATGCCTTCTGAATCTGTAGATGTATTTCTATTCTGCATAATGCACAAAAATATTTGTTTTTTCATTTTTTGCTACCTGTTCCAGCTTTTCTTTTAAAATTTTTCTGGCTCTCGACAAATAGCTTTTTATTGTACCTTCCGGCATCCCTGTAATTTGCTCTATTTCTCTGTACGAAAATTCTTCCAGATGAAAAAGCGTTAACACAGTTCGGTAATGCACCGGAAGTTCTTCAATCAACTGCAAAAGGTATTTTTTAACTTCTTCTTTTTCTACTATTTCCTGGTTTATCGATGTATCCTGTTCCCCCGAAATTAATGCTGGTTGCTCATCATACGAATGTTCCGCCTGCCGGATTTGTTTTCTGACATGCGAAATACTTGTATTATATGCTATTGTAGCAATCCACGTTGAAAGCCGCGAATCACCCCTGAAACGTTTCAACTTCCGAAATACCTTAATAAACACTTCCTGACAAACATCTTTTACATCGTCCTGCGATTGAACAATACGCCCAACAACATGCAAAACAAGCCTTTCGTGCTTTGCGACCAAAAAGCGGAAGGCATTTTCATTCCCGCTTAAAACCTGTTGAACCAGTTCTGTATCATTCATATTCATTGTATCAGACTCTGTGATCTAAAAAATGTTGCAAAAATATCTATGTTTTTTTGGGGGCAGTCAACCGGGCTTTCCGTTTTAGTTCCCTTGCAGGTTCCGGTTCCTGCGATGCTCCAAAAACGGGCTTCCTCCGGTCGCCGTTTCCGGGCAACAGTCACACTCACCTTCTGCGGCAAGCTGTCACTTCAATCCCTGCCTGAAAATATTTTTCAAAAAAAATTGAAAAAGTTGCAACATTTAACTACACAAAAAAGTCAAACGGTCAGAATGTCAAATTAAAAACAAAATAAAATGAATGTAATGGGAGATGTTTTAATACCTGCAGTAATTTTTTTCGGAATGTATCACATCATTAAACTAATTTCCGAACACCTGCTAAAAAGAAAACTGATAAAAGCAGAACAATATGACAAAGCTGGAATTCTGGAACCACCGAAATCTGTTTCAGAAGAAGGGAACAAGTATCCGTCTTTAAAGTGGGGACTGGTTGCCTTAATGACCGGACTGGGATTTATAATTATCGAAGTAATGCGCCTGGTCAATCCAAATTTAATCGATTACCACAATGCTGTTTTGCCCATTGGAATTTTGCTGGTATTTGTTTCTTTGGGCTTCCTTATTTATTTCTTTATCATGAACGGGAGGAAAAAAAAGTAGAAAACAAAGTTCTAAAAAATAATAAGGGCTCTGTCTTTCAGGGCCTTTTTATTTGAATTTACATTCGCCAATTTGCTGAAACCCCCTTAAAAAATCGCCTGTTTTCATCCGCTTTTTACCGGCAATCTGCAAATCGGTAATTTCCAGCCATCCATCACAACAAGACACAGCCAAAAACGTTTTTCCATCGATCCTTATAGTACCCGGTTCTACTGAATTCTCTTTTCCACCTTTTTGTGCAAAAAATATTTTTGTTTGCCACTCATCACCTGTTTCTTTGTTAACAAGTATTGTCCATGCGGCCGGATAAGGCGATAAGCCACGAATCAAATTTCGGACTGACTCTGTACTTTTTTCCCAATTAATTTTACAATCTTCTTTAAAAATTTTAGGTGCGTGTTTTATTTCACTTTCTTCAATCAACTCCGATTGTGAAACAGGTTGAATGCCTCCTTCCGCAATTGCATCTACCGTTTCCACCACCAACTTGGCACCAATTTCCATTAGGCGGTCATGAACATCTCCGACTGTATCATTTTCTCCAATTTCAATTTCGCGCTTAAACAAAATCTTTCCGGTATCTATTTGTTGATCAAGTAAAAATGTAGTGACTCCTGTTTTATTCTCACCGTTTATAACCGCCCAATTTAGAGGCGCCGCTCCCCTGTATTGAGGTAACAATGAACCATGTAAATTAAATGTCCCAAAACGGGGCATTGCCCAAACTGCCTCAGGCAGCATCCGAAAGGCAACAACAACCTGCAAATCGGCTTCCAGACTTTTCAATTCTTCCAAAAAGGCAGGATTTTTAAATTTATCGGGTTGCAATACATTTAATCCCTTGTAAATCGCATATCTTTTCACTGCCGATTCTGCCAGTTTCTTCCCTCTTCCTGCAGGTTTATCGGGAGCAGTAACCACTCCAACAACATTATAACCACCTTCAACCAGAGCGTGTAAACTTGCCACGGCAAAATCGGGTGTTCCCATAAAAACAATACGCAACTCTTTTCCTTTCATTTATCCTCTTTTTAAACCGGTACGTAAATTTGTATTTCCCTTCTGAGCTTTTGGCCAGTAAGGACAGTGTCTGCAACCATTCGAACAACAATAACCACGGTTAATCAAATAACGCTCTGTCATTACACGATAACCCTTCTCCATGTAAAAATCAACACCTTCTGTTAAATCGCTGTTGAAACCCAAATCATTACCAAAAATATCATCAAAATACCCCATTCAAAAATTTTTCCCAAAACTAAACATTATCTTTAAAACAAAAACGAATAAAAATGGGAATCGAAAGAGACTATCTTATGAGACAACTAATGATGCTTTTCGAAGTAATTCATAAAATACTCAGGCATCGGAAAAAAAGGAGAAAATGAAGAAGCGGAGAAAGAGATTCAATATTTTTACAAATGCCTGAAAATTGATGATGATATCCACAAACTCAGCATAGAAAAATTTATTGATGTTTTGGTCTCCCAAAAAAAACTCACCAACGAACACCTTGAAATGATTGCTTCGGTTATGAAAGAACAGGGAGAAATGGCAGAAACAGAAAATAAAAAACTAAATTATTTTAATAAGGCCTATTTTTTACTAAACAAAGTTGAGATGGAAAGTACTTCATTTTCAATGGATCGTCAGATGAAACTTACAGAATTAAGACAAAGTTTGCCCGACTAACTGTTAAAGAAAAAACAATGCCACACCACCAACAGTAATAAGGGCACCTAAAATCTCTTTCCAATTTACTTTTTCGCCAAACCAAATAACGGAAGGAGCAATAATAAGAACCGGCGAAATTGCCATTAACGTTGCAGCCACACCCGCCTCTGTATGTTGAACTGCAAGAAGAGAAAAAGAGACACCCAAAAACGGGCCAAAAAATGCACCAAGTGTTATTCTTTTCATTGCTGGAGCATGTTTTAACGCGGCCCAGACACGCGGCCACCGCTTCATAAAGACAAACAAAACTGAGAATCCGGCAACTCCTGCTAAAACTCTGATTTGCGAAGCGGAAAAAGCGTCATAGCTTCCCATTCCTTTTTTACTCAAAACCAAACCTGTTGCCTGGCCCATAGCTCCTCCAACAGCCAGCAGAATTCCCTGCAAAGAATAACCCGATTTGAGCTTCCGAATGATCTCTCCGTTTTGTTCTGTTTTTTCTCTTTTCAAAATAACAAGTATAATTCCAGCCATTGTAACCATCATTCCCAACCAATTTGACGGTGTTAAAGTTTCTTTCAGTATAAGCCAGCCAATAAACGCTGTAAAAGGCGGTGCAAGCGCCATCATCAACATTGAAATACGGGCTCCAATAACCACAAATGCCTGAAATAAAAGCAAATCACCAATAACAAAACCAACCATACCTGAAAGTACTAACCATTTCCACTGAAAAAAAGTAGCATCTGACGGAAAGAAAAAGCCACGGGAAAACCAACTGTAAAAGCCAATAAAAAAGAACGCCATTACCAGTCGGATTAAATTGACCGCCAAAGAACCCACCTTTTTTCCTGCCGATTCAAATGCCAAACTTGTTACCGTCCAAAAAACGGCAGTCAGGATACCCGCTATTTCACCGAAATATTGTTGCATAATTTGGTGGCAAATGTAATCATTTCGCGTATCGAAACTGGCAGAAAAAATCTCTTTTTGACAGGGAAGTTGAAAATTTCGGATAAAAAAAGGCAAGCCTCTCGGCTTGCCTAAACCCTGTTTTGTGTCTTTCTTATTACCCTTACTTTTTATCTCTTAATTTTTCCCCTTATTTTTTATCTTTCTTTTTAATCCTCGCTTGCAACACTGACTTTTTCATGATTTTTGTTTTATTCTTTTAAAACATCAAGCATTACTGTACCAATATTATTACAACACAAATGCCAAAACACATAAAAAACTAACAAACAACAACATACAAAAAGAACCAACAAAAAAAATAGATTCAAATCAGGACTACATTCCCAAAACAAGACTCAGGTCCATTTTAAACAACAAAACAAAATCAAGGCCAGAACCGGACAAGGAAAGAAATTCAACTTCTTGTGTATGCTGTTTATCAAAGTATCCCTCGTCTTAAATATTGAAAGCTATTTTAAAAATTATATAATCTTTTCATTTAAAAATACATTTAATTTGTATTCACAAAACAAGCACTTTATTCATTTGTTTTTTAAATTGAACATCATGGAACTAATAGAAAAATATTTTGCTGAACTATGGTACCTCCTTTTGGAAATGGCTCCATGGTTAATGCTTGGACTTGTTTTTGCAGGAATACTAAAAGTATATTTTCCTCAAAAACATATTGACAAATATTTAGGCAAATCCAATTTCAAATCGTCACTAAATGCTTCTCTACTTGGAATTCCAATGCCACTTTGCTCATGTGGAGTAATTCCCACCGGAATTTCATTTTTCAAAAACGGGGCATCGAAAGGGGCAACCAACTCCTTTTTAATTTCGACACCACAAACCGGAGTTGATTCAATATTGGCTACCTATTCAATGTTAGGCTGGCCTTTTGCTGTCTTGCGACCGGTTGTTGCATTCTTCACAGGAATTCTGGGGGGTGTTTTTACCAATATTTTTATAAAAGAAAAAACAACACCTAAATCGCCCTTTGGAAATTTTAAAATTGACACCGCTAAATTGGAAAAATCCGGAGCGACATGTGATGACAATTCATGTGGTTGCCACGAGCCCAAAACCACTGACAAAAGACACTCGATAATCCGGGCCGCAGATTATGCCTTTTTTGAACTTCTTCAGGATATTGCCAAATGGTTAGTTATTGGTTTTTTAGCAGCAGCATTAATCTCAGTTGCTTTACCCAACGATTTTTTTAGCTCTTTCCAGGGAATGGGGCTGGTTGAAATATTAGTTGTTCTTGCAGCTTCTGTACCAATTTACATATGTGCCACAGGGTCAATCCCAATAGCAGCAGTGCTTCTTATGAAGGGCGTTTCTCCCGGGGCCGCCTTGGTTTTCCTAATGGCAGGGCCTGCTACCAATGTGGCAACTATGACTGTACTCGGGAAAACAATGGGACGAAAATCTTTAGCAGTGTATCTGACAACGATAATAGGAGGAGCTGTTTTATTCGGTTTATTAACAAACTGGTTATTACCAACCGATTTTATTCTAAGTAAAGTAGTACACATACACGACGGGAATCATGAAATGCTACCTTACTGGTTGCAATTAAGTTCAGCTGTAATACTTGTATTTTCAATGATAGGCGGTTATTTTTACTCGAAATTAAGCAAACAAAGGAAAATGAAAAAAGAGGAAGGTATTACCGTAAATGTTTCCGGAATGACTTGCTCGCATTGTGAAGCATCAGTAAAAAATAATCTCGAAAAAATAGATGGCATAAATACAGTTATTGCCGACAATAATAGCGGGACAGTAAAAATTACCGGAAAAAATATTAATCTCGAAAAAATAAAACAAACGGTTAACGGCTTAGGCTATAAATTTATGGAATAACACTTCCAAATTAAAAAATAGCTTTTTTATACAAAGCACGACAGATATTTAACGTTTTTCACAAAAGACAAAATGGACATTTGTTCTGCAAAACACTTACCCGCATTTTATCTTTTAAAAAAAATCCAATAAAAAGTCGTAAACACTCTTTCTTTTTTCTCTCAGGATTTATATTTTGCGAGCGATTTATATCGCAGCTTACTAAATTCAGCAATTAAAAAAGCGATAGAGTTTGGTAAAATCTGGAAATAAATCTGTTTACTATCATTCAAGAACAGGAAATAGTAATAAAAAATTTAAAAGGGAACGCAACAAAATTAGATTTTGGGATGAAGAAATTTTTGTATTTGGCTGGACTGGTTGTTGTGGTTGTAGGTTTTGTTGCATTCAGAATTCAAAATGTGTCAGCCGATAAATTCCATACGCCGGAGATTGATACGCTTGCTTTTGATAAAACGGAAAAAAAGCCACTTGAAATAGAAAGTGTAATAAGGGAATACGACAGTTTAATCAGTTCAGAAATAATCAATTCAGGCTCAGTAGGTTCTGCTCTCGTAATTACCTACAAAGATCAGGTTGCTTTTCTAAAATGCTATGGAGTAAAAAAAGCGGGAGAAAAAGATTCCATTAATAAAAATACTGTTTTCAGATTAGCATCTGTTTCTAAAACTATAACCGGTGTTTTAGCAGGAATACTTGATGATGAAAATATTGTTCATTTGGATGATCATGTAGTTGACTATCTTCCCGGCTTCAAATTAAAAAACCTGGAAAGTACAACAAAACTTACGATACGAAATTTGTTAAGTCATACTTCGGGGCTAATACCACACGCCTACGATAATATGGTCGAAGAAAAAGTTCCGCTAAGTAAGATAATGAGCAACTTGTGTTTTGTCGACATTTCGGCATCACCCGGAAAATTATACGGTTATCAAAATGTGATGTTTAGTTTATACGACACAATTGCAGCGATCAAAACATCTAAAAAGTTTGACAATATAATTCATGAAAAGGTTTTCGACCCATTTGGAATGAAAAACGCTTCTACCGGATTTCGTTCTTTTAAAAACAACCCTAACAAAGCTTATCCCCATTATGGGAGTGCGGGACACTACCGTACAATGCGTTTAAACGATCGATATTATTCCACCGCACCGGCAGCAGGGATAAATGCGAGTATCTCTGACATGGGACAATTCCTTCTTCACTTAACAAACACAAACAGTACAGAAATAAACGACAATATCATTCAAACTGTTTTCACGCCACAGGTTCAATCACCTTTAAAAAGAGCTTATTTACGTCGCTGGGATAAAGTAGACTCAAAACAATATGCGATTGGGTGGAGAATAATTGGTTACAAAGGAAGAAAAGTTGCTTACCATGGTGGATATGTAAACGGTTATAAAACAGAAATTGCATACTGTAAAGAAGAAAACATTGGAATTGCCTATCTTACGAATTCACCAAACCCGATCGCCTCCGTAACCGTACCTACATTTTTGAATTTGTTATTTGAATATAGCGACCATAAACATATTTTAACCGAATATACGGTGGGTGAACCTATAGATGACAATAGCTAATTGAAAATCAGTTTTATTTTTTATAATCATTGCAATACAATAAATTTGTGGAAATAACTCAATTCCACAACTATGAACCTAAGAAATCTGATTTTCACGTCTATTTTTATTTCAATACTTATTTCATTTGGAAAGGCTCAAAATGTTTCTCAACCAAATGTACTGCTTATCATTACAGATGATCAGGGCTACGGTGATTTAAGAATCAACGGAAATCCGCATATCCAAACTCCGGTCATCGACCAATTTGCCAAAGAGAGTATCCGCTTCAACAAATTTTATGTTTCGCCTGTTTGCGCCCCTACCCGATCGAGTTTAATGACTGGTAGATTTTCTCTCCGAACAGGTGTTCGCGACACATACAACGGCGGAGCAACCATGGCCCCCGAAGAAATAACCATTGCTGAAATGTTGAAAAATGTTGGATATTCAACCGGCATATTTGGAAAATGGCATTTAGGAGATAATTATCCAAGCCGCCCCAACGATCAGGGCTTTGACGAGTCGGTTATTCATCTTTCAGGTGGAATGGGGCAGGTTGGCGATTTCACCACTTGGTTTCAGGGCGACAGCAGCTACTTTAATCCGGTTTTGTGGCACAATGGAATGCAGGAAAAATACGATGGCTATTGTACCGATATTTTTGCACAACAGGCAATTAAATTTATCGAAAACAATAAAGAAAAACCTTTTTTCTGTTATCTCGCTTTTAATGCGCCACACACACCTTTACAGGTTCCCGATGAATACTATCAAAAATATAAAAATATCGATCCGGCGTCAGGTTTTGAAAACGACGAGCGTCCGTTTGTTAAAATGAGTGAACAGAACAAAGAAGACGCGCGGAAAGTATACGCGATGGTTGAAAACATCGACGACAACCTGGCAAAAATTTTTAAAATGCTTGATGAACTGCGAATTGAAAAAAATACAATAGTCATTTTTATGACAGACAACGGGCCGCAGCAAATTCGCTATGTAGCAGGTATGCGCGGGCGAAAAGGAAGTGTGTACCGCGGAGGAGTGAGGGTTCCGTTTTACCTTAGATACCCAGCTGTATTCGAAGGCGATAAAGACATTGAAACTACCACTGCACACATCGATATTTTACCCACGCTAGCTGAAATATGCGGAGCCGAAATTCCAAAAGACAGAATTATTGACGGGAAAAGCCTGCTGCCTCTGATAAACAACCGACGCGTCGACTGGGCAAGCCGTCCGCTTTTCTTTTACTGGACTCGCCGGTACCCCGAACTTTACAATAACATTTCCATTCAGGAGGAAAATATGAAGCTTGTGGGGCACACCGACTACAACGCTGACATTCAGAACTTTGAATTATTTGATATCGAAAAAGATCCTTATGAACAAACCAATCTTATTACAAAAGAAGCTGATGTTGCAAAAAATTTAAAAACCAAACTGGATGAAATTTACCAGGAACTGATTCACTCCGAGAATATACTCCACCCGCCAATCCCGGTTATCGGAACAAAAAACGAAAACCCGGTAGTTTTAAACAGAAACGACGCAGACGGAGAACGTGGAATCTGGTCGCAGGAAGAAATATATGGGAAGTGGCATGTGAAAATTCTGGAAGGGAATTACAATATCCGTTTTAAATTTATAAAAACGGTAAAAGGCGGAGGAAAAATGACATTGGAAGCAGGTCCCGTAATCCATCAAAAAATCAACATTACAGATACCGATCTTATTGAAATGCACAATGTGCACTTTACGGAAACAGAGGGTGAACTGATTCCTTTTTATTCGGTAGCAGGCAAAAATATTCTTCCGTTTTGGGTTGAAATAGAACGTATTAATTAATTCGTATTTGGATACAACATTTTAGTCAGGGATGAAATGAAAATTGATGTTCCGATAAAAACGAAACCCTTTTTATTTGCTTCCAAATGTATTCTATTGTCTCTTTTATTGACTAATTGTTCGTCTGAAAAAGATAAGTGGCTGTCACAAGACTTGTCAAATGGTTATGGCATATTAAAAGTTGGAAATTCTGAAACCACAGGCCGTTTTGGAGGTGGTGGATGGGGACGTCTCAATGGTGCCGACTTTGATAAAGATGGCGACATTGATATATTGGCCAATTTTGGCCGGGGTGGAAATGCTGTTGGTACATTTGCCGGTTTGTATTTTTATGAAAATATTGGCTCTCCAGGCAATGCACTTTTAAGCGAAGGAATCAAACTGGGAGACAAAGAAGGACACTCGTTTGTTGGTGATGCAAACAATGACGGTTTGCTTGATATATTTTGCGAAGGTGAGCTTTTTACTAATATCTCGAACCAGAATAACATTACGTTTGACAAACCGATACCTGCTAAAAATCCCGGATGGAAACCTTGTGGTGAAACCGACTGGGATGGTGACGGACTTGCCGACCGATTTATAACGTCAAGATGGCACCTCGAAATGGTTACCGGGAAAGATACTGATACTTTGCGGTTACCAGTGGGTGGAAAAGAAATACTCGAAGACATTTTTATCCGTCCTTTTGTTTGCGACTGGGACAGTGATAATGATCCCGATTTACTTATCGGACAGGAAAGCGGGCATATTACTTTTATTGAAAATGAATCAGGAACATTACTGCAGGAAAGACATATTTTACAAAAAAATCCGAATGTAAAGAGTGGTTGTGCAAGTGTTCCTGCTCTTTGCGATTGGGATAATGACGGCGACATTGATATCATTGTTGGAACGGCTGCCGGATTTCTGGAATTGTATGAAAACCATGAAAAAAAAATTCAAACCGGTAAAAAGACTTGAAGCAAACGGTCAAATAATTCGAATACAAGCCGGAGAATTTGGTTCTGTTCAGGGGCCGGGTGAAGCGCGCTGGGGCTATTTATGCCCGGAAGCTTGCGACTGGGATATGGATGGTGACATTGACATTATCGCCGGTACAGTTTCAGGAGAAAATCTTTTTTTTGAAAATATTGGCACCAAAAATAAACCGGTTTTGGCCTCTGCAAAAAGATTAACAATTGACTGGGCTGACACACAGCCAGTTTACCCTGAAGGAATGCGTTACAAACCTGCCCCGGATGCTCTGATAACTCAATGGCGTTGTAAACCGGTTGCATTTGACTGGAATAAAGACGGCCTGCCAGATTATCTCACTATTGACGAAAAAGGTATGTTGGCTTGTTATCCGAGTTTTTGGAAAACAGATGGGACTCTTGGCTTAAAACCGGCGACGTATCCCTTTACCGATGAAAATGGCGTCCCTTTAAGGTTTTGTACAAATGAAATTCCGGGAAGAAATGGCAGAATAAAATTTTCGCTTGCAGATTGGGACAACGATGGTGATATAGATATTATTCGAAATGGCGGATTTGAAGACGGAAAACAAAACCTCGATAACGGATGTAATTTTGTTTATTTGGAATGTTTGAAATCAGAAAATAATGTATCTGCGTTTAAATGGCACGGAGAACTTATAAAAAGTGATTGTATCCGGCTGCAGGGGCATACCGATTCTCCAATTACTTTTGATGTTGATGGAAACGGCAGCCTCGATATTATTTCCGGTTGCGAAGATGGAAACATTTATTTTTTTCTGAGAGAATGGATCGATTCAAAAAATAATTCCCCTAAGTTTTAATCCTTACTTCAGAAAATTGTTACCATTATTTCGACTACCCAGCAATATTCTCAGCTTGCTTTCATGTATCAAACCCAACATAAAAAACTCATAACAAACCAATTAACTTGTATCATCTTTTTTCAGGCAAGACATTTTCGAATATCATTTTTTTATATTTTTGAAGCAGATATTGAAACAATATGAAAGAAAATTTACAGTTTCAAAAATTAATAAATTCCCGGTTTAAAAAGACCAAACGAGGTATTCTTCTTTTGGAATTTTTACTCATTTTCCTCTATATTTTTTCTGAATTATAGAACTCCAATCCATTTGAACCCCCTTTAATTATTAGCATTTTATCATTTATTTATTTTTTTGATGGAAGCATTTGATGCGTATCTGAACGGATTGGTAAATAAAAACAAGGATACTTTTTCAGCATATCCTGATTTGAAATGGGCAAGCTATTACAACATAGCAGAAGCAAGAGAAAAGAGAGAAGAACTAATGAATAAACTGGAAGAAAACTGGATTTTTAAAGATACAAAACCTTACCACAAACAAATCTCAAAAGGATGTATGACCTGTGGACTGGGAAGCTGGAGTTGCCTGTTTATCACCGGCAAGTGCAATGCGAGTTGTTTTTACTGTCCGGCGTCGCAACTTGCCGATGAAACGCCAAGCACCCAGGGATTAAATTTTGAAACTCCCGAAAGCTATGCAGAATACGTCAACTTTTTCAAATTCAAAGGCGTAAGCTTTAGCGGAGGTGAACCTCTACTATTCTTAGACCGTACGCTTCAATACTTAAAACAGGTACGCAAAAAGTGTGATCCCAATATTTACACATGGATGTACACCAACGGGATTTTGGCTGAGGAACAGAAATTCAGGAAACTTGCTTCAGCGGGATTAAACGAAGTTCGGTTAGATATTGGTGCTACCGGTTTTAAACTCGACAAAATAAGGTTTGCCAAAGGAATTATTCCTAATATAACTATAGAGATCCCCGCAATTCCGGAGGAAAAAGAAAAATTAAAACAACTGCTTCCTGAGATGATAAAAGCTGGGGTAACAAATCTTAACCTACACCAGCTTCGTCTGACAAAACACAATGCTCCAAAACTTTCAAAGCGAAATTATACATATGTACACGCTGAACATCCTATTGTTTTGGAATCGGAATTAACTGCACTGGAAATATTAAATTATGCCCGGGGAAAAAGCCTCGACATTGGAATCAACTATTGTTCTTTTCATTTTAAAAACCGGTTTCAAAAAGCCGGATTCAGAAAACAAATCACCAATGCACTTGCCGGGCCTGATGAAATTATTACGGAAAAAGGTTTTATCCGGAATTTTGAAAGCAACTCAATTGGCTACAAGGCAATGGTTGTTTCAGAACATAAATCGAACGAAAACAATCGTGAGATCCAGCTCAAGCATAAAAATTATTTTGTTCGTGTTGAAAATTCTTTGTCCAAAACTCAGCTTTCAGACATTCAAAAAACTGAAGTAGAAAAACTTGTAAAGACAGAACCTCAAAAAATTCCTGAAGATCAGCTCCTGTTTCAAATTTGGCAAATGGAATATATTGAAAAAGGATTGAGGGATATTTGAACAAAAAACCCCGGCAGTTACCGGGGGTATCTATAAAATTTTAATAAAGCTCTATTCCAAAACACTAATTTCATAAACGTGGCTACTCATATCTCCTCTGCCGCCCCTAACATTGTATCCTACTTTCATCAAATAGTCACCTGAAAAGACATTATTATCTCCACCTGGTCCCATAAAAGGACCAAATCTCCTCCCTTGTTGAACATTGATTTCTTTTACTTCATATTTTTTATCCGGATCCAGCCCCTGGAATTTTACCGGGTTGGTAATATTTTCCCGGTAGGTATAAATGTCGAAACAGAAGAACACAGCTTTTTCCTTTGATTCGTTTACATACATCAACGCGGCACGACTTTCCTCGTAAGGAGAAATAAGCCGGTACATGTCGCCAAACCAGATTACGTCCTTTAAACGGTCATAATCTTTCAAAGCCTGCTGGCTAAATGCAAGTTCCTCTTCGGTAAACTCTTCCACACGGATGTCGTACCCCATTTTATCCATCATTGCTACATCGGTTCGAAACTTCAGTGATTGGTCGCCCATTGAAGTAATGTGATTACAAATGGTATTTGCCGGGAAAAAGTATGAATATGCCCATTGAATAAAAATCCGGTCGTAGGCATCGGTGTTGTCACTGGGCCAGAATTCAGTGAAATATTTCATTGCTCCGTAATCGGTGCGGCCTCCCCCACCCGAACAAAGCATAATCGGCAGTTCAGGATACTTTTCCCGAAGATCTTCCATTACTTTATAAAATCCTTTTACATAGTCGATGTAAATGTGTGACTGATTCTCGCCCAGATATTGCGAATATTCATTGGTCATTTCTCGGTTACAATCCCACTTTATAAATCCTATTTCAGGATGTTTTGTAAGCATTTGATCAACCACATCAAAAACAAACGTTTGTACTTCGGGATTTGCCATGTCCAAAACCAGCTGGTTTCGGGAATAATGTTCCGGCCGGTTGGGCAATTTTAAAATCCAGTCGGGATGATTTTCATACAATTCACTTTTGGGATTCACCATTTCCGGCTCAATCCAAATTCCAAATCTAATTCCCTTTTTTTCAGCCTGTTCAACCAAATACCCAATTCTATGGGGCAATTTTTCTTTGTTCTCCTGCCAATCGCCCAACCCGGCGCGATCGCTGTTTCGAGGGTATTTATTTGCAAACCAGCCATCATCGAGCAGAAACAAATCAACTCCAAGTTTTTGGGCTCCGTCAAACAATTCCACCAAACGGTCTTCATTAAAATCAAAATATGTAGCCTCCCAGTTATTCAGCAGTGTAAGTCGCTCTCCTTCACCATCCAGTACCTGATATTTCTGTGCCCACTTGTGCAAATTTCGGCTTGCCTGTCCCTTTCCGTTAAATGAATATGTATAAATAAATTCGGGCGTTTTAAAAACATCGTTGGGTTTTAAATGATATTCCGAAGCATAAGGATTCATCCCTGAAATAACACGAAGCGTGTTGGTCGGGGTAATTTCAAAACTAAATTTAAAGTTACCTGTCCATGCCAAAGTAGCAGCAACCACTTCTCCCTCAGTTTCTGTGGAAGGTTCATTCATTGAAAGGAAAAACATGGGTGCCTGAAACTTGTTGGCGCGGGTACCCAGTTTGCTGTCTATAACTTTTATTCCGCTGGTGAGTTGGCTTTCTTGCATCAGCATTTCTTTGTTCCAGTCGCCGTGAAATTGTGTCAGCCAGTAATCGCGTTTATCAAACTGTAACATAGAAGAAGCAAAATGAGTAAGTACAACCGGCTTTTTTTCGTTATGTTGAATTTCAGTCCAGGTTTCAATAACATCTTCATTTTTAAAAGCTTTGAAAAACAGTTTTACGTCCACCGGGTAAACATCGTCTTTTAAAATAATTTGAGTTACCGAGACATTTTCATCTACTTTTGAAATCTCAACACCATCAAATTTTAATGATAGTGACGGATTCCCATCATTGTGCAAAATCCGCAATGCCGGCTCATGTAAATTATCCATTCCGGCGGGAACATAAGCTTCATTCATGCTGAACAGCTTGTTATATTCTTCTGCGTCATTGAGCTTTTGACCAAAATAAACCTGCACCAGTTTATTCTGCCGGTCGGTTTTATAAACCAATGCCGTATTTTGTGTTTCAATTATAATAGGAGATTCCTGGGCAAATAAACTGCCACAAAAAAGAATCAAAACGAACAAATAAAGTAATCGTTTCATATCTGGTTTTTATTAGTTTAAGTTATTTTAAAAGTTTTATTTCAATTTATATACCTCTGTTCCGGCCAGCAGAAAACAGCCCAATCCGTAATCTTCAAAATCGGGTTGTTTATCGTACGTAACCGGCTGCCCGTCTTTAGGTTCTTTTCCTGTACTTTGAACATAACCCAGAAAACCATTTTCGTGCAAACTTTCTTCTGCCATGGCATTCCATGCTTTTAAAAGCACAGGCAAATATTTTTCGCGTGGAAGCAATCCGTTATTAACCCCATAAGCCATCCCATAAACAAACAATGCTGTTCCACTTAATTCTTTCCCTCCAAAGTTAGTTGGATCATGTAAACTTGCATTCCAAAAGCCATCTTCTCTTTGAATTGAAATCAATGCTTCCATCATTTTCTTATAGTCGCTGATGTACTGATCTCTGTGTGGCTCATCTTCAGGAATGGTTTGTAAAACACGAACCAACGCAGCTGCCACCCAACCGTTGCCACGACTCCAGTAACAATCTTCACCGTTGGGTTCTTTGTAAGGCGGATCAAAATCTGCATCGCGCCACCACAAACCATCTGTCTCGTTAAACAGACCGTTGGCGCCATGTTCGTTTCGGGTGAACATATACATCTCGTGCATTTTGTCGTAATAATTTGAATCATTAAATAATTTACCCAACTTGGCAAAAACCGGCATTCCCATTTGTATGGCATCAATCCAGGACCAGTCGTCGGCTTGCGGTGTATTTACCAGCATATCCATGCAAACCTTAATGTTTTTTATACGTTCCGGTTCCGGCAAAATATTGTATAAATCAATATAAGTCTGCCCACAACACTGGTCATCAGCATTTCGGGTTGTGTTTCCGTTTCGCATTCCCCAGCTATGAAAATCGGCCCATGAAACGGCGTAATTGTAAAACTCTTCTTTTGGAAAAATTTTATACAGTGCCATTAATCCTTCGTAGTAAACACCGCGTGTCCAAATATTACTGGGGCGTTCGCGATTAGTAACAATCGTTTTTCCGGTATCCGGCCATTTTTTCATAAAATAATCGTTAGCTAAAACCATTTGTTTTAAAACTTCCTCTTTGTCAGGAAGTTTCTGTGCAAAAGCCGTGACAATAAATACAACAAGGAAGGCGAATGAAAGTGTAATTTTATTCGTTTTCATTTTGACTTAGCAATTATTGGTTTAAATAATATTGCAAATTCGTAAAATTTCGCTTCCCACACAATTATCCGATTATTTAAATGAAGTTGTTCACTGAAATTTAATTGATTCATGTGAAAACCATTAAAAATATTTTTTCAGAATCGCACTTAAAAGCAGAAATGAAACCCTTCTCAAATAAAAAAATACAAGATTGAACATTTGAGCGTTGGAATCAAAAAAAGTGCTCTTCCGTTCGTACATCTATTTTACCACTCAACCAATTAAAAGAACCAGCCGTAATCTATTTTTTTCCGGCCAAATAATTCCTGTTGATATTTGAACCAGAAAACAAAACACCATGAAAACAATCCTTTTTATACTACTTCAGTTCCCGGTATTTCACCTTTCAGCGCAGATTGAAATATGGGGAACTATTTTTTCCGAAAACAACGAGCCGATTACCGGAGCGAATATTTTTATTCAGGGTTCCTATGACGGAACGACTTCGGACAGCCTTGGATATTTCAGTTTTGAAACTGATTTAACCGGAGACCAAACACTGATTGCAAGCTTTATAGGTTATAAAACCCAGGCAATTCAACTTCAAATTTTGGAAAACATTCAAAACCTCAAGATCATCTTACAGGACGAAGTTAGTGAGTTAAACGAAGTTGTGATTAATGCCGGAACTTTTGAAGCCAGCGACAAAAAGAAATCAGTTTTATTAAAACCGCTGGACATTGCATTAACAGCCGGAGCCAACGGTGATGTTTTTGGCGCTTTCGGCACTTTACCAGGAACCCAGAAAGTAGGCGAAGAAGGCCGGTTGTTTGTGCGTGGCGGCGAAGCATACGAAACCAAAACTTTTATGGATGGCATACTGATAAACTCTCCCTACTATTCTCAAATGCCCGACCTTCCCACACAAGGACGTTTCTCGCCTTTGCTTTTTAGCGGTTCGGTTTTTAGTACAGGCGGTTATTCCGCCGAATTCGGACAGGCGCTGTCTTCCATTGTTGCACTAAATACCACAGCACTTGAACCTGAAACAAAGTCGAACGTCTCCGTTTTAACGGTTGGAATCCAGGGCTCACATGCGCATCGTTGGAACAATACGTCACTGGCGGTCACAGGAGAAATACTACACACTGGATTAACTAACCGTTTGTTTCCACAAAATATCGACTGGATAAAAGAACCAATAATTTCAGGCTCAACAATTCTGTTTCGTCATAAAACCAGCGAAACGGGAATGATAAAAACCTTTGGAAGCTTTAACTACAAAACAAGCACCTTGTTGTATGATAATTTCAAGGAATCAAAATTTCAAAATTTAGCCCTGACCAATAATAATGTTTACCTGAATACAACTTACAACGAAATGTTAGGCGAAAAGTGGATGGTAAATACAGGAGTATCCATTAATACGGACAATGATAAGATTGTATTGGAAAATGAACCGATAAATACGTTAAAAAAGAGCGGACAGGTGAAAACAGTTTTTACCAACTTCACCACGGAAAAAATTACAACAAAATTTGGTACCGACTGGGTTGGCTACGATTATCTTCAAAAGGTAAATATCGGTGGAAACTATAAATTTGGTTTTACCAATCAGCAATTGTCTTCGTTTGTTGAATCGGAAATAAAAATCAACCATATCCTGGCAGTTCGCGCTGGTTTGAGAGCGGAATACAGTTCATTAATTCAACGGTCAAATTGGATGCCTCGTTTATCGGCGGCCATAAAAACCGGGAAAAACAGCCAGCTTTCCACCGCTTTTGGAAAATTCTGCCAGAATCCGGAAGAAGATTATTTAAAATTTAACGACAATCTTCAACCTGAAAAGTCGACACATTCTATTTTAACCTGGCAATACAAAAAGGGCACGAAATCCTTTCGTTTTGAGGCCTACTGCAAAAAATACTCTGATTTGATCAAATACGATAAAGCGGACTCTGCAGCCCCGGAAAATTACAACAACAGTGGCTTTGGCTATTCGCGGGGTATCGATGTTTTCTGGCGCAACCGGAAGGAGTTTGGGAAAAGCGATTACTGGATTTCCTATTCCTGGATTGGTTCAAAACGCAATTACCATGATTTTCCGGTCGAGGCCACACCTTATTTTGTTTCAGCACACAATCTCTCGGTGGTGTACAAACGTTTTTTTACCCGAATTCAGTCTTTTGCCTCTGTTACTTATTCTTTTGCCAGCGGACGCCCGTATTACAACCCAAATAATCCCGAATTTATGTCGGACCGAACCAAGTGCTACAACGACATCAGCATTGGATTAACTCATCTTATGTATTTATTTAATACACAAACCGTGTTGCATCTGATTGTAAATAACATGTTTGGGTTTAATAACATTTTTGGGTATACCTACAGCAACACTCCTAACGAATCAGGTTTCCATCCCAGACAAGCGGTGACACCAGCCACTAAACGTACGGCCGTACTTTTGATATCATTCCAATTTTAACCACAAAACTTAACATCATGAAAACTTTAGTAACCATTTTACTTTCTTTTCTTTTTTTGATTTCCAATCCACAACAAAACAAGTATGAACAAGCAATGATGAATGCTTTAGAAAATCTCAACCAGGCAAAAACTGGTGATGATTTTCTGAATGCGGCGAACACTTTTGAAAGAATTAGTTTAAATGAAAAAAATGAGTGGCTTCCGCTGTATTATGCAGCCTTCTCGTATATTGTAATTACCTACGCTTTGCCCAACAATTCACAGAAAGGTACATATCTGGAAAAAGCACAGAACTTTTTAGATAAAGCATTTAAAATCGAACCTGATGAATCGGAATTATATGCCTTGCAAGCTTTTTTGTATCCGGCCGGAATTACAGTCGACCCGATTGCCAGAGGTGCAGAATACATGGGAAAAATGAACAAGGCGCTGGAAAAAGCCATCAAACTGAATCCAAATAACCCGCGCAGTTATTATTTACGCGCCATTACAACATTAAATATGCCTCAACAATTTGGAGGAGGCGCCACAGCAGCCAAACCCATTTTTGAACAGGCTAAAGAAAAATTTGACAAATTTCAACCTGCAACAGCTATTTCGCCCAACTGGGGAAAAGCACAAAATGAGGAAGAGCTGAAAAAGTTACTGGCAAATAAGTGAATGAGGAAAACTGTTACCTGCCAATTGGTTTTAATTCGCGCACCGGCTTTCAAACTTATTATCCGTCAGGTGGTTTAGAACCGTTTGACGGGTTTCAGGATTCAGATCTCCTCAATTCCGAACAAATCGTAATCTTCGGCACCGGTAATTTTAACCTGTACAAATTGTCCTTTTTCTAAGGCTTTTTCCGATGTAATAAAAACTTCGCCATCTACTTCCGGCGAATCGAATTCGGTGCGGCCAATAAAAAAGTCGCCTTCTTTCCGGTCGACAATCACTTTAAAAGTTTGACCAACTTTTTGCTGATTCAATTCTGCCGAGACCTGCTGTTGCAGCTCCATAATCTCATCGGCGCGAGCCTGTTTCACTTCTTCCGGTAAACTATCTTCAAACTTTTTGGCTGCATAAGTCCCCTCTTCATTTGAATACGGGAAAACACCGAGCTTTTCAAATTTGGTTTCCTGAATAAACGTTTTTAATTCCTTAAAATCAGCTTCGGTTTCACCCGGAAAACCAACAAGCATAGTAGTTCTAAGAATTACACCCGGCACTTCCTGCTTTATTCTTTTTATCAGATTCTCTGTTTCTTCGCGGGTAACATGACGCAACATATTTTTCAAGACCGGATTGGCAATATGTTGCAGCGGCATATCAAGATACTTGCATACCTTCGGATTTTCACGCATCACCGGTAAAATTTCGTATGGAAATTTTGTGGGATACAAATAATGCAGACGAATCCACTCGATCCCATCCACTTCCGAAATTTGATTGATCAATTCAGCCAACCGGTTTTTTCCGTATATATCAATCCCGTAATACGATAAATCCTGGGCGATAAGCAAAATTTCCTTTACTCCTCTTTTTGCCAGATAGCGGGCTTCTTTAACCAAATTATCAATCGATTTTGATTTGTGACGGCCTGTCATTTGCGGAATGGCGCAAAACGAACACGAGCGATTACATCCTTCCGAGATTTTCAGATAAGCAAAATGCGAAGGAGTGGTAATTTTGCGTTCATAAATATACTCCGGCTGGTAAGTTACTTTTAGCTCGTCAACCATTGCTTTCAAGTCGAACTTTCCAAAGTAGCGATCGACCTCGGGGATTTCCGTTTCCAAATCTTTTTGATACCGTTCCGAAAGACACCCCATTACATACAGTTTCTGAATATCTCCACGTTTTTTGGCTTCCACATAATCCAAAATCATATCAACTGACTCCTGTTTGGCATCGTGAATAAAACCACAGGTATTTACAAATACTGCATCAAAATCCAAATCGTTGGAGTCATGCATCACTTCAAACTTTCCTTTTTCCAATTGATTTAGCAAAACCTCAGAATCTACAAGGTTTTTCGAACATCCCATCGTAACCACATTTACCCGCTTCTTTGTCATTTTTTCAAAATTTTGTGCAAAGTAAAGATAATTTTGTCTGAAATAGAAACGATTTCGAAAAAGCTTCAGTCTAAAAAATAGAATAGTTTACATTTTACCCAATAGATAACAATTATTGAAATTCATTCTATTTTTATTGTTTTTCAATAAATAATTATTGATATTTGCACAATACATAAATTAAATAAAATCTAAAAATGAAGCCAAAAATTAAAACAGAAACAGTTCTAACAATCTTAAAAATACTTGCATGGATTGCATTCTTCGGCTTTGCCATACAAACCACAATGTATATAATCTCATATATCATAAGTTTTATCAAACCCAAAGGCACGTGGTTTGCGTTTGACAATCTAAATCTGTATGGATTGAAAGAACAAAACTTTCTAAAGTATACTTTAACGATAGTGTTGCTGGTTGTTCTTACTGCACTCAAGGCAAATATCTGGTATCAGGCTACACAAATCATTCAGAATATAAAAATACAAAGTCCTTTTACCATGGAAATAACACGCCGGCTGGAAAAAATAAGCTATTTTTTATTATATATTTGGATTTTGGGATATGTCGGAAGTACATTTTCATTTTGGCTAACAAACCAAAATGAAATTGCTAAAAGTTTGCACGAAGGGCTAAGTTCCAAAGAATTTCTTTTTATGGCAGGGCTTCTATTTATTGTTTCCCAAATTTTTAAACGTGGTGTCAAACTGCAATCCGAAAATGACTTAACCGTTTAACTATGGCAATTGTTGTGAATCTTGATGTAATGATGGCCAAACGCAAAATGTCGTTGAATGAACTCTCGGAAAAAGTGAACATCACGCTTGCCAATCTTTCCATATTAAAAACAGGAAAAGCAAAAGCCATCCGTTTTAGCACACTTGAAGCCATTTGCGAAGCACTCTATTGTCAGCCGGGAGATATACTGGAATATATCGATGAGTGACTTTTTTTCTACCTGTGAAGATTTAGTTTAAAGAAAATAACCGGAGAATTAAAAAAAGAAAAAGAGTAGAATTATGGACGCTTTTTGAAGATATGATTGATAATTTACAAACCCCTTTATAGAAAACCAATCTAATATAGTATTCTACTCTTTCTTTGTGTAGGCCATTCCTAACAAAAAGCATTCCACAAAAACAAACAAATGAAAAACAAACAGTTAAAAAATAAAGACCCAAACACCACTGCACTCATATGGGACACCTCGTCCCATACAGAGACATCAATTCTACTTATCCCAATCTACTTCTTCAACATCTGTCCAGGTAGAAGATCGATGTCTGGCATCCGGATCATTAATAGCATAATGATTTAATTCATGTAAGATAATTGTTCGTAAATCTCTGGTTGAATGAATTGCATTTGTACAATCATTCGACGGAATTGAGCCATCACGGTTAGAACAAATCGTGATAACTATCCCTCCCTGCCTTTGCAGTTCCCGGAAAAACTGATTTACAGTTATTCTTTTCTTCTTTTGCAACAGTGGTAAATTGGGTTGCGAATAGGCACATGGATTCGGATCTTTTTCGCTACACTCTTTACAAATAACAGTAATAGATACAGAAAGAGAACATATCTTCCTTAAAATTTTCTTTTGAGCTCCCGTTAAGGTATTGCCATCAGTCATTTGTTTTAATCCGGTTGTAGTAACCTGAGAAACTGCATCTTCAACCAGTAGTATTTGCTCCTCTCCACAACCCTGAATTTTAAACTCCGGCTCTTTATTTTTAGAATCATCACAGGAAAAAAACAAAAAGAAGGACAAAATAAATGCTAACTGCTTTTTCATGATTCGATTTTTGAAATTTAAAACTCATATAAAATTACAAGCTACCAATCTGAATGTCAACTCATTTTCAAAGAAAAGAGTTTGAAATACGAATTACAGATGCAATCATTGGGGTTTAGACTCTTTTTCTGCCTCTCTGAAAATTGACTTACTTTGGCAGGAGAGCTGTCTCTGGTTTCATTGGTCTCAGCTCTGGCTCAAAATGTTTCAGCATCTTCTGCATATTGGTTATATCTTCATATCTCAAAGGCTCATTTCTTTTATCGACTTTAGGTTTTAGTTAAACTTTTTCTAAAAACAGCTGGTTCAATAAAAATTCCCAATGATTTCCTATTTTTAAACAATAAAGAAATCGAATGCAAATTGTTATTGCACATAGCCATTTAAACCCGGGCGGAGTAACACGAATAATCGAGTCTCAGATAGAAAGTCTTCCTAATGAAACGACAAAAGTTTTGGCAGGTAGCTGTTCAAACCCCGAACAAATAACATCGAGGGGAGCCGAAATACAAATAATCGAAGAGTTAAACTACCTGAAAAACAGAAGATACGGCGACAAAGAAGCAATGAAAATGCTACACCGCGTACATAAAAAAATCAGAGGTCAGTTGCCAGTCGATGCAATTTTGCATTTTCACAATTTAAATTTGGGAAAAAATCCGATTGTAACGTATGCGGTTTATTTACTGGCAAAAGAGGGAGTAAAAGTATTTAATCACTCCCATGATTTTGCTGAAGACCGTCCGGCTAACTACCAGTTTATCAAGGAAATTCTTTCGGATATTTTTCTGCAACGTATCGGGGAGGTTTTGTATCCTCAGCTGCCCAACTACCAATTCGGAGTTTTAAATTCGTATGATTTTGAGCGGCTGCAAAAATATGGGGTACAAAAGGAACGAATTGAATTGCTCCCCAATCCTGTTACGTTTAACATTTCAAAAAATATTCTGGATAAAGCAGGCGCAAAAACACAGATCTGTTCAGAATTAAATCTGGATAAAAACAAACTGCTGGTTACTTATCCGGTTCGTGTAATCAGGAGAAAGAATATCGGAGAATTGATTTTACTTTCTGTTCTTTATTCTGAGAAAGTAAATTTTGTTGTAACTCAGCCACCCAAAAATCCGGTAGAAATTGATGGGTATCAAAAGTGGACAAACTTCTGCAAACAGGAAAAGATTCCAATTATTTTTGAAGCGGGCAACAAAGTAAATTTTGAAAAATTGCTGACTGCAAGCGACTTCTGTATAACGACCAGTTACCAGGAAGGTTTTGGAATGGTATATCTTGAGCCATGGCTGTTAAACACACCTGTTGTGGGGCGCGAAATTGAATATATCTCTCGAGATTTTAGAAACGACGGTTTTATTTTCCCGGCTCTTTACAAACAACTAAATACGCCGGAGAGTGATATTGATTTCAAAGACCTGGACATAAACATCCAAATGAAAATTATTGCCGGTCTAAAAAACCTGCAAACAGAAAAAGAAAAAATATTTGAACAAAATGAGGTGCTAAAATCTTTGTTTCAGAAAGTAAAATCTGAAACGATTGAGAAGAACAAAAAAATAATCAGAAATAAATATTCTATTGAAGGATATGGAATTAAACTTCAAAACCGATATAAAAAGCTGGTTGGACAATCTTGAACAATTGGACCCGTTAACAACGGGATTTTGTCCAAATTTAAAACCTAATGCGACAGAAACAATCAATATAAAAGCTATTGTTTTTGATATCTACGGGACTTTGCTTATTTCATCGTCGGGTGATATCGACCAGGCTTCCCTGTCGGTTGGAAACATGGAAAAAGCGTTAGTGGCCGGGGGATTTAAAATTGAAAAGAATCCGGAGACGATTGCAGCATTTATTCTGGAAAAGCTCCCTGAAAAAATAAAAACAAACCAGGAGGAAATCAAACAAAAAGGACATCCTTTCCCCGACATTGATATCTTTAAAGTTTGGCGGGAGATGTTGGAAAGTGCGGAAAAAAAAGGGTTACTTTCCACAACAGGAAGCGAATCGCTTGCTGATACGATATTCGTTTTTGAAATCCTGAGCAATAAAGTTTTTCCAATGCCGGGAATGAAGGAAATCCTTACTAAACTAAATAAAAAGGGCATTCCTCTGGGAATTGTTTCAAACGCCCAGTTCTATACACCTATTTTAATGAACTACTTTTTGTCGGGAAAATTCTCATCGGCACTTGACATTGAGCTTTTTGATCCGGAACTATCTGTTTTTTCGTTTAAAGAATTACGTGGTAAACCAGACGTTTCGTTGTTTCAAAAATTTATTCCCACGCTGAGAACCAAATACAATATCAATCCCCGGGAGACCATCTTTGTTGGAAACGACATGTTAAAAGATGTTTACGCTGCCCAAAAGGCGGGATTAAAAACCGTTCTGTTTGCGGGCGATGAACGTTCGTTACGCTTGCGTGAGGATGATGAACGAGTAAAAGGAATTTTTCCGGACTTTATCATAACCGATTTAAAACAACTTTTAGATATTACTGAATGAAATTAAGTGAATTACGCATAGGAATCATACACTCGCTGATTGGGAAGAATGATGGTGTTTCCATTGTAATCGACCAAACCGTAAAAGCAATGTCGAAACACATGAAAATTAACATTGGTAATTTTTTCTTTTTGGCAGCGCACTCGTCACCTCGTTTTAATGCACAAACCGATGATGTTTTCTGGCACAAAAGTGAAGCGCACAAGGAAATCCTGATCAATTTTAACAATGAGAATGCAGAAGGATTGGACGAACTGATTCATGAAAACGCACTTTATGCAAAAAATGTGATAAAAAAATGGGTAGATGATAACTACATCGATTTGATTATTGCACACAACACTTCGCATCCCTACAATTTTATCACGGCAGTTGGTTTGGGCTACTATTTCGAAGAACTTCAGGCGGAAGGATTTATTTGGCCCAAACTGATGGTTTGGTGGCACGATTCTTATTTTGAACGCTCTATTTTTGCTCATCCCAATCCGGTCATTCAGAAATATTTAAAATACCTGCCCGGAGCCTATGTCAATTCCATTGCTTTTATCAACAAAAAGCAGGTGGAGCTGGGTAAAAAAGTGTTTCAGATGTATAACAAAGTTATTGACATCGATAGGTTTTTTGAAAATCGCACAGCAGTAGTTCCCAACACTTCCGACATTCCCTGGGAATGGGAACAGTTGAGGTCACAAAATGAATTTCCGATTGCACCGCCACAGGACAGTTACAATAATTCTTTTTTCAAAGATATCGGGCTGGATCAAGAGGCAAAAAGCAAAGGATTTACGTTGGAAGACACCGTTATTTTGTTACAGCACACAAGAGTTGTTCCACGTAAAAAAATTGAACTGGCAATAGACCTGGCATTTGAACTGGAAAAGAAATTCAAAAAGAACGGTAAACCCAAATGTGTTGCTTTGGTTGTTAGCGGACACTCCGGCGATGAACAAAATGCTTATTTGAATACCCTTTATGAACATTATACAGAAAAATGCAAGCACGATCCAGACAGCAATGTTCTTCTGATATTTGGAGAACACCATGTTTTATCTCACCGCGATATTATTGTCGATACAAAATTTTACAAGTTTGCAGAAATCCCTTCTGTTATAGCGGCGCATGGCGGTATCGGCACATATTTTAGCGATGTGGAAGGTTTTGGAAATAATTTACTGGAAATGATTTCGCTGGGATTACCGGCGGTGATTAACAAATACGAAATTTATAAGGAAGAAATTGAAAAGCTTGGTTTTATATTACCCGCAATCGATAATACGGGAATTACCGAAGAACTGGTAGACCAATCATACCGTTTGCTAACCGACATAGAATACAGAAACCACGTTGTTTTGCACAATCTCAAAATTTTAAAAGACAACTTTGATCATGAAATTATTGCCAGCAAGTTAAAGCCAATTATCAAAAGTATGTTTATGCGTTCATTGTGACCATATAGAAAAAAGACAAATTTCTTTATTCTTATTTTTGAGTTAACTACCTCCTTTCCCTGAAAAACAAAACCAAAATATCATTTGGTTTAACTATATTTAAGAGTTGTAAATCTGTTTTACAACTTAAACTTACCACAGTATTTATAGTAAAAAAGGAAAATTATGGGAGACTTTTATCAAAACGGTTTTGTTGCTACGTTACACAATTTACGTTCACGTCCTTACGAAGAACTGGAACAGAAACTCATAAAATTTAGTAAACAACGCCCTATTGGTTTAATCATCCCGTCATTGTATTCCGAGCTCTCGCGACAAGCTCTAAAAGATATTGTGAAAATTTTAAAAGATATACCCTACGTTTCTGAAATTATAATTGGACTGGATCAGGCCGACGATTTTCAATACCGGAATGCGCTGGAATATTTTGCTGAACTCCCGCAACATCATCGTGTAATTTGGAACGACGGTCCCCGAATGCAAAAGTTGAAGGAAAAACTGGCTTCTAAAAGGATTAATACTTCAGTTGCAGGCAAAGGAAGAAATGTATGGTTCTGTTTTGGGTACATGATTTCTTCCGGCAAATCAGAAGCAATAGCAATCCACGATGCCGATATTATTACCTACAACCGTGAGATGCTTGCACGCCTTGTTTACCCGGTTGCCGACCCAACGTTTAATTACAAATATTGCAAAGGATATTATTTCAGGTCGGACGATGAAAAAATGCACGGTCGCGCTGTTCGTTTGCTGGTAACTCCTTTGTTGCGTACACTAAAAAAATTACTCGGGCACCATAATTATCTGGAATACCTCGACAGTTTCCGTTACCCGCTGGCAGGAGAATTTTCGATGCGCGCTGATATTATAAAAACCATTCGGATTCCATACGACTGGGGACTGGAAATTGGAATTTTATCTGAAGTTGAGCGAAATAACTCGTTTAACCGGATTTGTCAGGTAGAAATTGCTGACCGGTATGATCATAAGCACCAATCGCTTTCTGAGGAAGATGCTGAAAAAGGACTTTCAAAAATGAGCCGCGATATTTCTAGGGCAATTTTTGCCAAACTGGCGTCCGACGGAATTACACTAAGTACCGAATTTTTCAGAACACTAAAAGCAACATACTGGAGAATCGCCCTGGAATTTGTTGATTTATACAAAGCTGATGCAGCAATGAACGGGCTTCAATACGATTTTCATAAAGAAGAAGAGGTGATTGACCTTTTTGTAAAAAATGTGTATCAATCCGGAATAAATTTCCTGAACAATCCCGACATGGTTCCACTCATGCCCAGCTGGAAAAGAGTACAAAGTGCCTTCCCTGAGATTTTTGAAGAGTTTTATCAAATTGTTGAAAAAGACAACGATTGTATCTAACCCAAATAAAAAAGGATGAATCTTTCAGATAAAATTTCAAAGCAACTGGAAAAACGATTGCAGTTTGTGTACAAAAAGAACTATTCTGACAAACTGTTGGTAAAACTTGCAGAAGTTATTGCCCAATACCCGAGGATTCAGCATAATAAAGAGAAATGGGATGAAAAAGAAGTTGTATTAATCACCTATGGCGACAGCATAAAAAAGGAAGGAGAAGTTCCTTTACAAACACTCAAAAAATTTCTGGATGAAAAGGTAAAGGACCAACTATCTGTAATTCACATTTTACCTTTTTTTCCCTATTCCAGTGACGATGGTTTTTCGGTTATCAATTTCAGAGAGGTGAATCCCGAACTGGGAAACTGGGGTGATGTAAAATCGCTCAATGAAAATTTTGCGCTGATGGCCGACCTGGTTATCAATCACGCGTCCAGTAAAAGTGAGTGGTTTCACAACTTTCTGAAACAGGAAGGAAAAGGTAAAGACTATTTTATTACCGAAGACCCAAAGACCGATCTTTCGCAGGTTGTTCGCCCAAGAAGCACGCCGCTTTTAACCGCCTGTAAAACCTCAAACGGAATAAAACACGTGTGGACCACATTCAGCGCCGACCAGGTGGATCTGAATTTTTCCAATCCTGAGCTACTCATCGAAATGATAGATATTTTGTTGGGCTACATTTCAAAAGGGGCGCAAATTATCCGCTTAGATGCCATCGCATTTTTGTGGAAAGAAACCGGGACAACGTGTCTGCACCTGCCCGAAACTCATGAAGTAGTAAAACTTTTGCGCGATGTAGCTGAATATATCAATCCATCGGTAGTTATTCTAACGGAAACCAATGTGCCGAACAAAGAAAATCTGAGTTATTTTGGAAACAACGATGAAGCACACATGGTATATCAGTTTAGTTTACCTCCCCTCCTGCTCCATGCTTTACACACCGGAAACTCGACCTACTTAAACAAATGGGCTGAAAGTTTACCTGAACTAAACGACGAGACCACTTTTTTTAACTTTACTGCGTCGCACGATGGAATTGGCGTTCGTCCGCTGGAAGGACTTCTTCCTGACAACGAAAAAACCGAACTGGTTGACAATATGCAAAAATTTGGCGGGCTGGTAAACTACAAATCCAATTCGGACGGAACCCAAAGTCCCTACGAACTTAATATTACCTATTTCGACGCATTAAAAGGAACCCATTGTGGAATTGATAATTTTCAGGTAGAACGGTTTCTGGCGTCCCAGATTATTATGATGAGCTTTCAGGGTGTTCCCGCATTTTATATTCACAGTTTAACTGCAACTCCAAATTATTTGGAAGGAGTTGCTAAAACAAAACACAACAGAACCATCAACCGAAGAAAGTGGAATTTTGATGAACTTCAGCAAATATTAAGCAGTGATACACCTCAAAAGAAAGTATTTGAGTCACTGCAAGAGCTTATTTCCCTTAGAAAAAAGCAAAAGGCTTTTCACCCAAATGCAAAGCAGGAAATTCTGGAGATGGGAAACCATTTGCTTGCATTGGCCCGGATATCAAAAAATAAAAAACAAACGATTGTATTGGTTGCAAACCTTACAGACAAAGAACAATCGTTTACTCTTTCTGAACAATTCAAACTATGCACCTTTAATTTGATTGAAAATAAAAAAATAAGCCAAAAATCCTTAAAGCCATATCAGTGCATGTGGTTAAGCACTATCTAAAGTAAGTCAAAAAACTATCATTTATTTTTTGAAGCTTCCAGTCATCTTTAAAACTATAAAACAGTTGCCGGTTTAAGCAGCCTTTATAAAAATAACTCTTCTTGTAACCTTTTTTCAATTTTGTCGACTCCCTGCAACATTTCACCCTTTAAAACGGTCTGATAAACGAATTAACTCACATAAATACATCGGGTTATATACTTTGCGTTTGAGAAAAGCGTTTTATTAGATACCAAAACTAAAAGCAAACAGCCATGGAAACAGATGTTTTTCTGAACGAATATCAGAAAGAGCTGGATTTAAAACTATCTGACAAACACAGATTGAATCTGGCCAACAGCAACAAAAAAGGCGAAGAAGACGGGAAAAGAAATTTGCCTTCGGTTGACGACACATTTGTAACCCCTTACGAACACGAAATCAGAAATAATTATCAGGCAGAAGTTGAAGAGTTATATAAAAACGGGCGGCAGGTGCTTGATGATTTAAAAGATCGAAACTATAAACCGGTTAGCAACGAATTAAAAGAATTGAGTCCGGATAAAATCCAACTGCTTTTAAATGAAGCCGGGAAGGAAAAAGCAAGAAAGCTGGAAGAATTAAACAACAACCACCTCGACACAGTAAAAGACATCGAAAATTCGCCACACTACCAGACTTCAAAAAAACGTTTTGAAAGAATTAAAAACCGCTGGGAAGAAGTCACTAAAAAACACAACAGAGAAGAACTGAACATTCATTTTAAACCCTACTGGGCCTACATTTTACTGTTGTTTGCCATTGGAATTGCAGAGTTCCCTTTAAACAACCAGGTTTTTGTTTCGTTTCGGGAAACTCCGTTGCTCACGTTGATAATGGCAGGTGTATTGGTTATTACATTGCCTTTTCTGGCTCATGCAGCAGGTAAAATTCTAAAACAGGCAAAAACACATAAAATCTACCCTTTCCTTTTTATTCTGCTGGTTCTGACTGTTGCATCGGTAAGCTATTTTACAGCCCTGTTACGAACCAACTACCTGGAGGAACTAGGAGTTCCTGAAGAACAGCTTTTTCTGGACCAGTGGACCTTTTTTACTATCGGTATAATTCTTTTTCTGGTCGGCACAATAGCTTCCTTTTTTGCACACGACGACAGCAATGAATTTGTTGAGGTTTATCACAAATTCCACAAAGAGGAAGAGGCTTTTGTAAAAGTAGAAAAGGAAATCAACGACAAACGGGCTGCCGAAAAAAACGAATATGATATACAACGAAAAGAAATTCAAAATGAATATTCCGAAAAAACGGCATTATTTAAAAACCGTATTCAGGATTTAAACACACAGAAAATTCAAATCGCCGGAAACTATAATAAAGTGTTGGCCTTTTGTCAGGGTATGGAGCGAAAAATAAACAGTAATTTTAAAGAAGCCATTTTTAATTACCGTGATACCAACCTCACTTTCCGGAATAACCATAAACAGCCCAAATCGTGGGCAGAAATGCTTGGCAATTTAAATGGTTATTTCTCTGATATCCCTGAACTCGACAAATCATAAAAGAAGCAATTATGAATATTAAAAAGTCAGGTTATTTTTGGATATTGCTTCTGTTCATTTTTGCCTCTTGCAAAAATGAAGTAGCAAAAACCACCGACATTTGTGTTCTGATTGATGTTACCGACGAAAAATTCAGAGACGAAAACTTTGTATCTGAAAGTGTCCCCAAACTGTTAAAGTTAATGAAGCTTGACAAAGAAAACGGAGGATATTCAGGAGCCAGTATTAAACTTTCGCTGATAAATGAGATTTCTGATTCAAAGTCAAAAACAGCTAAAATTAAAGCGGGAGAAACCGGGATGATGGGCGAAAATCCTTTAAACCGTAGAGATGAAGTAGTAAAATTTTGTGCGCAATTTGAAGCTAATTTTTCACAGATATTAGCCAGTGCAGACTGGGGAACCAATGCTTCAAAAATTTACCAAAAGGTGACTCGCGAACTGATAAAAATGAAAAATATGGAAGGCGACAAAAAATACCTCGTTGTCTATTCCGATATGCTTGAAAACAGCGATTTGTTTAGTTTTTACGGAAGCAATTGGGAAACAGCGATAAATAAAATGATCGAGAATCCCGAAGAAACGTTGGATAAACTGGGAAAAAAAGGGCCGGCTTTGCCCGACTTAAGTGAATTTATCATTTATATTGTCCCGCACCGGACTCCTGAAAATGATCAGAAAATTAATCTTTCGGAACAATTTTGGACAACACTTTTTGAATACCGCGGAGCTACGGTTATTTTTAATTCGGTATTAGAAGTTTAAGTAATTTTGCTGTAAAACGAATAAACCGAGGCCTATCACAGGTAACTAAAAAACGGTGGAACGTCATTCTGAATTTATATCAGGATATGTTTATTTGTAATTTGAGATTCTTAAACATGTTCAGAATGACGAGAAAACTGACATCTGGAATAGTCGTTTTGTTTTCAACAATACCGGCTGCCAAAATATTCTTTGGCATGTTCCTGTAAATTCCTGCTATTCTACGAAACATTTTCCGGGTATTTTCCTGTATAAACTAAAACAAAAACATAAAGATAACTGCCATGAATTCCAGTCATTCTATCCGGGTTTGCGGCTCGATCGCAAAAAAAGAATCACTAATCCCGTGGAAAAAAAATATACTCCCCAATACAAGTGTTGCCGAAGCCAACTTACCGTACTCAAATTATTACGGTACCGTTCCTGAAAAAGCCATCCCAAATTCTATTTTTCTTTTTACAAAGGAGTATTATACACTCGAAGAAGTTTTGCGTTTTTCACAAAAAATAAAATCGTGTGCGCTGGATAAATTAAACGTGGCAACAGCAACTGTTACTTTCAGCAGTAACCAATCCCATGCTATTCGGATAAAATACCTGCCCGATTATCAACACATCAGGAAAATTCAGGAATGCTTTGAAAAACAAGGAGTGATTCTTGCCAAAAAAATCCATATCGAAAATGAGGCTTTTATTAAAATAAACAAGTGTTTTATACTGGAAGAAATTGAAGAAAATATTTACATGGATTATGAAGAAAAGAACAAAGGATATCTTCTCATTAACCGGCTTTTAATACAGAGTGAATTTTATGAACTGTTGAACAATATCAGACTAAATGGCAACTGCAGACTTTTTGATGCCGCCAAAGGAGGAATCATCATCAATTCCGAAGTAAAAGAAATTATGCGTATCTATTCTGAACAACTCGACACAACTTTGCTCAAATGCATTCAAAATCAAGTCAATAAAATCTTCAAACAGAAACTACAGGCGCACTATTAGTCCCCTTTTTTGGGAGACAAACTTTAGCCACCTCAACAGATTGTTGTCATCTCTTATTTCCAATTAGGGTACATCCTGCTGAACCTATATCAGTATCTCTTTATTTCAAACAGATTCTGAAATATACCGAATATCGGGATGAATGATAAAAATACACATTAAGGCTTGCGCCGACTTAGTTTTTCAACGCTTCTTCAATTTCAGCCAGTTTATCTTTCACATCCTGACTGTTGGGTTGAAGTTCCAGCGCTTTTTTATACCAGAAGCGGGCAACCGAATAATTTTGTGTATCAAACGCAACGGATGCCTTTTCCAAATGGCTATTAAATAATTCTCCCGACTGCCCGGCTAAACGTTCATTTACCAATCGTTCAATTTCGGCTAACTGAGTTCTGGGATAGTCTTCATCCGATTTAACGGAAAGCGCTCTGTTATACCAACCACGCGCAACAGCGAATTGATTTTCCCGGAAAGTAGAATCAGCTAAATTGACAAAATTCTGATAATCCCGATCGCGCTGATTGGCCAGTAAACCACCAACCAACCTGTTTATTTCATCTATTCTCTGCGGCGGATACGTTTCTTCCGGCTTTACATCCCAGGCTTTATAATACCAACCACGCGAGGTGTTATATTCTTCATTATCAAAATAAGAATCAGCCATTCTGATGTATTCATTGTATAATGCGTTAAGTCCGGCTTCACTTGTAATTTCACTTTCCTCTGCTTCCGCATTCATTTGCTGAATTTCATTTCGGCGTCTCTCCAAATCAGCTGCAGCCTGTTGCTCTGCTAAAATACGCTCCTGTTCCTGTTTGAAAATATCGTTGATTTTGCTGATTTGTGATTTTGGATATTGCTCATCCGGCTTTACGCCAAGTGCTTTTTCGTATTCTGATTTAGCTTCAGTATAAGACTCTGTTTTGAAAAAACCATCGGCTGCAACAATAATACTTCGGTACTCTTCATTTACCTGCTGCTGGCGCAAAATCTCGTTAATTTCTTCTATTTTTTGAGTAGGATATTCCTCTGCCGGCTTTAAATCTGATGCCTTCTGATAATTTGTCTTTGCATCGTTGTAATTTTCTGTTCTGAAAAAATTATCGGCAGTTTGAATCGCATTTTCATAATTTCGGTTTAGAGCCTCAGATTCTCTTTGGGCAAAGGCAATTTCTTCCAGAAGCTGGTTTATCGCATCCAACTGTTCTTGTGGATAGCTCTCTTCCGGTTTAATGTCTAAAGCAGAACGGTATTTGTTGCGTGCATTTTCGTATTCACTGTTGTTAAAAAATCCGTCGGCACCCGCAATGGCGGCATTATATAAACTGTCCTGTTCTGCCTGTATCGCGGCC
>NZ_JAIKLE010000038.1 GCF_022267315.1 Maribellus maritimus
AAGAACAAGAACGTTTAGAAGAGCAGCAAAGGCTCAACTTCGGCCCCTTATAGGGGCTTTCACAAGTCCACCTTCTTAGAAGGTGGTTTTTTAATTGCTTGCAGTTTAAAAGGTGAAATTTTGTTTCACTGAAAATTTTTTCAGGGTTGTTTTTTTGTAAAATATTAGCAAAGAAAAGCCGGGGCAGAGCTTTGATTTTAATGCCGGAAGCACTATGATACACTTTTTCAGTGCTTTAATTAAATTGTCAATAGTCATCTTGAAGTACAATGCGACAGTCTATATCTAATAAATATTATCCTAAGCTCAAGGTACTGCTCTTTTCCCTATTCGTCGATCATTGAGATTATCAGCATAATGAAGCGAAGTTTAGCTCTGCCGAAACGCAGCAACATTTCAATTATTCATTTTAAAAGTTCACATTTATGAATTCTTATTTACCAGTAAATTGGGGTTATTGTCCATTAAATAAGGATTTGTAAAAGAAATTCCTCTTCAAAAAGGAACAGAAAATAAGAGAAAACTAAATGGAAAAGTCCTAGATTTACACGAACCAATGAGAACCATATAGATAATTTTATAAGCCACAAAAAATGAAAATTGCAGGATTTCTGATAGTCATTGCCTCGATAGGTTTGTTTTCATGCAATCAGTCGCAAAACAAAAAGGAAGATAAACAGGTCGTTACCGTAAGTATTTTACCCGAAAGAACATTTGTACAAAAAATTGCGGGGGATGATTTTAAAGTGAATGTTTTGCTTCCACCGGGTGCCAGTCCTGCATCTTTTACGCTTTTGCCATCTCAATTAAAAGATATTGCCCGTTCCGAAGTTTGGTTTCGGATGGGGCATATCGGTTTTGAATATGCCTGGAAAGAAAAGATTGAACAAGCCAATAAAAAAATGAAAGTTGTCGATTTGTCAGTGGGGCTGGATTTAATTAAGGGCGAAGTACAGTTTAAAAGCGAGCCTGGTCCGGCATCTGGTGTGAATCCTCATACCTGGATGTCGCCAAAATTAGTAAAACAAATGGCTGGAAAAATAATGGAAGAAGTTTCAATCCTTAATCCCGGTAAAAAGAGTGTTTACAAGGATAATTACCTGAAGTTTGTGACAGAGATTGACGAATTAAATGACAGCATAGAAAGTGCCTTGGAAAGTTACAAAGGAGAGCCATTTATTTTGTTTCATCCGAGCCTCTCATATTACGCGCGTGAGTACGGTTTGATACAATACTCTTTGGAACCGGGGGGAAAACAACCAACTCCGCTACGTATGGCAGAATTAGTGAAACTAGCCAAGCAGAAAGATATCCGGGTGATTTATATTCAAAGTGATTTGGATCGGGAGCAGGCTCGCGTTTTTGCAGAGGAAATCGATGGAAATATTGTTGAAATGTGGCCGCTCAATCCGGAATGGAAAAAAAATCTAAAAGAAATTACTTCACAGTTAATAGAAAATTTTAATGTCGAGTAGGTTTATTTTTTGCCGGATTTACAAGCGTTGGCAATTTTAAGAGTGAAAACTGATGGATACTTTCCATGAGTAGCTTTATTAAATGAGTAAGTAGCTCAATTATTTTGTCGTACTCACCGCAGATCATTGTACTCATAATTCCAGATTCTACTATAATTTTGTCGTTTTTTGAAATTGTGTTCGGAATTTTTTCCACCGGTGTATCATAATCTTCTTGCAGCTCGCGGTAACATATTTCTACAGTAATTCCATGTTTTTATTTTTTTGAACGATGACTCCAATAAAAGCCGGATTCACCTCATTTCGTTTATCAGTCCCCATACCAACATCCAGCAAAACAAGGATTGAAACGAATTTGGAGGTACAAGGGATCGAAAAGGAGTATCGCTCTAAAGATATTCAACTAACAATCTGGTATATCAGGCTTCAAACAGGAAAAAGATTTGAGCAAAAACAGGTTAAGAATAAAGGGGCAAAGCAAAAAGTAGAGTAAAAATATTTTGAGGGTTAATGGAGAGAGGCTCTCCCCAATAGTTTCTCTCTCTTACGATAAATTACTTAACAAGTTAAAATAAGAGTAATAAAAATATGTAACCTGAAAAAGAATCGAACATCTGTTTACAAGAGTGGGATTATTACTGATACAAAAAAGACAAAAATGTTAACTTTACCTCAAAAATCACATGCTACTTCAGATTGCCCTGTTGCTTTCTATGCTAATTCAATTGGGAGCAGCAATTACAGCAGTTAGCCTAATCCGAAGAACCCGTTTTAATATTTCCTGGATACTTATTTCATCCGGATTTGTATTAATGGCTTTACGCCGGCTGTTTGAGTTCTCGGCATTATTCTGGGAAACTCAATTGATTTCAAAAGAAGAAATAAACAGTTGGGTTGGTGTTTTAATCTCAATATTAATGTTGACGGGAGTAACTTTTATCCGCCAGATCTTTAATTTGCAGGATCGTATTGATGAGATACGTAAAGAAAGTGAAGCCCGGTTATTAAAGGCTGTTATACAAACCGAAGAGAAAGCCCGTCAGTCTTTTGCCCGTGAATTACACGATGGCCTTGGTCCCGTTCTGTCATCCATTAAAATGATAGTTAGTGCCATTGAACTGGACAAAATGGTAGCCTCAAATAAAAGGATAATTGAACGGACCTGTAAAGCGACGGATGAAGCAATAATAACATTAAAAGAGATTTCTAATCATTTAAGTCCCCATTTACTAAAGAATTATGGCCTGACAAAAGCATTGAATACCTTTGCCAGCCAGCTTTTAATCAATTCGGATATTCAATTGAATTTAAGCGATAATTTTGGGTCGAAGCGGTATTCATATGATTTGGAAATTAATGTATTTCGAGTAGTATCCGAGCTTTTAAATAACAGCGTAAGACATGGTTCCCCAAGTAAAATAAAAATCAACATAAAAGAAAGCGGGGATTATCTTAGAATTGAATATGAAGACAATGGTTCCGGATTTAATTTCAAAGACAGTACAAACGAAATCCACCTGAGTGGCATGGGACTGGAAAATATACGTTCCCGGATTAAATCGTTAAACGGATTTTATTATATGGAGTCGGAACCGGGTGAAGGAGTAAAAGTACATATTCAAATTCCTGTAAAATGAAAAAGATAAATATTTACCTTGTTGATGACCATTCGCTTTTCAGGGAAGGATTACGATTTTTACTTTCCAACCTCAATTTTGTGAATGAAGTTTTTGAGGCTGAAAACGGGAAACAGTTTATTGCCGGGTTAAAAGGCAGACAGGTTAATGTGGCCTTACTGGATATTGAAATGCCTGAAATGAATGGGATGGATGCTGCCCGAAAAGCTTTGGAGATTAATCCCGAAATCAAAATAGTTGCCTTGTCCATGTATTCTGATGAAAGCTATTATTCCAGTATGATTGAAGCCGGAGCTAACGGTTTTTTATTAAAGAATTCAAATTTTTCCGAAGTTAAAAAGGCCATTGTTGATATTTGTGAGGGGCGCAATTATTTTTCCATTGAAATTCTGCAATCCATTGTAAACAGGATAAATAAAAAAACAACAAAACCGGAAAATAATGAGTTAACCGAGCGCGAAATAGATGTTTTATACCAGATTTGTAAAGGCCGCTCCAATCCGGAGATTGCTGAAATCTTGTCCATCAGTAAACGTACGGTTGATAAACACCGTGAAAATTTACTTCAGAAAACAAATTCAAAAAATACGGCTAACCTGGTGGTGTATGCAATAAAACAAGGGTATTTTGAAGTTTAACCCGGAATAAGTACGTCTATAGACGTAGAGCTGATTTTACGTTTTTAAGCGGTTTTAAGAACAAAATGACCACCATACATTTGTCAGAAAAAAGATGATAAACAGTATATCAATTCTGGCCGGAAAAAACAAGAATGGCTTAAAAGAACATTTTAATCGAATCGATATTTCCCGGGGAGAGATAGTTGGCATTGTAGGACCCACTGGAAGCGGGAAAAGCGCGCTTGTGGAAGACATTGAACAGTTGGCTCAGTCAGACACTTCAACCCAAAGAAAAGTTTTAATCAATAACAGCATTCCCGATCCTGAGCTTCGTTATAATCCCAAAAAGAAGCTTATCGCACAACTCTCTCAAAACATGAATTTTATTGCAGATATGAGTGTGAAGGATTTTTTGATACTACATTCCAAGTGCCGGGGCAAAAATTTGAACCTGGTTGATAAAGTTATTTATCACGCCAACCAGTTAACAGGCGAACCCATTAAGAAAGAGATGAATCTTACTGTTTTAAGCGGGGGACAAAGTCGTTCGTTAATGGTGGCCGATGTGGCTTTTGTAAGTGACTCACCTGTGGTTTTAATCGATGAAATTGAAAATGCCGGAATAAAAAAGCACGAAGCCATGCAACTGTTATCCGGAAATGGGAAAATTGTCCTCGTGGTTACCCACGATCCTCTACTGGCATTACTTACTCAAAGAAGAATTGTAATGGAAAACGGTGGAATAAAAAAAATATTTGGGACCACAGAAGAGGAAAGGTCGTTGTGCAAGCAATTATACCAGGTTGATAAAGAGTTGTTCAAAGTCCGTGAGATGGTCAGGTCAGGTGTGGAAGTAAAGGCCAGTTTTAGTTTTCAGGAAAGTTTTACCAGTGACTTTCAACCGGTTTTGGAAGATTAACCGGGATTAAATTTCAGTAAAAACAATTTAAAACTATTTTATGAATGTCATCATCGTCGCCGGCACTCCGGGAGCAGGCAAAACAGCTGTTTTACTTCATGTATTAAAACATTTGAAAGAACAAAACAAACACATTTCTGCAGTGAAAATTGATTGCCTTTATACTGAAGACCACCTTCGGTTTCAGAAAGAAGGTGTTCCGACCCTGCTTGGGCTATCAAAAGACATGTGTCCCGACCACTTTACCATTTTCAATTTAGGCGAAATGTTGGAATATGCACAAGGAAATAATTCTGATATACTGATAGTAGAAACGGCGGGACTTTGTCATCGTTGTGCACCTTACACCATCAACAGTTTGGGAGTATGCGTAATAGATGCCACAACGGGGCCCAATACGCCGTTAAAAGTCGGGCCGTTTTTAAGTACAGCAAATGTTGTTGCAATAACGAAAGGTGATATCATTTCGCAGGCTGAAAGAGAGATTTTCCGCGAGCGCGTATTGGAAATGAATCCCGGATGCCGGATTATTGAAACCAATGGATTAACAGGGAAAGGAACAGTTGAGCTGGCTGGCTGTTTTAGTGAGGCTTCTGATTTTAGTTACGAAGAGGAAGAGTTACGGCATAATGCCCCGTTTTCAATTTGTACACTTTGTGTTGGAGAAACAAAAATACATAAGAAAAACCACCGGGGAGTGTTGAGACATATTAACGGAATTCAGGAATATGCAGGTGAATAATTTAATGAAAAGCGTAAAAGAAATAGAAAAACAATTGCCGGGATTTAACTGTGGGGCATGTGGTTTCCGGGAATGCCATGGCTTTGCATCGGCGTTAGCTAAAAATGAAGTTTCGATTGATAATTGTACTGTACTGAAACAGGAACGATTGAAAGAGAATAGGACGGCGCTGCAAAAGTTTGTACACAACAACAAAAACACAGAAAAAATTGAAATAAAAGGATTGATTGACGGGGTAGGGGCTGATTTTGCGTTACATCCCTTAGATAAAGAACCATCTTGTCGTGAAACATTGATTTGTTTTTCATCTGTTCCAGTTGAAAAAGATATGATTATTCGCTACCGTCCGTTGGGGTGTCCGATTATTCACTTCGCAAGGGTAATTGAAATAAATCACAATCTGTTGGATGTGTGGGTAATCGGACCGGGAAAACTTCTCTCCCGTAAAGAAGATGCCACAGAGGTCGGAATTTGTATGGTGCTGTCATTTCAGGGAACGATTGAAGGAGAAACACCCAAGGTTGGGCAAACTGTAAAATTCCTGCCGGCTCATTGCATGATGGGAAAAGTTCATTCCGGAATAATCGTACAACTGGAAGATAATAAAACCCGCATCGATTGTATCGATTTAAAAGTTTGGCAGCATACTGTTTAATTTCAAAAAAATAAAAAGAGATTTACCGATATTTAGAATTTGGAGAATCAAAGAATAATGCAAAAGTAGAAGTCCATCAAGCGACTAATGCAATTTTATACAGGTTGAAGACAGGCTGCCAATGGCGTCATTTACCAATGAAGCAATCTTTTCGGTGTAAATACCGATGGCAAAGTGTTTACTATCATTTTCAGAAATAGAGTAAAGATGGAAGTTGGGAAAATGTTTGGCAATCTGTTCTTTCGAAACACAAGAAATTACTAGACCTGTCAAGCATTCAACTTGATGGTACACATACCCCGGCCAAACGAGGTGGAGAAGCCGTGGCTTACCAGAGTAGGAAAAAGACAAAAACCAGCAATATGCTCATCATTACAGACAGTCAAGGCATTCCATTAATTTGTAGCAATCCAATGGAGGGGAACCACAACGATGCTTTCAGCCTGGTTTCACAGGCTAAAAAAATGGTGGCAGGTTTGGAAACGGTCGATATACGTACTGATGGCCTGTTTTATAAATGCCGATTCAGGTTTTGATACCGAAGATTTCCGCCGTTATCTTTCTGAAATAAAGGTTACCGGAAACATTGACCAAAACTGGAGAAACGGGACAACAAATGAGAATTTGTTTGATGAACTATTGTATGAATGCAGGTTTGTTGTCGAAAGAACGAACGCCTGGATGGATGCCTTCAAGGCTATATTAGTTCGTTTTGAAATAAGCTCTTTACACAGGAAAGCATTGAGTTTATTAGCATTTATTGTTATTTTATTGCGGAAACTTTAAACAACTTCTCAGTAAAGAAGCTAATGTATATAAAGATTTGTGTGGAGTTTAATGGTTTAATGAATTTATTCAACATCATACCTGTCGTCGGCGATATATGAATAGCCACCGCCGGCATAAATACTGACGCTTTCCGATAAGTTCAGGTTTAAACCAACCTTGCAATTGCCCCGGTTTTAAATTGATTTTCTTTCCCGAAAACATCAGTATATGTATTGGAAGCGCTTACACTTTCTTTGTAAATCAGGAAGCTTGGCCCAATAAATAAATAACTTTCCACTTTTGGCAATTTTACAAAAGAAAAACGGCCTTCTACATTGATATAGTGCATGGCAGGATCAACCTCAATGGCAGTAGAAGAATAACTGTATGTGTAATTGAATTTCGAAACCGGGAAATAGATATGGGAAGGCGAAAGCGAAAATCTACTTTTATCGCTGTAAACCACTGCCCTGAAATTTGCGCCTGCACCCCAATCTTCTTCCCAGCCGTCGTCGGTACTGGCCCACTCTCCTAAACTAGGGCCTGCCCCAATTTTTAAATGAGGGGGATTGTTTTGTGAATAAGTGCAAAACGATATAAAGCTTACTACAATAAATAAAAAAATTGTTATTTCATGATTTTGGTTTTTAAAGGTGTTGCAATTGTTTTTGAAGTAATTTGTGTTTTTACCCCAAAAATAAAGTAGATATCTTTTATGGAGGCTAATCTTTGATTCCCGGTTGTCACGAATCAAGGATTTTTTACAACCTTAATTCAAAATAGTAAAACTGAGTTCAACGGATAGAATGTGCTAATTAACTGATAATGTGTAGATGCGGAATGTTCCCTTTTTTTTAAGTGATTTGATATAAAACGAGGGGGAACGCCAGTATATTTTTTAAATGCGCTAATAAAAGTTGCTCTGTTGTTAAAGCCAACCATTTGAGCTATACCTTCGATAGTATTTTTTCTGTATTTGCCTTTATGATATAATTTGCATGCATTCCTGAATGCGGAGATCATTGACAAAATAATTAAAGTTTTTGCCATAAAAATCACAGAAAATTGATTTGAGGAGCAAAGGCAACAGTTTACAAAAATAAGGTTTTACGCCTGAAGAATTTTTACTCCTATATCGGCAGGCGGTGCAAAATATATCCACGATGTAACAAGTACATCGGCAGACGCACGGGCATAATCGGCAGCATTTCTGGCATTTATGCCTCCCGCAGCAATCATACAAATTTCAGGGCAAATATTTCTGCCTGCTGTTGCAGTTTCTTTAAAGATTTCAGGAGGCATTTTATCAATCTGAATGGCATCGGCACCAGCCTGTGCGACCAACAAAGCTTCTTCATATGTGTGGGCTTCCACCACAATTTTTCGCTCTTTTTGTTGTTGTTTAACTTTTGAAATTAAAGAAACAAGGTTTTTATATCCGCCAGTAAAAAGCAAATGTTCCCTGAACATTAAAATAGTATCGGAAATACCCGTACGATGTGGAATCCCGCCGCCTGCCATCAGGGCTTTTAGCGCTACTTTTTTTAAATAAGGCGGATGTTTTCGTGTACCGGCAACAACAACATCCGGGTTTGCCGCTTTTGCATTTTTAACCAACTGTCGGGTTCGGGTGGCAATCCCGGAGGCAAATTCTATGAGAACTCCGCCACTACGCCAGATCGTATGGATGGAAGCAGCATCACCACGGGCTTCTAAAAGTTTATCGCCTTCATTCAACATCGTTCCGGACGGCAAAGATGAGACTATCTCCAGCCCGACTTTTTTATACATCCTCACTACTTCTTCTACGCCACAAACTGTCATTGCGCTACGTGCAAACAATTCAATTTTCCCTTTTTTGTCCGATAGCCCAAGTAAATAAGTAGTTATATCTCCAAGCGGCACATCGTCTTCAATCAGCCGATCAATATCGTTTTCAGTAAAATAAATCATAACTAATTTGTTTTTTATATTTAAAAATGTATAAAATCTTTCAGAATCCTTAAGAGGATGGAGTAAAAGGTTTCAACTCAAAAATACTCGGAATAAAACTAAACAATATTAGTAACAATGTATGGACCATTGAGCAGTTCTAAGAAATCGAAAGTCAGTATTTTTATCCAATTGAAATTAAATGAATTCAAACAAAAAATTTCCATAGTAGGCGACGTTCGGGGAATTGGATTTTTTTGTGGGATTGAATTGGTAAAAAACCGGGCAACAAAAGAAAAAGCAACAGAAGAAGCTGAAAAGATTATGTATGATTGTTATTACAACGGTTTGAGCTTTAATGTATCTCAAGGGAATCTGCTTACTCTGGCCCCGACTCTGACAATGTCGAAGGAAGAAATGCAACATGCCTTTCTTATCCTGGAAAACGCCTTCCAAAAATAACATAATATGTAATTAGTTAAAGCTCTTTTCATTTAAGCGGCTGATTTCGTCTTTTATATCTGCCTTAATCTTTGTGTTCATTAAATCTTTCCGGTTGTCCTTTCGTACTTATTCGTCGATTGTTGTTAACTGAATCCCGCAAATCCGGGAGAGTTGTCTTTTCGAATATTTTCCGGGACAGCTGCTATTATTTAAAAAACTTTATTATTGTCGAGTTGGCTGTTCAACGTTTGAAAAAAAGGTACTGTCAGGTTCGGAAAAAGTTTGATGATTTTTTAAAACACAAAACAGCTTATACGCCAGATGGTGGAGTAGTTTTATTTTGGAAGAATTGTTCTGAAAGGGATATTACTATACAAATGTTGGTATTTGGACAACCTGAGTTTTAGGTAGAAAATGAAATCATACATGGTATTGTTTTTGTTAAATTAGTGCCGAAAATCAGTAATACGATCTAATGTCTTATTTCTTCCTTAATATTCATTCTTTAAAAACAAAGTTTAAGATATGTGCAAACAGTATCCTCTTATTATTTTTATTAGCTGGGTGCATCAACAAAGCCAACATTTATTTTAAACGTGGTAACTGCAAGAATTCAATCAATGATTTTGAAGGTGCAATTATTGAATTCAATAAAGGGCTTGCTATAGATGACAAAAACGTTAACTGCATAGTGGGCAGAGGTATATCTAAATCAAATTTACTGGACTTCGAAGGTTCAATTGACGATTATAATCTAGCTATTAGTATAGACCCAGATTTTGGCGATGCTCATTTTTATAAAGGATTTTCAAGAATGATGATGGGTAATGATATTGAAGCTATTAAAGATTATACCTCTGCAATTGAAGCGAATCCTAATAATGCTCAATATTACTTCCGGAGAGCAAGTTCTAAATATAACTTGGAACAGTATAAAGAAGCAATTGCGGATTATAGTTTGGCGTTGTGCATAGACTCATTAAATCCCGATATATATCATGGCAGGGGGCAGGTAAAAGAAAACATATCAGAATTTAGTAGTGCACTAGCTGATTATAACAAAGCTATTGGTATTAAATCAGACCATAAATATGCATTGTATAGCAGGGCTTTTCTTTACAGCGATATTGGCTCGAAGGAAGCCTCAATTGAGGATTTTACAACTCTAATAAATTACAACGAAAGAGAAACAGATGCATACTTGGGCAGAGGGTTGAATTTTTTGCAGCTAGAAAAATATGATTTAGCTATTGCTGACTTTAAAAAATCACACCCAATGAATTAAAAGAAATAAAATTATCATAGAATAGAAAGTAATTACTGATTATGAAGAAACCTAATATTGTTGTTTTGATAATGTGTTTAACAACCTTCACATTATCGTCTTACGCTCAAACATTTGAAATTAAAGCAGGGGTGAACATGTCAACAATGCTTTTTGAAAATCAGGGAGGTACTTATAGTGAAAATTTTGAGTTAACACCAAGGTTCCTGTTAGGTGCAACCACCGAACTTCCATTATCTAATTCATTTTCTTTCGAACCAGGGGTATTTTTTTCTTCAAGCGGTTATAAGATTGATTCACATTATCCTGTGCCCACTTATTCAGGAGAATACATCCCAATAAGGGAGCAGGCAATACTAAATTATATAGAAATACCCGCATCATTAAGACTCGCATCCTCGATAAAAAACATACAGCTATTTGGTAATATTGGTCCATATCTTGCAATTGGGCTATCAGGAAAAGTAAGCCGAAAAGAATATCGCATTGATGGTCAGGAAGGCGTTGTTTATGAGGGGACTATCGATTATAGTGGGGAAATAGGGAATGATGGTCAATGGAAAAGATTTGACTATGGTTTTCAGGCAGGTATAGGTGTGGAAGTAAATAGAATTGTGGTACGGGGTAATTATAAACATGGTATTGCTAATATTGCACAAGATTCAGGCATAAAGAATAAAAACCGAGTTTTTGCAATAAGTTTAGGTTACATTTTAGGTTTAAAAAAATGATTATAAAAAAGACACTTTTTTCATTGATAATCCTACTACTTGGATTAAATACTACGCAAGGTCAGGAACATAATATTTCGGACTATCCTGATGGAATATACCAAACAAAAGAAGAATTCATTAATAAAACACCGTCAGAAGTAAGGGAACTAACTGTAAAAAAGATTGAGTTGGTCAATGATAGTGATTCTGTTGTACGCAGATGTTATTTTATGGACAAAGCGACTACTAAAAAAATTAAAAAGGCATTTGCCGTTTCATACCACGGAAGTTTATACTTCAGCAATTGGGCGATATTGAAAAATAAGAACAAGGAAGATAAATCGTTATCACCAGCATCTTCCATGAATGCATTTGTATTGGTTACCATGCACGGGGAGAAATATCTGTACACAGAAGCTGGACTAATCAATCATTGGCAATCAGGATTAAGTGCTGGTGTTGCTGGTGGTATTGGTGGTCTTGCAGGCGGTGCTTTGGGTGAAGCAATAGATGGTTCTTTCCCGGAAACTACAGAGTTTGGAACTGGTGTAGTATGGGACGTAGACAATCAGGAGTTTAATGTATTCCGCAATTGTCCTGATTTTAACGATTTTATTAAAGATTATGGTATAGAGAAAGTTGAGTGCGGTAAAGAGCCATTTGACTTGGAAAGAGTTAGAGAAACAATAAAATCAATCAATGAAAAAACTATATTAAAAACCAAGGATACTAATTAAACACTATGAACACAAAAAAATTAAAACTAATCATCTATTTATTAGTTACGACATTCGCTTCATCTTTCGGACAGCAACAGAACTACCCCAAAGGTGCATACATGAGTTTTGATGAAATTGTAAATAAAACACCATCTCAACAATATGACTTTGATGTTGAAAGAAGAACAAATGGAGATATTAAAATGGTAGGTGGCAACGATTATAAAATAAGTTCCGCAGATAAATCAATTAAAAAGAAGTTTATAAAAAAGGAAATGTGGGCATACTCCAATGGTGATACCCTGTACATCAATTGTTTCCAATACAAAATTCAACCTTGGTATGCTTCAGTCATTAGCGACGGGAAATATCTTGTTGTTAGAGCTGGACTTTCTCAACTTTCGGATGAACAGAAGGAACAAATGGCTATGGCTTCCTATTTTGGTGCTATTGGTGGAGCAATTGCTGGTGCTAAAATGGCAATGATGCGATTTCTTTATATTATTGATAAAAGTACCAATGAAATTTCCACGGTTACGCCAGAATTATTGGAGAAGTTACTTGCAGATGATAAGGAACAGTTAGCTCAATATAATAATGAAGAAGCAAAAGATTCAGAAGAAACTATGTTGAAGTACTTAAAACTACTTAACAAATAGCAATATATATATTTGTATGGATTCTTGGAAACATAAGATTACTGTTCCTGATGGAATAAAATGTAAGATTAACGGTATTAACGTATGGGATTATGAATGGGTTTCGACAGACAAAAAGATAGTTGTAAATGACCCATTATACCATCAAGAATACACAATGGAAGTGTATGAGATTAGAACAAGCAAGAAAATTGTAAAATTTGCTACAGGTGAATTTTCAAATGGAATTTGGGGTTTTTATACAGAATCGAAATCATAAACACTTATGAGTAAAGTAGAAAAAAGCATTTTTTTTGTCTTTTGAACCTATGGATTGGAAATCCATAAGTATTTAGTTTTCTCAATAGATTTTATTATCTAATAATGGTTAAAACCCTGCAATTTATTACAGCTATTTTAGAGACTATTTTGATATTTAGAATTTGTTAAGCATGACCCGAATCATTAGCTGTATAAATGCAACGCTTGATTCAGTCCACCTTTCATAGCCTTTAGAGGTTCTTCGCTGAACCGATACCCATGCAAATGTTTGTTCAACGCTCCATCTTTTAAGCAGTATTTTAAATTTTCCTGCTTCGTTTCTTTTTATAACCTCTAATATCCAGCCCAATTTGAGCCTTACAATCTCTTTTAATTCTCCTCTGTAGCCTTCATCTGCGAATATTTTTACAATACCATTGATATATTTGTTTTTCAATCTTACAAGTACGCATTCTGCCGCCTTGCTATCGTGTGGTGTTACAGAATGCATAACAATGGCGAGGATTAACCCAAGTGTATCTACGATAATATGTCCTTTCCTACCTTTTATCTTTTTTCCTCCATCATAACCGATGCTTCTCTGGCATACATTTGCTGTTTTTATTGACTGGCTGTTGATTATAGCAATCGTAGGAGTGGCCTGTTTCCTCTTCTTCAAGCGTACTTTTGAAACCAGGAAATCGTGCCTTCTACCATTATGTTTCCATTGCTTAAAATAATAGTAAACTGTTTGCCAGGGGGCAAACTCTTTCAGCAACATACGCCATTGGCCGTCAGATCAGATATGGTAATGTAGGTGTTACAGATGGTTCACTTTTGATATATCCGCTAAAAGTTAGAGTAATCAGGATTGGTTGTAGCACGTAAACTAAAATTTTAAGGTTATTTCAATCTTTTTGATGACTCGCGAATATTTAGCTTTCCACTCAAAACTACTGTATTAGGAATAGCGAGAGAATCTGATATGATTTGCTCATAGAGTAATTCTGCTGCAACTTCTCCCATATGAGTTGTGGGTTGCAAAACGCTTGTTAGCGGTGGATCAACCAGGGCGGCCATGGGAGTTTCGGAAAAACCCGCAATGGCGATATCCTGTGGAATTTTTATCCCATTTCTTTTTAGCGCTCTCATTGCTCCCAGCGCCGTTGGATCGTTTACCGCAAAAATTCCATCGGGAAGATTTTTTATTTTTATCAAATGTTCAATAATTTGTTCACCATCTTCAATTAAAAGTCCCGTTTCAATAAATTGCTCATGTGAAATTTTAATTCCATATTTACGGTGGGCATCTTCAAAACCTTTTGCCCTGTTTTTTGCAAAATTATGTTGCATAGGTCCCGTAAGATGGATTATTTTTTTTAGTCCTTGCTGGATTAAATGTTCGGTTGCAAAAAAAGCCCATTTGTAATCATCAAAAACAACTTTTGAAACAGGTAGAGAATCATTTATGCGATTAAAGAGAACAATAGGGTAGTTTTTTTTGATTAATGCTTGAATGTACTCAATATTCTGTGATTTTTGAGATAACGATAATATGATTCCATCAACGAAATTGTTTTCCAGCGTTTTTATATTTTCCAGTTCTGTATTACTGTCCTCGTTCGATTGCATAATTAAAGTCTGGTACCCTTTTTTCAAAAAAACATCTTGAATACCAATTATTACCTCCGGGAAAAATGGATTAATAAATTCAGGAACAACAATTCCAATGTTATATGTTTTTTGCTGAGTTAATTTGCGAGCAATGGGATTGGGTGAATACCCCATCTCAAGCGCCATTTTTAGTATTTTTTCACGTGTATCCGGGTGAATATCATATTTGTTGTTAAATGCCCTTGATACAGTTGAAATGGAACAATTCAATGCTTTGGCAACATCTTTTATGGTAACATGTTTCATGTTTTAACATCTAGCGATTAAACGCAAAAATAATAAATAAATTAAAACGTTTTCGGAAACGTTTCCGGAATATAAAAACGTTTCCGAAAACGTTTCCGGAAATTTTAAAATAAGAAAGTTTTGAAACATAGGTGATATAGTTATACTTTGAACAACGAAAATCAGTACGATTAACATATTTGAACCGAAACTTATGCATTTTATCGATTACATTGTTATTGTAATTTTCTTCATAGGGATCCTGGTAGCAGGTCTTTCCTTTTCCGGATCCGGAAAAAACATGATAAACTATTTTGCAGCCGGAGGCGCTGTTCCATGGTGGATTAGCGGGTTATCACTATTTATGAGTTTTTTTTCGGCCGGAACTTTTGTTGTCTGGGGGTCAATTGCATATACAAATGGATTGGTTGCAATAACCATCCAATGGACAATGGCAATTGCCGGTTTTATTATTGGCGTTTTTATTGCTCCACGTTGGCATAAAGCCAAAGTTTTAACTGCAGCTGAATATATCACACAACGACTGGGAATAAAGGTTCAGAAACTTTATTCCTATTTATTTCTGTTTGTTTCACTTTTTACGACAGGTGCATTTCTTTATCCGGTTGCAAAAATTGTTGAGGTATCAACTGGCTTTCCTTTACACTGGTGTATTATTATTCTTGGATTAATTATAATTCTTTACACAACCGCCGGGGGACTGTGGGCTGTTATAGTAACCGATGTTTTACAGTTTATCATTTTAACCACTGCTGTTCTGGTAATCGTGCCGCTTGCATTTCAAAGAGTAGATGGTATAACTGCATTTATACAGCATTCACCAAACGGTTTTTTTGATTTTTTTAGCGGAGAATATACGCTTGGATTTATCATTGCTTTTGGCTTGTATAATTTGTTTTTTATAAGTGGAAACTGGGCATATGTACAAAGATATACTAGCGTATCCACAAAAAAAGATGCTAAGAAAGTTGGTTATCTTTTTGGTTCGCTGTATTTGATTAGCCCTGTTATTTGGATGCTTCCCCCAATGATCTACCGGGTTTTAAATCCGGGACTGACAGGATTTGGAGATGAAGGTGCGTATCTAATGATGTGTAAGGAAGTGTTACCAATCGGAATGTTAGGATTAATTTTAGGAGCAATGATTTTTGCCACTTCTAGTTCAGTGAACACCACACTAAATATTTCTGCTGGAGTATTCACAAATGATTTATATAAAAACATCAAGCCGAATGTAAGCAACAAACATTTAATGATAGTTGCGCGGTTTGCAACTATTGGATTTGGTTTATTAACTATTGTTGTGGCATTGCTGGTTCAGAATATGGGAGGTATCGTAGAAGTGGTTTTAAGTGTTGCAGCAATAACTGGTGGGGCTTTATACTTACCGCCGTTGTGGTCGTTATTTTCAAAGCGCCAGACAGGTAAGAGTATTCTTACGGCAACATTAACCAGTTTGCTGATAAGTGTTATTTTCAAATTTGCTACTCCCTACCTCTTCGATTTTACACTAACCCGTACTCAGGAAATGACACTGGGTGTTATTGCACCTGTCCTTGTATTGATATTTTTTGAAGTTAAATACCATTTTACCCAAAAAGAAAATCCGGATTTCGAGAAGTATAAAAGAATAAAAGAGAAGCAGTTATTGGAATCTCATCAACAAACTAGTTCCAATTCTCAAAATAGGCACGGAAAGAATGTTATTTCGTTTGGTGTTGCGGGAACGGGAATTTTGATTGTTGGCATTGGTGCATTTGCTGCAACCGGAAGGTGGTTGGTGCTTATTGCAGGGACGCTAATAATAATAACTGGTTTAATAATGATACCCAAAAACAAAAAAACAAAAAAATGATTGTTGAAAAACATAAAAATTCCGTAAGAGAAAAGTTTAAAATAGATTATTCTTCTGATTTAATAATAACTGGTGGAGGACTGTCTGGCACATGTGCTGCAATTGAAGCAGCAAGAGCCGGTGTGAAAGTAATTTTAGTTCAGGATCGTCCTGTCCTGGGAGGTAACTCCTCCAGCGAGGTCCGATTGTGGATTTTAGGTGCGACTTCCCATATGGGGAATAATAATCGCTGGTCGAGGGAAGGTGGAGTTGTGGATGAAATATTAATTGAAAACTTATACAGAAATAAAGAAGGTAATGCAATTATTTTTGACACAATCCTGCTTGAAAAAGTAACCAACGAGTCCAACATCACACTTCTGCTGAATACTGCTGTTTTTGAGGTGGCAAAGAAAGATGAAAATACCATTGAGAGTATAAGGGCTTTTTGCAGCCAGACTTCAATCGAATATGTTTTAAATGCACCATTATTTATTGATTCATCAGGGGATGGAATTATTGGATTTTTGTCCGGATCTCCTTTCCGCATGGGAGCAGAAACCAAAGAAGAATTTGGGGAATTGTTTGCTCCTGATAAAGACTATGGAGAAATGCTGGGACACACCATCTATTTTTACAGTAAAGATGCCGGACATCCTGTTAAATACGTACCTCCTGCCTTTGCATTAAAGGATATAAAAAAAATCCCGCGTTATAAAACCATCGACAGTAAAATGAACGGTTGCCAGTTTTGGTGGTTCGAATATGGTGGGCGTTCTGAGGACACTGTTAAAGAGACAGAGAATATTAAGTGGGAGTTATGGAAAGTCGTTTATGGCGCATGGGATTATATAAAAAACTCCGGCAATTTTCCAGAAGCTAAAAATTTGACTCTTGAATGGGTGGGCACCATTCCAGGAAAACGTGAAAGCCGAAGATTTGAAGGTGATTACATGCTTAAACAACAAGATATTGTTGAACAAAAAGAGTTTAATGATGCTGTTGCCTTTGGTGGCTGGTCGCTTGATTTACATCCCGCCGACGGAGTTTACAGTGATTTGCCAGGTTGCAACCAGTGGCATTCAAAAGGAATATACCAAATACCCTATAGAAGTTTGGTAAGCAAAACGATTAATAACCTTTTTTTTGCTGGAAGAATTATCAGTGCCACCCACGTTGCATTCGCCTCAACCAGGGTTATGGCGACATCAGCACATGGAGCGCAGGCGGCTGCCCTTGCCGCAGCAATTTGTGTTGAAAAAGGAATAGATGCAAAAAAAATTGTGGAGCAAAAATATATGTCCAATTTGCAGAACCGGTTGAATTTGAGGGGGCAAAGTATACCTGGTAAGGCAATTGATTACAGTCTTTTAGAGATTGAAAGACCTGTTGTGAAATCATCAAGTACTTATGAGTTAAAAGAAATGGCTTTCAATGGTGATTGGGTAAGACTTGATGAAGGATTTGCTCAACTATTGCCATTAAAAGCATCGGTGAAATATAAGTTTAAAATATTGGTAAATGCTCTCGTCGAAAGTAAACTTATAATTCAGCTAAGGAAGTCATCAAAAGCAGGTAATTACACGCCCGATGTTGAGCTGGAAAAAATTGAAATGTCACTTGCCAAGGGGAAGCAATTTCTCAATTTTTCCTTTGAGGTTACCCTGGATTCCGACCAATATGCTTTTCTTCTTTTCCAACCAACAACAAACGTTTTGGTAAAAACAAGTGAACAACGTTTAAGTGGAACATTATCGTTGTTTCAGAAAATGAATAAAGCGGTATCCAATTATGGAAAGCAAGAGCCTCCTGAGGGAATAGGAGTAGACTCTTTTGAATTATGGACACCCAAAAGGCGTCCGGATGGAAAAAACCTCGCATTTTCTGTTTCTCCCTCAATTAAGTTGTTTAATGAGAATAACCTAACCAACGGATTTGTCAGACCATATTTGCAGACCAATGCATGGGCGGCCAGTTTGGAAGATAATTCTCCGGAGGTAAAACTGATTTGGAATAAACCACAAAAAATAAAAAAGATTAGATTGTTTTTCGATACAGATTACGATCACCCTCTGGAAAGTGTTTTAATGGGACATCCTGAAGATATAATTCCTTTCTGTATACAGAACTACTCTATTTACGACAAAGATGAAAATCTTCTTTATAAAAAAACAGGTAATTATCAGACCATAAATAATGTGGTATTAGAAACAGAAGTAGAATGCACTGAACTAAAATTCAGGTTGGAACATCCTTCAAAAGATGTACCGGCAGCTCTTTTCGAAATTATATGTTTAAATCATAAACTTAATTAAAATCAAACTTTATGCAAATGAAAAATTTTATGGTGTTTGTCTTTGGTTTATTGTTGTGTACCACAGTTTGGGCTCAGCAAAGGACAATTACAGGTATGGTTTCCGATGAAGGAGGACAGCCCTTACCTGGTGTAAATGTTACTGTAGAAGGAACTACGGTTGGAACAGTAACAGGACCGGATGGTACTTTTACCCTTCAGGTCAATGAAAATATAGCAACTTTATTGGTTTCATTTATTGGTTATAAAACACAGGAGGTGGATATCTCATCGAGTTCAAACATTAATGTTCAGATGGAGCTTGATGCTATTGGAATAGAAGAAGTTGTTGCTGTGGGTTATGGTATTCAGAAAAAGGTAAACCTAACAGGCTCCATTGCCGCAGTGCAAGGTGAAAAACTTTCTGAGAAAAGTGTTGTCCAAACTTCGCAGGCACTGCAAGGAATTGCTGCTGGTGTAACGGTTACATCAGATAACGGCAAACCAGGAAGTGAGGGAACCACGGTTCGTATTCGTGGTATTGGTACATTAAACGACAACGATCCTTTGGTGTTGATCGATGGTGTTGCTTCATCACTCGATGCAATAGACCCGAATGATATCGCTGACATGTCAATTTTAAAAGATGCTGCTTCTGCTGCTATTTATGGGTCTCGTGCTGCTAATGGTGTAATCTTGATAACCACAAGGCGTGGAAAATCAGGCGAAATGGTGGTTAGTTACAACGGCTCTGTTGGTTTTACTACTCCTATTACATATCCCGTAAATGCCAGTGCATGGGACTATATGACTTTGTACGACGAAGCCAACGGTAATGATTTACGTACCGACGACGGAGTGCCCGGAGGTGTCATTTATGGAACTGATAAAATTAATACATGGAAAAATGCCACTGATCGCGATGCTTATCCAAACTCTGATATGTTTAAAGAAACCTATGCAGATAAAGCTGCTCAAACAAAGCATTTTCTCAATTTTTCAATGGGAACAGATAAGTTAAAGTCTAATACATCGATAAATTATACTTATCAGGATGCACATTATCCAAATTCCAATTATAACCGGTATGGTGTTCGTTCAAACAACAGTTATAAAATGAATGATTTTGTTGAGTTTGGCGTTGATTTATCTATACGGAAAACACTGGACCAGGATGCTGCCCACAGTGGTCTTGATCAACTCATGAGACAACCTGCTTTATATCCAACAAGATTTTCAAATGGAGTTTGGGGGTATAATTATAATGGAGATCCTCATGAGATGATGCGGATATTTGAGGGGTTAAATATGAGATATGAAACATGGTACGAAACTTTAGCAAAACTAAGTGCTATCATTACGCCAGTTAGAGGTTTGCGTATAAATTTCTCATATGCACCAAAATTAAATACAGCCGATATTAAAACGGTTAATAAAACAACTAATCTTTATGATTATCAGACGGGAGAGGTTACATATACGCCAACTGGTATGGCAAATATGTCTGAAACAAGAAATACAACCAAAGAAGACGATGTTAATATTCTGATTAATTATGATAAATCTCTAGGAAGTCATGATTTGTCAGTTTTAGGAGGGTTTCAGTATTTAACTAATGATTATAATCATTTAAATGCATATAGGCAAGGTAATGATTTTCAGAAATTTGAAGAATTGAATTCCTATAATCCTGTGGGACAAACCAATGCTGGATATTCAACAGAATGGGCTTTAATGTCCTATTTTGGGCGCGTAAACTATTCCTTCAATAGTAAATATTTATTGGAGGCAAATGTTCGTTACGACGGCTCTTCTCGTTTTGCCAGTGGTTATAAGTGGGGGGTTTTCCCTTCTTTTTCTGCAGGATGGCGTTTCTCCGAAGAAGCTTTTATGGAAAATATTAAATGGTTGGATAATGCAAAACTTCGAGCTTCCTGGGGGGAATTAGGTAATCAGTCGGGACTAGGTAGTAATTATCCTTTTGCACTTACCATAGCAACAGATCAGTACGCGGTTTTTGGTGACCAATTAAATCCTGGTTATGCTCCTGTTGACTATGCATTGAATGATATAACCTGGGAAACAACACGTATGTTGGATTTCGGTATCGATTTTACCATCTTAGGAGGGAAGCTTGATGCCACATTCGATTGGTATAAAAAGGATACTCGTGATATATTGTTAAGCATGCCAATTCCAAGTGTAATGGGGTATGCCAATTCACCAAAACAAAATGCAGGGGCAGTCGAAAATATCGGTTGGGATCTATCTTTATCACACGCAAATACTGTTGGCAAGTTTTATTATAAAATAACTGGAATTTTATCAGATGTCAAAAATAAAATTACGGATATGGGTGGCTTAAATCCACAGGTCGATGGAATATATGTAAAACAGGTTGGCGACCCGATAAATGCATTATATGGTTATCAGGCTGATGGTTTGTTCAGTTCATTCGAGGAAGCCCGGGCATATCCAATTACCCAATGGGGTAAACTGCAAGGGGGGGATATTCGCTACATTGATCAGGATGGTGATGATACAATGACAGGGGATGACCGTTTTGTTATTGGCAATCCGATTCCGCGATGGACTTATTCCCTGAACATAGATGCTGAATACCAAGGATTTGATCTTGCCTTATTCTTCCAAGGGGTTGGAAAACGAGATGGTTATATTTCAGGTTGGTACGCTTATCCTTTTTCAAATGCATCTACTGTACTAGAACAACATCTTGATCGTTGGTATGAAGGAAATCCAAATCCTAATGCTGCTTTTCCTCGTTTGTCAATTAATCAGCATTCAAACAATACCCAACCATCTACTTTCTGGCAAGTTAGTGCTGCTTACTTACGCTTAAAAAATGTTCAATTGGGATATACTCTTCCTGCTTCTTTGTTAAAAGGAAACGCGATATCAAATATTCGTATTTATACCAGTGCTTCCAATCTGTTTACAATAAGTGATTTGCCTATTGGGATGGATCCCGAATCTCCCTTTAGTGTTCAAAGAAGTTATCCTCTAATCTCTACTTACGTATTTGGTGTTCAAGTAAAATTTTAAGAACTAAATTGACGAAATAAAAATTTTATCAAATGAAAAAGAATATATTATATATTGGCTTGATAGCGTTACTGATGGTTACAAGTTGCGAGGAACCAATAGAACTCTATCCGTTGGATGTGCCTTCTGCTGAAACATTCTATACCAACGAGGTTGAAATACAAGGTGGGGTAAATGCCTGCTATTCGTACATTGATGCATACCAGGTTTCATACCTCAATCCTGGATTCAGCTGGGATGCATTATCTGATGTCGTTTATTCCAGGGGGAATTCCTTCACAATTGGATATTTGGGATCTACTTTGGATTATACACACGGATATTTCCAGGGACTGTGGAGAAGAATGTATCAAGGTGTTGGTCGTTGTAACTTAATACTCGAAAAAATTGAAGAGAATAAGGATTTGATAGCGGCTGAAAAAGTCAAACAGTTTCAGGGCGAAGTTTACTTTTTGCGTGCTTTTTATTATTTGCGCTTAACAAATATGTTTGGAGACGTTGTTTATCTTGATGCTCCTGTTAATTCAGTGGAAGAAGCAAGTAACGTTACCCGAACTGCAAGGACTGAAGTTTTGCAGAAAATTTATGCAGACTTTGATATGGCAGCTCAGTTGCTAGCTGGTTCAGAAGTAACAGCATTGGGGCGTGCCACAAGTGGGGCAGCCATGGCATATAAAGCTCGTGCAGCACTGCAAAATAATGATTGGGCAACCGCGGCTACGGCAGCAAAATCAGTAATTGACTCAAAACAATACAGTTTGATGCCAAGCTACGAAACATTGTTTACCGAAGATGTTATAGAAAGTACAGAAAATACAGAACAAATATTTTCTCAAGGTCATTTGGTAGAGGCAGGTACTCAAACTCAATATGTTCGATATACTGCTTCCCGAGCTTTGGGAGGGTGGTCTACAATTGTACCAACACAAAATATGATTGATTCGTATCTTTGTGTCGATGGTATGGATATCAGTGAATCACCATTGTATGATAAATCAAATCCTTACGATAATCGTGATCCTCGCATGCGTTATTCATTGGTACTTCCAGGTGATTTGTGGGGGGATTATATTTACGAAACACGTTTGGATAAGCCTGAGACATTAAACGCCGCTGGTGAAACGGTTACAAATCGAGATAGTTATAACACGACTGAGTTTACATCATTTACAGGTTATTTGATACGTAAATATTTCGAATTTAAATATGTTACAAATAGTGCTCAATGTGAAAATCCTTTTATGCTTTGCCGCTATGCAGAAGTTTTATTAACCTATGCAGAAGCAAAAATTGAATTAGGTGAAATTGATGCCGATTGTTTGGCCGCCATCAATGAAGTTCGTGGACGCAGCGATGTTATGATGCCCGAAGTTACCGCCGGAAGTCAGGATGAAATGAGAAAGATTGTTCGAGCAGAACGTAAAATTGAATTATTTAATGAAAACTTACGTTGGGATGATCTTAAACGTTGGAAACGTGCAGAGGTAGTTTTAAACAGGCCAATTTTAGGACGACCTGTATTGGGCGATTATGAAGGATATCCCGATGTCGAATTCGACGAATATGGAGATCCCGTATATGATGTTGCTTCCTATGTTCCCCACCCATCTACAGATTATCGTGTGGTATTAAACACAAATTTTCAACAGCGTGACTATTTGTGGCCGATACCTGAAACGGAATTAAGTTTAAATCCTGCTTTGGGGCAAAATGATGGATGGTAGAATGTAATTCTTTATTCTAATTATATTAGATAGTTTAGTTTGTTAGTAGAAAGGCTGGTTCCTACAGCCAGCCTTTCTTTAATAAATGTTATACTGAAAAATCATTTGTTTTAAATTCATATAGCTCTGGCATTTTGAAGTTTTAACGACAAGTATTTATCTTATAGGTAATTAAAGAGTAAATGAAATATTGCAACCATAATGAACGAATCAAGCTTACGGAAGAACTACATTTAAATAAAATGAGAAACAAAAGGCACAGAAGGATTTTCCCATCATAACAAACGGTATATTTATTTATTGTCGGGATGCACTTATTTTACCGGAGTTGAGTACTTATTGCTGTCAGACCGAACGATATTCGGGATAATTTTTTCAAAAGAACGTTTAAGTAATAATATAAGATATGAAAATAATATCACTTGTTACGATAATATGCTGTTTCAGTTTGATTTTTGACGCAAATGCACAGACGGAATATCCTCCACGTATTGACGAAGCGAAGGAAATCACTTATAAAACTGTTGACGGGACCAGTTTGAATTTATGGATATTTACTCCGGAAAAACATAAATCAACAAATAGTGCCCCTGCCATTATATTCTTTTTCGGAGGCGGCTGGAACACCGGAAGTCCTACCCAATTTGTAAAACATTGTGAATATCTGTCGGCGAGAGGAATGGTTGCGATAGTTGCCGACTACCGTGTTAAAAGCAGGCATGGTGTCCCTCCTAATGTGTGTGTCTCTGATGCCAAATCAGCAATACGTTGGGTTCGCGAAAATGCGTCGGAATTGGGTGTAGATAGTAACAGATTAGCTGCGGGAGGTGGTTCTGCCGGAGGGCATTTGGCAGCAGCATGTGCCACTTTGCCCAAATTCGATGATGTAAATGAAAACAAATCAATAAGCTCAAAACCTAATGCTCTGGTTCTTTTTAATCCGGCTCTTGTGCTTGCAATAACTGACGATTTTGAAAAAGCCTTGAATGAAAAGATTGGCGGTTTGGTAGAAAGAATGGGGCCAAAACCAGAGGATATGTCGCCTTACCACAACGTGGTTGGCAAATTGCCTCCAACAATTATTTTTCATGGAACTGGTGATAATACCGTACCGTTTATATCAGCAGAATTATTTACTAAAAAGATGCATAAGTTTGGGAATAAATGTACGTTGGTTGCCTATCAGGGAGAGCCACATGGTTTCTTTAATTATGGGAAGAGCTCAAATGCAGTATTCATCGATACCGTAAATAAGATGGATAAATTTTTGGTTTCCTTGGGCTACCTTAAAGCACCACCTAAAACGTTCATTTATAATAATTAAATAAAAATTAAAATCCTGAATGACACGAGTCGAACTAAAATAACATTACAAGATAAATCGATGATTTAAGTGCTCCTGATTGCGAGGCGGATTTATTTATTACAGTTAGCGTGAGTGTAATATTTTGGTTTGTTGAATATTAAATTTGATCTAAATACATACAAATAATTGAAACCAATGAAACCACTACTTTTTATAGTTATATTGTTGATCTTTATTTTTGGATGTTCTTCAACTAAAGAAAAGGATAAAGTCCCTCCCGGTGAATTAAATATTAAATCAATGCTTGAATCTGCGCCGACGGGAGCAAAATTCATTAATGATAGTTCTTTTATTTGGGGCGCCGGATTGGTGAAATCAGCATCTGATCAGAAGTATCATATGTTTTATTCGCGATGGCCTCACAAGTTTGGTTGGTCTGCATGGGTAACCCATTCGGAAATAGCCCATGCTGTTTCTGATTCTCCTTTTGGCCCCTTTAAATTTGTAGATGTTGCCTTGCCTGCTCGCGGAGCCGAATTTTGGGATGGGATGGTAACACACAATCCCAATGTCCACTATTTTAATGGGAAATATTATCTTTATTATATGGGCAATCGCGGAGACGGTATTCCGAGCAATTCAGGAGAGAGTCTTAACTGGACGCACCGAAACAATCAACGTATTGGAGTAGCTGTTGCGGATGATCCAAACGGACCTTGGAAAAGGTTTGACGAACCAGTGATTGACGTTACCAAGGATTCTACAGCGCACGACGCCTTAATGACTTCTAATCCTTCTGTAACACAAATGGCAGATGGTAGGTACCTGGCAGTTTATAAAGCAGTTGGCAAGAAAAAGCCAATGCCTTTTGGTGGACCAGTGGTTCATCTAACTGCCATTGCTGATTCCCCAACCGGACCTTTTGTAAAACAAAATAAACCAATTTTTACGTCTGAAGGTGTAATGTTTCCCGCTGAAGACCCCTATGTGTGGTACCAGGACAACTGCTTATATACTATCATTAAGGATCAACAAGGTTATTTTGCAAACGCAGGACGAAGTTTGGTCTTATTCTACTCACTTGATGGAACAGACTGGAAACTAGCTAACCATCCATTGGTATCCACTTTGGTTTTAAAGTGGAAAGATGGAACCGAACAAGAACTGGAAGCGCTTGAGCGCCCTCAGCTTTACATGGAAAACGGAAAACCTGTTGCATTACTATGTGCAGGTAAGGAACCTTTTGGAAATTCTTTCAATGTTCAGATTCCGATGAAAGAAAAAACGTTAGAAACTTCAATCGACAACTAGTATGTAATTCGGTAATTTTAATTTGAAAGACAAGTAGAATTTTTAAAATTATAATTAGAACAACAAAAATGAATCAAAAATTATGGCATTTAATTCTGTATTACGTCTTATTTTCATTTTTTAACAGTAGCATTTGTCTCGCACAAGATAAATATGCCCCTTATGTCAATCAAGCCGGTTATAACCTGGGAGAATCAAAAAGATTTGTGTGCTATGGAGCACCTGATAATACTCCGTTTAAAATTATTAATATTAAAACCAATCAAGTAGTTTTTGAAGACAAAATGCTGAACAATGAGGGTTGGTTTACTGAATTAAATCCAAGCTCCTCCGGAACGGAGTATGTGGTTGAAGTTGAGGGGTATGGAAAGTCTGTCCCTTTTTGGATTGCAGATCATTTAATGGAAAAAATTTCGTCAAAGCTGGCATACGATTTTTTTGTTGACGTTCGCGGATTTGATAATCTGGATGAATATGACATGACAAAAGTTTACGGTGGAGGGCCATCCCGAGATGGTGGTTTATATGGATTGGAAACAATTTTCGAAATATTGTATTATTCCAGTAATCCTGCACTTTTTGATAATTGGACAACGGAAATGGGAGATGATAAAATAGCTGACCTTATTGAGCTAATTCTGTGGCATGCTGAATTTGCTTATAAATATCACGACTATAACGGGCCGGTTGCCAATCGGCATGGTTCTCTGGGTTACGAAGGTGAACCAAGGATGAACTACGATTATTGGAATTCGCTTGACCAACTGGCGGCTGTTTGTGCTGCATATCATTCATTTTTAAAACCTTTTTTATCCGAAGAGAAATATCAGCTATACAGAAAGGTTTGTTTGGAAAAATGGGAAGAGTACGAACGAAATAAAGTTGTTCGTTATTGGACATATAGTGTTAAATGGGTAGATGCCGGATTTCAGGAGTTTAATGAAATGGGCAATGCTTATGGTCAATCCGTGTTCCGTAATCTATTTATGTATCTATGTGAGAAAAATGAAAAGAAAGGCGATCCCGATAAATTTTTGAAATATGCGCAGGAAAGTGCTCAGGATATTATTGCAAATTGGGACTTTAACAATCCGCGACACATGTGGTGGATTCGTAATGCCGAACACATTACTCCACAGGCTCTTGCATATTTTTTGTTGGTAGCACCGAAAAATGCGCCCGTGGGAACAAAAGAAAAACTGGCTGCCTGGGCTGTTCACATGAAACAAAAAACCAATAATTTCTGGAAATATAGAAAACACAGCGAAACAGAGTGGGCACATGCCAGAACAAAGGAATTAGGCGGAACTCCTGCATTAGGGGGCTCAATGTTTGCGGCAGCTCATATATTGGGCGATCAAAAACTGAGGGACGTGGGGTGGGCACAAGTCGATTTTGTTTTTGGAGTTAATCCTGTTGGCTCTCACCTTAGTAACAAAAGTACTGAACGCTTAAAAATTGGCGGATACTGGGAGGGAATAGAACACGGATGGCCTCAATCGCATCCAGATGGGTATGGAAAATTGGGTTTGGTTCGCGGAACTTTGGATGGTTCCCCTCTTGACAACCAGTTTCCGATTGCCCAAACAGTGGAAGAAGTTGAAGGGAAAAATAATGGGCAGGTTTTTGGAAAAAATGCTTATGCTACAGAAGGCTGGTGTATTTCTAACCGCGGTTGGATGGCAACACTTACATTCTCAACAATAGGAAGTCATAATTTGAGGATTTTTGACAAAGACTATAATAATGAGATATATAATGTAAAATCTGGTGAAAAAATTATTGTTGAACTTAAAGCTGCATTAAACCAGAACTGGGATAAAAAAGATACCGGATGGGTGGAAATTGATGATGGTTTGGGAAATGTAAAAAAACTGACTCTTACTGAGACGGGAGAAAATACAGGCGTGTTTACAACTCAGTTTGAAGTTCCTCAAAATAAAAATTTAAAAATGATAAAAGTAAGATACGGTTATTTAGGATTGGAAAAAGAAGCTGTTGTAAATATATCAAATTAGGAGGTATATATGGGAGTTGGTCTAACTTAATCTGATTCCAGGTTTTTTTCGTTTTGTGAAACTTATTTTGAGCTTTAATGAATCATACATCGAAATACGGTTTTGTCCATTTATATCTTCCTGAAAATCGAAAAGTAAAAGTAACCGAAGTTATTATTTAATTGTAAAAGCAAAATCATGAAATTGTTTATGTCTGTTTTTCTGATTTGTTTTTTTATTCATGCTATCGGGCATGAGAAAGTGATTTTGTTAGAAACCGAATCTTTTCAAAACAGAGGTGGCTGGGCAATCGACCAGCAATTTATGGACGAAATGGGCTCGCCTTTTTTATTGGCTCACGGACTAGGTAATCCGGTTGCTGATGCAGAAACAACTTTCGAAATTCAACAACCAAATAAATATTATGTTTGGGTGCGAACACGGGATTGGGTTGGACCATGGAAAAAGACAGGGGTATCAGAGGCAAAAAAGGCAACAGGTTTTCCCGGAAAATTTAAAGTGTTGATTGATGGCCAAAAACTGGAACCAACTTTTGGCACTGGAAATGCAGAATGGCATTGGCAATCCGGGGGAAGTATTCAATTGAGAAAAGGGAAGCATAGAATTGTACTGCACGATTTAACAGGCTTTGATGGTCGTTGCGATGCCATTTGTATTACAGCGCATAAAAATTTCATGCCTCCTAATTCCTTAAAAGATTTGGAAAAACTTCGCATAAAAGCCAAGGCAATCTCAGAAATTAAAGACCAAGGTGAATTCGATCTAGTGGTAGTTGGAGGAGGAATTGCAGGGATTTGTTCAGCTGTTTCCGGTGCACGTTTAGGACTTAAGGTTGCCCTGGTTCAGAACCGCCCCATATTGGGTGGAAACAATAGTTCGGAGGTTCGGGTGTGGCTGGGTGGAAAAGTAAACTTCAAGCCCTATCCAAAAATTGGAAACGTTGTAAATGAGTTGGAGCAAAAAAACAGAGGCCATTACGGACTTGAAAACAAAGGGAAATTTTATGAAGATGATATGAAGGAAGCACTCTTGAAGAATGAAAAAAATATTTCACTCTTCCTGAACTTTCATGCCAACAAAACAAAAATCCAAAAGGATGAAATAAAAGCAGTCTTTGCCCAAAACATAGAGACTGGCGAACGAATAAAAATTACAGGAAAATATTTTGCCGATTGCACAGGAAATGGATCAATTGGAGCGTTGTCCGGAGCTGAATTCCAAATGACTGAAAAAGGGCACATGGGACGTTGCAACCTCTTTAATTTTATTGAAACCGAAACGGAGCAACCTTTCCCAAAGTGTCCTTGGGCACTCGATTTATCCGACAAACCATTTCCGGGAAGAGGTGATAACAAGGGAGTTTATGGAAATTTAGGTTTGAAGGCAATGGGCTCCTGGTTTTGGGAAAGTGGTTTCGATCGCGATCCGATTTTAGAAGGAGAGTACATTCGCGATTGGAATTTTCGTGCAGCATTTGGTGCCTGGGATTGTCTTAAGAATGTGGACAATCAATACCCAAAACATAGATTTAACTGGATGGCTCACATTTCCGGGCTGCGCGAATCACGCAGATTATTAGGCGATGTTGTGCTTACTTTTGAAGACATTCAAAACGACAAAAAGTACGAAGATGGTTGTGTGCCAACTTCCTGGTCATTGGACTTGCATTTACCATTCGAACCTTATTATAAAGGTTTCGAAGGCGATGGTTTTATCTCTTACGACCACCACGAAAAATACAAAGTACCTTATTGGGTACCCTATCGTTGTTTGTATTCAAAAAATATAAAGAATCTTTTTATGGCAGGTCGTGACATCAGTGTAACGCATGAAGCATTGGGAGTTGTTCGGGTAATGCGCACTGGCGGAATGATGGGCGAAGTGGTTGGAATGGCTGCAAAAATTTGTGTTGAAGAAGAATGTAATCCGAGAGAGGTTTATGAAAAGTACCTTGATATTCTAAAATCCTTTTTATGGGAAGGAATCCCATCGAAATAGATGATATAATTCCTGTTTTTGGGGCTTCAGGTGTAAATAGTAAGAAACAGGATAAATTAAAATTACCAAAGCAAAGAAATAATTTGTATGATACAAAAAAGATTGACCACAATTATCCTACTTCTCATGTTGTGTTTAACAATATTTGCACAGAGGAAGCGACCCAATATTATAGTCATTTTAGCAGATGATATGGGATACTCAGATATTGGGTGCACGGGTTCTGAAATTGAAACACCAAATTTAGATGCATTGGCTGAAAATGGAGTGCTGTTTACAAATTGTTACAACACTTCTCGTTGTTGTCCTACACGTGCCAGTTTGCTCACCGGATTGTATCAGCACCAGGCTGGATATGGCTACATGGACAGCGATTTGGGATACCCGGCATATCAGGGGCGTTTTAGGAATAATGTTGTGACCATAGCTCAGGTCTTACAGAAAAATAATTATCGCACCATTATGCTTGGTAAATGGCATTTAGGGCATGAAAAAGAATATGATCCGCTTGCACGTGGTTTCGACAGGATGTATGGAATTCCCAAAGGGGGAGGTGTTTATTTCTATCCCTGCGTTGGTCGCGACAGACAGGTTTATTTGAATAAAGAACTGGTGACTCCTGATTCTACCTGGTATTCTACAGATGCTTTTACCGACTATGCTATTGAGTTTTCCCGTGAGGCTATAACAGACAACAAGCCTTTTTTTATGTATCTCGCCTATATAGCCCCACATTTCCCCCTACAGGCATGGCCCGGGGATATTAACAAATACCGGGGAAAATATTCCAAAGGTTATGAATTTTATCGCCAACAACGCTTTGAGAAACAAAAAAAACTGGGAATTACTGAAGCAACTACAAAACTTTCGCCACCTGATTATGATGAGTGGGATTCGCTGGAAGACAAGGAAAAAGAAGATTTGAAAATGGCTATTTATGCAGCACAAATAGACCGAATGGATCAAAACATTGGTCGTTTGGTTTCTGTGCTCAAAGAACAAGGCGAACTGGACAATACCATTATCTTATTTTTTTCCGATAACGGCGGAACAGATGCGAATTTAAACGCTTTTCCCGAAGCCGAATTGGGCTCGCGCGACTCCTGGACTGCATATGGCAAAAATTGGGGTAATGTAAGTAATACACCCTATCGGAAATACAAAACATTTACGCATGAAGGTGGTATAATAACACCGTTGATTGTGCATTGGCCGAAGGGAATTAAGTCTGTCGGAAGGTTGTCGCACGAACCAGTACACATTACTGATATTTTCCCAACCATATTGTCACTGACACAGACGCAGTACCCTAAAAGGCTGAAGGGTAAGGAATTGATGCCTTTGGTAGGTGCTGACATCATGCCACTTGTACATGGCGAAAAACAGAAACCGAATAAAACTATGTTTTTCGAACACCAGGGAAATCAGGCCGCCCGGATTGGAAACTGGAAACTTGTTAAGACACATAATCTTAATTGGGAATTATACAATTTAAAAGAGGATCCGACCGAATTAAATAACCTTATCAATAAACAAAAGGTTATAGCTGATTCTTTGAAGAACCAGTTTAATCATTGGGCAGAGCAATGTGGTTTAAAACCCTGGCCTGTAAATAAAAATTGACTCAAATTATAGCAAATATTGGAGGACTTGACGATATGAATATAAATCGAACCAACCGAGTAAACAAACTATTTAAAGGAATCGCCTTTGTTTTTTTGACTGTTGTATTGCAACAATGCACGAGTAACGAAAGACTTATATCGGAAGATGAGGATAACGTAATTATTCGTAACGGTCAAGGAATAGAGTTTGTATTAATCAAAGATGGATTCAGGTATGGTTTTCGAGAGTCAAATGGAACTTTCCTGGTGCCTGCTCATCCGGTTTCCGGACTTTTGGCAGGCTCCCCTGAAAATCTATCTCCGGCTAAGTCTACGAAATATATTGGTGTAAACAATAATATAAATTCTTTTAAAGTAGTTCTTGAAAATAACAAGGAAATTATCCTCCGATTAAAATTGGAGAATAAACAGGCTCGATTTGAACTTGAAAATCCGGATGATAAACCCATTGCAATGGCACTAAGAACAGCAGGAGTTAGCCCGGGATATGGATTAGGTGATGTTTTAACAAATTGGTGGCAAAGACTTCCTGAAAACAAGGGTAAGTTTCAAACAGAAATCACCGGTTTTACAAATAACGATTATAATTCATCAAACGGATATGCCTCGCGCATGGTGAGTAATTTTGCCATTTATCCGATGAATCAGTTTGGATTGATTAATATCGATTCGGGTGCTAAAATAGTAGTAAGTACAAAAGATGAGATAATACAAGGAAGTAGGCATACAAAAAAAATAGCTTCGTTTTACTATTTTTTTGGAAATCCCAGGTCTATTTATTCTGGTTTTCTGACAGCTAGAAATGAGAATGGTTTTCCGGTAATGAAACCAGATTATGAATTTTATGGCGTGGGTTGGGAAGCATGGGGTGCACTTGCCTGGAATACATCTGCGGAAACAGTCAAGGCTGATATAGATCACTACTTAAATCTGGGTTATCCGTTAAAATGGATGGTCATCGGTTCAGGGTTTTGGCCACAAACCGATGAAAAATATAAATCCACAACCAGTTTTGGTATGTGGGACAAGACCAAATATCCCAATCCCAAAGAATTTAAACAATATTTCAAAGAGAAAGGTCTTAAATTTTTTATAGGCTTAAGGATAGCCTTTATTCATAATGGGCCATTTACAAAGGAAGGCCTTGAAAATGGTTATTTTCTGAAAGAAGATGGAGCGGCAAAGGAATATAAAATAGGTTTTCCAAAGGACCTGGTATATCTTCTTGATGTTCACAATGAAGAAGCTGTGAAATGGTATGTAAACTTATGTGACAAATGGCAGGTTGATGGATTTAAGGAAGATGTTTATAGTTATGGTGCTTATTCATTTCCCGATGACAAAATAGATGCGGTCAATGTTGCATTAAAGAAAAAAGGTTATCAAATTATGATTCGGAATTCCTATTTGACTTCTCCCGGTGAATTACATCGAATTGAAGATTTTAATTATGATATGAATCAGGACAGGGGACCTGTTAATTCTCTAACTCTTGCATATAGTGGTTTTCCTCTAACTTATATGGATATAATCGGAGGATTATTTGGTGGTCGCGATTTTGACGGTAAAGTATCATCTGAAATAAAAACCTATCTGATGCGAAATGCCCGTACAGCTGCTTTACATTCCGCGATGTCAATGGGGAAAGGCCCCTGGAATTATAATGACCGGCAGGTTTCAGAAGTAATGCTGGACTGTGCTCTGTTGCATGCACGTTTACATCCATATATTTATAGCAATGCCATAAAATTTTATCACGACGGATATCCTCATACAATGACTCCACTTCCTGTTGCATATCCAAATGATATAAATGTACATGGAAGAGAAAACTACAAAGAAAGAGGCTATCAGTGGATGATTGGAGATGCGCTTTTGGCATATCCGTTATATGGGGACGATTATGAAACCGCCCAAACCAGAAATGTTTATTTGCCGGAAGGTAAATGGATCGACTACGATACGGGAAAGGAATATTATGGGCCGCTGCTACTTAACGATTTTGAAATTTCGGTAGATAAAACCCCTCTGTTTGTAGGAGGGACAGGGATAGTGATTGAAGAAATTGAGGGCGAATTAAAAGGTCGGATATATCCTGTAACCAACAAAACACAAACTGTTTTTTATGGAAAAGATGGAGAAACACAAAGTGAGATTTCTATAGAAAATCCTGATTGGGAGAATTTGGAAATTTTTGATTTAACTGCTGACAAAAAAGTTATTCACGAAAAGATAAGGCATGCCATTCAGTTTGATTTTATTGAAGGGCATAATTACCACATTAAATAAAATAGGAAATGCATCGGAATTGATGTACGAATTTTCAGATGTGAGTACAGAGGAAAAGGTTGAGGGACTTTTATAAACACGGACTTGCGATAACGATAAAAATTGAATTGGTGTACGATAAAGAAAAAAATTACAGTAACAATGAAAACCTTTAAAACAAAGATTATAAAGCAAATACCTTTTATGCTTGTCCTTCTGGCATTTTTTTGGTGTACGCATACTCCGTCACCGGATGCAGATGTCAATAATTTAATCACGGAAAACTGTGAATGGTCAGAGGTTTATTTCAAAGAAACACCTCATTCTGCAAAAACACAGGTGTGGTATCATTGGTTGAATGGAAACCTGACAAAAGAGGGCATTACGACAGACCTTGAATCCATGAAAGCATCAGGGATTGGTGGATTCAGTGTTTTTAATGCAGCCGAGGGAACACCTCCTGGTTCGGTAATTTATTACAGCGATGAATGGTGGAAGATGTTTATTCATACCAAAAAAGAAGCTAAACGATTAGGTTTGGAAATGGGGGTGATGAATGGTCCGGGTTGGTCGGCTTCCGGAGGTCCTTGGAACACACCTGAAAACGCTATGCAAGAGGTCGTATGGACAGAAAAACAGCTTAAAGGACCATTGAAGTTTGATGAAAAACTAAGTATTCCAAAACCCGCATTAGGACTGGAACGTGATATGAAGCGTGATACTATAGTTAATTTACGCTATTATATGCCTCGCGATTATGTAAGGGGCTACTACCACGATATTGCACTACTGGCTTTTCCTACTCCAAAGGGAGAGATAGCAGGTAAACCTTATCGCATCGATGGTTGGTGGGAAAAAGCCGGCTATTCAAAAATGGCGAGATATATAAAAGATAAACGACAGGCTCCACCTGAAGATGTGGTAAAAATGAACGATATGATTGATTTGACTGACAACCTGGATGAGGATGGGAATTTGCAGTGGGATGTGCCTGAAGGTGACTGGACAATATTGCGTGTCGGTTATCAGCCAACAGGGCGTTCAAATCATCCTGCTCCCAAAGGAGGTAAAGGGCTCGAAGTTGATAAAATGTCGGCGGCAGCGGTGGACTTTCATTGGAAAGAATCGGTAAAAAGGATGCTTGTGGCAGGAAAAGAGGGAGAAAAAAGTTCGATAGCATCTGTAACCATTGACAGCTACGAGGCTGGTCATCAGAATTGGACAAAAGGTTTTGAGAACAATTTTAACAAAATGAGGGGGTATGACATTCGCAAATATTTACCTGCAATTACCGGACGAGTGGTTGAAAGTACCGATTTCACAGAAAAATTTTTATGGGATTTTAGAAAAACGGTCAGTGACATGATTATTAAAAATTATTACAAACGTTTTCAGACTTTGGCTCATGATAACGGGGTAAGATTTGTTGCCGAGGGATATGGAAACTTTGGAAATACCAATGATTTTGCTTCGGGTAAATACATAGATATTCCGGCTTCTGAATTTTGGGCAAATAGTTCGAGCAACCTCGGTGGAATTGCCAAATTGTCTTCCTCTTCTGCACACACCTATGGCAGAAAAATAGTAGGTGCCGAAGCATTTACAGGTTCTCCGGGAAAAATATTTGAAACTAACCCCCGCGATATAAAAGCACAGGGAGACTGGTTTTATTGTAAAGGCATTAATCAGTTTTGGTTGCATGGATATGCAAACAGCCCATTCAGACAAGAACCCGGATTGCTTTTGGGATCGTATGGCTCTCTGTTCAATAGACACAATACCTGGTGGAAATATGCCAAACCCTGGTTTGATTATATGGCTCGTTGTCAGTATATGCTTCAAGCAGGGAATCCGAAAAGTGATGTTTTGTACTATGTTGGTGAAGACGCACCTGTTGATCCGGAATTGAGAGAAGATTTGCACCCCTCTGTACCTTATGGTTACGATTACGATTTTTGTAACAGGGATATTCTTGAAGCTGTAAAGGTTAAGGATGGGAAGCTCGTTTTACCTAACGGACTGGAGTATGTAATTCTTGTAGTAATGAATTCAGATCATGCCAGACCGGAAGTTTTAAAAACACTGGAAAAATTAATTAATGAAGGAGCCGTTGTTGTTGCTAATAAACCAACATGTGTTCCCGGCTTGAATAATGCAGATTCAGCCCTTGCTGAACTGCAAATCCTTACTTCCCGAATCTGGGGAAAATCAGATGGTGAAATAAAATATAAGAATAGCTATGGAAAAGGAACGGTTTATGCCTCAGCAAACATTTTGGATGCATGTGCGGATTGTAACCTTTTGCCTGATTTTGATTTTACCCTGGATGATGCCAGGCAATATGAAGGAGCTTTGTTTCCTGGAAATGGTGTTGAGTTTATCCATCGGAGTACTGCTCAAACAGACATGTATTTTGTTAGTAACCAACACAACAGAGCCAAAACTATAAAAGCTAAATTCAGAGTAGCAGATAAATTACCTGAATTATGGGATGCTGAAACCGGTGAGATAATTATAGCGCCTGAATATCAAAAATTGGTAGACGGGCGAATGGAGGTAACATTGAGAATGAAGGAGGCCGGTTCTGTTTTTGTTGTATTTCGCCAAGCTATAAAAGAGGAGAGTGCCAATAATTTCACCCCCGCAAAAAAAGTTGGAGAATACATGTTAACAACACCCTGGAATGTTTCTTTTGATGGTAGTGGGGCTCCGGAACCTTTAATTTTGAGGGAATTAGTAGATCTCGCAAAGTACGATGAGGCGAACGTAAAATATTTTTCGGGAACAATTACTTACGAGAATAAAATAAATATTGATGAATTGAATCAGGGTGAAAAAATGATTTTGGACCTTGGTGAAGTAAATGTGGCAGCCGAAGTATTTGTTAATGGGAAATCAGTAGGAGTACTTTGGAAGCGCCCTTTCGTTATTGATATTACAGGTGCGTTAAAAACAGGGGAAAATGCTCTTAAAATAAATGTGGCCAACCTTTGGGTAAACCGTGTAATTGGAGACCAGGAACTACCAGAAGATTGTGAATGGACCACCAATACTGGCTCTACGGCAAAAGGGATGGGATTAGCTAAGATTCCCGATTGGGTAATTGAAGGAAAAGAGAGTCCCACTGGTCGTAAAGCTTTTGTGGGATGGAAATGGGAACATTTGAAAAACAAAGAATTAGTTCCGTCGGGCTTAATCGGTCCTGTACAATTAATTTCGAAGGTAAAAGTAGAAGTAAGGTAATAATAGTATAGTAAAGAGATATAATCGGTTTAATACGTATGAAAAGTCAATTTTTTATCATCCTATTGTGGATTTTAAGATATTTTGATTTTGAAATGTTGCCAATACCTGAATCAGGTACTAAAAAAAGGGAGACTTTATTTATTCATTTTTTACCAATAAAAACAAACAACAATGAGAACACTTTTTTTAATAAGCATATTTTGTATAGGAATAGTTCAGTTTGCATGTTCGCAGGACAATAATTTGCCCGAAACAAAAGAACGGGAGTTAGTTTGGAAAGACGAGTTTAACTACGCAAACAGAGAAGAATTATTAAAGGTGTGGGAATCTCAGAATGGTCCAAGCGGACATATATTGTGCAGCCGTTGGCCGGAAAATATTGAAGTTGGAAGTGGAACAGTACGACTGGTAAATCGCAAAGAATCGCGAGGTGGACAAGATTGGACTTCTGCCAGTATGTGGACAAGAAAAGATTTCCGCTACGGTTATTTTGAGTGTCGTTACCGCTACGCTTCAGAGACCGGAACAAATAATTCATTCTGGCTGATGACAAGGTCTTCAGCTTCTGAACCGTCAACAGGGAAACGATTTGAAATTGACATAAATGAAGGTCACTATCCCAATGAAGTGAATACAAACATTCATAACTGGTCCGATATAACGGTCAACACAGATGGGAAAAAAACACATCCCTCTTTTCACAAAACGTTTCAGTTTGATCAAACAGATTTTTCGAAAGACTTCCACACATTTGGTCTGGAATGGAATGAGCAGGAATTAATTTACTATTTGGACGGAAAGGAAATCCGTAGAGCGAAAAATGAATTTTGTCATTCTCCTGCTCCTGTTCTGTTAAGTCTGGCCATTATAACATGGGCGGGAGAAGTAAGCGATGAAATAGATGGAACTTACATGGAGATTGATTATGTTAAAATATTTAATAAATAGGTTTGAAACATATTACCGACTGTAAATATAAAACGGGCGTAAATCCGTAATAACCCGAAGGTGCCATTGGAGTAATGTTGAAAATGGCACTAAAAGTAAGAAGATTACATAGAAATAGACTGAGACCAATAATACCCGATAACTATGATAACATTTCTAATTTGCATTTTTATATTAATTGTGGGCTACTTCCTGTACGGAACTTATGTGGAAAAAAAATTTGGTGCGGATAAAAACCGAGAGACACCGGCTATCGCTAAACAGGATGGTGTTGATTTTGTTCCGCTTAAAACCGGAAAGATATTTCTTATCCAGTTCTTAAATATTGCTGGCTTAGGCCCAATTTTTGGAGCTATTGCTGGTGCTTTGTGGGGCCCGATTGCATTTGTGTGGATTGTATTTGGGTGTATTTTTGCAGGAGCTGTGCACGATTATTTCTCCGGGATGTTATCAATCAGACATGATGGAGAAAGTGTCCCTGAAATCGTTGGCAAATACCTGGGGAACGGGGTAAGGCAGTTTATGAGAATTTTTGCAGTTGTTTTGTTGATCCTTGTCGGGGTAGTTTTTGTAAAAGGTCCTGCAACCATCATGTACGAACTAACTGGGATTAACGTAGCCATTTTAATTGCTGCAATTTTCATTTATTATATTTTGGCCACTATGATTCCAATTGATAAGTTAATCGGGAAAGTATATCCGTTATTTGGGATTTCATTGTTAATCATGGCTATTGGATTGTTTATATCCCTGCTTTTGGGGGATTATAGGATACCAGAGTTAAACGCTCAGAACTTTGCAAATTTACACGCTTCACCAGATGACTTCCCTGCTTTTCCGCTGTTGTTCATAACCATTGCCTGTGGGGCTATATCAGGTTTTCATTCTACTCAGTCGCCTTTAATGGCAAGATGTGTCACCAATGAGTTGCTTGGGAAGAAAATATTTTTTGGAGCTATGATTACAGAAGGGATAGTCGCCTTAATATGGGCAGCTGTAGCAATGGCATTTTTTGGCGGAGTTAGTGAATTGGGTAAAACGATGGCAGAAGAGGGACACAATGCAGCATGGGCCGTAAATATTATCTGTAATACAATGCTGGGCAGGATTGGTGGTATTCTTGCCATATTTGGTGTAGTGGCGGCCCCAATTACTTCCGGCGATACCGCTTTCAGAAGTGCAAGGCTAACCATAGCTGACTCGTTTAAAATAAATCAGCAAAAATTAATTAAGCGTTTGATAATTACCATTCCGGTTTTTACAATTGCGCTGGCTCTCACACGGGTTAATTTTGCAGTTATATGGCGTTATTTTGGATGGTCAAATCAGGTGTTGGCAACGATTGTTTTATGGGCAGCAGTTGTATACATGCTTAAAAATGGTAAAACCTTTTGGTTCGTTCTGATTCCTGCAACTTTTATGACAGCAGTTGTAATAACCTATATTTTAATTGCACCGGAAGGTTTTCAACTTTCTTACGTGATTTCTTATACTATTGGAATAATTGTCGCCTTGACATTATGCGGGTGGTTGCTGCTAATAAACTTTAAAGTTTTAGACTGGCCTAAATATCAACTCAAACAAGTGTTGAGCGATACAAATACAAAACTCTAAATTATAATTACTTAACCAATCTGTTAACTAAAAAACAAATCGAAAATGAATAGATACATTGTGTTGATTTTATTCTCAATCTTATTTTCTTGCCAGAAAGAAAAGCGAGCTAATATTCTTTTTTTTATTACAGATGATGAAAGTTGGATAGAGCGAAGTGCCTATGGCTTTGGAAAGATACCAACACCGTACTTTGATCAGGTAGCAGAAGAGGGTATTTTATTTACCAATGCCTTTACCTCTGCACCATCATGTGCCCCGTCAAGGGCAAGTGTACTTACTGGTCGCAACTTCTGGGAGCTGGAACAAGGGGCTTTTATTCAGGCTTTCTTGCCAAAGAAATTTCCTGTTTTTACAGATATATTAGCGAAAAATGGATATTATATCGGAAACACCCAAAAAACCTGGGGCCCCGGTGTACATATTGAGAATGGACATTCAGAAGTGTCTGGAGTCCCGTTTAATGAGGCAAAAATTGATAATAAAATTGAAGGTATTGTAGATAACGATTATGCAGCCAATTTTGACTTGTTTCTAAAAGCGAGGAAAATGGACCAGCCATTTTTCTTTTGGGCAGGTCTTTCGGAGCCTCATCTTCCTAATGGCAGTGAAAATTATAAGCGGTTGGAGGAGGAATTTGGGATTACCCTCGATCAAATTCAACTTTTCCCTGGTGTTGAGGACACAAGAGAGAACCGACAAGATAGAGCAAACTATATTTATGAAATATGTTACGCCGATATGCAACTCGGAAGGATGCTGGAAAGCCTGAAAGCCATTGGCGAATTAGATAACACTTTAGTTGTTGTGACTTCTGACAATGGTACACCAATATTAAGAGGGGAAAAACAAGTGGGTAAAGCAAGTGGCTATGATCTGGGTGTGCATGAACCACTCGCAATTATGTGGCCGTCACGTGTGAAAGCTGGGAGGAAAGTAAGTGATTTTGTTTGTTTTACTGATTTTGCGCCAACTTTTCTTGAGGTTGCGGAAATAAAACCACCCGCAGATATGAGCGGCTCAAGTCTGCTGCGGATCCTGGAATCGAAAAAGTCGGGGCGTATTGAAGCAGATCGGAATTCAGTTGTAACAGGTCTGGAGTGGCATGGCGAATTTGATCCCGATAGCAGGTCATCAAGAAGTATCCGCGATGATCGGTTTGCTTATATTGTATCTTATAACAACGTGGATGAAAATGGATTACCTCTTACAAATATAGAATCCATTAAACCGGCAAAAGTTGAATTTTATGATCTTATAAATGATCCCTGGCAATTGAATGATCTGTCGAAAGATCCTGCCTTTGCTGATGATATGCAAAGGCTCGCCAATGAATTTCGCCAATATGGTATGTTGACCAAAGACCCTCGCGTAACGGGCGAAATGGATATTTTTACAGATACACGACAATATGTACAAAAACGAAAACGGATTGGCTACGGAAAAACGTTGATGCTTCCTTTTTCGAAATAGTAAGTGGTTGGAAATAAGAAAACGAAAGAAACGACATTATTGTATTGATTAGATCAGTAGTAAAAGAAGTGAAGTATATGTGGTTACAATAAATGGTCAAGTGGTTTTTTTTGCTCATGAAAGATGTTTTGGTAATATAATTTTTAAAACAGCAATCTGTGAAATAGCAGAACAAGCTAAGCGAACTGATAGATTGTTTTCGAAATATAGGATTAGCCCCGACGGTAAATATATAAAAGGTGAAGTTGAAGGAGATGTATTGAACTTTGAAATTTTAAAATAAAGAAAATCAAAAATGATGAAAAGACTAATATTGTTAATTTTTTTTGCAGGTATTCTTTTATACATCAGTTTGGCGAAAAAAAATGTCTGGCACCCTATTGAAAAGGTTTCAGTCATCTTTGATACAGACATGGGACCAGATTATGATGATGTGGGGGCTTTGGCAGCCTTGAATGCTTTTGCTGATAATGGAGAAGTCGAAATATTGGCATGCGGAAGCTCCAACCAATATGAGAAATCAGTTCCATTGATTGACATAATCAATACATATTACGGACGACCGAATATACCAATTGGATCAGTAAAAGGCAGGGCCGGAGCCTTTGGCCCATGGCATAAAGTCAGAAAGTGGACAGAAGAATTACCATTACATTATCAGCATACTATTTCTGCAACTTCAAAGGCACCTGATGCAGTTTCAGTTTATCGAAAGGTATTAAGTAACCAGCCTGATAGTAGTGTGACAATTGTTACTGTCGGGTTTTTAACAAATTTGAACATTTTATTAAAATCTACGCCGGATCAAATAAGTCCGCTGACGGGAGTGGAATTAGTGCAGAAAAAAGTTAAACAATTGGTATCTATGGCCGGCGATTTCAAGGAAGGGAAAGACGCATGTAATATATTACTGGATGTTCAGAGTGGAAAATATGTTTTTGAAAACTGGCCAACCAAAATCATTATTAGCGGGGGAGAGATAGGACGTTCTATTCGGACAGGTGATCGTTTGGTGAAAACGAAAACAAAAAATAATCCGGTGAAAGATGCATACGAGATAGCATTTATTGAAGACAGATTGGATACAGTTTCTAACTATAAATACAGAAAAGGAGGGAGATCCAGTTACGACCAAACAGCAGTTTTGGTTGCGGTAAGAGGTGTGCGGAACTATTTTGACCTGGAAAGAGGTACAATGGTTGTTAAAGATCGTGCGGTAATTGACTGGATACCCAACGAAAATGGAAATCATTACAGGTTAATCGACAAGATGCCCAAAAGGGATCTGGCTGTAATCATTGAAGATTTAATGATACAAAAGCCTGCAAAATTGAAATATTCAGGCGATCCTCCTACCAACAGAAAACCAATGTTATTACAAAAAGAAAAGCATCCGAATTAGAGAACTCTTCATTTTCTGATAGTATTTGGATGTTCCTTTCCGATTTGTTTATACAAAGCGTAAAGTATTTATTGAAGAATGATCTGTATAGCTTTTGGTGTGGGGGTGTATCTCATAATTGAGTTTGACTCACAGGCCTTGAATGATTAAAACAGAAATAAATTTAAAGAAATGACATAAATGAAAAATCTAATTTTACTACTGGTTACCCTCCTGTTTATTGCAGGATGTACTTCTAATAAAACAGAATTTAATATTTCTAACAATGGCGTCGAAGCCCAGGTTTTACAATTAAAAAATCATCAAATATCATACACCGTAAAAAAAGATGGGCATGTAATTATAGATACCTCTTTGATAGGAATTATAGTAAATGAGAAAAGTTTAGGGTCTAATTCAAAAATAAAGCTTTCTGATCGTTTCAGTGAAGAATTTGACTATTCAATGTTTGGTGGAAAGAATACTGCTAACCACAAGGCGAATATCTCAAAATTTGAAATAAAGGAAAAAGATGGTTTTACCTGGTTTCTTGAATTTCTGGTTTCTGTAGAGGGAGTAGCTTACAGGTACATAGTTCCAGGTACCGGCACTCAGGATGTTAAAGGAGAATTAAGTTCATTCCGGTTCCCAAACAATACAAAAGTGTGGTATTTCGAACGCAACAACGATTGGAAATTAAAATCTCATGCTGGAGAATGGCTCTGCTCAGATATTTCAAAAATGCCAACTGTTTCAAAAATGGGACCGGTTCAGGGGCTGACAATAACCTGCGAGATGCCGGCCGGTGGTTATGCTTTAGTGGCTGAAGCTGCCTTATATAATTACAGCGGAATGCGCTTGGAGGCTATTGGTGACAATACATTCAAAGCAAATTTTACAGAAGATGAAAAAGGGTTTGAAATTGAAGGAGATATTTTAACTCCCTGGCGTTGTATTCTTTTAGCTGATGATTTAAATAGCCTTGTCAATAATACCCTTGTTCCATCGCTAAACCCAAAACCGGATGAAAGATTGTTTGCTGATATGAGTTGGATTAAACCTGGAAAAGCAGCCTGGTATTGGTGGTCGGGAAAGTTCTCAACTTTTGAAGCAGAAAAGCGTACTGTTGATAATGCTGAAAAACTTGGATTTGAATACACAATGGTTGACGAAGGTTGGGAAAGGTGGAGTAACAAATGGGAGACAGTTACAGAGTTGTGTAATTATGCAAAAAATAAAAATGTAGGCATTTTTTTATGGAAACATTCCGATCAGCTCAATTTTCCTGAAAACGGGTATGCCTTGATGGCTGGATTTCTGGATAGTTTAAAACAAACCGGTGCTGTCGGCGTAAAAGTAGATTTTATGAATGGCGAGACTAAATCACTCATCAACTTTGATGAAGCACTTTTAAAGCTGGCTGCAGAACGAAAGTTGATGGTTAATTTTCACGGTTGCCAGCAAAGTTCAGGCGAGTACCGAACATATCCGAACGAAGTTTCACGTGAAGGAATTCGGGGAGTTGAACTAAATAATATGAAAGAAGGACCACTTTCTGCGAGTCACAATGCAGCTTTGCCTTTTACTCGCTACGTTACAGGACATGCAGATTATACGCCACTTGCTTTTACTGCTCCCGGAGAAACTACCTGGGCGCATCAGCTGGCTACACTGGTTTGCTATTATTCTCCTTTTCAATGTATCGCCGAAAATCCCGAATATTTGTTGAAGACACAAAAAATTCAACCTGCCATTAATTTTATTAACGAGGTGCCATCGGTTTGGGATGAAACTTTTGTTCTTCCACAAAGTAAAATAGGTGAATTGGCAATTCTTGCACGCAGAAAAGGGAATGACTGGTACTTGGGAGTTTTAAGTGCCGGAGAGAAAAAACAATTGCAGGTGAATTGTAATTTTCTAAAGGAAGGAAATTATTCTGCTGAAATATTTTCGGATGATATTTTAGCAGAACCCGTCCCTTTGGAAGGACTAAACCCAAGGGCTAATTTAACAAAGCGTAATACAGCCATTCCATTCAAAAAAGAAGCAATTATTTGTGATAAGAATAATAAATTAATGTTGAATTTAGCCGCGAATGGAGGTGCTGTAATTTGGTTTAAAGCAAGGGAGAAATAATCAGTTTTAAATCCGATAGCCGGTATATATTATGAAGAAAATCGTTCCAATAATTTTCATACTACCTTATGCTGTATTTGTTTTAAATTCAGGTTTTGTAAAAGGTCAGGAACTAAATATTGGGGTCATGGTGCAACCTGTTTCCAAATTAAATAAATTCATCGATTCTGATTATTACATTTGGGGAGCTTCAGTTGTTAAAGGTGAAGATGGGAAATACCACATGTTTTATTCCCGTTGGAAACGCGAACTTGGTTTCTATGCGTGGGTAACCCACTCAGAGATTGCTTATGCTGTTTCAGACAATGTTGATGGTCCTTTTGAATTTGTAAATGTTACGCTTCCTCCTCGGGGAAAAGAGTTCTGGGATGGAACAACAACCCACAATCCAACAATACTCAGAAAAGATAGCTTATACTACCTTTACTACATGGGAACTACTGGCCTTATTGAAGCCAAACAACCTATTTCGATGAGTAACAAAGATTGGTGGATTTATCGCAATAACCAGCGAATAGGCGTCGCCGTTGCCAACAATCCTTCCGGGCCATGGAAGCGTTTGAATAAACCAATAATAGATGTAAGTGATAATCCCACAGCTTATGATGCATTGATGACCTCAAATCCTGCAGTTAATTATACGAGTGATGAGAGAATTATTTTGATATACAAAGCGGTCGATAAAGGTAAAAATTATAAGTCCATTGATTTATCTACTGATGAGAGTTACAAACTTTCGACTGGGAAAAAGGTTCGCTTTATGGTGGCTTTTGCAAATAACCCTCTGGGACCTTTCAAAAAACACAGCGAACCAATTTTTGAGCTAAAAGGAACAGAAAATATTCATATGGTTGCCGAAGATCCTTATGTATGGCACCAGTATAATAAATACTATGCAATTGTACGCGATGTTGTTGGAACATATACAGGAGATGCCGGGGCTTTGGCCCTAATGAAATCGGAAAATGGGTACGATTGGAAACCAACAAAACATCCGCTTGTACTAAGGAGTAGATTTGAATGGGAAAATGGAGAAAAGAGTACCGCACAACTTGAACGCCCACAATTGTTAATTGAAAATGGTATTCCAAGATCCTTGTATGGTGCATTAAGCTTGACTGTCGATGGGGTATATCGTGATCATTCGTGCAATGTAAGAATACCTTTAAAACAAAAATATGAAGAACTAAATTTTCAACAATTACTTCCCGAAGAATTGGATAAATCCAATATCATTCAAGAAGAGAAATATAATGTTTGGGGAACAAATATTATTAAAGGGAAAGATGGGAAATATCATGCCATTTATTCACGTTGGTTAAAATCTCGTGGGCACCATGCCTGGGTAACACATTCAGAAGTGGCTCATGCAGTGTCAGATAATTTAACTGGACCTTATGTTTTTAAAAATGTGGTGCTTCCAGCACGAGGCAATGAATATTGGGATGGTGAGATGACTCACAATCCTCATTTAATTGAGTATGATGGCAAATATTATCTTTACTATAATGGGAACAAAGGTTCCGGTTATTGGGCTACAACTCCTGATGATTTTATGCCTGAAACAGATAATCCTGAATGGTGGGTAAATCGCAATAATCAGAGAGTTGGTGTTGCTATAACTGATAACATTAATGGTGAATGGAAACGTTTTGATAAGCCTTTAATAGATATTTCGAATGGGCGACAGATGACTGCTACACCTGTGGTCTCCCTTCGCCCCGATGGTAAGTTTCTCATGGCATACAAATACGTTACTGTTGACGGAAGCACATGGGGTGGAAAGGTGGTGCATGTAACTGCTTTGTCTGATTCACCCTTAGGCCCGTTTGTTGATACGAATATTCCTTTTATTACAGTAGAGAACAAAGAGGATGATACTGACGTGCAGTCTAAATTTGCTATTGATGACCATGTGCAGTGGTATCAAGACGGACGTTACTATTGTATCGGCAAAGATTGTTATCAAAGTTTTTCGGACTATCCAAAAGGTTCAATGTTGCTTTGGACTTCAGACTCATCCGGATTAAATTGGAAATTGGCGCAAGCACCACTGGTATTTCTTTCAGGAAAAATTCCCTGGACAGATGGTGATGTTACAACGTGCACGCGCACCTGTGACATGCCAAAAATTTATATGGAACATGGTAAGATGAAAGCACTTATTATGGCAACATTACCTGTCGATAGTGAAATATCATTTTCAACAATAGTTCCGCTAATTTATTAAAAAAGATAGTTATGAAAACTCAAATAATCGTAATCTTTATTTTGATGAATTGTTTTTCTAATTCTGTTCAAAAATCTCAACTCTTCCTTTTAGCCGGTCAGAGTAATGCTGTTGGGCAGGGAGATTCGTTAAATAGTCCTGTATGTAAAACAAATACAGCATTTGAATTTGATGCTCAAAACAATAAATTTATTCCACTAAGAGATCCTGCAGGGAAATCATGGAAGCAATTCCAGGAAGCCGGAACAGGAAGTGTGGCTCCCGCTTTTGCAAAGGGGATGTATGAACTCTTTAGGCAAAAAATTTATATGGTGACGGCAGCCCGGGGAGGTGCCTCGTGTCACTGGAAAGCGGAAATGGCTAACTACGGTACATGGGATACTTCGGGCAAACTCTTTGCTCAGGCAGTTGAAAAAACAAAAATGGCCGAAATAAAGTCAGGCATTCGTCTGTCTGGTGTCCTCTGGATTCAAGGCGAACGCGATGCAAATGCTATTTTGGCTGGACAATTAACTGCAACTGAATACCAAAAGGTACTTGAAGGATTGATCAAAAGGTTCAGAAATGAATTTGGTGAAGATTTACCATTTTTTATCGTACAAACGGCTTATCAGCAGGATAAAGCACCTGGCGGTTGTCGGGCTGTGAGAGATGTTCAGACGATAATTGCGAAAAAGATGAACGGAGTTTATATCGCTTATGGAGAAACAAATGAGTTTGGACAACGAAAGTGGTTTAAAGACAAAGTCCATTACAATCAGGAAGGCTTGAATGATATCGGTACAAAAGCTGCTGAATTCGTCTATAAACATTATAACCAAGAGGACAATGAATAAACATATAAGATTCTATTTCTCTTTTTTGCATTTTCATTCACTTGCAATTTGTGCATGGGATTGTTTGAATTGTTTTGTCTACTTAAATTTTAATAATATGAAAATCAGGTTTAAGAATTCATGTGTGATAATATCGTCAATATTTTTTTTACTAGGAGTTCCGTTGACTGTAAATGCAACACCTTTGGAGGAAGAGAGACCAAATGTTGTTATAGTAATAACCGATGATCAGGGGATGGGGGATCTTGGTTGTATGGGAAATCCCTACGTTAAAACACCCAATATTGATAAATTATATAAGGAAGCAGTAAGGTTTACAAATTATCATGTATCAACTACGTGTGCTCCGACACGTGGTTCTTTGATGACAGGGAGACATACCAACAGAGTAAATGTGTATCATACCATTGCTGGTCACTCACTCCTTTTTGAGGATGAAGTACTCCTCCCACAGATATTTGCCCAAAATGGATATACCAATGGCATGTTTGGTAAATGGCACCTGGGTGACAATTATCCTTATCGTCCTGAAGACAGAGGGTTTCACGAAGTTGTTCGGCATGGCGGTGGAGGTATTACACAGGGTCCCGATTACTGGGGAAATGATTATTTTGACGATACCTACTGGCACAATGGCGAACCCGAAAAATACGAGGGATATTGCACAGATGTATTTTTCAAGGAAGCAATAAATTTTATTGAAGCAAACAAAGACAACCCGTTTTTTTGCTATATCTCGACAAATGCTCCACATGGCCCGTTAAATTTACCAAAAGAGTATCTCGACATCTATAAAAATTATGACAAACTTCCGGAAGATGTTCAACGTTTTTACGGGATGATTACTAATATTGACGATAATTTTAAAGCCCTCGAAAACAAATTGGATGAATTAAATCTCACAGATAATACGATTCTCATATTTACAACCGATAACGGTACAGCCAGCGGAAACTTAGTTTTCAATGCCGGATTAAGAGGCCGTAAAGGGAGTGAATATGATGGAGGGCATCGTGTGCCATTTTTTATTCGTTGGCCTAATGGAGAATTAGTCGGAGGAAAAGATATTGATAAGTTGGTTGCACATTATGACTTGTTACCAACATTTGTTGATATGTTGAATCTTGATTTTACACCTGTAAAGTCGTTGGATGGTATTAGCCTGAAACCTCTGTTTTATGATAAAAATAGTAAATGGCCCAATCGAATTCTGTATATGGATACACAAAGACTGCAAAATCTCGTAAAATACAGAAACTATTCCGTAATGGATCAAGAATGGCGTTTGGTAAATGGAGATGAATTGTTTTATATTTCCAAAGACTTGGGACAACACAACAATGTTATCGAAGAATATCCGGAGGTGGCGGCTCGATTAGCAGAAGGATATGAAAGGTGGTGGCAGTCATTTTTGGAAGAAGGTATAGATGAAAAATATGCATACATAAAAGTAGGATCTCGGTATGAAAGCCCAAGTCGGATATCAGCACATGATATGCTGACTGGCAAACATGGATTAATCTGGCATCAGTACGGTGCAACAACAGCCTCGCAGGCGACAGGAAGATGGAAAATTGAATTTGTTGAAAGCGCTAATTATAAAATAAGCCTTTGCAGATTTCCAAGAGAAAGCGGGTTAAATATTAATGAGACTTTTCCTGCGGCAAAAAAGCCTATCGAATTGCAGAGATCCATGCCTGCAAGTGAAAAGAATGATTTTGTAAAAGCGTACTTATATGTAGCTAATATAGAAAAATTTGCAAATATCACTCAAGGTCAAAAGGACGTGACCTTTATCGGTTATGTTCCTGCCGGGAAATATGATCTGGAAGCACAGTTGATCGATAGTGAAAACAGGGTTTACCCTGCCTACTATTTGTACATAGAAAGAATGTGATAAGAAAATTATTTCTTTATTGAAGATGTTTAAAGTTTATGCGATAAGATAGCACAGTAAGCTTATAAAACCTAAAGTCTCTCCATTTTTTGTTTACATAATGAAAAAAATATTTAGCCTGTATATGTTATTAACCCTATCCATGTTCACAAAATCTCAAACAGAAGTTGCTACTTCTGAATATTTTAAGTTAGAACCGGATAGTGAAAAACCTGCTTTTGATATCACACCTTATCAACCCAGAATGGCCAGCTGTTATCAGGATAAAAAGGGAAAATATCATCTTTTTACGGATTATCTGGAAAAAGGAATGTCTCCTTATAATGCAGTGATAAGGTATTATCGAAGCAGCGATTTGTATCATTGGGAATATGTGTCTACCGTCGCAAAACATGCTGAACTTGGTGTTCCCGATGCCGTAGGGTGCTCAAGTCCGCATGTATATGCTACCGATGACAAAATATATCTTTTTTATGGTGGCACACCTAAGTCAAACAATGATAGTACGAACATTTATGCAAAAAAGGGAGAATCAGGATATATGTCACGTTCCATTATTCTTGCTATAGCTAAAGCCGATAAAAACGGGGCGCCAATGGGAAATTTTGAAAAACATGGTGTAGTGATAACACCTGGTTCCGTTGATGATTGGGATTCCATGCGTCTGGACGATCCATGTGTCATCCCTGATGGAGACACACTTCATATGTTTTATAAAGCTTTCAACACAAATCGCGAACTTGACAGCGTTAGAGTCGGGTATGCCAAAGCTTCTGTAAATGATTTAAAATTTGAAAAACATCCGGGGCCTGTTCTTGCGGTTGATGGTGGAGGAGAAATGCCCCGCGTGTTTAAAATAGCAAATATCTGGCATCTTTTTTACCGCCATTTTGAAAACGAGGAATTTACCTGGCTACACTATACTTCTGATAATGGTCTCCGATGGCGTCTTTTTGATCCTTTTTTCTTTAATCAACCGCGAACTGGTCCCCGGGATATTATGATGATTTATGGGATGAACGGGAAATTGCTCAAACATCCCAGAATGCTTGTTGCTGGGAATGAAAACGACATAACCAAGCTTTGGCTGTACCATTTGAGAAGGAAAGTGCTATAATTAAAACTTCTGATTCTGGAAACGTTTCCGGAGAACGAAAACGTTTCCGGAAACGCTTCCGAGGTTTTTGTTATTCATTTTGTTGGACTTGGTTTTAACCATTTATATTTTTAAGTGAGAATTATTTTTGAAATAAGTAAAGTCCTTAACTAGCTTAATCTTAGTAAAAACCTAAATCAAAAAAACTGTGTGATAAAAGAATCAAAAAATCGTCCCCATAGCTTGATAAAATCTTTAAATTATAATTTAATAATTCAAAAAATTAAATTTAACCTGTTGCCTGTCATGCATAACAGGTCAAACTCAAATTAACGAGAAAACAGCGGAGAAGAGATAGTATAATTATTGCTTAATAGCCTCCGTAACTATTCGTAACTACAGAGGAGTAAAAGATAAACAGTGAAAATAAAAAAACGATGTATAATAATAACACAACAAGAATATTTGTATTTGCGTTTCTGCTGATTTTGATATGGAAACCATCAACCTCAAAAAATCATATCTTTTTGGAAGCCGAAAGTTTTGAAGATCGTGGAGGATGGGTTATCGACCAGCAAAGTATGGACCAAATGGGGTCTCCGTATTTATTAGCACATGGAATGGGAGTTCCGGTGGAGGACGCAAAAACGCAAGTCCATATATCTGAAAAAGGGAAATACAGGATTTGGGTTCGTACCCGGGATTGGACTGCTCTATGGAGAGTGTCTGAATTCCCCGGCGAATTTCAGGTGTTAATTGATAATAAGCCTGTCAAAACAATATTTGGAACCAAAGGAGCTGAATGGCATTGGCAAAATGGCGGTACCATTCAGTTAAAAGAAGGTAAAGTTGAGATAGCTTTACATGATATGACAGGATTTAACGGCCGTTGCGATGCGATTATTTTAACCAAGGATTTACGGTTTACCCCACCTGTTGAATATGATGCTTTGGCACAATTCAGGCGCGATAATTCAGGGTTTCCAAAAGAAACAATAGATGCCGGAGAATTTGATTTAGTTGTTGTTGGCGGAGGAATGGCCGGAATTTGCACTGCAGTTACTGCAGCAAGACTTGGGTGTAAAGTAGCATTAATTCAAAACCGCCCGGTATTAGGAGGAAATAACAGTTCAGAAGTTCGTGTTGGACTTTCAGGACTTATTTTTCAGGACCCCTACCCAAAACTTGGAAAACTGGTTGATGAAACTGGTTCTGTAGGACACTGGACACTCTGGGAAGCCAAACGTAATCCTGAATCTGAAAGAAGTAAGAGAATTTTGGAGATAATAAAAAACAATCCGGAAAAGAAAATTCACAATGCCGGACCGAAAAGTAATTATGGTGATGATAAAAAGTTAAAAATTGTAAGCGGAGAGAAAAACATTGAATTATTCCTTAATACTCATGTTTTTGCTGCACAAGAATCAGATAACAGAATTATTTCCGTTAAAGCAAAAGACATTATCACCGGGAAAGAATTATTATTTAAAGGACAACTTTTTGCAGATTGTACGGGAGATGGTAATCTGGGGTACCTGGCTGGCGCCGATTACAGAATTGGACGGGAGAGCAGTAAAAAAACGGGAGAGTCCAGCGCCCCAAATGATGGAGACAACTTGATTATGGGAACATCTGTTCAATGGTATGCGGAAGAACTTGACTCAGTTTCCTCGTTCCCGGAATGTCCATGGGCCGTTCAATTTACAGAAGAAACTTGTCAATATCTTACGCATGGCGACTGGAATTGGGAAACCGGATTTTTTTGGGATCAGGTTGAAGATATTGAACATATCAGAGACTATGGTCTTCGGGCTGTATATGGGAACTGGTCTTTTCTGAAAAATAAAAGTAAAAACAAAGAAAAATACCAGAACTATAAATTAAAATGGGTAGCTTATATTGGAGGAAAACGAGAGTCCAGAAGGCTTTTGGGAGATGTCATTCTGAAAGAGCAGGATCTGATACAAAGAACGGTATACCCTGATGCCAGTTTTACAACAACCTGGACTATCGACCTGCACTATCCTTTGACGCTCGAAGGTTTTACAGAAGAACCTTTCCTGTCGGAAGCCAAACATATTGAAATTGAACCATATGCTGTTCCTTATCGGTGTTTATATTCCCGGAACATTGAAAATCTTTTTATGGCAGGAAGAAACATTAGTGTAACTCATGTGGCATTAGGTACTGTTCGCGTAATGCGCACAACAGGAATGATGGGGGAAGTTGTTGGGATGGCTGCTGCGATTTGCGTGCAGGAAGACTGTTCTCCACGTGAAGTGTATCAAAAAAAACTAAACCTGCTAAAATCACATTTAGTTAACGGAGTTCCACAAAATAATTAGAAATAAGTAAATCATTAATAATAATTTTTGTTCAATACACATTTTATAAAAACCTAAATGAAAAGCATATCAATTACTACGATATTAATATTTTTTGTAAAAGTATTATTTTCCCAGACTTTCTCGGTTTTAGTAGAAACAGAAAACTTCGATGAAAAAGGGGGCTGGGTGGTCGACCAGCAATTTACTTCTTCCATGGGCTCTCCTTATCTGCTGGCACATGGAATGGGTGAACCAGTGGAAAATGCAATAACAACAGTTGATTTCCCTGAAAGTGGGAGGTACTGGTTCTGGGTACGCACAAAAGACTGGGTGCCCACACATCCGGAAACACCTGGAACGTTTAAGATAATATTTGACAATAAGGAATATCCGGAAACTTATGGTGTCAACGAAGATTGGCAATGGATTCAATCAGGACGTATTAAGATAGGAAGATCAAAAAAATTGAAAATTGAATTAAAAGATGAAACTGGCTTTGAGGGACGTTGTGATGCGATTTATTTTTCAAAAGATAAAAACGATTTTCCGCCTGTGGATTTGGAAGAAATGACAGCGTGGCGAAAAGAAAAACTGGGGATACCTCCCCCCGAATTAAAAGATGAATTTGATCTGGTAGTGATAGGTGGAGGTCTGGCTGGCTGTGGGGCTGCCGTGGCTGCAGCGCGTCAGGGTATTAAAGTTGCCTTAATCAATGACCGGCCTGTGCTGGGTGGAAATGCCAGTAAAGAAATTCGGGTACATACATTGGGACTGAAAGTATACAACATCGTTGAAGAGCTTGGAACAGAGCATTATCCAAATGGCGATTCCGGAGCAATTGCAGCAAACGACACCATTGAAATGGTGGTTCGGGGTGAAGAAAATATCACTGTTTTTCCAAATACTCGTGCTTTTACAGTTCATAAAAAGAATAATAAAATTACAGCAGTCGATTGTTTTCACACGCATACACACAAAGAAATACGTTTTGAAGCACCATTGTTTGTTGATGCTACCGGTGATGGCTGGATTGGATATTGGGCAGGTGCTGAAGTGCGGATGGGGCGTGAAGCACGGGAAGAATTCAATGAATCGATGGCCCCTGAGCAACCCGATAACATGACGATGGGAAATACCATTTTGTGGAATTCTGTTGAAGTGGAAGGGGAGATCTCCCGCAAATTTGAGGAAAAGCCCAGAACATTGGGGTGGAAAGAGGTTTTATGGGCGATGGATGTAGCAAAAGATTACAAAGCAAAAAGCGGAGAATGGTTCTGGGAATACGGGCTGCTTATGAATACTATTTACGATGCTGAGGAAATTCGCGACCACATGTTTCGTGCAATTTATGGTAACTGGTACAATGTAAAACAAGACCCGGAAAATGCGAACCTAAAGTTAAAATGGATCGCTTATGTAGCGGGCAAACGTGAATCGCGCCGTATTATTGGCGATTACATTTTAAAAGAAAGCGATATCGTTAACCACCCTGATTTTGAAGATGGTTTTGTAGAAGAGGTACGAGAAATTGATATACACTATCCCAAAGGAGGGAAATATGATTTTTTGAGTTACGCCGATTTCACCAAGATTGAACGTTACAAAATTCCTTATCGCTGTTTCTATTCGAAAGACATCGACAATCTGTTTATGGCAGGACGTTGTTTTTCTGCTACACATGTAGGGTTGGGAAGTCCGCGGGTGATGCACACTACCACGCAAATGGGTGTAGTTGTCGGAACAGCAGCGGTTGTTTGCACCGAAAATGATTGTTCTCCACGCGATGTGTACCATTCGCACCTTTCAGAAATGAAATCCCGTTTAGATAAAATGCGTATTGAAGAGAAAACAAAGATGCACTAAACAGAGACAGTTTTTTTACCATTTTAAGATAAATATTTTATGAGGGAGATTTTTATTGTGCTTTGTTTTTTTCTGTTCTTTAGTGAGTCGTTAGTTGCTGAAGATAAGCCTAATATAATTTTTATTCTAACTGATGACCAGCGTTATGACATGTTGGGATGTACCGGAAACAAGTTGATACAAACTCCTAATATTGATAAATTAGCAAAAGAAGGAACCCTCTTCTCCAATGCTCATGTTACGAGTGCCATTTGCACGCCAAGTCGCACTTCTATTTTACTAAGTCAGTTTGAGCGAAAACATGGAGTCAATTTTAACTCCGGAACCAGTGTGGCGCCAGAAGCTTGGGAAAAATCCTATCCGGTTATATTGCGTCAAAATGGCTATTACACCGGATACATTGGAAAAAATCATACTCCGGTTGGTAATGAGGGGTATGAAAGTGGCTTAATGGAGAAGTCGTTTGATTACTGGTATGCTGGTCATAAACATTTGACTTTTTACCCTAAAACGAGGCATGAGATTTTTAAAGGCGCGAAGAGTGATACTCAAATCGAAATAATAGGAGAGGGGGTTCAGGATTTTTTAGGGAATGAACATCAAATTAAAGAGGCACGGTATTTTTTAGAGAATCGTCCTGGTAATAAGCCTTTCTTTTTAAATATCTGTTTTAATCTCCCTCATGGAGCGGGAACAGGAAGTATGAAGCTTTTGGAAAGCGATCCTGAAATTTACCGCACGTTATACCGAGACTTAAACATTCCTTTACCCGAAAATTATATAGCGAAATCAGACATTAAGACACATAGGTTGCCCGAGAGCGTCCACCATTTTAAAGACAGACAAACAGGTTACAATTGGGTCGATTCTCCTAATACAGTGAGGGAGCGAGTAATACGCCAAATGCAGACCGTTACAGGAATAGATAGGTTGATTGGGGAGCTGCGCGAAACGCTAAAGGCAAATGGCCTGGAGAAAAACACTATCATTATTTTTACTTCAGACCATGGATTGTTTTCAGGAGAATTTGGATTGGGAGGTAAAGCATTGTGCTATGAAATTTGCACCCATGTTCCGTTTATTATATATAATCCTTTGGTAAAGGAGAGTGCAGGGGGACAAATTGTAGACGAATTGATCCAAACCATTGATATTGCTCCAACATTGCTTGCATACGCAGGTATTGAAATTCCAGATTCTTATCAGGGCAAAACTTTAAATCATATTATTGAAGGGGAAATTACTCCGGTAAGAGAATACCTGTTTACAGAGAATTTATGGTCAACGCCATTTGGAAATCCTCGTTGTGATGCCGTACAAAACAAGGAATGGAAATACATTCGCTATTATGCTAACAATAACATATCTGCAATTGAAATCATTAAAATGGCAAAAGATATGGGCATGAGATCAGATGATTTGCTTTATGGTGTGCATGATGCAGAAATAGCTATTTACAGGAACTATGTAGAAGCTCCGTTTCATGGAGAAGAACCTATATATGAAGAACTTTTTAATCTTAAAAATGACCCAAACGAAACAACAAATATAGTGGCGGAGGCTAATTATAGCCAGATATTGAAAGAAATGAGGAGAATCTGGAAATTGAAAATTGCATTTGCACGAGGAAAAAATAAACCTCAAGTAGTTCGATATACAAAAGACAGTCAAAGTCAATTTGTAAAGGCGGAATAATAAAATAAATGGAATGAAAACGAAGATAGATATGGTTAAAAAAAGGAAATATTAACAGATATGAAACAGTTATTATCATCATTAGCCTTTCTGTCCCTTTTAGCAGGTTACACAAAAGCACAATGTATTAAAGAATCTCTAAATGGCATTTGTCCTTTTCCAGCCTTAAATGATAGGAAACCTGATTCAGGATGTAGAGAGAGGGGAGTGGTAGATGCTTTTCGTATTCCCCGAAGGCTTATTATTAATTAAAAGAGATTTGGAGTAACTCTCAGTAATAGTATTCATTTAAATAAAATATTAACTATTTAATATGTTTTTTCCATGAACATAAAAAAAACTCGGATTATGCTATTGGTCTGTTTCTTACTGTTTTTTTCGACATTGCTTCAAGCACAGGAACGCCCTAATATACTTTGGATAAACTGCGACGACCTCGGGATAGAATTAGGGTGCTATGGCAACAAAGATGTTAAGACACCCAATATTGACCAGCTGGCAGAACAAGGCGTTTTGTATGAAAATTGTTATGCCACTGCTCCAGTGTGTTCTCCGAGCCGGTCATCATTAATTACAGGTATGTATCCTTCCGCTATTAATTGTTTAAATCATAGGACTATGGACAAAATGCCACTGCCTGAGGGTATTAAGCCTATAACTGAGTATTTTAAGGAAGCAGGTTATTTCTGTACTAATGGAAAGGCTACAGATATGACCAAATGGGGGAAGACTGATTTTAATTTTGAAACCGGCAATTTGTTTGATGGAACCGATTGGAATCAACGTGCTGAGGGACAGCCTTTTTTTGCACAAGTGCAAATATTTGAGCCTCACCGTGAATTCTATGCCGATAAGGAAAATCCTATTTCACCGGAGAGCGTCGATTTGCCAGACTGTTACTTGGATCATCCGCTAATAAGAGCAGATTGGGCACTTTACCTGGAAACGGTGCAACATTGCGATCAGAGAGTGGGACATTTTTTAACTCGATTGGAAAATGAGGGATTGACAGACAATACAATCATAGTTCTTTTTGGGGATAATGGACGACCACATTTGCGTGATAAGCAGTTTTTATATGAGGGAGGATTAAGGGTACCACTGATAATTCGTTATCCGAAACATTTCGAGGCAGGTAAAATTTGCACACAGCTGGTTAGTCTGGTGGATGTACCAGTGACTTCTCTTGCTTTTGCCAACATCCCGGTTTCCGAACATTTGCAGGGGAAAGTATTTATAGGAGACAATGCCGAAAAACGCGAATATGTGTTAGGATTTAGACAACGAATGGGAGATGCCGTGGACAATAGCAGAAGCATTATGGATGGACGTTATAAACTAATCTGGAATAAAATGCCGGAAGTGCCCTGGATGCAATTAAGCGGTTATAAAAAATTAGAGTATCCCGCGTATTCCATCTATAAACTTTTTTATCAACAAGGGAAATTATTTTACCCATATAGTTTGTTTATGGCGGATTCTAAACCGGAGATTGAATTGTATGACATAAAAATGGATCCCATGGAGTTTGAAAATCTGGCAGATTATCCAAAATACGAGTCGATTAAAAAGACGTTGTTTAGCACGCTTAAATCAAGATTGAGCGAAATAGAGAAAGGAGAAATACCGGAGCGCTGGGAAGTTACAAAAAAGGCAAAAGAATCATCAGCTAAGTATTATGAGAGCAGTATGAGAAGACGTGGATTAGGTTCTGACAGCAGCTATGAAGATATAATAGAATATTGGGAGAAAAAATTATCAGAAAAAAATTGAGAAATAAATAAAAATGAAAACAATACTATTTAATGTTACAATTGCCATTTTATTGGCATCATGTACTGAGAAAGCCCCAGATTTCAAAATCGAATTTGAGAAAATAGCAAAACATTCGGTTTTTGTAAACGACACTATGAGTATATGGGGAGGTTCGGTAATAAAAGGTGAAGATGGTTTATATCACATGTTTTATTCACGCTGGCCTAAAGCTCCGGGCTGGATATGGGTTTCTCATTCCGAAGTTGCTCATGCTGTGTCTGAATCTCCTTTTGGTCCTTATAAATTCAAAGATATTGCCCTTCAGGAACGGGGCGAAGAGTTTTGGGATGGTTTATGTACCCACAATCCTACTGTGCATAAGTTTAATGGAAAATATTATTTATATCATATGGGTAATACCGGCGATCGTAAAATTTATTGCTCACCCGGCAAGCAAAAATTAAATATGCTTCACCGCAATAATCAACGTATAGGTGTCGCAGTGGCAAATGATCCCAATGGCCCATGGAAACGTTTTGATAAACCGGTACTGGATATTACTCACCATAATGACTCTGCCTACGATGCTTTAATGACTTCTAATCCATCTGTGTGTCAAATGACTGACGGGAGAATATTGATGATATATAAAGCGGTAGGTAAAAAATATCCGTTACCCAATGGCGGACCTGTAGTACATTGCGTGGCAATAGCTGATAGTCCTACCGGACCTTTTAAAAAGTATCCAAATCCGGTATTTACGTTTCCGGGAGAACGTTTCCCCGCTGAAGACCCATACATTTGGTATCAGGATGGTAAATTCAGAGCAATTGTTAAACGCATTAAACATGAGGGAGGAGAAAGGCTTTTTTCTTTGGTTCATTACGACTCAGAAGATGGTATAAATTGGAATAAAGCAAAGCATTTTGATATATCTGAAAGGATAGTCACATGGGAAAATGGAGTCACTCAGCAACTTGATCACCTTGAGCGCCCGCAAGTGTTGATGGAAGATGGAGAAGCCATTGCCTTGATGTGTGCTGCCGATACCATTGACGAAAATAATGTACGCCACACTTTTAATGTTCAAATACCTTTACGAATAACAAAATATTAGCAATAACATATCAAATGAAATCTTTTGGACACAATAGCAGCAATAATATCAACCTACATAACAAAAAAATCCATTTACCATTGAATAAACACTACGGAATTTTCAATCCATAGTGTTTTATTTCAATGAATTATATAAGAAGTAATATTGCCATTTTAACATTCTTAAAAAATCATCCTTAGAACTATTCAAGCTTTCATAAGCTGTACCATAAAATAAGTTTTTAAACGATCTAGCTATTTTTTCTTTTTCGATATCTGCCCTTATTTCATTTCTCTTGATAGCTTCTGAGAGCTGTTTAAACCATGCTTTATTTTCTGCTTCATTCCATTTCAAAGCAATCTTATGAAAATCTTTATAGTAATGAAACGATTCCATGTGTAGATTCACCAATCCAAAGGCCATGTTGAGTATTTTTAATGCGCGAAATTGTTTTTGTAACTGACTTAATTGCGCTAAATATGCTTCAATAAAATCAGAAAATGAATGAATTTCATCTTCATTAACTGTTGTAACAGAAAGAGAATTTATCAAAATTTTATCGACAACTTCAACAAATATTTTCTCCTTTGTGGGGAAGTGATACAACAATGCCCCCCTGCTTAACCCGGTTTTGGCTTCAATTATTTTTAATGAGACCTTGTTATAAGAATCAACTGCAAAACATTTAAAGGCAGCATTAATGATGTTTTGTCTTGTTTTCTCTGCTTTATTACCCATTAATTAAAATATTAAAACACTCAAAAATATAATTTTTAACAAATAAGAAACAGTCTGAATGGACTGTTTTTGTTATTTTTGATGAATTTTCAATTTCTCGTATCGTTTTATATTATAAAAAAGTGATAATATTTTTAATATGAGACTATTAAAAATAACAATTCTGAAAAGAAATATTTCTGAGAAGTTTAAAAACCGTTAATAAAGTAATATGAAAAAAATATATTTAATCAACTTGTTAGTCGTTTTAACATTACTTGTTGTTTCGTGCCAAAAAGACAACAATGAAAATATACCTGATGACAATGAAACAGCAATAAGTACTTTGGTTATTGTGGAACGTTCAGCAAAAGTTGAATTAGAGGAAGAAAACGAAATCAATCAGGAAATCATCGAACAGCTTAAAACTGAAATTGAAGAAAGTATGAATTTATTGGGACACAAATTGACTCTTTATCCCAATATTGAAGATACATCTACCGGAGAATTGGTTAGAACTTATGACGATGGAACAGAGGTTAAATCAACATTTAGGATTGAAACGACAACAGATAATTTGCGCTATTTCAAGATTATAAATGATGGAACAGAAACGGAAAAATACCAAATGATTGGATGGTATTTGGTAAAAGATTTTACAGAAGAATACGAATATGCAGGTTACAAAATTATTTCAGCTTTGGGTATTGCCAAATTTACAAGACTTTTATAATAGATTTAAAGGTCGATAGTTATGTGATGACTATGACAAAAGATATAATTTTTCAAACTCCAAGTGGAGAAATAATAGGTATGGAATACCCGGCTGTTATTCGGGCTACAGGCATTCCGTATGCTATAGCCAAGCGTTTTGAAAAGCCGGAGACAATAGGAAAATATGCCGAACCGGTTAATGCAACACAACCGGCCCCTGCCTGTCTTCAGAATGAGGATAAAGCTTTTAGTAATTTTGTTGGTGAAAATATCCTGAAGGATATAAAACAGTCGGAGGATTGCCTGAACCTTTCTGTTACCCGTCCGAATAGCGAGCAGAAAAATCTTCCGGTTATGGTTTGGATTCATGGAGGAAGTTATATTGCAGGTGCCGGAGATGCTTTTGTTTTCGACCCCGAGCCAATGGCTGCCGAACAAAATGTGATTGTTGTGGCAGTAACTTACCGTTTGGGATTGTTTGGCTTTCTGGGCAATTACAACAACATTCCGCCCAACTTTGGCTATCTGGATTTGGTGGAAGCTTTGCGCTGGATTAACAAAAATATTGAATCGTTTGGCGGGAATCCTCAAAATGTAACCTTGTTTGGGCAATCGGCTGGGGGAGATGCAGTAGCTCAAATGATGCTGATTGAGGAAACAAAAAGTTTATTTCATAATGTAATTATTCAGAGTGCCCCTTTCGGCTTGCTTTTCAATAAGGCAAAGATGATAGACGATATGATTACGGTAGCAAAATCGTTGCCTCAAAATGCTTCAAAAGAAAAAATACTAAGCAAACAATTAGAGGTTCTTACAGCTGCAAAAAGTTATGGCTTGAAGGCCGGAATGCCCTTTGGTGTTCAATATGGAGCTTATCCATTCCCGAAAGAAGCTGATGTTTACAAGGTTTGGAAAGAACGGGCAAAAAACATTAATATCTTAGCAGGATACACCAAAAGCGAAACGGCATTGTACGTCCCAATGATTCCCCAGGTAAAAAAAGTATGTCAAATTCCGCTTCTTGGGAAAGTATTTAAGCAGTTATTTGTTGAAATAACCACCAATATAGTTTATAAAAAAGACTGTAAAAAGTTTGCTCAAAATTGTGTAACAGCTACTAATAATGTATATCAATATGAAATTTTATGGGGGTCAAAAACAAATGGATTCGGAGCGGCTCACACCATTGATATTCCCCTGCTTTTTGGAGAAAGTACGACGTGGGAAAACAGGAAAATAGTGGAGGGAATAACAGCCGAAGAAATTGATAAGAAAGGCAAGGAAGTTCGTAAAATGTGGGCAGTTTTTGCTGAAAATGGGCGTTTGGGACATGGCGGGGAAATTGAAGGAGTATTGAAATACAGAAAAAAAAACGCCGAAATATAGGTTAAGCAGCAGTTCAAAATGTAAATACTGAATTATTTGTAGAACCAAAAGTTTCGTATTTAAAGTATGGATGCAGACGTAAATACAATCTACTCTTCTGAATTTTACCGCATTATCGATTTTAAATGTAAATGCAAACAAGCGTGTACTTCGCGGCCAGAATATTCAAAATCATTCAACATTAGTTTTATACGCAAGGGAAATTTTATCTATAAAGTTTTCAGAAACGACTTTGATGCTTACTCCGGTTTTGCAATAATCGATAAACCAGACAGTGAGCACGCGGTAGAGCATTGCTATCATATTCCCGACGAATGCACCATTATCGATTTCTCAGACGAGTTTTTCGGGATGCTCAGAAATAGCTATAAAATTGAGTACAAATCTTTTTTTTCAAATCAGGATGTTCAATCGTTACTAGTTATACCAATTTGAGTATATAGTGCCGCTGTATTATCTTTGAAGCATGGGAAGACAAAGCAAATTCAATATAAAAGAGGATTTAAAAGAACTTGA
>NZ_JAIKLE010000039.1 GCF_022267315.1 Maribellus maritimus
TTTTTAGCTCATTTTTGCACCCCATTTTTACGTTAGCAACAGGATTTAATAAGCTCTGGAAGATTAGATAATTTTATTTGTTTTTCTAATCTGGATGTGCTTATGTGGGGAATGCCCTATAACGGGAGTCTGTGTAAAAACTATATTTAACCTTTTGAGATTTCATTTCTTCCATTTTTTCATGTGTACCTACCCAAATACTCTATTAGTTTTTGCACAGTTCGACGGTTGGTACACGTTGCCGGATTTCGGAGAGCGTTCCTGTCCGAAGGACACGGAACTGCGAAACGAGAATCCGCAGTTGGCGAACCACCGAATCCCGCCCTGCAATATGTACTGTGTTATAAAAAGTTGTTTTCATTTATGTTAATCGAAGTATTTAGAAAGACTAACTTCCCAGTCCGACACATTAAATTTATCCTCAATCCGTCCTTCTTTATTTATCATATAACAAATTCTTGAACAATATGCATCTCTGTATTTCTGGTAAATATCTTCGTTATATTTTTCTTCTGTATCTATTTGAAACCCTTCAAGGTTTTTATCAATTCCAAAGTCCAATCGAATGACGTAAGTATCATTTGAGTATTTTTCTCTAATATCATAATAGGCTTGAGTTGAGAATCGGTCACCTCCACAACCACAAGAATTAAGTATGATTATTGATTTATCTTGCAGATTTGAACTTTCTATCGTGTCACCTGAAACTGTTTGACAAGTAAATTCTGGTGCTATCATACCAACTTGTGTTCCAGTCAGTTTTTCAAAGTTCTTTTCTTCAGTGAGAACTATTGTTCCACTTCCATTATAAAGCTTTTGAAACTTGTAATAAAATTGTCCTAATTTGATGTATTCACCTTGCGCTACTATATCTCGGAAAATTAAGGTATCTCGCGCAATTCCATTGTCTGAGACGAGGTACATTATAGGGTCGAGAAAACAAAAGGTTGAAGAATTGTCATCTGCAACATTAATTAGATAACTTTTATTGTCAATTTCAAAATGAGATTGAAGATGTTGAGATGTTGATTCGAGAAGGCTATTTCTAAATATTCCTATTTTTAACCATCCTGTATCTTTTACAATTGTATTTCCATAATCAATTTGATATTTAATATCAATTAGATTTTCGTCTGATTTCCAGTCCCATTCTTTTATTTGCCTAATAGAGTCATCTCGTAAATCTTTATTGTTGTTATCGTCAACAATAAGAATTTCTTTATTGTGTATATTTCCCTTAATCATTAATATTTGTCTATCTGCTAAAGAATAGTTTTGTTGATAAAACACTTCTTGTTTTGACTCATCGAAATATTTCAATGAATCAAACATTAAAAAGTAGAATCCTAATTTCAAATCAGTAACACTGTCAGGTAACACAAAATGGTAGTTGGGATAGTACTCAAACCAGTCCAAATTTTTCCATTCACTTGTATCTCGGAAAGATGCTCCAGATGCGCCAATTTTGAAGATTCCATCACCTTTTAGTTTTACCGATTCAAGATACAAAGTGTCAGAATCTGAGGAAAAGTTATTTCTTTCGTGCATACTTTGACTGCATCCAAAAAAGAATATTATACAGCTAATTATGACTATATTTTTCATAAAGAAATTTCGATTAGCAGTGTCTTTTACAATTTCTTATAACGGGAGTCTGTGTAAAAACTATATTTAACCTTTTGAGATTTCATTTCTTCCATTTTTTTATGTGTACGTATCCGAATACTCTATTAGTTTTTGCACAGTCTGACGGTTGGTACATGTTGCCGGATTTCGGAGAGCGTTCCTGTCCGGAGGACGACGAGATTCTACTTGTCGAATCCGCACAAACCCAGCCATGCCTTATACCACGTGTTGTAGTGCGTTTTTTATTCATTTTTCAATATTACTAATCTTTGACACAACGTATTGAAAATCCATATCCCTTTGGATGTGGATCCCATTTGCCAACCTGTGAATTATTATACATGAGATACCTCCTATGTATCCAAAAATCATTGTATTCCGTGGAAGAATGCCAATGTCCTTCTTCACCCTCCCCCTTAAAATTTCCTCCACTTGTTGGATTAATAGTACCCCCTCCAGTTCTAAGTCCACCGGGTAATCCGTGAAATCCAATGCTGTCAGTTGCCGCAGTATTTGGATTTAACCAGTATGCGTTACCAGCTGCTTTTAATTTTCCTCCTGCAACAAGTTCGCCACCCAAACTGCTTGTCAGTATTGTCCATTCTTCATCACTTGGTACATGCCATCCTTCCGGAGCGACTTTCCGGCTATCATCTACGGTATACCAGTTATACAATCTTCCGTAAGTATCTGCAAAATCCTCATCGTTATTGTAACTACAGTAAGCGCCTGTTTTTAAGATACTCCACGCTTCGCCATCCGTCACGTTTGGAATGGAGTCACCGTTTTTATATCTGATTGTTTTTAAGTTTTCTGCCATCCACCACTGTGAACCAATCTTTACAACCGGATATAAGTTTCCATCTGCATCTTTACATTCGTAAAATTCAACTTCATATGTTTTCGATTCAGTTGGTGAATCAGCAATTTTAGTAATATTGTCACCTGAGTAAACATAAAAGAAAATCAAATCGTTATTGTCGATTTTAGCTGATTTTTCTCTTTTTGCAATCGAAGAATATCCATTGTATTCAATTTTACTTAACGTTGAATTATTTTTTACAGAAATTATTTTTTGAGAGAATTTATTTTTATTGCCAGTAACATTTAAAATATATAGTCCTTCGTTTTTTACCGAAATCGTAAACCTGTGAAGACCTCTGGTTATATTTTGCCTTTTTTCGGAAATAGTTCGACCATCAATATCTGTTAATGATATTTTTATCTGAGTTGTTTGCCCGGAATAAAATCGAAGTTCGGTTTTGTTAACAAAAGGATTTGGATAAACATCTATTTGTTCAAGATATGTTGGCAATAAGTTAGTGCCTGTAGTAAACGAACTCATATTAATTGTATTTGAACCTTTAACAAATACAGTTTTTCTTGTTTCTGCATTTATTGCTCTAATACTATCAATATTATTTTCAGGAGTAACGGAACTAAATGTTAAGATAAAATCTTGAGCAGTAAGATTAAAAACTGCGAGACTTAAGCTTATCTGTAAAAAGACTATTTTTCTCATAAGATATGATCTATTATTTGTTGATTTTTTTAGTTTCTTCAAAATGCACTACAACTAGTGTACATATTCACCTGTATTATTACCTTCTCTCAAAAAAAATTCAGTATCAACATCCGTACTACATATGGTCATATCTGTAAACATTAACCAACGGATCAACATCTGTTTTAACTTTTCCGGGGGGCTCCCTCACATGTTAATTAGAAAATTCTCTGCGGCCCGGGTTGTTTTTTTTGATTTCCGATGTTAAATATATACAAGCCACTGAAGTTCAACAACAAATGAATAGTGTTATTGAGCAGGTTGTTTGGGAGAAATGAGAAGAGAGACAGTGGGCACTGAGAGGGTGAGCAACTGGAAAGAGGAGAAGAGAGGGTGAGTGGTGAATGGTAAGTGGTGAGAAATGAGTGAGATTGCTGCTGAGATTGCGGGCACTCGCTGGAAGTTTTGAAATTGACAAAACAGGGGCTTATTTCCCGCACATTATGTGGTTATGGAAGATCGGCGGATAAGCGAGTGTTTTTACTTTCAGGTTTCTGTTTAGCCCAACAAACAAATTATTTTATTTCCCAGCGGGTAAGCATTTCTTTGTTTTTAACATAAATTTCAGCGCCTGTCACCAGCGGAGTTGCATACACCTCGGTATCGGAAACGTTGTAAGCCGCCACTTCATTGTATTTTTCAGAATTGGCTTCAAAAATTAAAATTTTGCCGTTTGCCGACATTGAAAGGATATGGTCGCCCAGGTCGAGGGTTGCCATAAAACGATGGTTTGAATTGTCGTCGCTCCAGGCCGACTCACCGTTTTTTGTTTCGATACAGTATGCTTTTCCCATTCGCGCTTCATGTCCGAACAAAAACCCGTCGTTTAAAACCGGAGTATTGTAATTGCCGCCAAACTCGCTGTTGTGCCAGTTTTCTGAAGTTGACCACGTGTTCCCCGTCTTTTCAATTTTAAAGGATTTTGTTCCTATACCTTGTCCGCAAACGATTACATTCCGGCCATCGATTACCGGAGTTGCAGAATTATAAAAACGCTGTTCTCCGGGCGTTGAGATTTTCCACAGTAAGTCGCCTTTTTTTGACAGTCCGATTACATGGGTTTCGGTTTGAAAAACCATTATTGCCTCGTCGTCAACGGTCATCAAAACCGGAGAAGCATAGGTTGCCGGTTCTCCTTTTAATTCCCAGATGATAGTGCCATTATCGGCATTAAAAGCTACAATGGTACCGTTATCGTGTCCGTTTAAATGGGCAACACACATTCCGTCAACAATCAGCGGCGACATGGAAGGGTAAAATTTTGGAACCTCTTTATAAGCGAGATTTTTCCAAATAATTTTTCCGGTAGCTGCATCCAGGCAAAACAACTCTCCTCCTGTTCCCAGGGTATAAACTTTGTCATTTTGCACTTCGGGTGTTGTTCGCGGTCCCGGGTGAGAAGCTCCGCCGCCCTCAAGCGTAACGGAGGGATGCAGCATCGTTTTCCAGATTTCGTTCCCTGTATCCTGATTGATACACAACGCCACGTGCTGTCCATCCTGTTCGGTGAGTAAATATAACTTTCCGTCGCCGCTTGAAACAGAAGCATCGCCGAGGCCTACGTTTACTTCCCAAATTTTATTTAATCCGTCAGGCCATTTCCCGGGAGCTATAAAATTTCCCACTTTTGCATCTCTGTTTTTTCCGCGCCATCCCGGCCAATCCTGCGCCTGGCCCGCTAAAACAACAAAGAATAAAACACAAATGCCTGTAACGTTTTTTAATAGCGTTTTCATCGATTTTAAGGTTATGGTTTTCCGATAGTAATTTTGAAATAAAAATAAAGGTTTATCGGGCAGAAACCAATACGCATTGACAAATAACAATTTCACAACTTAGCGGGAGAAATATCAGCATTTTATGAAAAAAACGGTCAATTTGCTAACAACCCGGTGAAAATCTATTGACGTTTTTCTATCTTGCACCCGATAATAAATTGAAATTTAAAACAGAACAAATATGAATCCACAGGCCGAGGAACTTAATGTTATCATCAGAGAAAAAAGTACAACGGTTTATGAACTTCTCTCCGAAAGGGGAAAAAACATTTTCTTTCCGAAAAAGGGCATCCTTGGACAGACCGCCGAAGCCAAGGGCACCAAAATAAATGCGACGATTGGTGCTGCCATTGAAGACGACGGAACCCCGATGCGTCTGGATACCATCGCCTCAAAAATTAACATGGATCCTTCGCTGGTTTTTCCATATGCACCAAGTTTTGGGCGCCCCGATATCAGGGCAAAATGGAAAACTATGATTTATGAAAAAAACCCGTCGTTAAAAGATGTGGAATTAAGTTTGCCGGTGGTTGCCAATGCATTGACCCATGGTGTTAGTATGGCGGGATATATGTTTTTGGATGAAGGAGATGAAGTGATTGTTCCCGACCTTTTCTGGGGAAATTATAACCTGATGCTTAATCATGCCTATGGGGCCAATCTTATAAAATTTAACCTGTTTAAAGCGGGTGCATTTGACCTGGAAGCTTTTGAGGCCAAATTAAATGAAGGCGGAATTGGGAAAAAAGCTGTTATCCTGAATTTTCCAAACAATCCGTCGGGATATACGCCAACGGTTGACGAGTATAACTCCATTGTTGACATTATTAAGAAGGCAGCTGAAAAAGGAAACAAAATTGTAGTTTTCTCCGACGATGCCTATTTTGGTTTGGTTTATGAAGAAGGGATTGCAGAAGAAAGTATTTTTAGTTCACTTTGCCGGCTTCACGAAAATGTGCTTGCTGTAAAAATTGACGGAGCAACCAAAGAAGATTACGTTTGGGGTTTCCGTGTTGGTTTTGTTACCTACGGAATTAAAGGTGGTGATGCAGCGTTGTACGGAGCACTGGAATCAAAAACGGCCGGAGCAATTCGCGGAAGCATTTCCAATTCGGCAAATATTTCTCAGTCGTTGCTGCTGGCTGCTTTTAACAGCCCGGAGTATGGTGACCAAAAAGTGGCGAAATTCAACATCATGAAAAAAAGATATGATGCTGTTAAAGAAACGCTAAAAGACGAAAAATACAAAGAGTATTTTGAAGCCATTCCTTATAACTCCGGATATTTTATGTGTATCCAACTAACAGAAGGTCTGGTTGGTGAAACCATCCGGAAAATACTCATCGACAAATACAGCATTGGAACCATAAGCTTAGGTAACGTTCTTCGTATTGCCTACTCTGCTGTGGCTGCTAAAGATGTAAAAGAAATGTTTGAAGGAATTTACAGTGCCTGTAAAGACAGTATTGCCGTCGGGAGCTAAGTTGCTACAACCGATTGCTCCGGGCACAAAAAAGCCGTTCCATTAAATAAATGAAAAGGCTTTTTTTTATTTGTTCAATTTGTAAGCATTTGTTTTTGGCTGTAATAAACAGACCCAAAGCTATTCCTTATTCTTTTCCTGATGAAGATTCAGGTAATATACCAGGCTTATTTCACCTATTTGATTGAGGGAACCGCTAAAAGGTTCCGAATCACTTCTAAAGATATTTATCATACTTTGACTGACTCTTCCTTCAATCTGAAATATTCCAACCGATGAGCGTCTTGCAAGTCCAAAAGCCCCGCTGACACCATACTCCAGATGGTTATCTATATCTGTACCATAATATTCTTTTACTTCCTCTTCACTTATCAAATCCATTTTTTCACTTTCCGAAAGAAGATAAGATACATAGGGCCCGATATTAAAAAAAACTCTTGTTTTACCCCGCCCAATATTAAAATGAGAAAGAAACGGGAGTTGAACATAGTTTAACTGCCTGGAATAGTCATTGGGATTTGCCAGGGTTTCATTCCAGCCGCCCTGCATATAGTTTAACTCAATCTGAATTCCGAGATTTTTCTGCGATATGTGTCGAAATACCAGGCCGCCATGAAACCCGATATTGTAGGTTTGCTCCTGCACCGGGTCAAAAGACACGCGTGATACATTTCCTCCCAGTCGGATTCCCCAGTCGGTTTCTGTTACAAAATCATTTTGTGCCTGTAGCAACGATGCTAAAAACAGCAGAAGCGTAAAAACCAATATTTTTTTCATTCTATTATTTCAGGTTTTTCTGATTCCTTTTTTTAATCCAAAGCGGCTTTTTACAACAATACGTACAGTATTGCCCCATATACAAAACTACTCAAATAAGTTCTCATCTCTTATTATCATCAAAATAGCAGAGTGAGGCAAAATAATGTATTTTTCATTGTTAAACTCTATTTCATATCCGCTTTTGTTCAGGTAAATGGCCAGGTCACCAATATGGGTTTGTAAGGGAACATATTTTATGTCTTCCTTTTTCTCCTTCCAAGTCTCATCGTCTTCAGCAACTGCAGGAATGGGATATCCGGGGCCGACCTTTACAATGTATCCACTGTGAATTTTCTCATTTTCCTGAACCGTTGGAGGCAAATATAAACCCGTTTTTGTTTTACTGGTAGGATTTTTGGGTTTTACCAAAACCCGATCGCCTACCATGATAAATTTTTCCAGATCTTTTTCTTCAATTACCAATGACATCGTTTTGATTTTTTGTTCCGTGCGCAAAGATATAATTTTCTGCATTTTTGAAATAAGTAATTTATTTTGGTTCATCCGGTGCCTCCTCCCAAATATTGTATATTTTTATGCTGATCTAAATTACTAAACCATGACGGAAAAACTTATTTTACTATTCTCCATTTTCTACACATTTACACTTTCAGGCGTTTTTACCCTTACCGAAAAAAAAATACCCGGGCTGGAAAAATCGGAAATTTATGTTCCTGCACGTGCGATAACCAATGGTCCCAAACATCACTGGTTTGGCTATTACGACAAACTACAGTTTGACCCGGGCAACAGGTTTGTATTGTGTATGGAGGTTGATTTTGAAGGACGTTCTCCGGAAGCAGATGATAAAATCTCGATAGGAATGGTTGACCTGGAGAATAATGACGAGTGGATAAAACTGGGTACATCAAAAGCCTGGGGCTGGCAACAGGGTTGTATGTTACAGTTTGTTCCGGGAAGCGATTCACTGGTTATCTGGAATGACAGAGACGGAGACAAATTTATTTCGCACCTGTTTAATATTTATACCCGCAAGGAAAAAATACTTCCGTTTGCCATTTATGCATTAAGCCCTGACGGCGTGCACGCTGTCACCACCGATTTTGAACGAATCCAGGACACCCGTAAGGGGTATGGCTATGCCGGAATTGCTGATCCCAACCGGGATGATATTGCACCGGACAATGCGGGGATTTATGTATGCAATTTAAAAACAGGCAAAAAGAAACTGATTATTTCCTATGCGCAGATGGTAAAAATGCCCATGCTGGCCGATGACAATGCCAATAAAGACAGGGCTGAACAAAAAAACTGGTTTAATCACCTGCTTTTTAATACCGACGGAAGCCGTTTTATTTTTTTACACCGCTGGAAAGCTGTAAACAAAAAAGATGTAGGTGGTTTTGCGACGCTGATGTACACCTCTGATTTAAAAGGGAAAGACATTCGTCTGGTTGATCCATCAAACTATACTTCGCATTTTATCTGGCGCGACAAAAATCATATTGCAGCGTGGACACGTCAGCCGTCTCATGGCCCGGGTTTTTATGTTTTTACAGATGGGAAACCGGAAGAAACCTATGTTCTCAACCAGGAAAAAATGCCGGTAAACGGCCATAATACCTATCTACCCAACAAAAAAGACTGGATACTAAATGATTCCTATCCTGATGCAAACAGAAAACAACACGTCTATCTTTATAATGTAGTTACGGATCAAAAAATCCCGCTCGGCGATTTTTACCTCGCACCGGAATACAAAGGAGAATGGCGCTGCGATACACATCCCCGGTCAAGCAATAACGGCAAACTGGTTTGTATAGACTGCCCGACAGAAAATGGCGGCCGGCAACTGGTTTTAATGGACATTTCAGAAACAGTAAAGTGAAGTAAATATCTACGCCCAAAGAACGTGGCTTTGGGATAAGCCAAAGGGATAAAATACGAATTGTTATCGTTTCTGCTTCGTGGTATGTTATGCTTTTGAGTTTTAGTCATAATGTTTTTAGCCACGAAATCACCAAAACCCGAAATTAAACAAAAGAAAAGGGCAACCCCGTTCCGAAAAGGTGGGATTTTAAACCCAATGCATCTGCGACAAAACGCTAGTTTTTTTAAGCTCTCGCCAGACAATAAAATACTTTTCTGTCTGTTAACTTGGTTTTCAATTAATGATTTCATAACTTGTACCATATCAATTCATTACAAATCATTAAATCGTAAAATTATGCTATCGAATGAACAAGTAGTTTACATTGCTAACAAAATCAATGAAAAAGTCAATCTGCCTGTACTTGGCGAAAAAGCTGAATTTTTTATCATTAAAAAAGCAGTTACCAAAGTCCTCGACATTCTTGAAGATGAAATCCCGGAGGAATATCTCGATTTTCTGGAAGATACCGCCAAGGGATTTGACCCGGAGCAAGGTGCAAACATTCAACTGATAAAAGACAATGTTGTTGAATTTGTAAATCAAAAAGTAAATATCCCGTTGCTTAATGAAGAAACCGAAAAAGAAGTTTTTGGCGTTGCCATCGATGTACTGATTGATGCAATGACAAAAGATAAAAAGTTAGAGCAATAAATACGAATCAACTACAGATCAGAAAAACACATCACAGACTTTTACTGGTTGTATAATCCGGTATTCCCCTTCTCCCAGAGAGGGGTTAATTTTTTCACTATCTCCGGCTTTTCTGCAGCAATATTTTTTGTTTCATTTGGATCTGCAATATGGTCATACAATTCCACTGTTGGTTCAGCATTTCTGAAATATTTTGTAAGGCGGTATCTTTCTGTTCGTAAAGAAATCCCGTTGCGGAAATAGCCATATGAAGCTTCAGTCCAACTGGCTACACGATTATCAAGCAAAGGCACTATACTTTTGCCATCCGTTTCATGAGGCATTTCCACATCACACAAATCCAGCATTGTTGGATAAATATCAACTGTACTAACCACTTTGCTAATGGTTCTGCCTTCTGTCTTTCCCGGGGCCCGGATGATAAAAGCACTTCTCAGCGCCCGTTCAAAAATGGTATGTTTTCCCCACACCAACTGGTCGCCCAGATGCCAGCCATGATCGCCCCACAATACAACCACAGTATTTCCTGACAGACCCAATTTATCCAGTTCGTCGAGCAGTTTGCCAATTTGCGCATCGGTATAACTTACACAGGCAAAATAAGCATGTCTTAATTTTCGGGCATATTCGTCGGATACCGGACCTTCAAGAGTGGCTTCCTCATCTCCCAGTTTATACCCATTAAACTCACCACTGCTATGCAAACCGGCTTTGTTTGCATTTTCAGGAATAAAAGGATTGGGAGACAAAGGCAGTTTACTTTCGTCATACATATCCCAGTACTTTTTTGGGGCGTTAAAAGGAAGATGCGGTTTAAAAAAGCCCACTGCCAAAAAGAATGGTTCTTCTTTTTTCGCCAGTTCATCCAACTTACCCACTGCCAGTTCAGCGGTTAATCCATCGGGGTAGCCTGAATCACCTACATTGCCCATTTCATAAGGTTTTACCTGGCGGTTGAGGCTCTGCCGGTTACTGCCATCGGCATATCCGAAAAATGCGTTCCAGCCGGTAACCCATTTCCCAGGATTAAGCAACATTTCATCCCAACTGTGTGGCAATTCGTATTCTGTGCCTACCGGCTCGGTGTATCCATACAACAAACCATCCACATAATGACTGATTTTTCCTATTCCCACAGTATAATATCCGTTTCGTTTTAATTGATGGATAAATGTTTCAGGTTCTTCTGTTTCAGGTTTTCCTGAAATAAAATTGTGGCAGGCTTCATTGCTTAAATGGCCCCCTGTTTTTGGAAGCATCCCCGTTAACAAGCTGTAACGCGAAGCTCCACATGTAGGAACCTGCACATACTGGTGGGTAAAAACAGCCCCTGAAGCAGCCAGCTTATCAATATTTGGGGAATGAATGTATGTTTTGCCGTAGCATCCCAACTCGGGACGAAGATCATCTACACAAATAAAAAGGACGTTGGGCTTTTGCTGTTCCGGCTTTTTCGCGTCAGCAATGTCTTGTTTTGCACAACTAAAAAAAGAAGAGAGTATCGATAAGAATGCAATAAAAATCATAATCTTCATAATTTATAAAACCTCAGGATATGGGAAAAAGCCGCTTCTGTGAAGCGGCCTTTTATTTAACTAAATAACCAAACTAACTTAATCTTCCTCTGTAATTTCTGTTTTCGGAGGAATATTATTTTCAACACCAGGATAACCTGTATTCTGATTAATTGTCCCGCCCTGATTATCATCAATTACATCTTGAGGAACAGGCCAAAGAACGTGAAAGGCTCCAATTTTAAATTCGTTAGAACCCCATGTATAACCCACATTATAAAAATTATTTTTATCCTGAACTCGATCAAACCAATAATTATCCTGGTCAAAGCTGTCAATTGAATATCCATTCATATTGTTATCGGCCATGATAAAGGCAATACGAGTCAGTTCGCATTTCCTTGGTTCCTCTGTATACAATTCGCGAGCTCTTTCATCTAAAATGTACTCAATACTTACATCACTGGATTCCACTGGGGGAGCTAAAGCACGTTCCCGAATTTTATTTATGTCGGAGGCAGCACTGGCCATATCACCTTTCCACACATATGCTTCCGCGCGAAGGAGATAGGTTTCTGCCAATCGAAAAACATACCAGTCGCTATGGCCACCATAGGGTTGATCCGGACGTTCTTCATCTTCAATGTAAATTTTGTAGTAGGGCCATGGGAACCATGACTGAAATGTATCAATCGGATTTGTATAATCTTTTGTAACTGGCTGTCCATAATATGCCGACTCGGGATTATTATGAAGTAATTTTTCCATTGGCATCCAATTAACCACCGTGTCATGCCTTAAATCCGTCTGACAATTTTCCCACACCTCATAGTTTACATAATTACTAGGTCTGGCATAGCCAACTCCCCTGCCCCACTTTATAACCTGCTGATCTCCACGGGCATCAGTACAGGCAGCCTTACCATCTGCATCTTTTAAATAAATACGATGCCACCATAAGGGCGCATAGTTTCTCATAGAAGTTGTCCCCCCTCCTGCTTCTGCATCAGGATATCCATACTTATCCTGACAAACCAAAAGAGCTTCTTTGTTTTCTGCTAAACTTTTATTCTCTTTTTGATGCAAATCCCATATTATATTATACTTATCATCACCAGCATATTTTCCAAACCTGTTTGTCATAAGCGAATGAATTCCATCATCAATGGCGGCACTTGCTGCTGAAATTGCTCCATCAAAATCACTGTTTGCTAAATAAACTTTTGCCAGCAGGTGATTTCCAGCTGCCCTGTTTACCTTTCCTGGATCTACTGCTTCAGGTAACCATTGAACCGCGAACTCCATATCACTTTGAATCTTATTCAAGATTGTTTTTCTGGAATGTGTATAAAAATCAATCTTGGGTTCGGTATATTCCTTATTCAGAAAAGGCACGTCACCAAACTGATGAACCAAGCGGTAATACCAATAAGCCCTGTGAAAATAGGCTTCTGCCAAAATTTCATTTTTATCTTGTTCACTACTCCATTCAGGCGCATCGATTCGTGAAATTACTACGTTGGCATTTCTGATTTGATTGTAACCGACATCCCAATGGGTAAAAAAATTGTACTGCCCTGTTCCTGTTGGCATTACCTGAGTGAAAAAATTATGTGTCGCAGAAGTTTGTTTATTGCCAGCCACACACAGGTCAGAGGTTATCAATTCATTCGTTAGTTCGTTAGCGGCTCCATAAAAATCGTGACGAAGATTTTTACGCATTGTTAGTAAAACTGCATCCATCCCGGCTTTATCGATATATATACTTTCAGGCACAAAAATTGAAAGTGGTTTTGGTGTTAGCCACTCATCGTTACACGAAATAGCCAATAAAGCTAAAAAGGTGATCAAAGTATATTTAAATATTTTTTTCATTATTCTTCGTTTTTAAGTTTCAACTATAAACTTATATCAATACCTATACTGGTGTACATGGGCATCATATTAGTACCTGATTCAGGATCATAATGCTCCCACCCGGTTATTGTCAGCAAATTTCTAAAACTTGCAAAAATCTTTAGGTTCTGAATTTTATATTTTGAAATTTTTGATTTTGGTATGTTGTAAGAGACTAATAAATCCTGTAACCGAACAAAAGAACGATTTCCCCAGTAATTAAAACCTGGAGAATCGGTATCAGAATTCAATCGAGCATAATCGTTGATTGGATTATCATATGTCCAGTATGGTCTGTACATACGATTTCTGCGTTCAAAATCAGTATTCGCCCCTGAATTTAAGTGCAAATTATTGACACCGTAATATCCAAGATCTGCTCTAATAAAAGCCGAAATTTCAAAATTCTTAAAAATGGTAAAATCATTTCTAAAACCAATACGGTATTGAGGGGTTTTATATCCCTGAAAAACTTTATCATCAGTCGGATTTAAGATTCCGTCTTCATTCACATCTCTAAGTTTCATATCCCCCGGCTGTTTACCATAAACCGCAGCCTCTTCTTCTTCTCCAAGTTGCCAAACACCCAGAATTTCGTAGTCCCATATCCGATCGAGCGACTCACCGATAAACCATCCGTTACCAATATCATCTGCTTCTTGTTGTCCGATTACGTTTCCGTTCTCATCTAAAACGTCTATCATTTCACCATATAGATGTTTAATCTTGTTTCTATTAAAAGAGAAAACAAGATTTGAATTCCACCTTAGATTTGACTTGTTAATATTTGTGGAATTCAGAGTAAGCTCAAACCCTCTGTTACCTAACTCCCCTAGATTGGCTGCAACACTGCTGTACCCTATTATCCTTGGTAAAGATCTGTTGAGCAACAAATCTTTGGTTGTCATATCATAATACTCCATGGAGCCAAAAAGCACGTTGTTAAATATTCCAAAGTCAATACCAAAATTAAATGCCTCTGTTCTCTCCCAGCGAAGATCACTGTTTGCCATTGTACTACTATAAACACCGGTTGCTAGAGTGGTCCCATAAATGTACTTTGTGGTACCTAATCTGGCTAAAGCATCATACCTGCCAACTGCCCTATTTCCGTTTGCTCCCCACGATATTCTCATTTTTAAGTTATCAATCCAATTTACGTTAAAAAAATTCTCTTCAGAGATTCTCCAACCAACTGCAGCAGAAGGAAATTCAGCATATGGATGCTTCTGTCCAAAAGCAGAATATCCGTCACGACGCCAGGTACCTGTTAGGATGTATTTATCCATCAAGGAATAATTTAAACGAGCCATTAAAGCATTTCCTGTGCTGTACTGATCGTTATCATTTAAATTTGGACTTATCCCCGCTTGTAATGCGTGATATGAAAGAGCACCACTGGGAGCAAATTGAGAATTCTCCTGCGAACTCTGCCAATATTGGTATTTTTCTGCGTTGATAAGAAAAGTGGCATCAAATTCATGAATGCCTGCAAATGACTTTTTCCATTTAAATACATTGTCTACTTGCCATTCGTATGAAGAACTTTCAACGCGGCTTCCGTATCCCTGATTGGAAAAACCGTTTGGAGTAGTTATTGGGTCAAAATAATAATTTTTTCGCCATGTATATCGATTTACATAAGATACCTTGTATGAAATACCAAACGGAAATTTAATTTCACCGAAGATTGTTGCAAATAGTGTCTGTGTTTTATCGAGTTTATCCCGATATTCATAGTACAATAGTGGATTTAGAGAGGTATTATCACCGTGAGGATAGAAAGTAAGTGTCTTGCCATCCTCTTCATAAATATTCCCATAAGGACTTGCGGATATAGCATTTCCAAGACTGGTACTTTGAGAGCTTTGATCACGGTCGGCATATTGTACGTTCGCCCCGACCTTTAAAAAATCTGTCACATCTGCATCAATATTTACACGAGAACGTACATTCTTGTAATCATCTCCAAGAGTTACGCCCTCATTATCTGTATATCCAAACGACCAATAATATTTTAACAATGCAGTTCCGCCAGAAAGACTGAGATCATAATCCTGTCGCAAACCATTTCGATAAACTTGATCATACCAATCTACTGTTTTTCCTGCCTTATAATTATCTAGCTCTATTTGAGTCATGCCCATCCTGTCAAACCACATTTGAATAACATCGTCGCTCGGTGTAGCATCATAATTCTTCCATTCTTCGATAGCTAAACCATCAGGCAGATTATTGGGGTTGGTATAATAATAGTCTGGCTTATCCTGATTCACATCAGCCCAATAGTCACCGCGCGACTGCAAGTATTCTTCCGGTGACTGAGAGCGCATATGATGAGTTAAGCCTGTCACTCCAATTTTTGTACTAAAATTGACTGTTGGCTTTGAAGTCTGTCCACGTTTAGTTGTCACAATTAAAATACCTGAAGCTGAACGTGCACCAAAGATAGCGGCAGAACTTGCATCCTTAAGAATGTCAATACTTTCAATGTCATTAGGGTTTATATCGCCAATATTACCGTTGTATATAACTCCATCCAAAACGACCAAAGGATTTGTATCAGCGGCTAAAGAAGTTGGCCCCCTCACTTCCATAGAGCCTCCTCCTGCCGCAGAAGTTCCTTGCGTTGAGTTAAATCCAGCGACAGTACCATTCAGCATTTCAATCATACTTGTATTTTGTTGAGCAGCATATTGTTCTGCGTTAACTCTTTGCACAGAGCCAGTCAAATCACTTTTTTTCATTACGCCGTATCCTACTGCTATCACCTCATCCAAGCCAATAACATCCTCTTCCATCTGAACATCTATATTTGTCCTGTTATTTAATTCTACTTCTTGTGTCTTTAATCCGATAAACGAAAAAGTTAAGGACTCTGCTTTAGAAGGTATTTCAAGTTCAAATGTACCATCTGGATTTGTGACTGCACCAATAGTTGTACCCGGAACCAAAACGGTTACTCCCGGAAGCGGTACTCCGTTTGAATCGGTAACTTTTCCTGTTACTTTAATCTGCTGCTCCAGTTGATTTGTTAATACAATCATCCGGTCTTTGAGTACAAAATCAACGTCAGTACCGTCAAAAATCTGCTCCAGGACATTCTCTACTTTCCTGTCTTTACAATTCACAGTTACTAACCTGTTAACATCAACCAATTTATTGTTGTACAGAAAAAAATAATCTGTTTGTTCCTCAATGTCTCTCAATACTTCTCCCACAGAGCTGTTTTTTATATTGAGCGAGACCCGTGCATCCTGACTATATCCTGTTGTAGCAAACGTTTGGAATAATGACAAGAAAAACAGAAACAATGTAAATCTCATAATTAGTAGAGTTTTACGACTTGGAATGCAGGCGCACCGAAGCCGCTTGAATAAATTTTTTTTCATAAATTTGAATTGTTTTAAGTTAGACTTATGCTCTTCTGAGCGTATTTCTTAATAATTAACCGGGATGTGCTGGAACCACTTCCCGGTTTTATTTTTTATTTTCTTTTACTTTGTATGCTTACATTTAATGTTTCATATTCATTATTTTCGTTTATTTCTCTTTTTTCCATGTTATAATTAATTGGAGATGTTATAGTTATCAACTCCAGTATTTCATTCAATCCCTGATCTCCGAAAGTTCCGGTGATTGAAAAATCTTTTAATTCCTCATCTTCAATTTTAATATCGGCATTAAACCATCTCCCTAATTTTTGGCAAACGTCTTCCAGGGGATCATTACGAAAAACAAATTTTCCGGAACGCCAGGAGACATGTTTATCTATGTCGTCGTCTTTAAGGACAAAACGATTTGATGAAATTTCATATTTAAGTGTTTCCCCGGGTTTTAACATATATTTTCCCTGGGGAAAACCATCCTGGATCCGGCTTATTTTAACAGAACCTTCTGTTAAAGTGGTTTCTATCAGATTGTCATTTTTATATGCCAGGCAATTAAATTCGGTTCCAACAGCCTGAACATGTAATTCTCCTAAATCCACAATAAAAGGTTTTCGTTTATCGTGCGCTACTTTAAAATAGGCTTCACCTTCCAAAGTGATTTTGCGTTCATTTCCTCCGAAGGCCAGGGGATACCTTATTTTTGTATTCCCGTTTAACCAAACTTTCGTACCGTCGGGCAGTTCAAAAACAGAACGAAGCCCTGACGGTGTTTCTATGTCATTATAAACCAATTGAGCAGAGGTTTTAAACAGTTGTTGAGGGCTTTTTACAAAAAACTGGAGGACACTTAACAACAACAGCGGGAGCAAAAGTATTGTAGCCGTCTTTTGCCAGTAATAAAACCATCCTTTTTTCTGCTGAGCTCTTTTCAACCGATCCTTTACTTTTGCAAAAGCAGAATGGGTATTCACCAGTTTCATCATTTCCAGGTCTGCGATTTGCCGAAGCAACTTTTCTGAATTGTCAAAATCTTTTTTTAAAGGCTCTGAAGATTCTGTCAAAACCTTTAACTGTCGTAATTCATCATCCGAAGCCGTACCTGCCAAATACTTATTTAACAGGGTTTCTTCTTTTTTCTTATCCTTTTTTGAATCCTTCATTTTTTTGTTCGTTATTAGCTATGACGATGTTCGAACACTTTATACGCGCTCTATCCATAAAAAAAATTAAATATCCGGGAAAGATGGAGAGAGTCCTTTCTAAAAGTATATGATTTATTAAAGTCCTTTTGTCAGAATCAGCAGAAGAATTGAAGGGAGGTAAGCCTCTAATTCCGTTCGAAGGATACGTATGGCTTTGCCAATATGTCCTTCAACTGTTCGCACTGATATATTCTCATTTTTTGCTATCTCTGCGGGTTTCATTCCCTCAAACCGGTTCATTAAAAAAACCTTTTTACACTTTTCAGGCAATTTTTCTATTGCCATTTTGATTTGCTCTTCAAGTTCGGCTTGTACCAAAAAATTTTGCTCTTCGTTACCCGTTCCTGCCTGAACGTAAGTCAATTCTTTTTCAATCCTGATTCCGATCTTTTTTCTTTTCAAAAAATCCAGACTTCTGTTTTTTACCGCCGAAAAAAAATAGCTCTTGAGCGACTGCCGTATAACAAGCTCTTCACGGTAAAACCATAAACGGAAAAAGAAATCCTGAACGATATCTTCGGCCGTATCCATATCTTCGACCAAACGATAAGAAAAAATGACCAGGCCTGAATAATAATAATGAAAAAGGTAGTCATAGATTTTCGAATTACCTTCTTTCAATCCTTCAATCAAAATCTTCTCGTGCAAAAAACTTTCAGGCATTTATCTCAATTATAGTTTAAGTTTTTAAGTCTGCAAGAATAATTAAATAAAGCCCGGCAAATTATTCATAGATTTTTAAATCTAAAAATCATAAAGTAAATTTCTGCAAAATAAAATCAACAAAAGTTATGTTGGCTAAAAAAAGAGCAAGCTTAACATCCACCTAAACAACGGAATACAACAACAAAATCGACTCAAACAATACTCACAATAAATACATCAAAACACATTTTGCTTAATACGTGCATTACATACTACAATGCATAACAAGATACATTTTAAAAAAAAGTTCTATTAAAATGTAACGAAATAAAATTTCAGGCGTCTTAAGAGTGAAAACAAAAACAGAAAACATTTTATAGTAGGAGAATTTAGCCATGAAAACAAAAAACAATGTTCAGAAAGCAATTTTAAAATCACTGGCAGTAGCAATAAGTTTCTTTTTATTAAGCATAACAGTTAATGCACAGGTATTCTGGAAAGCTGTTTTGCACAATAACAGTCTGAATCAGATAGCAATGGCCATGATTGAAACAGAAACAGGAAAAGCTAACATTAAAGCAGAAAACTCATCACTGACACCGATGTTCGCAGAATTTGCCGCTAAAGAAACCGAAAATTCTTTGGAACTGGAAGACTGGATGACTAACGAAAATGCATTCAACTTAAAATTATGGAGTATGAACGCTGAAGCTGAAGCGGTACTGGAATTGGAAGATTGGATGCTGGAAGACAGATTCGTCGGAAATTCAAAAATAACGTCAGACAATTTTAAAGAAGATCATAAAACGGAAAAGGATTTCGAACTCAAACCGGAACTCTGGATGTTGGATGCAAGCTATTGGAATTAAAATTCAATATTCAAATAAAAAGCCGGAATTGACCGGCTTTCTTTATGTTATATTGAATTCGTTATGAACATCTGTTAAAACTTCAAAACCTGTGTCAGTTACCAGAATGGTATGCTCAAATTGTGCCGAGAGTTTATTGTCAACAGTTCGGGCTGTCCAACCATCGTTTTTATCGATATTTGTTGATGCCCTCCCCTGATTAATCATGGGTTCAATTGTAAAAATCATTCCCGGTTTCATTTTAGGCCCCGAGTTTCTGCGCGACGTATGGTCTACCTGGGGATCTTCGTGGAATTTCACTCCCACTCCGTGACCGCAAAATTCGTAAACCACACTAAACCCCTGTGCACGGGCATACCTGCTGATTACAAATCCTATATTTCCAAAATGATTTCCCGGTTTAACCTGCTGAATTCCCAAATCAAGGCAATGTTTTGTTACCTTAATTAATTTTTCAGCTGACGGAGAAATTTCTCCCACCGTAAACATTCGTGAAGTATCACCATAGAATCCATTCAAAATAGTTGTAATATCAATATTTAAGATATCACCACGCTTTAAAACGGTTTTTTCCGAAGGAATTCCGTGACAAACTACCTCATTTAATGAAATACAGGATGATTTTGGGTAACCGTTGTATCCTTTTGTCGCCGGAATTGCACCATGGCTTATTATAAACTCTTCAATCTTATTATCAATTTCTTCTGTGGAAACTCCTTCTTTTACAAATTTACCGGCATAATCAAGCGTTTCTGCTGCCAGCTTGCTGCTGTTCCTAATGCCTTCTATTTGTTCTTTGGTTTTAATAATTATTCCACTCATTTTGTATTAAATTTTGTGCAAAATTGGCTATTTCGAATTGTATTTCAAAACCGAACAATAAATTTGCATAAATGTTTAATAAAGTTCGGAACCCGAAATTGAACTTCTGTGTTATAAAACAGACGTTTTCAAATAAAAAAAACCGGTCTTCCAGCTTCTGACACTTTAAAGATGAGATACAAAATAGAACTAAATACGAAATCGTATTTTATTAATCGGTTTGGAAAGCTTTCAATTTCATATTTATTTTATCAAATGCAGGATATTGCCTGGGAGCATGCCAGTATTTTGGGATTTGGATACGATAATCTAAAAAAAGAACATCAGTTCTGGGTACTTTCAAAGTTATTGGTAAAAATTGACCGCCGTCCGGCCTGGGGAGAGGATTTTACTTTGGAAACATGGTCGCGTGGGACAGATGGATTTTTTGGATACCGCGATTATAATTTTACAGACAAATCGGGAAAGAATATTATTTGCGCAACCAGTGCGTGGTTGGTACTTGATTTACAAACAAAACGAATTGTCAGACTTTCGGAATTTAAGGATTTTCCAAAATACGAAGAAAGTGTTTTTGGTGAAAATCCGGCAAAAGTAAAACCACCAAAATCAGAAGAAGAACTTCAATTCACTCCTGTACTTTTTAATGAAATAGATATTAACCAACATTTTAACAGTGGCCGCTATCTGGAAAGGATAATCGACAGTTACGATTTTGATTTTCACGAACAAAATGAACTGGCCGAATTTGAAATTAATTTTTTGAAAGAAGGGATGCCCGCAGACAAACTGGCAATAAAGAAGCAGATTCAGGACAACCAAAATCATTTATGCAGCGTTGTTCGGGAAAGTGATGGAATAGATTTAATTCGTGCCCGACTGGTTTGGAGGAACAGAAACTGATACCAACCTTTTGTATTGTTTCAATTTTCTATGCTACTATAAGTCTTACAACAATTACCTGGCAATTTATTTTTTTATCAGGCCGTCAATTTTAAGTGGTACTTTAATTTGTTTTGCCGATTCACGCCGGGTTAAAAGCATCGGAGCTGAGACCCCTAAAGCAAGAGCCATCAAAACAAAAAAAGCTTTTAGTCCATTTGTAACTGTATCGTCGAGTAATTGGGTAAATGTTGCATGATCTACATCTCCTGTCAGCTTAATTATTCCCAGCATCGTTCGATAGGCAAAAGCGCCGGGCACCATTGGAATTACCGATGGAATAGCAAAAACAAACGGAGGGGCATGACGAAAATGCGCAGCAGAAATACTTAAAAACCCAACCAGCATGGCACCAAAAAAAGAGCCTAAAATAATTCCGCCTCCCATTTTCATGGTCACAAGTTTTAATGTTCCGCCCAGTGCACCAAGTAAAAATATTACCCAAAGGGTACGAAGGGGAACATTAAAAAGAATGGCAAACCCTAAAGAGGCAAAACCCAGCCAAATCCAACTTTCAAAAAACACAGACCATTCCATACTACATACTATATATTGTAGATTAGTATTGAGCACAACATTCCAAACGCAATCGCAAAAGCTATAATCAAACCATTTGTTCCCCGAACAATACCGTTCATAATGTTCCCGTCGAGTAAATCGGACAACGAATTAATTAACGGGATTCCGGGAATAAGGTATAAGACCGATGTAGCAAAAGCATACTCCGGTTCTGTGCCTACGTTCAACTTCACAGAAGCTCCGGAGATAAGACAGGAAGCCAAAGAGGCAAAAAATATACATAAATAGCCGTTAAAATTTCTTCTGGTCACTTCCTGCCGGACAAAAAGTCCTATAAAAGTTGCCACAAAAGCCACCAACATTTCAACAGGCCCGCCGCCAAACAGCCGGCAAAAAGAAGCTCCCGCCAAAGCAACTGTAGAAAGCACAATTAAACGCGGATAATGAGGTAACGACTTCAAACGATTAATTTCTCCCCAAATCTGTTCAAAGTTCCAGTCTTCATCAACAATACGCCAACTCATGCGACTTATCCCGCTCACCATCCTGAAATTGGCTCCATGAGGAGAAGTTCTTTTTAAACTACTTTGAAAAAGATCATGCTCATCATCGGAAACCGACACCATTAAAGCACGATGGGTAATTAATAATTCAGCATTAAAACCGTATGCTTTGGCAATACGCATAATCGTTATTCGTATGCGGGAAGAATTGGCCCCAGAGGCCATTAACAATGCCCCCACTTCCAATAAAATCTCACTTAACTCTTTACTCAGGTTTAAGCCTAACTTTTCCATAAACCATCCATTTTAGCCGCGCGAAATAAATACATTTTACCGGTTAAAAAATAATCCGTAAAAGATTTTCTTCTGAATTTAATTTTAACTTATTGATGAATAAAAAATGCTTCTTCTAATTTATTACAATAAATAAAAGCAGCCAAATCTCATCCGAATTTCAACGAAAAGAAGCCGGTGTTTAAATTGTATTGGGAATTTATTTTGAAAATAGCTGCTGAATTTTCTCCAGTTTCTCTTCCAGCGGCATGTAACCGTCGAGCCAGCAAATTTTTGTACCGCGTTTTTCCATGCCGCGAAACCATGTCATTTGACGTTTGGCAAACTGGTGGATGGCAATTTCCAACTGGCGGAACATTTCATCATACGACAAGGTACCGATAATGTGAAGTGTTAAATATTTATATTCCAGACCATAATAAATTAGTTGCTCAGGGGTTACACCTGAATCCAACAATTTTTTTACTTCATCGAGCATTCCATCTTCCAAACGCTGTTTTAAACGCTCGGTAATTCGTCTGCGACGCGAGTCACGATCGAACTTAATCCCAATATTCAAACTGTTAATCTCCGGCATCGAAGTATCAATCTCCGGATGCTCCTTATAATACATTTCTATTTCGATGGCGCGCACTGCCCGGCGGTCGGTTTCCACATCGGTTATGTTATGCAAACCGGGCTTTAAAGATTTCAAAACTTCTGTCAGTTCCTCCAATGATTTCCCCTCCAGTTTTTCCCTGAGTTTTTTGTTTGGCGGCACCTGTATCAATTTATAATCTTTGAGAACAGCTTCAAGATAAAGTCCGCTTCCACCACACAAAACCGGAAACTTATTGCGTGACTGAATGGCCTCAAATACCTCAATGAAATCGGTTTGAAAACGGTAGACGTTATAATGGGCACCGGCATCTTCAATATCAACCAAATGCGACGGAATTTCCACACCGTTTACAAAATAATCCTCGTAATCTTTTCCGGTTCCCAAATCCATTCCTCGATACACCTGACGTGAGTCGGCAGAAATAACTTCGCCGTTTATTTTTGCTGCCAAATGTGCTGCCAGTGTTGTTTTTCCGGTGGCTGTAGGTCCGAGTATGGTAATAAGATTGTTGTTCATAATGTTAACCTTCGCCGACAAAATAAAGAATTATTCTTCAAAACGAAGATATTTTTACGAAATTGCAGGCGTTTCATTTATTTCCTTTTTTGAAAATGATAAAAGAAGCGTGCGTTGAAACTTTTGAAGAAGCAGTCGTGGCGGAAAAACGTGGCGCCAACCGGATTGAACTCTGTTCTGATTTGGCAAATGATGGCTTAACACCGTCAGTTGAATTATTGCAAAAAGCCTGTGCAATATTAAAAATTCCGGTAATGGTTATGATTCGCCCGCGTGCCGGTAATTTTGTTTATTCTGAACAAGAAATTGCTCAAATGAAGCTGGAAATTGATGAGGCTAAAAAAGCGGGGGCCGCAGGTGTGGTTTTGGGCTTGCTGAACCAGGAAAACCAAATTGACATGCACAGTACAACAATTTTGGCAGAATATGCCCAACCACTTCCGGTTACCTTTCATAAAGCCATTGATGTTATGGAGAATCCGGTTGAAGGCGCAAAACGACTAAATATAATTCCGGGAATAACGCGAATTCTTACGTCCGGGGGAAAACCAACGGCGCTGGAAGGACAGGAAATCCTTCAAAAGATGATAGAAGTAACCCGGGGAAAAATAACTATTCTGGTTGCCGGGAAAGTACTGGATTCCAATATCAAAGAAATTCAAAAATTAACCGGAGCCAATGAGTTTCACGGACGAAGGATTGTGGGTGAACTTGACAGTCGTAATGAACAGTAAAAAATATAAATTAACGGTAGCAAATGAAAAAGCTGATTTTTATTATTCCTTTCCTCTTTACATTTATCGTAAAAGCACAATTGGAACATGAAGTAACTGAATATGTTTGGCCAAGCGATGAGAAAGTTTTGCAAAAACTGGAAGAATGGCAGGATTTGAAATTTGGGATCCTAATGCATTGGGGGGCTTACAGCCAGTGGGGAATCGTAGAATCGTGGTCGATTTGCCCGGAGGATTATGGCTGGTGTAAACGCGAAAAAGGCTCTAATCCCAACGACTATTTCACCTACAAAAAGGAATACGAAAATCTGAAACTTTCTTTTAATCCGGTAAATTTTGAACCCGAAAAATGGGCGGCGGCAGCAAAAAATGCAGGAATGAAATATGTTGTTTTTACAACCAAACATCATGATGGTTTTTGTATGTTCGACTCGAAATACACCGATTACAAAATTACCGACAAAGAGTGTCCGTTTAGCGTAAATCCCCGCGCCAATGTCACCAAAGAAATTTTTGATGCTTTTCGCTCCGAAGGTTTGTGGGCCGGTGCTTATTTTTCAAAACCCGACTGGCATAACGAGAATTACTGGGATCCCAAATTTCCGCCAATGGATAGAAATGTAAACTATGATCCGGAAGAATATCCTGAAAAATGGGAAGAGTTTGTTGAGTTTACCCAAAATCAACTTCTGGAACTGTGTACCGACTACGGGAAACTCGATATTCTTTGGCTCGATGGAGGCTGGGTTTCAAAAAAATCGCCCGAACAAATTAAAAATTACTACACCAGAGTTGCTGAGAACACCACTTCAGGCTTCCCAAAATCACGTTCGGTAAACCAGGATATCCGGATGGATGAGTTGGCAGCCAAAGCACGGGAAAAACAACCCGGGTTAATTGTAGTTGATCGTGCAGTGCGCGGGCCCAATCAAAATTATCTTACTCCTGAAAACCGTGTTCCCGAAACCCAACTCCCCTACCCCTGGGAATCTTGTATAATCGCCGGCGGTGGCTGGGCATGGGTTCCCAATCCACAGTTTATGACACCTAAACAAGCCATTCACATGCTTATTGATATTGTGGCCAAAGGAGGAAATTTGTTGTACAATATTGGCCCTGCACCCGACGGAACATGGCCGGAAGAAGCTTACAAACTGCTGGAAGCGATGGGTGACTGGATTACGATAAACGGTGAGGCCATTTATTCCACGCGGGCCATTTCACCTTACAAAACTGAAAATGTTTGTCTCACCCAAAAAAAGGATACCAAAGAAGTGTATGCCATTTATCTGGAACAGGAAGATGGCTCAGGAATGCCTGCCTCGTTTGATATAAAAGGAATTTTTGCGGCTAAAAATGCCAAATTGAGCTTGCTTGGAGCAAAAGGAAACCTAAAATGGGAAAATACATCGGAAGGTGTCAAGATTTTTATTCCACAAAAAGTCAGAACAAATCTGCCGTGCGATTTGGCATGGGCAGTTAAAATTTCTGCGATTCAGTAACAAATTCTAAAAGAGATAACGATTCGGTATAAAAAACTGCTTTTATGCCATAAAAGAATAGGAAACAAACGAACCAAAACAACCTGAAAAACTGTCTATAAACGGCATATTTTTAACAATTAATTTTAATCGAATGAAATATCTTTTAGTTGCTTTTATAAGTTTGTACCTATTGGCTTCCTGTTCTCAACAAAAAACTCCGGGTGAAATAATAATAATTCCTCAACCCAAAAAAACAGAGCAGAATAACGGCAGCTACAAATTAACAAATCAATTAAGCATTGCGACTAATACCCCACAATTAGATGCAGCAGCCAGCTATTTAAAAAATATGCTGAGCAGAGCCACAGGATTTGAGATAAAATCAGAGCATTCCGATGCCGATATTTTACTGGAATTGACCGACCTTCCGGGAAAAGAAGGCGCATATCAGTTAACAGTAAGCAAATCAGGAATCAAAATAAAAGCCAGCTCTTATGCCGGAATTATTTCAGGAATTTCGACTTTACGACAGCTTTTACCTCCTGAAATTGAGTTATCAGCCCGGGAGAACCACACTGTAGAATGGAACGTTCCTGTAGTAAACATCAGCGATGAGCCTCGTTTCTCTTATCGTGGTCTTCACCTCGATGTATCTCGTCATTTTTTCACAAAAGAAGAAGTAAAAAACCTGCTTGATTTAATGGCGATGTACAAACTCAACAAGTTCCACTGGCATCTTACTGACGACCAGGGATGGCGTATTGAAATAAAACAGTACCCGTTGTTAACCGAAAAGGGTGCCTGGAGAAAATTCAACAACCAGGATCTGGAATGTCTCAAAATGGCGCAAGAACAGGACAATGCAGACTTTTTGTTGCCATCCGATAAAATGAAAGTAGTTAACAGAGATACACTTTATGGTGGCTATTATACACAGGAGGACATACGCGAAGTTGTTGCATTTGCAAAAGACCGGGGAATCGATATCGTTCCGGAGATTGATATGCCGGGGCATTTTCTTGCCGCCATAGAAAATTACGATGGAATTTCCTGTTTTAAACAAACAGGATGGGGAAAATTGTTTTCTTCGCCAATTTGCCCGGGGAAAGAGAGCGCTCTGGAATTTTGTAAAAATGTATACAGTGAAGTTTTCAAACTTTTCCCATACGAATATGTGCATTTAGGTGCGGATGAAGTGGATAAAGCCAACTGGAAAAAATGTCCCGATTGCCAAAAACGCATGCATGAAAATAGTTTAAAAACAGAAGAAGAACTACAAGCCTGGTTTGTAAAATATATGGAGAAATTTTTCAATGAAAACAAAAAAAAACTAATCGGCTGGGACGAAATAATCGAAGGAGGATTGTCACCATCAGCAACCATTATGTGGTGGCGCGGTTGGGTTCCCGATGCTGTACCACGGGCAACAGCAACAGGAAATCAGGCGATTGTTACGACCAGCGATCGTTTTTATTTCGACTACAAACCCGCAAAAAATACGCTGAAAGACTTGTATGAATACGAACCGGTAAAAAGCAGTTTGAGCGACGAGCAAAAAAAACTGGTTATAGGGGTACAGGCCAATATCTGGACCGAATGGATTCCTACGGTTGCGCGTTTACATTACCAGATTTTACCACGCATGCTGGCGCTTTCTGAAGTATGTTGGCACGACACCTCCTCAAACGACTGGGCACGTTTTCAACATAAAATAGATGTAAATCTGCAGCGTTTTAATCTAATGGGAATAAAATACTACATCCCGCCCATGGAAGGCATGTACAAAACAAATATGTTTATTGGCGAAACCAACGTCGATTTGAAAAGCGGGTACAACAAAGCCACCATTCATTATACTACCGATGGTAGTTTCCCCACAAAGGAATCTGAATTATACGCCGGCCCGATTAAAATAGAAAAAACCACCAACTTTAGTTTCCGGTATTTCTACCCCGATGGAAGCAAAGGCGATATTTTCGAGACCAAATTTATAAAAGGCGAATACACGCCGGGCAAAGACACAACGCTTACCCACAGCGGACTAAAAGCATTGTGGCATGAATACCGCGGAAGCTCATGCAGAGAAATTGAAAAGGCTCCTTTAAATGGAGAATACACGGCTCCGGGCGTTGCCATTCCCGAAGACGTACAAGGCAACATCGGACTGGTGCTTACCGGGTTTATTAATGTTTCTGAAAAAGATATTTATACATTCAAATTGCTTTCCGACGACGGTTCTGTGATGTACATCGATAACGAAGAAGTAGTTAACAACGATGGCGCGCACAGTCCGAGGGAAGTTGCAGGAATGAAAGCACTGGATAAAGGACTGCACCCCATAAAAGTTCTTTATTTCGATTCGAACGGCGGAAAACTGCAACTTACCGTTTTGAATAGCAAGGGAGAAAATATATCAGAAACCGAGAATTTATATCGATTTTAAAAGTGTTCGATTCCTTTCCGGGCTGGAAGAAAAAAATTACAAGACGACTCCATACGCCGGCAGTACAACCCTCAATATCAACAGGAAATTGATAAAAAATGAACAGGACGATCAAAATGTCAGCAGAAGCTTATAAAAATACAACAGGACAGCTCATTACAAACGCTGTATAGGAAAACGAATTGATTGATTATTGTTTAATTGAGGCTCCAGTAAACTCGAAGCTCGCGACTCGGAGCTCTCAATAATAAACCCAACCGCTTTCAGGCAATAAAAAATATTTCCCGATATTGGCTAAAAATAAAATGACCATGGGAAACAAACAAGATGAGCGTATTGCAAAAATGACTTTTGCATCAGTGTATCCACTCTATCTCGCAAAAGTGGAAAAGAAGGGACGGACAAAAGAAGAATTACATGAAATAATTAAATGGTTAACAGGCTTTGACGATAAACAGCTGCAAAAACTTATCGATGCCGGGGTGACCTTTGAGCAATTTTTTCAGCAGGCGACAATAAATAAAAATGCCCCGCTCATTACCGGTGTAATCTGTGGTTATCGTGTGGAAAACATCGAAAATCCATTAACGCAGCAAGTACGGTATTTAGATAAATTGGTGGATGAACTGGCCAAAGGACGAAAAATGGAAAAAATTCTCAGAGCAGGTTAAATCCATTTGTAAGCACCAAAATTCAAAAACCAAATAGCAAATAACAAGAATATAATTCTGCAAACTTTCGCCAATGATACTCTTAGAATATTCACTTGCATAGGTTAACGACACATTAAATATTTTGCTGGTTCTTTAGTTTTAAAATCCGCGGATTACAAACAATAGGGCGGATAGACTTGAATCTTTAACTTTATTTTTAATGTGGAATACAAAGCCTGCCGGGGCGTAAACAAAGCTCGCAGATTTGGGTTTCATCAAATGTAAACAGACAGTATTGAATACCTCTTCAAAACTTTTCAAAGGTTAAAAGACAAAAATAATATCTTAAAAATGGACAGATATGAAAAAAGTAACAATTAAAAATACCGATTTAGAGATTGCTCCAATCAATTTTGGAGGAAATGTATTTGGATGGACTTTAGACGAAAAACAATCGTTTGATATACTGGATAAATTTGTTGGCGGAGGTTTTAATTTTATTGATACGGCCAACACGTATTCATGGTGGGTGAACGGCACCGGCGGACAATCGGAAACCATTATCGGAAACTGGATGAAAGCCAAAGGCAACCGTAAAGATTTGGTAATTGCTACCAAAGTTGGTTCTCAAACCAAAGAACATGGCGTTGACAGCAGTAAAAAACATATTTTACAATCGGTTGATGAATCGCTGACGCGTTTACAAACCGATTATATCGATTTATACTACACGCATTTTGATGATGAAAAAACACCGGTGGAAGAAACCATGGAAGCGTATAACGAAATTGTAAAAGCAGGGAAAGTGCGTTATATCGCAGCTTCGAATGTTTCGCCGGAACGATTGCTGGCATCGATGGAAGTGGCAGAAAAAAACAACTTCCCGAAATATGTTGCACTTCAGCCGCACTACAATTTATTGATTCGCGACAAATTTGAACAACAATATGCGCCGTTGGCAGAAGAATTCAACTGGAGCGTTTTCACCTACTGGTCGCTGGAAGCCGGATTTTTAACCGGAAAATATAAAACAGAAGCCGATTTTGACAAAAGTCCGCGTGGCGCCGGAATAAAACAACATTTCGACGACAGAGGAAAAGCCATTTTAAAGGCCTTGGATGACGTAGCTAAAAAACACGGCAGTCACCCGGCTACCATTTCTTTGGCATGGTTGCTGGCCAATCCCCTGGTAACGGCCCCGATTGTAAGTGCCACAAGCGAAAATCAGTTAAAAACATTGTTTTCAGCTCCGGAATTAGAGTTGGATGCTGAAGATTTATTCTTATTGGAAAAGGTAAGTAAAAGCTAAAAACATAAAAAAGAGTTGAACCCTTTTGGGGGTTCTTCTCTTAGTTATCCGATTACCATGAGTGCCCCCGTGGTATTATTGTTTTCTACGCACCGGCTTATGTTTTTACCCCTCCCCCTCAAAAAAAGGAAAAATTTTTACCTCCATGGTTAATTGGAATCAATTATCGGGAAAGGGATTTTGCGCTTAAAGAATTTTAACAGGAACGAGTTGCTAGCGTACTCCACAGAAGACGGGAGATTCTCAAAAGCAGCCTGCTTCGATTGGTTTGAATTCATCAAAAATCAACGAACAAAACGGGAATTACAAATCAAAAATATCAGACTCAATTTGATAAGCATTTAGTTACTTTACTGATACTTTATATATTCAAAAGAAAAACCCGCCGGAAACTCCAGCGGGTTTTATTTTAACTTTTCTCTACCACTATCTTTTATGCAATCTTTATATCAACCGGATCTTTTTCGAGCGCTTCTTCTTTTTTGGGAAGAACGATGTGCAAAATGCCGTTATCGAATTTTGCGTTTATATTTTCCGCGTCTACTGAATTCGGAACTTTAAAGTTCTTCTCGAAGTTAAAAGCACCAAACTCACGGTGTGCATACTTGTATTCTTCCGATTTTGTTTCTTTTTCTTCTTCCTTTTTAACTTTAATAGTCAATACGTTTTTGTGATAATTTATCTGCACGTCTTCTTTCGGGAATCCGGGAAGCAACAACTCAATCCGGAAATCTTTTTCAGTTTCAAAAACATTGGTTGCCGGTTGATTTCCACAATTTTCCAAATAATTTTCGTGATAATCGTTTCTCAAAAAATTGCCAAACAGTTCATCAACTAAATTTCTGTTTACAGCGTAACGTGGGTTTTGAAATCTTACTAAATTCATGACTTTTTCTCCTTTTATTGATTAATTAATAATTTCAATTTTAAACTCTGCTCCCCATAAATCAATTCATGTTCCAATCACAAAAAATAGTCATTTTTTTCAAAATAATTCTATTTTCAATGACACATAGTCACAAACTAAGCAAATACACATGACAAAAAATCATCTTATGCAACTTCATAGATATATAACAGAGCTCAAATTGAATTGGATTTTAATACTTACCTTTGCAAAAAATTGAAATAAATGCGCATTGATATCATCACGGTACTTCCGGAAATTTTGGAAAGTCCGTTTAGCCATTCCATAATAAAACGAGCCCAGGAAAAAGGATTGGCAGAAATACATATTCATAATTTACGTGATTTTTCGGACGACAAACACCGACGCGTTGATGATTATTCCTTTGGAAAAGGTGCCGGAATGGTGATGGCCATTCAGCCTATCGAAAAAGCCATTGAATCGTTAAAAGCAAAAAGAAACTACAACGAAATTATTTTCACAACTCCCGATGGTGGTGTTTTTAATCAAAAAGAGGCCAACAACCTTTCGATGATGGGAAACATTATTATTCTTTGCGGACACTATAAAGGAATCGACCAGCGCATTCGCGACTTTTATATTACCAAAGAAATCTCGGTTGGTGATTATGTTTTAACCGGAGGCGAACTGGCTGCAGCAATTATAACCGATGCTGTGGTCCGTTTGATTCCCGGCGTTCTTTCCGACGAAACCTCTGCCCTCACCGATTCGTTTCAGGATAATCTGCTAAGTCCGCCGGTTTACACACGCCCGGCAGAATATAAAGGAATGAAAGTTCCTGAAATTTTGCTCAGCGGAAACGACAAACTGGTTGACGACTGGAAGCAGGAGCAAGCCATTGAACGCACAAAAGAATTACGTCCCGATTTATACAAAAAATATCTGGAAGATTAAGAATGGAGACATCAATCCTTTCCCAAATAGAACTTATTGAAAAAAAATCTGCTAACGAAAACGCCAAAAAAATTCTTATCATCGGAATTTTTCATGGCGATGAACCCGAAGGTGAATATATTATCAATCGGTTTTTAAAGGAGACTAATTTTAGCACCATAAAAAACCACCTTTATTTTATTCCCTGCCTGAACCCGAGCGGGAAAAAGGTCAACACTTGCCAAAACAAAAACGGCGTGGATTTAAACCGGAATTACCCAACAAAAAACTGGGTAAAAACAGAAAAAAACGATTATTATTCAGGTGATGCTCCGGCCAGCGAGGAAGAAACAAAGTTTATGGTAAAAACACTCGAAACAATAAAACCTGATGTTATTTTAACCATCCATGCTCCGTTTAAAGTGGTGAACTTTGATGGTCCGGCAAAAAAAATTGCAGAGAAAGTAGCAGAACTATGCGGACATCCGGTACTGGAAGATATCGGTTATCCAACTCCTGGTTCGTTTGGAACATACTGCGGTGTAGAAAGAAATATCCCGACTATTACACTCGAACTCGACGAAGAAGAAACCGAAGAGCAAGTATATAAAAGAACAAAACCGGTTATTGAATATCTTGGAAAATTGAGCTAATCAATAACGTTGGCAAATCTTGTTGTAAGGGCAATATTGGCATTTTTCTACGTATGGAGTTTGCGAAAATACATTTTTCGGTGAAAGAATTTCCTGCACTAAAACTTGTAAATGTTCCAAAAATTCAGGTTCTATTTCCTGAAACGAAAAGCCCTGTTTTCCCCAGCTGATTTCCGGAGAATAAGTTTCGTCGAAAAACTTGCGCAAGCTGTAAATTACAGGTTGGAAATCACGTTCACTCGTTTTATTTCTACGAAGAACATGTGTGTAAATCAAAGCCTGCAAAATTTCTTTTTTATGTTTTTTCTGATCTTTTTCAAAAAGCTCGTCTAAATTTTTAAATGAGAGTGAATCAACATTTCCGGTTTTGTAATCCAGAATGCGAAGTTTGCCATTCACTCTATCAACACGGTCTATTTTTCCACCTATCCATATTTTCTGCGGCGCACCGTTTAAAACAAGCGGCAATTCCGTTTTATAATCATCTTCCAGCGACTCCACGGAAAATGGGGCAATCTCAGCATCAATTTTCAGGAGTTGTTTAAGAAAGGTTTTTATATTTTCAAAAATCAACAGTGTTTTGCCTTCCAGTTTTACTGGCTTTCTGGCTGAGTCTCTTTCTTTAAAATAATGTTTGGCAATTGCTTTCCTGATTTCATTTTCAAGCAGAATTCGATCTTTCTGCATATTCTCCAAATCGCCTTTTTCCAACACTTTTCCAACAAAAGGTTTGTACAAAGCCTCAATCGTTTCGTGAAAAATATTCCCAAAAATCGGACTATCAATTTCGTCTTTTACCTCATCGGGCTCGGGTAAATGCATAAAATAGCGGAAATAAAACCGAAGACTGCACATAAAATATACATTTATAGCACTTGGCGAAAGCGGATGATCTTTTGAAATTCGTGACAAATATTCCTGCACACTTTTCTCCGAACTTTGAATTTGAATTTCAGGCACAGGATCGTTGGCAAAAGAAAAATCGAGATTCACCAGTTTTGGCGACTGATTAGAATCGTACAACAACTGGAATCCGTAACGACTCAATTCGCCCGTATTAATTCCTTCTTTCACTACGCTGTAGGTTGCGGTCACATTTTTTGCGCGCTGAATCAAACGATAAAAATAATAGGAATACATCGCATCCTGCTCGTCAATTCCGGGCAGGCCGAAACCTTTTCGAATATTGTGCGGAATAAACGACGGCGAAGTAAAAGTTCGCGGCCATTTGTTTTCATTCAGCCCCAAAATAATAAGGTTTTCAAAATCGAGACAGCGGGTTTCCAAAATTCCCATTACTTGCGTTCCGCTCAACGGTTCACCTTCAAAAGCGACCGAAACCTGCCCCAAATATTGATTAAACAAACGAAAATAAACTGCCGGACTGATTTCTCGACTTTGTTCTTTGGCAACATCCTGAACAACCACCTTCAATTTTTCAATTGCATTGTAAATTGAAAAAATTAGCTCGAGTAACATTTTGTTCCCGGCATCTTCCTGTTTTACCCAGGCGTAAATACTTCCCAAAACATCCAAAAAATAAGTGCTGTAATCCACTACCTTTTCGGGCGGCGAAAATATTTGATGATGAATGGTTGAGAAATTTATCTCTTTCAGAACAACCGTAATTTTATTATTGAATTTCAAACTCGCTACAAATTCCTTCGATTTTTCCGAGGCAATTCCATTCAACAGCTGATGGTTCAAAATATCGGTTACAAAACGGTGATAAACAACCGTATTATTATCAGCATCCTTTCTCCGGTTTTTCAAAAGATTTACCATCAACATCAAAAAACCATAAACCACCGAATTTTTCACCGGGTAGCCCATTGTAATATTTACAGTTCCGGTTTCTTCAGGAATTGCACCAAGGGCGGAAAACAACAATGATTCGTCGGCCAGAACAATGGCTGTATTATCAAATTGCGGCTGAAAATCGGGCTGAGTTTCTTTTAAAAAATGAGGAATTTCCTGTGCCTGTCCGTAAACCGACGACACAGCGACCAGTTTTATATTTTTCTTTCTTGAGAAGAAATGGTCATCAAAAAGAAAATCATCGGGAGAAGGAAAACGTGTAAGATTTTCACGCATAAAACCGCCGGCCTCGTTCTTCTCATCTTCCAGATAAAAACGGTCGAAGTCCCACAAAAAATCAGCTTTCCCTAGGCCTTGCAAACTCTTGAAAAATTTCTTTTCGCAGGCATTTAGCGCATTTAAACCAACGATGTAATATTTTTCTGCATCAAATTCAGAATCGCCCTTTTCCAGATGCTCTACTACCCACCGGTCGCTCATTCCTCCGTAGGCCAATTTCTTTTCAGCCAAAATAGCTTTGAATTCAGCATAAACCGGAAAAAGTTTATCCCAAACATTGATGTACTTTTTCTGATATTCCTTGTTATTTGAAACCGCCACACTTCCCCAAAAATGCTCAAGCGCCATTTTCTGCTCAGGCGTGAGATAATCAAACAAAGAATCGATTTCTTTGATGTCCGCGATATTTCGAAACATATCTTCAGCATTTACCAAATACCGGTCAACATCGTTAAAATCAGCGAGCAAAATCTCTCCCCAAAAATAAAACTCGTCGAAAGTTTCGGTAGTTTTTGTGTGCCTTTTAAAAACTTCATACAAAATAGAAATGAGCTGCAATTTATCGACTGAATGAAAAGGTGAAAAATCGGAAAACAATTCATTTACCGTTATCGTTTTTGATCCGATAACAGCACCGGAAATCTGCTTCTGTAAATAAGAAGTAAAAAATACTCCCGAACGACGGTTGGGAAAAACAATACAAAGATTCTGCAAATTCTTTTGATGTTTTTGATAAATATATTCCGCACATTTCGAGAGAAACCGTTCCATTTTTTGAAATTTTACCGAAGATAACGATTCAATATTATTTAAATTCTGAATGCCGTTTGAAAAATTGTTATTTTTAAAATTCATTGAAAAAAGGGGGAAATCATATTATGAAAAAAACAGCTTTTACGTCAGTATTAATTTTACTCACATTTATTGCTTTTGCACAAGACCGAATTACCGGGTATAATTTTGCCACGCGCAGCGAAGTAATTGCTCAAAATGGAATGGCTTGTACCAGTCAGCCATTGGCAACACAGGCCGCACTCGACATTTTAAAAGCGGGTGGAAATGCGATTGACGCAGCGATTGCAGCCAACGCCGTGTTGGGCTTGACTGAACCGACAGGAAACGGAATGGGAGGTGATTTGTTTGCGATTGTTTGGGATGCCAAAACAAAAAAGTTATACGGGTTAAATGCCAGTGGACGCTCGCCCTACGATTTAACACTCGACTATTTTAAACAAAACGGTTATGAAAAAATTCCGGCACTGGGTCCGTTACCGGTTTCTGTTCCGGGCTGTGTTGATGGCTGGTTTGAATTGCATAAAAAGTTTGGAACCAAACCAATGAGGGAAATTCTGGATCCGGCAATTCAATATGCCAGAAATGGTTTTCCATTATCAGAACTAATCGCTTATTATTGGCAAAGAAGCACCCGTTCGCTAAAACAATTTCCGGGTTTTGAGGAAATTTTCATGCCTGGAGGAAAAGCACCGAAAAAAGGTGAAATATTCAAAAATCCATATCTTGCAAATACATTCGAGTTAATCGCAAAAGAAGGTCGTGATGTTTTTTACAAAGGAGAGATTGCTGAAAAAATAGTAAAATATGTACGCGAGCAAGGCGGATTTTTAAGCATGAAAGACTTCGAAGATCATCATTCAGATTGGGTTGAACCGATTTCGGTAAATTACCGTGGTTACGATGTTTGGGAGCTTCCACCCAACGGGCAGGGAACAGCAGCTTTGGAAATGTTGAATATCATGAAACACTCTGATATCGCTTCCATGGGATTTGGTTCACCGGAATACATTCATCTTTTTATAGAAGCTAAAAAATTGGCTTTTGAAGACCGCGCAAAATACTATTCAGACCCCGATTTTAATGATCTGCCCATAAAAGAGCTAATCTCTGATGAATATGGCAAACAACAAGCCAAAATGATTAATCCCGACCGGGCGGCACGCAGTTATCCGGCGTGGGGTATGGAACACGGAAATACCATTTACATGACAGTTGCCGATAAAGAAGGAAATATGGTTTCACTGATTCAAAGTAACTTCCGGGGAATGGGCTCGGGAATGACCCCGGGAAAACTGGGTTTTATTTTGCAGGACCGCGGAGAACTTTTTTCGTTGGAAGAAGGGCACATGAATATTTACGAACCACACAAACGTCCGTTCCATACCATCATTCCGGCTTTTGTAACAAAAGATGGCGAACCGTTTCTCAGTTTTGGCGTAATGGGTGGCGACATGCAACCGCAAGGACACGTTCAGATTATTTGCAACATTATCGATTTTGGAATGAATATTCAGGAAGCCGGCGATGCTCCAAGAATTCAGCACACAGGCTCGAGTGATCCAACCGGCGGCACGATGACTGACGGTGGCGAAGTTACTTTGGAATCAGGTTTTGAATATGAAACCATCCGTGCGCTGATGCAAAAAGGCCACAAAATTGGCTATGCTTACGGACCGTACGGCGGTTACCAGGCGATAAAATGGGACAGTAAAAACAAAGTATATTACGGAGCGTCGGAATCACGTAAAGACGGACAGGCTGCCGGGTATTAATTTGAAAGTTCACATAAAATAGTACAAAGTCTTCTTTGCAAAAAGAGGACTTTTTATTTTTCCAGAAACATCAAAAGTTCATAAATAGAACCAAATGTTTCTTTTACATCTTCTTTTTGATAGGTCCATAAATCTTCATTCACAGAAACTAAAAAATCAGGACTGGCCTTCATTACAATTTGATATCCCAAACGGTTAAAAGCGCGCAGTGTCCAGATTAGCGAAAGCCCCTCTCCTTCTACTTTAACTTTAGCTTTAAAATCTTTTTTGAAGAAATATTCTCCTTCCTGCAAGTCAAAACCCACATTTTCGTTGTTAAATAACTGATTCAGCCAACCATTTAAAACAGCATCCTCCGGCGCTCCCTGGAAATTTCCGGTTTCGGTAACAATCCACAATTTATCCACTTCACGCAATGCAATATTCAAATCGTGTGTTGAAAGAATAATGGTTTTTCCTTTCTCTTTAGCCAAAATCTGCAAAAGGTGAAATATTTCGTATTTGTTGCTTACATCAAGGAATGCAGTGGGTTCATCCAAAATAATTACCGGAGTATCCTGCGCCAAAGCCCGGGCAATCATCGCCCGCTGACGTTCACCATCGCTTAACTGGATAGTTTGCCGGCTTTCAAAACCGGACAGTCCGACCTTTTTTATCGCCTCACTTACTTTCTGTTTGTCTTCGGCAGTTAAACGACCAATCCAATTTGTATAAGGAAAACGGCCAAATGCAACCAAATCGAAAACCGTCATATTTGCCACGCGGATATTTTCAGTAGAAACAAAACTAATAATCTGAGCAACTTCCCGTGAGTCAACCGTTTTTAGTTCATCGCCGTTCAATTTTATGTTTCCCGAGAAATAATCCTGAAAACCGACAAGCGAACGGAGTAACGTACTTTTACCAATTCCGTTACATCCAATCAACGCCACCATTTCGCCCGGACAAGCAGAAAAATTAATCCCGGAAAGAATCTCCAAAGGCTTTGCTCCCGACTGCTCGTAACCAACCGATAAATTATCCAACTCAATATTGAATCCTTGCTCGCTCATGAAACAGAAGCAAATTTTTTGTTTTTGATTATCATCCACATAATTATCGGAATTCCAATAATTGCCGTTACCGAGTTGATGGGCAAGGTGGTTTGCATTCCCGGAAGTTGCGAAACAATATCGCTAAAAAGCATTACAATGCTTCCGGTCAGAATAACCGCCGGTACCAAAACCAGGTGGTTTGATGTTTTAAAAATCACGCGGCAAATGTGAGGAACTGCGATTCCTATAAAACCAATGGGACCACAAAATGCAGTAATTGTTCCGGCAAGTAAACTGGTACTCAGAAAAATAATTATTCGGCTTGAAATAATATTCACCCCCAGCGAACGGGCATAATTTTCACCCAAAAGAAATGCGTTTAAATCTTTTATTTTGAAAAAAGCGAGAAAAACTCCGAGAATAAATGCAGGTGCCATCACCGAAAGTTGGGCATTGGTAACACTCCCCAAGCTTCCCATCGTCCAGATGATAAAAGCTTTTAACATCGATTCATTACTGAAATACTGAAGAATGCTCACAATAGCTGAAACGGCGCTGGTAAATAAAATCCCAAGAATCAGAATTGTCATTATATCGTTAACACGGGTAGAAACGTACAAAACAAGCAACATCACAAGGAAAGAACCAATCCATGCAACAATGGCAAGTGGCCAGGCTCCGGTTAATGTTACAACACCAAACGCAAAAACAGAAGAAAAGCCAAGAACAAAAAGTGCGACTCCTAAACTTGCTCCGGCACTAATCCCCAAAACAAACGGCCCTGCCAGCGGATTTCGAAAAACGGTTTGCATCTGCAGTCCGCTAACCGACAGCGCGGCACCGGTTAAAATTGCAGTTATTGCTTTGGGCAAACGGAATTCAAGAACAATCGTTCTGAATGTAGCATTACTTTCTTCCGACGAAAAAACAGATAGAAATATTTGTTTTAAAGGAACAATTACAGAGCCTAACAAAAGATCGGCAAGCAGCAGCAATAAAAAAAGCACGCCAAGTATAAAAAACACTGCGCGTACTGAAGACTTTTTATGTTCCTGTGGCGGATTCATTCTACTTCTTTGTAATACACCAATTCGTCATGATTTGTTCCCGAATAAAAAACAGAAATCAAATCGCGGAGAATTAAATTTGGATAAACGGTGCCACTTTCCCAAAAATCATTACCGCCGTTTTCACTCATTCTGTTGTTATTATTAAACAAACGACCTTCTTTTAAAACGTTAAAATTCTCAAAACGCTGGTCGGTTGCGATAATATCTTTTCTGGATGATAAAAGTCCCATATTTATCCATACATCCGCCTCATTTCCATAGGTAAGTGCATTTTCAAAAGAAATCACATAACTTTCATGCGAATCGTTATCCTTTCCGATGTAATCGCCACCGGCATCTTTTATCATATTTGCCAAATATGAGTTCCCACCTGGTATCCACCATGAATCTTTGTACGGTGATCCAACTAGAACTCTAGGTTTGTTTTGTTTGTCTTTTACTTTCTCTTTTAGTGAAAGGTAATCTTCTTTTATTTCGTTAAAAAACTGTTGAGCTTCGCTTTCTTTTTGATACAATGCTCCTACAAATTTTATCCATTCTGCTTTTCCAAGCGGAGTTTCTTCCAGATATTCCGCATTCATGACCACCGGGATTCCCAATTCTTCCAGTTTTTTCACATGTGTTGTGACCTCACTTCCAACCCCGTAAAGCATCACCACATCGGGATGTTGATTTAAAATCACTTCATAATTCAGGTTCTGTCCATAACCAACATCAACCACCTTCCCTGTTTCCACATTTTGTAAAAGTTCAAGATTGGAAACATAACTTGCTCCGGAAATTCCAACAACTGATTGACTTTCATTTAACGCCTCAATAAAACCGAGGTGCGATGTTGACATACAAATTATTCGCTGAATCGGGGTGCGAATAATGTTTTTATTTTGCAACGAATCGGGAACAGATATTTCCTTAGGTACCAGAAAATACTCCACCTTTACATTTTGTGCCTTTTCCCAGGGATTAAAAACCTTGAGTTTTACAATTTCGCTATTTTCTTCGATACTAAAACCACTTGCAAATTCATTGGAGCTCACTTCATTGTTTTGCAGCGTTCTATCGTTCATACATGAACTAAAAAAAAGAATATAAAGGATAAATATTAAAATTCGTTGCATTTTGTTGTACTACCATGGGAGATATGAAACCTTTTTCGACACCATTTTCTTCCCGTTATTAAAACGTACAAAATAAATACCTGGAACGTTTCCCAACAAATCAATCTGAATCTTTTTTTCCCGTTGATTGGTATAGATTACATCAACCTGTTGTCCGAGCATATTAAAAACTGATATTTCTTTTAAGCTAATTTCAGTCCCCGTTTCCAACGTAAAATAGGAATTTGTAGGGTTAGGATATACAGCGATCTCCATTGGGTCGTCAACCACATAAGGTTCATCTGATTCGCTATAAATATTACAGGCAACGACTTCAAAAACATTTGAAGCGGAATAACCATCGGGATTTATATTTGCAAAATTATACCACATACTTCCACTTTTGAAATAGAAGAAATTTACGGAATCGGCCTCCCAAACCGACTGGTATACAGCAAATGTATCTCTGGGGCTCATATTTTCCATCTCAAAACCTATATAGAAATCTCCAATCGGCTTCACATCGTTTTCAAACCCAATGTAATTCATGGCCCCCTCTACAAAAAAGTCAAGATCAACCGATTGAGAATACAACAGCTGTCCCGGTAAATTTGTTCCATTGTACACTTTTACAACTACTGTTCCACCGGAACCAGTATCATAAACTCTGCCCACACCAAGTGACACTCCGCGGAGTGTTTCAGCTCCGTCAATCGAAAATTTTTCCACAACCTCAGTAATTCCTGCATCGTTTGTTCCTCCCCAATAGCCTGAAAAATCGCCGTCAACTGTTATTGTCAGTAGCTGGTGTTGATCTTCATCGGTCAAATTGCTAAAAGCGCCACAAAGTTCCTCGTCCTGATAAAACCGCTTTCCATCTACATAACTTGCACCTGTTCCTACGGGATCAAGCCAGTGTTTGAGCTGTTTGGTTATGTCCGATTTGTAATCCCATGCCATATCAAAACGTGCAAAATAATCATCAATCGGTTCTTCACAATCCGCCGAACCACCGGTTAAAGTTCCAATCAGACTTTTATTACGATTAAACAACCCTCCTCCTGACGACCCGCTTTCAGTCACACCTTCGTCCCATCGGCTAACCCTAATAAATGCATTATCAACATAATGCGAATTAAAACTACTAAATCCGGGTTTGTCATAATCAAAAGATATCTTTTTTATATCCCCCCAGGGATGATGAATCGTAACCACCGTGCCACTCATTGTTCCTGAATTATCCCAACCAACATAATATGGTCTGTACTCGGGTGGCGGAACAAGACTCATTTCGGCCAATGCAAAATCCAGACTGTCAAACCGGGCTTTCATGATCGCTCCGGAGACAGAATTTGAAGGGTCGCCGTCTAAAGGCGAACAATAAGGACTTTCATAATTAAAAGCATAAACTGTTGTTTCCGCATATTCCCATCTGTCATAGCAATGTGCTGCCGAAATAACATATGGCGTTTCATCCTCGGCTGTATTATTTATTAATGTTCCCGAGCAAACCTCCGTACCATTTACAATTAACCGACAAGACGCATCTCTCATATCCGACCAGTCCTCTCCAATTTCACAATTCACATCAACATTGCAGGAACCGGCAACGGTAGGATAAAAAGGCCGTCTATCGTCACTTTTTATAATGCCTGCAAAATCGTGATTTACTTGTGAAATAGCAAAAGTTTCATCCGGCTGATAACCGGCAGGAATTTCATATTGAACCGTAATCTCATCACCTGCAACAGGCATAACTGCAAATTTTCCGGTGGACTTATTGTTAAAGGAAGTAAATGCCCCAAGCACGTGTTTGGTGTTTTCATTAAACAAAAACAAGCGCGCACCCGCCGGAAGATTAAAATTGCTAAAAATCAGATTTAAAGATTTTGCCCCTTCTGATACTATATTTAGCCTCCAGATTTGAGTTCCGTCATTTGCAGTCGTCCATACACCGGAATTGGCAACAGTATAATTTACTTCAAAAGGAGTAGCAAATCTAAAAGGTTTTAGCTGAACTGAGTTATTATATTCACCAATAGCCTGTTTCAGCAAAATATCATTATCCAAATCCGGCATTCTTTCAACCGGTATTTTTGCGCTTTTAAGCCCTAAAAATTCAAGAGGTTTTCCACCTTGCGAAATCTGTCCTACAGATGAATATTCAAACAGAAAGATTCCGGCAAGAATCATCAAAATTGTCCGCATAAAAAGCATTTTCGCCAAAATTATTAAAATACTCAGGAATCAATATACTTTTTCAATCAATTTGCTGAATTTTATCGAATTATGTTCAAACAATAAATTCAAAACTATGTTTATTTATTTAATTACGCTAAATTGTATGTTATTATTGTATCATCTTCTTAAATGATTAAACCATGAAAAAATTAGGAATTTTAGCAGGAATCTGTCTTGCCTTTTTATTCATTTCGTCAACACTTGATGCCTCAGACAAAACTCCTGTAAAAGGTGAATTAAACATGCCGGAAAACATTAAGGCGATAATAGATAAGTCTTGCTTTGGTTGTCACAACACCGATTCAAAAAATGAAGATGCAAAAGAAGATCTTGATTTTAAAACCTTTGACAGCCTTTCAAAAGTAAAAAAAATTGGAGCATTGCGGCATATTGCCGAAGTTGTTGAAGAAGGAGAAATGCCACCGAAAAGATTTCTTGAAAGATTCCCGGAGAGAAAACTTACGGAAGAAGAAGCAAAAACCTTGACAGAATGGGTAAAAAAAGAAGCATCCGCTTTAATTAAACAGTAAATAATTACATCTAAATAAAAACGCCGGAATTCGTTATCATACGAATATCCGGTTTTTTTAATCATAAACGAATATGAAAAAACTATTACGAATTTTATTTATCGTCGTTATCATTGGTGCCATAGTTATTCAATTTTTCAGACCAGAAAAGAACTTAGGCACCTCGACTCCCGACCATATTTTTGAAAAAGAACAAGTTCCCGAGAACGTAAAAACAATTCTGAAAAATGCTTGTATGGATTGCCATTCCGACCAGACTAACTATTTATGGTACCACAATATTGTTCCGGTTGCCTGGATGATAAACGACCATATTGTTGAAGGAAAAGAAGAACTAAATTTTTCAGAATGGGGACAAATGGATACTTTTGATAAAATTGGCGCTCTTGAAGAAATTTGCAGAGAAGTTGAGCGTAAAAAGATGCCAATAAAAGCATACGTTCAGATGCATAAAGAAGCCAAGCTTACTGAAGAGCAAGTTGCGGCACTTTGTACATGGACAGAAAAACTAAGTGAAGAATTGATTGGCGCAGAATAATTCTATGAAGGTATTGGTAATGTATATTGATGAGTTTGGTTACACACCGGCTCAAAAAAATCTGGAATCAGCCGAAGAAATAACAGAAGGTGCAGTGTTCACCGATTCTATCTTGGCTTTTATTCAGGTGGAAGAAAGTGACGAAGAGAACGACGTAAAAAGTCGTGAAAAAAAATTGGTGAACCACCTGAAATGGACAGCCAGGAAAAACAATTGTAAAAAAGTAATTCTGCATTCCTTTGCACATCTTTCAGAATCAAAAGCTTCCATTGAGTTTACAAAACAAATTTTTGATGAAGCTGAAAAGAGATTACAAAATGCCGAATTTGAAACGGCACAAACGCCGTTTGGTTACTTTTTAGATCTTTCAATAAAAGCCCCCGGATATTCGTTAGCCCGAATTTGGACTTCGCTTTGATTTTCAGTTCTATTTAAAACCCTCAAGTTCTCAGCATTAAAATTATCTTTGCTGCCAGAAAAAAACAAAAAATGAAATTTGAGGATTATTCCATTTTGCCGATTATAAAAGAGAACCTTGAGAATCAGGGTTTCAGGCGGCCAACAGACATTCAGTTTAAAGCCATTTCTCCTATCTTAAAAGGCGAAGATGTTCTCGCAATTGCACAAACCGGAACAGGAAAAACGGCTGCGTTTGCCATTCCCATCATTCATAAAATTTTAGAAAAAAAATACGGAAAAAATTCAGCGCAGGTAAAATGTTTGGTTATGGTTCCCACCCACGAACTGGCGCAGCAAATAACTGATGTTTTTAAAAATATTGGAAAAAATACAAGACTGAAATTTCTGGGAATCATAGGAGGTGTTGACCAGGAACCTCAAATTCAGAAGCTAAAAAAAGGAGTTGATGTTTTGGTGGCTACTCCCGGTCGCTTATTTGATTTAAGCAGCCAGGGGCATTTAAAACTCGATAAACTGGAAATACTGGTTTTGGATGAAGCCGACCACATGTTGGATTTGGGTTTTATAAAAGACATCAACGATTTAATAAAATTGCTGCCCCGAAAAAGGCAAACACTTTTTTTCTCGGCTACCATCAACAACAAAATAAAGAAGCTGGCCTACTCGCTGGTAAAAAATCCGATTCGTATTCAGATTTCGCCTAAAAATCCGGTGGCTAAAAACATTGAACACTCGGTTGCTTTTATTGAAATGGATGACAAAAGGGCTTTTCTGGAACGTCTTGTTGATGAAAACCAGGATAGAAAAATCCTTGTTTTTGTTCGAACCAAAGTACGTGCAGAGCGGGTAAAAAAAGCCATGGAACGCGTTGAGATTATCGGAGAAACCATCCATAGCGACAAAACACAGGATGAACGAACAAAAACACTGGACAATTTCAAAAAAGGAAATCTAAAACTTCTGATTGCTACCGATGTCAGTGCCCGGGGGATTGATATTCCAAATGTTGATTTTGTGGTGAATTATGATTTACCTGAAGTTTCTGCAAACTACGTTCACCGTGTTGGCCGAACCGGTCGGGGCAAACAAAAAGGACAAGCAGTTTCGTTTTGCAGTACCGAGGAAAAATCAATTCTGGAAGAGATTGAAACTTATCTTGATAAGGAAATTACAGTCCTCGAAATTGACAAGCAAGCTTACCAGGAAACATTGGATTTTACCAAAGACACAAATTACAACTGGAAAAAATTGCTAAAAGAAGATGAACGTGAGCAACGGGAATTTCAGCAAACAAAAAAACGGAAAAAGAAAAAGTAGGAGTAGTAGCTGGATTACATGTAAACGAAAATAGAACGTCGGGAATTATTAAAGTTTCTTCATTCTGATATTTCGTAAAACGCCGGTTGTATTCCATGTTGCAATTCCCAAAGGACAAGAAAGGCTAACTTCCGGACGGATGGAAATTTTGTGGTCAGCAGTTTCAAAATCGAGTACATTCTTCTCGTCAATCCAAGCCATTATTTTTTTGTCGCTTACCTGTAGCCTGATTTTGTACCACTTGTCCTTTTCAAAACTCATCATTATTTGTGTTTCATTTTCAGAAGCGTCTTTACCATCAATCGTACTCAGGCCAACAACCGGTCCACCCCAGCCGCCAACAATAAACGAACAAAATGTTGTGTCAACAGGAAAAGTTATGCCGCAAAAAAAATCGTTGCCTGAAACCCGTTTTGCTTCCAAAGAAAGCTGGTAATTAACTGTGGGAAAATCATTCGTATAGGTCACGCCTGTGCATCCATCGCCGTAATTGAGGATTATAGTTCCTGCAGAAACTTTCACAGGTCCCTGTGTTCCAAAATTGGTAACCTCCCAACCACCTAATGTTTCTCCATCAAAAAGCGCAACTCCTTCGGCAGTCTCCTTTTCCACCAAATACGTTTTTACCTCTTCTGTCTGATTTTTTTTATTTGGTGAATTTTTGCATGAAACGACTAGCAAAACAAACAGGATAAAAATGAAAGGTTTCATTGGCTTATTATTTTGTTTTGTAAAATTAAACGAATTTCCACCAAAATATGTTGAATGTGAATTATTTCACATTTTTATTTCCTCGCGTAAAGATCTTCTGGAAGTGCGGTCAACAAGTGTAAAAATACGATCAATCGTATTCTTTTCCCGCGAAGGCTTGTGTCCTTTAACTTTTATAAATCGAATTTTGAGCCGGTCAACTGCAGCAAAAAATGCCCGATACAAAACGGCATTCTTCAATATTTTTCCGGTTTTTGAGTGAAAATCATTTTTCTCCAAACGCTGCCGCCGTTCCATTAATTCTGCCAAATTTTGGGAATCGGAGTAAACAAACAATTCGTCAACATCTTCTTTAATTGTGTTGAGGGCAAAAAGAAAAATCTGAAGTTCCAGCTTTGTCGAAGAAGTCTCCTCAAAACGTTTCACCTGAACTTTTTCTTTTAACTTATCAATTGACTGCTCTTCTTCTGAAACAAAAAGAAAAGCGCCATATCCAATCCCTGACTGGATATGAACGCTTCCATCCGTAAACAACAGTAATTTTGCCAAAATTTTAATTTTATTGGCTTATCAACTTAAAAACTTCTTTCTCAATTCTTCTACCTGATCCGGATTTATCGGAACCAGTTTTCCAAGTGAAGCTCCCATGGTTAGCGATTTTGCACTAAACTCAGCCACTTCAAGGCGGTCAAAAGTTCCAAGCAATTTATCACCGGTAACCAAAACTGAGTCATTCTCAATTATTACAGCCGGTGTATTTTCCGACAACAAATTCAAGATCGTTTCCTCCCCTGCAAAATGAGAACCAAAAGGAACATTCGGAACATCCTGCAAAAAAATCCAACTTTCAGGAATGGTACGCACATCCAGCTTCTCTGCAGATACACTGTACGCCATCAAATATGGTGTTTGTGTTAGTATGACGGAGTTTACATGCGGATTACGTTTATAAATTTCCTGATGCAACCAGGTTGAACGACTCGGTATTTTTCCGGGCTCACGTTTTCCGTCTTTAATTTGAACAATATCTTCATTCTGAATATCCCAACGGGCCACATTGGTTGGAGTGATTAAAAAATCATTGTCGCGCCAACGCACAGAAACCGTTCCGTAAGAACTAATCATCAATCCCTGTTCGCAGGCACGGTGCACAATCTTTTTAATTTCTTCACGAATTGCTCTTTCATCAGAAGGATGTTCAACCTCTTTCATTTCAGGCAACAAACGCGGAATTTGTTCCTCAAATTCTGCAATCTGATCGTCGCTCAAATATTTTGGAGAACCGATTGTACTTCCGTAAATAATTGTTCTTCCGCAAAATTCAAGTGTTTCAAAACGTTGAAAAGCATCGCCTAAATCTGATCCGCCAACCACTGTCCCATGGTTTTCCATAATTACGGCATTGAATCCTTTTTCAAATTCCTTGGCAATTACATCGCCTAAAATCTCACTCCCCGGCAATTCGTATGTTGCATAGCCAATTGGCCCGCAAATATTCTTTGCCTGGGGGATAATATTGGTATCTGGGATTTGACGAACAATACTAAAAGAAACCAGTGCCGGCGGATGAGCATGAACCACTGCTTTTATATCGGGACGGGCTTCATAAATAGCCTTATGGAAAGGATATTCGGAAGAGGGTTTATGACGACCTTCGATGGTTCCATCTTTCCGAACACAAATAATATCCGACGCTCTCAACGAGCCCTTGTCAATTGCTGATGGCGTTACCCAAATATCTCCATTTTCATCGATTACTGAAATATTTCCTCCCGAGGTCGTCGTTAGACCACTCCTGTAAACTTTGTCGATAATCATTGTTATCTGGTCGCGCGGATGCATCAGCCTGGTATCCAGTTTTTTCATTGGTTAAATTTTTTCTAATCCAGTTTCTACGATAACTTGCTCTGTATTCTAAAAATAAAAGTACAAAAAAAGGACACTACTTGTGATTCGTCATCCTGTAGTATCCTTTAAACTTTGATAAAAAAACTTCTATCTCTTCACTAAAAACATTTTTTCATATTGTTGTATTTCAGCAATATAATCTTCTCCAACAGCAACACCTTCCTGTAAACAATAATAATCCCATACTGCACCAAAAGGTTTGGTTTTCAGCTCCTCCAACAACGCCAAACGTTCAAAATTCTGACCTGCTTCTTCAAATTCAATTAATTTTGAAGTTGGCTCCAACAAGGCAATCATAAATGCCTTTTGTGCAGCACGCGTTCCCACAACGTAGGCTCCAATGCGGTTTATAGATGCATCAAAAAAGTCAAGTCCAATATTTACACGACTCAGAAAATCATTTCGAACAATCTCAGATGCAATTAACTGAACATCTTCATTTAATGTTACCACATGGTCCGAATCCCAGCGAACAGGGCGGGTTACATGAAGTAAAATCTCATCTAAAAACTGAAGACATGCAGATATTTTATCTCCTACTTGTTCGGTTGGATGAAAATGTCCGTTATCTAAACAAATAAGTTTATTGTTTTTCAGTGCATATCCCAAATAAAAGTCATGTGAGCCAACCGTCATTGATTCTACGCCAATTCCAAACAATTTACTTTCAACCGCATCTTTCATATGTTCCTTTGGATAGTCAATTGCCATTGCTTCATCCAATGATTTTTTCAATAGAACACGATGTCCGTTTCGGTCGACAGGAACATCTTTAGAACCATCTGGTATCCAGGTATTGTGCACACACGGAGTTCCCAATTGTTTTCCAACCTCGGCAGAAATGGCACGGCAACGTTTTACATGTTCTACCCAGAACCGGCGGTTTTCTTCATTTTTACTTGAAAGCGTAAAACCATCCGCTGCACGGTCGTGTGAAAAACAGGTCGCATTGAAATCCATTCCAATGCCTTGCGCTTTACACCAATCAATCCAACTCTGAAAATGTTTTACTTCTATTTCATCGCGATCAACTTTTTCGCCTTCAAAATCTCCGTAAATGGCATGAAGGTTTAAACGCTGTTTGCCCGGCAGAAGGGATAAAACTTTCTCCAAATCAGCCCGCATTTGTTCTATTGTTGTGGCTTTCCCCGGGTAATTTCCAGTGGTTTGAATTCCTCCGGAAAGTTCACCATCAGCTTTTTCAAAACCAACAACATCATCGGTTTGCCAACAATGGAGAGAAATATTTACGTCTTTCATTTTTTGCAAAACCTCATCGGTGTTTACACCAAGTTCTGCGTATATTTCTTTGGCCAGCAAATAGGCCTTTTCAACATTTTCTTTCTTCATAATTTCTATCCTGTTACTATTTTATTCTTTCTACACTTCAATTAAAGTGCATAACTAAATTGATATGTTCCGGAGCCCAGTGTAAGCGAAACTCCTTTTTCAACTTGTTCTGCTTTTTTATCTGTTGCTTTAAGCGGCTGAGTATTCAGCGTCACATTATCCAGCGAAGCTCCCGGAAGAACTACTGTAGCGCTTGTATTTGCCGGAATAACTACTTTATAAACCAATGTATTTCCTTCAACTTCCCAACCTGATTCTATGTTACCATATAACGACTTATACTGAACCTGAGCATTTGTTAATCCGCCACCGGGATGTGGAGCCAGGGTAAAATGCTTATAGCCGGGTGATTGAGTATCGATATTTAACCCGGAAACATAAGTATACAACCACTCACCGATAGCTCCGTATGCATAGTGGTTAAAACTATTCATCCCAACATCCTGAAATGTTCCATCCGGTTTCTGTCCGTCCCAGCGCTCCCATATGGTTGTTGCTCCCTGTGTAACCGGATACAACCACGACGGATAATCTTTACGGTTCAGCAACATAAAAGCCAAATCAGCATAGCCGTTATCCGACAATGTTTTACATAACAGAGGTGTTCCCACAAATCCTGTGGTTAAATGCCCCATCTTCTTTACATCATCGGCTAAAAATTTGGCAGCTTTCGGAACTAAGTCTTCACGTAACAAGTCAAAAGAAAGCGCCAGACAATATGCTGTCTGAGTATGCGAAACCAACCTCCCTGCGGGGGTTACAAACTCCTGAACAAATGCCTTTTTGATGTTTTCAGAAAGCTTTTGGTATTTTTTCGCTTCATCGTTTTTCCCAATAATCGCTGCTATTTCAGCCAGCAATCCGCTGGAATATGAATAATAAGCCGTTGCAATTAAGTCTTTTTCGGTTGTTGCTCCGGGGTAATCCGACCTTGTTGTGGCAAAAGCCAGCCAGTCGCCGTAATGCGTATCGCCGGTCCAAAGATAATCCTCTCCGGCTCTGGTTCTCATGTATTCTACCCAAGCTTTCATACTTGGATACTGAACTTTCAGAACTCGTGTATCTCCATAAGCCAAATAAGTCGTCCACGGTACAATTATCGCAGCATCTGCCCATGCAGTTGAACCGCCGCCACCATTCAATACATCCGGAATTACGTGAGGAACCACACCATTTTCTACCTGATCGGCAGCTAAGTCTCCCAGCCATTTAGTATAAAAAGGTGCAACATCGAAATTAAATGCTGCGGTGGGGCTAAACACCTGTGCATCGCCTGTCCAACCAAGTCGTTCATTGCGTTGCGGACAGTCGGTTGGTACATCCAAAAAATTCCCCTTTTGTCCCCATTGTATATTATGCTGTAATTGATTGATTAGCGGATCGGAACAGGAAAAAGTTCCTGTTGGCGCCATATCTGAATAAATCACAACTCCGGTGATTTGATCCATTTCCGGCATTTTATCTACACCTTCTATTTGTACAAACCGAAATCCATGAAATGTAAATTTTGGTTCATAAATTTCCTCTCCGTCACCTTTCAAAATATAAGTATCGGTTGCTTTTGCCGACCTTAAATTTGCGGTGTAAAAATTTCCTTCTTTATCTAAAACTTCAGCAAATTTCAGCGTAATTGCATCACCTTTCTTTCCCTTGATTTTTAATCTTACCCAGCCAACCATATTCTGGCCCATATCAAAAACCATTTCACCTTTTGGTGTGGTCAGGCTTTTAATTGGCTTTAATTCCTCAATTGCTTTAACAGGCTCTCCCTGAGGCGCAATTAAGATATCTTTTGAATGATCAAGAATGGTAACATTTTGCCAACTTCCGTCATTAAAACCGCTGCTTGTCCATCCATTCATTTCCAAATTGGCGTCATAAGTCTCTCCATTATAAATATCCGATTCACGTATTGGTCCATCCGAAACCTTCCAGTTTTTATCAGTGTTAATGGTTTCGCTCGTTCCATCAGTATAATTTATTTTTAACTGAACCAACAAAGCAATCTGTTCGCCATAATAATTATGTTGCGTACTAAAACCAATATTTCCCCGATACCAACCGTCACCAACAACTGCACCAATTGCATTTTTTTGCTGAATCATGTCGGTTACATCGTAGGTTTGGTATTGCAAACGTTTATTATAACTGGTCCATCCCGGAGTAAAAAGTTCATCACCTACTTTTTCTCCGTTTATAAAAAGTTCGTAAATTCCCAATGATGTAGCGTAAATCCTGGCTGAACTCACTTTTTTACCTGAAGAAAATTCACTTCTGTAGTAATGGGCAGGTTTTGATCCCTCTTTTTGGGGCTCATTTTTCATAGTAATCCATGAAGCAGACCATAATTCCGGGCTAAGAATTCCCATTTCCCAAAATGCCGGTTCGCTCCATTTTGTTGCTTTGTTATTATTATCCCAAACGCGTACCTGCCAGTAAACACGCTGCATTGATTCCAACTCCGGCCCTTCATATAGTACATTTACTGACTGGTCGCTGTTTACTTTGCCGGCACTCCAAATCAACTTACTTTTTTTATTTAAATCTGAAGGCGTTTCGGCAACACGGATTTCATAGGCAGTCTGCATCAGATTTTCCTGGTCCGTTACGATCTGCCAACTTAATCTTGGTACTTTAACATCAATCCCTATTGGATTGGTATGGTATTCACAAACTAATTTTTCAACTTGCGTTTTTGCACTTATTGACAAAGAAAATCCCCAAAAAACTGCCAGTAAAAAAAAGACTTTCCCGTATTGTTTTATTTGATCCATCTTATTTTGATTTAGTTGTTGTTCTATTCCATAAAAAACACTTCCTCCAATTTAACCGAAACCGGTGAGTTATCGGGATTGGTTTTCATTATGTCGGCCATAAAAGCCCACCATTTTTTTACAATTTCCGTCTCTCCCAAATTTTGAGAACCTTCCTCTCCGCTTACTTTTTGAAAGGCAAACAAAGTGTTGGTATCCTCATCCAAAAAAATTGAATATTCGCTTATACCAGCTTCTTTTAACAGCTGTTTCAGTTCAGGCCATATCTCATCGTGGCGTCTTTTGTATTCCACTTTCTGACCTTCATCCAAAATCATTTTAAAAGCTACACGTTTCATTACCCAAGTGCATTTAATTCAGGATATAACCATTTAGCAATACCGATAACGACTACCGAGAGCAAAATTGCGCCAATGCCAAGCAATATCGTGTTGTAGGTCTTTTTTGAGACACCTTTCCACTCTTTACGATAAAACCCCCACATGTTCGCAGTCAAAATAATGGTAGCCATGTGAAGCGTCCATGAACTGGCACCGTTACCGATTTTAGTTTCGCCCATTCCGTAGAAAAAGAATTGTAAAAACCACGTAGTACCAGCCAATGCGCAAAACAGATAGTTTCTCAATAAAGGAGTTTTTTTGTCGGTAAAATCGCTGCCGGTTTTATTTCGGAGAATGAGAGCAGTTGTCCATATAAAATTGGTAGTCAGTCCTCCCCAAAGAATAACAAAAAAGATAATATTATTTTCGAAGAGATATTTAAAACTTCCTCCTTCCTGTGTCAAAAACGGATAGCTCTGTTCCACTGCCAACGATCTTGCTACAACAGACATTTCCTTTCCTGCATCAATTCCAAAACTAAAAAAGGCGCTTAAAACCCCCGAAACAACCGCAATCATCAATCCCTTTGATAGACTAAATTCACTGTTAACACCTTCCTTAACGTTTCCAATATCTTTGTCTTTTTGAATTCCGGCCCGGCCACTTAAAATAATTCCGGCCAACAATATCAGAATCCCAAGAATAACAATTCGCCCTCCTGTACTGCCAAACAGCTCTGAAAAGGCTAGTCCCTCGGGAATAACTTCCGCTACACCAGGGATATTACGCAAAACAGGCAAGCCCAGAGAACCTACAACAGAAGTAATCCCCAGCAACACTGAATTACCCAGAGACATGCCAAGATATCGGATTGCAAGCCCGTAGGTCAGACCTCCAATTCCCCACAGCAAACCCATAATGTAGGTATTACGAATAACGCTGCTGCTGGTAGCTTGTAAAATTCCCTGCCAATCAGGAATCGTCAAAATAACAGCCAAGAATGGCATAATTAACCATGAAAAAATTCCGCCGGTAATCCAATAAATTTCCCAACGCCACTTTTTCACCCAATTATATGGCATATACCAGCTTCCGGAAGCGCCGCCACCCAATGAGTGGAATAAAATTCCAAGAATAACATTCATAAAAGTTTGAATTTATCAGTTTATATTAAGTTTTACTTTTTTGATATTCGGTTGAAAAATATCAATAATCAAAAATAGTTTTATAAACACTCCAAAACAATATTTAATTTGGCATATAATTTATACTTTTTGACACACTTTTTTACAAACTTTATTGTTTTGTTTTCTTTGAATATCGATTTTTGCAAAAATGAAAAATAACTTTAAATATTTAACCACCGGCAGCGAAGATATTAACTGGGGAGTTTACATCAATGTTGCCGGGACTTCCTCTGTTAAACCAAATGAAGTCTATCCCTCGCTCAACCATCCATCTGGTTATTATTTTAATTGGGATGAAGGAAGAATTTTGAATGAATATCAAATCAATTACATTACAGATGGAGAAGGAATTCTTGAAAACCGATATGGGACCTATACCGTAAAGCAGGGAAACCTTTTTATCATCTTTCCAAACGAGTGGCACCGCTACCGTCCGTTACAAAAAACCGGATGGGAAGAAAATTTTATCGGATTTGGTGGAGAAATAGCAGAAAAATTCATGTCGCACCCACTGTTTTCTCCAAAACAACCGGTAATTCGCACCGGCATAAGAGAAGAAATAATTGACAGCTATTTAAAAATCTTTGATTTTACTGAGAAAGAACAGCCGGGATATCAACTTATTGCTTCCGGAATGATTATAAAATTGTTGGGATACATTATTTCTTTTGAAAAACAAAAAGGATTTTCAGGAAAACGAATCGCGAAAGTTATTGAAGAAGTCCGCTTTTTAATGCGTCAAAATGTTTCAGGAGAATATAATCTTGAAGAACTTGCTCAACAACACAATGTTGGTTATTCCTATTTTCGAAAAATGTTTAAAAAATTCACAAGTATGTCTCCCGGGCAATACCATCTGCAACTTAAGCTAATGCGAGCAAAAGAGATGCTTATTTCAACCGATAAAAGCATAAAGGAAATAAGCAACGAACTGGGGTTTCAATCCATTTATTACTTTAGTAATTTGTTTAAGAAAAAAGAAGGACTTAATCCTACACAATACCGAAAGAAAAATATTCTTGAAAATAAAACTGAACTCCCCCTTCCATAAAATCAAAGAAAGGGGGCAACTCTCTTCAAAGCTGCCCGTAATTGTATTAAGAAAGATAAAAAATAAGGGTTTGTCCGGTAAAATTAGAAAATTCTATTTTAAAAACAAATTTTTTAGAAGAAATAAAGACTACATTTGTATTGAAAATATGAGGCTATACAAGTGGAATTTGCTCCCTTTCCCTGTTATTTACATATTCAAGTTTAAACACCCCATTTAGAACAAAAGTTAGCTATTACAATAAAAAAGTAGAAACAAAATCACTTTTTTATCATAATAACAATTAAAATACATGCAGATAATATTATTGATTTTTAAAATATTACGAGTGTTTACTCAAACAAAAAACTGATTCATTCAAAATAATAGGGGCTGCTCAACTGCAACCCATACAATAACCAACTTTTCTTTTAACCTGCCTTCTCTGGTTAATATTTTAAAGTTATATTTTTAAAAATTTATCACCCTTTACTCCTCCCTTCATTAAATAAATAAATTATTAAACCCTAAAAATCAGCACTTTACACTAATAAAACCAGAGTTATAAACCCCAAAATCATCACTTTAAACAAGGCCAAAAACACAAAACAAATAAAAAGACAATTGTAGTTTTTAAATTATACTATACGAATATTAAAAATATTTACTAAATTCGTATAATTATACAAAATTCAAAATAATGATTAACGAGAATCCAAAATACCTAGACATTGTTAGCACAGCCCGAACACTTTTCTGGAAACATGGAATAAGCAGAGTAAGCGTAGAAGAAATATGCAGAGAATCGAGTGTTAGCAAGATGACTTTTTACCGTTTTTTCTCCAACAAAGTTGAATTAGGGAAAACCATCATCGATAATATCATTGATGAGTCCGTCCTAAAATACAGGAGCCTTATGAAACAGGATATTCCCTTTGAAGAAAAGATAAGGAAACAATTGCTTTTAAAATTTGAAGGGACCAAAGAAATCAATCCGGAATTTGTTAAAGATATTTATTCAAATAAAAAACTTGGCCTTCATCTTCACTGGCAAAAGCGTGCTGATGAATTTGCAAAAGAAGTACACAACGACTACATAAAAGCTCAAAATGAGGGTTTTATAAGAAAAGACCTGAACCTTGACTTTATGTTTTATTTCAGCTCCAAGTCTACTGATCTGTTGACAGATCCGCAGTTATTGAAAATGTATAGCAACATGCAGGATTTGATTATGGAATATGCCAACCTGTTTTTTTACGGAATATTTCCGCGGCACAATGAAAAAAGTATGCCTTAAATTTTCATCCGGGACTTTCATGCTGCTTTTTTGTGTTTTGAACATTTCAGCACAGGAACATAAAGCAGAAATAAATGATTCGCTTTTATTCAAAGGCCAGTTTTCAGTATGGACACATTTTAATGGTAATAATACATTCCCTCTTTGGAGCGGTGCAAGATATATTCCGCAAGTAAATTATGAAATCAAAAATACCAAAGCGCAACTAGTCGATTTTGAAGCCTCTGTAAATGTATACGGAAATATGGGATTAAATCCTTTTGATTCCATTAACACCTCGGGAAAAATAAAACCATACCGACTCTGGGCACGATACTCAACCCACCAACTGGAAATTCGGGCAGGCCTGCAAAAAATCAATTTTGGCTCGGCTTCGCTGCTTCGTCCGTTAATGTGGTTCGACCAGGTTGATCCACGTGATCCTCTTCGCTTAACCGATGGGGTTTGGGGAATTTTAGGTCGCTACTATTTTTTGAACAACGCCAATATTTGGCTGTGGGGTTTGTACGGAAATAATAAAACGAAAGGCTGGGAAATAATACCAACAGCAGAAAACAAACCTGAATTTGGCGGAAGATTTCAGGTTCCTGTTTCAAAAGGAGAGGCGGCATTTACTTATCATCACCGGTCAGCCGATAATTTTGGAATAGAAAGTTTTGACAACTATTACGAAAGTATTCCCGAAAACCGATTTGCTTTGGACACCAAACTGGATGTAACCATCGGACTTTGGTTGGAAACCACCTGGATAAACAAAAACAAAAATTTGGGAATGTTCACCAACCAGGAAATTGTAAACATGGGAATGGATTACACCTTTGGAATAGGAAACGGGTTGTATGTTGTTTATGAACAACTTGTAGCAGCCTACGATAAAAAGCCTTTCAATTTTGAAAATACGGTTACGTTCTCATTGTTAAACATGACCTACCCTATCGGATTGTTCGATAATTTAAGTGCTATTGTTTATTACGACTGGACCAACAAATCGGCCTACAATTTTGTAAACTGGCAAAAACAGTTCAACAAAATCTCGCTCTATTTTATGGGTTATATCAATCCTAAAAAGTACAATATACCTACTCAGGGCTTAGGAGAAATGCTGTATGCCGGAAGTGGCATTCAGGTGATGCTGGTTTTTAATTATTAGATGTCAGACAAATAAGTTAAAAGTGAAATAAAACACAATAATCAACAAAATGGAAAACACATCGATTATAAAAATTGAACATCTCACCAAATCCTTCCCCATGGGAAAATCAAAGTTCACCGCTTTGAAAGGTATTAATCTTACCTTTGGTGAAGGAGAATTTGCAGGACTGGTCGGGCCAAGTGGATCCGGAAAAACCACACTACTGAATATTGTTGGTTCGCTCGATGTACCTTCTTCAGGCGAGGCAAAAGTTTTAGGGGAGTCGATTGGCTCACTAACTGCCAAAGGAGCAGCACGACTGCGTAAAGAAAAGCTGGGCTTTATCTTTCAGAGCTACAATTTACTTGCAGTTCACAATGTTTTTGAAAATGTTGAATTCCCGCTGCTTCTGTTAAAATATACAGCAGCCGAACGAAAAAAGATGGTCATGGAAGCCCTGGACTGGGTTGGGCTCACCGACAAAGTAAAATCGAAACCGCCACAACTATCCGGCGGCGAATGTCAGCGGGTAGCCATTGCGCGCGCCATGGTAAAAAAACCGTCCATTGTTTTGGCCGATGAGCCAACCGCCAATCTCGACGCGGCAAATTCGCACAACATTCTGCAAACCATGGTTAAACTGAATGAAGAACTGAAAACCACCTTTTTGTTTGCTACGCACGACGAGAAAGTGATTAATTACCTCCGTCGGAAAATCTTCCTGAAAGATGGTAATGTGGACCAGGATGAAATTTCTACCAATTAAAACTGAATCAAAATGAAACTTGCAATAAAACTGGCATACCGCAATCTCATAGGCGCTGGCTTAAGAACCTGGCTGAATGTAATTGTTTTGTCGTTTTCGTTTGTGGTGATTATTTGGATGAAGGGAATAATGGTTGGTTGGGATCACCAGGCAAAAACCGACATGAAAAACTGGGAAATTGGTGGCGGACAGTATTGGCAGGAAAATTACGATCCATTCGATCCATTTACACTCTCCGAAAGTCATGCAGCAATTCCGGTATCGTTAAATGATGAAATTACAAACGGAGAAATTGTTCCGTCGCTGATAGTAAGTGGCACTATTTATCCACAGGGACGAATGCAATCCGTCGCCATCGTAGGTATGAATCCGCACCAAAGTATTTTTATGCTGCCAACCGAAAAGCTGGACACAACCACTTCGGCAATTCCGGCTATCATTGGCTCGGTTTCATCACGAAACCTCAAATTGAATGTGGGTGACTATGTTACCATCCGCTGGCGAAATGTAAATGGGATGTTTGATGCCACAGAGGTTGTTATTACCGGTATTTTCTCGTGTAATGTCCCATCGGTTGACGTAGGAAAAATCTACATCCCGCTGGAAAAACTCCGGGAAATGATGAGTCTGAAAGGGGAAGCTACTATTCTCACATTTAGGGAAGAACAGTCTGAACGACCTGAAATTACCGGATGGAGTTACAAAAATACAGCAACACTAACCCAATCAGTGGATGAACTCATTCAAACCAAAACAGTAGGTCAATCCATTTTTTACGCCATCCTGCTGCTCCTGGCCATGCTCGCCATTTTCGACACACAGGTCCTTTCCATTTTCAGAAGACAAAAAGAAATCGGAACCTACATTGCACTGGGCTACACCCGTAGAGAGGTAGTCGGGCTGTTTACCGTTGAAGGCGCGATGCATTCCATTTTAGCTGCCATTGTTTCTGCCATATACGGATTACCGTTTTTAATCTGGATGGCAAAATCAGGATGGACCATGCCCATTGAAGCCAGTGAATTTGGGATGGCAATGGCGCAAACGCTCTACCCGGTATACAGCGCCGGACTGGTCATTTCGACAGTACTCATAATCGTGTTGGTGACTACTGTGGTGAGTTACTGGCCTTCGAGAAAAATTGCAAAAATGAATCCAACGGAAGCTTTAAGGGGGAAATTACAATGATAAAATTTCTTTTAAAAGGATTACTACGGGATAAAAGCCGTAGCCGGTTACCGATAATCGTAGTTTCAATCGGTGTAATGTTGACCGTATTGTTACACGCCTATATCACTGGTTTTATGGGCGATACTATTGAACTGAATGCCCGGTTTACCAATGGCCATTTAAAGGTGATGACCAGGGCATATGCCGAAAATATGAATCAGGTTCCCAATGATTTAGCTTTACTGGATGTGGATGAGTTAATTACCGAATTAAATAAAGAATATCCGGATATTAAATGGACTCCGCGAATTCAGTTTGGCGGTTTGGTAGATGCGCCGGATGAAAATGGTGAAACAAAAGCACAGGGGCCAGCCATGGGATTGGGAATAGATTTCCAATCAGGACGTAGCGGCGAAGCAGAACGCCTGAACATCCAAAAGGCTTTGGTACGAGGAAATCTGATTCAACATCCGGGAGAAGCGTTGCTGAGTGAAATTTTCTCTGAAAAACTGGGTGTAACCCCGGGAGATGAAGTTACGCTCATCGGTTCAACGATGAATGGCAGCATGACCATGTACAACTTTAAAATTGCCGGAACCGTAACTTTTGGTGCTGAAGCGCTTGACAGGGGCGCCATCATTGTTGATTTGGAAGATGCACGAAACGCGCTGGACATGCAAAATGCAGCCGGTGAATTGATTGGCTTTTTGCCTGAGGGGCTATACGACGATGAAGAAGCCGTTCAAATTGCTAAAACTTTCAATGAAAAATACAAAAATGATAATGATGAATATGCACCGGTAATGCGAAGCCTTAGCCAGCAGGGAAGTATGGGACAATACGTAGCACTCACAAAAGGATGGACTACATACATTTCAGCCATATTTATCATTGCAATGGCACTTGTTCTCTGGAATGCAGGATTACTGGGTGGCTTGCGCAGATATGGAGAGTTTGGCGTTCGGCTGGCTATGGGAGAAGAAAAAGGCCATGTTTACCGAACCCTGATTTTCGAATCTGTTTTTATTGGAATTGCCGGAACTGTGGTCGGAACGATTTTCGGACTCTTTTTTGCCTGGCTGATTCAAACTTATGGAATCGATATTTCAGGAATGGTAAAAGGAGGCGCCTTAATGATGCCTTCCACCATTCGTGCAAGAATTACTCCTGTGGATTATTACGTGGGATTAATTCCCGGCTTGATCTCAACAGTGCTGGGTACCATGCTTGCAGGCATTGGAATTTACAAACGTAAAACAGCGCAACTGTTTAAAGAACTGGAAGCCTAAGTTAAAAGTAAAATATTGTAAATGGAAAATAGTAAGTAATTAAGAATTTTTATTAAACGAAACAGATTAAATTTTTCAAAATGAAATCAATAATAACAGCCTGTTTAATCTTGATGACGACACTAATTTTTGCGCAACCAAACGCAGATGAGATTCTGGACAGGGTGGATAAAAACATGTCGTCGGAAAACCGTGTTTTTGAATCGTCGATGACCATTCATGGAAAACGAAACAGCCGAACCATCATGTCAAAAACCTATTCTGTAGGCGATAAAAAATCATATACCGAATATTTATCTCCGGCACGGGAGCAGGGAACCAAAATGTTAAAACTGGAAGATCAATTGTGGATCTATTCTCCTTCTACTGACCGTACAATTCAGATTTCCGGGCACATGCTGCGGCAGTCAGTTATGGGCTCCGATCTCTCATACGAAGACATGATGGACGATCGGAAACTTCAGGATGTTTATGATGCCAAAGTAACCGGAGAAGAAGAAATTGACGGCCGAAAAACCTGGATTCTCGAACTTTCGGCAAAAGTGGAAGATGTGGCTTACGCATCCCGAAAAGTCTGGATTGACATTGAACGTTATATTCCTTTAAAAGAGGAGCTGTTTGCCAAAAGCGGGCAACTGCTCAAACGCTCGACATTGAGCGATATACAGAAAATTGAAGGACGTTGGTTTCCTTCAACGGTAGTCTACAAAGACATGCTTAAACAAGGCGACGGAACAGAATTCAAAATAACCAGCATTAAATTCAATCAGGAAATACCGGAATATATTTTTACCAAGGCTGCACTTAAGAAATAATACCATTTTAAATACAAAATGCCGCATTGAAATTTTTTAGGTAGTGTTTGTTTCCGGTTATTGACATTATGGTTTCGGGTTGCATTTCTA
>NZ_JAIKLE010000003.1 GCF_022267315.1 Maribellus maritimus
TAAATCAGTTCTTAGTCATATTTGAAAAAAGGGTCCAGCTATAAATAGCTAAACCCTCGGTATTTTTAATTTACACACTTTGTGAAACAGTGTCGGTTTTTGTTTTTTTAAACCTTTTTACAACGATAAAATGTGTCTGCCTTCTTTCATATAATCTGTTATTTCGCCCATGTATCTTACTTCAACACCTAATTCTTCCAACTTCTCCGAGATTCCATACATATCCGAGCAGCCCTTACATGCTTTCACTTCCGTTCCCTGCTCCATAATTTTTTTCACATAATCCTGAATATCCGGATTTTCAACCATAACTTTTTGCGAGGGTCCCCAAATAACCAAGGTAATATCTTTCCACCACTCAAATCGTTTGGAATTAAAAGTGTACATCAACACCATTTTTTCGGCAACTTCTTTGTCGCCACTGGCCCAAAGAACGACAAGTTTTTCCGATGCGGGAATTTCTTCCTGTTGATTTTGTGATTCAATAAAAGGCTCATTTGCCAATCCGGCAAAAGAAAAGCCAATTAGAATAAACATTAAAATAAAGATTCGATTTTTCATTTTTTTTAGTTTTTAGGATTAAAATTTTTCTTTTACGATGAATTCCTCAAGGTTTTTCTTCTCTTTATCCGGCCATTGAAGCGGAATGCCAACCGGAGTAAAACAAACTCTGGTATATTCATTAGGAATAGTAAAAACGCGTTTTGTTAACTCTTCAGAAAATGAATCGGTAATAAAAACGGTTCCATAGCCAAGGGCGCATGCAGCAAGCATCAAATAACCGGCTGCCAACGGGCCGTCGTAATGATTATAAGTTGGATAACGGCTATTGTTATCGGTTAAAACCACAACATACGTTGAAGCCGATAAGTATCCTTTACTCAGTTGTTCGTCCGTTTGTTTTAGTTGCTCTTCTAACTCTTCGCCCGAAAGCTTCTTTGAATCTTTTAAATAAGCTTCTGTTTCTTTTAGTTTTGCCGCTTTTAACGCCTCAATTTTTTCCCGGTCGTTAATAACTAAAAATTTCCAGGGTTGCTGATTTCCTGCGGTTGGCGCCATTCGGGCAGCATCGATAATTTTATTCATATCTGCTTCCGGAACCGGGTCTGGTTTAAATGCGCGGACAGAGCGGCGTTTCTCCACCACTTCCCAAAAGGAATCTTCTGGTGGTGTTACAAAATTTCTTCCTGCTGCACCAACTACAGGCGCAATGGCCAGGCCGGCAAGAACCGAAGCTCCTGCCTTCAAACTGTTTCTTCTGTTCATTTGTTTTGTTTTAATAGCCCAACTGCATCCACATATTTTCTGCTATGATTTTCTCAAAAATTGTCAGTACAGTTGTTCATTGTTTTTGTCTTATTGTGTGTAGATTATATTTAATTCTCTTCTAAAAACGGAAGCGCAAAATCGATGTACATTACTTTATTTTGACAAGCATCGACATGACCATTATCCGGAAGAATTAATAATTTTGAATTGGGAATAATGGAATACATTCTTAAAAACTCTTCCACCGGGAAATATCCGTCTCTGTCTCCTCCTACAACCAATACCGGTGATTTTATTTCAGAGGCGGCTTTTTCGCTTATCCAGACAGGATCATCATTAACTTTCATCAGCTTCTCGTAAAAATCGGTGAAGCGATCGGGCTGCGGCATTAACTTTTTACGGCTATCTACAAAATTTTTATTGGCAGCAACAAACTCATCTGCAGTCATTTCTTTTTGCTGTTGTTTTCTTTTAGGAGTTTTATCTTTTGCGCCAAGTGCCCCAGCTATACTTACAACTTTCACTACCCGTTCCGGATAATCTGCAGCCAATTTAACAGCGGTAATTGCTCCTGAGCTAAATCCCATTATATCAATACGATCAATATTTTCTGCATTTAAAACCGCGATCATGTCTTGAGCAAATAAATCATAGCTGTAATTCCTGTCCCCAATTTCAGATTTTCCGTGGCCGCGTAAAGCAACCGCAATAACCTTATGGTTTTTGGTCAGGAGAGGAAATATATTTTCAAATTCATTGATGTATCCATATACACTGCCATGAATCAATAAAATAGATTTGCCACTTCCGTAAATTTCATAATAAATTTTTGCGTCTTTGGTTTGAACATACTTCGCGGTTTCAGGATTGTTTCCATACGGTATTTGTGCAAATAGCTGAAGCGGTAACAGTACGGATACAAATATGAATATCTTTTTTAAAATCGGATTCATTACTTTCATATTAACAATCTGAATATCAATAAATTAATTTAACACCATTCAGATTTTCGAACCGGGCTTTAAATCCCCAGCCACCGAAGTTTTCAGCAACCATAACAATCACTTCATTTTTGCCATTCTTCAGGTCGAGATAAACGGAGTCAAAATACCCGATGGTTCCAAGGAAGCGGTAATCGCGGCTTCGGTAAATATCCGAACCAATCCAAACTGCCTTTCCGTTTACAAAAATTTTAGCGATATCGCTAAATGCAAAACTCATCATCTTTACCAAATCGGTTTCAGAAGTAATATCAATTTTTAAAAGAACAGCATTCTTCTTTTCGCCCAAAGCACCTGTTTGAGAGATGTTAAGCAGACCGTCGGCTTCGGTGTTAAATTCTTTGAACCGGAGTTTTTGAACAAAATTTGCGGGAAGAAGATTTTCATTAATCAAAGCTCCCATATCAAATAACTCCGAAACCTTGTATTTTTGAATAACCTCTTTATCTGCCTTTACTATCTCCTTAAACTCTCCGTTTAACTCCGGCGAGTCGAGGTTTGTAACTTTAACGCCGGCAAAACGCGCCGGACCGTAAAATGCGATTTTACCATCGCGTTCACCTAATTTTAGTTCGTGAATCACCAAAATTGGTTTTTCCATTTCGGTAATGTAAACTTCTCCACGGGTTCCGGATATAACCAGCTTAACCTTAAACCATTCATCAAAAACATGTTCTTTGGCTGCCCCGTAGCCATCGCCGTAATACAATTGCCAGCCTGCATTTCCGTTGTATACCGGAGAGTATTGCATTGCATCGGGATTTCCGCTTTGATGTTTTCTAATGTAAAACTCCTCGGTGTTCGCAAGACCGTCGCCGTGGAAACGAATTCCGGCAAATCCACGCCCCGGTTGAATACACATGTTAAATTCGATTGTACCGTTTTTAAAATTTACACCTTTGGCAATGGCAACGCCTTCATCGGTTTTCAGACAGTCTTTTTCTTTGTAATTTTCATTAATAACCTTCCCCTCAAGTTGCCATTCAATTCCACTTAACTTTGCAGAATTCTGAGCACAAAGAGAAAAACTAAAAGTCATCAGCAGTAGATAAAAAATTGTTTTCATGATATTTCTGATTTTGATTTTCTGTAACAAAGTTCAGGAATAGCACAAAAAATCAGCAGTCAAAACGTATTCAAAATCCAATCAAAGTTGATTCATATTTAAAAAATTCAAAGGTTCTTGTTAATTTAGACCTCAGAAAAAAAACGCATTATGCAAAACGATACTGACCGGGAAAAAATCTATATCGAAATTATCACTCAAAAAATTTCGGATGAATTTCAATTAGCTGCACCCGGACAGTGGCAACAACGCGATTTTGAAAACCTGAGTTTTCAGATTGAAGAAAAGACCGGCATAAGTTTGAGCGTTTCCACGCTTAAAAGGATAAGCAAAAACCAATTTCAGAAAATACCACAAAAAAATACGCTAAACGCTTTGGCGCAATTTGTTGGCTACAAAGATTGGTACGATTTAAAAACGAGTATTCCTGTTGACAATCCAATACAGGAGAGAAAGAAAACTCCCAGACGAAAATTTAAATGGACAAAAAAGATAATTTACATTCCTGTTGCCTCAATCGTGTTATTTTTTGCGATCCTGTTAATGCTAAACAGTCAACCTGCACAAAGTTACTCCGAAGCAAAATTCTCGAGCAGGAAAAATGTAAGTGAAGGATTACCCAATACGGTGATTTTTGACTATGATATCTCCATGTATAATTTCGACAGTGCGTTTATCCAACAATCGTGGGATATTCGCAGACGTGCAGAAATCAAAAAAAATGAAAAATATTCCACATCGGTTTATTATTACCCGGGATATCACAGGGCAAAATTGTTGATTAACGACCAGCTCGTAAAAGAAATTCCGGTTTATATAACTACTGCCAACTGGTTAAATGTAATTCAGAATCCGGCAAACGATATCATTCCAATTTATGTGAAGGAAAATTGTATTTCAAACGGACAGATCTATATTTCGCCCGAAACTGTTAAAAATTACAACATTGATTTATCAAATAATAACCATGCCACCTGTTTTTACTATGTGAATGAGGATTTTAGCGGCGACAGCGATAATTTCACATTTGAGACACGGCTCAAAAATAATCTGGAAGAAGGCGCCACGGTTTGTCAGGGATGTGAAGTCTCCATTTTTGGTGAGTTTGGCCGGCACTTTCTCCAACTTTGCGCCCCGGGGTGTATCGGCAGGTTATATTTAAAATTTGGTAATGATTATATTTCGGGGCAAAACAATGATTTGTCGGCGTTTGGAACCAATTTAAATGTCTGGAACGATGTAAAAATGGATTTCAAAGATAAGGTCGTGACCATTTTTTTGAACGGTGTGGAAATTTATAAAACATCATACGAAGCCAGCAACGGGAGGATAAAAGGGGTTTATTACAATTTTGCCGGGAGCGGTGCCATCGATTATGCACGATTGTATGACGACAAAAAAAACCTGGTTTTTTCAGAGGATTTTGAATAAAAAAGCCTGAAGTTTCCCTCAGGCTTCGCATATTTTAAAAAATTATTGTTTACAATTCCCGTATCCAAATATTACGAAAACTCACCGGGTTTCCGTGATCCTGTAACACAATACCTTTAGGACCATGTTTTTCAATAAAGTATTCAGGAATGCCAATATACTCAGTTGGGCCGCGCAGTTTTACATTATTCTGAACCAATACTCCGTTTTGCAAAACCGTAACGGTTGGCGGCGTGAAATAAGTTCCATCTTCATTAAACCGTGGGGCTGTGTATATAATGTCGTAGGTTTGCCACTGGCCCGGCTTTTTACAAACATTTACCAGTGGTGGATGTTGTTTGTATAAACTCCCGGCTTGTCCGTTACGGTAGGTGCGGTTGTCGTAATTATCCAATACCTGTACTTCATACAATTCCTGAAGAAAGATACCACTGTTTCCGCGCCCCTGGCTTTTACCAACTACTTCAGCCGGAGCACGCCATTCGATGTGTAACTGGAAATCCCAAAAAACACGCTTTGTTTTAATAACTCCCGCTCCCTTTTTTACCGTAACGCAACCGTCTTCAACTGTCCATCCGGGTTTTGCTCCGTCAGCGCTGGTCCACTCGCTCTCCAGATCTACACCGTCAAATAAAACAATCGCATCAGAGGGTGCGTCGGCAGGAGTTTCTCCCGGTGTTACAACGCTCACTTCCGGATCCCATATTTCGGTCATTTCCGGTTTCATTTTTACCGGCTCTTCCTGAGCCATAACTACAACTGCTGAAAACAGCAGTAAAAAGGTTAAAATATAATTTCTCATGATTTAGTATTTTTTAGGTAATATCTAAAATTAAAGTCCTAATTCTTCCATTATTACATCAATTTTTGCCTCGGCCTTTTCTTCAGCAGCATCAAAATCAGCCCTTGATTTCAACTCACCTTTTACCTCAAAATAAAACTTAATTTTGGGCTCTGTTCCCGACGGGCGGACAGAAATTTTTGTTCCGTCTTCTGTAAAAAACTGAAGTACATTTGACGTAATTTTCTGGTCAATTTTCACATTTTGGGGAATTATCAGGTTTTTAGCAACCAGAGTTGAATAATCTTTTACCCATTCCAGTTTTGCCCCCCCCAGTTCTTTTGGTGGATTTGAACGGAAATTATCCATGATTTGCTGAATTTCTTCGGCTCCCGATTTTCCTTTCCGAACGATGTATTTCATTTTTTCCTTAGAATAACCATATTCCAGATAAATATCCTGCAAAAGCTCAAACAATGTTTTTCCCTGGTCAATTGCCCATGCTGTTATTTCTCCCATCAAAGCACAGGATGAAACAGCATCTTTATCCCGGACAAAATCGGCCGGCATAAAACCAAAACTTTCTTCCCCTCCGCCGATGTATTTTTTCTGGCCTTCCAGTTCACGAATAATTTCTGCAATAAACTTAAATCCGGTATACACATCAAAATACTCAATGCTGTTTTTACTAGCTATTTCTGCAATCAACTCGGTTGTAACAATTGTTTTTACAATATATTCGTTTCCTTTAATTGCTCCGGCTTCCTTCATTTTTGTAATGATGTAATAAATAAAAAGAAGCGCAGTTTGATTCCCGTTTACAATTATATATTCCCCTTTATCATTTTTTACTGCAACGCCTATTCTGTCGGAATCAGGATCAGAAGCCATCACAACGTCTGCGTCAATTTCAGCCGCTTTTTTTGTAGCCATTTCCATTGCTGCGGGCTCTTCAGGATTGGGTGAAACAACAGTGGGAAAATCGCCACTGACAACATCCTGTTCCGGAATGTTAATGATGTTTGTAAAACCAAATTTACGCAAGGCTGCCGGTATCAATTTTACGCCAGTGCCGTGAATCGGTGTATAAATAATCTTTATATCCTTGTGTTTTTCAACTACGTCAGGAGAAATAGAAACAGTTTTTACCTGTTCAAGGAATTTTTGATCCATTTCGTCGCCCAGAATTTCGATCAGTTCATCCGGTCCGTCGAATTTAATATCTTCAGGTTTTATTTTGGCTACCTCGTTTACAATGTTCACATCGTGCGGAGCAACAATTTGTGACCCGTCATCCCAATATGCCTTGTAACCATTGTACTCTTTCGGATTATGTGATGCGGTAAGAATAATTCCGCTTTGGCATCCCAATTCACGAATCGCAAATGAAAGTTCCGGTGTTGGTCTTAAATCATCAAAAAGGTAAACTTTAATTCCGTTGGCAGCAAAAATTTTCGCACTGCTTTCGGCAAACAGACGGCTGTTGTTACGACAGTCATGGCCAATGGCGACTTTTATCTCGTCAAGGCCGGCGAAATTTTGTTTTAAATAATTGCTTAATCCTTGTGTTGCAGCACCAACAGTGTAAATATTCATCCGGTTGGTTCCCACTCCCATAATTCCTCTAAGCCCACCTGTTCCAAACTCAAGGCTTCTGTAAAAAGAATCTATCAGTTCTGACGAATCTTCGTTTTCCAGCAATTTTTGAACCTCGTTGCGTGTATTTTCATCGTAGGTGTCAGACAACCATTGTTTAGCTTTTTCTCTTACTTCCTGCAATAATTCCTGATTTTCCATATCCTTATTTTTCTATTTTATTCATACAAACTTCCAAACTATCCTTCCAGTAAGGAATTTCCAGTGCAAAGGTATTTCTAATTTTCGACTTATTCAGCACACTGTAACTCGGACGCTTCGCCGGGGTTAGAAATTCTTTTGAAAGAACGGGAGAAACCTTACACTTTAAGCCTGAAATTTCAAATACTGCTTTTGAAAAATCAAACCAACTGGCCACTCCTTCGTTGGAATAATGATAAATTCCCGACACAAACTTTTCAGGCTCTGTTTCTGCAATTTCGATAATCGACAGAATTGCAGCTGCCAAATCTCCAGCATAGGTTGGCGTTCCTATCTGATCAAAAACCACTTTTAAAGCATCACGCTCTTTGCCCAGCCGAAGCATTGTTTTTACAAAATTATTTCCAAACGCCGAGTACAACCAAGAAGTGCGGATAATAACAGATTCCGGATTCTCTTTTATACAATTTTTTTCGCCTTCCAATTTTGTTTTTCCGTAAATACCGGTTGGTTTAACCGGCTCTTCTTCGCTAAGTGGAAGAAAAGCTTCGCCCGAAAATACATAATCAGTAGAGATATGAATTATCTTCGCAGAAATTTCACTGGCAGCACTCGCAAGAATACCCGGTGCTGTTGCATTTATTTTTGTTGCCGTTTCAACCTCTGTTTCGGCCCGATCAACCGCAGTATAAGCTGCACAGTTTACAATAAAATCAGGCTGCGTTTTTTGGAAAAAATCAGCAACTGCTTTTTGATTGGTAATATCTAAGGAATCAACATCGGTAAATATAAATTCCCATGCTGAATATTTTTCCGACAGTACTCTTATTTCATTTCCAAGCTGTCCGTAGGCACCGGTAATTAAAATTTTCATTCCGATCAAAAATTAAAATTCATTTCAGCATCATCAAAAAACGGAGCGACTTGATCCTTTTCCGAAACAATTTGTTCAGAAGTTTTAATCTTCCAGTCGATGTTCAATTTAGGATCATTTATATTTATCGATCTTTCTGAATCCTTACTATACACATTATCGCACTTATAAGAAAAAATTGCCGTCTCACTTAAAACTGAAAAACCGTGAGCAAACCCCCGGGGAATAAACAATTGTTTCTTTTCGGCTTCGTTAAGTTCCAAGCCAAACCATTCGCCAAATGTTGGTGAACCTTTTCGTAAGTCTACAGCCACGTCGTAAACACTTCCCTGAACAACCCGGACTAATTTTGACTGAGCAAAAGGAGCAAGCTGATAATGTAGTCCGCGAACCACACCCCGAACAGATCTTGATTCATTGTCCTGAATAAATTCTGCTCCCATCTGGTTCTGAAAATATCGTTCTTTATGATACGATTCATAAAAATAGCCTCTGGAATCTTCAAAAACCCGTGGCTCAACAACAAACAGCCCCGGTATCGGTGTTTCTGTAATTTTCATACTGAGTTAAAAAGAAAATATTTGTTTTTCTGCCAAACGTAATAAATATTCTCCATACTGATTTTTACTCAGAGGCTGAGCAAGCTTTATTAACTGTTCCTTATCAATAAAACCTTTTTTGTAAGCAATTTCTTCAATACAAGAAACCTTTAATCCCTGACGCTGCTCTATTGTAGCAATAAAATTAGAGGCTTGTAACAAGCTATCATGTGTTCCGGTATCAAGCCAGGCAAAGCCCCGGCCCAATAATTTAGTATTCAACCTGTTTTCTTCCAGATATAAACGGTTTAGATCCGTAATTTCGAGTTCACCCCTTTTTGATGGTTTTAAGCTTTTTGCTTTCTGAACCACGTCGTTGGAATAAAAATAAAGCCCGGTTACGGCGTAATTCGATTTTGGTTTTTCCGGTTTTTCTTCAATTGTAATTACTTTGCCTGTTTCATCAAACTCCACAACACCATATCTTTCCGGGTCGTTCACATAATAACCAAAAACATAGGCACCATCCTTCAATGAAGCGGCATCCTCCAAAATACTTCTGAAATTATAACCGTAGAAGATATTATCACCTAGAATCATACAAACACTGTCGTCGCCAATAAACTCTTCACCTAAAATAAAAGCTTGTGCCAATCCATCGGGTGAAGGCTGTATTTTATATGATATTTTTAATCCAAGTTGTTCCCCGTCTTCCAAAAGATTTTTATATAAACCAATGTCGGTGGGAGTTGATATTATTAAAATATCTCTAATCCCGGCAAGCATTAAAACCGACAACGGATAATAAATCATGGGTTTGTCGTAAACCGGAATTATTTGTTTTGAAATTGAACGTGTAATCGGATAGAGCCTGGTTCCGGCACCTCCAGCAAGAATAATACCTTTCATTTTTTCTTATTTTGAGTTTGGTAAAATAATAATCTTCAACAATTTCGCCTTTTATTAGTTTTGAAAATATAAGCGTTTTTTTTTTGGGTCTTCCGGTTTCAAAATTAATAAAAGTAAATAAGGAGGCAACAAAAGAAAATTTATTAAAAATTGTAACGTTCAAAAAATTGTATCGAATTAAAATTGAAGTGGTAAATATCAATTAAAAGCAGTAAAACTTTTGAAATGATTGAATTATATTCTATTTTTGCGCGCGATTTAAACAATAATAAAGTCTAACTCATTAATTTAATTAGAATTACATGACTGAAAAGAAAAATGAAAATCTTGAACAGGAAGAGGTAAAACAAGAAGCCGCTTCTCCGGTTCAGGAAGAAAAAAAAGTTTCGGAAGAAACAACTGAAGAAACTCCTAAAGAAACAGCTGCTGGAGAAAAAGCAGAAGAAGTAGTAGCTGAAACAAAAGTTGGAGAAGCTACTACTGAAGAAAAAACTGAAGCCAAAGAAGAAGAAAAAACAGAAGAAGCATCTGCAGAGGAAGAAGTAGTTGCAGAAGAGACAAATGCTGAACCTGAAGAATTTGACTGGGCAAGCCTCGAAAGTGGTGTTGATGCTTATTCTGAAAAAGAAAGAAATAAGCTTGAAGATCTTTACAACGACACCTTAAATACAGTTACAGAAAAAGAAGTTTTGGAAGGAACTGTAATTTCGTTAAACAAACGTGAAGTTGTTGTTGATATAGGTTATAAATCAGACGGTATTGTTAGTTTGAACGAATTCCGTTACAATCCGGAACTGAAGGTAGGCGATAAAGTAGATGTTTACATCGAAAGTCTGGAAGATAAAAAAGGACAGATGATTCTGTCGCACAAAAAAGCACGTGCTACCCGTTCCTGGGAGCGTGTTAATGAATCGCTTGAAAACGACGAAATCATCAAGGGATACATCAAATGCCGCACTAAAGGTGGTATGATTGTGGATGTATTTGGTATTGAAGCATTCTTACCAGGTTCACAAATTGATGTTAAACCCATTCGCGATTACGACGTATTTGTGGGCAAAACCATGGAGTTCAAAGTGGTTAAAATCAATCACGAATACCGTAACGTTGTTGTTTCACACAAAGCGCTTATTGAAGCTGAACTGGAACAACAGAAGAAAGAAATTATTGCTAAACTTGAAAAAGGACAGGTACTGGAAGGAACCGTTAAAAACGTTACATCTTACGGTGTATTCATGGACCTTGGTGGCGTTGACGGCCTGATTCACATTACCGACCTTTCATGGGGACGTATTTCACATCCGAGTGAAATTGTTGAATTGGATCAGAAACTAAATGTAGTTATTCTTGATTTTGATGATGACAAAAAACGTATCGCTCTTGGCTTGAAACAATTGACTCCTCATCCATGGGATAAACTGGATGATAACCTTAAAGTTGGCGACTCAGTTAAAGGTAAAGTGGTTGTGATTGCCGACTACGGTGCTTTTGTTGAAATTGCTCCGGGAGTTGAAGGTTTAATTCACGTTTCGGAAATGTCGTGGAGCCAGCATTTGCGCAGCGCACAGGATTTCTTAAGTGTAGGCGACGAAGTTGAAGCTCAAATCCTTACGCTCGACCGTGAAGAACGCAAAATGTCGCTCGGCATTAAACAACTGAAAGAAGATCCATGGGAAAATATTGACACTCAATTTGGTGTGGGAAGCAAACACAAAGCAACCGTACGTAACTTTACCAACTTTGGTGTATTTGTGGAAATTACCGAAGGCGTTGACGGATTAATCCATATCTCAGATTTGAGTTGGACGAAAAAAATCAAACATCCATCAGAATTTACTGCAGTTGGTGAAGAAATAGAAGTTGTTGTTCTTGATATTGACAAAGAAAACCGTCGTTTGAGTTTAGGACACAAACAACTGGAAGAAAATCCATGGGATGTATTTGAAACCATTTTCACTGCAGACTCTATTCACGAAGGAACTGTGGTTGAGTTGATGGACAAAGGTGCTGTTATCGCTCTTCCATACGGTGTTGAAGGTTTCGCTACTCCACGTCACCTTGTTAAAGAAGATGGTTCTTCTGTAAAACAGGATGAAAAACTGGATTTCAAAGTGATTGAATTCAACAAATCAGCCAAAAGAATTATTGTTTCTCACTCGCGTGTTTACGAAGATGTTAAACGTGCCGAAGAAAATGCAAAACGTAAAACGCAAGGACGTTCCAACAAAAAAGCAGTTAAATCGGTTAACGACAATATCGAAAAGACTACTTTGGGAGACATCAGCGAATTGGCTGCTTTGAAATCGCAGATGGAAGCTGACGAGAAAAAAGATAAATAAGTTCAGGTTTGGAATTTGTAATAAGAATTTCGTAAATTGAATGTCATGACGTTCGAAATTCTAAAAAAGGGAAATTATACCTTGGTTAAGGTAAATTCCGACAGATTAGATACAAATAATGCTCCTGATCTTAAGTCAGAATTGATTGTTATCAACAATGGGGGTGAAAAGAACATCGTTCTTGATTTAAGCAGTGTAAATTACTGCGATTCTTCCGGTTTAAGAGCTGTTTTAGTTGCTAACCGGCTCTGTGAAGATGCAATCGGTACCTTTGTTCTTTGCGGTCTCCAGCCCGATGTGGAAAACCTGGTAAAGATATCAATGCTTCATACGGTTCTTTTGATAACCAAAAACATCGAAGAAGCTGAAAATTTGCTGGAGAAAAAGGAAAATCTGTGAAAACAGAAACGCCTTTTGAATTGACCATACTCGGAAGTAGTTCTGCATTACCAACATCTGACAGATATCCAACCGCCCAGGTACTTCGTGTACCTGGGCGGTTTTTTTTGATCGACTGTGGAGAAGGAACTCAGATCCAAATCCGTCGGCAAAAAATCAGCTTCAGCAAAATCAACCACATCTTTATATCCCATCTTCACGGCGACCATTTTTACGGGCTGATAGGTTTACTATCAACCTTTAATCTGCTTGGCTTAAAAAAGGACATTCACATTTACTCGCCATCTGAACTCAAAACTCTTATCCAGCCTCAGCTCGATCACCTAAAAGCCGATTTACAATTTAAAGTCATTTTTCATCCGCTAAATTTTAAAAAGCCACAAAAAATTTATTCCGATAAAAAAGTTGAAGTTTTTTCATTTCCACTAAAACACAGCAGTCCGGTTTGTGGTTTTCTTTTTAAAGAAGTCCCGAAACAGCCTAACATAAAAAAGGAATTTATAACACAATACAATATTCCAATTGTAGAAATAAAAAATATAAAGGGCGGAGCTGATTTTAAAACCGCTGACGGCAAAATCATTTCAAACGCAGAATTAACTACTTTGCCACCCAAACCCCGTTCATACGCTTTTTGTTCCGATACTGTTTTCCTTCCGGAAATAGCAGAAATAATCAAAAACGTAGATTTATTGTACCACGAGGCTACATTTACTGAAAACATGAAGGACTGGGCAAAAAAAACGTTACATTCAACAGCTAAAGAAGCAGCTGAAATTGCCAGACTAGCCAATGCTGGCAAGTTAATCATCGGGCATTTTTCAGCTCGCTACAAGACCGTTTCAGAATTTAAGAAAGAAGCAAAATCGGTATTTGCAAATACTGAAACAGCTATTGATGGAAATACTTACGAGGTGGAACAATACTAAATCAGAGCTCCGTTCCTGCACTTTTAAAAAAATTCTTATTAAAATTTACAAGAAAAAGTTTTTCAGTCGGTCGTGTAAATGCTGTATACAACCAACGATAGTATTCTTTGTCGAGCATTTCTTCAACCAAATAACCATGATCCACAAAAACCGCTTTCCACTGCCCTCCCTGGGCTTTATGACAAGTTAAAGCGTAAGCATATTTTACCTGCAAAGCGTTAAAATAGGGGTTTTCTTTTATTTTTCTCCAGCGTTCTCTTTTGTTCCCTACATCCAAATAATCTTCTGATACGGCTTCAAAAAGTTCACGATTTCTCTCTTGCGAAAACGAGGCAGTTTCAATAGCAAGTGTTTCCAAAAAAATCTTACAATCAAGTTCAACATTTTCATAGTCTACAAACCGGAGGTTTACGTTTGCAAAACGAAATCCGTACAATTCCTCATAGCCGTATATCTTTTTAATTTCCGCGATATCACCATTGGCAATAAAATCAAGTTCGACACCTTCTCCGGCCCAGAAATAATTATTTTTAACGATCATTAAAAGGTCTCCTTGCTCAATCTCATTTTCCTTATAGAGAATCGATCCCCTGATTCCTTTATTATACAAATTGGCTCTTTTATTAGAACGTGTGACCACCGTAGTTTCAAAAAATCCATACTTGTCGTAACAGGTACCTATCTTTTCAATCAATTCACCTCCGCCAATTCTATCTATGTCAGAAAACGATTCCAATTTAATCTCTAAAAATCCGGGGGCCTGTTCATCTGCAGCAATCAGCCGGCGCATTTTCGTTGCATTAAATAAAACTCCGGAATCCGACTCCTGCCGAACAACTTCAGTTAACTCATATTCATTTACTGAAAACCCGTAATTTTCCAGCTGTAAGGCATCCAAAGCCGGGCTGATATTTACTCCCACCGGAGGAAGTTGCGCAGTATCTCCAACTAAAACCAAGCGACAATTTTCGCCAGAATAAACGTATTCAAGCAAATCGTCGAGTAACCTGCCACTTCCAAAAACCGAACTGTCGCCCGGCTGATCAGAAATCATAGAAGACTCATCAACAATAAAATAGGTATTTTTATATAAATTTTTGTCAAGAACAAAATTTCCCATTCCGTCAGCAGAAGATTTTTGTCTGTAAATTTTTTTATGAATGGTAAATGCACTTTTCCCTGTGTAACCGGCAATAACCTTTGCAGCGCGGCCTGTTGGAGCCATTAAAACCGTTCTTATCTTTAATAAATTCAGTGCCTGAGCCAGGGCATTTATCATAGTTGTCTTCCCTGTTCCGGCATATCCTTTTATTAACATTATTTCATCAGGCCTGTCTGAAGAAATATAGTCTGCCAAACCTTCTATTAGCCTTATCTGACAGGAGGTTGGAGAGAATTGAAGGTTTTGGGTCAATAAAGCCTGCAAATGATTTTTTATCATAGCTGCTAAAATAACATTCTCTTAGGGAAGGTAATTTATTTTTTTTTTTAAATTTGCAATCTATCGAAAAATAAAACTTACTAAAATTATAAAAATGAGAACCGTTATTCAAATTTTGCTTTTCATCGTTGCTGTTGTGCTGGCTTATATGATTTATCAAAGTATTCAGCGGCCAATTGATTTTCAAAAAGCTCAAAAAGCCAGGTACGATGTTACCATTGAAAAGTTAAAAGATATTAGAAAAGCCCAGCTGGCATTTAAAGATGTTTACGGAAGGTACACCGGAAGTTGGGACACACTTATTGATTTTGTGAAATATGATTCAGTAAGAAATGTTCGTAAAATTGGTGAACTTACCGATAGTATGATTGAAGAAGGCATCAGCGAAAAAAAAGCGATTCAGATGGGACTTCTTATTCGGGATACCATAAAAGAAAGTGTTCTGGAGTCTCTTTTTGGAAAAGGTTATAACGCAGATCAACTTAAATATGTTCCGATTCCGGATACGCAAGCAGAATTTCATTTAGGAGCGACAGTCATTACAACCGGTTCAGGAATTAAAGTTCCGGTATTTGAAGCTAAAGCACATAATAATATAATTTTGAATGATCTTGATCGCCAGCTGGTTATTAACATGAATGACCAAAGCAGAACTAACGAAAAATATCCGGGACTAAAAGTAGGATCTCTTACCGAAGCCATCAATAATGCAGGTAACTGGGAGTAAATTTCATGCATGGATATTGTAGCTGACGAATTATTTGATAAAGAAAATACTCAAGAATATTTATTATCCATCCAGATAAGTCTGGGTGGATTTTCTTTTATAGTAGCTTCTGCAAAAGAAAACCGATTACTCGCCTGGAAAAATACCCCCTTAACCATTACAAGTGTACAGTTTTTACAAAAACGATTTCAGGAATGGCTGGATATGGAAGAAATTCTGAAACAACAATATCAAAAAGTTCATTTAATTTTTGATACAAAGGAGTTTGTTCCGGTCCCTGAAAAATACTATGAAGAACAGGAAAGCAAAAAATTGGTTGAGTCCGTTTTTGAATTGAGTAGTAGTGAGTTTGAAATAGCGGAAAACCAGGTTAATGTGCACGACTTAAGATTGCTTTTTACTCTTCCGAAAGGCCTAAAAGGCTATTTATCTGAACAATTTCCGGATTTAGAAATATTCCATCCCTTAACAATATGTATTGAAAATTTGCCAGAAATCAGTGCAGACAGAAATGGATTAATCATTCTTTTTAGCTCCGGTTATTTTTATCTGGTTTTATTTCGGGAACAAAAGCTATTGCTGGCAAACAGCTACAACCTTTCGCACAAAAATGATATTATATTTTATACGCTTTCAACAACAAAACAATATCATTTTAATCCAACAAAAACAGATGTTTTTATAGCTGGGGATATATATGGTGGAGAAGAAACGATTTTGGAAATCAAAGAATATTTTACCTCAACCCAACTATTAAAACCTGCAAAAGACATTGAAATTAACACGGAAATTTTTAATACTCAGGAATACAGTTTATATAACCTGCAAAACTCCGTATTATGAGAATTGTTGGAGGAAAATATAAAGGCCGTATTTTTAGTCCGAGTAAAAAAATGAGTGGCCGGCCAACTACTGACATTGCGAAAGAAGGCTTGTTTAATATTCTGGAAAATCGTATTGACTTTTCAAATAAAACAGTACTCGATTTATTTTCAGGAACAGGAAGCATGGGCTATGAGTTTGTTAGCCGTGGCGCAAAAGAAGTAACCTTTATTGAAAAAAACTTCCAACACTACCAGTTTATTTTAAGCGTTATAAAAAAACTAGAAATTGATAATGTAAGAGCTTTCAAAACCGATGTTTTTAAGTTTCTGTTCAAATACCAGGGACAATTTGATATCGTTTTTGCAGACCCTCCTTTTGACCTCCCGCAATTTGCAGAGGTCCCTGCTGCCGTTTTTTCCGGGAATATTTTAAAAAACAAGGGCCTATTTATACTGGAACATCCCAAGGAATATAGCTTCACTTCTCACCCTAATTTCAAAGAAATCAGAAATTACGGGAAAGTAAATTTTAGTTTTTTCGAAGCATAAAAAAGCCCTTCGCTTTTCAGGAAAGAACTAATCTATTTCAATTTAAAACCGTTCGTTTATTGAATTTTTCTTTTAATGCTGCACCCTGTAGGTTTTGTTTCGGTTACTGCAATTTTTTCATTATTTGCCAAACTGATAATCGCATCTTTCAAATATGCCTGGTTTACCTCGTCAGCACTTTTATAACTGTCGTCAATAGCACCTTTGTAGGCAAGTTCCATATTACTGTCGAATAAAAATACGTGTGGCGTAGTTTGTCCACCAAATGCATTTGCTATCTGACTTTCTTCATCAACTACATAATGAAAATTGTAACCTTTGGTTTCGGCATGCTTTTGCATTGCTTCGTATGAGTCAACTCCATCGCGGTTCTGATAATTTGAATTTAATACCATCATCCCAACGTCGTTTTTGTCGGCCCATTTTTTAATTTCGGGGTAACGATCTTCCCATTGTTTTACAAACGGACAAGTGTTACAAGAAAATATAACAACTAAGCCATTATCTTTTTGTGCCTCACCAAGAGAAATTTTCTCACCGGAAACATCAAGCATTTTTACGTGTGTCAATGCCGCTTTATCTCCCAGATCCATCTTCCCGTCACCATTTCCTGCCATTACTGAGACAGACAACAACATGATAAAAACACCAATCAACTTTTTCATGACAATTTAAATTTTGGGTTAATAAAATACTAATTACTCTTTTTATGAAACGAAATGAAAAATCAAAAAGTTCAATTGATTCATCTTTTTTTAAACATTCTGTTCTTTAATCAGTTATTTGAAAAAAGTACAACGATGAAAATCGATTCAGTTAGGAGAGAATATACATATGCCGATTTGTCGCGCGAAACTATAAGTGAAAACCCGGTTGCCCAATTTAGTATTTGGCTGGATGAAGCTGTAGGCACAAACATTGATGATTCAACTGCCATGTCGCTTGTTACTTTCGGAACAGATGGTTTTCCTCAGTCAAGAATTGTATTATTAAAATATTTCGACGAAAACGGATTTGTTTTCTTTACCAACTACAAGAGCGAAAAAGGAATTTCCATTGAAAATAATCCTGCTGTCGGTCTTCACTTTTACTGGCCAAAGCTTGAACGGCAGGTTCGAATTTCAGGATTTGCCTCAAAAACTGAAACAAATTTATCCGATAAATATTTTCACTCTCGTCCGCTTATGAGTCAAATCAGTGCCATTATTTCAGAACAAAGTACAGAAATTCCTTCAAGAAAATATTTAGAGAATCAGTTTGAGATTTTACAAAATCAACTGCAAAACGGGAAACCAGCCCGACCTGAAAACTGGGGAGGCTACCGGGTAAAACCGGAGAAATTTGAATTTTGGCAAGGACGTGAAAACCGTCTCCACGACAGAATATCGTATGAAAAACAGGGAGATGGCTGGTTGATCAAGCGACTTGCTCCTTAATTTCCGGAAATGATGAATTCAATTGAGTTTGCAAATGAGAAACGTTCTGAAATTTCAGATAAAAGACAGACAGAGACTGGTGATGAAAACTGAAGTCACCCGCCAAAATCAAGATTAAACTTTTGCTTTAAAACAGCCAGTTGAGGATTCTTTTTTACCATTTCATCAAATTTTTCCGAATCAGTGTAAATAATCCTTCCTTTAATTGTTTCGGTTATTTTTGTAACAAGATGAATATGAGAGTTTTTCAACTCTTTCCTCAACCACGAAACCAATTCGGGTTTTATGCTGTTAATGAGGTTTTCCTGAACTGTATTTTCTATTTCAAGCAATAACCTGTAGTTTTCCTGAATTTGCGGAAGTCTTGATAATGTAGATTTTAGATTCGGGCGATCATCAAAACGAGCGGTAAACTGTTCCCATTTTTGTTGTAACGCTTCTTCAGAAAAATATTCTTTTTCATCCGATTGGTTGTAAATCTGGTGTTGTTCTTTTGCTGAAATCTGGTCTTCTTCAAACTTTCCCTCCAAAGCATCTTTTATTGAAGGAACACCCATACTGCGCGATGCTCTTTTAGCAATTTTACGTGGCCTTGAATTTAGAGAAGGCTCAGGGCGTTTGGGCATTTGCCTGTCTTCTGATTTTGATACTTCTTGTTTGGAACTTTCTTTTATCTCTGAAAAAATGGGCTCCAGCATATCATCAGCCTGCGAAGCGTCATTTATTTTTTTTTTAAGGAGAGCTGTGCCATCCGAATCAGCGCAAGTTCAACCAACAGTCTTTTATTCTGACTTAATTTGTATTGCAGGTCACATTCATTGCTTATTTTCAGAGCCTCCAATAAAAAATCCTGAGGGCAACTTTGAGCCTGCCCCTTATATCGCTCTTTTATTTCGCCACCAACTTCTAAAAGCTGAACGGTTACCGGGTCTTTACAAACCAGCAAATCACGAATATGCCCGCTCAAACCTGTTATAAAATGATGCCCGTCAAAACCGTGATTTAAAATGTCATTAAATGTCAGCAGCGCTTCCGTTACATCATTTTTCAAAAACTGGTCGATTAAACGGAAATAATAATCGTAATCCAGTACATTTAAATTTGTGATGACATCCTGGTAGGTAATCTTCTTTCCCGAAAAGCTTACAATCTGGTCAAAAATCGACAATGCATCACGCATGGCTCCATCGGCTTTCTGAGCAACGATATTCAAACCTTCGCTTTCAACCTCTACACCTTCGCTTTTTGCTACATATTCCAAATGTTCAGCTATATCTTCAACTTTAATTCTGTTAAAATCAAAGATCTGGCAACGCGATAAAATAGTAGGTATTATTTTATGTTTTTCGGTGGTAGCTAAAACAAAAAGGGCATGTTTGGGCGGTTCTTCCAGCGTTTTAAGAAAAGCATTAAAGGCCTGTTGTGAAAGCATGTGAACCTCATCGATAATATACACGCTGTATTTTCCCATTTGCGGGGGGACACGAACCTGATCGGTAAGATTTCGGATATCATCCACCGAATTATTTGAAGCAGCATCCAACTCATGGATATTAAACGAACGGCTCGAATTAAATGCTTTACACGATTCACATTCATTACACGCCTCGTTTTCTGGAGTCAGGTTCGTACAATTTATTGTTTTTGCAAAAATACGTGCACAGGTAGTCTTTCCAACACCACGCGGTCCGCAAAACAAATAGGCATGTGCCAGTTGTTTGCTTTTAATGGCATTTTTCAGGGTATTGGTAATCGACGATTGAGCAACAACCGTATCAAATGAGTCTGGCCTGTATTTTCGTGCTGAAACAATAAAATTCTCCATAAACTTTGCCTTCCCGCAGTGTTTGACCAAAGATAATCAAAACTACCTTTTTTACACGGTTTTTTTATTAACAACAAATCCAGTAATTTTATGATTCTGTTGATTTGCAGTTGGATACTAAACATTCATTTTTATGAAAAAATTTCTGCTTCTTTTTTGTATGACAATTTCGGTACAATCATTCAGCCAATACAAAACATTATACGATTTTACGGCTATAACTATTGATGGAAAAAAGTTTGATTTTTCAACTTTAAAAGGCAAGAAGGTTTTGATTGTAAATACGGCCTCGGAATGTGCTTTAACACCGCAATTCAAAAAATTACAGGAATTGTACGAAGAATTCGGTGGTGACGACTTTGAGATTATTGGTTTTCCTTGCAACGATTTTGGCAAACAAGATCCGGGCGACAATGGACAAATTTTGGAATTCTGTACACAGAAATACGGTGTTTCATTCCCGATGATGGAAAAAATATCAATCAAAGAAAATCCACCTCCAATTTATCAGTGGTTAACCAGCAGTGAGGAAAACGGTACTTTGGATGCCAATGTACTGTGGAATTTTCAAAAATTTATGATCGATGAAGAAGGAAGTGTTGTTGATTTTGTCCCACCTTTTAAAGGTCCAAAAAACCGAAGAATAACGGAATGGCTGCAGGAATAATTTTTATTTGTTAAATATTTTTTCGGGTCGTTCGCTGTTTTTGGGAACTTTCCCATGAATATTTCCCCCCTCCCACTCTGTCCGGTTTTTTGTTTTTTTGAACTGAACCGATTTTGACTTTTCATTTTTAAAATTCTGTTTAAAATATTCAACCGAATACAACGGAATAAAAACCACAAAAAAAACAATTAAACCTCCGGTTATCCATGGTTTTGCATTTTCGCTGGTAAACAAATGCACAAAAATAGCAACCACTTCAACCACCACTACACCCGGCCCCGCTGCATACAATACTATCTTTTTAAACTTTTCCATTATTTTAAAGCTTCTTTGTAAGTTTTTAAGGCTCTTTCCCGGGCAAACTTGTGTTCAACCAAAGGATGTGGATACCTCATCGTGCCGTATTCGGGAATCCATTTCAGAATGTATTTTGCCTGCGGGTCAAACTTTTTTTGTTGCGATTCCGGGTTAAAAATCCGGAAATAAGGTACCGCATCGCAACCGGTTCCAGCCGCCCACTGCCAATTTCCGTTGTTGGAGGCCAATTCGTAATCGAGCAATTTTTCTGCAAAGTACGCTTCGCCCCACCGCCAGTCGACCAATAAATGTTTGGTTAAAAAACTGGCTGCCACCATTCGCACACGATTATGCATAAAACCCGTTTTATTTAATTCACGCATTCCGGCATCTACCATTGGGTAGCCGGTTTCTCCCCTGCACCATTTTTCAAATTCTTTTTCATTGTTTCGCCATTGAATTAAATCGTATTTTGACTTAAATGCTCTGTCAACCACATGCGGAAAATGCCATAGGATATCGATAAAAAAGTTCCTCCAAATGAGTTCATTCAGAAACGTTTCGGAAAGTCTTTGTGCAATTCTTGTCAGTGCTCTAATACTCACGGTCCCAAACCTTAGGTGTATCCCTAAACGGGTTGTTCCCTCGATGGCGGGTATGTTACGTGTTTTTGAGTAATCGGAAATTATCTTGTCGGAAATTATTGGCTTCGAAACCTCAATGGAGCTTTTTTGAAAACCCAAATCCTCCAATTTCTGACTTTTAAATGGCTTTGTTTTTAAAAAATTCGCCACATGATTTTCCGATTGAAATTCAGGAATTTCCTGATTTCCGAGAATCTGTTTCCATCTCTTACTGTAAGGCGTAAAAATTGTATAAGGGGTACCGTCATCTTTCAAAATTTCATTTTCATCAAAAATAACCTGATCCTTAAACGAATAAAAATCAATTCCTTTTTTCTGAAGAAAATCGCCGACATCTTTATCCCGCAGGATAGCATAAGGTTCATAGTCTTTATTAGTGTAAACAGCGCTTATCTCATATTCGGCGACTAACTTTTGAAACGCTTCCAAAGGTTTCATTTGAAAAATCTTCAATGAACCTCCGTTCTTTTCAAGCGTATCTTTTATCTTTTGGATTTCAGCATAAATAAAAAAAACCCGGGCATCCTTTTTATCACTCAACTTGTTCAGAATTTCGGAGTCAAAAATAAAAACAGGGAGCACGGGAAGCTCCGACTGTAATGCTTTACACAAGCCGTGGTTATCATTTAACCGCAAATCGCGACGAAACCAAAATATGTTAATTTTCTCTTTCATTTTTCATTATGATGTAGCTGCAACAGTAGCGGCTGTTGATACAGCAACAGAAGCAGCTACTGCCTGCGATGCTGAAATAGCATCGGCAACTGCATCTGAAACCGGATTTTCATCCATGATATTTTTTAATTTTCGGGAAGCTATTTTTCGCTTTTCTTTTTCAGGAAAAAGCCGCTTCATCAATCCTGCCGGTTCTAAGAACGACAATAGCATAATTTCTTCCTCGTTTACCGTCCCTTTTAAGATATGGTTTTCGATTTCTGATAGCAAATGGTAAAGGGCTTGTTTATTAACGATAACCGGAGAATTCCATTTTAAAAAAAGAAACCGTTTGTGTTTGACTTTTATAATTTGCTTGTTTACCAGTCCCTGTTGAACTTCACCACGAATATACTTTAACGAAAAATACAGGCGATTCATCCAACGCGAAATTTTTAAATCGCGTTTCGATTTTTTTAGTTTTTGAATTAAAAAATTGTGCAGCGGAATTTCCGTTTTTTTATTTTTGAGAACAATCCTCTTTTTCTCAAAACTTATATTTTTATTTTGATAAAGTTCAAGAAAAAGCGTTCCAAGCAAAACATAATCCATTGCGGTATTAGCTGCTGAAATAACTCCACCTTTTTGGGGATGAATCCCCAGCAGATATATTTTCTGGGATAAAGGAATTGGTTCGTTCATTTTTTGTACTTTCGGTTCTTTCTAAATTCATAGAAAAAATTTACTGAAAGTTACAAAGAATCTGAGAAACCGAGTAATATCAACATTATTATGAAAAAAGGATTTGCGAGCGACAATAATTCCGGGATCCACCCTGCAATTTTAAAAGCAATTGAAGACGCCAATATCGGACATGTAGTTGGTTACGGAGATGATCGATACACACAAAAAGCGATTGAAATATTTAAAGAAAAATTTGGCGGGGAAACCGAAGTTTTTTTTGTTTTTAACGGAACAGGCGCAAATGTTCTGGGCTTATCATCAGTAACACAAAGTTTTAATTCAATCATTTGTGCTGAAACGGCACATATTCAGGAAGACGAATGTGGAGCTCCTGAAAAATTTACAGGATGTAAGTTGCTTCCTGTAAATCCTGTAAACGGCAAACTTAGCCCCGAATCAATCCAACACCATCTAAAAGGTTTTGATTTCGAGCACCATTCGCAACCTAAAGTCATTTCCATTTCGCAAGTTACAGAAATGGGAACTGTTTACCAACCGAACGAAATTGTTGCTTTAGCAGATCTGGCGCATAAAAACAATATGTTTTTGCATATGGATGGTGCGCGACTTGCCAATGCTGCGGTTGCACTGAATATGGATTTTAGGGAATTTACCAAAAACTGCGGGGTAGATATTCTTTCCTTTGGTGGAACAAAAAACGGGATGATGATGGGAGAAGCGGTCCTTTTTTTTAATCCTGAACTAATAAAATACACCAAATACATTCGCAAACAAAGTATGCAGTTGTATTCAAAAATGCGATTTATAGGAGCGCAATTTTTGGCTTACTTTGAGAATGATTTATGGAAACAAAATGCCAGCCACTCTAACAATATGGCCAGGCTGTTAAAAAACGAACTTGCAAAAATTCCGGAAATAAAAATCACACAACCTGTAGAAGCCAATGGCGTGTTTGCTATTGTTCCATCTGAAATTATTGCACCTTTAAAAGAACGCTTCTTTTTCTACATGTGGAATGATGCAATGTCTGAAGTTCGCTGGATGACTTCATTTGACACAACAGAGGAAGATATTTATGAATTTACAGGGTTAATTAAAAATATGCTCTCCAGTTAATTTGCTTAAATTTAATTTTGAGACACAGGTGAAGAAACATCCAAATACAAAATAATAGGCATCCTCAGAAGTTCAGCACTAATATTTTCAAAATAATCAAATTTTAAAATTTGATTATTGCTTCTTATTTGTATTTTGATGCTTAAAGTTTGGAATTTTACAGCATGGGCATATTTAAATACTATCCAAGCAACCCCAAAAAGCTCGACCCTGAAATGGAAAAACGGATTTTTATCCACAGCCTGATTTTTCCGGCGGCTTTTGTTTTTGTATTCTGGATAGTAGAAATAATTGAACAGACCCTTGGAGTTACATTTGTTCGTTTGGGTGTTTACCCGCTTCATGTAAAGGGCTTGCCCGGGATTTTATTTTCCCCGTTTATCCACTCCGATTTTGATCACCTCATTTCTAATTCCATTCCGTTTTTTATTCTGATGTTTATGCTCATTTATTTTTACCGGCGTATTTCGTACCGTATTTTTATTCAACTGTATTTGCTTGCCGGACTTTGTGTATGGCTCTCGGGGCGGGAAGCATGGCACATTGGAGCAAGTGGTGTGGTTTATGCCATGGCCGCATTTCATTTTATCAGCGGGATAATCAGGAATGATGTGCGTTTACTTACTTTGTCGGTTGTAGTTGTTTTTTTATATGGGGGAATGGTGTGGGGAATGTTTCCCATTAACCCGGATGTTTCATGGGAAGGTCACCTTTGGGGGGCAGTTTCAGGAGTGGCACTGGCTGTTTACTACAGAAAATATACTATCAGACGTGATAAATTTGACTGGGAGGACGAAGAGGAGGAAGACACAGAGATTGACGATGAAGAATCTCAGTTTACTGTAGGGGAAGAAAATACCGATTCGCAGTCTTCGGTTGAAAAAAAAGATGATGATAAAAAATGGGGGGATATTAGTCACACCGGAGAATTTTAACGTTTCTTAAAAATGAGAGGATTGCAGGAATTCCTGAATTTGAAAAACAAAATATTTAATCTTGTGTTTCTATTTTTCAGAAAAGAGAAAGAATGTCGCGGCATTTTCAAAAAAAGTTTAATTTTGCCGCCTGTAACATACGAAGTTCATTAGAATGATTAGCAGAAGGATTATCCGTACGAAAGTATTACAAGTTTTATACGCTTACTATTCGTCAGAAGAAAAGTCTCTTAACAACACTGAAAAAGAACTCTTTTTTTGTATCCAAAAGTCGTACGATTTGTACCATTACTTGTTTGCCATGGTACTCGATATTGCAGATTACGCAGAAGACCGGATCGAAATCAGAAGAAACAAACATCAACCCACACACGAAGATCTTCATCCCAATACCAAATTTATTACCAATCAGGTTATTCATCAATTACGTTCGAACAGACAGCTAAATGCTTATCTTGAACAAAAAAAATTAAGTTGGAGGGACTATCCTGAACTGGTAAAAGAATTGTATTTATTTATGGTTGAATCGGACTTTTACAAAGAATACATGGCCGACAAAACCCGTTCGTTTATCGACGACCGTAAATTTATTGAAAAGCTTTTCAACAAAATAGTATTGGTTGCCGAGGATTTATATATTGTTCTGGAAGAACAGAGCATCTACTGGAACGACGATGTTGAGTTTGTAGTTTCGATGATAGTAAAAACGCTAAAAAAATTTAACGAGCTTTCTGATTCAGACCAGCGCTTAATGCCGATGTTTAAAGACCAGGAAGATCGGGACTTTGCAAAAGACTTGATTCGGAAAACAATTATCAACCACGACGAACTGCGGGAACTAATTAAAGAACACTCAAAAAACTGGGATGTGGAACGTATTGCATTTATGGATATTCTTGTAATGCAACTGGCAATTACCGAGTTTCTTTATTTCCCTTCCATTCCAACCAAAGTTTCGCTGAACGAATACATCGAGCTTTCAAAATTTTACAGTACCGAAAAAAGCCGGAATTTTATTAACGGAATTCTGGACAAAACATTAAAAGACTTAAAAAAATCGGGAAAGATTAATAAAGCCGGCCGTGGATTAATAGGTGAATCCTGATGAAAGACATTCTGCTTACACTGCTTGTTGTTTTTCTTTTGTCTTGCGGAAACCAGAACGAACAGAACTCAAAAGCAACACAGCAGGAAACAAACATCATAACAGAATTTGAGTTTAACGAAGAAATGCATAATTTTGGTTCGCTTCAAGCGGGTGAAATTGTTGTTTTTACTTTTGAATTTAAAAATTCGGGGAAAAATAATTTATTGATACAAAAAGTTGAAAGTGATTGTGGTTGTATCAGAGCTGAATTTTCGAAAGAAAATGTGTTACCGGGAGAAAGCGGAATTATTGAAGTCGAATTTGATTCTTCCGGACTATGGGGAAAACAGTTCAAAACAATTGAAGTCTATGCGAATACTAAAAAACCAAAACAATTGGCTATTTTTGCCGATGTACAAAACGAAGAAATAGAAATTAAATATTAAAAACTAAAAGAAATGATGAATATTATTTTAATGATGCAACCTGAAGGCCAGGATGCAAATCCATGGATGAGTTTTCTCCCGCTTTTATTGATTATAGTTGTTTTTTACTTTTTTATGATTCGTCCTCAGGTAAAACGCCAGAAAGAAACCCGCCAGTTTCGCGAAAGTCTTTCAAAAGGCGATAAAGTGGTTACCACAGGTGGAATTTACGGTAAAATTATTGAAGTAAAAGAAACAACGATTATTTTGGAGGTTGCCAAAGATGTTCAGATTAAAGTAGACAAAAATGGAATTATAAAAGATATGAGCGACGCTCCTCAGCAGCGTTAATCTAAACTTTGCAACAAAAAAAGGGTTGGCCATATCAAATGAGGTCAACCCTTTTTATTTTGAATTCAAACAAAAAAATTTCTATACATTAAACCTGAAATGTAGAATATCTCCGTCCTGAACAATGTACTCTTTTCCTTCCACACCAATCTTGCCTGCTTCCCGGCAAGCGTGTTCCGAGCCATATTTTACGTAATTATCGTACTTAATTACTTCAGCCCTGATAAATCCTTTTTCAAAATCAGTGTGAATGATACCTGCAGCCTGTGGCGCTTTGGTTCCTTTTTTAAATGTCCATGCACGGCTTTCATCCGGTCCGGTGGTAAAGTAGGTTTTCAACTGAAGCAAACGGTAAGCAGCATGTATAAGTTTATTTACTCCCGGCTCATCTAAGCCCAGCTCTTCAAGGAACATTTGCTTTTCCTCATATTCTTCCAGTTCCGCAATATCGGCTTCGGTGGCCGCAGCAATTACAAGGATCTCAGCATTCTCGTCCTTCACAGCCTCGCGTACCGCTTCCACATACTTGTTGCCATTTTTTGCTGAAGCCTCATCAACGTTACAAACATACATTACGGGCTTGTTGGTCAACAGGAAAAGTTCTTTAGCCACTCTGGCCTCTTCATCATATAACTGTAATGTTCTTGCCGATTTACCCTCTTCCAGCACCTTTTTATACCTCACTGCCAGCTCGTACATCTTTTTAACCTTCGGATCATTTCCGTGACGGGCCTGCTTCTCCAGCCTTTCGATACGACTTTCAACTGTTTCAAGGTCTTTTAATTGCAGTTCGGTATCAATTACCTCCTTATCGCGAACCGGGTCGATTGAACCGTCAACGTGTGTAATGTTATCGTTTTCAAAACAACGTAAAACATGGATAACAGCATCTGTTTCACGTATATTTCCAAGAAACTGGTTTCCCAATCCTTCACCTTTACTCGCCCCTTTTACCAATCCGGCAATATCTACAATTTCAACGGTTGTAGGAATTACTTTTTTCGGATTATCAATTTCCGCCAGTTTTATCAGCCTGTCATCAGGTACAGTAATAATTCCAACATTAGGTTCGATTGTACAGAACGGGAAGTTTGCCGATTGTGCTTTTGCACTTGATAAACAATTAAACAGTGTTGATTTACCTACATTTGGTAAACCAACAATACCACATTTCAATGCCATTTCTTCAAATTAAAAATTGCGCTGCAAAGGTAATGGTTTATTCAATTTTGAATCTCTTTTTTTGAACTTAATTGCTGGTGCCTGATTTTACCAAAACATTTACATTCAGGAACTAATTTTTAGATAAAATCAAAAAAACCATTTCATTTTGTACATTTGCTAAAATTCGTCTTTATGATACTACGAAACATTTCTGTTGATTGTGTGATTTTCGGATTTCATAACGAAAAGCTGCATGTTCTTTTGTGGCAAGCCGAGCCGGAGTTGCTTGAAAATTTTCTGACAACAAAAAAAGAACTGGAAGAAATTAAAATTCTTTTTGAAAAGAATCCCGCGCTAGGAAATTCGCAGGAATTCTGGGGGCTAATTGGTACACACCTTCCCACTGAAGAAGATTTAGACGGATATGCAAAAAAAATACTCCAGATAACAACAGGAATTGAAGACGTCTACCTAAAACAGGTACGAACTTTTGGCGCGTTGGATCGGGTTCCTCATTACAGGGTTTTAACGGTGGGCTATTATGCGCTAATTAACCCCAACTATCACGATTTAAAACTTTCTCCGCTGGCAAAAGCAGTTAAATGGTTTGAAATAGATAATCTGCCGGAAGTTATATTTGACGCAAAGGAAGTAATAGAGTACTCTTTAAAAAAATTAAGGGATGAAGTAAAATATCATCCGGTTGGATTTCACCTTTTGCCGAAAAAATTTACGCTTACTCAACTACAAACGCTTTACGAGGTAATCCTGGATGAAAAATTAGATACCAGAAATTTTAGAAAAAAAATTTTAAATATGGGCTTACTGGTTGATACAAACGAAAAACAAAAAAATGTAGCTCATCGCGCAGCAAAGCTTTATTCTTTCGATGTTGAGATATACAATAAACTCAAAGAAGAGGGATTGAATTTCAGGATTTAATTTATATTTAAACCTTCAACGCCATTCAGTGTCATTACTAAAAATACTTTTTTATGGATTATGACGACAGTGGAATTATTGCCGACCTAAAGCAGGATACCAAAAAGGATCTTGCTTTTCATATGTTGGTCAATAAATACCAGGAACGTTTGTATTGGCACATCCGTAAAATTGTTATGAACCATGACGATGCTGACGATGTTCTTCAAAATACATTTGTTAAGGTTTGGAAAAGTATTGATAAATTCAGGGAAGAATCGAGCCTTTACACCTGGTTGTACAGAATTGCAACCAACGAATCAATATCATTTTTAAACGCAAATAAAAAGCGAAGCTTTATGCCGTTGAATGATGTAAGTGAATATTTGGTAAAAAACCTGGAATCGGATCCTTATTTTGAAGGAGATGAAATTCAATTAAAATTACAGGAAGCAATTGTTCGCTTACCCGAAAAACAGCGAATAGTTTTTAACATGAAATATTTTGACGAAATGAAATATGAAGACATGTCAAAAATCCTTGACACGTCAGTTGGAGCTTTAAAAGCCTCTTATTTCCATGCGGCAAAAAAAATAGAAGACTTTTTAAAAAATACAGATTAAATGGTTGAAATTAAACCTTTTTAAAAGGATTCAGTCAAACAACAAAACATGGTTAAATGGATAATTTAAAAGAAAATACACCCGAGTTATCAAAAATAAAAAAAGAGAATCCCTTCCGGGTTCCTGAAAATTATTTTGATGATTTCTCTGCCAGATTACAAATGAAAATCGAAGCAGAGAAAAAGGTTGTTCCTGGGCCAAAAAGGCGTATAATCCAATTACTTAAACCAGCGATTAGTTTGGCAGCAAGCTTTGCACTAATCTTTCTTCTGGTTTACTGGCCGCTAAAAAGCTTTTTACCCGGTAAGTTTGCGGAAAGCAATACGATAGAAATTGAATCATACGATAATGAAAACCAATATCTGACCTTACTTGAAGGTATAGATGAAAATTCATTTTATGCCCTAATCGATGAACCTTCTGCAACAGTCGAGTTCAGCGATGACGAACTGATCAATTACATTAATACAAATATGTCGGAGTACGATATTTATTTAGGAACTGATAATTAAAACAACATGAAAAATAAAGTTTTATTAGTTGTCCTGCTTATTTTCATCTTTTTTGGTTCATTTTTATCAAACGCACAAGATAAAAAGGATGGCATGAGTCGTTGGGAAAAATTCAGAGCTGAAAAGGTTTCTTTTTTAACTGAAAAACTTGAATTAACCCCAACGGAAGCGCAAAAATTTTGGCCCGTATACAACGAATTGGAAAAAAGCAGATGGGAAGCGCAAAAAGCGAGAAGAGAACTGGAAGCTAAAGTTCATGATGTTGAGGACAAAAATCTTTCAAAAAAGGAAATCATTCAATTAACACGAGATTTCTCCAGCAGTATGGAAAAAGAAGGTCAACTGTATGTGAAGTATAACGAAGAATTTCTAAAGATACTACCTCCCGAAAAGGTTTTAATATTGTACCGTTCTGAAAATGAATTCAGAATGCATATGATACGAAAGTATAGAGACAGAGATAAAAAAGAAGACAACTAAAAAAACAGGCAAAAGCCTGTTTTTTTATATCATTTCCATAGTAATTAAATCGCTTTAAACCAATCCTGAAAATACTTACCAACAAACGGTGTTTCTTTTAATTCTCCCTGGGCGGCCCCAATTAAACTTAAAATCCAGAATACAAAACCAGCAATTGAAATTATCCAACCAATAACAGGGATAACTGCAAGGAAAACTAAAAGATAAATTCCCAACAACTGCCTGATATAATAGCTTGCAAATTCGTCTTTTTCTGTACTGTTTAAAACCAGCGCAATTATCCAACCAAAAATTGTAATATGCGCAATAATTGCCTTTGTTTTTCCATCCATACTTATTGACTTTAATGAATTATTTTTTTTGAATAAATTTACGGAATAAATCCTGCATTCAAGAATAAAAAGTACCACTAAAAAGAATCGCCCAATTGTTTTATCTTGAATCGTTCAATTTCAGCAGGTGTATGCTCCTGTTTAAAAATTGCTTCAATCTCTTTCACTACTTCCGGATAGTTGGCAGACACATCGTTCAATTCCTGAATATCGTTTTCCAAATTGTAAAGCTGAACCCGCATGCTGTCTTTAAAAATATTCTTTCTGATGCCTTTCCATTGTCCCATTCTTACAGCTTGTTGTCCTCCTGAGGCAGGGAACTCCCAGTACAATAAGCGATGCTTCTCCTGTTCTTCGCTACTCAAAAGAGTGGGCAAAAAGCTAATTCCGTCAACATCCTCCGGAGTCCTAACCTTTACGACATCGCAAATGGTTGGTAAAACGTCATAAAAAGCAGAAATGTGATTGGTTTCAGAACCGGCTTTGATATTTCCCGGCCATTGTACAATCATAGGCACACGAATACCTCCTTCGGTTACATTGCCTTTTCCCCACCCTCCTTCACTTTTAAACGGTTTTGCACTATCAAACCATGGAGAATCAGCACCACCGGTATATGTTGGCCCATTGTCGCTGCTAAACATGATTATGGTATTTTCATACAAACCCAGTTCTTTTAATTTGGCAACAATCTCTCCAACCTGTTCATCAAGATAAGAAACCATTGCGGCATAACAGGCATGAGGATAACGATGTGGAAAATATCCTTTACTCCCGTCATAGGGTTTTTCGTCTCCAAACTTTTCAACATAATAATCGACCCACCGTTTAGGCGCCTGCAACGGATTATGTGGAATTGGTGTTGCATAGTACATAAAAAACGACTGATCTCTGTTCTCTTCGATAAAATTCAGAACTTCGTTTTGCATTAACTCAGGCGAATATTCAGACAACCAGTAATCCTTGTAGGAATCGGGGGCATATAAATCCGCTCCTTCCGGTAATTTGGTCCGGGGAGGAACCATTTTATTATTTAACAATACTTTTATCGTATCTTTCCACAAATGAACCGGAAAATAGGTGTGCGCCTGCCGCTGGCAGTTGTATCCAAAAAAGAAATCAAAGCCCTGTTTATTTGGGATCCCCTCCGTTAAAGGAGCACCAAGCCCCCATTTCCCAACTATTCCGGTTTTATATCCTGCACTTTGCAGCAGCCTTCCAATGGTTTTTGTACGTGGTTTCAAAGGACGTTGTCCCTCCAGATTTGGATCTTTTGCCATGGCTTCAAAATTCCAGACATCACCGCGGGCAGCCCACTCATCATTTCCCCTTATTTGAGCATGGCCCAAATGTTTTCCTGTGAGCAAAACACAACGTGAGGGGGCACAAACAGGTGCTCCGGCATAATGTTGTGTAAAACGCATCCCATTGGTTGCCAAATCATCAATGTTTGGAGTTTCAATTTTATCCTGCCCATAACAGCCAACTTCGGCATATCCTAAATCATCGGCAAGAATATAGATGATATTTGGTTTTGAGCTTTCTACTTTATCGACTTGATTGCATCCGAAAAGAAAAACAGCCAAGGCCGTTAATACGATTGAGTAGGAAAAAAAGTTGATTTTCTGCATGGTTTTCGAAAAATCTAGTTTTTAAATAATGTAAGTTACCTAAAAATAGACGAAAAACACATACAAAACTTCTATTCAGATTATATGAATTGTATGAATATCAAAAAAGATTAAAAACTATCTGTCGTAATTAAAATTTCGGAGGTGGTGTCCCATCCTGTCCCTTTTTGTTTTCAGATATTTCTGGTTGTGCTCATTGGGTTCAATTTCTACAGGTAATATTTCCACCACTTCCAAACCAAAACCTTCCAGGCCTACACGTTTCACAGGATTATTTGTGAGTAGCCGCATTTTTGTGACTCCCAAATTTCTTAAAATCTGAGCTCCAACACCATAATCACGTTCATCGGCTTTAAACCCTAAGTGAATGTTTGCATCAATGGTATCCAATCCCTGATCCTGCAATTTGTACGCAGCTATTTTATTTAGTAAACCAATTCCACGGCCTTCCTGCATCATGTATACAATTACACCTTTGCCTTCTTTGTCAATCATTTCCATTGCCTTTTGCAACTGATCTCCACATTCACACCGCAGTGAACCAAAAATATCTCCTGTCATACACGAGGAATGCACACGGGCCAATATAGGTTCATTCGCTTCCCATTGGCCCTTTATCAAAGCAACGTGCTCTGCTCCGTTTGATTTTTGACGAAAAGGAACAATCCTGAAGTCGCCAAACTTGGTTGGCAGCATTACCTCTTCTCCCCTTTCAATCAGGCTTTCACTTTGAAATAAAAATGAAATCAGATCCTTAATAGAAATCAATTTGAGGTCAAACTTTTTAGCAATTTCATTCAGTTGTGGCAAGCGGGCCATTGTTCCGTCCTCGTTCATTATTTCGACCAAAACACCAGAAGGATAAAGTCCTGCCAACCGCGCCAAATCTACAGCAGCTTCTGTATGACCGCTTCTTCGGAGTACTCCCCTGTCTTTTGCTTTTAGTGGGAAAATATGTCCCGGGCGCCCCAAATCGCCGGGCTTTGTTTTCTGGTCTACCAGCATTTTTACTGTGATAGCCCTGTCTTTTGCAGATATTCCTGTGGTTACATCAGGATGAATAGCATCAACCGATACTGTAAACTGAGTTTCATGATACGAAGTGTTTTTCCCCACCATCAAATCCAAATCCAGTTCATCACAACGCTGTTCGGTCAAGGCAATACAAATCAGCCCACGGCCATGAATGGTCATAAAATTGACAATCTCGGGGCTAACCAACTCTGATGCAACTATAAAATCCCCTTCATTCTCTCGGTCTTCATCATCTACAACAATCACCAGTTCGCCATTTCGAATTGCCGTAATCGCTTCGGGGATTGTATTTAATTTTATCTCACTCATCCTTCGATTTTTGAATCAGGCGCAAAATTACAATAAATTATCCAGAAAGATATGATTTTAGAACACCTAAGCTCTTTTCGACTTTTCCCATGTTACCGCCTGTCTCCCTTTCAAAAACCTTATTATTCCTCTTATTTCAGCATAATTTATAGCAACAAAATAGTAGGGTACAAAAAGGATCTTAAGTCGCAACTTCTGATTCTCAAAATACCAGCCAATAAAAGCAAACACATACAAAACAAGCTGCAAAGCCAGGAAAAGGAAGTAAAAACCGAAAACATCAAAATTACCGTTTTCAAAAACCACCAGAATATTCAGAGGCAGAAGTAAAAACAGGGAAACCGGGGCCAATGTCCACCGTAAAACTTTGTGCGAAAAATATTGCCACGAAAGTGTTCCGTACCGAAAAGGATTTAAAAGAGATTTTAACCTGAAGATAGTCTGAACACCTCCTGCAGCGATTCTGATTTTTCGTTTTAATTCTTCATTAACATTTAGTGACGCTGTTTCTTCTGCATAAGCTCCCGGTGAATATGCTATTCTGAATTTTTTTTGCGCAATTCGAAGCGAAATAACAAAATCATCAAGAATGGTATCTGCTTCAACTGCTTCAAAAAGCTCAGTTCGTATGGCAAAAAGTTCACCAACTGCACCAACTGCCGAGTTTAAATTGGAATCCATTTTTTTTATCCATGATTCAAACTTCCAATACAAGCCCTCACCTGCACCGGCAGCCCCATCTTCCTTTTTATCAGTTATTCGCTTCTCTCCGGCAACACAGCCGATCTTTGGATTGCTAAAATGTGCAACAATTTCACGTACTGAGTTTTTTCCCAGCCGCGTATTTGTATCGGAGAAAATTACAACAGGCGCTTTTACAAAATGCATCCCCCGGTTCATTGCGTGCATTTTTCCACGCCTTTCAGGCAAATGGTGAACTTCCAGGTCTTCGTAAGCTTTTAGTATGTCGGGAGTGCCATCGTCAGAACCATCGGTTATCCATAAATACTGAATTTTTTCCTTTGGATAGTCAAGCGAAAACGAATTTTCTACCTTTCGTTTTACAAAATCCCTTTCATTAAAAGCAGTAACAAAAAGGCAAACATCAGGCTCGTAATCCTCGTGTCCGGGTACTTCTTCCGACTTAAAAAACCACTTTTTAATTAAATTCAGAATGAATAACAAAACTGCATACCCCAGGTAGGTGTAAAAAAGGATAAAGAAAAATATCCAGAAAAAGAGTTTTAAAATCATTGAGTATGCTGTTTATAAAAATCAACCAAAGAGGCCGATGCAGCTAAATTATCAAATTTTTTATGAATATACTCAATTGCATTTTTACCAACAATATGAAAAAATTCTTTGTCCTCAACCAATTGGGAAACAGATTCGATAAACTCTTCTCGTTTTTCCGCAATTAATATATTTGTTCCGGAGGTTGTTGAAATTCCTTCGGTACCGATGGGAGTCGTAACAATTGATTTACCCAAAGCCATTCCTTCAATAATTTTAATACGCATTCCACTTCCCGAAAATAAAGGAACAATCATTATGGCTTTTGAATTCATAAAATCATACGCATCTTCCACTTCTCCCAGAAAAACAATATTTGGCCCAACTATTTTTTGCACAAGCCATTGTGGTGCATTTCTTCCTGCGACATAAAATTTCAGGTCGGGGAAACGGTCGTGAATTTCTTCCCAGCAGTTCTCAATAAACCAGATTATTCCTTCCTGGTTTGGTGCCCATTCCAGCGAACCAATGTGAAACAACGAAGGATATTCAAGTGATTTTGCGTTGGGAATCAATACCGAAGAGTCAATTCCGGTTTGAGAAACATATTTAGGTTTCTTATTTCCAAGTTCATCTAAAATTATTCCGTCTCTTTCGGTTATCGGCACAAGCAGATCGTATTTATTCTGAACATTCTTTTCAAACCGTTTAATCCTTTTTGACAGATTTCTTAAATACAATTTTTTCCAGCCCTTTGCGAGTTCTGATGTCCTTTCCCAAATTTCGTGTTCAATATTATGTGCGCGATAAACAATTTTTGCATTTGAATATTTGCGGATTACAGGGATATACGGACAAACATACAAACCCTCCAACTGAATAACATCAAACTTCTTTCCCTTTAATATTCCGATCAGTTCATTTTCAAATGATTTATCAACAAAACGAACCGCATTGTATGGTTCTGAAGAAAACAGCAAGTTTTGTATTGCCTCCCGTTTCGAAATCCGGGCGTCAACTTTTACAAACTTAAAATCTGCCAAATCACGCACTGATTCGGGTATCTCTTCAACAGATGTTTTGTGTTTCAATGTATTCATTGCCAGAACAGTTACTTTGTGTCCCAGCAAAGAAAATCCACGGGTAAGATTCATGCAGGCAATTGCACCTCCATCAATTGTTGGGTAAGGCACTTTATTTGCTACCTGCAAAATATTCATTTCTTTTTTTTCCTCCTTCTGAAAATTTTACTTAGCCCCATTTTTTCAAAAAACTTCATATAAGTTTCGGAACTCATAATTGCAGAATCGGTTGCAGCTTTATAACTCAGCCAGATGCCGACCGGTAAAAATATAAAGGATGAAAACCACATCCCGTTAAACATTGACCATACGTCTTCCCTGGCCGATTTTTCTCCCGTCATAGAAACAATATAATAAGCAATAAAAAGCAAAATTGAAACAACAACAGGCATTCCCAGGCCTCCTTTACGAATAATTGCCCCCAATGGCGCGCCTATAAAAAAGAAAATAAGTACAGCTACTGACAGTGTAAATTTACGGTGACGCTCCATCTCATACTTATTGATCATTTTTTTTCGGTTATACAACTGATCCTGAAACAAGTTTATATTTTGCATGTTGGTACGAGTATTCCCAAGAGCGGAACTGGCAATCTCTGCCTGTACCCACTTTTCGAGCCCGCCAAAATATTCATCAAAATGGATAACTGTATCCTGCCCTGCAATTTCCACATCCCGTTTTAGAGAATCATCCGTAGCTGTTAAATTATACATTCTTTTGGTAATCGGAGAGTTGAGATTAATCTGCAACATAAAATTCCGCAACCGGTTGTAATATTCAATATTCAGCGAGTCTTCCATTACAACCAACTGCTCGGTGTTTAACATTCGGTATGTATTTTTAAAAATACTTTCGTCACGTCGGTTAAAATCAAAATTTCTAACTTTTACACGAATTGTTTGCTCTTCAAATATTCCTCTTCTGAAAGGATAAGTCCGCTCATCGCGCCTTGCATTATCTTTAGTCTCTGCATAATTAACACCATGAAACAAATTGAGAACCATATATTTTTTATCCTCTGTGATTCTCAAATATCCTGAATCGGCTACTGTTACACTTTGGTTTGGTTTACTTTGAGTATGGTCGTATATCAATAAATCGTATAACATATTTGTTTTTCGATCTTTAGATCCCACTTTTATACTGTAACCATCCATTTCGTTTGTAAACACCCCTTCCTGTAAAACCAACTCCGGCCTTTGTTCTTTTACACTGTACAGTAAAGTAGTAAACCGAAGATTTGTATGAGGCAAAACATAATTTGAAAAGTAAAAAGCAGTAAACGTTACAAAAACTGCAATTACAATCAGTGGGCGCATTATACGAAACAACGAAATTCCTGACGATTTTATGGCTACAAGTTCATAGTTTTCACCCAGTGCTCCCAAAGTCATTATCGACGCGAGCAGCATAGCCAGCGGAAAAGCATAGGGCAAAAGCGCAAACGACGCATAAAACATCATCTCGCCTAACACATCAAACTCAAGACCTTTTCCAACCAGATCGTCAACGTACTTCCACAAGAACTGCATCAACAGTACAAACAATACGATAAAAAAGGTCATAAAAAATGGCCCTAAAAAAGATTTGATAATATACCAGTGCAACCGTTTCATTTAAAATTTTTTACGGAAACGAGTACAAAACTAAGTTATTTTGAGAATTTGGAAAGTAAAAATAAGTTAAGAAGATCTGAATTTTTATAAAACGTCTGATTTATCGTCGTTCTTAACTTTTATTCAAGAACCAAGAATGTGTTTCAAATCGGCAACCTGCGTATTCCATAATTCCCTGGTTTCATCCTGCTCATCTTCCTCTGTAAAGTCATTAACAATTAACGATACATCTCCTGTCAGTTCATCTTGTGTTATCCTAAATTCGAAATAAGTATCTTCCTCATCAACCCAGGTGTAACGCACCAAACGGTTTTCTTTGTGCAATGTCATTTCAGCCGTTTGTTCAGCTCCTTCCCAGATAAACGTAAATTTCTTTCCTCTGACCCGAACATCTTCGGCAAACCATTCCGACAAGCCGGAAGCGGTGCTTAACCTGTTATATAACACCTTGGGCGAGCAATTAATTACGTACTCAAGTTGAATTTTGATTTTATCTGTCATGTTCCTGATTTTCGGCAATATAATTATTCTGAATGGAAGAAACAATATAATCAACATTTCGAAAACAACTTTACGTCAATTTTCTCAAAAAAAATAAACGTAGAAAAAAATAAATACTATATTTGCACCTCGAAAATTTAAGGTCATGGCGAGGTAGCTCAGCTGGTTAGAGCGCATGATTCATAATCATGAGGTCGGCGGTTCAAGCCCGCCTCTCGCTACAAATAAAAATAAACACTTACATTTTTTATGTAGGTGTTTTTAATTTCTTTCTCATTCGCCCAAAACACTCCGAAAACTGCAAAAACCAATAATCAAGCGGCGTAACAGTATCTTTGAATATAGTCAACTACATTTTATTCAATATCTCCAAACTTGATGTTCTACAACAATTTGCCTTCAAATCTGATTAAAATCCTACTATTTCGGGATTGATTTTTATAAATTTATAAGAAATCAAAAATCACTAACCATGTCCAAAATTAGACGAATAGACGCCCTGGATTATCATGAAAAAGAACGCCCGGGAAAAATTGAAGTTGTTCCTACAAAACCACACAACACACAGTACGATCTGTCGCTGGCCTATACCCCGGGAGTCGCCCAGCCTTGTCTCGAAATTCACAAAAACCGTGATGATGTATACCGCTACACTTCAAAAGGAAATCTTGTTGCTGTGATTTCAAACGGAACGGCTGTTCTCGGCCTTGGCGATATTGGTCCTGAAGCAGGGAAACCGGTAATGGAGGGGAAAGGACTGCTGTTTAAAATTTTTGCCGATGTTGATGTTTTTGATATTGAAGTAAATGAAAAAGACCCAAAAAAACTGATTGAAGTTGTAAAAGCCATTGCTCCAACTTTTGGAGGAATAAACCTTGAAGATATAAAAGCTCCAGAATGTTTTGAGATCGAAGAAACCTTAAAACGCGAACTGGACATCCCGGTTTTTCATGACGACCAGCACGGTACTGCCATAATTTCGGCGGCGGGATTAATAAACGCCCTCGAATTAAACAGTAAAGCCATTGAAAATATAAAAGTGGTTGTAAACGGTGCCGGTGCAGCTGCTGTCTCCTGTATCCGATTGTATTTTAGCCTTGGAGTAAAACCCGAAAACGTAGTGATGGTTGACAGTAAAGGAGTTTTGAACCAATCGCGAACCGATTTAAATCCGATAAAACAGCAATTTGTTACAGAACAAAAAATTAACACGCTGGAAGAAGCTTTGGTTGACGCCGATGTTTTCCTCGGACTTTCGGTAGGAAATGTTGTTACAAAAAAGATGATTCGCTCGATGGCCAAAGATCCCATCGTTTTTGCCATGGCAAATCCGAATCCGGAAATCACTTATGAAGATGCAACGTTAGCGCGCGAAGATATTATCATGGCTACCGGAAGAAGTGATTATCCCAACCAGATTAACAATGTGCTTGGATTTCCTTTTATTTTCAGGGGGGCACTTGATGTTCGTGCTACTCACATCAACGAGGAAATGAAAATTGCTGCTGCCAAAGCATTGGCAAATTTGGCAAAAGAGTATGTGCCCGAATTGGTAGCCAAAGCGTACAACAAACAAAACATCGTTTTTGGAAGAGACTATATCATTCCCAAACCTCTTGACCCGCGCTTAATACATAACGTGTCAATAGCTGTTGCAAAAGCCGCAATGAAAACCGGTGTAGCCCAAAATCCCATAAAAAACTGGACAGCCTACAAACAGAAATTATCAAGCCGGATGGGAATTGACAATAAACTTATCATGGCCATCCGAAACAAAGCAAAACAGGAACCTAAACGTGTTGTGTTTGCTGAAGCCAACAATTTTAAAGTATTAAAAGCAGTTCAATTTGTCATTCGGGAAGGAATTGCCAGGCCTGTTCTTTTGGGAAATGAAGAAAAAATTAAGGCTTTAATTGAAGAAAATCAGTTGCAAATTGAAAATGTAACAGTTATCGATTTATTTAAATCGGTTTCAGACGACCAAAGACACAGGTATGCAAAAATTCTTTATGAAAAGCGCAGAAGAAAAGGAATGACCTACGACGAAGCTGTTGAAAAAATGTATAACCGCGATTATTTTGGTGCCATGATGGTGGAAACAGGCGAAGCTGATGCTTTTATTTCCGGCTTTTCCAGAAAGTACTCCGACACCATTCGTCCGGCGCTCCAGGTAATTGGAGTAAAAGAACAGTTTAATCATATTGCAGGAATGTATATTCTGATAACCAAAAAAGGCCCCATTTTTCTGGCCGACACAACCGTAAATATGGATCCGGCTCCCCAAACCTTAGTTGATACCACTATTTTAACGGCTGCAGAAGTTCAGAAATTTAACATCATTCCCAAAATAGCATTACTCTCCTATTCCAATTTTGGAGCATTCAAAGGGAATGGGAGTCCGGTTAGAGTAAAAGAAGCCGTAAAAATATTACACGAAAAATACCCGGACTTGATTGTAGACGGAGAAATGCAGGCAAATTATGCCTTAAACGGAAAATTACGTTACAAAAGATATCCGTTTAGCAAATTGGGTGACAGCGATGCAAACACATTGATCTTCCCCAACCTGAGTTCCGGTAATATTTGTTATAAAATTTTACAAACTATGGGGGCAGCCGAAGCCATTGGTCCCGTGCTGATGGGGATGAAAAAACCGATTCATATTTTGCAGCGCGACAGTTCTGTACGTGAAATAATTAACATGGTTGCCATTGCCGTTGTTGACGCACAGGCCGTTCCCGGAACAGGAGAATAAAAGAATAAAAAAAGTCCCTAAGTTCTTTTCCTTAGGGACATTTTTTCGTTATAGGCTCCAGCCATTTTGGTAGGTATGTTTAACCCATTCTTCGCACATTTCCTGTGCATTCCATTCAACGTTTTCTTTTGATTCACGTTCAACTTTCCGGGTAACAACATCTTCCGCAAAAGGCAAAAGTTTGGTTGTTCTTAGTTTCTCATCGGGTGAAATATTGGTAACCTTCATATTCTCACTGTCCCAAAGCAATGTTTTTTGCAACGACTGCATACGAACAGCAAGATTACCCATTACAACCATTTCGTTGAATGGTCCTGCATATTCAAAACTGGAAGCTGGGGTCCCACCGTTTTTGCAGCAATTTACAAAATGCATTTCATGACGGCCTCCTCCATTCGGATCATCAGGTATTCTTTCCAGTTTTACTTTTGGCTTTGGAGTAAACTCTTCTCCGTTTTTATATACTTTCCATTTGGCGCCGTAACTTTCTGCAATCAATGTCGCTTCTGAACCAACAAACATAAAACCTCCTCCCGGGTTCATCGGAGCATCCAGCGGCAAATCAAACGGACGAGCAGGCATAAAACCTCCGTCGTACCATGTTAATTCCAATTCAGGTAACGCGCAGTAAGGTAAATTCTTCCTTGCCGGGAAGAGATAAGAAACCTTTGCGGCAACCGGCGCACTTTCAGTATTTACCAACGATGAGCTGGCCTGAAATGCAACAGGAGCACCCAATTGAAGCGCAAAATTGGGGACATCAAGCAAATGACATCCCATGTCGCCCAAAGCGCCTGTTCCGTAATCCCACCATCCTCTCCAAATCCATGGATGATATTCCGGATTATAAGGCCGCATTTTTGCCGGGCCAATAAATAAATCCCAGGCGAGTGTTTTGGGCACTTTCACCTCTTTTAAAGGTTTGGCCATTCCCTGACGCCAAATTGGGCGGTTGGTCCATACATGTGCTTCTTTAATAACCCCCAAACAGCCTCCCTGAACAACTTCGGCTACTTCGTAAACCTCATCATTCGAATGACCTTCATTTCCCATTTGGGTAACAACCCCGGTCTTTTCTGCCAGTTTGGTCAAATACCTCGACTCCCAAACCGAATGGGTTAATGGTTTTTGCAAATAAGTATGTTTTCCCAATTCCATTGCAGCGGCAGCAGACAAAGCATGCGTGTGATCCGGAGTAGCGATCACAACGGCCTCAATATCTTTTTGTTTTTCCAGCATTTCGCGGAAATCTTTGTATTTCTTCGCGCCCGGATAGGTATCAAAAACCGGTTGCGCATAATCCCAGTCAACATCGCAAAGAGCGACAATATTTTGTCCCGGCATATTCCGAAGGTTTACTTTTCCTTTTCCTCCAATACCAATTCCTGCAATGTTTAATTTATCGCTGGGTGCAACATGCCCAAGCCCCGCAACCGTATGACGCGGAACAATTGAAAATCCTGCTGCTACAGCTGCAGTTGTGCCAATAAAATTTCTTCTGGATACATTTACTTTCTTTTGAGATTTCATTTTTGATTTAGTTTTAATTGGTCAGAAATATCTAAAATAAGGAAAGAAAGGTAATTCAAAAAGTTTGAAAATAAAAGAAACCGCTTAAAACTTTCTTTTATGAAATGAGAAAGTAAGGATTCAAAGAAAGAAAAATCAGTAAATACTACTTTTTTATTACATTTTCATTTTACTTTTGAACTGAAAAATGCAGGAATGAATATTGAAAAATACCCATCAAAACTACTGGAGAATGCTGTAAACGAATTTTCCAAACTTCCCGGAATTGGAAGAAAAAGCGCACTTCGCCTGGTGTTACACTTGCTCAGGCAGGAGGCTTCGGAGGTAAGCGCCTTTGGAAATAGTTTGATTCAATTAAGAAATGAAATAAAACATTGCAAGGTCTGCCATAATATATCGGATACCGAGACATGCCAGATTTGTGCAAACCCGTCGAGAAACAATTCGGTAATTTGCGTAGTTGAAAACATCCGTGATGTTATGTCGGTGGAAAACACACAGCAATACAATGGATTATACCATGTACTGGGAGGAATTATTTCACCAATGGACGGAATAGGCCCCTCTGATTTGGAGATTGAATCGTTAATTAAACGCGTTGGTTCAGGTGAAGTGATTGAAGTTATTCTTGCACTTTCTACTACAATGGAAGGAGACACTACCAATTTTTATATCTACCGGAAACTAAAGGGAAAGGACGTTAAAGTAACCACATTGGCGCGCGGAGTTTCAATTGGCGATGATCTGGAGTATACCGATGAAATCACCCTGGGGCGTTCGTTGGTAAACCGGGTGAATTATGAAAATTCGCTGGGAAAATAGAAGCTCTCCAATATCAGAAATCCAAAACTTTTCCGTTATCCAAAAGGAATCAATACATTTGAAAAAAATTGCGAAGCCAAACGAATGGAACTTTCGGTAATTATCGTCAACTACAACGTAAAACATTTTCTGGAGCAGTGTTTACACTCGGTTTTAAAAGCTTCAAAAAATATTTCCACTGAAATTTTTGTGGTTGATAATAATTCTGTGGATGGTTCGGTTCAGCTCATCCCTGAAAAATTTCCGGAAGTTGAATTTATCGTCAATAAGAAAAATTTAGGATTTTCAAAAGCCAACAATCAAGCCATCAAAAAAGCAAAAGGGAAATATATTTTGCTCTTGAATCCTGATACTGTAGTGGAAGAAGATACTTTTGAAAAAGTAATCGAATTTATGGACTTCCATGCGGATGCAGGCGGACTTGGTGTAAAAATGATTGACGGAAAAGGAAATTTTCTTCCTGAGTCGAAAAGAGGCTTGCCAACACCGTGGGTTGCTTTTTACAAAATGTTTGGATTATCAGGATTATTTCCAAAGTCAAAAAAATTTGGGAAATACCATCTCTCCTTCCTCGATGAAAACAAAATTCATGAAGTAGATGTTTTGGCCGGTGCTTTTATGGTATTACGAAAAACCGTGCTCGACAAAATTGGCTTACTCGATGAAACTTTTTTTATGTATGGAGAAGACATCGATCTTTCCTACCGGATTACAAAGGCAGGATTCAAAAATTACTATTTCCCAAAAACTACAATCATCCACTACAAAGGAGAAAGTACAAAAAAAGGCTCGTTGAATTATGTAAAAGTATTTTACAATGCAATGAACATTTTTGCACGGAAACATTTTTCCGGTGGAAAAGCAGATATTTTTTCGCTTTTTATCCATTTTGCCATTTATTTCAGGGCATTTATCTCCATCACGGGAAGAATATTCAACAAAATTTACACACCGCTTTTTGATGTAGTTTTTATTTATACCGGTTTTTTATTTTTAACCCCCTTTTGGGAAAATTTCAAATTTGAACCCGGACACTACCCGCCAGAATTTCTTCGTTTTGTTGTTCCTATTTATATTATTTTCTGGATTCTGGGGATATTGTTTTCAGGGGGTTACAAAAAGCCAATCAACCTCTTAAAAATTACTCGCGGTTTAATTTGGGGATCGGTGGCCATTTTACTGGTGTATTCACTCGTTGACATTCAGTTCCGGTTTTCACGGGCACTCATCCTCCTCGGGTCTCTGTGGGCAGTTACAGTTCTGATTTTTTATCGTCTCGTTTTTCACTGGCTAAAATTTAAAGGTTTCAGACTGGATATTAAAAAGACCAAAAAAATTGCGATTGTAGGTCATTCATCTGAAGCAGCGCGTATTCAGAAATTACTGGAACAAACACCAATTCGTTCAGAAATAGCTGGTTTTGTAGCCATTGACAAAACCGACCGCGGACAAAACTACATCGGCCAGCTGTCACAGCTCAAGGAAATTCTGAGTATCAACCGGATTGACGAAGTTGTATTTTGTGCAGAAAATATTAGTTCTGCCGAAATTATTAAATCGATGCTTGATTTAACCCAACTAAATGTTGACTATAAAATTGCACCGCCGGAAAGTATTAGTATTATTGGCAGCAATTCAATTCATACGGCTGGAGACCTGTATGTTTTAAATTTAAATACTATCTCAAAAACATCAAATAAAAGAAAAAAACGGATCTTTGATATTGTTTTTTCACTGGCTATTTTTGTTTTGAGCCCTGTTATTATTTGGTTTTTTAAAAAGAAATCATCGTTTGTCGGAAATATTTTCAAAACATTAGGCGGGAAAAAAACCTGGGTGGGGTATACTTCCGTTTCAGAAACAAATAAAATGCTACCCGAATTAAAACCCGGTGTGTTAAATCCGGGCGATATGTTCTTAGATCTGAAACTGGACGCAGAAAAAGAAAAGCAATTAAATGTACTTTACGCAAAAGATTACAGTATTTTAACCGATGCTGAAATTGTATTAAAAGGATGGAAAAACCTCGACAGACAAAAATGAGCGACGAACTAACATACGGAAAAATTATACTTCGGGCACTTGAGCCGGAAGATATTGAGCTTTTATATTCATGGGAAAATAACCTTGAAATCTGGACGGTGAGCAATACAAAGACCCCATTTTCAAAATATATTCTGGCACAGTATTTAAAGGAGTCGGCAAAAGATATCTATGAAGTCAAACAACTGAGACTGATAATTCAAAACAAAGACCTTCACGCAGTTGGAGCCGTTGATTTATTTGATTTTGAACCTTACCACTTGAGAGCCGGTGTTGGAATCATGATCCATAACATCAACGAGCGAAAAAAAGGGTATGCTACCGACGCATTAATGGCACTATCAAATTATGCGTTAAATGTTCTTGGACTCAAACAATTATATGCCCATATTGCTGCTGACAATCTCCCAAGTATTCGATTGTTTAAAAAGGCAGGTTTTGAAAAAGCCGGGATAAAAAAAGACTGGCTCAAGACGATGAACGGCTGGAAAGATGAGTTTATCTGTCAGAAGATTTTAACAACCTAAAATCCAGACTCAGTGAAAACAAAGCATATATTGCGACTAATGATAACCCTTACTTTTTCTCTTTTTTTTCTGAATAACCTGCAGAGTCAAATTGCAGAAAAAATGTTACTGGTTTCCAAAATTTCAAAGCCTGAAAAAGTTCGCCATATTGCCAATGGTACGAGACTAAAAATCCAAACGCAAACGGGCGCATATATCCGGGCAAGACTACAATCAGTTGGAAAAAATTATCTGCTTACACAACGGCAGGACACCATTTATTTTAATGATATCTATTCCTTCAGGGCACAGCGGAAATTAAACAAAGCCGAATTTTTTACCGGAGTTCCGGTATTGATTGCCGGAATTGCTGCCTCAGTTGGCGGAGTTCCTTTAAGTATAATTTTAATTCTTATGCAGGAAGCCGGCCCTGGTATTTTTTTAGTGCCGCTTGCCGGGGTGGTAACAACAGTTGCCGGAATAAAACTGGTTGGCCGAAGTACTTACAGAATGAACAAATGGAGGGTATTTTCAGAGGATCACTTAGAATCCCGGAATATCCTGTAAAAAAGTATAGCTATTCTTTTCATAATCAATTTCACAGGCAAAATGTTGCATTCCATTGGAAATCAAAATGTATTTCACTTTCAAAGCCATGTTGTAACGCACAGCCTGGTCAAAAGTTTCCTGTGTAACTTTAACCGACGGTGCTTTAAATTCAACAATTACACGGGCTTGTCCTTTGCGGTTGTAGATAAGCAAATCAAACCGTTGCGGCTGGTGGTTCACCATAAGTTTTTTTTCGACCGCCATCAACGATGCAGGATAATTCTTTTCATGAATTAAATACTGAATAAAATTTTGCCGGACCCACTCTTCAGGAGTTAAAACCACATACTTTTTTCGAATAAAATCATAAATAAGTTCCTTTCCGCCATCGGTTTGAACTTTAAAAGTATATGAAGGCAAATTTAATTTCCTCATCGAAATCATTTTTTTACTTATTAACTCCTTTTGGCTGACGAAAACTAAAAACGTATTTTTGCGTTAGCCTATAAATTACTCTGATTTTTGTTGATAAAGTAAAGCAATTTATGAAGACAAAAAAAGATATTGTTGAAAACTGGTTGCCCCGGTATACAGGAAAAACCCTGGATGAAATCGGAAAATACATTTTGTTGACCAATTTCCAGAATTATGTTGACAGTTTTGCCCGCCGTTTCGAAGTTGCGGTGGAAGGGGGAAACAAAAACTTCCCGAGTGCTACTGCCGAAGGAATCACTATAATTAACTTTGGAATGGGAAGCCCAAACGCAGCAACGGTAATGGATTTGCTAAGCGCAATTAAACCCAAAAGTGTTTTATTCCTTGGAAAATGCGGGGGCTTGAAACGAAAAAACCAATTGGGCGATTTAATTTTACCGATTGCTGCCATCAGGCGCGAAGGTACATCCGACGATTATTTACCGCCTGAAGTTCCTGCATTGCCTGCTTTTAACTTACAACGTGCGGTCTCACATATTTTAAGAAATTCAAGCCAGGATTACTGGACAGGAGTAGTTTTTACTACCAACCGCCGCGTTTGGGAATATGATGACAGGTTTAAAAAATACCTAAAAAAAACACGTGCGATGGCTATCGACATGGAAACAGCAACGCTTTTTACCGCAGGCTTTGCCAACCAGATTCCTACCGGAGCTTTACTTTTGGTTTCCGACCAGCCGATGATTTCATCCGGAGTAAAAACCACAGAAAGCGACGAGAAGGTCACATCGAGTTATGTGGAAAGACATTTGCAAGCTGGAATCGATGCATTGTTTGAAATAAAAAATAACGGGCTTTCCGTAAAACACCTGAGATTTTAATATGGAATTTGAAACTATCATCCAAAACCTGAAAAGCAAAACCTACAGTCCAATTTATCTTCTTCAGGGTGAAGAGCCTTATTTTATTGACATCATTTCAAACTACATTGAAAAGAATGTACTTTTGGAAGCTGAATGTGGATTTAATCAAACCGTTTTTTACGGAAAAGATTCTGATCCGATTGTAATTGCTGAAAGTGCGATGCGTTTCCCAATGATGGCTAACCAGCAGGTAATTATAGTAAAAGAAGCACAAAGTTTAAATAAAATAGAGACCCTTGCATCATACGCTGAGAAACCACTCTCCTCAACTATTTTAGTGCTGAATTACAAGTATAAAAACCTCGACTCGAGAACCCGGTTGGCAAAAGCCATTAAAAAAAACGGGGTTGTCTTTACCTCAAAAAAAATATATGAAAACAAAGTTCCCAACTGGATTGAAACGTACCTGAAAGGAAAAAACTATACCATAACTCCGCAGGCTGCACAAATATTAACCGCCTATCTGGGTAACGACCTGAGTAAAGTAGCCAACGAATTGGAAAAACTGGTAATTGCAGTAAAAGATACCACCAAAATCACACCCGAACACATTGAAAAAAATATCGGATTAAGTAAAGACTATAATATTTTCGAATTGCAAAATGCCCTGGGCGAAAAAAATATTTTTAAAACCAACCAAATTATCCAGTATTTTGGAGCAAATCCGTCAACCAACCCGATCCAGAAAACAATATCAAATCTTTATTTCTATTTCTCAAAATTATTTACTTATCATTTCCTGAAAGACAAATCGGAACGAAACGTGAGCGCAGAACTGCGTGTTCATCCTTTTATAGCAAAATCGTATATTGCAGCGGCAAAACGATATTCGCCAACAAAACTGTACGAGATAATGGGAATTCTGCGCGATTATGATATGAAGAGCAAAGGTTTTGAAGTGTCGACTATGGTTGATACGGCCGATTTACAAAAAGAAATGATTTACAAAATATTACATTAAATGACTACTTGGTTTATTATCGGGATAACAGCTTTTATTTCATACATGGGTTTTCAAAACCGTGATTTGATGACCAAATTGCAGTTTAACGCAGCAAAAATTATTCAGGAGAAGGAGTATTACCGACTGGTAACACATGCTTTTATTCACGCCAACTGGTCGCACCTGATAGTCAACATGCTGGTGCTTTATTTTTTTGGCCCGCATATTGAAAGTTTTTTTGGCTATTACTTTGGAAACAAAGCCACGGCATTCTACTTGCTTCTTTATTTTGGAGGAATTCTGACTTCAAACCTCTGGAGCCTTGTCAAAAACAAGAACAACTATTATTACAATGCGGTTGGAGCTTCCGGTGCTGTTTCCGCAGTATTGTTTGCCTTTATATTTTTTGCCCCCCTGGAAAAACTTTTACTCTTTTTTGTACTTCCAATTCCAGCCATTTTATTTGCAATTGGTTACCTGTTTTATTCTTACCAGATGAGCAAACAAAAAAACGATAATGTGGCGCACGATGCACACTTCCTTGGTTCTGTTTTTGGATTTATTTTCCCCATTTTATTAAAACCCGGATTATTCGAAAATTTTATTGATAAACTGTTTGCATTTCTTTAAAATGGACCGTTTTCTGATTTACAACGGCAAAATTGTTGAAAAAGGTGAACCCGATCTTTTCCTTTTTTTTACAGATGACACCTTAAAAATCACCCGGAAAATATGGTACGGTTTTGGGGGAATTCCATTATTTAACGAAAATATTGACTTGCTGGTCAAACAAATTGACATGCTGCAACTTCCCGTTCCTGCATCTTTAAAAGACAAACGCGAGCTTTTCCGCATTACCAAACGCATGCTCAACAAAAACCGTTTATACCGTTCAGGATTTGTTTTTTTTCAGTTGCTATGGAACAAAAATGGATTTAACTTCCTTGTCACCAGCCAGCCCTCCAGCACTTTTGAATTTCCTCTTTCCCCCAGGGGAGTTTTGCTAAACCACTCGGGCATTAAAAAATATTCTGCAAATAAATTTAACCGTTTTCCTTTTTTTAATGAATCAACATGGAAAGCTGCTTTGGCTCAAAACCGCGGTACTTTTTTTCAAAATACGATTTTATTCAACGAAAAGAAATCGATTTGTGAATGTGTGGCTGCCAACATCTTTCTATTCAAAAAAAGTGAGTTGATAACCCCGGGGCTCTCTGCAGGTTCTTTTGAAGATACACTTCGTCAAATTGTAATCGATATCGCCAAAGACCTTGGTTTTAAGGTTTCTGAATCCGATGAAATTACGCCGGAAGACATCTCTCACGTTGACGAGCTTTTTATTGCAAGTGAGGAAGCGGGGATTCAGTGGGTATTGGGTGTGGAAAACAAACGATTTGTTCACGAACATTCAGTAACAATTCACGAAAAGCTAAATACGCTCCTGCGGGAAAAAGTGAAAAATTAATTCAGCGAAGGATTTTCCGGAAAATTTTCCCAAATGGTATAACGTTGGCCGGCTTTTTTTACAAAATCGGCCCACGACGCCTGGTTGAGTTCCCGCATCACAACCTCTTCCTCAACATCGGTCACCAACCACGAGTCTTCTTTTATTTCCTGTTCCAGCTGACCGGAATCCCACCCTGAGTATCCCAGAAAGAAGCGAACATCGGAAGGCTGTAATAAACCAATTTTGATCTGTCTTTTTAACTCCACAAAATCTCCGCCCCAGTAAAGATCTCCGAGGACATGTATACTTCCGGGAATCTGATCCCCCAGTTTATGGATAAAATAAACGGAATCGGTTGAAACCGGGCCGCCAAGATAAACTTTAGCATCGAACTCCGGAAAATCCGGAAATACTTCGTGGATAGGAAATTCAACCCGTTTGTTCAAAATAAAACCTACTGCCCCTTTTAAACTGTGTGCAACAAGCAACACTACGGAACGATTAAAATAATTGCCTGAAAGAAATGGTTCTGCAATTAAAATACGACCTTTTTGCGGTGCAATATTGTTTGTTTTTATTTTGAATATGTCGAGATCTTTACCCATACTTTGAGCAATATAAGAAATTTTAACTACCATTCAAACAGATAAAACTATCTTAACATATAATTTATAAAAGGACTAATCTTCCTGAATTACGATAAAAACATCTTCGTCGGGCTTTGACATGAGGTACTGTTCGCGGGCAAATTTTTCCAGTTCTTCCTTCCCCGCATTTAAATCTTCCAGTTTCTGTTTGTCTGATGCAATGCGTTCAATATAGTATTCTTTCTGCTCTGTAAGTTCGTTCAGGCGGCTTTTATTTTTTTGATGTGAAACAATACTGTTCTCGTCAAAAAATAAAATCCATATCAAAAAAATAACCGAAGCAATAAAATACTTATTGCTTATTATTTTCAATACTCGATATTTCACTCCCTTCTTCTCCATCAAAAAATAAAATATGATGTAAAAGTAAAATATTCAGGAGGTAAAAAAAAGAGAGGTGTAAAAAAACACCTCTCTTTTTATAAACAATTTAAAGTTTAGTCTTCATCCGGTTGAAAATTCGGATAAGTATATTGTTGCGGAATAACAAATGTCTCTTTAATGGTGCGGATAGAAGTCCAGCGCAGGAAGTTAAAAATCGCGCCGGCTTTATCGTCGGTACCTGAGCCACGTGCGCCTCCAAAAGGCTGTTGTCCCACCACTGCTCCGGTTGGTTTATCGTTGATATAAAAGTTACCGGCAGCATGTTCCAGCCGTTTGGTAATTTTTTCAATACTGTAACGGTCCTGCGAAAATACTGCGCCTGTTAAGGCATAAATCGAAGTGGCGTCAAGAATATCAAGCGTTTCGTCCATTTTTTCATCTTCATACACATAAATGGTTAAAACCGGTCCGAACAACTCTTCCTGCATGGTCTCATAATCAGCTTTTTTAGCCTGAATTACAGTTGGTTCAATAAAATAACCAACCGATTTATCACAATTTCCGCCAAAAATCACCTCTGCATCTTCGTCTTCACGTGCGCGATCGATAAAACCTTTTAGTTTATCAAACGATGCTTCATCGATAACCGCGTTAACAAAATTGGTAAAATCTTCGGGTGGTCCCATTTTTACCGTTGCCAGTTCTTTTCCGAATATTTCTTTTACTTCCGGCCAGATACTTTCCGGGATATAAACACGTGAAGCTGCTGAACATTTTTGTCCCTGGTACTCAAAAGCTCCTCTTAACATGGCAATTGCCAAACCTCGTTTATCGGCAGTATTGTCTGCAAAAATGAAGTCTTTTCCTCCGGTTTCACCCACAATACGAGGATAAGTTTTGTATTTATAAATATTGTCTCCTATCTTTTTCCAGATGCTTTGAAATACTCCTGTTGATCCGGTGAAGTGAATACCTGCAAAATCAGCATGTGTTAAAACTACATCGGCAGCTACAGGACCTGAAGCAAATACAAGATTAATAACACCATCGGGCAATCCTGCTTCTTTAAATACTTCCATGATAACTCCGGCGGAATAAATAGCTGTTTTGGATGGTTTCCAAACCACAACATTTCCCATTAGGGCAGGCGCAGCAGGAAGGTTTCCTGCGATGGAAGTAAAATTAAACGGAGTAAGGGCATAAATAAAACCTTCCAGCGGACGGTACTCGCTGTAATTCCACATTCCCCTTGCCGACTCCGGCTGAATTTTATAAATATTTGTCATTTCCTGAACACCAAACCTAAAAAAGTCAGCCAACTCGCAAGCTGCATCAATTTCCGACTGGAAAGCATTTTTTGACTGCCCCAACATTGTAGCAGCATTGATTTTTGCACGGTAGGGACCTGCAAGTAAATCAGCAGCTTTTAAAAAAATGGAAGCCCTGTGTTGCCATGAAAGATTTGCCCATTTTTCTTTCGCTTCCAAAGCAGCATCAATAGCCATTTCCACATGACTGGCGACACCCTGGTTATAATATCCCAGTGTATGTTCAATTTCATGAGGTGGAAACATTCTTTCTTTGCGATCGGTATAAACTTCATTGCCCCCGATAATCATTGGCAGTTCAACCTCAGTCGACCGCAATTCCGCTATTTTTGCCTGAAGTTCTTTTCTTTCAGGCGTACCCGGAGCGTAGGTCAACACTGGTTCGTTTTTAGCTACAGGCACATTAAAAAATCCTTTTGACATAATTATTGTATTTAAATTGTTGTTCTTCTATTTTTCACAAAACTACTGAATCAATATGTTGTAAATCATAACAAATATCAGGAAGTGTATTTTTCACACCCCACTAAGAAACTCATTTATAAACGGATATGCATAACCCATTCAAAAACAAAACTTTTGTCATATTTTACAAATCAAATTGCCGAATAGTTTTTTTGTTTTGAAAACTTCTCCTGAAATTCTTTGAAATTGTAGCTTTATACTTATTTTTATAACATTGAGCAAAAGGTCGCATCATATTGAGTAAAAGGTTTTCCCATATTATTTCTGAAAAATTTTGGAGCCATGTTTCAGATGAAGAGCAGCAACGGCTTTTTAGTCTTTTCATTATCATAACATTAGCACAATTTACCGCTGTTGCAAATCTTGTGTATAAACTGTTCTTTTATTCCGGCAACAGCTGCTTTGTTTGCAATGCCGGGTTGGTGGCCATAATGATACTCGCAGGTGTTTTTTGTTTACGTGGAAAAATAAACAGCATTTTATATACAGCTTTTACAATCCCGTTGTTTATATATGCATATTACATTTCCGATTTTAACGATCATCCACCATTAATCGAAACCACTTATTACAGTTTATGGTGGTTATTGGGAGGTTTACTTGTTCTCATCTATTTTGCCGAATCAGAATCGCTAATCACAACTTATTCCATTATTTCGCTGTTTACACTCGGATTTCAGCTTTTAAAGGCAAACCGTTTATTTGATTCTTTTTCATTTTATGAACCTTATGTTACCCATCCCTTACTGATTTTTGTTGCTTTTTATGGCATTACAATTGGTTTGCGGTTAAAGGCAAAAAGGCTGACACACCGCTTCACCGAAAAACTAACGGTCATTAACCATGGAATTTCAAAAGTTTTTCAGGAATCAGGTTTTTCAATCGTCCAGATAAAAGCAGAACGAGACGAGGATGACAATATCATAAACTTGTGGATTGAAAAAGTTAACAATGCATTTGAGTCTTCGTTTAAGTTAAATTTATATGAAGTTCAAAACCAGGAGGCAGGTTATGTATTCAATCTCATCTTCCGAAATCATTTCGATGTAAACAAAACACTGCTCCTGAATAAAAAGAAAACAAAGGAATTTTATGCTAAAAACCTGGAGCGTTATTTTAAGGCATATATTTTAAAGCCTGAATTTAACCGCTTCTATATTATCTTTGAAGACATTACCAGAATGAAACTAAAGGTAGCCGAACTGGAAGAAAACAAAAGACGCTACAAAGTTCTGCTGGAAGCCATTCCTGATATTTTCTTTGTCATTGATAAAGAGGGAACATACGAAGACTTTGTCATCAAGGAAAGCGATTTGTTTAAAATTGAAGATGCAAACATTATCGGAAATACCATTTATGATGTAGGCTTTCCGGATAACATGGCCGATAAGATTTACGCCTGTATTCAAACAAGTTTAAAAACGAATTCCATTGAAACCATTGAATATTCGCTGAATACCCACAACGGAACTTTTATGTTCGAAATGCGACTGGCAAAACTCACATCGCACTCGGTTATTTCGATTGCCCGTGATATTACACGCCGGAAAACAACCGAATTTAAACTTGAGCGGGCATTAAGCAAAGCAGAAGAATCGGATCGTTTAAAATCGGCTTTCCTTGCCAATTTATCGCACGAAATACGCACACCGCTAAACATTATTACCAACTTCACACGGATGATGGCTGAACCCGATATTGAGCAGCAGGAAAGAATGGAATTGTCTGATGCCATTTCACAAAACGGGCAGCAGCTTTTAAATATGATAGACAATACCATCCATCTTTCCCGAATTGAAACGGAAGCGGTAGAAGTTCATGTCGATTTTTGCAAAATAAACAATTTATTAAGAGACATTTACAATAAATACCGACCGCTAATCCCCGATACCAAGGATATCAGAATCAACATGAACCTTGATGTTCCCAATCCGGCCTTTGGTTTCGAAACAGACGCAAAACTCCTGCGCGAAGTTCTGAGTATTCTGGTTGACAACGCAATTAAATACTCAATCAAAGGAGACGTTTCTCTGGGCTATGAAATGATACTGAACGAAGCAGTACAATTTTATGTCTCCGACAATGGAATTGGAATTCCTGAAGACGAAACGGAAAATATTTTTAGCCGCTTTTACCGGATAAAAAACAACATTAACGAAACCACGTCCGGTTCAGGATTGGGACTTCCGATTGCGCAACACTATGTAAGTTTATTGGGAAGCGAGCTGGAATTAAAGTCAGTATCCGGACAGGGAACAAGATTCTGGTTTACGCTCCCATTCAGAGAAGGAAAAGGATTTCTAAAAATTGTAAGTTAAAGTGCAGGCAGCTCATTTTAGGTTTGCATTCCTGTTCTTTTGGCAAAGTGAGAAAAGGTTACCGCCCTGCAAAAAAAATACATTTTAATCGGAGTAAACTAGATTACCCCCAGCTTCGCAGCCATTCTCACCGCTTCAGAGGTGTTGGAAACATTTAGTTTCTCAATCATATTGCGCCTGTGATTGTTTACAGTATTTACACTTATAAAAAGTTTCTCCGCAATTTGTGCACTTTTGTGTCCCTCTGAAATTAACTCAAGTACCTGCTTTTCACGAGGGCTAATTTTGTCAGCTTCTGAACTTTTTCCCTGAAGCGAGTATATAATTTCATCACTAAATTTATCTTTAAAAATAAATTGTCCCGGAGTATGTAAATCCTGATTGGGGGAGAAATCACAAAGTTTCAGGTCGATCCACATGTTTCCTTTTTTATCCAATTCAAGAATATCATTCTGAATTATTAACCTGATCCATTTATCATTATCATTTTTGATCCTGAATTCATGAATTAATCGAAAATCTTTGCGTTTCTCTACTGGTTGCTCATAAAAATATTTCAAAGCCCAGATACTCCCTTCATTAATAATATAATCATCAGGGTGAAAGCGTCGGCGAAACCATTCATTTCCCGTAACCGGTAATCTGTTTTTCTGAAAACCAAAAACAGAATTAAAATTGTCGGAAACAAAATAGTAATCGCGTTTATAAAAATCAGATGCAACTACAATACTGGTTTGTAATGAATCAATTAATTGGAGAAAGGGAATATATTTTTGATTTGCCTCGTCGTAATTGATGTCTTCCGGCTGAATTTTTATATTGCTGAATAATTGGGCGTGGTTCTTGATACTTTGCTTCAACTTATCCATAAAACATTTTGTGTTAAAAATAGTCAAAAATGACTATTGCCCAACAATCATGAAGTAAGCATTTTTGTATTGCTTTATACAAGCAAATGAGGTTTGACAGTAATAATTATACAGCATTTTTATAAGATATATTTTTCTTAAATCAAAATTTTATCAATAGGGAATAGATCAAGAAAAAAATTGGAGCGGATATATAGTTCTTTACCGCTAAAAACTGTATATCCCCCACCCCCTTTTAATTCCGGTTTTCTTTTGAATTTAATTGTCTGAATCCTACCAGCCTGTCATAACGACTTCCCAAGTCGTGATAATACACAAAAATCTGATAATCATTTTCTGTCATCCAAAAACTACCCTCAAAATTTTTATGATCGGCCACCGACGCCCCCTGCGGAACATAAACATACATAAAGTTGTAGTAGCCCTGTTTTAAAAGCATCGTTAATTCATACTGGCTGGTTTCAAAATTCCATGTCATCTCATTGCTTTTGTTCGCATTCCAATTGCTTAATGCACCAAAAACATTAACACTTCCACCCAGTATCACGGACTCGAGCGGTAAACTAAAATGAACAAAAAAATAATCACAATCCAAATCATAATCCTGTACCCGGTCTTGTGATTCTACCACGTATTCGCCATTCATCTCTTCATATTCAAAATACCTTTTGTTTGTCCTCACTTCATCAACCATAAGTGTTTTGTGAAAATAGGGTCTGAAGAACTCCGTTGAGGCCACGTTTTCACCGTTCATCCGGTTGGTTCGTATATCAAAATACCTGAATTCGTTACCGGCAACAAAAACGTTTTCACGATTATAATCATAAACCAACTCATTGGGTCGTACAAACAAGGGTTTTAAATTCCGAATGGCATTGTCCCACCGGTTATTTTGCATTATAACCACCTTGACTTCCTGTTGTGGATTATTGATAATCAACTGATCGTGATAAATGGTAAAATCCACCTCCTGGTTTTCTCCCTTATATGCATCCAGCGTTGCACGCCTCACTGTTCCTTCAATTTGAGTTAAAGGTTCAACCACATAAAACCGTTTTGAAAGAACAATTTTTTCTTTATCGTTATCTTCAAAAACAACCAGTGCGTAGTTTCCCGAGGTTTTAAACTGAATATTATCATTCGGAATTTTTAACTGATAATTAACATACTTAAAAGTAGTATTAAAAGAAAAGGCATAATCATCAAGCGGATTCTCTGTAAATCCTTCTATATAATCAGGTTGCGAGATAAAACTTTCGTTCCAGTCTGTATCGCAATGAATGATTGTGTAGTAGTAGTCTTTTACTTCACCCGACAAATCGTCGAACTTTAAAACAAGTTGAGCGTCTTCATCCAATTCCAAAATCGGATTTGACAATTCAAATCCGTCTCGATGTAACAAAACCGTTTTAATGTCTTCGTTAAAAACCGCATTCTCGTAATAAAAGTTTTCTTCCTGAGAAAATGATAAAAAACTAAAAATCAACAAAATAAAACCAAGTATAAGATATTTTTTCATTCCTTTTTCTTTTTCAAAGTCAGTTCAAAATTCTAAAATTTATATGAATAACGCTAAAAATGTTAATTTAATCTGAAATTTCTGATTTTTACGGCTCTTATTTAAAAAGGCTTCTTTCTGCTACGCATGACATAAATCAACGAACATATTGACTTATTTGTATATTTTGAACATTGCAACTTTCCGCTGGAAAGATTGCGAAAAGCCAATTAATTATTTACTTTTGCCCACCTAAAAATAATACTATTCTTAGTTAAAAATGTCAGAAGTAATCAAGTTAAGGAAGGGGCTGAATATCAAGCTTAAAGGAAGTGCCGAGAAAGTACTGGAAACATTACCTGTTCCGGCTACTGTAGCACTCAAACCTACCGATTTCCCAGGACTTACTCCCAAGTTGAGCGTTAAAGCGGACAACGAAGTAAAAGCCGGAGACGCTTTGTTTTACGACAAGTATCACCCGGAAGTCGTTTTTACTTCTCCTGTGGGAGGTAAGGTTGTTTCTATTAATCGCGGCGAGCGGCGAAAAATTCTGGAAATTGTTATTGAAACAAACGAGAATGCCGGCTCTGTTGAATTCAAAAAAACAGATCCAAACTCATTAAGTGGAGATGAAATAAAGGAACAGCTTTTAAAAAGCGGTTTGTGGCCGTTTATTAAAAGACGTCCCTACGGAATTGTAGCTTCACCTGATGACAAGCCACTGGCTATTTTTATTTCAACATTTGATACCGCACCACTGGCTCCGGATTATAATTTTGTTCTGGATGGTCAGATGGACACATTTCAAACCGGTATCAATGCATTAAAAAAATTAACCGATGGTAATGTTTACCTGGGAGTAAATGAAAATTCTGCGTTTACTTCTGTTAAAAACGTTGGAATAAACCAATTCTCAGGGCCACATCCGGCCGGAAATGTTGGGATTCAAATTCATCATACAAAACCAATCAATAAAGGGGAGGTTGTCTGGACTGTCAATGTTCAGGATGTGCTTTTTATTGGCCGTTTGTTCGAAAGCGGAAAAGTTGATTTTTCCAGAATCATTGCCTTTGCAGGCTCAGAAGTTGAAAAACCAAAATATTACAAAACGATTTTGGGAGCGCCGGTGGAATCAGCAATTAAGGGAAAATTAAAAAAAGCAGATTACAAACAGCGAATCATCAGCGGAAATGTGCTTACCGGAACCCGTGTAAAACAACAGACATTTCTTGGATTTTATGATTCGATGGTTACAGTTATACCAGAAGGCGACGATTATGAATTTTTAGGCTGGGCTACTCCAGGTGCAAACAAATTTAGCGCATCAAAAACATTTCTTACCAGTTTATTCCCGAAAAAGGAGTATGAAATGAACGCCAATATGCATGGTGGCGACAGGGCATTTGTTCTTAGCGGACAGTATGAAAAGTTCGTTCCAATGGATATTCTTCCGGTATATTTGCTCAAAGCAATCCTGGTAAACGATATCGATAAAATGGAACAATTGGGAATTTACGAAGTTATTGAGGAAGATTTTGCTCTGTGTGAATACGCCTGTACCTCAAAAATAAAAGTTCAGGATATTCTGCGTACTGGAATCAACACTATGATAAAAGAATTGGGTTAATAATTTGCTGAAAACATAAATCAGTTTTAAGAGATGAAATTCATTAAAGATTTTTTTGAAAAAACAGAACCTCTGGTTCAGAAAGGAGCTAAGTATCACTGGCTCCATTCAGTTCACGACGGTTTCTTCACATTTTTATATGTGCCCAAAAGTACATCCAAAACTGGTACGCATATTCACGATCATATCGATTTAAAACGTACTATGACTGTTGTTGTACTTTCACTTGTCCCTGCCATTTTAATGGGGATGTACAATACGGGGTACCAACATTTCAGGGCAATTGGAGAATTAGCTTCTACCGGATTTATTGAGGTATTTATTTATGGGCTTTTAAAAGTTCTGCCCGTTATAATTGTATCTTATGTTGTTGGTTTAGGGCTTGAATTTGTCTTCGCTCAGCTCAGGGGGCACGAAATAAATGAAGGATTCCTTGTTTCAGGTATCCTCATCCCGCTTGTGATGCCAATTGAAACGCCTTTGTGGATGGTTGCTATAGCAACCGCTTTTGCAGTTATTCTGGGAAAAGAGGTATTTGGAGGCACCGGAATGAACATTTGGAACCCGGCGCTGGTAGCGCGTGCTTTTTTATTTTTTGCTTATCCTGCACAAATGTCCGGAGACTCTGTTTGGGTAGCATTAGGAAACGCGGATAAAGTTGTCGACAGTTTTTCTGGAGCAACTCCTATGGCTCAGGCTGCTGCCGCAACAAGCGTTAACGACATTAACTTTAGTGTCGCCGATGCGTTTTTGGGTCTAATTCCCGGGTCAATCGGGGAAACATCAACCCTGGCTATTTTACTGGGTGCTGTAATTTTAATTGTTACAGGTATTGGCAGCTGGAGAATCATGATTTCAACGGTTGCCGGAGGTGTTTTTATGGGAGTTCTTTTGAATATTTTTGCCGTTAATGCATATATGGAAATGCCTTTCTGGGAACACCTTATTATTGGTGGATTTGCCTTTGGTGCTGTGTTTATGGCTACCGACCCGGTTTCAGCAGCACAAACACAAAAAGGAAAATGGATTTACGGATTCCTTATCGGTGTGCTTGCTATTTTAATTCGTGTAATTAATCCGGCTTTCCCCGAAGGAATGATGCTTGCCATTTTATTGATGAACACATTTGCACCGTTAATCGACCACTATGTTGTTGGCGCACATGTAAAACGAAGAATGAAAAGGGCTAAAGTCTCTGCAAATTAAAATTACAGATCATGGACAGAAACGGTAATACTTATACATTTATTTATGCAGCAGTGATGGTAATATTGGTTGCTGCAGTTTTGGCCTCTGTTTCAATGGCATTAAAGCCCCTTCAACAGAAAAATGTTGAAATTGAAAAGAAACAAAATATACTTGCCTCGGTTAATATTGAAAGCTCTGCAGAAAACGCTGAAAAATTATATGCCGAAAAAATAGTAAATGAATATGTAGTAAATGTAAACGGAGAACAAGCAGAAGGAGATGCATTTACTACCGACTTAAAAAAAGAAAGAGCAAAAGATGCTCAGGATATGTTGCTGCCTGTTTTCGAATGTCAAACTGAAGACGGACTTAAATATGTACTTCCCGTGAGAGGAGCCGGACTTTGGGGGCCAATCTGGGGTTACATTTCACTTAATGAGGATATGAATACCATTTACGGAGCCAATTTCGACCACGAAGGCGAGACTCCGGGATTAGGTGCAGAAATTTCATCGACTCCTTTTGAAGAACCATTTAAAGGAAAAACAATTTTTGACGAATCAGGCAACCTGGTTTCTATTAGCGTATTAAAATCAGGTCAGGTTGCTCCTGAAGAACATAGCGTTGATGGTATCTCAGGAGGAACAATAACAAGTAAAGGTCTTGAAAAAATGCTTCAGGATGATTTTAGTAGCTATAAAGAATTCTTAATTAAGAAAAAATCATAGGCAATGAGTGAACCATTATTTTCAAAAAAGAATATAAAATTACTGTCAGATCCAATAAACGATAGTAATCCTATTACAGTACAGGTGCTGGGAATTTGTTCTGCTCTTGCTGTTACCGCACAACTAAAACCATCCATTGTAATGGCTATTTCAGTAACTGCTGTATTGGCTTTGGCAAATGTGATTGTCTCACTTTTACGAAACACGATTCCGAACCGAATCAGAATCATCGTTCAATTGGTTATTATCGCAGCTTTGGTAATTTTGGTAGACCAGGTGTTAAAAGCATTTGTTTACGACGTAAGTAAACAGCTTTCAGTTTTTGTTGGGCTAATCATTACCAACTGTATCATCATGGGGCGTCTGGAAGCTTTTGCTTTAGGAAACCGCCCATGGCAATCTTTCCTTGACGGTATAGGAAACGCTGCTGGTTATGGTGTCATCCTTATTATTGTCGGTTTTTTCAGAGAGCTGCTTGGATCCGGAAGCTTATTAGGTTACAATATTATCCCGGAAAGCTGGTATATTGCCAATGGTGGATTTTATGAAAACAACGGCTTAATGGTATTGTCTCCGATGGCGCTTATTGTTGTTGGAATCATTATTTGGGTGCAACGTGGCAGAAACCGAAAATTAATTGAAGACTAATTGCTAACACAAAATTGAATAACAATGGAAAACCTGATAAATATATTTGTAAAATCAATTTTTATTGAAAACATGGTTTTTGCTTATTTCTTTGGAATGTGCTCTTATCTGGCCGTTTCAAAAAAAGTAAGCACTGCCACAGGGCTGGGGATTGCCGTAATTTTTGTGTTGGGAATCACTGTGCCGGTTAACTATCTTCTTGAAAAATTTGTATTAAACGAAGGAGCCCTTGTATGGCTTGGAGAAGGATTTGCTAATGTCGATTTAAGTTTCCTCCGTTTTATCATGTTTATAGCCATAATCGCATCAATGGTGCAATTGGTTGAAATGATTGTTGAGAAATTTGCACCGGATCTCTATAACCAGTTGGGAATTTTTCTTCCGTTAATCGCTGTAAACTGTGCCATTCTTGGAGGGTCACTGTTCCTTCAGCAAAAAGCTTTTATCAATGTTGGTGAAGCAACCGTTTATGGAATTGGCTCAGGTGTTGGCTGGTTTTTGGCCATTGTTGGTATTGCCGCCATCCGGGAAAAAATTGAATATTCCAATGTTCCTGCGCCTTTACGCGGACTGGGAATAACATTTATTGTTACCGGCTTAATGGGACTGGCTTTTATGGGCTTTGGAGGAATTAAATTATAAAACAAAAAATCAATTAACAAGATGATATTATTATCGTTACAATCTACCGTAGTTATTGCCAGTGTGGTAGTATTCCTTGGAATTATTATTCTGTTGGTTGCCATTTTGCTTTTTGCTAAGAAAAAACTGACTCCGGCCGGAGTTGTGAAGGTCTCAATAAATGAGGGAGATTTGGAAATTGAAACGGAACCGGGAAATACACTTTTATCGACACTCGGAAACAACAAAATTCTACTTCCGTCAGCATGCGGTGGAGGTGGTACCTGTGCCATGTGTCGCTGCCAGGTTGAAGATGGTGGCGGTTCAATCCTGCCCACTGAAACCGGATTCTTTACACGAAAAGAACAAAATGAAAACTGGCGGTTAGCATGCCAGGTGAAAGTAAAAGAGGACATGCAAATAAAAGTTCCTCAGGAAGTTCTTGGTGTAAAAAAATGGGAATGCGAAGTGGTTTCAAATAACAATGTTGCAACTTTTATTAAAGAATTTGTAGTAAAACTTCCGGAAGGCGAAAACCTTGATTTTAAATCAGGTGGTTATATTCAAATTGATGTTCCCAAGATTGACGTAGACTTTAAAGATATGGACGTGGATGAAAAATTCCGCGATGAATGGGAAAAATTTGGAATGTTCGATTTGAAAATGAAAAATCCGGAACCAACTTTCCGTGCATATTCAATGGCCAACCACCCCGCTGAAGGAAACATTGTTATGCTAAACATTCGGATCGCTACGCCACCGTGGGACAGAGCAAACAACGGATTCAAAAAAGTTAACCCTGGGATTTGCTCCTCATATATTTTCTCTCGTAAGCCAGGCGATAAAGTAACAGTATCGGGTCCTTACGGAGAATTCTTTTTAAAAGACAACGAAAATGAAATGATGTTTATTGGTGGTGGTGCAGGAATGGCCCCAATGCGTTCGCATCTTTTCCACCTTTTCCATACCGTAAAAGAAGAAAAAAAGAATGTTACTTTCTGGTACGGAGCCCGTTCATGGAAAGAAGTTTTCTATTACGATCAATTCCGTGCCATTGAAGACAAATTCCCTAATTTCAAATTTCATTTGGCACTCTCGGAACCACTTCCGGAAGACAAGTGGGATGGACCGGTTGGATTTATTCACCAGGTAATTTACGACAACTACCTGAGCAAACATGAGGAGCCCGAAGAAATTGATTACTATCTCTGTGGTCCGCCAATGATGAATGATGCAGTTCAAAAGATGCTTTATAACTTAGGCGTTCCTGACGAAAATGTATTGTTCGACGATTTTGGGTCTTAAGTGCAAATACAACATGTCGATATATTTTAAAGCCATTTTCCTTTTTGGAAAGTGGCTTTTTTTCTACTATAAATAGCAATTTTCTAAAATATTTTATAACATTCTTTTTATCCGTTACCTTACGCCTTGCTTTGTATTTAGGTTTTTTATAAATCCACGACCTGTTATCCAAATTAGAACAAACTCCAATTTATTCTAAAATTTTATAGCTTTGCATCTAAATAAATCCCATAATGGAAGGTAGAAAGCTTTTAGTACTCTTTATTCTTTTCATCTTTTTTCATTCATCCCAAGCTCAATACGAGGTAATGGTCAGTACAAATTACCCTCCGTACAACTACCTTGATGAAAGCGGTGAACTGGTGGGCTTTAATATCGACATTCTAAAGGCGATAGACAATCTCTACGGTGCTGAATTTAAAGTTACGGGAAGCAAATGGCAGGAAGTTAACACTCATCTTGAAGAAGGCAAAATTCAGGCAATAGCAGGTGCCCATTATCCGGGAACACCGGATAGCGAATACGAATATACGCGTTCTGTAATTCAAACTTCTCATTGCTTTTTATATAACCGAAAATTTCGAAGTAAGATTTCAGTAGATGAAATCAGAACAATTAAAAACCCCCTGATTGTGTTGTGGAAAAATGATGTTTTAATCCACTACGTGGAATCAATAAATCCCAATGCCCGATTTGTTTTTGTCGACAATTACCAAAATCTTCTCGAAGAACTTGAGAGAAAAGATGTAACCTGTGCTTTCTCTCAGAAAATTGCAAGTATGTACTATGCCGATATTCTGGATAAACCCTATATTAATCCGGGAAACGAAGATATTCTGGAACGCAGTATGGGCTTTAAAATTTCAAAAGATGCCTTGCAATTAACAGAAATGCTCAACAACGGACTGGAGATAATAATGTCAAACGGCGAGTACCAGAGGATTTACAGTAAATGGATAAAAGACTATAACAGACAGGGAACTAACTGGCAACATCTTATGAAATATTTTATTCTTGCGGGTATAGTTGTTTCATTGGTTATCCTTATCCTGTCGGTATTTAATAATATTTTGAAAATCCGTGTCAGGAACAGAACAAAAGACCTTCAACTTCAGCTCAAATTAAACACACAAATCACAGAAGAACTTGAAAAACAAAAAATAAAAGCTGAGGAAAGTGACAAAATGAAATCTGCTTTTTTAGCCAATATGAGTCACGAAATCAGAACTCCTATGAATGGTATTATGGGATTTACCGAACTGTTAAAATCTCATAATTACTCGCAAAGTGAGCATAAAAACTTTATTGAAATTATTCAGCAAAGTGGCGAGAGGATGCTTACAACAATCAACAACATCATTGAAATTTCAAAAATTGAATCAGGAGTCGAATCGGTTCAGATTTGTGAAACTAACATCGAAAAAATTGTCCATGAACTCTTTCTCTTTTTCGCAAGAGAAGCAAAAGAAAAGGGAGTAGATTTAGTAATTGAGCAGAAAAAAATAAATACAAACCAACCTTTTTATTCTGATGCCTACAAGATAAACTCAATTTTAACAAATCTGATAAAAAATGCACTTAAATTTACGCATAACGGACATGTTAAAATAGGCTACACCGTTTCTGACACAAATGCAAGTTTCTATATTTCCGACTCTGGTATAGGTATTGAAAAAGAAAAACAGGAGGCAATTTTTAATTACTTTATTCAGGCTGATTCCTCCATTTCGAGTCGCTTCGAGGGCTCAGGTTTAGGTTTGTCGATTTGCAAGGAATACACAAAAATGCTGGACGGAGAAATCCGTGTTGAATCGGAAATAAACAAAGGCTCAATCTTTCATGTCGATATTCCCAACAACTTTGGCTCTGCAACCCCAAACCCCAGCCAAGTAACCAACCAAACGCGAACAAAACTGAAAATTCCGGCGGGCTTAAAAGTAATTGTGGCTGAAGACGACAAAATATCATTCTTCTTTCTGAAATATATCCTCGAAGGCATCTCTGCAAACATACTTCATGCAACAAATGGAATGAAAGCCATTGAGCTGGTAAAAGAAAATCCGGATACCGATATTGTATTAATGGATTCGAAAATGCCCGTATTAAATGGAATTGATGCAGTAAAAGAAATCAGGAAATTTAACCCTCATGTTTATATTATCGCCCAAACAGCTTATGCAATTGATGATTATAAATCGAAAACACTGGAAGCCGGTTGTAACAATTACATCGAAAAACCGGTTAATAAAGACAAATTGCTGGAGATAATTTCTGAAGGGATTACTAAAACGAATTAAATTCCCGCCTAAAATCTCAGAATAGCCAATCACAAGATAATTTGTTGCATTTATTTTCGGTACGATGAACTTTTTCTTCGCTTTCTAATGCAGCGGTGGAAGTGCAGGTTTAAAACTTGCAAAAAGGCTTAATTGGGTATCCAGTGTTTTTCGGTTTTTTGTTGTTGACTGTGTTACCAAAACCCGTTTCAGTCGTGCAGGTTCCCAGTCGGTGTTCGAAATCGGAAGTTCGTTACAGGTTATAAAGTATTGCGCGCGTTTCATCACAATTCCAATTTTTTTCAGATGCATTAGATTTAACCTCCGGTGCCGCCGGGCCAAAATAATTTTTTGTGCTGAACGTACTCCAATTCCCGGAACACGCAATATCATTTCATAATCTGCCCGATTAATATCAACCGGAAAAAGATGCATATTTCGCAGTGCGTAACCCAATTTCGGATCGATGTCCAAATCCAGAAAAGGCTGTTCTTCCGTTAAAATTTCTTCCGCTTTAAAATGGTAAAAACGCATCAACCAATCACTCTGGTACAAACGGTTTTCCCGCACGAGTGGCGGACGAGTTAAGGCAGGTAAACGTTTGTCGTAATTATTTACAGGAAGATAACCAGAAAAGTAAACCCGCTTCAAATTCTGAGCTTTGTACAATCCTGATGATAATAAAATAATCTGCCGATCCGTTTCAGGAGTTGCTCCAACAATAAGCTGCGTGCTTTGCCCGGCCGGAGCAAATCGTTGCGATTTCCGATATCTCTTGCGCTCCTCCTTGCTTTGCAGAATTTCATCTTTTATCTGGTTCATTGGCAACAGAATGCCATTGTAGTTTTTTTCAGGAGCCAGCCGTTGTAAATTCATTTCAGTTGGAATTTCAATGTTTACACTTAGACGATCGGCCCAAATTCCCGCTTCATGAATCAACTCCTGACTGGCTCCCGGAATGGCTTTGAGGTGAATGTATCCGTTATAGCGTTCTTCGGTTCGAAGCTTTTTGGCAACCAGCACCATGCGCTCCATTGTATAATCGGCATTTTTAATAATTCCCGAACTCAGAAATAGACCTTCGATGTAATTCCGGCGATAAAACCCAATAGTGAGTTCCACAATTTCATCTACCTTGAATGTAGCTCGCAGCCGGTCGTTGGTCCGGCGATTGACACAATACGCGCAATCGTAAATACAAGAATTTGTCATCAATATTTTAAAAAGACTGATACAGCGACCATCTTCAGTAAAACTATGACAAATGCCGGAAGCAACTCCGTTCCCCAGTCCGTTGTCAACATTTTTTCGATTGCTTCCACTCGATGCGCACGAAACATCGTATTTTGCAGCATCGGCAAGTATTTGTAGTTTATGTAATATTTTATCGTTATCCATTTCTTCAGAAAAAAACCCCGGTCAACACCGGGGATGATGAACCTCAAAAATTGGGATTTCCAATCCCGTGGAATACAAATCAAGAATTATTAAATGATAATATTATTATCAAAATAAACGATAATAAATTAATCATTTCTTTCAATTAAGAAAACAATTTTTGTAATTTTGAATAAAAAAAATTGCAGGTGAATCATTTTAGCAGCAACATAAAACTGTTACGAAAACGTAAAAAAAGAACGCAAAACGAACTGGCAGAATCACTTAATTTAAAACGTACCACAGTAAATGCACTTGAGAACTCGATCAGCCAGCCAACTGTTTCGCATTTACAGGCTTTTTCAAAATATTTTGGCATTGCCATCGACACGCTGGTTAATGTCGATTTAAACCAACTTTCCGAAAGTCAATTTACCGATTTGCATAATGGTTTTGATGTTTTTATTCGCGGAACAAATCTCCGTGTAATTGCCACAACGGTTGATTCTGCCAACAACGATAATATTGAGTTTGTAAACGAAAAAGCAAAAGCGGGTTATGTTACCAGTTTTGCCGATCCGGAGTACATCGGCAACCTCCCCGTTTTTCAACTGCCCTTTTTATCAAAAGAAAAAAAATACCGTGCATTTACCATTTCCGGAGATTCAATGCTGCCCATTCCCAGCGGTTCAGTTGTAATTGGTGAGTTTGTTCAGAATTTTTACAATATAAAAAATGGCGAAGCTTACATTATTGTGACCCGCGAAGAAGGTATCGTTTTCAAAATCGTTCAGGATTATATCTCAGCCAAAAGAGCTTTGTTGCTTGCGTCGTTAAATTCAGCTTTTCAACCCTATGAGCTTCCAATTATGGAATTAAAAGAAGCCTGGAAATTTGTGTGCTATTTAAATACCGAGATCCCGGAACCGGAGGCCGACATTCAGAAAATGATGAAAACGATGAATGAGTTGAAGATGGAAATTCAAAAGATAAAAAAATAAATTACGATAGTTACACTTCCACAAAAAAGTCTTCAATCGAATCCAGGGTTCATTTCGTACCTTTGAAGAAACGAAAAACAAAATGTACGAAGCGCTTTTTTATACTAAACTTGAGGATGGAACAGTGAAGTGCGAGCTTTGTCCGTGGAACTGCATTCTAAAAGTCGGCCAAACCGGATTTTGTAAAGTGCGCGAAAATATCGATGGAAAACTGATTACCCTCGTTTATAATAAAGTTGCGGCCTTGGGTGTTGACCCGATTGAAAAAAAGCCACTCTATCATTTTTTTCCCGGAAAAAACATTTTATCGATTGGCGAAGTGGGATGCAATCTTCGTTGTAATTTTTGCCAAAACCACCGGATTTCTCAATGCCGTGCATCTGATTTTAAAGGATTCCACAAAATAACCCCGGAAGAAATTATAACGGAAGCGCTAAAAACCTTTAACAATATTGGGATTGCCTACACCTACAACGAACCGCTTACTTTTTATGAATTCCTGCTTGACACTGCTAAACTCGCGAAACCAAACGGATTAAAAAATGTGATTGTTTCCAATGGCTACATAAATCCCCAGCCATTAAAAGAACTGCTTCCATTCATCGATGCTTTTAATATCGATTTAAAAGCTTTTACTGCTGAATTTTATATAAAGCAAACCAAGGGAAAACTAAATCCGGTTTTGGAAACATTGAAAATTATCGCCAACAGCAAAGCACATCTTGAAATTACAAACCTTATTGTTCCTGAGTTGAACGATGACGAAAAACAATTCGAAAAAATGGTTCAATGGATTGCAAGCGAACTAAGTTGCGAAGTTCCACTTCATCTCTCTCGTTATTTCCCGCAACACGAGCTCAGCAAATCCCCCACTCCAATTGAAACACTGGATAAACTTTACGACATTGCAAAAAAGTATCTTCGCCACGTTTACCTGGGAAATGTGAGCGACGAGAAACGCTCTTCAACCGTTTGTTGCAATTGCCAGACAACAATCGTAACCAGAAACCGCTACGATACCTTGCTAAAAAGAGTGGACTCAGGCGGACTTTGTAAAAACTGCGGAACCTCAAATAACATCGTTTATTAAAAGAAGACAAAAAAAATCTCCAATACATCCCCTCGCTTTCGGCCGAAATTCCGTATCTTTTTTTTAAGAAATAAGGTTCAACCATTAAATTGATTTAAAATGACTTATGAAGATTTTGTAAATCAGCCTGAATTTCAGCAAATGCTGGAAGAAGCAAAAGGCCTGAAAGGAAAAATATTTTCCGATGTAATTGACGATGCCGGAAACCAATATGTGGATTTGGTTCAAGAAGGCGGAGGTGTTCTTGGAATTGCACTTGTTGGCTATACCTACATTCTTGAAACTGCAGGAATTCGTTTCTTTCATTTGGCAGGAACTTCGGCCGGGGCAATAAACACGCTGGTTTTGGCGGGAATCGACAACATTGAGAAAGCCAAATCGCAGCAGGTTTTAGATGTACTCGCCAAACAGGATCTATTTGAATTTGTTGATGGCGATCCGGTTTTGAAAGCTATCATGCAAAGGATTATTAACGGTACACCTTTCAAAAAAGTACTGGGGAAGCTGTTATGGAATTTCAGAAAGATAAAAAAAGCGCTTTTTATTAACCTGGGATTAAATCCGGGAAAAAAGTTTGAAAGCTGGCTGGAAACCGTATTGAAAGAGTCGCCAAATAAGATCACAACAATCGGAGAGCTTATTGAAAAAAGAGGGAAAGTATATTTCCCTGAAGGTTTAAGACACCGAATTTCGGGACAAGCTCTTACAGACGAATATGTGCACATGCATATTATAACAGCCGACATCACCACACAAACAAAAGTTCAGTTTCCTGCAATGGCTCACATTTACTGGGGTGATGACATGTGGAAACAGTCGCCCGCAAAGATGGTACGCGCTTCCATGTCAGTGCCTTTCTTTTTTGTTCCTTTTGAAATTGACAAAATCCCAAATGCCGGAAAACCTGCAGATGAAGCCTGGGATAAATATGCAAATTACAGCGGAACAATACCTGAAAAAGTAAAATTTGTTGATGGAGGAATGATATCAAACTTTCCAATTAACATCTTCCATTCGCCTTCAGGCAGTACGCCCAGAAAACCTACTTTTGGGGTAAAATTAAGTACGTACCGGAATCAGTACGCGGATGTAGATGACCTGGGAGGATTTATCGGTTCGATGATTAGCACAATGCGATTTGATGCAGACAATGAATTTCTTATTCAAAACCCTGATTTTGAAAAATTGATTTGTTACATTGATGCTGACAAAGATTTTAACTGGCTCAATTTTCAAATGAATGATGAAAGAAAAAAACTGCTTTTCCTTTTGGGAGCCCGAAAAGCACTGCTGTTTCTGAAACAATTTAATTGGGAAGATTACAAAAAACTACGTACCAAATAAGAATTTGAACATTTTTGACCGATCGCAAACATTTTAACTACATTTGCATCAGCAAATAAGCTGATGCTCTTTTATGAATTTTAACGAATTAGGAATACACGAAGATTTGCTTGATGCAATATCGTATATGGGTTTTAAAGAGGCTACTCCAATTCAGGAACAAGCCATTCCCGAGATACTGGATGGAAATGATTTAATTGCCTGTGCACAAACGGGTACCGGAAAAACTGCGGCATTTTTATTGCCAATATTTGATTTGGTAGCCGATTTACCCGGCGGAGAAACGACTACTCTTATTATTGTCCCAACCCGCGAGCTTGCCATGCAAATCGACCAGCAGGTGCAGGGAATCGGGTACACCATGGGGATTAACTCCATAGCCATTTACGGAGGTGGCGACGGAGACGACTGGGGGCAGCAAAAACGTGCTTTAACCCAGGGAGCTGATATCGTAATTGCAACGCCCGGTAAACTTATTTCGCATTTAAATTTGGGCTACGTAAGATTTGATACCATAAAATACCTGATTTTAGACGAAGCCGACCGAATGCTTGATATCGGTTTTTACGACGATATAGTTAAAATTATTTCCTACCTGCCGAAAAACCGACAGACACTGATGTTCAGTGCAACAATGGCACCAAAAATCAGATCGCTCGCTTCCAAAATATTAAAAAACCCAAAAGAAATAAATATTGCAATTTCAAAACCTGCCGAGGGAGTTTTGCAGGCCGCCTATTTGTGTTACGACACACAAAAAATCAGGTTAATAAATCATTTAATTTCGGAAAACCCCGAATACAATAGCATTCTCATCTTTTGTTCGACCAAAAAAAAGGTGACAGAACTGGCAATTTCACTAAAAAAGAATGGATTTCAGGCGGAAGGAATTTCATCTGACCTGGAGCAGGAAAAACGCGAACAGGTGCTCCAGGGATTTAAGTCAAAACGAACACGTATTTTAGTGGCAACCGATGTTTTAAGTCGTGGTATTGATATAAAAGAAATCAACCTCGTTATAAATTTTGATGTGCCGCAGGATGCAGAAGACTATGTTCACCGGGTGGGTAGAACAGCGCGTGCCGATGCAACCGGAGTTGCGCTCACTTTGGTAAACGAAAAAGATATGTTTTATTTCCACCGGATTGAACAGCTGATTGAACGGCAAGTTTTTAAAATCCCAATGCCTGAACAATTTGGAGAAGGTCCGGAATGGAAAACCCCCTCTCAAAAAAATAAATCCAAAAAATACAAATACAGAAAGAAAAAGAAAGGGAAAACCGGTTCTTATAAAAACCGAAAAAAGTAAAGTCGGTAAACGGTTGTAAATTGTATAGATTAAAAATAATTCATAACTTATTTTTAATTAAGATAGTTTTGCACTAAAACCGGGACAATGAAAACAACAGCAATTCCTTTTTTTGTATTGTTTATCCTCCTTTCATGTCTCAAAGTTCAGTCACAAAATAAGCTCGATACCTCGATTGTTAGAATTGAGACCAATGATGGCAATTATTTTACTGGAGAAATAGTTGGTCAGGATTCGCTTAAAGTGTATTTAAAAACACAAAACCTGGGAGAAATTTCCATTTTAAAAAAAGATATTAAGTCGCAGGAGAAATTAAAAATACAACAGGTAAAAGAAGGAAAAATATGGTTTACCAACCCGCAATCTTCGAGGTATTTCTGGTCGCCAAACGGATATGGGTTACAACAAGGCGAAGGGTATTATCAAAACATTTGGGTATTATGGAACCAGTTTTCGTATGGTTTATCCGATAATTTCTCCATTGGCGCCGGCATTATCCCCCTGTTTTTATTTGGAGGGAGCCCCACGCCGGTATTTCTTACACCAAAAATATCAATTCCCATACATGAGGACCGGTTTAATATCGGAGCAGGAGCACTGTTGGGGACTGTTTTAGGTGAATCGGAATCAGGTTTTGGAATTGTATACGGCATTTCTACTTTTGGAACACGCGACAACAACGTGACATTTGGTTTGGGATACGGTTTTGCCGGAGGAGAATGGGCGTCTTCACCACTAATCAATATTAACGGAATGTTCCGTTTAAGCAGCCGGGGATATTTTATTACCGAAAATTATTTTATCGATGCAGGTGGTGACAGTTTCGTAATGGTTTCGCTGGGAGGACGTTGGATAATACAAAAAGCAGCTTTGGATTTTGGATTATTTTTTCCTGTTGCAGATATTGGAGAATTTGTAGTTTTGCCCTGGCTGGGTTTAACCATACCCTTTGGAAAAACATACTAGCCGATCCTGTTGTTTACTTTAAAGATAACTCGATTGAATGAAACAAACGTATTTGCTTCTTTTTACTACTATACTTTTCTTTTTTGCTTGTAAGCAGGAGGAAAAAAAACAATTGGAAATTTATGGATGGAATATCCTCACCGATCACACTCCTACTGCATTGCATACACTCGAAGCAAGCGCAAATTATAAAGTAAACCAGTTACAGTTGTCATACGACATTTGTCACGAACTGAGAGATGTAAAACATCAATGGAACCGAAATATTGTAAATAACTTAACAGAAAAGGCCCACGAAACAGGAATAAATGAAGTATTGGTTTGGGACCACGCTTTATATGATTTAAAATACTACCCGGAAAGATTTACGATAAACGGAAAAATTAATCTTGATAAGCGTGATTTTTGGGAGTGGATCATCGAAGACTACGAAAAAATGCTGAATAAAATTCCTGATATTGATGGCATTGTACTTACCTTAAATGATACAGAAACAAAGATCGAAAATCAGCATTCAGAAGTGTTAAACACACCGGAGGAAAAGCTGGCAACTTTTGTCGACTCCTTGGCAGGTTTAATTGTAGAACAAAGAAATCTGAAACTGTATCTCCGCTATCCAGTTCATTCAGAAAAAGAAGTGGAAACCCTGCTTTCTTTCCTTGAGCAAATAAAAACACCCGGTATAAAATTTATAGCCAACAGCCTGCCGGGAGATTTTTTAATTAATCAGCAATATTCAGCTTGGGTGGAAAAAATCCCAATACCGGTTTTGATCGACTTCGACTGCGTTCATGTAAATGAAGGACAAGGTATAGTAGCCAGCGTTTTTACCGACCTTCATCTCAAACTGTGGAAATCTTATCAGGCAATGCCCAATGTTGTAGGTTTCTCGCTGCGAACGGATCGATTGGGCAAAAGCTCAATTTTGGGCCGCCCTTCAGAAATTAATCTGTTTACCGTTTATGCTGCTCTCCAAAATCCTGAAATTGAAACAGATTCGGTCATTTTAAATTTTCTGTACAAAAACTACGATTCGCTGGCTGTGCCTTATTTTTATGATGCTTTTAAACTGGCGCCTGAGATTATTATGTCTTCATTTTACACACTTGGAATAAATACAAGCGAGCAATCAGAAATTAATTTTAGTTACCAACCATCATTCATTCACAAAATCACCCTTGGAGAATCTGAAGATGCCAGGATAGAAATCGGCCATGGTGTAAACCAAAGTTTTCATTACTGGAGCGACATTGTTAACCACCTTGCTCCTGCGGAATATAAAAACCCGGAAAATGGCATATTATCTTCTCTTCAGGAAGTTGAAGCCGGTAATTGGCTGCAACCGGAAGAACGGATAGACACAACTTATTTAAATTACATTCTGACTGAAAAAAAATACGCAATAAACCAGGCTTTTGAAGCAATCTCTAAGGTAAATATGGCAAAACCATATTGCAAGAACTCAAGAACGTTTAACCGTATTTACCATACTTTTAACCGCACGCTTTTAACTGCAAAACTCCGAAAGGCTTATGCTCAGGTGTATTATGCCAACAGAATTTGGAACCGAGGGGAAGAATTTCAAAACGAGAAACTGGCATCCCTGATTAAAGATGGAGTGACCGAGATACAAATTACATCCGAAGACATAAAAAGATACCGGAGAAAAGGTCCCACCGGGCAGTACAATTGGGCAGAAGATGCAGAAACAGCAATGAATTTGGTTCAAAAAATAAAAAATTCAGACATTTGGCAAGATATTTCAGAAGAATTATAAAAAATATTTACTCTTTTTTGTCTTTCTCACTGTCTTTATGTTTGATGGATTTACACAGGAAAATCCTTTACAAAAACTCAGTTTTCTAATCGGGAACTGGGAAGGTACTGGTTCAGGATTTAACGCTTCAAAATCAGTTATTCACTCTGACTTTAATGGGTTTTAGACAATAATTTCATCGAAGTTAAAAACCATTCCGAATTTGGACCAACATCTCAAGGTTCAAAGGGTGAAATTCATGACGACCGGGGAATAATTAGCTTTGACAAGGAAAAGAATGTTTATGTTTCTCGTCAGTTTCATAACGAAGGATATTACAACCTGTACATTTTTAACGATTCACTTTCAACCAAAAGAACATTTGTTTTTGAGACCGAATTTGTAGAAAATTTCGTACCCTGAGGGTGGGCCCGTTTTACCATCAATGTAAAAAACGACTTTGAAATTGAAACGGTTTTTGACGTAGGTTTTCCGGAAAAGGAAAAGGCCTGTTTGGGCACAAACCAAGTAAAAAGAAAAGAGTACCAATAAATAGAGCACCTGTCTCCTGCCGGAAACCGATACTCTATAATTACATTGAAAAATATTCAAAAGCTCTCAATCAGTTCTTTTTAATAGTCACTTTAATAAGCTGCTCAGCTGTTGGCCACAAAAATCCATCATCCACGTTCTCCAAAAGCTGAACAACGTTTGCTTCTTCTGAATCTTCAGGTCCTTTTGCTCCCGGATATTCGTTCACTTCAGTTCCTGCATCGTATAGTTCTACGAAATGCGTAATGTCTTTTTCTGATGCACCATTGGAAAGTTTAATTCCTTTATCTCCGGCAGAAAAGAATACATCGTTCGAAGCACCCAGCATTGTCGCGAGACTCAGGGACTGGCCAACCCCTCCTTCAATGGAAAATATATATTTCTGTCCCGGGAAAATTGGTCCGTTTTCTGAACTTCCAAATGGCGTTGCCTGAATTCCCGTCTCAAATCCTTCTGCAGTAAGCGATTCGAACAACGGCCCGGGATTTCCGGTTTCTGCGAGAATTTCAAGTCCCCATCCGTAGTCAGGATCCCTTGTTGTAAATACAGGCATATCTTTTTTATCGTGTAATACCCAAAGAACCGGTGCAATGGGTGAAACATAACCGCTATGCATATCAAGATAAGAACTCAATACTCCGGGATTTCCGGTTTCGGCAACGTCTTCAAGTCCTTGTCCGTAATCCATCTCACCTTGTGTAAAAATTGGACTCTGATCCGCAAAATGTACGACCCAAACAATAGGTGAAACCGGAGTTTTGCTACTTTCCAGATTTTCAACAGTAACCGTAAACAGACTGTTACCTTCATAGTCCAGTGTAAGCTTTAAGTTTGTCTCAACAGTTCCGTAATCAAAACCATCACCAACCGCTGACATAAGCTGGATCATGCCATCAGTAACATTTGCACCATCATGTGGGTTATCCATCCCCGGCTCCTGATTCTCTTCTGTTCCTGCATCCCAAAGCATTAACATGGAAGTGATATCTCCGGTTACCGGGGTATCTTCATCGTAAAGGTCTATTCCCATGTCGCCAAACGCAAAAAATCCATCGTTCGACCAACCGTACATGGTTGCAATCGACAATTTATGCTGTGGTCCGGCATGAAAAGAAAACTTATACAAATCACCCGGAAGTGCAGGCCCCGGAGAATCTTTCCCTTCCGGAATAGCTTGCACTCCGGATTCAAAATAGTCATAGGGTGTCGAAATATTCTCAACAGTTACTGTGTATGTACCCGTAGGTTTTGCTCCTTTTAACACAGGATCTGAGATACCCGCTGTAAAATCATCTTTTTTACACTGTGTAAACACCAGTGCAAACAGTGCTAAACTCATTAATAAACGTAATACTTTCATAATCATATTTTTGTGTGAATAAACTGATTCAAAGTTCCTTATAAAGTATCACAGAATGTTCACAAAGGTTTCAAGTTTTCATAAAGGTTTTATTGTAACGTATTGATTTTGATTCATAAATCAATCATTTTTCGTCCGGTTTTTGACAATTGAATTTTATCTTTCTACTTTTGCGCCATGAAACGCGTAGTAGTAGGATTGTCTGGTGGGGTTGATTCAAGTGTTGCTGCTTATTTGCTAAAACAGCAGGGCTATGATGTAGTTGCCCTTTTTATGGTAAACTGGCACGAGCGTATTGGGGCAATAACCAGTGCATGCACCTGGGAAGAAGATGCTTTAATTGCCAAAATGGTAGCCAAAAAACTGGATATCCCTTTTCATATTGTTGATTTAAGCAAAGATTATAAAAAACGCGTAGTAGACTATATGTTTGCGGAGTATCAGGCTGGAAGAACACCCAATCCGGATGTGCTTTGCAACCGCGAAATAAAATTTGATACTTTTCTGGAAGAGGCACTGAAATTTGATGCTGATTTTGTAGCTACCGGACATTATTGCAGAAAAAATGAGCTGGAGGTGAATGGAGAAATCATCCAACAGCTTTTGGCGGGCAAAGACCCGAATAAAGACCAAAGTTACTTTTTGTGTCAACTAAATCAGGAACAACTCTCTAAGGCAATGTTTCCAATTGGAGACCTGCTAAAACCTGAAGTCCGGAAAATTGCCAAAGAACAAAACCTGCCTACTGCAGAAAGAAAAGATTCTCAGGGAATCTGTTTTGTAGGAAAAGTAGATTTACCGACATTCCTTCAGCAACAATTGCAACCCAAAGCGGGAAACATAATTGAAGTTCCTGCCCGTTTTATGGAAAAGAAAAAACAAATTGAATTAACGGAAGATAATTACCGCAAATTTTGTTTTACTTATCCTTATAAACCCTGGAATGGAAAAGTAATAGGCGAACACCAGGGAGCACACTTTTATACCATTGGCCAACGTAAAGGGTTGAACATTGGTGGGCACAAAGAACCACTTTTTGTTATCGGAACAGATGTACAACGCAATATTATTTATGTAGGTGAAGGGCAAAATCACCCGGGGCTTTTTCGCTCCGGATTGTTTGTTGCAGCAAAAGATATGCATTGGATTCGCCGCGACTTAAAAATGAATATTGGGGAAAAAAGAGAATTTGACATCCGTATACGTTACCGGCAACCTCTGGAAAAAGGGTCGATACACATAAAAGAAGAAGGTGCTTATTTTCTTTTTGAAAAAGAACAACGGGGAATTACCTCGGGGCAGTTTGCAGCCTGGTATTTGGGAGACGAGTTAATCGGGTCAGGAGTAATCACATAAATTTACAGAAAACTTCCGGCTTCCGGCTTCCGACTTCCAACTTTATATTAAATTAGCAAAAATTAATTTGACATGATTAAATCTATGACCGGCTTTGGAAAAGCCGAATTCGAGGTAAACAACAAAAAAATTACAATCGAAATAAAGTCGCTGAACAGCAAGCAAATCGATATAAATACCAGGACACCGGCACTTTATCGTGAGAAAGACATCATTATCCGCAAAATGATTTCAGAAAAGTTGGTCCGAGGGAAAGTTGATTTTAATATCTATGTGGAAAATTTAGGTGAAGAGTCCAATTCAAAAATAAACGAACCGATTTTAAAAGGATACTTTAATCATCTAAAACAAATCAGTACAGAGTTGGGCGTTGAGACCGATTTCCATGCTCTTCACACAGTGCTGCGTTTGCCTGACGTGGTAAAAACCGAATATGAAACGCTGGATGAACAGGAATGGGAAACCATCCGGAAGAACATTTACAAAGCATTGGAAGACATTGACAGTTTCAGAATTCAGGAAGGAGCGGCATTGTTAAACGATATTTCGGGGAATATCTCCAACATTCAGAGTCTTTTAGCTCAGGTTGAACCATTTGAACAGCAAAGAATGGAAACAATAAAAAACCGGTTGACAGACAGTCTTGAAAGCTTAAAACTGAACGGAAACGTGGACGAAAACCGGTTTGAACAGGAACTGATTTTTTATCTTGAAAAACTGGATATCAACGAAGAAAAAGTAAGGCTGGCCAACCATTGCAGTTATTTCAAGGAAACATTGGAAGAAGAGTTAAGTACGGGTAAAAAACTGGGATTTATTTCTCAGGAAATTGGCCGGGAAATTAATACGATTGGGTCAAAAGCCAATGAAAAAAATATCCAGCGGATTGTTGTTCAAATGAAAGACCACCTGGAACGTGTTAAAGAACAACTTTTAAATATTTTATAGTAAAATATGGGTATTGACGCTAATGAAAAAGGTAAACTAATTATTTTTTCAGCACCTTCCGGGGCGGGAAAAACAACCATTGTAAAACATCTTCTGACAAAAGAACTCAATCTTGAATTTTCAATTTCGGCAACCAGTCGTAAAAAAAGGCATACAGAAACCCACGCAAAAGACTACTATTTTCTTTCAGAAATCGAATTTCTGGAAAAAATAAAAAATGATGAATTTCTGGAATGGGAAGAAGTATATAAAGGAACAAGTTACGGCACATTGAAAAGCGAAGTGGAACGAATTCGTAACCAGGGTAAAAATGTAATTTTTGATGTTGATGTAATTGGTGGACTCAATATAAAGCGATTTTACGGCGATGAAGCACTTGCAATTTTTGTAAAACCACCTTCAGTTGAAGAACTAAAAAATCGCCTTACAAACCGATCTACAGAAACAGAAGAAAAAATCAAAACCAGGATTGCCAAAGCAAAATACGAACTAGGTTTTGCCGACCAATTTGATGTTATTATTGTAAACGAAAACCTTGAAGAAGCTTTTGGGGAAGCAGAAAAAGTTGTAAATAATTTTTTGGAAAGCTGATTTACTCAGTCTGAATTATCAAGTAAAATGGGAAACATTGTACCCGATATACTCGCTCCGAAAACCAACCTGAAATTAAAAATTGGTTTGTATTTTGGCACCTATAATCCAATTCATATCGGTCATCTCGCTATTGCAAATTACATGGTCGAATTTACCGAAATAGACCAGTTGTGGTTTGTGGTTTCACCGCACAATCCGCACAAAAAAAAGACAAACTTGCTGGACGACTATCAACGGCTCGAAATGGTTCACCGCGCAGTTGACGAAGATGATCGTTTTCGAGTTTCGAATATTGAATTTACCTTGCCCAAACCAAGCTACACGGTTGATACACTTGCATACTTACACGATAAGCACCCGGAATATGATTTTAAAATTTTGATGGGATCTGATAATCTGGAAAATTTTCACAAGTGGAAAAATTATGAAGCGATAATTGAAAATCACGGAGTTATAGTATACCCGCGTCCCGGATTTGATAAAACAGAATATAATCCCCACCCCAATATCCAATTAACAAACGCTCCACTGATGGATATTTCTTCAACTTTTATCCGAAGTGCTGTTCGCGATGGTAAAGATGTGCGACACTATCTTCCGCATAAAACGTGGGAATATCTGGAGGAAATGAATTTTTACAAATAATTCCGACACAAGCTAAAACTACCTCGTGCTCGTCATATCCTCATCAACACAAATGGTGTAATCCGCTTTTCCGGTATTTTTTTCTGTAAGTTTGGTATTGTCAGCCTGCGACACTGAATGGATGGTTACGATATTCAGATTGGGATTGGCCTGTTTCAGATACCAGTAAATGCTTTCAAAATTTTCTGAATGGTATGCACCGTGGTAATGGATCATTTGTTTCCCCGGTTTCCAGAATTGTAAAATTGAATGTGCCATTGTTGCATCTTTTATGGCTTGCGCTTTAGGGAAATTAGGAGTAACATGGGCTCCCATTCCTTCCATCTCCATCATACTTTTGTAACAATTTAATTCCGGATCATATTTTATGGGAAGCGGTGGTAAAAATGTCTTTGCCTCATCTGTGAGTTCTTCCAACCCTTCAAATCCTTTTGAGTTTACCAGAGAAGCATACCGGCGCGGAACATTGGAAGCTACAAATTGTAATTTATTTTTTCGCGCAAATTCAACCAATGGTTTATAATCTGTTTTATAATTGGGCCATAGTTTTGCTTCATCTTCAAATCTGCTTGTTGTAATCATACTATCTATATATTCACTCAAAATTAGCTGGTTGTCTGTTTCAAACATTTCAGCTGCCAGAATTAAATTGTCTTCTTTCATGGCATATAAATCTTTCGTTATTTCCAGCTCCAGCCAATGCGAAATAGGGCTGTTATGCAGCTCTCCAAATAAAACAACATCAGCATCTTCCAACTCCTTTAACATCTTTGAATATTTCACCGTTTTACCTTCCTTTGTATAAAGCAGGTAAGCCGGTTTATCCGATTTAAAAGCTGAAAAAAGAAACAGCAAAACAAAAAGCAGAATTTGAAATCGATTCATAATTATTATTTTGAGTCAGATTGTACAACAAAGAAAATCAAAATCAGTTTAAAAAAAGGTAAAAGCTGTAAATGAAAATATGCTCAACAAAAATTTATTCTTTCTGGTCTTTCTCCTGACAAACAGCTTAGGTTCTCCGGCACAGAACAATATGGAAACTGTTGTTTTTGAATTGGATGGATATGAACGTCTTTACAAATTTTATATTCCTGAAGATTATCCAAAAAGTAAAACATATCCGTTGGTATTTGTGTTGCATGGGGGTGCCGGCAATGCAAACCGAATGATTAGACTAACCCGGGCGCGATTTAATCAACTGGCAGCCCGCGATGGTTTTATTGCAGTTTATCCGCAGGGATACGAAAAAAGCTGGAACGACGGAGCCCGGAATACTTTTGGAGTTGCCAGGAATTTAAACATTGACGATGTTGCTTATTTTAAAAAAGTAATCACGGATTTGGATTCAAAGGTGAATGTTGACCACAGGAATATATTTGTTTGCGGCATTTCCAACGGAGGTTTTATGGCGCAGCGTCTTGCTTTCGAGTGCTCAAAAAAAATAAAAGCAATTGGTGTTGTTGCTGCAAATTTAAGTGTCGTTCAATCGCAAAAAAAATATCCGGAAAATCCGGTACCGGCAATATTTATCAATGGAACGGAAGATCCGTTGGTTCCTTATAACGGTGGCGCTGTTACAGTTTTCAGACAAAAAAGAGGCGAAATACAAAGCGTGGAAAGAACAATCGAAATTTGGCGGGATATAAACGGTTGTACGCAAACAATTCAAAAAAATGAGTTTCCCGACATCGATAAAAATGATGCGTGTACAGCAGAAAAAACAGTTTATCAAAACCAGGAAAATCCGGCACAAAAAGTCATTGCTATAAAAGTAACTGGTGGGGGTCACACGTGGCCGGGCACCCAACAATATCTTCCCAAAAGAATAGTGGGAAATACCAACCAGGATTTTAATGCTTGCGATGAAATATGGAGCTTTTTTAAATCATTAATAAATTAATTTATGGTTGAATCAGGAGGATTTTACAGCGTTTTTGTCGATCCGGTTTTGGTGAAAATGAGAGAAAAAGTAGCAGCTCATATTGAACCACGACAAAAAATTATAGATGTAGCTTGCGGAACAGGTGCCCAGGTTTTTGAACTGGCCAAAAATGCTGAATTTGTTATGGGAGTCGATCTTTCTTCGTCAATGATAAAAAAAGCTACTCAAACGAAAAACAAACAAGGATTTGAAAATACTGGTTTTAAAGTTTGTGATGCTACACAATTGGTCCATTTTAAAGAAAAAGAATTTGATGTGGCAACGATGTCGCTGGCTTTACATCAGTTTTCTCCGTTGCTGTATTCATCTATCTTGGGTGAGATGAAACGAATTTCCGCAAAAATTGTAATTGTAGATTATTCGGTTCCGCTACCTAAAAACATTGTGGGTTGCGGAAGCCGATGGGCAGAATTTATGGCAGGAAGGGAGCACCACAGGAATTTCAGAAAGTTCTACAAAAATGGTGGGTTGGAAAATGTTTTGAGAAAAAACGGATTGGCCATAAACAAATCGGTTTACTTTGCCCGTGATACTTTTCAATTGGTTGTTGCTTTAGCAAACGGAAAAGAAAAAGATGGAAAAATTGGATAACATTCTTGTAATTGCCGGAAGTGGACAAAACGTAGGAAAAACCACCCTGGCTTGCCAGATACTTCAAAATGAGAAGGAAAAAAGTCCGGTGGCTTTAAAAATCACTCCTCATTTTCATAAAATAACAAAAGGATTGACTGAAATTCAAAAAGGTAAAAACTGGGCCCTTTTTGAAGAAAAAGATAAAACATCCGGGAAAGATTCTTCGCGTTATCTGCAAAACGGGGCTGTAAAAAGTTATCTTATTCTGGCAAAAGACGACACATTGGAAAACGCTTTTTCAGCAATAAAAAAGATTCTTCCAAACAAAATTCCTGTGGTTGTCGAATCGGCTTCGCTTGTAAAAATAATCAAACCAGGGCTGTTTCTTGTTGTCCTCCCTGACGGAGGATTTAGCCAAAAAGCTATGGAAAGAATACTATTAAAAGCGGATTTAGTTGTAATATCCGATGGAAAAAAGTTTTATCCTTCACCTCAAAAATTAATCTTTAAGAATACGTGGCAGATGAAATAAAAAGTGTTGTGCTTTATTTATCTGCATTAAAATATTGTAATTTCGAAATTGTTTTTTCTGAATGTTCAACAAGCAAACGGATAAGAAATTTCTGGAATAAATTCGATTAACTATTTGGAAAATGAAAAAACTATCAATTGTTGCAATGGGGCTGCTCGTTCTGATTTTAGCGTCATGCAACCAAACAACAAAGAAAAAAGAATCAATGGGAAAGACAGAAAATCCATTTATGAAAGTCAGCACGTTGCCGTTTCAGGCGCCTGATTTTACAAAAATTAAAAACAGCCATTTTGCTCCTGCCCTGGAAGAGGGAATTAAACAACAATTGGCAGAAATAGAACAGATTGCCGACAACCCGGAGGAGCCAACTTTTGAAAACACCCTGGTTGCGCTGGAAAAAAGTGGTAAACTTTTGACACGTACATTGAATGTTTTTGAAATGCTTTCCGGAGCCAATACCAACGATACCTTGCAGGATTTACAGGAAGAAATTGCGCCAAAACTAGCAGGATTACAGGATGCCATTACCTTAAATGACAATCTGTTCAATCGAATCAAAACAATTTATCAGAAAAAAAATGAACTGGATCTTGACAAAGAGTCGACGCGTCTCTTACAATATTATTACGATGAATTTACACGGGCGGGGGCAAACCTTCCGGCCGAAGCCAAGGAAAAATTAAAAAAACTAAACGAAGAAGATGCCCTTCTGAGTGCAAAGTTTACCAATCAGCTTCTTAGCGGAACAAAAGCGGGGGCTTTGGTCGTTGATAATGATGCCGAATTAAAAGGTCTTTCGGAAAGTCAGATAAAACAGGCTGCAAAAAATGCTGCTGATGCCGGAAAAGAAGGAAAATACCTGATTTCACTTCAAAACACAACACAGCAACCTCTTTTACAATCTCTTGAAAATCGTGAGACAAGGCAAAAACTTTTTGAAGCTTCGTGGGCTCGCACCGAAAAAGAAGATAAAAATGACACACGAGATGTTATTCAACGTCTTGCTGAGATAAGGGCAGAAAAAGCAGCCTTACTTGGATTCTCAAACTTCGCAGCATGGACACTTCAGGATCAGATGGCCAAGACTCCTCAAGCAGTGGAGTCATTCCTCGGAAAACTTATTCCTCCGGCTACTGCCAATGCCAGAAAAGAAGCAAAAGACCTCCAGGCACTTATAGACAGAGATAAAGGCGGGTTTAAACTGCAGCCATACGACTGGAACATGTATGCAGAACAACTGCGTAAAGAACGTTTTGATTTGGATGAAGACCAGATAAAACCTTATTTCGAATTGTTTAATGTTCTGGAAAACGGCGTTTTTTATGCTACCAGCCGGTTGTACGGCTTGAGTTTTGAGCGCAGAACAGACATCCCGATCTATAATCCTGACATGAGAGTTTACGAAGTTAAAGATGCAGACGGCAGTGAACTCGCACTATTTTACTGCGACTATTTCCAAAGAGACAATAAATCGGGAGGAGCCTGGATGAGTAATGTTGTTGGACAATCAAAACTACTTGGAACCAAACCGGTGGTATATAACGTATGTAATTTTACAAAACCAGCAGAAGGAGAGCCGACTCTTATTAGTTATGATGATGTAACCACTATGTTTCATGAATTTGGACATGCACTTCACGGTATATTTGCTGATCAAACATATCCAAGTCTTTCGGGAACAAATGTTGCCCGCGACTTTGTAGAATTACCATCACAATTTAACGAACATTGGGCGCTTTATCCTGATGTGTTTAAAAACTATGCAAAACACTATAAAACCGGAGCGCCTATGCCGGAAGAGCTGGTCAGCAAAATTAAAAAGTCGGTAACTTTTAATCAGGGATACGCTTTAACTGAAATATTAGCAGCCTCTGAACTGGATATGGAATGGCACACCATAAAAGCCGGTACTGATATTAATTCGGCTGACAAGTTTGAATCTGAAGCCCTGGCGAAAAACAAACTGGATATTCCACAAGTGCCGCCACGCTATCGTTCTTCATATTTCTTGCACATATGGAGTAACGGTTATTCTGCCGGATATTATGCCTATCTCTGGGCTGAAATGCTTGACCAGGATGCTTTTGCCTGGTTTGAAGAGAATGGCGGACTTAGCTTTGAAAACGGGCAACGTTTCAGAAAACTGATTTTATCAAGAGGAAATACTGAAGATTATAATGAAATGTATTTTAATTTTGCAGGGCGGGAACCCAATATCAACCCGATGTTGAAAAACCGTGGCATAGCTGTTCCGTAAAATATCAAAATAAAATATATTTCAAAAAACCGGATTCACAAAAAAGTAAATCCGGTTTTTTGTTTCATATTGAAAAATATTTTAACACAATTAGACTGCGAACGTCCCCATTTTTACATTTTTTAAAGCCTCGTAACAAGCGTAAGATTTAATTAACAAAAGTTCGCTTCTGTTAAAAAGCATTAACACAATCCTGGCCTAATATTGTATAAACTTTTAAAAACCAAAGCACATGAAAAAATTTTTACCAAATCTGCTAATAACGATTCTTGTTGCAACAGGGATATTCTGTTTTTCTCCTGCACAATCACAAAATGAATTTGGAGTAAAAGGCGGGGCTATAAAATCGGGGATCAATGATAAGATTCAAAGTTCGTTGTTTGATTTCGGAACAAGGAGTGGCGAAGTACTGGGTATTTATTATAAAAAGGAAAACATTTGGGGGCTAATCGGAATCCAGACTGAGTTTCTTTACCAGGCTAAAGGGGGAACCTACAATATCAGGTATTTACCTTCAGAACCAAATGAAACCGCTTCTTTTTACAGCAGCGATTATGGTTATGAAAACCCGGATCGGAACTACTGGTTAAAAAAACCACAAAGATACCACTACTTTTCAATACCGATATTGGCTTCTCTTTCTCCATTAAAAATATTAGATGTTTATGCCGGTCCTGAACTGAATTATATGTTTGCCAACTCGAGTACAGATTATACTGAATGGAAGCCTAATCGTATGGGTATTGGACTGGCAGCCGGTGTTGCATTAAAAATTGACACTAATACAAAACTGGATATCAGATATTCAAGAGATTTAACCCGTGTTGCTGATTTTGGGGATACAGATATTAAAAACTACAGTTGGGCGTTTACCGTTCAGAGAGCAATATTCAAAAAATAATAATTTAACATGCCTCGGCCAGTCCAAACACATTTCAGAAAACCTGAATTTTAGGATTTCCCTATTGAGGGAAATCCTTTTTATAATTTAGCCATCTCTTCTTTCAACCATTTGGGTCGGTTGGTGGTAATTCCTGTTACACCTAAATTGGTTAGCCTCTTTGCTTCTGAAGGGTCATCAATAGTCCACGACAGCACTTCCATATTATTTTCTTTTGCCAATGCCATCATTTCTTCATCAATAATGGAATAATTAAGATTTATTCCGTCAAGTTTTTCAGATGCTGCTTCTGCAACTTTCCTTTTTACAGCCGATTTTGAAGAACTCAACCAGTAACATTTATTTTCGGGAAACTGTTCTTTTGCATCAACAATTGCATCCCAGTCAAAACTTATAAAAACAATCTGGCTGAGCTTACCTGATTTCTCTATTATTCTTGCAAGATGTGGAACAACCTCTTTGCCACATTTTATCTCAACCACTAATTTTTTCCCTTCAGGCACCGTCTCAATTATCTCAGAAAGAAAAGGAATTTTTTCGCCTTTGTATTTTTCATCTTTCCAAACGCCGGCATCCAAATCGCGCAGTAACATCGACGGTGTATCCTCAATAGTCAGGTTTTTTTTCCCCGAGCATGTCCTTTTGGTATCCTTGTCGTGAATTACCATTACCCGGTTATCTTTTGTGAGATAAATATCCACTTCAACTGCATCGGCTCCCAACTCCCAGGCAAGGTTTGCAGAAGCAACTGTATTTTCAGGTGCCAAATATGAAGCGCCTCTGTGAGCAATAAATGTATTTTGAGCCAATAAATTCAAAGAAAAAAAGATCGCGAAAATTGTAATTTGTATTTTCATGTTTCTAATTTTTATTGACCGAAAGATAGTAAGGATAAGTAAACTTTTCATGAAAAATGGCTTAAAAAACGTAGCTTTGTGAACACTTAAACAAATTTATGCAATTAAAGATTTCGACTGATATTGGTATTCTTTTTCTGCGACTAATTTCTAAACTTCCTTTTGTTTTTATCTATTTTTTATCCGACGTCTTTTATTTCATTGTTTACTACCTTATTAAGTACAGGAAGAATGTGGTCCTTCAAAACCTGAAAAATTCTTTTCCAGAAAAGTCGCACCGGGAAATAATAATTATCAGAAAAAAATACTTTAAACATTTTTGTGATTTGATTTTCGAATCAATTAAAATGTTAGACATGAAAAAATCTGATTATGAAAAAAGAATGTTAATAAAGAATTCCAAAAGCATTAATCATTATTTTGAAAAAGGCAAAAGTGTTGCAGTACTTACCATGCATTATAACAACTGGGAATGGACCAGTTGTTTGCCACGCGAAATAAAACACCGCGTTATTGGGGTGTACAAACCTCTTCACAACAAAAAATTTGATGTTTTAATAAATTCATCACGAAAAAAACAGGGAGCCGAAATGGTAAGCAATTCAAATGTATTAAGAAGAATTATCAGAGCAGAGCAAAAAAAGGAACCGGTTTTCGTTGGACTGGGTGGAGACCAAACCCCACCATTTTTTCATTCGCTTTGGTATACTTTTTTAAACCAGGAAACGATGTTTTACCCCGGACCGGCATCTATCCCAAAACGTTTTAACCATCCGGTATTTTTTCAGATAGTTGAGAAAATTTCGCGTGGAAAATATGCAACCCGTTTTGAATTGTTGGTTGAAAACCCGCAGGATTTTAGCGAAAAAGAAATTATGAAAATATACATCCAAAAGATGGAGGAGATTATCTCTGAAAATCCGGAATTTTATCTATGGTCGCACAACAGATGGAAACATAAACGACCAGAAAATGTACCTTTGCAAAATTAAATTAACAAAAAGCCATGATTGACCAGGAGCTGTCGAAAAAAGATAAAAAATACTACGAAAACTTTGGAAAAAGAACACTAAACAAAATTCTTGCAGGTGTTTTAGTTGGAATTTCACATTTACCTTTCTGGGTTATTTATGGCATATCTGATTTCTTTTACATTGTTGTAAGGTTTGTTATTCAATACCGTAAGAAAGTTATTATCGAAAACCTTACTTATGCTTTCCCGGAAAAAACAAGCGACGAGATAAATAAAATAGCCGGAAAATTTTACCGTCATTTTTGTGACCTTTCGCTGGAAACGATAAAACTTTTCAGTTTAAGCAAAAAACAGATAAACAAACATATTCATTATAAAGGCATCGACCTCATAAAAAGTCATTTTGAAAAAGGGGAAAGTCTAATCGTTCTTGCTATGCATCATAATAATTGGGAATGGTGTAGCACAGTCCAACTTTATTTGAAACACACAATTTTAATGATCTATAATCCTTTACGCGGAAATCAGGCCTTTGAAAAATTTCTGTTAAAAGCCAGAGGACAATGGGGAGGTATTTGTACACCGGTACATAAATCGGCCCGGACAACTTTTGAATTTAACCGGCGTGGCAAACCTACTATTTTATGGCTGGCTGCCGATCAAACACCAAAAGCAACCTCGCAATTTTGGACAATGTTTTTAAACCGCGAGGCACCTTTTTTTTCCGGCCCCGAAAAAATCGCCAAAAAAACCGGACAGCCGGTTTACTTTCATCGAACAACCAAAGTTGGAAGAGGACATTACGAAGTTGAATTTACTCCCCTGTTTTTAAACCCAAAAGAAGAAAAAGAGAAAGACATTTTACTGGGATATGTTCGGAAAGTTGAAGAAATTATAAGAGCAGAACCTGAATTTTATCTTTGGTCGCACAGGCGTTGGAAACATAAACGCCCTGAAAATATACCACTCACAACGTAGAGCGTTCAAAAGTCTAAAAAAACAAAAAAAGGAGGAACCGGTATTTCGCTAAACGATCAAGGGAAAGTGATTAGCATAATTGGATTTTAAACAATATCCTGTTTACCGGCTGCCTCCTAAAAACTGCACTATTTGGAATTTGGTCTACTTAAGTTCAATTTTTATAAAAAAAACTATCTAATTTTTGCGCAGAAACTCATCTACATTTTTTGCTGCAACTTTACCTGCTTCAATAGCATGAACAACTAAACTGGCTCCTTTTTCAACATCTCCGGCAGCAAATATTTTTTCAACTGAGGTTTGTTTTTCTTCGTTTACTTTTACGTTACCACGCTGGTCGTATTCAACTTCAAGCTCGTTAAGTAGCCCTACATGAACAGGTTGGGTAAATCCCATGGCAAGCAACACTAAATCTACATCCAGAATCTCATTTGTTCCGGGAACTTCATTCATTATCCACCGACCTTCTTCATTCCTCCATTCAACCTGAACAATCTCAACCTGTTTCAATGTGCCATTTTCATCACCTATAAATCTCTTGGTCGACAAACTCCAGCGACGTTCACACCCCTCTTTGTGCGAACTTGATGTACGCAATGTATTGGGCCAATAGGGCCAGGGATTATTATCCACCCTTTTTTCCGGTGGTTTTGGTAAAATCTCGATTTGCGTTACCGACGTTGCTTTCTGTCTTATGGAAGTACCTACACAGTCAGACCCGGTGTCTCCACCTCCAATAACCAAAACCTTTTTATCTTTTGCAAGAATTCTTTCTTCCTCTGAAATACTTTGACCTGCAACCACTTTATTTTGCTGCATTAAAAAGTCCATTGCAAAATGTACACCGTCCAGGTCTCTTCCTTCAACCGGTAAATTTCGTGGCTGTTCCGCACCTACTGCAAGCAACACTGCGTCATATTCAGCCAATAAATCCTTTTTAGTTACGTCGACACCAACATTCACATTGGTTTTAAATTCGATACCTTCATCAAGAAAAAGATTTAATCTGCGGTCAATAATTCCTTTATTCAGTTTAAAATCAGGAATTCCGTAACGAAGTAATCCGCCAATGGCATCATTCTTTTCAAAAACCGTAACCAGATGGCCTGCACGATTTAGTAAATCGGCTGCTGAAAGACCAGCTGGCCCCGAGCCGATTACCGCAACCTTTTTGCCTGTTCTTGTTTTGGGCGGGTTGGGAACAACAATGCCTGCCTCAAATGCCTGTTCAACGGTTGCACATTCATTTTCGCGTATGGTAACCGATTCTTCATGAATGGCCAGCACACACGATTTCTCACAAGGAGCAGGACAAACACGTCCGGTTATTTCCGGGAAACTGTTTGTTGAATGTAAAATATAATAAGCTTCATCTTTTCTTCCTCTGTACAGTGCGTCCTGCCATTCCGGAATTTTACTTCCTACCGGGCACCCCCAGTGGCAAAAAGGAATTCCGCAATCCATACACCGTGAAGCCTGAAGTTGCCTGTCTTTTTCATTTAAGGTTTGCTCAACTTCACCGTAGTCGTAAATCCTTTCTTTTGTTGGTCGATAACCCGCTTCCTTGCGCGGCACTGTCATAAAACCTTTTGGATCTCCCATATCTTATTTTCCTATTTTTTCAACAATATTTTTTATTACTCGTGACGAGAAGGATCGTCCTCTGTCAACTGTAACTTTTTCTGTAACTCTTTGAGTTTTTGTTCTTCCAAAACTTTTTTATACTCGAATGGAATCACTTTTACAAACTTGGGCAAATATTCTTCCCAGTGAGTAAGAATTTTAGAGGCCAAATCACTATGTGTGTAAAGTAAGTGATTACTTATTAATGTTTGAAGGTCACTAATATCTGACTTGTCTTCAACCGGAGTAAGATCTACCAGACCTCTGTTACAATAGTAGTCAAAATCACCTGCTTCATCCAGCACATATGCAATTCCGCCACTCATACCGGCAGCAAAGTTACGTCCGGTATTTCCGAGCACAACTACTCTTCCGCCGGTCATATATTCGCAACAATGATCGCCGGTACCTTCAATTACTGCTTGAACTCCTGAATTACGGACACAAAAACGTTCGCCTGCTACGCCCCGAATATAAGCTTCACCGGCAGTTGCGCCATAAAAAGATGTATTTCCTATGATGATATTTTCTTCCGGTTTAAACGTGGATCCATTTGGTGGCACAACAACTATTTTCCCGCCCGAAAGTCCTTTTCCAATATAGTCATTTGAATCTCCTTCCAAACGGAATGTGACCCCCTTTACAAGGAAGGCACCAAAACTCTGTCCGGCTGTGCCTTGGAAAGTACAGTTGATTGTATCATCGGGCAGACCTCCTTCTCCGTACATTTTTGAAATCTCCCCTGAAAGCATTGCACCAATGGTACGATCTACGTTTACAACATTTTTTGAAATCCATACTTTTTCTCCCCCACGAATCGCTTTTTTAGCTTCTTTGATTAAATCATAATCCATATGATTCCCGGGACGTCCATTAGGATGTGTATTATGAATAGGAGTTTCTTTTGCTTCTTTCGGTACATAAAGCAATTTAGAAAAATCAACGGTGTTCATTTTCCAGTTTGATACTTCCTTATTTAATTCAAGCAAATCGGTTCTTCCAACAATATCGTCGAATTTTGTGAATCCCATTTCAGCCAGATATTCCCGTATCTCTTCTGCAAGAAACCTAAAGAAATTAACCGTATATTCTGCTTTTCCAATAAATCTTTTTCTTAATGATTTATCTTGCGTTGCAATACCCGCAGGACAAGTATTCATGTGGCATTTGCGCATCATAATACATCCAAGCACAATTAACGCTGCAGTAGAAAATCCAAACTCTTCACCTCCTAAACAAGCAAGTACAATCACATCGCGACCGGTTTTTAACTGGCCATCCACCTGAAGTTTCACTCTGTCGCGTAATTTGTTAAGAACAAGTGTTTGTTGTGTTTCAGCAATTCCCAACTCAACCGGCAATCCTGCATGTTTTATCGAACTTGCCGGACTTGCACCGGTACCACCGTCAGCACCGGCAATAATAATTATGTCTGAAAAAGCTTTACTCACACCTGCAGCGATTGTTCCCACACCATCTTCTGAAACCAATTTAACTGAAACTTTTGCTCTCGGGTTGGTAACTTTCAGGTCATAAATCAACTGTGCCAAATCCTCGATTGAATAGATATCGTGATGCGGAGGAGGAGAAATCAATGTGATGCCAGGAGTTGAATTACGGGTTTTTGCAATAATCTTATTTACCTTATATCCCGGTAACTGACCTCCTTCTCCAGGTTTTGCCCCTTGTGCAATTTTAATCTGAAGTTCATCGGCATTGGTAAGGTAATTATTGGTAACTCCAAACCGACCGGAAGCTACCTGTTTAATTTTACTGTTTCTATTGGTACCAAAACGCTCAGGATCTTCACCTCCCTCGCCCGTATTACTCCGACCTCCAATGGTATTCATTGTAACAGCCAATGCTTCATGAGCTTCTTTACTAATTGAACCATAAGACATTGCACCGGTCACAAAACGTTTCATAATTTCCTCAGCCGGTTCAACCTGTTCTACCGGAATTGGATTCTTTTTGAAATTAAAACAACTGCGTATAAAAGCAGGCCGCCTATTTTCTTTGTCAACCAGAGCTGAATATTCTTTATATTTCGCGTAGTCGTTTGTACGTGTCGCCCATTGCAAAAGCCCGATGGTCTGCGGATTCCATGCATGATGTTCCCCATTTTTTCTCCATGCGTAATTTCCACTGTTTTCAAACCTGAATGGCTCCGGAGTATTGTCTACTTTGTATGCCTCTTCGTGGAACATAGTAGCTTCTTTGCAAATTTCTTCCAGGCCGACGCCTCCAATTTTAGAAACTGTTCCGGTGAAATATTTATCAATTACAGGCTGACTTACGCCGATCGCCTCAAAAATCTGTGCTCCGTGATAACTACGTAATGTTGAAATCCCCATCTTAGAGAAAACTTTTAGCAAACCTTTGTCAACTGCCTTTATGTAATTTTTCCGTGCTTCTTTGTAATCCATCTCAATTTTACCTTCTTTCACCATATGATCGATTGCAGCAAAAGCAACGTAAGGATTGATTACACTGGCACCATAACCCAAAAGCAATGCAAAGTGGTTTACTTCCCGTGCCTCACCGGTTTCAACGATAAGTCCTACCTGCATCCTTTTTTGAATTTTAATCAGGTGATGGTGAACTGCTGCTACGGCAAGTAAAGAAGGCATTGGCGCCTGCTCTTCAGAAATATTTCTATCAGTAAGAATAATGTAATTCTTTTGGTCGTCAACTGCTTTCTCTGCCTGAACCAAAATATTTTCCAGGGCTTTCTCAAATCCTGCAATACCTTCCTTCACCGGGAAAACCATTGGAATGGTCTGATGAGTAAACATTTCATCTTTCAAGTCTTTGATTTTACCCAAATCGGTATTTGTTACAATTGGCTCCTGAAACTTGATTAGTTTACAATGCTCCGGAGTTTCTGCCAGAATATTTGAATGCAGAGAACCGATATAGTTGGTCAAAGCCATAACCAATCCTTCACGAATTGGGTCGATAGGAGGATTGGTAACCTGAGCAAACATTTGTTTGAAGTAATCAAATAAACGTTTTGGTTTATCTGAAAATACTGCAGGAGGAGTATCATTTCCCATCGAGCTGGTTGGTTCAGCACCATTTTCGCTCATGGGCTTAATCAACTCATACATGTCTTCCTTCGAGTACCCAAATGTTTTTGAATAAGTATCAAAATTATCAATTGAAGAAGGAACACGTTGTTTCACCTTGATATCCTTCATCAGCATACGGTTCTCCTTTAACCACATCTGGTAAGGACTCCTTCTGCTTAATTGATCTTTTACTTCGTGGTCGGGAATAATAATTCCCAACTGGGTGTCAACAAGTAATATCTTTCCGGGACGTAAACGTCCTTTTTCTTTAATTTCTTCTGCTTTGAAAGTTTGAACACCTACTTCCGAGCCCATTACAATAAGATTGTTCTTTGTAATCACATAACGAGACGGGCGCAATCCGTTCCTGTCCAGTGTTCCTCCAATATATCTTCCATCAGAGAAAACCATTGATGCCGGCCCATCCCATGGTTCCATTATTGTAGAGTGGTATTCGTAAAATGCCTTCAAACTGTCCGGAATAGGATTCTTCTGATTAAAAGACTCAGGAATCATCATACACAACGAATGGGGCAATGACCTTCCGGTTAAATGCAAAAATTCCAAAACATTGTCGAATGATGCAGAATCTGATTTGCCCGGTTCAATTACGGGGAGCAATTTCTTCAGATCTTCGCCAAAAACCTCCGATTTCATTAAACCTTCACGCGCCTGCATCCACAAACGATTTCCACGAACTGTGTTGATTTCACCATTATGTGCAACAATACGGAAAGGTTGCGCCAAATCCCATGTGGGGAATGTATTGGTACTAAAACGTGAATGCACCAAAGCAATGGCACTGGTAAATCTTTCATCTCTGAAATCCAAATAATAATCGCGCAGTTGTTCCGGCGTGAGCATACCTTTGTATACTATTATTTTAGCTGACAAACTGGGCTGGTAAAAGTATTCTTTATTTTTAAGGTCCGATTCGCGAACTTCTCTTTCGGTAAGTTTTCTTACAATATAAAGTTTACGCTCGAGCGCATCCTTTTCCAGATTTGCTTTAATAAAAACCTGTTTCACAACCGGCTCGTTAGACTTTGCTATTTCACCGGGAACAGAGCTATCAACCGGAACATCACGATAGGCAACCAAATTAAGCCCCTCCGATTCGATATTTTTGGTCAATATGTCGATACAAACATCGGCTTCTTTTTCATCTTTGGGAAGAAAAATCAAACCTGTTCCGTATTTTCCCTGTTCTCCAACAGAAAGCTTCAAAACCTCAGTAATAAACTGGTGAGGAATTTGCATTAACATACCTGCGCCATCGCCTGTAGAATTATCTGCACTGGTAGCCCCCCGGTGATCCATATTACGAAGGACTTCCAAACCCCTTTTTATAATGTCGTGTGAAGGTTTACCTTTGATATGAGCAACAAATCCAATCCCACAATTATCATGTTCATTTTCAGGGCTATAAAGTCCCTGTGCATAAGGTAATCTCATTTGCATTAATTTTTTCCTATTAATAAACTCATTCGCACCAAAATTACAGACAACCTGCTACAACAGCTGCTGTAAAACTGAAAGCAAAAACAATATTTTTCTTACGAAGTGAAATCAAAAGTAATTAAACGAAGTAAAATTTACAACGAAAGTATTGAAAATATGTGCTTCATAACATACTCTTAACCTACGTTTTTGAGTGTAAAAAGTTGATTTTTTGCTTATCTGCTTAATTTAAAATATGACATTTGTCACATTTACAGGCTATTAATAAATTTTATTTAAGTAAGCGTTCCACCGCGTCATCTATTTTACCGAAATTAAATCTACTAATTACATCTTTCTTTTTATTTGAAATCTCTTCTAAACACAAATTCCCAATGCTCCCTTCGTGGGTATGATTCACACTTTTTTTCGGCACAAAATTACCCTCTTCAATTTTCTCTCCAACTATTTTGTAGGCCTCACGAAAAGGAACTCCTTTCAACACTAAATCATTCACCTCCTCCACACTAAATATATAATTATATTTTGAATCATCAAGAATCTCGTGGTTTACCTTAACATTTTTTAAGGCCAATGTTGCAATTTGCAGACAATCATTCATCTCCTTAAACAGAGGAACAAAAACTTCTTTAACCATTTGCAAATCACGAAAATAACCGCTGGGGAGATTATTTATAATCATTGAAATCTGGCTTGGAATACCCTGAATTTTGTTACACCTTGCCCTGACAAGTTCAAAAACATCGGGATTTTTTTTGTGTGGCATTATACTCGAACCGGTTGTAAATTCAGGAGGAAGACCTACAAAATTGAAATTCTGGCTCATAAAAAGACAAACATCAAAAGCCAGTTTTGAAAGGGTTCCCGCTAAATTTGCCACGGCAAAAGAAACAATTTTTTCCACCTTCCCACGTCCCATCTGGGCATAAACCACGTTGTAGTTCATATTATCAAAACCAAGCAAATCGGTTGTCATTTGTCGGTTTAAAGGAAATGAAGATCCATAACCTGCTGCCGATCCAAGCGGGTTCTGATTAGTAATCTTAAATGCCGAAAGCACCAATTCCAGATCATCAATTAAACTTTCGGCGTAAGCACCAAACCAAAGCCCAAAAGATGACGGCATTGCTACTTGTAAATGTGTGTAACCTGGCATCAGAACATTTTTGGTTTCTTCGCTTTTCTGAAGCAAAACATCAATCAAAATCTCCGAACTCTCTGTCACCTCGCGAATAGCATCGCGCGTGAAGAGCTTTAAATCCAACAACACCTGATCGTTACGCGAACGCCCACTGTGAATTTTCTTACCTACATCGCCCAGATAATTTGTCAACAAGAATTCAACTTGCGAGTGCACATCCTCAACACCTTCTTCAATAACAAAATCTCCCGAAATTGCTACTTCATATAATTGTTTAAGTTTATCGAGCAGCACCTGCAGTTCTTCACTTTTTATCAGGCCGATAGATTCAAGCATCGTAATATGCGCCATTGAACCTAAAATATCAAAGGGTGCCAAATAAATATCGAGTTCCCGGTCTCTGCCAACAGTGAATTCTTCGATGGACTTGTTTACCGGTATTCCTTTTTCCCAAAGTTTCATAATGAAATTGTTGTATTTCCCACAAAGATATTGATTTCAATTTGAATCGGTTTTTTAAAATTCAATCTGCAAACAATTTGCTTTAGCTTTTTAAATTATAGTTTTCTGATACAATGTTTTTAAATCGCCAGCAAAAGCGACTGTTTTTAAGGTTTTCATTTTAAAAATTCTGAAAAAATTACCACTTTTACCGCGCTTTTCCACAAGAAAAGAAATTCAAAAGTATGCCATGTTCGAAAACAAAACGCTCCGTCTCATTTTCTTTATAATTGCAGCAGCAGTTTTTGCAGCCTACGTTGCAGGGCTTAATATTGATGTTACACGCGATGCGGGAAAATACGCTACTGTTTCGAAAGAAATCTACCAAAATGGAAATTTTATTAACCTGACGATACATGGCGAGGCATACGACCAAAAGCCACCAATGCTATTTTGGCTGGGAGCCTTAGGGTTCACAATCGGGAAAATTTCCAACTTTTGGTTCAAACTCCCTGTTTTGCTGCTTGTTTTTGCGGGATTTTACTGGGCCTTTCGTCTTGGCGAAAGTTTGTACAACAAACGTGTTGGTTTTTTAACCGGAATCATGTCGGCCTTCTCCTTTATCTATTTAATGTACAGCATGGATATTCATACCGACACTCCTCTGCAGGCATTTGTAATACTGGCTTTCTGGCAATTGTTTGAGTTTATAAAAACAAAAAAGAACAAACACTGGATTTTGGGGTTTACCGCTATCGGATTAGCCATGCTAACAAAAGGCCCGATTGGGGCGGCAATTCCGGCATTTGCAGTACTCGGCCACCTTTTTTTAAAACGCGATTTTAAGTCGCTGCTTGACTACCGGTGGTATCTGGGAGTACTCCTCTCTTTTATTATTGTGAGCCCTGCATTAATTGGCCTTATGAACCAGTTTGGCTGGGAAGGTATCCGTTTTTTCTTTTGGGAAAACAACGTAGGACGAATAACCGGTTCTTACGTAAAAGCAACCAACGATCCCATTTTTTATGTACATAACATAGCCTATCTGTTTTTACCCTGGAGTTTGCTCTTTTTTATCGCTGTGTTTATGGAATTTAAAACCCTTATCAAAAACAAATTCCGCTCGATGGAATATTTTACATTAACCGGAATCTGGATTTATTTTATTATCCTGAATTCAGCCAGCAGCCAACTCCCCAACTATATTTTTTCGATTGTTCCATTAATTGCAGTTTTAACCGCAAAATGGCTCGACATAGCCATTACCAATAGAAAAACGCTGTACAAAGTTTTTTCAATTGTGCAACGCTATGTAGTACTGTTGCTTTGGGCAGGTATTTTTATTATTTCATTCTATTTGTTTCCAACCCCCGATTGGTATATGATGATTATGGTTTTTGCAGGAATAATTCTTACTTATTTTATTTCAACAAAAGTTTCAGACACACCTTTAAAAATAATCTTCCCTTCCTTAATCGTATTTGTCTGTTTGGCATTTATTATGAATGTACATGTATTTCCATACATGTTTAGTTTTCAGGCTCCTCCCAAAGCAGCCCGTTATTTTACTGAATATGCTGAAAAAGGAGATACTCTATTCAATTACCATTACGACGAATATGAATTGTTTTTTTATAGTGAACCGCAGGCAATCCAGTTATATTCTGCGGAGGAAATAAAAACTGTAGCAGGAAAAAGGGGAACCTGGATATTTACTGATGCAAAAGGATTCAAAGAAATTGATAGCCTCGACATATCTTCGGAAATTGTATTTGAATACAAACATTTATATTTAAACCGACCAGCCGGATTTATTAGTCCAAGGACAAGAAACAAGGTTTTACAGCCAATGTATCTTATTAAATATTGAACGGAATGAAAAAAAGCGGATTAAAAAAATACAGCTATCTTCTTGTTCCCGTTTTATTTCTCTTATTTTCGGCTCCCAGCGCGTTGGACTATGTCTTTCATTTTCCCGATGAGAAATATTACACTGACGCGGTACTGCAAATGATGGACAAAAATGACTGTTTTACTCCTTACCAGGCAAACGGGAGTCCGCGGTTCAAAAAACCAATTTTAACCTACTGGGTTTTAATGGGGAGCTACAAGATGTTTGGCGTCAGCAAGATTTCGTCGCGATTATTTTTCTGGCTCGCCGGTGCAATTCTCGTTCTTGTTATCTATTTGATGTCAAAATCAATCTCAGGTGACAAAAAAATAGCTTTCACTGCGGCATTTATTACTGCTGCAAACCCTCTCGTTCTAATGAGTGCAAGCCGCTCAATTCCTGACATACTACTTACTCTGTTTCTCACCATCAGCGCCTGGGGATTTATAAAAATCCTCAATACACTAAAACCTCGAAAAGAACATTTCTGGATGGCCTACATGGGAGCGGCCCTCGCATTTGAAACCAAAGGAATACCAGCAGCTGCATTTGCAGGAATCAGCATTTTGTTCCTTCTTTTTAACCCGTGGAAAAAGAAACGTTTAAATCAAATATTTGAACCTGTCTCGCTTATTGTTTCCATTTTAATTGCAGCAAGCTGGTTTATTATCATGTATATCGAACACGGTTCGGTTTATTTAAATTCCTTCTTTGCCGATCAGGTCGGGAACCGCGTATCCTCAAAATTCGCGCAGGTTTTTACCAATCTATTTCTGGGAATTGTTTTTTTGGCTGCCTACCTGGTTCCGTGGATTATAATCATTTTCTCAAATCCCAAAGCGTTAAAACAGTTTACAAAAAAATCTTCATTGCAAACCAAGGCCGTCTTTGGGTTTATTCTTTCATGGGTTGTTTTGGTTATCGTTATGTCGGGTGCAGTTTTTAAATTTTACGATCGATATCTGCTCCCCGTTATTCCATTGATTTCAATATTTTTTGCCTACGTGATATCATTTTCAACCACGCATCTAAAAAAACTGATTTTTAAAATCTTTCTGGTTATAAACCTGTTTGTCATTGGGATATCTGTTTTTTACACGTTTTTTATTTATTTCGACAAAGTTCTTTTTGCGGGAATTCTTGTAAATGCAGCATTGATTATTTACTGGATTATCGGTAGGCTCAAAAACATTAACTATGAAACAAAACTCGCAGGAACCATTCTACTCCTGTTTTTTAATGTGTTTTCATTTTTATATCCTTTACTAATGCCCAACCCGGGAGAACAACTTGTGGAAAATTTAATAAAACAGGGGCTTTCGAAAAATGAAAAAGTATATGTCTACGGGAATATACGCACCGCTTCAAACATTCGCATTCACAGCAAAAATGATTTTAACGTGGTTAGCATGGACACGATATACTCTTTGCCTGAAGAACCAAAACATTTCCTGGTGTTTTCAAAAAAAGAAGAATCGTTTTTAGATTTAAAAAACTACAATGTGATTATAGGGTCGGAAGAATGGAAAAATGTAGATAACGACAAATTTCCCGTTTTTTTACAGGAACCTGTTAATGATTTAAAAGAAAGCGGTACAAAATATTTTATCGCCAAACCCAAAAATAAAAATGAAAAATCTCGATAAAAGACATTATATAATTGTAGGTATCTGGTTTTTGGGAAACTTACTTCAGGCCCTGTTTACCGGACTTCATTCCGATGAATCGTATTACTGGATGTATTCGGAGAACCTTTCTTGGGGATTTTTTGACCACCCTCCAATGACAGCTTTACTCATCTACCTGGGACACGCTGTTCTCCCCGGAGAAATCGGTGTTCGGCTGATTTTTATCTTGATATCATCCATAACATTCGCGCTTATATTAAATGAATTAAATGAGAAAAAAGATCTGTTCTTTGTTTCATTATTTATTTTATCATTTCCACTGATTCATACCCACATTGCTGGTTTTATGGCAATACCCGATGTTCCCCTGCTCTTCTTTACCACACTTTTTATTATTTCTTACAGAAAATTCCTTAAGAATCCTGACTGGAAAATTTCGATTTCTCTTTCCTTGATCCTGGCTGCTATGATTTACAGTAAATACCACGCTTTTTTAATTATCGGTTTTACTGTTCTTTCGAATCTTAAACTTTTCAAAAACAAGTATTTCTATGGTATTATTTTGCTTACTGTAATATTGTTGCTTCCACACGTTTTTTGGCAGATCCATAATGAATTTCCTACCTTCAAATACCATCTGGTTGAACGCGCCAAACCTTTTACATTTAAATACATTCTACCCTATTTAGGCGCACAATTAGCCATTGCAGGACCAATTACAGGAATTCTGATATTTTGGAAACTTTTCAGATTTAAACCTGAAAATCAATTTCAAAAAACATTGTTATTTACTATTCTTGGATTTTATATCGCACTTTTTATTATCAGTTTCAAAAATCGTATAGAAGCACACTGGATTGCAGCAATTATCCCAATGCTGATAATTTTAACCTATCCTTTAATTGCAGGCGATCTGAAATTTAAACGCTGGTTTAAACGCATTGCGCTACCGGTTTTGGTTGTAATGGTTTTATACCGTATATATATAGCTCTGGATGTTATTCCCAACACTGGCCATCTGAAAATTACTTTTTACAACCGCGAAGCCAGTGCACTGGAGATCAAAAAACTTTCCGAAGGCAAAAAAGTAGGCTTTTTTAATAATTATGCGGCCGCCAGTAATTACATTTTTTACACCGGCGATTCTGCCGTCCACCTCTCAACGCCAACATATCGTTTTTGCCAATTCGATTTGTGGGATGAAGAAAAGTATGCAGAAGGAGAACCGCTTTTTACTGTACAATCAAAAAATCTGAATCCACCAAACCAATTAAAAACTGCAACCGGTCAAACGAAGGGGTTTCTTACCATAGAAAAATACCAGTCATTAAATGGTCTCACAATAAAACTGGAAAAAACAGCGGAAACAGAAAACAAAATTGAATTCTTCTTTTTATTAAACAATAACAGTGGAAAAACAATTTACACCCAACATGTTTCTAATCCGGTACTGGCAATTATGCAGAATAAAACAGAATTAACAGCTGTCCCTCTAACTGCATCAGGTAAAGAAATGATTGTAAATAACAATTCAGCACTTATTTCATTATCCCTTTCCAAAAAGGAAATTTTTCAAAGAAACGAACCGATTATTGTCTATACGCGATCAAAAGAAAACTACAGGGGAGAGATAATTTCATTAACTTTGAGATAGGCTAATTTACAAACACTTTATTTTTCAGAAAGAATTTTCATTTTTCACTCCAGCCGAACACAACACCTCACACTGGAAATTTGGACCACAAATCAAATTTTATATAATATTTTGTCACCAAAAAGCTTTTTTTTTGCCTTTTTGAGAAAAAAACATAGCTTATATTAATAATTTGTTAAGAGAAACTACCCATTTTATCAAAACCATACCCTCAACTAAAAAACATACATATTTTTGAATCGACATACAAAAAACATAGGAGCTACAGATAAAAATTCTATTTTTTGTATAAATCAAGTTCATTTTATAGGGGGTCTATGAAAAAAATATTTTTTTTCTAAAAAACATTAACGATTTTTTTAAACGAAGTGAAAAGATTTTTTAGAACAAAAAAACACAGTTTAACTTTTAAAATTTACGATTATGAAAAAGACATTACTGATTGCAGCGAGCTTGTTTTTGTTGATGGCAATTACTCCGGTGGTAAAAGCACAGGAAGTAAGTACGGGCCTCGACATATACAGCAGCTATGTATGGCGTGGAACAAAGTTTGGTACTGGTCCGGCATTTCAGCCTTACATGGAATTCAGCGCTGGTGGTTTTGCGATTGGAGCTTGGGGATCATTTAGTGCAGGCGATGTTGAAGACGCCGAAGCTGACCTTTACGCAAGCTATGGATTTGATTTGAGTGAAAATTCTTCTTTGAGTTTTACTCTTACTGATTACTATTTCCCTGGTGACTTGTGGTTCGAAGGAACTTCGCACTACATTGAACCAATGGTTAGCCTCGGACTAGGATCATTCTCTTTAACCGGTGCATATATGATGAATGACGGTGAAGGCGACATTTATCTTGAAGCTGGGTTAACAGCTGGTCCGGTTGATCTTACACTTGGTGGTGGCGACGGTGCTTATACAGTGGATGGTGAATTTAATATTTGCAACATTGGAATCAGCACTTCCAAAGAAGTAAAAATTACAGACAGTTTCTCGTTACCTGTATCAGGTGCAGCCATTTTAAACCCTTCATCAGAACAGTTTTATATTGTTGTAGGAATTTCTCTTTAATCATTTCTAAAGCTGAAGAATATGAAAAAAATTGAAACCATAATAAGAAAATCAAAATTCGAAGAGGTAAAAGACGCCTTGCAGGAAGCAGGTATTGAATTCTTTTCCTTCTGGGATGTAAGGGGCGTTGGGCAGGCCCGCGAAGGCCGCGTTTACCGTGGAATTGTATATGACACAAGTACTATAGAACGCACCAAACTGGAAATCATTGTTCGTGATAAAAATGTACAAAAAACTGTGAATGCTATTCTTAATTCAGCAAGGACAGGCCAGATTGGTGACGGTAAAATATTTATTGTTCCGATTGAAGAATCGTACCGAATTAGGACCGGGGAGCAAGGAGATGAGTCGCTTTACATTAAAGGAAAAGAAGAATAATAACTACAAAAAATAATTTATCATGGAAGAAACTTTACAAGGCCTGCAAATAGGTATTGACAATATGTGGTTATTGATTGCCGGATTTATGGTAATGTTCATGCAACCCGGTTTTGCAATGGTGGAAGCAGGTTTCACACGCCAAAAAAACACCGCAAACATTTTAATGAAAAACCTGATGGACTTTTCTATAGGTTCATTATTATACTGGATTATCGGATTTACTTTGATGTATGGAGACTCAATAGGAGGATTTATCGGAACACCTGACTTATTCTTTATGAGCGATGGTTTTGGTGACAATTATTCAGATTATGCTGATATCTTTTTCCAAACTGTATTTGCCGCAACTGCTGCAACTATTGTGTCGGGAGCTATGGCTGAGCGTACTGAATTTAAAGCATATCTCATTTTCAGTATTGTAATTACTGTAATTATTTACCCAACGTCGGGACACTGGACCTGGGGAGGTGGCTGGTTAAGCCAACTTGGTTTCCACGATTTTGCCGGTTCCTCCATTGTTCACTCTGTTGGTGCATGGGTTGGTTTGGCTGGTGCGTCAATCATCGGTCCTCGTATTGGCAAGTACGATAAAGACGGAAAAGCAAAAGCAATTCCGGGACACAACCTTGCAATGGGTGCTTTAGGTGTATTTATCCTTTGGTTTGGTTGGTTCGGATTTAACCCGGGCTCTCAGCTTGCTGCTGCCGGAACCGACAATGCTGTTGCAATTGGTCATATTGCAATGACAACAAACCTTGCTGCCGCAGCTGGTGCAGTAACAGCGATGTTAGTTGCATGGATGCGCTACAAACGGCCAACGCTTTCAATCGCGTTAAACGGAGCTCTCGCTGGTTTGGTTGCTATAACCGCAGGTTGTGACGCCGTAAATCCGGTGGGTGCAGTATTTATCGGAATTATGGCTGGATTTGTTTTACCATTTGCAGTTGAATTCTTCGACAAAATATTAAAAGTTGACGACCCGGTTGGTGCAATCTCGGTTCACGGAGTTGGTGGAGCACTCGGAACACTGGCTGTTGGCTTATTCTCAACTTCCGAAGGTTTATTCTACGGTCATGGAGCAAAATTATTAGGTATTCAGGCTATAGGTGTTCTTGCATTCTTTGTTTGGGCATTTGGAACAGGTCTGATACTATTCTTTATATTGAAGAAAGCAAAAGTATTGCGCGTATCCAGGCGCATTGAAGAAGAAGGCCTCGATGTTTATGAACATGGAGAAAGTGCCTATAACTAATCTTCTTCAGCTTTTAAGTCTGTAGCTGTCTGTTTATGGGCCCGTCCGCCGGGACGGGCTCTTTCTTTTAAAAAAAATTAGGGTCAAGGGTAGTTTGAGTTAGTTTAGTTAGATTAGGAAAACCGGTTCACAAAAATTGTGGCCGGTTTTTTTGTTGATAAATTTTAGTGAATATTTACTACCATTTCACCCAAAAGTTATTTCAGAAAATTATTTTTGTTACTTCATAAAAAAGTAGAATAAAATGATGCAGACCTGGTTTGAATGTAAAGTAAAATATGTAAAAATCTCAGAAAGCGGCAAAGAAAGAAATGTAACTGAAAATTTTCTTCTCGATGCAGTATCATTTACCGATGCAGAAACCAGAATGATTCGTCAGATGCAGGAAATGGTGCGGGGCGAATTTACTGTTACCGACATAAAAAAATCAAAAATAGCAGAAGTTTTTCCTTTTGAAAACGGAGAATGGTGGTTCAAAGCAACAATTAATCTGGTTACTGTTGATGAAGAAGCCGGAAAAGAAAAGAAACTGCGCACCTATTACCTGATAATGGCCGACGATATAAAAGAAGCGCTCCAACGGCTTGAGGAAAGCTTGTCTTACCTTGTTATTCCTTATGTTGTTTCTTCAATTACAGTCAGTACAATCATTGATGTTTTTCCATATCAGCCATCCGAGTCAGCTGTACCCGAAGGATATGTCCCTCTGGAAAAGGAAGAGAATCCTGAAAACAATGATGAATAAAAAACAAAAACAGCCGATCCAGGGAACAGGACAGACTGTTTTATTAAGTTAATTAACAGGTAGTAGTATTATAAATTCACAAGAACTTTATAAAAATTAAATTGGTCTCGCTTTATCGGGTCAAACTGGTAGTAAGCAATAGCAATTCGGCAAATATCACGGATAGTAGAATAAATCTGGGCCACCTCCTTTTGTCCGTAAGTGTTTAATTCCGCTTCGCCTTCAAGCGCTTCAAAACAATCTTTAAATTCCTTTATTTTGTTTGCACTATCCAGTATTTTATCAAACAACGAATCCATCGTCCCTTTTGAAACTGCTTTGTTTCTTGTCTCTTCATCCAGGTTTTCAGCGAACACATTAAGGAATTGATACAAACACATATGATCTCCGTTTTTGGCATCGCTGAAGTACTCACAATACCCGGTTTTTTCAAAAAAGTCTTTTAAAAAATCTTTGTCGTCCTTAAAATCTACCTTTAAAGACGCACGCAATATTTTCAGGTTTTGTAATCCTGCAACCATAATTTCGTGCCAATCGCGATATTTATTCTCATCCCATGCCTCAACGTTATCGGTATAGTGTTTTTCAATGGTGTCTTCAATCCAAATATTTAAAGATGTGGCAAACTCCGGATCCCATTCTTCGCGAACACTCGACAACTCATAAATATTCTCTTTGAAAGATTTGGCAATTTTTTGGCATGCCAGAATGGTTACTGTACTGGTTGGGCAAGCAATTAAGGTTTCCATAATTGACGGTTTAAAAGTTAGTAGACTCTGATACAAAGCTACAACCTAATTTACAAAACCACTAATCTGAACCATCAAATATTCAATGTTTTACAGTTATGTTTTGAAACTATGTTTCATAACCATGTTATCAAAAAGCTTACTAAAATTGGAAATAAAGAATTTTTTCCTTAATAGATGTAACTCAAAAATCAGGAGTGACGGCTTTTTAATTCCTTTACAATATCTTCAATCCGATATCCTTTGTGAGACAATAAAACTATCAGGTGGTACAGTAAATCTCCTGCTTCATAAAGAAAATTCTCATCATCATTTGCCATTGCTCCAATGATGGTTTCGACAGCTTCCTCTCCCACCTTTTGTGTAATTTTTCTTGTTCCTTTCGTAAAAAGCGAAGTAGTATACGAACCTTTAGGCATTTCCTTTTTCCTCTTGTCAATAAAATCCTGCAGATAACTCAAAAACTGCACATCTGCTTTTGGATTCATTTCATAAAAACAGGTATCGTTCCCTGTGTGACAGACCGGCCCCACCGGATTTGCTTTTATCAGAAGGGTATCGTCGTCGCAATCGATCAGTATGGAAACCACATTTAAAAAATTGCCCGATTCTTCTCCCTTGGTCCACAACCGGTTTTTGGTCCTGCTAAAAAAAGTGACCTTGCCCAGTTCCTGCGTTTTCACCAAAGCTTCCCGGTTCATAAAACCAACCATTAAAACTTTCATCGATTGATTATCCTGAACTACTGCCGGAACCAATCCGTCGAGTTTGGAAAAATTTACCTGATCAATATTCTTTAATTCGTTCATGATTTCCAATTTGTTGCGAAAATAATAATTGATATTTTTTTATCGAACAATGATCCCGTTTTCTTTTAGATAATTTTTTAACTCAGGAATGGGAATCTCATTGTAATGAAATATGCTGGCCGCCAGTCCTGCATCTGCTTTTCCTTTGGTAAAAACATCCGTAAAATGTTCTTTTGCTCCTGCTCCTCCTGAGGCAATAATTGGAATTTTCAAAGAGTCAGCCATTTGAGCCAGTTGTTCATTGGCAAAACCGTTTTTTGTGCCGTCGTGGTTCATCGATGTAAAAAGTATTTCACCAGCGCCACGATCTTCGGCTTCTTTTGCCCACGAGAAAAGTTCCTTTTCTGTCGGAATTCTTCCTCCATTTACAGTTACTGTCCAATGATTCTTTTCATCACCACGTGCATCGATAGCTACCACAACAAACTGACTCCCAAAATTCAAAGCCAAATCATCAATCAACTTTGGATTTCGAACTGCGGAAGAATTAATCGAAATCTTATCAGCACCTGCACTCAAAAGCTTCTCGGCATCGCTTAGTTCACTTATTCCACCTCCAACTGTAAACGGAATATTCAGATGTGCAGCAATACGCTTCACCAGTTCCACAAAAGTTTTCCGCCCTTCGTGGGTTGCAGTAATATCTAAAAAAACCAGTTCGTCGGCACCATCGGCTGCATATTTTGCACCCAACTCAACCGGGTCGCCTACTTCCTGAATATTTACAAAATTTATCCCTTTAACCGTTTGTCCGTTACGGATATCTAAACATGGTATGATTCGTTTTGCAAGCATATTTTTAGCTTCTTCCCAACCTTCCCGTAAAGAGAAGGGGGTATTGTTTTTTGAAACTTCTATTTTTCTTTCTCATTTCTCCTCTTTTAGAAGAAACGATTATGAGCTTATAAAATTTTCAATTTCTTTCAAAGATATTTTATTCTCATAAATTGCCTTCCCGGTAATTACACCCGGCACACCTATTTCATCTAATTTTAATATGTCGTCCATGGAAGCAATTCCACCACTGGCAATTATTTCCAGATCCGGAAGCAAGTTCATAATTTCATGATACAAATCAAATGAAGGGCCGGAAAGCATTCCATCGCGACTGATATCGGTTGAAATTACTTTTTCAACCCCCTTTTTACTAAAACCTTCAATAAAATCAATTACAGAAAGTTCAGTTGCCTCCAGCCAGCCACTTACAGCTATTTTTCCATCCTTTGCATCGGCGCCCAGTATAATTTTTTCGCTGCCATAATTTTCAATCCACTGTAAAAAAGTCTCCTTTTCCTTCACCGCAATACTTCCTCCGGTAACCATTGCCGCCCCTGAATTAAAAGCGATTTTCAAATCGTCATTGGATTTTAATCCACCTCCAAAATCAATTACAAGCTCTGTTTTTGTTGCAATGGTTTCGAGCACCTTGTAGTTTACAATATGTTTGGCTTTGGCACCATCCAAATCAACCAGGTGAAGACGACAAATCCCTGCATTTTCAAACATTTTGGCAACTTCCAGCGGATTTTCATTGTATACTTTTTTCCGACTGTAATCTCCCTGCGAAAGCCGAACACATTTCCCTTCGATAATATCAATCGCAGGAATTATTTCTATTTTTTTCATCATTCTTTTCCTTCCAGGGCACAAAGATGCAAGTTTATTTACAATTCCTCCAAAATCATTTTTAAAACTGCTTGTGCCGTCACTTCTCGATTAGCAGCCTGCTGGATCACAATTGAATTTTTACTGTCTATAACACTATCAGCTACAACCACATTTCGCCGCACGGGAAGACAGTGCATAAATTTAGCATTGTTTGTCAGTGCCATTTTTTCTTCGTTCACTGTCCAGCTAAAATCTTTTGAAAGAATTTGTCCGTAGCTTGAGTAGGAAGCCCAATTTTTTGCATAAATAAAATCAGCTCCTTCAAATGCCTCTTTCTGGTTGTATTCCACCTTTACGTTTCCGATAAAATCAGGAGCCAGCTCATAACCTTCCGGATGTGTAACCACAAGTTCATAATCTGTTTCGCGCATCCATTCCACAAACGAATTAGCCACAGCCTGCGGCAAAGCACGAGGATGCGGTGCCCAGGTCAGGACAACTTTAGGACGTTCTTTTTGTTTGAACTCCTCGATGGTTACCAAATCGGCATAACTTTGCAGCGGATGCCGGGTTGCGCCTTCCATACTTACCACCGGCACTCCGGCATATTCAACAAACTGGCTAATTATCTTTTCTGAATAATCATCCTCTTTATTTTGAAACCGGGCAAATGAACGTACTCCTATTACATCGCAATACTGACCAATCACAGGAATTGCTTCCAGCAAATGTTCCGGCTTATCTCCATCCATTACCACACCCAATTCCGATTCCAATTGCCATCCGTCTTCATTTACATTTAAAACCATAGTATTCATTCCCATATTCATAGCAGCTTTTTGCGTGCTCAACCGGGTGCGTAAACTAGAGTTAAAAAAAATCAGAACCATCGTTTTATTTTTCCCAAGATGTTGGTATGCAAAAGGATTCTCCTTTACATCGAATGCAACATCAAGAGCATATTGCAGGCTTGGAATATCTTTTACTGATATAAAATTTTTCATTGGTTTTTATTTTATTGACTTTTGGTTTTCTATTTTGGTCTTACCTGTCCTTCGCCTTCAATAATCCATTTATAGCTGGTTAATTCCTCCAAAGCCATTGGCCCCCGGGCATGTAACTTTTGGGTACTGATTCCGATTTCTGCCCCAAGACCAAACTGGGCACCATCGGTAAAAGCGGTGGAAACATTCGAATAAACAGAAGAAGCATCAATCATTTTTCTAAAGTTTTTAATTCGTTCAGCATCTTCGGTTATAATTGCCTCGCTGTGTTTCGACGATTTTTCGTTAATCTGATCAACGGCTTCTTCAAAAGAGGCAACTGTTTTTACTGACATTTTCAGAGACAGAAACTCTGTACCGAAAGATTCTTCTATTGCCGGGAAAAGTAATTCCCCGGGATAAGCATCTTTTAGAACTGCATATGATTTTTTATCAGCATAAATTACAACGCTGCTTTCTGAAAGTTTTTTACCAAAATCAGGCAGGTCAGCCAAACGACTTTCATGAATCACAAGACAATCGAGTGCGTTACAAACCGAAGGGCGACGTGTTTTTGCATTAAAGATAATCTCACGTCCTTTTTCTGCGTCGCCAAACTCATCAAAATAAGTGTGACAAATGCCGGCACCGGTTTCAATTACAGGAATAGTGGCATTTTCGCGCACATAATTTATCAGGCCCTGACTGCCACGTGGAATAATTAAATCAATATAACCATGTGCCCTGAGCATTTCGTTTGTTTCTTCCCGACCTGCAGGAAGCAATGCTACAGTGTTCTCATCAATATCCGATTTTGTTAAAACATCCTGAATAATGGACACAATGGCCTGGTTGGAATAAAAGGCATCGCTGCCACCTTTCAAAACACAGGCATTTCCGGACTTGAGACAAAGTACAAACACATCAAAAGTAACGTTGGGCCGCGCTTCGTAAATAATTCCGATTACTCCAAAAGGGACAGTAACTTTACTAATTTTCAATCCATTGGGTCGTATGGTTTTCTTTAATATTTTCCCCACAGGACTTTCCAAACCGGCTACATTCCTCATATCAGAAGCAATTCCCTTTATTCGATCCCCGGTTAACTTCAGCCTGTCGTACTTTGGGTCTTGCGGATCCATTCTCTCCAAATCCTTCTTATTTTCAGAAATAATAAAATCGGTTTGTCTCTCCGCCTCATCTGCCAATTTCAGCAAAACACGACTGATTGTTTCATTCTCCACAAGGTTTAATTTTCGTGAAGCTTGCAAAACCTGCTGAAGTTGTTTTTCTATCTTCATTTTTACTGCAATTTATATTTTCTCTCCTTTTGTTCTCCCATTTGGAAAAAGAGAGGATTTTCGTTTTAAAACCCTCTCCCGGGGGAGGGAGAGGGAGCTCAGAATAAGTTCAAATTAAGGCATAAAAAAGGGTAGAAAGGGTAGTATATCCTGAGCTATTTTTTATTTTCCATATATAAATAATCGTAATGAACCAATGGTTTCTGTTTTTCAGAATCCATTTCCTGTTTCATTTTATCGGAACCGTACTGTGCCTTACCTACTCCAACAACAGCTCCGGTCTCATCAACGATTTTTATTAAATCTCCTTTTTTAAATTCACTAATCAACTTAACTACACCAACAGGCAACAAGCTAACTGCTTTTTCTGAATTCAGTGCTTTAATTGCTCCCTGGTTAATGACAACCTGCCCTTTTGCAAAATCGTCAGAATATCCAATCCATTTTTTTACTCCACTCGACGATTTTTTATTTGGTACAAAATAGGTATGTTCAAATTCCTTGTCTTTGTCAAGCAGGTCAATCAAAACATTTTCAATTGTTCCGTTAGCCACATGAACCCCAATTCCATCGCCTGCAACCTTTTGGGCGATACGAAGTTTTGTAAGCATTCCTCCGCGGCCAAAGGTTGATTGTCCTTCCACAGCACTTCCTTTCAAATCCACCTCCTCGCGGTCAATCTGATGAATTAATTCAGCATTTTCATTTTGCGGATGCGTATTATAAACTCCGTTCACATTGGAAAGAATAACCAGAGCTTCCGAATTTACCATTGATGCAATTAAGCCCGAGAGTTCATCATTGTCTGTAAACATCAATTCGGTAACTGATATGGTATCATTTTCATTTACTATCGGAATCACCTTATTTTCCAACAATGTGGTGATACAGTTTTTCATATTGAGATAATGCCCGCGGTCGGAAAAATTTTCCTTGGTTGTTAAAACCTGAGCACACACCAAACCATGTTCGCTGAAAAAATCGGAATAACGGCTTATAAGCTTCACCTGTCCCAAAGCAGCCCACAATTGACGTTGCGATACGGCATCTGTTTTTTTTGCAGGCTCCAGCACTGCCCTTCCCGCAGCAACTGCCCCCGATGAAACCAACACCACTTCTACCCCATTTTTTTGAAGAAAGGCAATCTGATCCACCAAATGTGCAATACGCGCCACATTTAATGTTCCATCGGCTTTTGCCAAGACATTACTACCTATTTTAACCGTTATTTTTTTGTAACGAAACTGCATTAAAAAACTACTTCCCTGAATTATCGATTTTTTTATAAGATGCAAGAACCCCCTGAATTAATGAGGAACTGAATCCTTTGTGTTCCATTTCGTTTAAGCCGGTTATGGTGACTCCTCTTGGAGTAGTCACTTTGTCGATTTCGCGTTCCGGATGATGCCCCGTTTGCAGTATTAATTCTGTTGCGCCTTTTACTGTTTGTGCAGTTATAAACTGCGCCATATCGGCACCAAACCCAATTTCAATTCCGCCTTGCATCGCCGCCCTGATATACCGTAAGGCATATGCTATTCCACAGGATGAGAGAACAGTAGCTGCGGCCATCAATTCCTCCGGTATCTCAACGGTTTTGCCTAACTTCTCAAACAACTCTATCACAAAATCTTTGTCTTCAGTTTTATTTCCATTGGTAGAGATACAGGTCAGCGATTCCTGTAATGCAATTGCAGTGTTAGGCATTACACGGAAAATAGAAATATTTTCACCGGCCATTTTTGTAAGATCTTCTATACCAACTCCAGCGACAATTGAAATAAAAATTTTAGCTGAAGTCAGCGCTGGTTTTATCTCATTAATTACACCTTCTATATGATAAGGCTTTACAGCAACAATAAATACTCCGGCATTTTGAACTACCTCTTTGTTATTTTTGCATGCAGTAATCCCCATCTCCCTCATTTCGTTGAGATTTTTTTCTTTTGGATCGAAAACAAAAATATCCGAAGCACTTATAAAACCTGATTTAACGAGCCCAACAGCAATTGCTCCACCCATATTACCGGTACCTATAATTCCAATTTTTTTATTTTCCATTATACTAAGTTACAAAATGGTTATGGCTGAAAACTATTTTTCAACCATCGACACAGAAGTGTCAATCAAAACCTTTTCAAAAGCGTTTAAAAAATCATTTGCTTCTGAAACACTTAAACTTAAAGGCGGCAACAACCTTATTATATTCTGACCGGAAACTCCGGTAAACATTCCTTTTTCAAACAATAATTTGCTTCTAATTTCTTTTATTGGCTGTTTAAATTCCAAACCAATCATCAAACCTTTCCCTCTGATTTCAAATCCAGAATCCCATTGAGAAAGACTGTCTATCAAATATTTCCCAACTTCCATAGCATTCCGGACAAGCTCTTCTGACTTCATTACATCCAATACGGCAATGGCAGCAGCACAAGCAAGATGATTTCCCCCAAATGTAGTTCCCAGCATTCCATACCAGGGCTTAATATCAGGATGAATCAGCACTCCTCCGATCGGGAAACCATTTCCCATTCCTTTGGCTGTGGTAATAATATCGGGATGAACATCAAAATACTGATGGGCAAAAAACTTACCGCTTCGTCCGTAGCCCGATTGAATTTCATCCAGGATAAGCAGAAACTCATATTTTTTTGATAGTTGCCCCAGCTCTTCCAAAAAATGTTTTCCGGGTACATGAATTCCACCAATCCCCTGTATTCCTTCCACTAAAACGGCGGCAACTCCTCCTTTTTCCAGTTCTGTTTTTACAGCCTGAATGTCGTTAAACGGAAGTATAATCGCATTTTCAGTTTCATTTACAGGAGCCACAATTTTTGGATTGTCGGTTAATGCAACTGCGGCGGAAGTACGTCCGTGAAATCCTTTTTTAAAGCTGATAAATTTCTTTTTGCCTGTAACAAACGAAGCCAGTTTTATTGCATTCTCATTGGCTTCTGCACCTGAATTACAAAGGAAAAGCTGATAATCAGGGTATCCTGAGGCTTCTCCCAGTTTTTCAGCCAACTCCTTTTGTAAAGGATTTTGAACAGAGTTGGAATAAAAACCAATTTGTGAAAGCTGGCTGGAAATTTTTTCAACATAATGCGGATGACTGTGTCCGATTGAAATTACAGCATGGCCGCCATACAAATCGAGATATTTTTTTCCTTCAGAATCCCAAACATAGCATCCTTCTGCTTTTACAGGGGTAATATTAAAAAGCGGATATACATCAAATAAATTCATAACTAAAATGCAACGGGTTTTAAATTCAATCCTGTTCTTTCATCCAGCCCAAACATCAAATTCATATTCTGAACTGCCTGACCGGAAGCTCCTTTTATCAGGTTGTCGGTTAAACTAATTATTACCAACTTATTGTTATGCTTTTCCAAATAGATAACTCCCTTATTGGTGTTAACCACCTGTTTCATTCCGGGATTTTTTTGACTTACAAATACAAACGGATGTTCGTTGTAAAAGTCCTGATATATCTTTTGGGCTTCTTCCTCCGAGCCATCAAACCGGGTATAGGCTGCAACAAAAATCCCACGGGTGTGATTTCCCCGAATCGGAACAAAATTAAAATCACTGACAAATGAAGGCTGCAATTGTTTTAAACTTTGTAAAATCTCGCCTTCGTGCTGATGCTCCATAATTTTATATGCGGAAAGATTGTTGTTTCGCCAGCTAAAATGCGATGTTTCTGTTGGTTTTTGGCCTGCACCTGTTGAACCGGTAATGGCCTGAATGTGCACTCCACTCTTTAACAAGCCTTCAGCGGCAAGCGGTAACAATGCCAACTGAATTCCGGTGGCAAAACATCCCGGATTTGCTATATTTTTTGCAACTTTTATTTCTTCCCTGTTGAGTTCCGGCAAACCGTAAACAAAGTTATTACCTTTCCTTTTTAATCTGAAATCATGGCTTAAATCAATAATTTTTAAAGAATCCGGGAGTTGATTTGTCTCCATAAATTCTTTTGATTTGCCGTGCCCCATACAAAGAAAAATGACATCGACCTTTGAAAAAGGCAATTCTTCCGTAAATTCAATATCCGTTTCACCTAATAAATCAACATGCACATCAGAAATCAAATTTCCGGCATTACTGGAACTCTGAACAAATATAACTTCTGCCTGAGGATGATTTAGCAAAATTCGCAACAACTCTCCGGCAGTGTAACCGGCTCCTCCAATAATTCCAACTTTAATCATCCGTTTTTTATATTTTCTTGTTTACCGAACTATAAATCTTTAGCGAATTGGATAATATTTTGGTAAATCCCTTGATATCATCACCGGTCCAGGCTTTTACAGTCTCTCCGTACTCGCCAAATCCCGAATTCATTAAATCGTGTTCTGACTCAATGCCCTGCAATTCGAAATGATATGGTTTCAATTTTATAAAAACTTTCCCGGTAACATTTTCCTGTGTTGATTCAAGGAATGTTTCCATATTGCGCATCACTGGTTCATGATATAACGCTTCGTGCAAAAACATACCGTACCAGTTGGCAAGCTGTTCCTTCCAATATATCTGCCATTTGGTAAGTGTATGTTTTTCCAGTAAATGATGGGCTTTGATAATTAACATCGGAGCGGCGGCCTCAAAACCAACACGGCCTTTTATTCCAATGATAGTATCTCCGACGTGAATATCGCGCCCGATTGCATATTTTGATGCTATTTCTTCCAGAGCCTGAATGACCCCGGGCCCGCTTTCAAAAGTTTTCCCATCAATGGTTTTTAATTCGCCTTTTTCGAAACCAAGTTCAATTACTTTTTCATCGCTGCATTCGAGCTGACTTGGATAAGCTTCATTTGGTAATCCTTTGGATGAAGTTAATGTTTCTTTTCCTCCCACACTGGTTCCCCACAGTCCCTGGTTAATAGAATATTGCATTTTGATAAAATCTTCTTCCACACCGTGCTTCTGCAAAAAATCAATTTCTTCCTGGCGACTTAACATTAAATCCCGGATAGGTGTGATGATCTCAATCTCCGGTGCCAAAACCTGAAAGGTCAAATCAAAACGAACCTGATCATTACCCGCACCTGTACTACCATGTGCAATATAAGCGGCTCCGATTTTTTTTGCATAGTCGATGGTTGCAATGGCCTGAAAAACACGTTCGGAACTTACAGAAATCGGGTATGTATTGTTTCTGAGAATATTACCATAAACCATGTACCGAATACATTTCTGATAGTATTCTTCTGTTACATCAAGGGTGACATGTTCCTTAGCACCAAGTTTATATGCTTTTTCCTCAATCTTTTTTAGTTCCCCGTCAGAGAAACCACCTGTATTTGCAATTGCAGTGTAAACTTCAAAGCCTTTTTCTTCCTTTAAATATTTTACACAAAAAGAGGTATCTAAACCTCCGCTAAATGCTAGAACCAGTTTTTTACTCATGATAAATATCTTATAAAGAGCAACGAAGACGCCCAAATCCAATTTTAAAACTATTCATTTATTTTGCTGTCTGTATAAAAAATATCTATACTAATTAGCGCTCCGTTACTCTTTGGTTGTTTCTTTGTTATTGTTGATTTCCAGTTGTTTTTTAAATCCTGCCTTAGGTTTTATTTTCTGAATAATATCCATCAAACTGCGTTTTTTAACCGCATTGCCGTTTACTTTTTCCTTATTTTCCCACGCCGGATCATACAGCATTCCTGTGCACAAACATTTCGTTCGTTCCGTACGCATCAAAATATCGTAATTCACACACCCTTTACAACCGTTCCAAAACATGTCATCGGTGGTCAGCTCTGAAAAAGTAACCGGACGGTACCCCAACTCATGGTTAATTTTCATCACCGCCAAACCAGTGGTCAGGCCAAAAATTTTGGCATTCGGATATTTTTTTCTTGAAAGCTCAAAAGCTTTGTGTTTTATTGCTTTTGCCAATCCGTAACCTCTGTATTCGGGCACAACAATTAATCCTGAATTAGCTACAAAACCTTTGTTTCCCCATGTTTCTATATAACAGAATCCGGCAAACTTATCACCGTCGAGTGCCAAAATAGCTTTCCCATCTGTTATTTTTGCAGTTAAATATTCCGAAGAACGACGTGCAATACCGGTTCCACGGTGTTTTGAAGCTACATCAATGGCGTCATTTATCTGGTCTACATATTTAATATGTTTTTCACTTGCAACTTCTACCCTGATATTGTTTAATTCCTTCATCAAATTAAATATTACAATTTGCCCCTCAAATTGGGCATTACATTTATTAACGCATTCACTAAATCTGTTTTTGCAATTCCTTCTCTTTGAATAAGAAGAATTGTGTCATCTCCGGCAACCGTCCCGATAATCTCCCAAGGCTCGGCTTTGTCAATCACAGCGGCGATACTGTTGGCATAACCGGGCGATGTTCTTACCACAGCCAGGTTGCCTGAGAATTGAATATCTTTAAATCCGTCAGCCAAAAAGTTAACACGGTTTCTTTCACTTGAAACTTCTTCTCTTTCTGCTCCCGGAATGGTATATACATATCCTTTGGTAGGATGTGGTACTTTGGCAACCTGCAAAACTTTTAAATCACGCGACAATGTTGCCTGCGTTAATTCAAAGCCTTTTTTTCTCAGCTGCATCAATAATTCCTCCTGGCTGTGAACCTTGCCGTTCAAAATTATTTTTCTGATTTCAAGTTGCCTTTCTACCTTTTTTTTCATTATGAATAAATATTCATTTTCTTTGCAAAATTATTCATTTTTATTAAAAAACAAACCAAATGTTTAAGAAATATTACTATTTTTGTCGGAGAAATGATTTTAATAACATCATTTTAATTTCAATGGGAGAAAAGTTAGTAGTTATTCATAAAAAGACTGAAGAAAGATGCGTTTAAACTATTTTTAGTGGAAACGCATTTTTTTTAATAGAACAACTGAAAATGTTAAAAGTAAAACAAGCAAAACTCACCCTGGAAGACGGGACTGTTTTTACAGGTAAATCGTTTGGAAGTGAAAAATCGGTAGCTGGCGAAGTTGTTTTTTACACCGCAATGACCGGCTACCCGGAGAGTTTAACAGACCCTTCATATACAGGGCAGATTCTGGTGTCAACCTACCCGATGATTGGGAATTATGGTGTTCCGTTTGATTCAAAAGAGAATGGAATTCATAAGTTTTACGAATCTCACAAATTACACATTAGCGGGTTAATAATTTCGGATTATTCCTTTGAGTTCAGCCATTGGAATGCTCAAAAAAGTTTGTCCGACTGGCTCAAAGAATACGAAGTTCCGGGTCTTTTCGACATCGATACACGAGCCTTAACAAAAATTTTACGTGAAAAAGGATCGATGTTAGGAAAAATTGAATTTGAAAACGAAACCATCGATTTTTATAACCCAAACCTGGAAAATCTGGTTGCGAAAGCAAGTTGTACTAATCGGGAAGAATATGGAGAGGGTGAACACCGAGTTGTATTGGTAGATTGTGGTGTAAAAAACAACATTATCCGCTGTTTGCTTGACAGAGATGCTACGGTAATCAGAGTTCCGTGGGACTATGATTTTACAAAAGAAGATTACGATGGTGTTTTTATCTCCAACGGTCCGGGCGACCCGGCCATGTGCATGGAAACAGTAGGCTATATAAAACAAGTTGTTGAGGAAAATAAACCGGTTATGGGAATTTGTTTGGGAAACCAGCTTTTGGCATTGGCTGCCGGCGCTCAAACCTACAAATTAAAATACGGACACCGGAGTCATAACCAACCGGTAATCCTGAAAGATACAAACCGTTGTTATATCACCTCGCAAAATCACGGTTACGCTGTTGAAACTGAAACCCTTCCACCTGACTGGGAAATACTTTTTACCAATGCCAACGATAACACAAACGAGGGTATAAAACATAAAACCAAACCATTCTTTTCCACACAGTTTCACCCGGAAGCTTCAAGCGGACCTACTGATACAGAGTTTTTGTTTGATGACTTTATCGACAACATCAAAAAGTACAAAGGATTGGGGAATTAGAAAATAAAAAATTACCATGATAGAAACACATATTAAAAAAGCAGTCATCCTCGGTTCGGGGGCATTAAAAATCGGAGAGGCCGGAGAATTTGATTATTCCGGTTCACAGGCGTTAAAAGCACTTAAAGAAGAAGGTGTTGAAACCGTACTCATCAATCCGAATATTGCTACGATTCAAACCTCGGAGAATATTGCCGATAAAATTTATTTCCTTCCGGTTACACCCTTTTTTGTTGAAGAGGTTATCAAAAAGGAAAAGCCACAAGGTATTTTGCTCGCCTTCGGAGGACAAACCGCGCTGAACTGCGGAGTTGCTCTGTTTGAATCCGGTGTCCTGGAGAAATACAACATTGAAGTTGTTGGAACGCCGGTTCAATCAATAATTGATACTGAAGATCGCGATATTTTTGCCAAAATGCTGGGTGAAATCAATGTAAAGACCCCACAAAGTATTGCAGCTTCAAATATGTCGGAAGCAAGAGCAGCGGCACAAAAAGTAGGATTCCCTATTATTATCAGGGCAGCCTATACACTGGGAGGATTAGGTAGTGGTTTCTGTGAAAATGAAGAAGAACTGGAAGCACTTGCATCAAAAGCGTTTTCCTATTCACCCCAAATTTTAGTTGAAGAATCGATAAAAGGGTGGAAGGAAGTCGAGTACGAAGTGGTTCGCGATAAATACGATAACTGTATTACAGTGTGTAATATGGAAAATTTTGATCCGCTTGGAATTCATACCGGTGAAAGTATTGTTGTTGCTCCGTCTCAAACACTATCGAATGCCGAATACCATAAACTGCGTGCGATTTCGATCAAAATTATTCGCCGGGTTGGTGTCGTGGGTGAATGTAATGTTCAGTTTGCGCTCGACCCGTACTCAGAAGACTATCGGGTTATTGAGGTAAATGCCCGCTTATCGCGTTCATCGGCACTGGCATCCAAAGCAACGGGTTACCCGCTGGCGTTTGTGGCTGCCAAGCTGGGACTTGGATATGGTCTACATCAGTTGAAAAACTCGGTCACAAAAGTTACAACGGCAGCTTTTGAGCCAGCACTCGATTATTGTGTCGTAAAAATTCCACGATGGGATTTGAATAAATTTATCGGCGTTTCCAAAAACATAGGAAGCTCCATGAAGAGTGTGGGTGAAATTATGGCAATCGGCCGAACCTTTGAAGAAGCCATTCAAAAGGGTATCCGAATGGTTGGACTGGGAATGCATGGTTTTGTTGGAAACCGGGATGAAATCAATATTCAGGAAATTGAAGAAGAACTTTCAAATCCGACCGACAGAAGAATCTTTGCCATTGCCGAAGCATTTAATAAAGGATTTTCTGTTGATGAAATTTACGATAAAACAAAAATTGACCGTTGGTTTTTACAGAAACTAAAAAACATCTTCCTGATTAAAAAGGAACTGCTGAAATTTGAAAAACTGGAAGAACTGCCGGTTGATTTGTTAAAGATTGCAAAACAAGCCGGATTTTCTGATTTTCAAATTGCCAGACTCGTGATAAACAGCCCGAACAAAAATATTCATGAAGATTTGTTACGGGTGCGGGAATACAGAAAAGCAAACGGTATTGTTCCGGTAGTAAAACAAATAGATACGCTGGCAGGTGAATATCCGGCACAAACCAACTACCTGTATCTTACGCACAACGGCTCCGAACACGATATTGATTTTTACAACGATAATAAATCAGTAATCGTTCTTGGCTCCGGGGCTTACCGGATTGGAAGTTCGGTAGAATTTGACTGGTGTAGTGTAAATGCTGTGGAAACCATCAAAAAAGAAAATTACCGTTCGGTGATGATCAACTATAATCCGGAAACCGTTAGTACAGACTATGATACCTGCGACCGGCTTTATTTTGATGAACTGACTTTTGAACGGGTAATGGATGTTTTCGACTTGGAAAACCCTTATGGGGTTGTGGTTTCAATGGGTGGACAGATTCCGAACAACCTCGCCATGAAACTGCACGGACAAAATGTACCGGTACTGGGAACTTCTCCTCTTAAAATTGACAATGCAGAAGATCGTGAAAAATTCTCTTCACTTTTGGATGAACTTAAAGTGGATCAACCTCGCTGGGCGCGACTTTCAACCATTGATGAAATTCACAAATTTGTGGATGAAGTGGGTTATCCGGTGCTTATTCGACCGTCGTATGTTTTATCCGGCGCTGCCATGAATGTGGTTTCCAACCCCGACCAGTTGGAACATTTCCTCGAAATGGCTGCCAATGTTTCAAAAGAACACCCGGTGGTTGTTACTGAGTTTATCGAACAGGCCAAGGAAATTGAAATTGATGCAGTAGCCAATAAAGGCGAAATTGTTGCTTACGCCATTTCTGAACATGTTGAATTTGCAGGAGTTCATTCGGGTGATGCGACCATCGTTTTCCCTCCACAGAAACTGTACGTGGAAACCATCAGAAGAGTAAAAAAGATTGCACGCCAAACGGCCAAAGGGCTTGAAATTACCGGCCCATTTAACATGCAGTTTTTGGCAAAAGACAATGATATCAAAGTCATCGAATGCAACCTCAGGGCATCGCGAAGCTTCCCCTTTGTATCAAAAGTAATGAAAATCAATCTGATTGAAATTGCAACAAAAGTGATGCTGGGAATTGATGTTCCGAAACCCGACAAGTCGTTGTTCGAGCTGGATTATGTGGGAGTAAAAGCACCGCAGTTTTCCTTTGCGCGTTTATTAAATGCCGATCCTGTATTGGGGGTTGATATGGCTTCTACCGGAGAAGTTGCGTGTATTGGAGAAAGCTATTACGAAGCTATTTTGAAATCGATGCTTTCTGTGGGTTATAATTTCCCAAAAAAGAACATTTTGATTTCATCCGGTCCGTCGAGAGGTAAAATAGAATTGCTTGAAAGTGCCAGATTGTTAAAAGAAAAAGGATACAATATTTTCGCTACAGAGGGAACGCACCGTTTCTTCTCGGATAATGGAATAGAAAATACCTTGTTGCATTGGCCCGATGAAGAAGACAGGCATCCGAATACCATAGAATATTTAAAAGAGAAAAAAATTGATTTGGTAATAAATATTCCAAAAAATTATACAAAAAGGGAATTAAAAAACGGGTATAAAATCCGCAGGAATTCAATTGATTTTAATATTCCGCTTATTACCAATGCGCGGGTGGCAAGTGCTTTTATCTACGGAATTTGTAAATACAACATTGAAGATATTACGATTAAAGGCTGGAATGAATATTAAGCAGTAGCAACAACAAATAAAAAAGCATCAGCTAAAAACTGATGCTTTTTTATTTAATTCAAAATAACTTTAATTTTCCAAATCTTTGTCCCGAAATTCATCTTTCGGTTGGTGGTTTTTTCTGACGACAAAACTCTGACATTAACATGCCAGCTTGAAGTTTTATCGTTTAAAACCAAATTGTTTCTGTAATTTTTCTGACTCATTGTTTAATATGTTATGGCAAGTCTAAAATAGATAAATCATTTCTATTTGTAACCTTTTTTTCTGCCAATCGACGAAAATTACAGATAAATGAAGAATTGAACCCGCGAAAAGACTCTTGCAAAAAGCTACGACCCCTTTTTTATTGAATACCCGCGTTTTTCAATTGCAGCTTCAATATGGGCTAAATCGGTTTTCGAGGCATCGTATTTTACAACTGCCGTAGAATCTTCCAGGTTTGCCTTTACAAAACTTATTCCTTCCAATTCGTTGACTCCTTTTTCGATAGAATTTACGCACATATCGCAATGCATTCCTCCGACATTTACAATGGTCTCAACCAATTCAGCATTCGCCGGCTGATCCTGTCCCGATTTTTTTTCTTTGTTTCCCGGCTGACAGGCAACAAATGCCAATACCACAAAAACATACAAATACTTTTTCATTTTAATTGTTTATTACAGGTTCTAAGATTTTTAAATTTTCTTTTGTAGCAACATTCATCACTTCGCTGACTTTATTGCCTAAAAATTTTGAAAATAAACCGGCATTCAACATGGAAACATAAGTCTTTCCACTTTTTTCATAAACTGCAACACGACAAGGCATTAAGGCTGAAACCATTCGTTCATTATCGCCTTTTAAAATTTCATGCGCATGTACCGGATTGCATAAAGAAATCACTTTCACAGGCTGCACGTCAAATCCATTTTTCTGCATGGTAGCCTGCAAATTGTACTGATGCGGGATACTCCAGCCATTCTCTGTTACCGATTCTTCAATCGTTTGCAAAGTCTCATCAAACCCAAGTTTACTTTCATTTACAATAAACATCTGCCCCGGCAATACAAACAATATTACCAAAAAAGGAATCACTATTCCGGCTACTACACCAGCTATAAAAACCGATAATTTACTCTTCATATTACATTGTTTTCTAATTATCCTGAACATGTTACCGGAGAAACATACACCTTACTCCGTTTTTTTCAGTTCATTAAATTCAATAACAACTTTTTCAAACCTTTGTTTGGAAAAGTTGAACAAAGACAATCAAGTACAAATTAAAGGTTTACAAAATCCTTGACAGCAGGCGTTAGGAGGAAATTGTTTTCACAAACAAAATTCTTCTATTTTACCGCCTCTAAAGCGCCCTCATAATTGGGTTCATCCACAATCTCCGGAACTTGTTGAGTAAACAAAATCTTTCCCTCTTCATTCAAAACAATTAATACACGCGAATGTAAGCCCTGCATGGGTCCCTCTGCAATTTCCAGTCCGTAATCTTTTCCAAAGTCACCAGATAAATCGCACAAAGTAATTACATTTTCTATTCCTTCCGCTCCACAAAAACGGGCCTGTGCGAAAGGTAAATCTCTTGAAATATACAAGACTTTTGTGTTTTCAAGATCAGTGGCTGCTTTATTGAATTTCACAACCGACGTTGCACACGTGCTTGTATCGATACTTGGCGAAATATTCATTATAATCTTTGAGCCTTTAAAATCGCCCAAATTTACACGTGATAAATCACTTTTAACCAGGGTAAAATCTTTTGCTGAATCACCTACACCGGGGAGTTCTCCAACCGTGTGAATCTCATTTCCTTTCAGGGTTATTTTTGCCATAATAATTTTTATTTAAGTATTCGCTGAATAAAACAGTTTAAGAAGTTTAAAGTTGAACTATATTCAAAATTTAATACTCTCAATTACAATTAATACAAATCATCAACGGAAAGATAGCGTTCACCATGATCATAAGTAAACGTAAGAATTTTCGAGCCTTCCGGTATTTCTTTTATTTTCTTCGCTACAGCAGCCAGAGATGCACCGGAGGATATACCTGCAAACAGACCCTCTTTCAACGCAGCTTTTTTTGCGTACTCAAAAGCTTCTTCTTTGCTTATCGGGATTGTCCCGTCGAGTAAATCGGTGTTTAAGTTATCGGGAATAAATCCTGCTCCAATCCCCTGAATGGGATGTGGTCCCGGGTCGCCACCACTAATCACCGGGCTTCCGTCGGGTTCAACAGCAAAAACTTTTATATTCGGAAAATGCTGTTTTAAAACTTCTGCCACTCCGGTAATATGTCCCCCCGTACCAACACCGGTGATTAAATAATCCAGCCCATCAGGAAAATCATTCACAATTTCGAAAGCTGTATTTTTTCGGTGTGCATCAACATTGGCAGGATTTGAAAACTGAAAAGGAATCCAAGAATCCTGAATCTCTGATGATAGTTCCTCAGCTTTTGCAATAGCTCCCTTCATTCCTTTCTCTCGCGGAGTTAAAACCAACTCGGCGCCTAAAGCTGTTAAAACTTTACGCCGTTCAATCGACATCGATTCGGGCATGGTTAAAATCAGCCGGTAATCTTTTACAGCAGCAACAAGCGCCAATCCAATTCCAGTGTTTCCCGAAGTGGGTTCAATAATTGTTGATCCTTGTTTTAAAATTCCTTTGGCTTCGGCGTCTTCAATCATCGACAAGGCAATTCTGTCTTTAATACTTCCTCCCGGATTTGTCTTTTCCACTTTCACCCAAACTTCGTATTCCGAGGGATACAACCTGCTTAACCGCACATGTGGAGTATTTCCAATAGTCTCCAAAATACTATTTGCTTTCATATTTATAATTTTAAAATCGGTATAAAAAAAGCCCCCCTGAAATCAGGAAGGCTTTCGTATAAATTATTTTATTTATTCACAATCTATCCACGAAAAGTACCTTCCCTTAAATCCGGGATACAGCAACACATGCAGGTATTTATTTTCGCGTTTCTCATTCACATGCAATATACTCAACTTTTGCAAATTCTAACTTAGAAACAAGAATCGCTTTAAATTGTTTCAAAAAAATTAACTTTTATATCGCAACCACTTTATCAATTCTTTAAGGTTTACTTTTTTACCGTACATTAAAATACCGGTACGGTAGATTTTAGCCGCTACCCAGATTGCTCCAACAGTCGCCAAAACAAGTAAAAACATAGAAAGTAACAGCTCCCAGGTAGGAATTCCGTAGGGCACTCTGGCCAACATCGATACCGGAGATGTAAACGGAATGATTGAACCCCAGAAGGCCACAGGCCCTTCTGGATTTTTAGCAATGGGGAATAACAACATGATGGAAAGAATTAGCGGTATGGTAACCGGAAAAACCAATTGCTGTGCATCTTCGTCGCTGTCGACTGCTGCTCCAACTGCTCCCAGCAAAGAACTGTACATCAGATATCCCACAAGGAAATAGAACACAAAAGAGAAAAGAATTAACGGCAGATTCAGGTTGCCAATCATTTCCAAAACTTCAGTTACCTGATTTTGTCCAGCCATTTGAGATGCCGCCGGACTCATAGCAGACTGCGACTCCATAATGCTTTGTCCCATTTGCTGAGCCGATTCAGGAGTAAACAATCCCTGAACAACTCCCAGAGCAACTGCACCTAAAACAATCCAGATACCTACCTGTGTTAAACCAACCAGCGCTGTCCCGATTATTTTTCCTGCCATTAGCTGCATCGGTTTTACGGACGAAATGATTACTTCGATTATCCGGTTCTTTTTCTCCTCCATCACGCTCCGCATTACCATAGAACCATACATAAATACAAAAAAGTAAATGATAAAACCCATAACGTAACTGGCGATAAACGCAATAGTCGAAGAACTTTTTTTGGTTTCTCCCGATTCCGATATTTTAAGCGTATTGAGTTTTATACTGGTTTTGGTTCCTGCCAGCCTGTCTTCCAAATCCGGAATGCGGGTCTCTTCCACCACTTTTTGGCGTTTGTCATTCTCGATAAAACGACTTAGTTTTCGTTCAATTTGTTCGCTTAATTCGATAGGAACCTGTTTTACCGATAAAAGCTGGGCAACATTTGCAGAATATATATTTGCGGGGATGTACAACAAGGCGTAAAAATCACTCTCTTTTAAATTCGATTTCAACTCATTATATTCTTCCTCGGGTATAAAATGGAAGGTTGTGTAGCCTTGCTGTTCCAGTTCACCCAAAAACAATTGCGACTCGTCGTATACAGCAATAGTCCGTTCTTCTTTATCGTTATTAATGGAAAGAAAAATAATAAGTGCAAACATTCCCGCAAAAAGAAACGGCACCAGCAGTGTAAGAACAATAAACGATTTTTTCTTTACCCGTTTTAAATATTCCTGTTTTAATATTAGTAGTGTTTTATTCATCTTAAACTGATTTACTTTTTATTTGATTCTTCAACAGCGGTAATAAATACATCATTCATGCTTGGAATAATTTCTTCAAACGAGATGATTTCGGCCACGGGAAGCAACTGCTGAATAAGCTTATTATTTGAATCACCGTTCAAGTATTGCACTGTAAGTTGATTTTCTTTTTCACTTTCAGCATGCCCAAGTATTTTCATTTTTTGCCCAAGTGCCTTTTCAACCTCTTCGAACTCCCCTTTATATTTTACTTCGAAAATATTCTGTTTGTATTTTTCCCGAATTTCATCGGTTGGGCCGTCAACAATCTTTTTTGATTTATTTATCAGCGCAATATGATCGCAAAGTTCTTCAACCGACTCCATGTTGTGCGTCGAAAAAATAATTGTAGCCCCTTCATCTCTCAAATTTAATATCTCACGTTTTAAGAGATTGGCATTAATCGGGTCGAAGCCACTAAAAGGTTCATCAAAAATAAGCAACCTGGGTTTGTGGACTACGGTAGTAATAAACTGTACTTTTTGAGCCATTCCTTTTGAAAGTTCTTCCACTTTTTTGTTCCACCAGGTCATTATTTCAAACCTTTCAAACCAATGTTTCAGATTTCTGGTGGCCTCCTGTTTGCTCAATCCTTTCAATTGCGCAAGGTAAATGGCTTGTTCACCGATTTTCATTTTCTTGTACAAACCTCGTTCCTCGGGCAAATATCCAATCCGGGCAACATCTGAGCCTTTCATTTTACGGCCTTCCAGAAGTACTTCCCCACTATCCGGAGCGGTAATCTGATTAATGATCCTGATTAGTGTCGTTTTTCCTGCTCCGTTTGGACCAAGCAATCCAAAAATACTTTGCTCGTTTACCGAAATACTTACATCCGACAAAGCTTTTGTGGTGGCAAAAGTTTTATCAACATTTCTAGCGCTAAAAATCTCCATAAAATTTGTTTTAGAAATAGGTAACTTTTTTAACTCAATAGTTACAAATTATAAGGTTCTAAAAATAGCAGAACAATTTATTGAATTCAAATTTAAATCTGGTAAACATCATGTTTTTACCGACGAACCCTGCTTTTTTACAAAAGATACTGACAACATGGGGAAAAGACTCAACAAGTTTGCCAAATTAGAGTTATCGGAATTTTTGTATTTTGATTTAAAAAATTTATTCTATTTTTACTTATCATAAAAACCCAATCAATGCGTTTCGCTATTTTCCTCATATTTATAATTCTGCTCTCTTTTTCAGGATGCAAAAAGTTGCAAAAAGAAAACCCGACCAATTGTAAGATTCTCAAAGATTCTATTGTCACAAATTTGATGAATCAATCCGGTTTGTTTCCAGATTCAACAATAAAACTGGTACAAAGCTATCAACTCGTTGATTCATTGGCATCAGATAGCAACTTCTTTTTTAGTCTTCAGCAAATACTTGCCCAGAGCAGCTTTTTCCAGGGAAATATTGATTCCTCAATTTATTTCTTTTCTGAGTGTTATCGTTATTGGGAAAAAGATAGTTCAAAACTAGGAAAAGAAAATCAGGCGAAAATTATTCACAACATTGGATTTCTTTACCAAAACCTTGGAGATATTGAAAAAGCCCTAAATAACTATAATGAAATAACATCAATGGCTGAGATACCTGAAATTTATAAAACTCAAGTTACAGCATATCTAAACAAATCAAACATATTAATGGATCAGGACGATTATGCAAATGCAATTGAGTCAGTTGAAAAATGTATTGAAATCTCAGACAAATATAAAGACTCCACTTTAATGATCTCATCTCTTCAAGCATATGCTGACTTATACACCAATTGTGGTTTTTTTGATGAAGCAAAGCAACAGTTTCAGGAAGTTTTAAAATACGAAACATTTTTTACACCCTTGTCTCACTTTGTACATCATAATAACAAAGGAAGAATGTTTTTTTTAGAAAACGATTATGATAATGCAAAACAGGAATTCCTTTTGGCCCATGAGATATCAAAGGAACTGAATACATTTAATCAGTTCATTTCTGTTATGAATTTATTAGAATTACTTCTTACCCAAAAAAACACTGCTGAAGCAAAAAACTATTTAAACCTATTGGATGAATGGTTTTGGATGAGTGAGCAAATACCCGCCTTTCTTTTTAATTGTTATAGTTTGAAAGCTGAATACAATAACCAAATGGGGAATTTGTTACAAGCGAAAGAATTTTTTCAGCGTGCTGACTCTGTTCTTAAACAGAATGAAATCGACAATGTTATAAGAAAGCTACACTATAAAAGAACCTCTAACTATTTCTGCAAAATCGGCAATTACCATAAAGCATTTTATGAATTAGCCGAATTGAATAAAACCAATAGTAACATTCTTCAAACAGATAACCGAAGACAAGTTGCAGCACTTAAACACAAATACCAAAGAGACACTACGCTTATTGCCCAAAAAAACGCGTTAAAAAATCAAGAAGAAAAAATTACCAGCTACCGTTTCCAACTTATAAGTTTGATCGGCTTTTCGTTGATGCTTATGTCCATTGGAGTGATTGCCTATTTATACTATAGAAAAAACAAACAACTTGAAATTGAAAAGAACATGCGAAAAGTTGCCGCTTTAAAAATGGAAAATATCCGCGGACGACTATCTCCTCACCTGATTTTCAATACAATTAATAGTATTCAGGAGAATATTGAAAACAAAGAAACTTCAACAACACAATTTGACAACTTAACAAGAATAATCCGTCAAAGTTTGGTAAATACAGAAAAAACAGCAATCACTTTGAGAGAAGAGATATGTTTCGTAAAAAGTTTTATTGGACTTCAACAAACCAGAGCAAGGCAAGAATTTTCTGTTTATTGGAGAATTACTCGCGAACTTGATGATGAATTAGTTCCGGGCATGATATTACAAATTCCGGTAGAAAATGCAATTAAACACGGGTTTGTTCACAGTTCCTTCAACAACGAATTAACTATAACAGCTAAAAAAGAAACAAATTTTCTTATTCTTACTGTTGCAGATAATGGAATAGGAATTCATAACGCTCATAACTCAACCAGAGGAACAGGAACAGGATTAAAAGTTTTAACAAATACCATTCACAATCTGAATTTATCAAACAAAAAAAAGATGTCTTTTGAAATATTAAACAATGGTGTAAAAGGAACAAAAGTTATTATTCGAATTCCGGTTACTTTTAACTATAATTGAAATTAAAAAAACAAATTACCCCCAATTATGAACCAAATAATCCCCTTTTAAAAATCTCTCACAAAACGATTCAGTGAAATAAAACTATTCTTGACAAAAATTCAATTAACTTATTGAATATGGCTATCCAAGAGATAAATGTTGCGATTATTGACGATCAAAAGATTTCAATAAAAAACCTTCGGGAAGAGATTGAATCCTTTCGTGAACCAAAACTTAATGTTCTATTTACTACAACCGACCCGGCTACAGGATTAAAGAAAACTCTTTATCATAAACCTGATATTTTATTTCTTGATATTGAGATGCCTGGCAAAAGTGGCATAGAATTGTTACGGGATCTTCACCATAATTCAGATTTTGACTGCCATGTAGTTTTTCAAACCAACTATGAGAAATATACTATTGAGGCTTTACGTGAAGCCGCTTTTGATTTTATTATAAAACCAGTGGAGCGCCCTGACCTTTCAAACGTGGTAAACCGTTTTCTAAAATTGAAATACAAAAGTAGTTTTCGTGATAAAATAAACCGAATAAACAACGAAGGGAACCAACGCATCTCATTACCCACTGTTGAAGGATTACTCTTTTTGCAGAAGAATGAAATCATTTGTATTCAATATGTTTCTTATGAAAAAGGGATCAAGCCATACTGGTCGGTAATGGTTTACGATAACCGAAAAATTATTTTGAGGCGAAATATCAAAGGGCAGGATATCCTTGGCATCCTAAATTCTCATGATTTCTTTATGATAAATTCGGGTACCATACTCAATTTAAATCACCTCAGCTTTGTTGATTATAAAAGCCGGGATTGCATTATGGTTCCCCCTTTTGACAAAACCAAACATACCATCGCCCGAAACAAGATGGGAAAATTCAAAGAGAGATATGATAACCTCCATTAAGTAACCGAAAAAACATTTTCATTTCACATAATAAAAAGAACTAAAAAACATGAAAAAAATAATTTTTATTCTCTTCGGAGTGTTATTTATTAACATTTCTGGCTTCTCCCAGGATATTATTACCAAAACAACAGGAGAAGATATCGAAGCGAAAGTTCTAGAAGTTGACAGAACTGAAATTAGATACAAAAGATATAGTAACCTTGATGGCCCAATTTTCACTTTGCAAAAAAGTGATATTTTGATGATAAGATACGAGAATGGGACAAAAGATATTTTTAATACCCGCACCGAATCAAATACAGTGAGTTCAAGGGCACAAAACAAATCATTTTTTGGCAATGAGAATATAGAACGACCCACAAAATGGGAAGGTAATGGAGAGGGCATTTCTCCCGGTAGTCATTTCTGCACAGATATTGGTTTCTATGCAAAAACTGGAGATTATGGTAGAAATCGGATTGCAATAAATGCCATTTACATGTATCAGATAAATCCGTTCTTAGGGCTTGGTTTTGGCACTGGAATACGTGCATTCACCGAGGAAGACGTAGTTTTAGTCCCCTTTTATCCAAGTATAAAAGGATATCTACTCAATAATGATGTTTCTCCCTATCTCTCTTTAAATATAGGTTATGCTGTTGATATATCAGGGAATGAACAAAGCGGATTAAATCTGTCTCCCAAGGTTGGAGTATTTAAAAGAGTATCAGGCAAATCGGTAGCCTATTTTGAATTTGGGTACGAAATGCAAAAACTTGAGTTCGTTACGGTTTATTCTTCGGGGAATGCTTATTACTCCGGCGAAAATTCAGGAGCTATCTGCTTTAACATAGGTTATACATTTTAATAATAAACATAGCATAATATTCTATAAACATACACAACAAAAAATCAAACTTTAAAAATCAAAAATCATGAAACTTAAAAATTTACTTCTTTTATTCTTTATTGTGCCAACAATGGCATTCTTTAGTAGCTGTCAGGATGACGATGATGATATTAGTAATTTCGGCGAAGTTATTTCCGGCACTTACAGTGGCACTTTAAAAATTTTTGAAACTGGTGATTCCGAAAGTGGTTATGTCAAGCTTGAGAGAGCTTCAGATACTTCTGTGTTTCTAAGTTTATTATATTGTGAGAAATTAGAAGTAGATATCGATGAAAATTATGAATTAGTCATTGCAGTAGTAGACAATAATCACTACAAACTTGAGTCTGGATCTAACTATCTGATATCAGGAAACATAAGAGATGATGAATTAAATTTGAATGTTAAAATAGGTAATAATACCTTAATATTTGATGGTAGTAAATAAAGTTATAATATCATAAATACTTTAATTTGTGCTTTTACCAAAATTAGAGTGTTTATGATATTCTTTGTACTATCCAAGTTACCAAAGCAACACAAAAAACATTAATCTAACTAAAATTGAGACACTTAAATCATTCATGATATTAATTTAAGTTCCAATTCTAAAAGAAATCGGGGAGTATTCAATACGAAAAATATACAAAGACTCAATTTTTGTAGTGTTTCACCCATTTTACGCAAATATTTCTTTTGCCTTCTCCAATTTAGAAAAAAACATTATTAAGTCAAAACTAAACAAATCATGAAATTCTATAATTTATTTTTTATCGGGATTATACTAAGTGTATTTATTTTAAGTTGCGACAAAGAAGAAGATCCTTCTTTTCAGACCAAAGATATGAGTATCTATGATATTAAAAGCGAAACTCTCTGGGACTACTGGATTATTGGCGAAAAGGGGGACTATCTTTTTGTCAATGAATCCAATGGAATTCCGAATAAGCTATTCCTAAGCCTGGGAAATGCTAGTGATGGTTATTCTATTTTCATGGACGATTCCGGGCGACCTCAAAAAACTATAATCGGAGACTATATTTTTCTTTTCGACAATTTCAATGGAAATAACTTGGATATGGCAGTCATATTTCCCTCAGGAGAATTAAAAATTGAAAGAGCCATAAATACAGGGGAAAACTGGGATTTATATTCTGAAGATACTTCAGATAACCGGGAATCGATGATAAAATGGACTGGAAACATCGCTAGTGGAGTTGCATCTGGAATAAAAGCATTTGAAGCAAAGCAACCTAATGTTGAATTCCTATTCCCTCTTATCGATTCCGAAGAAACCATTCTGCATACAATAAATGGCTTCACTGTAGATGACTATGAAATTCTAAACTTAAACACAAAGACTTTTCAACCAATATCAAAGATTATTGGGTGTTCCAATAAAGATACAGAATGTGCCCTAAATATTGCAACAACCGCATCTTTGATAAGCAATTCGAGCTTAGAAAAGTTTACGAACAATGAACAAAAAGCATTAGCCATGCAAATACTTTCACTCACTATTACCACAAATAAAGCGAGTGAAGTTACGAACAACAGTGCTCTTTGTAATGTAATTACAGAGTTCGAAGAATATACAAATACAACCAGCACTTATGAATTCAATGTTGGCATCCGTTATTGCCCTGAAAATGATGAGCCAACAGTTTCAGGAACAGTACTCTCACAAAAAATAACATATGGTCCAAATTCAGATTACTCGTTTGACGTTTCATTTAAACTAAATGAATTGGACTCCAATAAAAAATATAAATATTGTGCTTTTATCCAACACGATGATTTTATCGAGTTTGGACACACAAACACATTTGCAACAGTATATGTAAACATTGAATCACTGGCACAAACCGGTTCCGCCAAAGGTTCTTTTACGTATAATAACAAGTCCTATGAATACGAATACTATATTGCAGAAACATGTTTTTTAAGTGGTGATACTTCGTTTATCGGAGAATGGGGTATTTACACAGATTTAAATAGCAAACATCATCCAGCCAGCGATATTGGGCTGGGGGAAATAAATTGGACATGGACCTATTGGAGTAATAACTCTTCAGTATCTGACACGCATACTCCATATATAAAATTTAAAAATGGAGAATATTATTTAGGAAATCCTGTTTACTTATCTGCCACACACGTTGGAGATAAGAGTACAACAATTAATGAAAATAATTTGAATGTGACTAACGAAATTAATTGTTGCAATCGTGAACAGCTATGACCATATTTCCTCAATGACTCCCTTTCTAACTAAAAATACTTAGTTGAAATTAATAAATTCACAGCCAAATTCTTCCTATATTTAATCTCAAATTCAAACCAGACCTATTCAAATGAAAATCAATATTTTTCTGATTTTGGGAGTGGCCCTTTTTGCTGTTAGCTGTGCGGAAAGAATCAATCAAAAACAGCAGCTTGTCAACGAACTAAACTTGTCGCTTCAAACCGAAATTCTGGATGCCTGGTATCCCCGGTCAATCGACTCTGTGTATGGGGGCTTTCTGAGCAATTTTACATTCGACTGGCAGCCCAGTGGGCCGCAAAACAAGATGATTGTTACCCAAACCCGCCACTTGTGGACACTTTCTGAAGCTGCAATTTTCTATCAAAATGATAAATACCGAAAAACAGCTGATCATGCATTTCAATTCCTGAAAAACAAAATGTGGGATAAGCAATACGGAGGTTTTTATACCACCCTGAACCGGGAAGGAGAGCCTGGTACCACCAATTTTGGTGGCGCAAAAATGGCCTACGGAAATGCATTTGGTATTTACGCCCTGGTGGCTTATTATAATCTTACCAAAAATGAAGAAGCGTTGGAGTTGGCAAAACGGACTTTTTTATGGCTGGAAAAGTATAGTCACGACCCGGTGTATTCAGGATATTTCAATAATCTGGAGAGAAATGGAAATCCCCTTAGTGCGGGGAGAATGGAGGAAACTCCGGTTGAACGTCCCGAAGAATTACCGGATTATAAAAGAATGAGTCAGAAAGATCAAAATACTTCGATTCACGTTCTGGAGGCATTAAAAGAATTGTACAAAGTTTGGCCGGATGAATTGGTTAAAATTCGGCTTAACGAAGTCTTTAATCTAATTTCAGAAAAAATAGTAACACCCAAAGGCTATCTCACGCTTTTCCTGGAAAGAGATTTTACACCCATTTCATTCAGGGATTTTACAGAGGAAATAATCCGGCAAAATCTTTCCACCGACCATGTTTCTTTCGGACATGATATTGAAACCGGCTTCCTGTTGCTGGAAGCGGCACACTCTCTTTACGGGAAGATTGATAAAAAAACACTTGCATTGGCCAAAAAAATGGTCGATCACACCATTGACAACGGTTGGGACGAAAAAAAAGGCGGAATTTATGATCGTGGCTATTATTTTCAAGGTTCCGATACCATAACGATTATGCACGATGCAAAGGTTTGGTGGAGCGAGGCTGAAGCTATGAATGCTTTGCTGCTGATGTCAAAACTTTTCCCGGATGAACCCAAATACAGGGAATATTTTGATAAACAGTGGGAATACATCCAAACCTTTCAAATTGACCATAAACACAAAGGTTGGTATTCAGAAGGAATTGACAAAAGCCCGGAACAGGTTTCAGCCCCAAAAGGTTCAGACTGGAAAATCAACTATCATAACTTCAGGACGATGCGAAACTGTATTAAAATGCTTCGCGGCGACCATGAATTGACAACAACAAAACACTAGGCAAATTTTCCCTTTTTCTAAAAATGATGATAAACACTTTCTTCCATATAGGGATGATTCTTCGGTACCAGATTTGCTTTTGCCAACCAGGTTGAAACGACCCATGCAAACAATCCAAGATAACCAACAAATGTCCCGATTTCCAGTAGCCCAAATTTTGCTTCATGCACGGTTGCCGGCCAAATGATGTAATATAATTCAGTATATTGACCAATCATTAGTAAAATAATAACCGGCGTAATTATCAGTTTACTTCTTGATGTTTTTCTTGGCATCAAAACAATAAAAGGAATAAACCAGTTAATTAAAATATTAGCAAAGAACAAAACTTTGTATGCACCATCCCAGCGGTGAACAAACCAGGAAGTTTCTTCGGGGATATTTCCATACCAAATGAGCATAAACTCGGCGAAATTAAAATAACCCCAAATTATACTTGTCATAAATATATAGCGGGTAAAATCATGTAAATGACTGCGGTTCAACAAATCAAAATGACCTGTTCTGGCAAGTATAATTATAATTAATGTTATTACTGAAGAGCCGTGTAAAAATGCAGCAATAAAACTTTTCCCGGCAAACAAAGTACTAAACCAGTGTGGTTCAAGCGACATTAGCATGTCGACCGCAAAAATGCTAAAGGAAAAGGCGATAACAAAAATGAAAACCTTTGAATAAAATTCAGATTTATGAAAATATTCCATTCCGCCAACCTCATCTTCCTTTAAAGAAATCTTCCTTAAATATTTTGAAAGCAATGTCCATGCTCCGAAGAATACAACAACCCGTGCAAAAAAGAAAGGAATGTTTAAATAGGGTGATTTATGTTGAAGCAAATGGTCGTGTTGAACCACTTCATCATGTGTCCATTCAAAAATGGAGTGCATTCCAAAAAACATAATCAGAAAAAATACTCCGGCAAAAGGGATATAAGCAACCATCGCTTCGGGAATTCGTTTGAATGCTGCCGACCAACCTGCATTTGCGATATACTGAATGGCTCCAAAAAAAGCAGCTCCAATAGCCAGCATTAAAAAATAATAATTGTTTAGCAGATAGTTTGCCCAGGTTCTTTTTGCATCAAAAATAAAACCCAGTATAAATGAAAGCACACCTATGCCAATTAATACATATGTGAGCATTTTAAATTTATTCGATACAACTAATTTGTTCTCCATAACCGGTTATTTTTCTCTTATTCGGTATGCTTCTACTGTAATTCCTTTTTAATATACATCGCTATTTTCCAGCGGTCTTCGGGTTTTATCATCGAACCGTGTTCACCCATAACACCAAAACCAACTGTTATAACATGATAAATATCGGCTTCCGGATTGGCCAGCATTTTTTCACTCAACAAACTGGCTGGCGGATAAGGATATTTTTTATTGACATACAACGCTCCCTGTCCGTCTCCTTTTTCGCCATGACATTGCATACAGTAAATACCATACATTCTTTTTCCACGTTCCAGATTTTGAGGAGTCGGTTCCAATTCATTCATCAGTGTTTGCGCTGCCAATGCCCTGTCTTCATCTGTTTTTTCAAAAGCATAGGGGACCATTCCCCGTGGGATTGTTCCTTCCACAGGGGGTTGCATGGTTTTACCATCCGAAAAATTGGAATTGGGTGTGTAACTTTCATAAGCTGCAGAGTGTGCCATGTCGCGACCATATTCCCAGCCCGTGGTCCGTCGGTTGTAATCACACGAAGCCAAAAAAATAAAAAGTAAGCTGAATAATCCTATATATGTGGTATTCTTCATAATCAATAAAAGTTATTCAATTTTTCCGTGCTCTTTAATAATTGAATCTATCTCTGCGGCATTTTCTCCCAGACTATCTTTATCCAGTACCATCACAAATTTATCGTCAGTCGCCCGCTCATGAAAAATCTCCGCCTTTTTTCCGGGAAAGATTTTCGCCCGCACAGAGAAAGTAAAAAGTGTAAGCAAAGTAATGGAAAGAATAGTGGCCACAATGGTAACCACAATAAATGAGGGAAATGAATTAAATGGTTTTCCTCCATACTGAAGAGGCCAGTCGATAACCGCAGCGTAATAAAGAAAGCCTAAAATACCAAGCGCCGCAAACAAACCATAAAAAAATGCAGCATGCGTAATCCTTGTTTTTTTCTCCATCCCCTCCAAAATCTCATGAATAGGATAAGGAGTATACACTTCAACGGGTAAAATGCCTCTGGCTTTTACTTTTTCAAAGGCCTCAACAAGACTGTCTTCGTCGTTAAAAACACCCAACATATACTTCTCTTTATTCATGACCGGCATGTTTTAAGTGATCTTTGCGTGGCTTATTAAACTTGGCCACACTTTTAATTTCAGAAATGGCAATAATCGGGATAAAGCGAAAAAACAATAGAACACCAGCGATAAACATTCCCAATGTTCCTACAAAAAATCCAACTTCAACCCAGCTTGGTGAATAGGTTGCCCAGTTTGCAGGCAAATAATCATGGCTCAGCGAAGTAATTACAATATTGAACCTTTCAAACCACATTCCAATGTTGATAATGATAGAAATTACAAAAACCATCCACATTTTCTGGCGTACTTTTTTGAACCAAAACAACTGCGGAACAATAGCATTGGAAATAAACATGGCCCAAAACTGAAAAGCATATTCACCAAAAATCCTGTTTTTGAAAAAGGTATATATCTCATATTCAGAACCTGAATACCAGGCTAAAAATATTTCTGTCATATAAGCAGTTCCCATTATCAATGAAATAAAAATCAGAATCCGGCAAACTGCATCGATATGAGAATCAGTAACAAAATCATTTAATTTATATAAAACCCGCATCAGCACAACCAGGGTCAGCACCATGGCAAAACCAGAGAAAATTGCCCCTACAACAAAATAGGGTGGAAAAATAGTTGTGTGCCAGCCCGGTTCAACCGAAACGGCAAAGTCGGTTGATACAATGGAGTGAACGGATACTACCAGTACCGCAGCAATTCCCCCCAGAACAAAACTCAAACCTTCAAAACGTAACCATTCTTTGCTCGAGCCGGTCCATCCAAACGAGAAAAAACCATAAACCGCTTTTTTAATTTTTGATTTTGTGGTATCGCGAATCGTTGCAAAATCAGGAACCATCCCAAAATACCAGAAACTTGCTGAGATAAGCAGATAGGCCGAAATTGCAACAAAGTCCCAGAAAAGCGGCGAATTAAAATTCACCCAAAGCGGACCCCGCGTATTTGGATATGGAAAAATATAGAAAAATAACCAGGGGCGTCCCATATGAAGTAAAGGAAATAAACTTGCGCAAAAAACAGCCACAACGGTCATTGCTTCTGCAGCCCGGTTAATTGCGGTACGCCATTTCTGCCTTAAAATCAACAGGAAAATGGAAAACGCGGTACCGGCATGCCCGATTCCAATCCACCACACAAAATTAATGATGGCCCAGCCCCAGGCAATGGAGTTATTTACTCCCCAGGTTCCAATCCCTTTTGTAACCGTAATATATTTGGCGTACAAGCCAAATCCAAACATCCCCAAACTAATTAAAAATGCGGCATACCACCAAAGCGGTGTTTTATCGTTAATAGGAGCCGTAATCTCCCGCGAAATTTGCGAAAAACTTTTATCGCCATCTATTAATTTACCGCGTACCTCTGTTTTATACATAGGCTTTTATTTAAGCTTTTTTGTTTCTTACTTTCGTCAAATATCCTACTGAAGGAAGCGTGTGAAGCTCTTCAAGCAAATGATAGTTTCTTTTGTTTTTAAACAATTTGGAAATTTTACTTTCCGAATTATTCAAATCACCAAAAACGAGTGCATTCCCCGGACAAGACTGGACACAAGCCGGCTGAATTTCGCCATCTTCAATCGGACGGCCATCCACTTTTGCCTGCGCTTTTTTCTCTTGAATCCGCTGAACACAGAAAGAACATTTTTCCACTACACCACGTGAGCGCACTGTTACATCAGGATTCAATACCATTCTTCCCAACTCGCTGTTTGATGCATAATCAAACTCATCATTGTTGATGTACTGAAACCAGTTAAAGCGACGAACTCTGTACGGACAGTTATTCACACAATATTTTGTTCCTACGCAACGGTTGTAGGCCATTTGATTTAATCCTTCCTCGCTGTGCGGTGTAGCCGATACCGGACAAACATTTTCGCAAGGTGCGTTATCGCAATGCTGACACATTACCGGCTGATGATATACTTCCGGGTTTTCAGCATCGTTCGAAAAGTAGCGGTCTACCCTTATCCAGTGCATAATCCGGCGATTTCGAACCTGTTCTTTCCCAATCACCTGAATATTGTTCTCAGCCTGACAGGAAATTGCGCAGTTTCCACAACCGATACAGGAACTCAAATCAACAGCCATCCCCCAGTGATGCCCTTTAAACTCAGGTTCCGGGTAGAGTGTAACATGGTGATCTTCCACCTCCTCATGTTTTTCGTTACCTGAAGCCGGATCGATCTTCCACTCGTCATAAGTTGTTTCGCGAACTATTGGCCGTCCTTCCATGGAATGATGAGTTTGCGAAAGCGCCAGTTTGTATGTTTTCTCCGTTTTTACCACTTCGGCTCCTGCAAGCCAGAATTTTTTTGCACCATTTTCGACAATTGTTTGGGCAAACATATTTTTACCCACTCCTTCACCTACTTTCCCTGCAACCTGACGTCCGTAGCCTAACGCAACAGAAATCGTATCAGGCGCCTGTCCCGGTTGTACAAAAACAGGTAATTCAACACCATTAACCGTGATAACACTTTCGTTGGCAACTCCGTTTTCTTCCGCCCATCTTACCGGTACAGCAGCAAAATTATCCCAGCTAATTTTAGCAATCGGATCGGGTAATTCCTGCAGCCACGGATTGTTGGCAAAGTTGCCGTTCACCATTCCCATGTTCTCATAAAATGCAATTTCCCAACCTGACGATGCAGGTTGGATTGCAGAAAGTGCATTTTCTAATCCATTTTCACTGTAACTTATATTTTGAGAGATTTCCTGTTCTGATTCAAAAACTCCTTTTTGCAGGGCGTCATTCCAAAACATTTGCGTATTTGCAAATTCATCTTGCTGAACAAATATTTCATTCTCCCAATTGTTTTTCAGAAACGTGTAAAAATCGGGAGACTCTGTCCCACTCCATCTCGCCAACGACTCCTGTGGCTGTCGGCTGTCGAACAATTTTGGAATGGTAGGCTGCGCCAAACTGTACACCCCTGATTTGGGTTCAGCATCGTTCCATGCTTCCAGATAATGCGGTTCAGGGCAAACAAACTGACAGGCAGCAGTTGTTTCATCCTTTCTGTCAGCAAAAGAAACCGACAAAAAAATATTTTCCAGGGCCGTTTTTATCGTTTCTCCTTTGGGGTGATTGTACACCGGATTTACTCCCCAACACAAAACTCCGGAAATATTGCCCGAGTTCAGTTCAGAGAGAAAAGACTCGAACTCATCATCCAGTCCCTGGCGGGTATTTAATGTTTTCTTCAGGGAAATAGCGGAGCCATAATTCCCTAATAAATTATTTATTGCATTTACAATAATTTGCACATTCTCGTCATTACTACCCGAAACCACCAGCGATTCTCCTTCATTTTCAATTAAGTCTTCAACCAGGGCGGATAAATCAACCGAAGATTTTTGACCAGACACTGGTGCCATACCTTTTGCGGAGAGCAACTGATTATACAAATCGGCAATAATTACAGCTTCTTCTGAAGGTTTAACCGGAAAACGTACATCTGCATTTGAACCGGTTACAGTCATCCCTGTTTCGAATTGGTAGTGACGATTCATTTCGTCCGAAGTTTCCAAAACCCTTCTTCCGGCAGTATAAGCCTTTGTATATTCCACCGGCGAAAGCCACGTTCCAAGAAAATCGGCACCAAAACTCACAATTACCTTTGCTTTTTCAAAATGGTAATCCGGAAGGAAAGCCTTTCCAAAACTTGCCTGATTCGCCTTCAAAATTCCTGTTGCCGACACAGCATCATATTGCAGCCATTCAGCATTTGGATATTCTTCAAGAAATTCACCAATTACCTTTTTTGTTGAAGGAGATATAATGGTTGAGGTCAATAAAACCACTTTTCTGTTTTCGGCTTTTAATTCCGCAAGTTTTTGAACGATTTCAGCATCCACTTCTTCCCAGGCAGTTGCACTTCCTTGTTTTAGAGGAGTTTTAAACCGCGCGTCATCGTATAAGTTCAGAACCGAAGCCTGCACCCGTGCTGTGGTTCCCTGTTGAGAAACAGAAGACAAATTATTTCCTTCAATCTTTATCGGACGGCCATCACGTACTTTCACCAATACACTGCAATATTCATTTGCATCAAAATAGGTTGATGCATAATAATTGGCCATCCCTGGAGTAACTTCCTCGGGCTTTATCAGATAGGGAATTGCTTTATCAATCGGTTTTTTACAACTCGCAACAACCGCCGCTGCTGCAACGCTAAAACCAAAAGTTTTCAGGAAATCGCGCCTCGACGAAGCCGACTCTTTTTTGAACAACTCCCTTTTGGTGTCGACTTCAAGCTTTAGCTCGTTCTTTTTAAATGCTACCGGATCTTTTAATTCGTCTAAACTTCTCCAATATTTTACCATAGTCTGAACTTACAAACTTTTGTTTTTACAATTTTAATAGTGACAACGCATACAATCGTTAGCGCCAATATCCTCGGCGGTTATGGTATCAATTCTTCCCGCCTTCAAATCTTCATGTAATTTGATATATTGATCGTAATAGTCATTCTCTTCAAAATTCACCTGTGTTTCCCTGTGGCAATTGATACACCATCCCATCGAAAGGTCGCTGTGTTGGCGCATAACATCCATTTCTTCAACCGGACCATGACACGTTGCACAGTCAAGTTTTGCAGAGCCAACATGCACAGCGTGGCTAAAGAACACATGATCGGGGAGATTGTGGATGCGTGTCCATTCAATCGGCTGCCCTGTTTCATTGGCCTCCACAACTTTGGAAATTTCAAATTTTCCACTGTTTGTACCTTCCCTGATAATAATATGACAATTCATACAAAGATTGGCTGCGGGAATTCCTGCAGATTTTCCTTGCTCAACGGTTGTGTGGCAATACATACAGTCAATACCATTTTCACCTACATGGACAGCGTGTGAGAATTTTACCGGCTGATCGGGAGCATAATTTTCCTGGCGTCCCAGACGAATAGCATCCGTCACTATCATTTTTATCTGCCAGCCAAATGCTCCAATAAGTAGAATTACAGGAATAAACTTCCACTTTATTTTTTTAAGGAAAATTAATTCTATGATTGCCCAGGTAAGTAACAAACCTAAAAATAAAAATAAAATTAAATTATTGTAACTGGGTTTTGAAGCTACCGGCCCTTCCGCTGCCATATTATCCAAAAACGATTTTACTGTTCGCAGATCGTCTTCGGTTAATTCAAAGTTTTGGTGTGAAGCTTGTATTTTAACTCCAGTTGGATTCATTACTGCATTTTGAAAGGCAGCAAAATCCATATGTGCATATTTTACGGCGATATCGTGCGCTGATGGATTCCAGTTTAGCGTATCAACCTGTCTGATGTTATGGCATGAAACACAGGATTGACTTTCACTTCTGAAAGGTAAAAGCCCGCGAAAAAAACGCTCTCCTCTTTTTACTTCATCAATTTCATGCCCTTCTGACACAGCGTGATCAATTTCACCGGGAGTTGCAGTAGTTTCTTCATGCCCGGAAGCAGCACTATCAGTCTCTGATAAATGAGCACTGTCCTTTCCCGGAATTATTGCTTCATTTTCAGAATTTTGATTCCCAGTGGTGTCGTCTGGTTGTTGAGCAACCATAGTACTTTCAGAAACCGAAGCGGAATCATCCTGTGAATAAGCAAATTTTACATAAAAAAAAGGAATAATTAAAACAACAAGAAGAATACGAAAGGATACTTTTTTTGTACCTAATCTCCCACGAAAAAAATTTCTCATTCTGTCCAGTTTAGCATTAAAACAAAGGCCTGTCCAATAAAACATAAGATTTAACAAACTACATCTGCAAAGGTTTCAGAAAAAGCCTAAAAACTTCTAGAAAAGATAATTAAAATCAGGATTCTTTTCAAATTAAATGAACATTAATTTAAAATAAACTTACTCAGAAACCGACAAATGTTTACATAATATCAAACTCACCAAATCATATTTTCTGAATTTCAACAAATTCAACAATTGAGTAAAAAAAAGGGAGTGGGAAATTAACAGGAAATAAAATTTACAATTTTAAACTCTACCTTTATTCAGCATTTTTTTCATTTTCTAATTTCTCAGTAAGTTTCCTCACCAGTTTCAGGTTATCAAAAAATTCTTTGGCGATAACCCTAAGAATTGTATAGACCGGAATTGCCAGGATCATTCCTAAAATTCCCGCAAGGCTTCCCGCCGCCATGATCACCAAAAAAATTTCAAGAGGATGTGCTTTTACGCTGCTGGAATAAATTAGCGGCTGAAATAATACATTATCGATAACCTGAACAGAGGCGAAAACAATGGTCATAAATCCTAATAATGGTAGCGTATGGCTCATAAAATCGGCATTTATATTCAGCGCTGCACCAATAAGCAGACCAACTGCAGCTCCCATCCATGGCCCCAGATAAGGAATTACGTTAAACATTCCGCAAAATAAACCAATTACAACGGCGTGATTAAATTCAATTCCGACAATGGTTAATCCCAGAGTATCAAGCAACATGACCATAAAAACTTCGAAAAGTAAGCCAATAAAATAACGTCGCAATAAATGGGAAATAGAGTCCATTATATGTGCCACCTTCTCTTCCATTTCTGTTGGAACGATAAGCAAAACGCCCTCGCGAAACATATTTTTCTCTTTCAGGAAAAAGAAGGTAATAAAGGAAACGGAAAAAAAAGCAATTAAAAGTTCACCCAGCGTACCTGCCACAACTCCAAAAATATTGGAGAGCCTCGATACATCTATCTCCGAAGTCAACTGTTCTGTCAGTACATCCATAAATGTTTTGTTCTCCAAAGAAAGTGTATTGCTACCGGTAAGCTCAAGTAAATGTGAGATTGGCTCTTCAATGGAATTGATCAGCGCTTCCAGATCGATTTGTGAAAGTGTTTCAACTTCACTGATTAGAAGCGGGATGATAAACCTAAAAAAGGAAATAAAAACAATCCATAATACAACCAGGGTTAAAAATGCAGCCAAACCTTTGGGAATTCTGATGTTTTTAATGTGAATCCCGCTCAGCCACCGCACAAGCGGACGACCAATAAAAGAAAGAACAACCGAAATAAGCACATAAGTAACGATTGCACTAAAATACCAAATCAAAAAAACGGTAAATATTCCGCCAACTATAAATAAAATATTCCGGGTTCTGCCTTTTAGTTGAATCATTTGATTTCGATTTTAAACAAATATAAAGCAAGAAAAACTTACTTCAAATCATTCGCATTGAAAGTATCCTGCTACGCCGTGTAAGCCAAAAAACTGTTCCAACAACGCGAGTATCACAGCACAATAAAAAATAAGATTTCGAACCTGTAGTCAACACCACTACCAAAGATATTTTTTACTTTACTTTCTTTTCCCACTTCGCCAAAATACGCAGAGGAGCGTTATAAATGAAATTACATACCTGATCCAACTTCTTCCAGCACCAAAAATTAAAAAACTTTAGAAAACCATGCATTCGTAAATGTACAGGGATTTTGTTTCCAAACGTAAAAAACTCATATGACTCCAAATCAGCAGCTTTGTATAAATCTTTTAATATTCTTTCATCAAAAGAATGAATATGTGCATGAAGCGGAGTCGGGTTATTGCAGTGAACGCAAAGAGAATAACGAATTCTTTCCTTGTAAGGCGTTGTTACGATCAGGCTTCCTCCGGGTTTTAGAACGCGTATAAGATTCGCCACAAATTTTGCGGGATCAGCCACGTGTTCAATAATCTCCGACGCAACGATGTAATCATAAACATTCTCTTTAAATGGCAAAGAAAATACGTCGGCAACCACTGCTACATGATTTTCAAAAGGGTATCTTTTCAACGCTTCTGAAGTATTCTCCAATGAAATATCCATAGAAACAACTTTATAGCCCCGGGGACATAACTCTTTTGCCACCCAGGCTTTACCACAACCCACATCAAGTATTTTTCCTGATTTATTCTTTATTTGTGAAAGAATATATTCTCCCACTCTTTTATTCATATGTTCGGTACCACTGTCACGCTCTTCAAAATAGTCAAATTCAACTCCATCCTTTTGGTAATGATCAATATAATTAAAATTGGTTTCCTGTTTTTGGTGAATATCTGGTTTTGAAAGGTTCTCCTCTTTATCCTGGCGAAGAAAAACCGGAACATTATAACGGATACTAAATTCCTGCTTACAACTTTCGCAGACCAATGTATTGGACTGCTCCATTATTTTCAGGTCGTGACTTTGGCAATAAATACAAAGCAAATCATTCTTCAAAACACTAATCATCATTTATTTGTCATTAATTGGTTCAAAAACTGCAAATACCACTGTATAATGTAACTATTGTAAGCATTAGGTTTTAACGGTCTTTGATAAGAATAATCTTTGCGGGAACTCATTAAATCAATGGTGATTTCGCGGTAAAAAATATCATCAAACAGCGGGTAATACATATTTTTCAAAAAAGCCGGAGAAATTTTTAAAACCAGTCTTTTCAAATTTGAAGGAGTTGAGGTTGGTCTCATGCTGTTTTTTAAATGAAAGTCTACCTTATGTGGTTTAAAAAATAGCTTTTCCAATGTTTTGTTGTAAAAACCAACTCCTAATTTTTGCTCAAACGGCAAATTCCGAAATAAATCAATAAAATCTTTATCAAACAACGGCATTAAAACTTCTACGCCAAAATAGAACCAGGCATGGTTGGCGTTGCTTATAAATTTACACTGCCTTTCCTGAAAATCCCATTGCTCATATTTCTGCCATGGCTCAGCCGCTGTATTTGCCAAAAACCATTCTTCAACACAACTTCCAACACCTCTCAATTGCCTTGCATTTAAAGGATAAGAAGAACTGTATTTGTTTACCATTTTCGAAAACAAATACCGGTTGTTTGCTGTTCTGACGTGTGAATCAAGATGTGAGCCTGCAAAAAAATCGCCTGAATAACCCGGCATAGCTATCGTTTTTGTCGTTATCATTTTGTTTTTCTGCAAATAACCGATAGCAAAATAATCCTGTAAAAAGGGCATCGATGAAATATGACCGGCAAACTCCGCATAGTTCAGAAACTGCTGCGTTTTTGAAAATCCCGAGATAAAATCCTCGTTGTATTCAATAAAAACATGTGAATACCCCAGCTGTTTTGCCACTTTTTCTGCCGGTTCGACTTCCACATTTCCTTTTCGTCCCCAGGTTGCACAAAGAACATTTTTATGCCCAAATTCCTTTAACAAACAAGCCAGGAGTCTAGAATCATAACCTCCGGTTAGCGGAAGCAATACCTGTTTATTTTTTAAAAAATCAGAATATCTTTCAAACAAAGACAAAATGGATTGATGTAGTTTTTCTTCCTCAACTTTTCTATCCAAAATATCACCCACTACATCAAAAAATGACATGTTAGTCACCCGACCATTTTCGAAAACAACAATCTCTCCCGGATTTACCTGGTATATTTGTTTAACAAGTGTGTTGTTATTGGGTGTTACACCAAACAATAAAAAATAGTTTTTTGAAAACGAATCTATTTCCGGAGTTGAAAACTCTTTTACCAATAAATACGGATCATCCGAAACAGCTATCTCATTTCCATTCTGAAAATAAAAAAGAGGATAACTCCAGGTATGACTGCAAACCAGCCAAACCACAGAATCTTTATTTATAACTATTGAAAACTGTCCGTTAAGTTGAGTAAAAAACTTTTTTATGTTTTCAACAGAATCCGAATGCTGCAATATCAATCTTCGAAAGCCGTCCCCCGAAATATACTCTCCGTTCAACCAGGTAAAACCGCAAACCGAAATTCCTCCGTCGGAAGTCCAGCTATATTTCTCAAGGTTGATTTTTGGCCTTACATCCATAGTCTGAGTAAAATTAAAGGAAGTAAAATTACAATCAAGATTTTAAAAACGAACTTCAGTATATCACCAGGTTTTACCCCCGCCAGTTTTAGCGAATAGGCTCCAAGCGCAACAAAAAATGCAAAACCGGTGAAACTGTATAAGCCTATTGCCCACGAAATATTTTTTAAAATTATTCCTCCAATTAACAACCCGGCAATTCGGAAAGCCATTAAAAGAATATTGAAAAACATTGAAATTTTCTGTTTCTCCATTACGATCATTATTGCCGACAGCGGTGAGATCAACATAACAACAAATAACCAGGGTGCAATAAGTTGCGCCAAAAAACCTGAAAACTCCCATTCTGCCCCAAAAACCAGCCGAAAAATAGCTTGCCCCCACAAGGTCATTACGGTAAAAGGAATTATTCCTATTAGAAATTGTTTTTTAAAAAGTGAAAAAGTAAGCCGGCTCAAATCTGGAACATTATCTTTTAACGACCGGGCCTTTTGTATATAAACACGCGAAACAGAAGTACTTAATAATTGAACCGGAGTACTCACATAACGGTGCGGAAAAGAATATAAGCCAAGCATTGTACTGCCAAAAAAAGGCTTAATCAGAAATACAGGCAACTGACTACTTAAAAAGTTAAAGATCTCGGAAGCAACAGAAAATTTTGGAAAATTAATGTACCTTCTTCCATAATTCCGTTCTTCTTTTGTGAAACGAAATTTATGATTCCATTGTGCTTCCGGAATCATTCGCGCATAAACAAAATAAATCAACAGTTGCGCCAAAAAAGCGCCCATAAATAATCCGGTGTCAGGAAAGGCAAAAAACAAACACTGCAATATTCCTGTGGTAACTGAACGCGTAATTTCCAGAAAAGAAAGTTTTTTAAACTGTTTATTACTGATTAAAACATTACGTAAAAGTTGTACAGCAGCAAAAAAGAAAGAATACAAAGGGATAAGTACCAATTGCAAAACCGACGTTATTAACTCTACTCCTTCAACCAGAATATAAACAAAAATTCCAAGCGCTACGACAACATTAACAAGCACATTGATTTTCTGAGCCAACCAAAAAATATGTCTCTTTTCCGTTTTTGTTTCTGCCAGAATGATTGCATTTTCATACTTTCCCGTGGAAATTATTGAAAGTGTGGAAGCAATTGTAATATACAAGACAAAAAGTCCAAAATTCTCAGGAGAATAAATCCGGACAATTATTAAAGCAAAAAGCGCCGGAAATAACCGCGCCAGAAACATTCCTGAAAAAAGGCTCAGAATATTTCGGTAAAACTCGCTTTGAAATACTTTATTAATCGACTCTCGCAGGGCAGGCATGTATTTTTTTTAAGCTGTGTAAAAATAGAAAATAGAATTGGACTTAAAAACGGACAGGAAATGAAAAACCCAACAAATAAAATTTACATAGCGAGAGTTTATCTCATTCATAAAATTAAAACAATTAATAATCTTTATTTTTGGAAAAAATTTTTTCATGGACTTTATTCTCGACAATCAGGAAACCGAACAAAAATTTCAAAAATTATTGTCTCTTATCAAATTGCGGAAAAACGGTGATGTTTCTTTGATGATGAGCCAAAAAGGATTAAAATACAAACTAAACTGGGGTGTTTCGCTGATTGAACTAAGGGAAATTGCCAAACAATTTGACCCCGACCATTTACTTGCTTTAAAACTCTGGAACAAACAGTGGCGCGAAACCATGATTCTGGCTTCCCTGCTTGATGAGCCAGAAAAGGTAACAGAAGAACAGATGGACTACTGGACCAAAAGTTTTGAAAATACAGAAATTGCGGAACAGGTTTCTGCCAATCTTTGGGTGAAATGCAAATTTGCTTTTGTAAAAGCATTGGAGTGGTGCCGGGGGAAAAAATACCTGGTTCATTTTACCGGAATTCATTTAATGAGCAGACTCGCTGTGACAGAAAAAAATGCTATCGACGAGATGTTTGAGCCTTTTTATGCTGAACTGGAAGTACTGGCGCGAAACACAAAACTCCACACCATTATATACCGCTCGGTAATTGCTTTGGGTAGTCGTTCGGCATTATTAAATACACAAAGTGTAGAACTCGCTCTTCAAATGCAGCAAAGCGACTTTGAAGACACTGTCAAACTGGGGGAAACACTTTACGAAGAACTAAGCAGCCCTTATTTTAAGGAGGTCTGGAAAACAAATCCAAATAAGAATTTGTAATAATACCTGAAAAGCTGTCAGTATTTTGCTTCTGGCAGATTTTTTGAATTGTGTGACAACTGGTTTACATTAAGATTTTGAAAACATTTAAACAAAACAGAAAATGAACTTATCAAAAACATCAAATCCGGTTTTTAAAGAGAGGGTTTTTAGCCGGGGATATTCATCGGCATCAGATGTTATGACGGTGAACGGAACAATAAACAAAACCGCTCTGATGTTACTTTTGGTGGTAGCAGCTGCCGTTTTCACCTGGAACAAATTTTTTGACGTTGCCAACATTAATCCGGAGGCAGGATTTTCAGCCGTTGCACCATGGCTGGCCATTGGAGGGATTGGCGGATTTATAACGGTTCTAATCACTGTGTTCCGTCCGCAAAGTTCGGGAATTTCAGCACCGATTTATGCCGTTTTCGAAGGACTCTTTCTAGGCGGTATTTCTGCTTTTTTTGAAATGCAATACAACGGAATCGTAATGCGGGCCGTTGCACTAACACTGGCCGTTTTTGCTGCGATGCTGTTTTTCTACCGCTCGGGGATTATTAAAGTGACAAAAAAATTCATGTTGGGAGTTTTCGCCGCAACAGCCGGAATTGCGCTGGTTTATTTTGTAAGTTTTATCGCCGGACTTTTTGGCGCCAATCTTGGCTTTTTGTATGGAAGCAGTAATTTCAGCATCGGTTTTAGTTTGGTGGTAGTCGCTATTGCAGCGCTCAACCTGGTGCTCGATTTCTCTTTTATTGAACGGGCCGCCGGATCAGGAGCTCCAAAATACATGGAATGGTATGGCGCATTTGGCTTGATGGTAACTTTAATTTGGTTGTATCTCGAAATATTAAGGTTACTGGCTAAAGTGGCCAACCGGAATTAAAAAAATATTTTAGGTAAAGAATGGCATCCCTGTAAGTTGTAAACAAAGGAATGCCATTTTTTTCATTTGTTACAAAGGGAGGAAACTTCTTAAAACATTCCTGCCATACTATGTGTTCCGTATTTTGATGTTTAAAATATTTAAATTTATAAGAAACCTTAGTTGGATGAATTTCCTGACGCTATTGCTGCTTATCCTGACAACATTTTCTTCGTGTACTGTACGGAAAGCAATGCAGGCTGAGTTGAAACAGGAAATAACCCAAACTTTGAATCCGATAAAATCGGCTACCATCGCTTCATATCATTGTCTTAGCTACGACGAAATATCTGCAGTCCTTAAAACCGGAACCAATGTAGTAAAGCTAAATTTCTTCCCGAATTCAATTACACAAGCATTCACTTCACAAAATACAGTTAGCGGGAAATATTTATTCCCCATATCGGTAAACCTAAATTCTGCGGTTACCATTCCGCTATACATTCTTTTTCGCCAAATCAAAGCATTTGTTTAATTCTGAAATCAAAGCTTTTCCGTTTAGTCTTATCAAAAACTATTTTTCACTTTTAAATCCTTCTGTTTTGAAAACGGGGGAGCATAGTTAGATTACAAATCGACAAAGTAAATGTTACTTAATACCCAAACAAGTGTAAACTGATTTCAGATGAATTAAATAGATCGAAATGAATTATATAAAAGAAAAAACAAATCCAAAAGAATCGTTTGACCTCGCCGGTCTGATAAGTTTATCTCTGCGGCTTGTGGTCGGCTGGACATATTTCTCTGCATTTTGGAGAAGAATCATATTAACCGATAAGCTAAACCCTGACTTGCCGGGTTATATCGGAGAAAAATTTAATCATTTTCTCCCCAATGCACTCGGAATAAAACCACTTATCGGGTTTCTGGTCAGCCATCCCGAGTGGTTGTGGTGGGCAATGGTCGTTTTCACCATTACTGAAGGTATTGTTGGCTTGTTTTTGATGTTTGGATTATTTACCCGGTTAATGAGCATCGGCATTCTGAGCCTTGCTTTTGGAATTTTACTGGGCTCCGGCTGGATAGGAACCACCTGTCTAGATGAGTGGCAAATCGGAATCCTCGGAATTGCGGCCGGTTTTACCATCTTTCTTTCCGGTGGTGGAATATTTTCCATCGACAACCAGCTTTTTGTAAAAAACAAAAAGATAACAACAACAAAATGGTTTGCGTGGCTGGCGTCCGGCGAACTGCCTTTGTCAAAACAATACCTGAAAAAACTGACCTTTACAGGTGCCATATTAATTCTGTTTGTCAGCCTTTTTACCAACCAGGTTTTTCATGGTGGAATTTGGGGAACGTTGCACAATAAATCAGTAAAACCAGACATTGAAATTTCAAATGTTTTTGTTACGGATAAAAGTCTCAACTTTACAGTTTTCCGGACAGAGGGTGTAGATGTTTACGGTTCATTTTTAATCGAAATTGCATTGAGCAATCAGAACGACGAGAAAAAAATAGTACTGAATGGCGACGATTTAGCAAACTTTCCCGCAGAAAACATTTCAAACCATTTTGTAACCAAAGTAAAAACCGGAAAACACAGTCTGATTATCCCGCTTGGCGGCAAAGCCGACATTACCATTCCTTTTGAAAAACCGGAAGGACTTTCTCCGGGCACTTACAAACTGGTATTGACCGACGTTAGTGGAATATTCTGGACAACAGATATTGTTTTATAAATCTTTGCTAATACAGGATAACATCCCTCTGAAGTATCAGCAACAGGGATGTCATCCTGTTATTATCTTTTTGTTTCACTAGTTAATGATATAAATCTCCCGACTCCAAAAAAAACAATGTCATTTTACAGCTTATTTATTTTTTCCTGATAATTAAACTGCGCAAAATGACATTGATTCCTCCCAAAATACCGGTACAGGAATAGCCTCCGCCGGTAATTACGGAATTTCCCGCAGAACGCGCAAAAGACAACCCTATATATTACTGATATTTACACAAATAACAGCCCCGGCGGTACAGAAATTCTAATTTTATTGCCTAAAAAATACAAGTACAAAATTGAATTAGATTTTACATTTTTATTCCGATATATTAAATTCGTCGCAAAAACCAGAGCGTTTATGCAAGTTATTCCAGTAACCGATAAACAAACCGTAGACGAATTTCACAAGCTGCCGGAAACCATTTACAAAAATGATTCGAACTGGGTTCCGCAACTCCGGCTAATGCTCGAAGACTCTTTTGATCCAAAAAAAAATGCCAAATTTAAAACAGGAGATGCACGCCGCTGGATTTTAAAAAAAGATGGGAAATACATTGGCCGGATTGCCGCATTCTATGACGATGATTATGCGGGTGGATATGAACAACCCATCGGCGGATGCGGATTTTTTGAATGTATTGAAGATAAAAGTGCCGCATTTCTTCTTTTCGACACAGCAAAAATTTGGCTCAAAGAAAATGGGATGGAAGCCATGGATGGTCCCATAAACTTTGGAGAGAATTTCTTTTACTGGGGATTACTTTCCGACGGTTTTAAATCCCAAACTTTTGGGATGCAATACAATCCACCCTATTATCAGCATTTTTTTGAAGCATACGGTTTTAAAACTTTTTACGACCAGTACAGTTATTCACTTGATATTACCAACCCCGACCTGCCCGACCGTTTTTGGAAAATTGCTGCCTGGGTAGCCCAAAAACCGGGATTCTCCTATCAGCATTTTCGTTTCAAAAACCGGGACAAATATATCCGTGATTTTATCGAAATCCACAAACAGGCATGGAGTCATCACGGGAATTACAAACCGGTACGTTTTGAGCAATTAAAAGAAATGTTAGACAGTTCAAAACTGCTGCTCGATGAAGAATTTATCTGGTTTGTGTACCACAATAACAGCCCCATCGCTTTTTATATGATGATTCCCGATTTCAATCAGATTCTGCAAAAATTCAGCAACGGAAAGTTCAATCTGTACAAAATCATCAAATTTTTCTACTACAAAAAAATGAAAGCCATTACACGTTGCAGGGTGATTGTTTTGGGAGTTATTCCCAAATATCAGCGGATGGGGATTGAGTCAGGAATATTTTATCAGTTAAAAAAAGTGATGCTCCGAAAAACGTGGTACAATGACATGGAGATGAGCTGGGTGGGTGATTTTAATCCCAAAATGAATGCCTTGTTCAAATCGTTTGGTGCCAGACAGACACTCACGCATAAAACCATGCGTTATCTTTTCAACCAAAATAAAACGTTTAAAAGGGCTCCGATTATAGATTAATGTCCGGCATTTCCCAAATTTGAGCTACCTTCGCAAAAAAAGACGCCATGAAACTTGTAGAAGTAAACGATAAAAAAAGCCGGAAACTATTCCACGAGGTTCCCCGCACCATATATCAAAACGATTCCAACTGGGTTCAGCCTCTGGAAGGAATGGTTGAGGATACCTTTAATCCGGCCAAAAATAAAACCTTTAAAAACGGAAAAGCAATTCGGTGGGTGCTAACCGATGACAATAACAATTTGCTCGGGAGAATAGCAGCCTTTATCAATTTAAACACTGCCAAAACCTATGAGCAACCGACCGGCGGTTGTGGTTTTTTTGAATGTATCGATAAACAGGAGGCTGCAAATCTACTTTTTGATACCGCAAAAGAATGGAACAAAAAAAATGGGATGGAAGCCATGGATGGTCCGGTAAACTTTGGCGAAAACTACGTAAACTGGGGTTTACTGGTTGACGGTTTTATGCAACAGGGATATGGAATGCCCTACAATCCCCCGTATTATGAAAAACTTTTTCGCAATTATGGATTTGAAGTTTATTTTGAACAATATTGTTATCACCTCGATTACACTGTACCTTTCCCCGAACGTTTCTGGAAAATTGCAGAATGGATTGCCAAAAAACCACAATACAATTTTCGCCATTTTGATTATAAGGAAACAGATAAATTTGTAAAAGACTTCTGTACGGTTTATGATGCCGCCTGGTCTTTCCATGAACACTACAAGCCACTTGACCCAGAAGATATCCACGATTTTATTACCTCTTCCAAAGCGATTCTCGACCCTCAAATGATTTGGTTTGCTTATCACGAGGAAAAACCGATTGCTTTATTTGTTATGATTCCTGACATCAACCAAATTCTTAAAAAACTCAACGGGAAGCTAAATGTTTTGGGAATAGCAAAATTCCTCTATTACAAGTGGAAAAAAACCATGACCCGAACCCGGATAATCATTATGGGAATCGACGCAAAATACCAGCGTTCGGGAGTTGAATCGGCAGTTTTCTGGCATCAGGAACAGATTATGAAAAAGAAATCGCACCGGCATTACAAGGAGGTTGAACTTTCGTGGGCCGGCGACTTTAACCCCAAAATTATTGCTGTTTACGAAGCTACAGGAGCAAAACGGGCTAAAACACATTATACTATGCGTTATCTTTTTGACCGGAACAAACCCTTCCTGCGAGCACCGATAATTGGCTCCGAATCGCTTAACGAAAAAGTAAAGGCAAAAACAGGTAAAATTTAACACTACTTTTTTGGATTATAGCGATCTATAACTATCTTTGCAGGCCAAAATAAAAGTTGTAATAACAGAAAGAATGGATTGCAGTAATTGAAATGTAACCATTCAGATAAAAAATAAATAAAAATGAAAAAAGGAATACATCCCGAAGATTACAGACTGGTAGCTTTCAGAGATATGTCAAACGGACATACTTTTTTTACCAAGTCTACAGTTAACACCAAAGAAACTGAAGTTATCGACGGTGTTGAATACCCGCTGTTCAAAATTGAAATCTCAAATACCTCACATCCTTTTTACACCGGTAAAGTTAAACTGGTGGATACAGCAGGACGTGTTGACAAATTTATGAGCCGTTACGGGAAACACATGGACAAGAGAAAAAAATAAACGAAATAAGGCAATAGAAAAAACATCCGTCTTTTTGATGGATGTTTTTTTTTGTGCCAATATGAAATTTTGTCGGGATATTCCACAAATTCCTGTGAACATTTCCGATTAAAATCGTATTACTTTTTATGGCACAACTATTGACCAACACCACCTAATAAAATCAGAGCGTCTGAATAAGACAGTTTGTCACTAATTGGAATTATATGGGTAAAATAAAACATACAGGTATTCAAAATATATTTACAGGAATGGTCGATAATGATTCTGAGTTTATACCAATCATTGCCGACGGAGACGACAAAGAACTAAAAAATACGGAGATCCCGGATGTTCTTCCGATTCTCCCATTGCGCAATACGGTGTTATTTCCGGGAGTTGTACTTCCGATTACTGTTGGACGTGAAAAATCGTTGAGGCTGATAAAAGATGTTTATGCCGGCGGAAGACTATTGGGAACAATTGCGCAAAAAGATTATACGATTGACAAGCCCAAAACAACCGATTTGTTTCAAACAGGTACGGTTGCGGAAATTTTGAAAATTCTCGAAATGCCCGATGGCTCAACATCAGTAATTATCCAGGGAAAAAGAAGATATAATATTCTCGAATTTGTAAGCGAGGACCCTTATTTTAAAGCAAAAATTGAACCGCTGAGTGATTTTGTTCCTGAAAACGACAATGAATTCAGCGCCATTGTGGGGTCGCTAAAAGACCTTTCCATTAAAATTGCTCAATTTTCGGCTAATGTTCCGCCTGAGGCGACTTTTGCTGTTAAAAATATTGAGAATTCTACTTTCCTCATCAATTTTATTTGTTCGAATACCGATCTGAATGTGTCTGACAAGCAAAACCTATTGGAAATAGAGAGCATCAAAGAAAGGGGTGTTCAGGCCATTAGCTACCTGGTAAAAGAGGTCCAAATGCTGGAGCTAAAACAGGACATACAGAAGAAAGTAAAAACCGACATGGACAAGCAACAGCGCGAGTTTATGTTGAACCAGCAAATGAAGACGATCCAGGATGAGTTGGGCGGAAATCCGGTGGAACAGGAAATTAAAGAACTCAAAGCAAAAGCCAAAGAAAAAAAGTGGGATGAAGATGTAGCCAAGTTTTTTGAAAAAGAAGTGGAAAAGCTGGGGCGTTTAAATCCGGCTGCAGGAGAATATTCTGTTCAATATACTTTTTGCCAGACTTTGCTTGATTTACCCTGGAACGAATATACCAAAGATAATTTCGACCTGAAGAATGCCAGTAAAGTATTGGATGAAGATCACTACGGACTGGAAAAGGTAAAGGAAAGGATTCTGGAACACCTGGCAGTGCTGAAACTAAAAAATGACATGAAATCTCCGATTCTGTGTTTGTATGGCCCCCCGGGAGTCGGAAAAACATCACTCGGAAAATCGGTTGCACGGGCACTGGACAGAAACTACGTCCGAATCAGTTTGGGTGGATTACATGATGAATCCGAAATCCGGGGGCACCGGAAAACATACATCGGTGCAATGCCCGGCCGGATTATTCAAAATATACGAAAAGCAAAATCATCCAACCCGGTTTTTATTCTGGATGAGATTGACAAAGTTTCAAAACATTTTCATGGAGATCCTGCTTCTGCTTTGCTCGAAGTTCTGGATCCGGAACAAAATGGCGAATTCCACGACAATTATGTGGAACACGATTATGACCTTTCAAGGGTGATGTTTATTGCTACAGCAAATACATTAAGTACCATTGCTCCTCCTCTTCGCGATCGGTTGGAGCTTATTGAGGTAAGCGGATACCTGGTGGAAGAAAAAATAGAAATTGCCAAACGACACCTGATTCCAAAACAGCTGGAGAATCACGGTTTAACAAAAAAGGACGTTTCATTTTCCAAAGATGCTATTGAGCTTGTAATTGACGGATACACCCGCGAATCGGGTGTGCGCGAACTGGATAAGAAAATCGCCAAAGTAGTGCGACGCATTGCTAAAAAAATAGCTTTTGAAGAAAGTTACAATAAAAAGCTCAGCAAAGCAGACATAAAAGAATACCTCGGAGTTACGGAATATTCCAAAGAGAAATACCAGGGTAATGATTTTGCAGGGGTGGTAACCGGTTTAGCCTGGACAGCGGTTGGCGGAGAAATTCTGTATGTGGAAACCAGTCTCAGTAAAGGAAAAGGTTCGTTGACACTCACCGGTAACCTGGGCGATGTGATGAAAGAATCAGCCATGCTGGCCCACGAATATCTAAAATCGCATGCAGAACAACTGGAACTGAAGCCTGAAGTATTTAATAACTGGAACGTTCACATTCACGTTCCCGAAGGTGCGATTCCCAAAGACGGTCCTTCGGCTGGTGTCACTATGGTTACGTCGCTTGCGTCAGCTTTCACTCAGCGAAAAGTAAAAAAGAACCTTGCCATGACAGGTGAGATTACACTCCGGGGAAAAGTACTGCCCGTTGGCGGAATAAAAGAAAAAATCCTGGCGGCAAAACGTGCCGGAATTACCGAAATTATTCTTTCGGAAGACAACAAAAAGAACCTGGAAGAAATAAAAGATATTTACCTGAAAGGATTAAAATTCCACTTTGTAAAAACCATTATGGACGTGCTGGACATTGCACTTCTGAAAACAAAAGTGGAAAAACCGGTATTGGTGAACTAATACCTCTTGTATTTTCGGTTTTTGAAAAGTATTTCAACTGCCGGAGAACAAAAAAGGAGCACGTTCTACGTACTCCTTTTTTGTTTTGTATGGGAAAAAGTCAATACTATTTCACCATTCTGTATGTCTTCTGTAAATCTTTAACTTTTGTCAGCGGAACCAGTTTAAATGAATAATTATACTGTTTTTCCAACAAACGGTATTTTTCTATTGGCCTGGCATTTATCGACCAGGAATCATTTCCGCCCACACCTGCCAGTTCAGCACTGATATTTACGGTCAAATCCTCCGCCTTTTTCAATTCATTGGTATGTTGTGCTTCCCTGATATTTTCAGCAGAATAGGGCCAAACCGATGTTTGTACCGGCTCATTTCCAACAACCATTAAACCATTGTTTTGATTATTGGTAAGCGACAGCCATCGCACACAGGTATGGTTGCTGCTTTCCTGTGGTTTTACATAGTTGTAATAAAAATCGTCGACTTGGCCTGAATAAACATCTACTTCTGCAGCACCATTCCTGTCAACATAATTTTCAAAAGGTCCTTTCCCGTAAAAACTCATATTGCTAAAATTATCCGGGACACCCGTTGTCATTCCCACACGAATAGGTTCGGGCATTTCTTCAGGGATATTTAAATCAAACTGAACCACAATTTCACCTTCAGAGGAAAACTGATAAGTCAGCAATAATGTCAAATCTTCATAAGTCAGATTTGCCTGAACTTTTGAGCTTTCTTTGTCAATATCCAGGGAATTTACTTTTAATAAGCCGGGCAGTTCGTTCCATACATTTAACGAGTTCTGTGCTCTCCAGCCGCGCTCATCATTGTCGGTAAGCGGGCGCCAGAAATAGGGCTGCAAGGCGGCTGTCAGCAACTCTTCATCTCCTTTTTGCATGGAAACAAGCAAACCACTTGATTTTGAAACTTCGGCTTTAAAACCTTTTCCTGACACGACAACAGATTCACCCGATTCTTCGATTGTAAGATTTGACGCTTTACTTTGATTGTCAGCAGAAACCGAGGTCTCCAGCGGAAGTTTAAACTGTTCTTTTGCCACTTCGTGTCCAGCCTTTGCCCAGTTTTTTTCTTCTTTTAACTGAACACTCAAACGCAACCAATATTCTGCATTTGGCGATGTTTTAATATCATGGAACGGAATCTGAACAACTTTGGCATCGCCGGGATTCAGAATCAACGATTCGATCTCACCCGACTGAATTTCTACTCCATCCTCTTTTAGCGACCATACCAGTTTTAATTCAGCAAGGTTGGTAAAATTGTGTCGGTTTCTGACTCTTACCAACCCATTTTCCAAATCAACAGCCGAAAATTCAACCGGCTGCATGACATATTTAGCTTCGTAGGTTTGTGGTTTTGGTGCACGGTCGGAAGCAATAACACCATTAATACAAAAATTATTTCCATTGGGAGTGTCTCCAAAATCTCCACCGTAAGCAAAAAATTCTTTTCCGTTTTCATCTTTTTTCAAAAGTCCCTGGTCGATCCAATCCCAGATAAAACCACCGATAAGATTGGGGTATTTACGAATCAAATCCCAGTATTCCTGAAAATTCCCCAGTGAATTCCCCATGGCATGTGCATATTCGCATTGCATAATCGGGCGTTTTATATACGGACTTTTCGCCATCGCCTCCAGTTGTTCCAGGTTGGCGTACATACGGCTAAGTACATCCACAAATTCCGGGTCGGTGGGATTTCCGGTACGTCCCAACTGACGTTGGTTGTATTCAGTAGTTCCGTAAGCCACATAATCCTTGTGTTCCGGCTGGCCTTCAGCTCCTTCGTAGTGAATAAAACGGGTAGGGTCAAAATCTTTTACCCAGCCTGCTGCTCCCGCATGGTTGGGGCCGGTTCCCGACTCGTTCCCCAACGACCAGGAGATGACAGACGGATGGTTTTTGTCGCGTTCAACCATACGAACCACCCTGTCGGCAAAGGCCATATGCCATTCCGATTGATTGGTCAGGTACCCCATAGAACCATGAGTTTCTATGTTGGCCTCATCAATTACATACAATCCGTATTTATCACACAAATCATAGAAATACGGATCGTTGGGATAATGACAAGTACGTACCGCATTAAAATTGAACCGTTTCATCAGCAGCACATCCTGCAACATGTCATCGCGTGTAACCGATTTCCCCCGTAGGTAATTGTGGTCGTGACGATTTACACCATAAAGTTTTACTGATTTTCCGTTGATCAGAAGCTGCCCATTTTGGGTTTCTACTTCGCGAAATCCCACTTTTGCCGACCGGGCTTCCACAACTTCCCCATCTTTGTCTTTTAGTGTTAATACCACAGAGTAGAGTACCGGTTTCTCGGCAGACCATTGTTCGGGACTGGAAATTTTCTTCTCCATCAACCCAAAATAAACGTTGTCACGCTGCGGGTAACGTTCAAAAACAATATCCGCGACATCAATACTGATAGGTTTATCAAAGATCGGTTTGTCCTGAGGAGAAAACAACTCTGCTTCCAGGGTCCACCCGCTAATTGGCACATCAGGATTTCGGCTGATGGTAGGTCTTATTTGCAGCAGTGCATCCTGATAATTGGCATCCAAACGTGTACGTACAAAAAAGTCTTCAATAGCAATTTTTGGCTGGGCAAGCAACATCACTTCCCGGTAAATCCCACTCATTCGCCAGTGATCCTGATCTTCCAGATAACTGCCATCGCTCCAGCGAAACACCTGAACTGCCAATGCATTCTCCCCTGTTTTCAAAAAGTTGGTGATATCAAACTCAGCTGGTAAGCGGCTGTCCTGGCTATATCCAACTTTCTCGCCGTTTACCCACACATACATTGCCGAGCTAACACCACCAAAATGAAGAATTACACGTTGATTACTCCACTCTTCAGGAACTGTAAAAGTTTTTACATATGAGCCCACAGGATTGTCGCGGGCAATCACCGGAGGATTAGGTCTTGAAGGTGCAATAACATCTGCCATAAAACGTGAAAACAATTCCTGTCGTGACAAGCCTTCCGGAACATCATAATTTTCCTGGTACCACTCCATTGGATTTACTCCATCGGGAACCGGAGACTCCGGTCCAAACGGGTAGCCCGAATTCATATAAATAGGAGTTCCATACCCTTCCATTTCCCAGTTCGACGGTACTTCAATATCGTCCCAGCCCAAAACGTCTTTATTGTAAAAGTCCACGGGCCGATTTTCTTCCTTTTCTACAAAATTAAACTTCCATATCCCATCTAAAGAAATCATTCTTGATGTTTCCCGATCTCCTTTTAAAGCATCACTTTGCGACTTAAAAGAATAGGACGTTGCATGCGCGGGCAATTTATTCTTAGCAATTACCGTCGGGTCTTCCCAATCGGAATTCTGTGCCCATGCAAGAGATGTAAAAAGGATTAAAACAAGTGTGTATAATTTGTTCATTGTACAGTAAATTATTGATTTTTATTGATTCTCTCTTTTTTAAAGACGTAGATTTTTGCATATACACCTATATAAATATAATTTTTGAAAATTATATAACGCCGGTGTCATTCTAATGCATCGTAAGCGGGATAAAATATTTGTTTCCCTAAATTAAAAAAGGCGTTTACCGGCACTTTAATCTTGTTTAAAAAACAAAACAACCGGAAAAGAAGGAGCCTCGCGCACCAGCCTACATTTCCTCCGAAGAAGGAATCAGTTGTGCCGACAGATCCGGATCTGTCATTTCTTTATCCAGGGGGAACATTGGTCTGTGAATCCGCTGGTATCCGAGGCGTTCCAAATCCTGATCTACGCCACCGGGAGTCAGCGCCATGATCCAGTCGGCCCTCATATCATAAAGTTCGGGTACCAGATAACCAATTTTAACCACCACAATATCTGCTTCCCGGGGGACCAAACCAAGTTCAGTAAAATCCCTTTCGTAATGGTAAGGTTTGCGTTTTTTTGTTACAATCACTTTTACACTGCCCACCTGAATGACAGCGATCTCGCCCGCAGTGGGATCATGGGTTTCAAGGGCCAATACTTTACCGGAAAGTTTTACAGGCGGAGCAAAACGGTCATCAACAATGGCACCTGCCACGCCGGTCACATCACCTCCTACACCCGCCACAAGTGCTTTTTCGACTAATTCCGGTCCGGGAATGGAAGCATAAATCAGCGACGGGCCATTTTCAGATTGAAACTCCGGACGTTTAAGAATTTCAGTCAAAGTCCAGGTAACATCCCCTGCACCTCCTGCAGTTGGGTTGTCTCCCATATCGCTGATAATAAACGGATGTTTATCGCTTTTTACGGCCATATCCAAACATTCACCGAGTGGGGCCACCGGAGCCACAAACTCAAATTCATTCCGCACATCCCAAAAACTTTGTGCAAGATATTCCGCACCGTCCACCACTTTTTTCCGGTCATCGCCGGTAACCATAACATATCCCCGGTTACGCGGTTCATCAGCCCAAGCATACCCAATCCAGATGGCTGCATCAATTACACCTTCCTGGTCAGCTACCCCCGGAACCCGGGCATACAAACTTTTCCCGGGCTCAATTCGCGTGCTGGTTTTTTCTCCCGGTAATAAAATCGGCACCGGTATCCAGGCTTTGTATGCTGGTTTTCCTTTCCCGCTCTCCAACCTGTCGAGCAGATTTTCAAGTGCCCGTTGTTTTGACTCCAGTGCGTCTTCATGGGGTGCCATCCTGTAGCAGGTTATCAAATCGGTGTGGTGTGCCAGACGTTCACTTACATTTCCGTGCAAATCCATCGATGTTGAAATTACTGTCTCAAGGCCTACTACTTCACGTATTTTTTTAATCATGTCTCCTTCCGGATCATCTAAACCAATAACGCTCATCGCTCCGTGAATGTCAAAAAATACACCATCATAAGGAAGGTTCTCTTTTAGTTTAGCCAGCGTTTCATTCATTAAACTGTCGTATGCTTCGCGTGTTACAATACCTCCCGGAATGGCATGCCCGCGAAGTGTTGGAAACCATTCCGCCCTTTTTCGGTCGGGAGCATCTTCCGCCAAGAACGGATAATATGAAAATATTTCTTCTCCCGTTCGGACACGAAATGCATCGGCATTGGTAACCGCCGGAGAAAATGTACTTGATTCAATTGCCAGTCCGCAAATGGCTATCCGGGGAAGCTCGGTTGCACCGGTTTCGTTGTTTTGCTTCCTGTTTCCTGAATGACAAGACGCTAACAATAAAAACGATATAATAATGATGAGAGAAGAACCTTTATTCATACCTAAAAATATTATGGGTTATCAAATTATCCAGGTAAATATAAGAAGCTTTTTTGGGAGAGCAGACCGAAAATCACACGAAAAGTCATGGCATCGATCCAACACGTAAAATCAAAGAGCAAAACTTCTTTTTCGAAAGGTTAAAATCGACCTGAATTCTCTCCGCATGTAAAAAACAAGCAACAGGCATATCTATTTTTTAAAATTCCCGTAAACACAAGCGCACTGTTATTTGTATATAAAATAATGACTTTCAGCACATGACTGTAATTATATGAGTAAAACATTGTCCACATTTATCAAAAATCTTTCAGGATTTATTCCCTACCCTAATTTAGGTAAGACAGAATTGTTTGTGGAGTGGAAAAACCGGTTGTTGTTTTTTCTCCTGGAAGCGATGGTTGTTCTGGGCACCGTGGCTTATATCCCGAGTATGCTGCTCTCTGTAAAAGAAAAACTCTGGTCTGTTGCCGCCATTGATTCTCTGGTTTATCTTTCTGTCGTTTATATCACTTTTTCAAAAAAAATGTCTGCCAACACAAAGGTTCTCGGCAGCATTGTTATTTTTTATTTTCTGGGTGTTGCCCTTTTGTTGTTTCTTGGGAAAGACGGAGCCGGTTTTAACTGGTTGTTTATCTATCCTATCCTTTCCAGCTTTTTTTATGGACGAAACGGAGCAACAAAGGCTACTCTGACAAACATAATTACACTGGCCCTTTTAGCCCTTCCTGTTTATTTTGAATGGACAGAGCTTGGTCTTATCAGTGAATACGGAATTGCGGGATGGATAGTAAACTCTGTGAATTTTATTGTTATCTGTGCTCTTATTTCTTTTTCACTTGCCGTCATTATTTCCAATATCGATAAGTCGTTAAAAAAAGAAAAAGAACTTACCCACCTGCTAACCGAAAATCAGGAGAAACTGGCTGTTGAGAAAGAAAGAGCGGAAGAATCAGACCGCTTAAAATCTACTTTTCTGGCAAATATGAGCCATGAAATACGAACACCGATGAATTCCATTCTGGGTTTTTCCAATTTATTGTCAGACCCGGAGATTTCACCGGATAAAACGCAAAAATACAACCAGCTTATTCACCTGGCAGGCGGACAATTAATGAATATTATCGATGACATAATCGATATTTCAAAAATTGAATTAAATCAGATGACGATTAAAAAAGCTCCGATGAATATCTGGCAGTGTATAACAGAGATCCTTGAAATTCAGCAAAACAGAATCGACTCGCTTGATAAGGATTTGTTACTAAAAACCGATGTCCCGGCTGAATACCGGCGCTTGCTGATTGAGTCGGACGAATTGCGGGTAAAACAAATTTTAAACAACCTGGTGGGTAACGCTGTAAAATACACCCAGGCAGGAAGTGTTACATTTGGATACCGCCCAAAATTGCAACCAAATGAAAAGGTAATTGAATTTTTTGTAAAAGATACCGGACGTGGGATTCCCCCGAACGATCAGGAAAAAATATTTGGCCGTTTCACGCAGGCGGGAAATGTGGATTTTAAAGAAGGAACCGGTCTGGGACTAAGTATTACCAAGGGTTTGCTTGATCTTCTGGAAGGAAAAATCTGGCTGGAATCGGAAGAGGGAAAAGGAAGTAAATTTTATTTTACACTTCCTTATAATGAAAGCATAGTTAAAAACACAAACAAACCCCAACCATCAGTCATTTCCGACCTGACCGGAAAAACGATTTATATTGCTGAAGACGATACCTTTTCATTTTATTACCTGGAGGAATTGTTAAAACCAACGCATATTAAAATCCAAAAGGCCGGTAACGGCAAGGAATTGCTTGAGCTGATCAGCGAAAAAACACCGGATCTTGTTTTGCTCGACATAAACATGCCGGTTATGGATGGTTATGAAGCGATTCAGAAAATCAGGAAAACACAACCCAACCTGCCGGTAATTGCACAAACCGCTTATGCTATGGCCGAAGAACAACAAAAATGTATCAAGCTCGGGTGCAACGACTATATTGCCAAACCCATAAAAAAGGACCGTTTTTTTTATTTGTTAAACACTTATCTCAAAAATTAGATTCCCTACTTCTGATTTTTACAAATTTTAGGGGAACAAAGGATTACAATATTTCATGTCGCTTTATCTTATCCATAAATTTGACTATTTTAGGTCATCTTTAAATCCGTAAAAATGAATCTTTTCCTTCGTTTTGGTACCTCAATTGTAATATTGGCACTGTTATCATACACTGTTGCCATTGTTACCGAGCAACGCAAAAAAAGGATAGACAAAACCATACTCATTTTTTTAACACTGGGCGTTTTTCTCGATATCACAGCTACTGCGTTTATGATTCTGGGTTCTTCAAAAGGAGGATTTACACTCCATGGAATACTGGGATATTCTTCGCTGCTCGCCATGTTTACCGACGCTGTGCTTATATGGCGGCATAAAACAAAAAAAGGCTTACATTCTTTGGTCCCGGCAAAGCTGCATCTCTATTCAAGATACGCGTACCTCTGGTGGATTATTGCTTTTATAACAGGCGGGTTACTGGTAGCTTTCCGGTAAAAAACCGATATTACAACCTGATAAAAAAAACCCTTCACCCTTCAAAAAAGTCTTTTCAAGCATAACAAACAGTCATACATCGATTTGCATGAAACTTTTCAAACATATGTGCGTCTTTTTTAATATACAATTGACAGAAAAAACAGAAAACAACCCGAAATAGCTTTCTTTTTCCACTAACCGAAGCAGGAAAACGGGAGAATGAGAGCTGTTCTTTTTTACTAAAATAATTACTAACCGAAGTGACACGCGTATTGTTAACTTCAAAAAAAAGATGTCATGAAAACAAAACAATTCACATTAGCACTGCTTGCAGTTGCCTTAACATTAAGTGTGGCTGCCACAAAAATTCCGAAAATGAACATCGTAGCACTCGATGATTCAAAAACACTGATTGCTGCCGAAACGGATCCCGGAGTATCATCTGAAATTTTGATTGAAGACCAACGTGGAAGGATGGTTTACTACAAACTTAGCAAAGCATCTCCGGAATATAAATCGGTTTTTGATTTTTCAAAACTGGAGGATGGAACATATACTGTTAAAATTAAATCGGGAAAGGTATCGGCTACCCGTGTAATGGAAGTAAATGACGGAAAAGTTGTTGTAAGCGCTGCAATAAAAACCCGCATCGACCCCTACTTTTCGTGTGATGACAGAATCCTCAAAGTATCTTACCTCAACTTCGACAAGAATGATATTTCGCTGCTGATCTACAAAGGCAGTCAGCTGGTGTTTCAGTCGGGTTTGGGCACTGAATTTAATGTCCAAAAGGGTTTTAATGTTTCGAATTTAATAAGAGGAGACTATCACGTTGTTCTGGCAGGAACAGGAGAAGATTTTAGTTACCGTCTTACACGGTAAATGTTCTATAAATTAAAGTTTGAGCCCTTGCTGTTTGCAAGGGCTTTTTTTCCAATCGGGTTATCCTCAAAACCATAATAGCTTTTGTATATTTTAAAATTCCTGCCGACTGCCATTTACGGATAGGTTCGGTTTCCCTTCCGGCAACATGCAGCACCTTATACCTATTCGCTAAACATAAATGTAATTCGGTTAAAATAGATGGTTGTGGTCGCCTCAAAAGCCGAATCGGTACCAACGATTAACCATGCCTCTCCGTTTCCACTGGCGGTAAGCGTAAACGATATAATGTTGCCAGACACTGTCTTCAAGGCATATTCGTTTGTATTGGTATCGTTCGAAAAATCGCCAATTACAATCATATCCTCACCACTCTGCGCTTGGTTTCCTTTGTCTATATTCATACGGTACCAGTCTGACTCATCCGTCTCAGGTTTGGGTTCTGTTGCACATACACCGGCTTTTATATAAACACTTTCGCCCGCGCTACCTCCAACACCGGCTGAAACATCGGCAACATTTGATGCAAATTCAACCGTAAATTCAACCTTATAAACTTTGTTGGCCTGCAATCCTGAAATCTTTCGTTTTACAAACATAAACAAGTCATCGCTGTGGTTATTGCCCGATATTTTCAGAGCCCCCCGGGTCTGATCCAAAGGTTCGGGCAATGTGGCATATTCAAACAGCATCTCATAAAATGAATCGTTTCCCGCGGGATAATCGGCAAAACCAGCTGTCCATCCTTCAGTATCCGAATTAAATTCATAGGAAAATTCTTGCGGTGCAGGAGCATTTTCATCTTCATCGCAACTCAAAAACAAAAGTGAGGCAGCAATCACTGCAATAAATAATTTTCCACTAAAATTCATTGTTTCCTTCTTCTTCATCGCTTTTTATTTAAATCGTATGAATCAGATGAAAGAAAAACAATCGGGGTTGCTTCGCTGGTGTAAAATGAAAGGGTAATTTTAAATCGGGGCGGCTGTACTCCAGTCGATTTGGTTACATGAATTTGCCCCGGAATAGCTATCTTTTGCTTAGTTCCATCCGGGTATGATGCAGTTCCATGTTTATTTTGGTATATCGTTCGAGCGCACTTTTTTTATGCCCCTCAAACTCCTTCTTGAGTTCTTCGTAATCCTTTTTTGTACGAACCGTAACTTTGTTACTTCTTCTATAAAGCAAAAACAGCACTCCCAGGAAAACCAACAATCCAAGAATTATTACAGACATTATCAAGGTATAAAATTCCTTTTCAATATTCATCCCAAAAACACTGATGGCATTTTGATTTTTAATGCTGGTTTCCAGTTCAGCTTTTGTATCTTCCAGTTGCTGATTGGTAGAACTTAAATCATCCCGAAGTCCGGCTACGGTATTTCCCTGTTCTGCCATTCTGTTCTCCAAAACCGAAATTGAATCCGTTAATGCACGATAAAACTCATTTAACTGTGTTTCATTCAGAAAATAATTCCCATTCCAGAAATTCAGATTTTCTTTAAATACACTGTATTGCTGTTCCAGATTCTTCTCTTGTTTCCACGCATTGGTATCTTTTGCAAAAGATGTGATTGCCAGGAGAAAAAGCAGATTCGAAAGCACTGTAAATTTTTTCATCTTTTTTGAAATCTTCAGGTTAAAAAATAAAAGTATCACCTTGCACACAATAAAAAAACTCAATTCAATCAGTTAACGAATAAAAGTTTAATCTGTTGTATGATAAAAATACAACTCCCGTAATTTTAAAACAAATGGCTCATTATTAACGTCCAAAAAAGAAAACGATAAAAGGTAAAATTATTGTTTTTGATTGTTTCTGCAAACCCGGCTGCTTGATAAACAAGCAATTTTCCCTTTTTTTAGCTTTGCAGGGTAACGTAAAGCAGGATGGCGAGCCGCTGTTGTGTAATTGCTGTTAACCGCCGCATCTGAAAGTTCCCGCAAGGTTTACGGGTGTTTAGGATTTAACCTTTTGTATACAACTGACTATTAGTTATATTTGGGTTAAGTTAATGGTAACTGAAAAAAATAAGAGAATGAAACCGGATAAAAACAAAGAAGCTGAAAAGAAAAACGAAACGATTCAGAACAAAACAGATGAATGGATAGATAAGGCGGACAAATTTATTGATGAAACTTCTGAAAAAATCCACGAAAGCAAAACCTACAAAAAAGCTGATGAGGCGATGGAAAAAGCGACCAAAAGTATTTTCCGGAAAGCCGGCAGATTGTGGGGAAAATCGGAGCGTTATTTCAAAAACAAGGGGAATAAAAAGGACCCGGAATAGTTTAAATACCGACGGTTTCAGTTATGGTTTTCTGCTCGCAACAAAATTCCCATACTATTGGTAAAAAGACTTTATAACGCCGATTCTGCACTTAAGCCTTTGGCATTCCCAGAATTTTCAGCATTCGTACATGCTGGATTACGGCACTCAGAAAACTGCTATTTACATGATAGGGCATCCCGAATTTTTTAGCTTTTTCCTGTACAATTCCGGCAATCTTCCGGTAATGTATATGACTGATATTGGGAAACAAATGGTGTTCCACCTGGTGATTTAACCCGCCAACCATCCAGGTAAACAGCCGGTTTTTTGGAGCAAAATTACATGTGGTATACAATTGATGTGCAGCCCAGTTGTTATCGATTTCACCGTTTTCATCCGGCAATGGGTACTCGGAGGAAGGCACTACATGAGCCGTTTGAAAAATACTTGCCAAAACCAGTCCCCCGGTAAAATGCATCAGCAAAAAACCTGTGACTACCCAATACCATGCAACCGGAACCGTAAAAAGCGGAACGACCAGGAAAAAGAAATAATACAGAATTTTCGAAACAATAAGGTCAATCAGCAAACTGCGGTATGTTCGTTTTCCGCTGAGCTTTACACCCATTTCTTTCTTGTACCTTTTTAATCTTCTAAAATCGGTAACAGCTATCCACGAAATGGTCATTAAGCTGTAAAAAAACCAGGCATACAAATACTGGTAGCGGTGCATTTTTTTCAAAGGCCGGTGGGGCGAAAGCCGCAGTACCTCCGGCGGAGCGATATCTTCATCGTGTCCTTCGATGTTGGTGTAACCATGATGAAGTGTATTGTGCTGGTACCGCCAGTTGGGAGGAAATCCACCCAGCAGATACAATGAATTGCCAAACAGTTTATTCATCCACTTTTGTTTTGAAAAAGAACCGTGGTTTGCATCGTGCATTGTAGCCATTCCTACTCCCGACATACCAAATCCCATAACTACCCAACAGGCCAGCACCGGAAGTACCGAAGTAAAAACACCTGAGATGATAAGAATCAGCGGTGCAAAATAAAGCAGCGCCATTACTGCCGTTTTAAAAATAATGGCTTTATTTCCGTAGGGCTCTATGTTGTTCGTTTTAAAATATTCGTTTACGGATGTTCTTAATTCAGTTAAAAAATCTATTTTGTTTTTAGAATATCTGATCATTTTTTACTCTTTATCTTTTTGTTTCTAAAGTCCGGGTTCTAACAAAATCCAGTACAAAATTTGATTTCACTTTTGTTTTACAGGGACTCAGATACCCTAACATCTATTCTGATAGTAAGGTTTAGCTGTTTCTGGTTTTATTCTCAAAATTTTAAAATCGAAAGTTTGTACGCCGCATTTTGGTGCGGGAAACATACGAGATGAAGCAAAAAAACAACATAAGGGCAAGGGGAACATAAAATCTGAGCAATTGAATTTTACCAGGTGAAACAAAATAAAATCATTCACGTAACTGTGTTGTTTCCAACTGATAGTTACAACAATGAAAACAAACCTTTACCTTCTTTTTTTTACGGCGATGGCTGTTCTTGTCGCGAACTGTGAAAAATCCGGCGATGAACCTCACACAGGGAATGAACCCGAAAATCTTTCCGGGAAAATTGTTTTTCAAAAAGTGGCTTCGCACACGTTAAAAGTGGCAGCTGCAAATGCAATGCTCAATTCAACATCATACGGCGATGCAATGATTTATACACGTCCCGTTTGGTCTGATGATGGCTCCAGATTTGCTGCATTTGATTTGCTAAACACTGCTGCCCCCGGCTCTTCATCTGTTTTTGCCCTCAAAATTGCCGATACACAGAACAAGACCTCTGTTAGCCGGGAAATCGGAAGCTCAACACAAATTGACTTAAATGGATCGTTAAGCTGGTCGCCCGATGGAACGACCATTGCTTTTCCTGTCAGCCCTTACAACAAAATCATTTATCTGAATACACAAAACGGAGATACCGTTCAAACTGAATTTTCAGATAAAATTTCCGGTGATATAACCTCACTTGCCTGGCATCCCGATGGAGATATTGCCATAAACATTGTTTTCCGGCACGATTTTCAAAACGACAACGGAATATGGCTGATTGAACCTTTCAGCACAACATTAAAGAAAAAAATAGCTTCCGTAACAGGTATCTACGGGATTGAGTTTATGGACTGGAATAAAGCGGGTTCAGCGCTGTTGTTATCGGACTCGTCATACAACGATATTTACATTTTGAATACAAATACAGGTGATATTACCCCAATACCAAATCTTTACGGATTGGCCCCTTGCTGGTCTGCTGATGGCAAATACATAATATATACAGGCATATCGGAACACAATGGGGCTGCTCTGGTTCCCGGTTTGTTTGTTTCGGATGTGAATGGTTCATTTGAAAAACTGCTTGTTACAGATGCAGGATATTCCGACTGGCATTAAAAACACACTCGTTTTTCTTCCTTAAGGAGGAGTAATTACAAACCGCCAGAACAGAAGTGTTTTTTCCTGTTGATTTTTTCGCAAAACAGATAAGAATCTGGGACGAACCGTTAATTCATCACGACTTATTGTTCGCAACTTTATTGTCGTTAAAAATGACTTGTGAATTTGCGTCCCGGTACAGACTATACGCAGACAGAGAAAGACAGGGTATAATTAATTAAACAAAATCTCCCCCCGCAGCGTAAAATTTAATCTTGTTGTAGCTTATATATTTACCAAAAAACGAGACACCAACCGAAATACTAATTCCGTAGTAAACAGGTATTGCAGGTTCCAGAATAAACTGATTTACGTTTTCCTTAATCGTTTTGTGCTCTCCGGACAGCTCAAGATTGTCATAAGTCTTAATTCTGTTTGCACCGTCCCATACATGAACACTATGAATTTTTGTACCATACCATCTTTCCGGGTCTTCGTGATGTGAAGCAACAGCGCACCTGAAGAGAACAAATATTTTTGATAGTTTTAGCCTTGTTCCGTTTAAAATAACCGGTGAATGTAAAGCAATATGAAACCAGTTGTTGGTATCCTTTTCACCATAAAATTTTGCACCATCTCCCTGTCTTAAAATTCCAAGCCAGGCATCGCCATCATCTATCGTACAAACACCGAGTCTGTGACCAATGAGAAAATTTGGCCGTTCAACCTGTGCTGAAACGCCATGTGCCCAGGCCGCATATTTTAGCTGGGGCGGAGAAACTAACCTTGATGACAGCTTTCCTTTTTGCGTAATATTTCGATTTATACTATTTCCCATGATTATATAGAATGATTCTTAATATAAAGAAAAATTGCCGGAAAATCAAATTTGACTTATCGGGTCATTCGCCTCATAAACCGTTTTCGTCCTGCCACTCCGTATGAATTCAAATCATCGTGCATTTCAAAAATTATTTTGTTTTGGAAATGCAGACACCCCTCCCCGCCGGAGCGAAACAAATGCCGGGTGCTGACTATTCATTTCTCTTTCAAACTACGATTCAAATTAATATTATCCCCGCACAGGTTTCTCCTCCTCACAGGAAGAGTACCCGGGAGCGAACGAGGGGGAGGTGGTTATGAGCTTTTATACCTCCCACCAAAAAAAACTGCTCCCTTTTAAAATGCGTAGCCAATACCAATCAGAGGCAGGATAAAATTATCGGGGGAATAAATGGCTGAACCTTTAAAAAGAAAGCCTTTGGGCCCCTGATAGCGGTAACCGATACGCATCGTAAAAAAACCACCGCCGCCAAAAACGTCGACAATGGAACCCGCTCCCGCTTCAAAAAAACTTTTGGGGCCACCACTTACAAGTGCCAGTTCGGCCAGGGGCAAAAACGGATCCCAAATCATAAAGCCGCCTTTCAGGGCAAGAGCCAGACGCTCATCAAACGGAAAAAGTCGTTCGTAACTGTACATCAGCAAATCCTCGCAGTAAACCGCATTGAGCCTCATGGTATAAAACCCTGAGCTGTCGGAGGCCTGACTGTTTGTGGCGATTTGATTTGTCTGTGAAAAGGAACCAATGGAAAAGGTTAACATGAAAACAAGAGCAACAACTCGTTTCATGACCGTAATTTTTGGTTTACAATAAGGTACAAAAATTAACGGTCAGGTACAATGTTATAAAACGCTTACCCGGCCATACCCTGCGGGTACTTTTAATTTTCTGCAATTGTTTTTTGCCGATACAAGCGACATACCACTTCCCCTGTCTCCGGTATTTACCGGGACGAGTAGCATATTTACCCGTGCGAGTAGCTCCCCGACCCATCCGGGTAAACGATTTTCACTATTCGGGTAAGGGATTGGGGGAAACGGGTAAAAAATCTGGATAAACGAGCTGAAGAAAAGGATGTATTGTTTACTATTCATCTCTTCCACCCCCTCATTTGCAACAAAGCAGTTGGGAAAATTCGCTATTCACCGATAAAAATATCAAAAAAACACTTTCAGGTATTTTAACCACCGATACACTTTCTCCATTTACCGACAGAAGAATTCGATTGGCTGGATATTGCTGTTTTCGCCTCCAATAAAATGTAATCTTTGTTCCCATTATTAGAAAACAGAAAACAATTAGAAAAGATGAAAACGTTAATGAAACAAATTACAGCCGGAACATTTTTAGCCATTTTATTATTCGCCGGAAATGTAAAAGCAGAAGGAACAGAAATAAAAGCCTCAGGCCATGAGAGAATGGAAACAACACTACAGTTGGAAAACTGGATGACAGACGAAGCAATCTGGAATACAAAGGCTGCATCGACTGCAGATTTTACGACGGAAACAGAATCAGCGCTGAAACTTGAAAACTGGATGACCAGTGATTTGACCCGGATTTACACAAGCACAGAAAACATGGAAACAGAAAACGAACTGGAACTGGAAGCATGGATGACCAACGACACTGGTTGGAGTGCTTCTGAAACAGCTACAGACAAAGAATTAGCACTGGAAAGCTGGATGACAGACAACAATATTTGGTAAATTTTTTCATAGTATAGTTTAGTTAGGAAAAAGAGGGTGCAGGCAATTGCATCCTCTTTTTTTTGTGCTTCTGATTATTGTATGGATCTGCCCCTCGCTTACAACGAGGAGTGGTGAAGGGCCCCGGGCAATCTTCGTGTCTCCCCGGCCAATTTTAGTGCTCCCTGGTAAAATTGACCGCTCCCGGGCAATTTTTAAAGTTTCGCCGGAATATCAGGCTCTCCCCGGCATTCTTTTCTCTCTTTTACTTCGAAAAGAACGTATTATATGGAATAAAAGAAATTCCGCACATCAAAAATATTCTGAAAGCTTTGTGAATGGAGGGATTTAGCTGGATTTATTTTATGATATTCTTTGGTTATTATAAAACGAAGGGCAACTTATCCACCTTGGTAAATATGAATACGATAAAGAAAAGTTAATTACCGAAAGTGATTACATCAAGATCATGGTTGGTGTAACTGGTAAAATCTCTATCGTCAGTTACAAATTTCCATTGCTCTCCTAATTCGATGTAGTAACTATCGTTAAAATCAATGTTTTGAAAATGTTTTAGAACCTCAGTCATGTTTATACCACTAAAACTATCAGTGATACGTTCACAAATTCCCAATATCGTATTTATATGAATTCGAATTTCGTCTGTTGTGTTCTTATATTGTTGCGTACCAACATAATCCCGTTTAAAATCAGCTGAGTAGTTTTCAGTTGCATCTTTCCATTGTCCAAAATCCAACCTCAAGTATGTATTGGCAAACTCTGACAGCACCATGCTATTTAAATAAACAGCTGATTTAGACGACCTTATTCTCTGCAAAAATGATGAATAGGCACTTTGTTTATTTGCATTGTAGTTTCCCAGCGGGCAAAATAGGTACATCCAAACGTTATTATCGAAAAAAAAAGAATCGTTTGGATTTGGTGTGTAGGAATTAATATTAATAATGTTAGCTGCCATAAATAGCTTTGTTTGCTGAGTCCTCAAAGTTCTTTTTGTTGGCAAAATATTGTTTGGCTCGCTCAATTACTTTGGAAAGAATCACTAAATCGTCTTCACTCAGGCTTTCTACCTTAAGATGTTCCCGAATAAATTCAGGAGAATAAAAACCATACAATTGCCCGATGCATGCATTCAAGAACGTTGACACAATCAGATCTACATTTTTAAAATCGAGAGAAACAAAGTAGTCTTCCTTGAATGCTTTATTTATACGATCAAAAATAATTTGTCCATCATCAGATGAAACGGCTGCATTTCCACCGATGATTTCGTAAATATTTATTTTAAAAGCTTTTTTCTGAGTCATAATGATTAAAAGATTGAATCCGCATTTATTTCCGAAGATAAAACGTAAGAGCTATGATCGTTTATATTGATATCGAGATTAACGATAGTTCCTAACAGTGTATTGTCGAATTCTGTTGCAAATATAACACCTTTTCTTTCTTCCCAATATCCATTAGATGAAACGATTTGAATATAACCTTTGTTCAGCTTTAGGAAATCGCGGATAAGGCTTAAGCCCAATCCGCCGGGAATTGTTCCTGTTCTGGTTGTATTTCCTTCTTCAACCGCCCAGGAAATGGCTTCCGAACCCGACAGTGATTTATTGAGGTAATGGTTTACATTACTTTTAATGCTTTTCCCTAAATCGGCAACGGTAAAAGCCAGCCTCTTTTTCTGCGGAAAATACTGTCCGCAACTAAAAACATGGCTGCAATGCCCGTGTATATTGGCGTTATTAAATATTTCAAAGATGCTTTTGTTAATCTTACTTTTTAACAAAGGCGACATACTTGGTAAATCGGGTTGCGATAAGAGCTCTTTATCGAGATAATCTTTAAATGCCTTTTCTTCAGTAACCTTAAATTTCCTGAATTTTATGGTGGTTTGGTGCGTATCGGGCAAAACTACGCTACCAAAATTGCTAAGAAAATGATTTTTCGATAATATTAATTCAACCGATGGATTTACATTCACAAAGTTTACCGAAACAAACTCTTCCTGCAAACGCGATAGTATGGCTCCCAGTGCAGCACACAAATTGGCTTCCAGCCAGTAAGTAGATTTAAAATCGAGCTCCAAATCGTCAAAGCCCATATTTTTGGTTTGCTCGTATAGCTCAACTATAAAACCAAAACCGGCTTCTTCGCTCATTAATTTTGCAGGCATCCTTATCTTCATGGCAATTCTATCTCCATTTTCTTTAGTTCTTCCTGAATATACGCAATTGCCAACGTTTCGTTTTCTTCAATGATTTTGGCTACTGCTGTTTTGGCAAGCTCTAAAAGTCGCTCTGATTGCTTTTTTATGGCATTACTTTTTCTATATAATTGACAATTTTTTCTTCGTATAAATGTATTATATATAAGTTAAAGATGGAAATATAACAATTTTTACAGATGAATTATTATTTGAACAGGTTGCTTTGTTGTATACGTCGGTCACCGGTATATTTTTATTGTTATTCACCCTTCGACTTCGTTCAGGATGACGGGTGAAACAAAGGCAGGGAAAAAAGTTGGGAGTTTTTAGTTGGAGGTGGGATAAATGCTGAATGATGTAAACCACCTCCTCCGACCATCTCAAAACCGTCTCGTCCCCCCCCTCAGGGATGGGGACAAACGCTTCGATGGAACGTCGCCAAAAACTGCCGGTTACTGCTTCTTTAAGTTGCGTAATCCAAAAAATAACACAGGCATTTATGCCCGTAAAAAAGAGCTATATCTCTTTTCAGACTTTAGTCCAATAAATTGATATTATCCTGCGGCCGACAGATGGAAACAAAAAATCACCCTCTCCAAACGCTTTGATGGAACGCCTGTGTAGAATCGCCGGGGACTGATTATTGTTTGCTTTAAAGAGTATGTTTAAACTACCGGTGAAATTCAGGCTTTAATATCGTAAACCAGTAAAACACTACCATGCCTGACAAACAACATTTTGTTGTAAATCGACGGATGTGCCCAGTGTGGTCCCTCACCATCTTCTACCTGGAAGGTACTGATTACTTTCAGTTCCGAAGTATCGGGTTTTACCAGCGCCACATGTCCACGTCTTTCTTCATAAAAATACAACATCCCGTCGGCAGCAATTACCGAACCTTTGGTAAACCAGTTGGTTTCCCAGTTGGTTTTTCCGGTTTCCCAATCCACAGAGGCCCAGTTGCCCCGGGTATTGTCGGTCATGGTTGAGCCGTAAATTGTTCCATCGAGTAAAACCAGGCCGCCATGATGTGTATCGAGGATATCGTTACGCCATTTTAGCGAAATTGTGTTTGCATCGTCGGACATATGGAGCAGCAAACCGGGTTGTTCGTTGCCATAAGTCACAAAAATATCGCCGTTACTAAAAAGAGGGATATTGGCTGCTTCTCCGCTCCCTTTTTCGGTATGATACTGAACGGTATTGTAAGTCCAGAGTACATTGCCGTTGGAGGCATCAAATCCCACGAGGTCATCGGAAGTTTGTACAAGCACTATTTTTTTACCGCCCCACTCTACCAGCGATGCGGAGGCATACGATTTATCGCCTCCCGTACTTTTACTTTTCCAGCGTAATTTACCTGTTTTTTTATCGTAGGCTACCAGCGTAGTTTGCTCTCCACCGGTAACATACAGGGCAGCATCGTCGGTTAAAAGCACCGATTCCACATTTCCCCAGTACATATATTTCCCGTTGAATTCGCTTAAAGGTTGTTTTTCCCAGATTACTTTTCCTCCCCTGGTACTCAGGCAAACCAGTTTCCCCATTCCGCCCACCAGGTAGATTCTGTTTTTTTCGATGGTTGGTGTCCCTCTCGACTCGGGATAAGCCCGGGGCCATGCGCGGCTGTATTCCTTTTCCCAAAGCAGCTTCCCTTCCATATTGTAGGCTCCTATCACATCGAGTGTATCGGATCTTAAGCCTGTAACATAAATTACATCCTTGTATACCACAGGTTGAGACAATCCCTTGCCAATATCCTCAATTTTTAGTTTTAAGGGCGGGCCGTCGGGTGGCCAGGTTTTTAACAATCCTGTATCCGGAAAAATACCGTCGCGGGTAGGACCTCCCCATTGCGCCGTTTCGTTGCAGGAAACAAACAGGAACACCAGGAATACGGTGCTAAGAAGTGTTAATTGTTTCATAAAAGAATTTCGCTTTAGCTGGTTTTATTTGGTATAAAGAAAAGGAAAAAATTAAAATGATTGCCGGCTGGAGTAAAAAAAGCCCCGGAAAGGTTCTGAGTCGGTTGTTGCATTTGATATGCACAAAGGCAGCAGGCGTTAATTGAGAATGGGGCACGACAGTCACCCCCTCCGACCGTATGAAAACGGTCTCGTAGAGATGGAGACAAACGCTTCGATGGATCGCTACGAAGAACTGCCGGGTACTGCTGCTGTAAGTTGTGTATTCAAAATAACACCTGCATTTATACCGGTAAAACAGAACTAACCACCCCACCCTTGCTTCGCTCCGGCACCCCTCCTGTGCCAGTGACAGGAGGGGAAACTTCTGCTCCCCGGGTATATTTCTTCTTCTGTTAAATTCACAAAAAATCAGCACTCCTGCCTGAAGAAATGAATACAAAAAGAAGAAGCACCGTTTTTCAGAATTTTTCCTTAATTTGTTTCTAAAAAACAACCAGGGTGGAGAAGCAGCAAATCAATTAAATCTTTCCAACATGAAAAAGGGAACCGGAATAGTTCTGCTTTTTTTCTGTCTGACAACATGGGGACAGGACACGGACAAAATATTTTACTACCTCAACAGCAGTTTGTCGGTGGGAAATTTCTCCGGCGGGCAACTGGGGTTTAATTTAGGTGTTAACGAACGTTTTTCTTTTCATCTGGAATATTCGGCCCTTGCCCGTCCGGCCAAAGAAAAACCCGAAAATTATTCGGGCGGTCTACTCAGTATTTTTGCGTTGGGAGCCACCAATCCCACAGATAACGTAGAGTCTTTCCGAATTCTGGGCGGCGTTTTTCGCTCGCTTCGCCCCGGAGCAAAAACACGAATCAATTTTAAAGCCGGGGTTTCATTTATAACAAAAAGCGAAGCCTTCAATTTTATAAAAGACCCGGCAGAAGGACTGTTGCTGGTTCCGAATTACAGTTGGGAAAACCGGAAAGAAAACCGGGTAGGCATTGTTCTGAAACCCGAATTTGAAACAGTTTTTAATCATTTTGCCGGACTGGCGGTAACTCCTTTTCTGGAAATCACCTCACAAACTACCGTTGGCGGTTTGTCCATTGGATTGTTACTGGGAAAAGTTGCGGAATAATTATGCCTTTGGAAAGCTAACGTTCACCCGGGTACCTTTACCCAATTCACTTTGAAATGAAAGTGTTCCCCGGTTAAGCGAAATAAATTCCTTACAAAGTACAAGTCCCAGGCCGGCTCCTACCTCGCCGTTTGTACCCCTTTTTGATTTTCCTTCTCCAAATTCAAGAAGCGACTGTAGCGTTTTTGGGTCCATTCCTTCCCCCGAGTCGGTAATCTGAAAACCAACTTTTCCGGCTTCGTTTGTTGTAACAATAGAAACTTTGCCTCCCACAGGTGTAAACTTTACTGCATTGGAAACCAGGTTGCGGATAATGGTTTGCAGCATATTTGCATTCCCTGAAGTAAAAACATTCCGGCCCGGAACAAAGTCCAGCCCGATGGATTTCATCAAAGCTGAGCTTTTAAACAGCTCAAGGTTTTCGTTTACGATACGATTGACATCCAAAATTTCAGTTTCGTAATTACTCAGATTGCTTGAACGGGAAGCCCATTCAAGCAGATTCTGTAAAAGATGAAAGGTGGATTGGCTAAGTGTACGTAGTGTTTCCATAAATCTTTTTCGCTCCTTTTCATCCAGTTCCGATTCATTCTCCAGCAATTCCAACACATTCATAATATTCCCTACGGGTCCTCGCAAATCGTGGGCAATGATGGAGAAAAATTTTGTTTTTGATTTCAGCTGGTCCCGTAAATCCTTGTCCAGACGCATATTTACTGCTGTAAGAAATCCAAAAGTAAGGGCAATCATTAATAATCCGGAAATGATATGCAGTGCAATTCCTGATTGAGAAATAGTGGAAGGTTTAAAGTCAGGACTCGTCAGCACAACAATTACATTGAGCAAGATTACAAAAAGAAAAATAAAAAAAGAAAAGGCATTGATTTGAAAAATACGTTTCAGGTATTTCTGTTCAGCAGACAATCTTAACATCGCGGCAAAGGCAAGCACACAATAAAAAATAAGAAAAACAGCGTGAATAATCAACTGGATTCGAAAGGAATGAAAGACAAAAAAGAAAAACAAAGATTGAACAAAATCCGTCACAGGAATCCCGATAATTATCCATTTGTACAATTTTTGCTTTTTAAACTTCCATATTCCACACAGGTACAAATAGAGACCTGCTGTAACAATTATGCCGGGTGCTACCATCGACAGATATCCGTTTTGGGGAGGAAGCAAGCGGAATAAGAGACCGATACCGATAACAAAACTTCCCAAAGCCCAGTAAACCGTTCCCTGTGATGCAGCAGTCCGGCGCAAAACCAACATATAAAATCCCATAATTAAGGTTATACCTGAGTTGAAAAACGTCAGAATCTGAATAATACTATGATGCATGGTTTGATTTTTGGGTGTTTTTTTTGTCGAACTGTCTGCTAAATGTAATAATGTTATTCCGGATTACAAATAAAAAGGCATTTATTTGATATCAGTAGGCTCCGATCAATACAAAAGATTTGATGTAATGATGTACAAAGCCAGATAATCAGAGATGTACGAAAATTAGATAACACCGGCATTCATGCCGGTGAAACGAGGCTACATACCCCTTGGGACTTTAGTCCAATAAATTGATATTAAGGGCTAAAGCCCATTTGTTCTTCATTGTTATTCCCTTGGATAAAAACCAGGGTTAGTCGCCAAATTGTTGTTATTACACAGCTTCTTAAGTATGAGTTTATCCGTTTGTATCGAAACACAAATTCTCACCCGGTAATTTGTAGCCTGACTCGCCGTTAAAAGCTATTCCACCTTAATCAGCAGCTTTCCCTGTGCATGGCCTGTGTTTGCATATTCCATGGCTTCGGGCATTTGTTCGAGGGTATAAGTCCGGTCAATTACCGGTTTGATTTGGCCTTTGGCTGCAAGTGCTGCAATAAATTCCAAATCCGCCATATTTGCTTTTGCCGAAACTGCCAGCATTTTCTTTCTCCCCAGCGACAGTAATTTTCCAAATAATAAAGATTTGAGAATTTGTGTCATTGAACCTCCTACCATCAAATATGTACCTCCCGGAGCCAGCAAACGCCGGTAGGTCAAAAGCGCTTCGTTCCCATTTACTGCCAGAATCAAATCAAAACGTTGCCGGGTGCGGGTAAAATTCTCCTGGGTGTAATCGATTACAGTTTGAGCGCCAAGCATTCTGCTTTGTTCTGCATTTCGGGTGCTGCACACCGCTGTAATCTCTGCGCCAAAATACCGGGCAAGCTGCACGGTAAATGTACCTACTCCTCCTCCGCTTCCTACAATTAACACCTTTTGTCCTTTTTGAATCTTTCCCTTACCACGCAAAGCCTGAATGGCAGTTATTGCGGCAAGCGGAACCGCCGCCGCTTCCGCAAAGGAAAGTTCAACGGGCTTTTGGATAACTTTATCTTCAGGAGCTACGGTATACTCAGCAAAACAGCCAAATCCGCTACCTGACAAATCTCCCATCACCTCATCTCCTTCTTTCCACAGGCTCACACTCCTGCCCACCAATTCTACACGGCCGGCAACATCGGCTCCAAAAATCTTTCGTTTGGGCACGATTCCCAATCGCATCGACCGGTAATCTGCTGCATTTACCGATGACGCAACAACTTTTATCAGCACTTCATTTTCTTTGGGTACAGGTTTCTCCACATCAGTATAAACCAACTTTTCGGCTCCTCTTTTTTGGTAAATAATTGCTTTCATTTTTTGCATAAGTGAAGGTTTTAGTGTGTAATCCTGTTTGAAAAATAAAAACATTCTGCGGTTCACAAAATAAAAGGTACGGATAAAAGCTGAAAGACAAAAGCAGGAGATCAGCACAAAAAAGGTAATGGACAAAAGAAAAAGAACAAACGTATTCCCGGGGAATCAAATGGAGTCGTTAAAAAACAGGCTTATTGTGAAACGGAAATTGAGTATTGTCGCTTATCGCTAAAAATCAGAGAAACTTTTTATATTTGCGCCATTATTAACGACGTGTTCTTGATAACCACGTAAAAAACAAGAAGTATGAATAACAAAGTTTCTGTTTTGTTTATGCTGGCAGGTATATTGTTCGCAACCTGCCTTTTGATTTCCAACATCTTAGCATCAAAAATAATTATGATTGGCCCGTGGTCGGCCCCCGCCGGAGTTTTGATTTTTCCACTGGCCTATATCATTAACGATGTAATTGCAGAAGTGTGGGGATACCGAAAAGCCCGTCTGATCATCTGGGCCGGATTTGGGGTAAACCTGCTTGCAGTATTATTTTTTAGTATGGCTGTTGCCGTTCCTTCGGCCCCGTTTTATGAAGGACAAAATGCTTTTGCAAGCGTACTTGGAAACACACCTCGTATTGTAGCAGCCAGTTTGCTGGCTTACCTTTTTGGCTCGTTTCTGAATGCCTTTGTTATGAGTAAAGTCAAAGTCATAACCGAAGGAAAATCTTTTTCGCTTCGTGCCATTGTTTCTACCCTGGCGGGCGAAAGCATCGATTCTCTGATTTTTATATTGGTAGCCTTTGCCGGTGTTTTCCCTGTAAATGTGTTATTGGGAATGATTGTTACACAAGCCGTAATAAAAACCGTTTATGAAATTATTGTACTTCCGCTAACGCTTGTGGTAGTAAAAAAAGTAAAACAACTGGAGGGCGAAGACACCTTTGATTATTCGGTATCCTATAATCCTTTTCGTTTACGACAAATTTAAACGTGCCGGACTGTGAGTTACAGTTTGGTTGTTCCTAAAAAATTAAAAAGCTTATTTTATCATGAACAACAATGTATTGCTTATTTTTTCGGGCGGACAGGATTCCACAACCTGTTTGTTCTGGGCAAAACAACATTTTAACAAGGTTTCTGCGCTGGGCTTTGATTATGGTCAGCGGCACAAAACAGAACTGGAAGCAGCGCGCCACATTGCTGTACAAGCAAATGTCCCTTTTGAAATTCTAAAACTGAAATTACTCCCTCAGCTGACAGCAAATGCACTAACATCAGCCTCCATTGAAGTGGAAAAAGAAAAACCTGATGAACGCCCTCCCAACACATTAGTAGAAGGGAGAAACATGCTTTTTCTGACTTACGCAGCAATTTATGCCAAATCAAAATCGGTTAAAAATCTGGTGACCGGAGTTGGTCAGGCCGATTTTAGCGGTTATCCCGACTGCCGGAACGATTTTATTGTTTCCCTTAACCAAACGCTTAATCTTTCGATGGATTACGATTATAAAATCCATACTCCGCTGATGTGGAAAAACAAAACAGAAATTTGGCAACTGGCCGACGAGCTTGGCGTGTTTGAACTCGTACAAAACGAAACCGTAACCTGTTACAACGGCGTAAAAGGAAAAGGTTGCGGCAACTGTCCCGCCTGCTATTTGCGAAACCGTGGATTGGAGAACTACTTAAAACAAAAAGAAAATGAATAAGTTAAAACATCTGGGGAATAAAACAGCATACAATTTTAATTACCAACCGGAGGTTTTGGAGAATTTTGAAAACCAACACCCTGAACACGATTATTTTGTAAAATTTAATGCACCGGAATTCACCAGCCTCTGTCCGATTACAGGTCAGCCCGATTTTGCTACAATTTACATCAGCTATATCCCGGATAAGAAGTTGGTGGAGAGTAAAAGCCTGAAACTGTATTTGTTTAGTTTCAGAAATCACGGTGCTTTCCATGAAGACTGTATTAATATTATAATGAAGGATTTAATCCGGCTGATGGAACCAAAATATATCGAGGTTTGGGGAAAATTCCTTCCCCGCGGCGGCTTAAGTATCGACCCGTACTGCAACTACGGAAAACCGCAAACAAAATACGAAGAGATGGCCTGGCACCGTTTACAGCATCATGACCTTGAGCCGGAGGATATAAACAACCGGTAAAAAAAGCCCTGCACAAATCCTCAAATCCCCGGTACTTTTAAAACATAAGATTTTATTAGCATAACAAATCTTATATCCAAAACATACTGTAAATCAAACAATAAACTATCCCTCCCTATTGATTTTCTTTTTTATTTTTTGTAATTTAAGGAATTAAACACCATTAAATCCTTATTTATGAAAACGCCGTTTATCGATCTTCATACACATCCGGCCATGAAACCCCTTGGAAGAAGTTATTACCGGAATCAGGGCGAAAACAACGCAAACCGAAATGCAAAAGACAGTTTGTGGTATTACGATCCGCCAACGCTACTGGATAAAGCAACCAATATTGTTACTACACTCACAAAATTCAGGCAGGCCGATTTTACATCGCTGGCAAAAAGCGGAGCTGAAATTGTTTTTGTTTCCCTGTGTGGTCTTGAAAAGGGCTTCGTCGTTAATAAACTAGGCACTCACCTGGTGGGTGATGCCGTTGCCAACCTTGTAACAGGTTTAGGGAAAAAGCGAATAGACCATGTACAAAACATGTCGGACTATTTTTCTGACTTGGAAATGGAGTATCATTTTTACCTCCAGCTGGAAGGAGTTAAATATAAAGTGGATGGCGACTGGTACCAATATAAAATTGTTTCGTCGTTTGCAGAAATTGATAAAGAATATGATCCCGATGTAAAAACCATCTTTGTTATTTTATCCATTGAAGGAGCGCATGCGTTTAACGGAGGGCTTCAACTCGCAGGCAGAACAATCAATAAAAAAGAGATTCTAACCAATGTTGAAAAAGTAAAAAACTGGGACAGGAGATTATTTTTTATGGGCTTAACCCATCATTTTTATAATGAAATGGTTGGACATGCCCGCAGTTTAAATGCAAAAGTAAGTAAGTTCTGCAATCAAAAAGACGGAATGGACGAAGGATTTAATGCGTTGGGATGGGATCTGGTACGTCGGCTTCTTGACAACACCAACGGGAAACGTGTGCTCATCGATTTAAAACACATGAGTGTAAAAGCGCGAAAAGAATATTACCGGTTTCTGGCAAATGAATACCCCAATGAAATCATCCCGCTAATTGTAAGCCACGGCGCGGTAACCGGACTGCGATCGTTTGAAGAAAAAGTAGAGGACGACCTTTTTAACTTTGGAAAATTCCAGCCCGATGATATTAACTTTTATGATGATGAAATTATAAAAGTGGCTAAATCAGGTGGTTTATTTGGCATTCAGTTTGATGAGCGGCGTGTGGGAAGCGAAACGGTACTCAAAAAGACAGGCCCCAATCTTACCCGCAGGAAAATGCTTTTCCACAAATCAAAAATGATATGGAATCAGATCCAGCATATTGCAGAAGTACTTAACCGCCACGATATGTTTGCCTGGGGAATACAGTGTGTAGGAACTGACAACGACGGGATGGTAAATCCGCTGAATGGTTTTTGGACAGCTGAAGATATGCCGGTATTTGACAGTTACCTGGAAAAACATGCTTACAACTTTATAGCCTCGGCGCAGTCGGACAACCTAAAAAGCTACAATAAAATGACAGCTTCCGAAATCGTTGAACGTTTTATGCATGGCAACGCCTATCATTTTCTGAGAAAAAATTTCTAAACACAACCATATTCCATAGTCTAGATGTTAGCATATAAAATGTAGAGTCGCAATCTTGTGGCTTTACATTTTTTGCATGGCTTAAACAGATTTTACTATTTTTAGGCAAAAATCTAATAAATCATCAACCAAATGAAACGCCGAGACTTTGTTACCCGAATTATTGTTGCAGGAAGTGCCCTTTCCATGGGCGTTAGCTGCGGACGAAAAATTGAAGGAGACCAGCAGGAAACTCCTGCGCCGCTTTCTGAAGCAACGGAACCACAACGAACGATTACCGAACCAGCCCGTGAAATCCCGGTTATTGCAGAAACAGATGTACTGGTTATTGGCGGAGGGCCGGCCGGGGTAGCTGCCGCCATTGCGGCAAGCCGTGCCGGAGCTGAAACCTATCTGGTGGAACGTTATAATCACCTGGGCGGTTTGTGGACAGGCGGGCTTGTTCTGCCGCTGTTGTCAACCCATGCAGTAGATAAACAAAAACGAAGGAAACAAGTCATTTACGGACTTGGAGGAGAAATGGCGCAACGGCTTTTTGATATGGAAATGGCCATTCATGAGGTAAATCCGATAATTGATCCCGAGGCCGGCAAGTACATTCTGGATGAAATGATTGTTGAATCGGGTGTAAAGATGCTGTATCATTCCTGGGGTGTAAACGCCATTATGGAAGGGAATACCATAAAAGGCGTGTTTATTGAAAGTAAATCAGGAAGGCAGGCTGTGTTGGCAAAGGTAGTGATTGACTGCACCGGCGACGGCGATGTTTTCCACTGGGCCGGTGATAGCTATGAAACCATGAACTATCATATTGGTCTGGTGCACCGTTTGGGAAATATCGACAGGATTGACAAAAACAAACCAGGCTACAAAAAAATGCCGCTCGGACAACCCACTCCAATCCCAAGTGTAAACTGGGTAAATATGCACGGTCTGAATGATCAGGATGGAATTGACATGCAGAATCTTTCCCAATTGCAACTGCAATACCGGAAAGAAATCTGGGAAAGTGTGGAAAGAATAAAAAAAGTACCGGGGCACGAGAACGTGTTTTTGCTCGACACTGCATCTCAAATGGGTGTTCGTATGTCGCGCATCGTGGAAGGAGAATACAAACTCACCCTTGAAGATACCATGACTTTCAAACAGTTTGACGATGTTATCGGAATCAGCGGCGCCTGGACTTCCATGTTATATAAGGGAAATAAAGTTCTGGCGTATGAACGTCCGCTCTGGCAAATTCCATATCGTTCGTTGTTACCGAAAAAAACGGAAAATTTACTGGTAGCAGGCCGCTGTTTTTGTTTTGAACAAGCTTTGGTTGAAGACACACGTATAATCGGGACCTGCCTGATTACCGGACATGGAGCGGGTGCCGCTGCAGCAATCGCCGCGAATGACCGTGTAACAGTACGCGAAATCGACCGGCAAAAACTAAGGAAAACACTTGAGGAGCAAAATGTGTGGTTTGGCTAAACAGAAACCGGCAGCAAGCGGGTTTTAATTCTTCCTGCTAACTCACTGCAATAGGGGCTAAAGATTTATAAAATCAAAAATGAACCTAACAAAACCAAAATACATCCGCCGAGTTTCAACAGTAGTGGCTGTTTTGCTGGCTTTGCCCTTGCAGCTTGGCATTTTTACCGGACTTTATATGTGGCTGAGTCCCTTTGCAATGCTCAACTCTCTGTTTCTTTTAAAATCAATGGTTTGGCTTAATATTTTGGGTTGGAGTATTCTGCTTGTTTCGTTTTTTCGAAACCGGTGGTTTTGTCGTTACATGTGCCCGGTAGGATTAGGCTGTGATTCGTTTTCAAAATGGGGGAAACACTCCCGGGCATTTGTAAAAAAAATTCCCCGGCTTGGCAGATGGCTCGCTTTACTTTCTCTGGCTGCCGCGCTAACAGGCATCCCATTTTTTATCCTTCTGGATCCCCTGTCGGTTTTTAACGGTTTTTTTGCCGCTTTTGCATCAGACATTTCACTAGCTGTTATTGTCTCTTTTATTGGTCTGCCCGTTCTGTTGATTATTCATCTATTTCTCCCCGGCATTTGGTGCGGAAAACTTTGTCCGCTGGGTGGCCTTTTTGATGAACTCTCCACCTGGCGAAAATGGATAGCAAAAACACTTCTGAAAAAGAAAAATATAAGCACGGAGCAAAATGTTGGCCGGCGTATGTTTATTGCTTCAGGCACCGGATTGCTTGCCGGTGTTTTTATTCCTTCGCTGTTACATGCAGAGCGCAAACAATTTTTCAGACCTCCGGCTTCGCTCCGGGGCAACTTGTTTAACACCCTGTGTGTACGTTGCGGCAGTTGTATAAAAGCATGCCCCTCCGATATCATCATTCATCACTCCGGAAAGAAGAACCTTACTGCCTGGATGACCCCGGAAATCAGCTTTGAAAATAAAGGATATTGTCTGGAAGATTGTAATTTATGCGGAACAGTCTGCCCCACGGGTTCAATTTCTCCTTTTACATTAAATGCCAAAAAGAAGTTGTTTATCGGAAGCATAAATATCAGATTAGAAGATTGTTTGCTAAGCGATTTTAAAGAATGTGACCGTTGTAAATCAGTTTGCTCCTACGATGCCATTCAGATAGTCGCTAGCCAAAATATAATGATGAAACCCCTTGCCGATTTGAACAAATGTGTTGGATGCGGTGCCTGTGCAGCTGTTTGTCCAACAGAAACCATTTCGATGATTCCCCTGAAAAAAACAACATCGTCCGAAGAAGTTTCCCAAAACACTTATGAATTTTTTTGAGTCAACCCGGCCAACCCGGCTACAATAAAACCACCCAAAACATATCCAATCATTTTCTGAATATAAAACCATGTCTTTATTCCGTTCGCTGAATTACTAAAAATAAACTCACTATATTCATCATTCAATTCAACAATCGGAAGCGTTGCATCCAGGCTTGCCCAGGCCATTTTGAAGTAGTCGGGGCCTGAACTCTGACAGGTAAAAAGCAAAACAAGAAAACCAATACAGGAAAATCCAAGCAACCAAATTAACACCCGGAAATACCTGCCTCCCAGCCCAAAACCAATTGTTGACTGCAGAAGAACCAGACCAAACCAACGCATGTATTCCCGTTTCTTTTTATCGTTTTGTTCCCAGGCTACTGTACGCGACCTTTTTCTTCCGGCGTGTAAAACAGCATTGGCTTTGGAAGGAAAACCCGATTCGTTTAACACTTTCGCCAGGTATTCGTAGGGTTGGGGTGAAAATGTTTTGTCACGTTCCAGCCAATTGATAAACTCCGATGATTTTCGTTTTGCCATATTTCCTTCACCTGTGGCTCCATATCCGCCTAATCCATGATAAGTAAACCCTTCCAGTTCCAACTTATCGGGCCATGAGTTAACCCCTTTATCCTGTATGGCACCAACAGTGGCGTTCCAGAGAATCATTTCCGATGAACTGCTCCACACCGGGGGAACACTCCTTCCCGACCCTAAACGCAACTCAGAATTTATATTTGTTGAAGTTAATTCCAGGCTTCCCATTTGAGAACCTGAAAAATTTACGGTAGAACCAATATTTGAATAACACAAACTCAGCTTTTTATCTTTATTGAAGTAGGCGTACCGGGCAAGTAAGTTTTGTTCTATAACAAGATTGTCAAAACTCAGGTCACCTTTAAAAGTACTGTAATTCAATTCCAGATTTCCGGCTATTTTCCCACTCACCAGGCTTACATCGTTAAATACTGAATATCCGGACATAAAAACAGCTCCTTCGACTTTTACGGAGTTCATATCCAAAAAACCATTAAAATTACTTCCACTCATCACAATGGTATTCCCCACGCAAGCCGCACCTAAATTTACTTCTTTAAAACTGGCTCCGGAGTCCATAAACAAAGAATTACCGATTTTTGAAGAATTCAGATTCAATTTTCCTAAAAAAATAACGGACGGCATTTCGAGGTTTCCTCCAATTTCTGCATTTACCAGGTTTACCTCCTGAAATTGTGACTCCTGATCTATAAACACAGACCCTTTAATTTTCGCGGAGTTAATATTCACGAGGCCTCCAAAACTACACCCCGACATTTCAAGGTTACCGGCAATACATATATTTCCCATGTTTACCTTTTGAAATACCGACTTTCCCCGCATAAAAACAAAACCTTCGGTAATCACAGAATTCATATTCAGGTCGCCGTTAAAGGTACTTCCCGAAACAGAAATCAGTCCGTTGATCCGGGCACTTCTCATTTCTACTGATTCAAAAACAGCACCGCCGTCCATATAAAGCGAACCACCAACTTTTATTGAATTTAACCCCAGTCTTTGAAAGAATCTGCTCCCAGTCAGTTCAAGGTTACCTGCAATCTCGCCACTGGTTATATTTACCTCCTGGTATTCTGATTTATCTCTTAAAAAACAATTTCCTCCTATTTTTACAGAACTGATGTTTAAATATCCGGAAACGGTACTGTCTGTCAGTTCAAGATTTCCTGCAATCTCAGCGCTTCCAATATCTACTCTTTGAAATTTAGCTCCATCACGCATAAAAACAGCACTTTCGCCTTTTAACGAATTCATATCAAGGAAATCGTGAAATTCACTGCCATTCATTGACACTGTTCCTCCTATGCGGGCACTTCCCAATTTAAGCATTTCAAAACTGGCACCATCATCCAAAAAAAGTGATCCCGCGACATTTATGGAATTCATATTTACAGTATCTGAAAATTTGCTTCCACTTAACTCCAAGTTTCCATCAATTTGAGCGCTGCCAAGATTTACCTTCTGAAATTGTGCATTTTTACGCATAAAAACAGAACCTTCCACCCTGATAGAATTCATTTCCAGCGCACCATTAAAAGAGCTGCCAATCATCGATACCATACTTCCAATCTGGGCACTTCTCATTTCAACCAGGTTAAAAGTGGCCCCTCCATCCATATACAAAAAACCACCAATTTTTACTGAACTCATTTTTAAGTCTCCGGTAAACGAGCTTCCCGTCATTATCACGTCACTTTCAACCCGGGCATTTCCGAGATAGATATCTCTAAACGAAGTTTTTCCACTCATATAAATTGTTCCTTCAACATGAACCGAGCTTACATCGAGAAAATCATTATACGTGCTCTCCATCAGAAAGAGATTACTGCCAATACGTGCGCTGTTCAAATCGATCTGGTTAAAAACCGCGTTGCCGGCCATGGAAAGATAACCGCCAATATTGGCCAGGTTCATATCAAGTTTCCCGCTAAATGTACTCCCGCTCAATTCGACCATTCCTTCAACAAAAGCATTGGCCAGTTCAACGGCTGTAAAGCTGGCCTTATTCCGGAGATACAAAGAACTTCCTATTTTAATGGAGTTCATATTTACCTTTTGGGTAAAATGGCCGCCATCCATTTCGAGGTTGGCACCAACCTTTGCACTTATCATATCAACCGCCCCAAGAACAGTAATTTGCTTAAAAGAAACATAACTATGTAGTTGCGCTCCGTTTAAATCCAGGCCACCACCTACCCAGGAGTCTTCAAGCGAAAACCAATCATTTATTTCGAGGTTCATTAATTTTAGCGAGCCCTCAAAACGGCAAAACTCGAGCCATAACTGCCAGGATAGTTTTACATGCTGGAGATTAATATCTTCTTTAAATTGTGCACCTTCAATCCGGACACCTTTGAATTTGATTGCATTTTTAAAAAATTCTTCATTTAACAGTGTCTCCAAAAAAGCAGCTGATAAAATTCTTTTTTCATCCTCGTGGTTCCATTCTTCTTCTGCTTTCGGACTGGGATCTCTATTGAATTTTTTATTAAAGCTGGCAATACGTCCTGCACGGATTTCGTCCCAAACCCAACATTCGGCATCCGACCACTCCTTTCTGAACCGGTTTTCAATTGAATCTGACATTGCAGGTAATTTTATAACTTCAATAAAATTAAGACATTAAGGTATTAAAAGCAATTTTAAAGATTATAAACCAATGCCAAGGAATACAATTGACGTGAAAACCCAGACGATACCCGAGGAAATTTATTCTTTATGTCTGCTTGTCGTTTTCTTAAGTTTATTTTATATTGCTTTACATTTCTCTAATGTTAAATAGATGAGGATTGCTGTTATCGACCTGGGAACCAACACCTGTAATCTGCTTGTTGCCGAAATAAATTCAACAGAATACAGTATTCTGCACCAAAGTAAACAATTGGTACGTTTGGGCGATGATAAAATTAAAACAAATGAAATCAGCCCCGATGCAACCCAAAGAGTTTTACAGTCTTTTTCAAAACACAAGGAAATAATTAAAAATTTTCAGGTTGACAAGGTACGAAGTATTGCCACATCGGCGGTACGTTCAGCGTTAAACAAGGTTTCTTTTTTGGAACAGATTGGAAACCAAACCGGTTATGTAGTAAAAGTTGTAAGCGGTGAAAAAGAAGCAGAATTAATCTTTAGCGGCGTTTTGCTGGCCTTTCAGGATTTTAACAAACCAGCGGTTATTCTGGATATTGGAGGGGGCAGCAACGAGTTGATTGTGATGAAAAACAAGCAGATGACATGGAAAGAGAGTCAACCAACCGGGATGGCACGTGTTATCAATCAGTTTCAAATTTCGGATCCTATTTTACCTTCAGAAATGCAGGAACTTCAGAAATACTTTTCCGTCCAACACAAAAATGCCTTTGAACAGTGTTGTTCTCAACAAGTAAATACACTTATTGGTTGTTCCGGGGCATTTGATACGATTGCCGACATTATCGATCAAGTGACCCCCGGTGAAAAACAACGGATAACCCAACCCATTTCGCTGGAAAACTTTGATAAAGTATATAAAAAAATCATTCAGTCAACGCGTGAAGAAAGACTTGCTATGAAAGGAATGGATATGGTGCGTGTTGATTTAATTGTTCCGGCGGTAATTCTTATCAATCAGCTGATTTCCGATGCAAAACTTACACAGATTGTACAAACTGATTTTGCATTGCGTGAGGGAGTTTTGTTTGAAATGATGCAAAAGCCCTAACTTTAAAAGGGCCCGGAACGAAGCAGCCCGTCGGTGACCAAAAAGATCATCATAAATAAATACAGAAAGTTAAGCTTGTAAAAAGCCGGCCGCACTTTAAACTCCTCTTTTACAAACACCGCCATCGACAGCGACGACAACAGATAAAAAGTATAAAACAACAACACAAAAATTAACAAGCGGTTATTAAATACAAATAAAATAACCAGTAATGCCGATGCAATGGTGGTAAGAATCCAGGTATAAGTAATTCTTTTTATTTGCATTTCATTAAAAATCTGATTTAAACTTGGCAGCTTGGCTTTTTTATACTGGTCTCCAAACATAAGCAGCAAAAGCCAGAAATGCGGAATCTGACCAATAAAAAAGAACACGGAAACCAACAGAATGACTTCGGAAGTTAAACTTCCTCCAGCTCCGGCCCAACCAATCATAGGGGGTAAGGCCCCAACAAAAGAACCGGGAATCACGGCAAAAGCCGTAACTTTTTTTAGTGGTGTATAAACGGCATTGTAAAAAAACAAGGTTATAAAACCAACAATCAAAGCAGCTGTTGGTGCGGTTAGCAGGAGTATCAGAGCGCCGATTACCACATACAAAATGGCAATAAGCAAACCGTTAGCTGCCCTAACTCTTCCGGCTGGAATCGGGCGGTTTTGAGTGCGTGGCATCAAAGCATCGGTTTTCCGTTCCTGCCAATGGTTAAGTGCCGAAGATCCACACGACAAAAAAAACACACCTGCCGTAATTGCCCACCCCAAACTGTCTAATACACCGGTATACAAAACATAACCCGTTAAAGCCGATAAAGCGACAGAAAACGAAATTCTTGCTTTTCCCAGTTCCAGTATGTCTTTGAAATATGTTTTCAATCTATTTTAAGGTTTTGAGGTATTCGATAATATTTGTTATATCATCTTCTGAAAGTTGGCCTTCATAAGATAACATCAATCCTTTGTTAAAACCGTCAACCACATCGGCATTTGGATCATAAATTGACCGCCTTATATATTCTTCGTCAACCACTATTTCCCTTTCGTCGCCGCCTGTAACAACGGTTTGTTCTTCTCCCCAAATTCCTTTAAAACTTGGGCCCACCAGTTTCGAACCATCAATGGAATGACAGGCAAAACAACCAATACTTTGCATAATTCTTCTTCCGGTAGCGGTTGGCGATTCAACCTCAGCAGCAGAAGCAACCATGGTTGTATCTGTCAACCAGTTGGTAAAAGTACTGTCTTCCATAACTTTTACTGAAGTGTACATATACGAGTGCTGTAATCCGCAGTATTCAGCGCAAAACAATTCATATTCTCCTTCTTTCTGAGGCTCAAACCACATAAAATTGTCTTTTTTCCCCGGAACCATATCCTGTTTAACCCTGAATGCCGGGATGTATAAACTGTGCAGTACATCCATTGCCACGAGGTTTAACTTCACCGCTTTATCTTTGGGAAGATAAAGCGTATCAGTCCGTTTCCCGTTTTCGTACTCAAAACTAAAATTCCACATTCTTCCGTAAACGGTTACTTCCATTGCATCCTTTGGAGGATTGTGCATGGGTTTCCACCCGGCCCAACCAATGTAAAACATCAGCATCGTCAATGCAAACGGAATAATTGTCCACAATAATTCCAGTTTGACACTGCCTTCTATCTGAGTTGGTTTCGGATGCCGCTTTTTATTGTATTTATATACAAAAACCAACATTACAACGGTTAGCCCGATGAGGAAGAAAAACGAAATTCCAAGGATGATCAGGAACGCCTGGTCTACTCCCTGAACAAAATTTGATGCTTGTGTTGCTTCTGAACTATACATAACTTTAATACTATCGGTATAAGTAATCTAATAGAGTTATTACAATGGTGACTACAAATACTGCAAAGACAAATCCCACCATGATTTTTATATAGGGTTTATCAAACTTTAGATGCATAAAATAAGTCAACACGAGATACGATTTTACAACCGCAAAAAGCAAAGCTCCGGCTACCGTATATTTTCCCAACTCAATGCTGGTGATTTCCACCGAAGAAAACGTCAAAGCCAGCAAAACCAAAAGGATTATAACATAAAATTTGTAGGATACAATATGGTGTTTTTCTTCTGACATAGCAATAAATTTAATTAGGTTATTAAATAGAACAAGGGGAACAGAAAAATCCAGATAAGATCAACAAGATGCCAGTATAAACCCGCATTTTCAAGCAAAGAAGGTCGGTTGGAGTTTACTTTTCCTTTGTTTACACCAACCATGGCAAATCCAATAATCACCAGTCCAATAATAATATGAAGCGCATGCAGGCCGGTCATGATAAAATAGAGACCAAAAAAAAGAATTTCGCCCTGGCTCATTGTTTCAATCATGTGTTCCGAGCCGGGCCAAATGCCGTGGCTGAATTTTAATCCCCACTCAAAATACTTGTTAACAAGAAAAACAATTCCGAGTAAAACCGTTACAGAAGAGAGTAATAAAGTAAGTTTTTTATTCTTTTTCTGCAGTGCGGTTGTCGCCATTGCAATCGTCATACTACTTATCAGCAGCAGAACGGTATTTAAAGTTCCGATAAATCGATCCAGTTCCTCTGCGGCCAAATGAAAAGCATCGGTATTCATATATCTGTACACCGCATATATAATAAAGAGGACACCAAAAAGCAGAAGTTCGGTAAAAATAAACAACCACATTCCTATTTTCGATGCTTCCGCATCGTAATGGTCGTGAGTAATTTGTGTTGATTTTTCCATATCTGGTTTAGTTATTTGTAGTTGTAAGGTCCGTCGTCTTCGGCAATAACCGGAATTTCATCAAAGTTTTCAAGCGGCGGAGGCGAAGGTACTGCCCACTCCAGTGTTTTCCCGTGCCATGGATTACTTTCAGCTTTGGGGCCTTTTCGGGCAGAGCGAACCAGGTTGGTAATGATAATAATTAAACCTGTCGCCAAAATCCACGACCCAAATGTACTCAGTATATTTCCGCCATGAAATTCTTCAAGATAATCGTAATAGCGTCGCGGCATTCCCATTAAACCCAGATAAAACATTGGGGTATACAGGGCCAGAAAACCGATGAAAAATACCAGCCAGCCAATGTTTGCCCACGCTTTGTCGTACATTCTGCCAAATATTTTCGGGAACCAGTAATGAATAGCGGCAAAAAATGAAAATCCGGTTCCTCCAAAAACGATGTAATGGAAATGGCCCACTACAAAAGCGGTATCATGAACATACACATTGGTTGAAAGCGCACCTAAAACCAAACCGCTTAAACCGCCAATCATAAACACAAATATGAATGAAACAGCCCAGTAAAATGGGGTTTGTATATTTATTGAGCCTTTATACATAGTTGAAATCCAGTTAAATACTTTTATTGCACTGGGAATGGCTACAATAAATGTCAACAATGAAAAATAGTATTGTGCCGTACCGCTCATTCCGGCGGTATACATATGATGCCCCCATACCAGCCAACCTACAAATGCAATTGCCATTGTTGAGGCGATAATGGCCTTATATCCAAATACATGTTTTTGTGAAAAAGTCGGAATAATTTCGGAAATCGCACCCATTGCCGGCAATATCATAATGTATACTGCAGGGTGTGAGTAAATCCAGAAAAGATGCTGATAAAGAATTGGGTCTCCACCCAGCGCCGGGTCAAAAATACCAACACCAAATACTCTCTCCAGTGCAATAAGCACCAAAGTAATACCAACCACCGGTGTGGCCAGCAACTGAATCCACGCTGTGCCGTACAGTGTCCATACAAACAGCGGCAGTTTTGTCCATTTTAAGCCCGGACATCGTAATCGATGAATCGTAACCAAAAAGTTTAGTCCGGTTAATATGGAAGAAAAACCGAGTACAAAAGCACCAAAAACGGCAGGTAACAGATTTGTACCTGTTTTAAAACTATAGGGGGCGTAAAATGTCCAGCCCGTATCGGGTGTTCCAGACCCAAACAATAACGCGGAAAGCACCAAAAATACGCCTGCCACATAAAGATACCATGACAATAAATTTAATTTCGGAAATGCCACGTCCTTTGCGCCAATCATTATCGGCATAAGAAAATTACCAAAAACGGCAGGCAATCCGGGCACAACTATCATAAAAATCATAATCACGCCGTGTACCGTAAACGTTGCATTATAAGTTTGCGCGTTCATAATCGTTTTTCCGGGAGCCAGCAATTCAAATTTCATTGCTAAGCCGAGCAATGCCCCCACAATAAACATTGTTCCAATGGAATAAAGATACAGCAAACCAATTCGTTTATGGTCGGTCGATAAAATCCACCCCAGCAAACCTTTGTATTTCCCTTTGTATTTCAGGTAGTTTGCTTCATTTTCAGCATGTGTTGTATGCATATAAGTTTATAGTTTAATTTATCGTTTTCCTTTTGGGTTTTACTACAAGATACAACATAAAAATGAAAGCGATAAACATTATTAGCGTTGCACTTATTTTTGTAACATTTAAAACATATGTTTGTCCTTCCGGATCGTAGGAATAACAAAACCGGAGTACTTTGTTTATGGTTGGACCTGATTGTCCTTTCGAAGCTTCCACAATAGCAAGCTTCCATTCCAGCGGAAGGAAATACAATCCATTCAGATATCTTGTAATTTTTTCATCAGGGCTAACAACGGTCAGGGATGCTGCATGCAGAAAATCATTTCCGGTTTTTTTGTACTTAAATCCCGTTGCATTTGTAGCCCGAACAATACTTGCACTGTCACTTACAAAAAATTTCCAGCCTTCTTTGGCTGCTTCAACTTTATCTGCATTGTTCATCAAATTCAGGTAATTTGTTTTTTTGCGTATCCCAAGGTCGATGGTTTCCGAAGGATCAAAACTTATGGTTAATACCTGATATTCATCGCCGGGTGTTAAATCTGACTTATCCATTACACCGGCAACAGCTTCCATAAGGGGACTGCATATTCCGGGACACCGATAATATACAAAGTTCAGAATGGTTGGTTTGTCGATCAAATCGGACAACCACACTTGTTCACCTTTTTCATTTATTAAGGAAATACTGTCGGGTAAAAATTCATCCAGATGCTCTACAATTCCAATTTCTACGTCCTTATCTGTTGCAGCGGGATCAATCACCGCTTGTCCATTAACCTTTAGTAAACCAAAAAACAAAAAAATAAATATACCTGCCAAACTGAAATTCCTTTTCGAATCTCTCATTTTAAACACCATATTACTTTAAAAAAATTTATTACAGGTTTAGTTTTTCAAAGTATTGAAACGGCTAAGCCTGATTAATGTTTAAGAAGTTAGTGAGAAATTGGGATTTTTTTCACATTTTCTTTCGAATTCGGTAAAAAAATGATTTCACCTTACATTTTAGCCCAAAGACACAAAATCAGTCCGATTAAAAATAACACACCTTTGCATGTTATAAAACATGCTTTCCGATGTGAGTTGAATTAAGTTATGTAAAATAAAATCACAAAAAATAAACTAATGACAACAATCAAAATATATAAATGTTTATATGTGAAACAATTTTTTTCTCCCTGAAAATCTACACATTCATTATCAACGAATTAATATATTTATCTTTCTGTAAATGGCTGCAATTTTCACTTAACATATTCATAGCCAGACAATAAAACCCTTTTTTGTCTTTTATTATCAGAACTTAAGGCCTGCTTGCAACTTTGGGTTTAATGGTTATTTTCGTGTTACAAATTCTAAATCAAAAGGAAAATTCAACAAGCAGTAAAAACCATTTTATGGAAAGAAATACGCGTAGAAATTTTATTCGAAAATTGGGAGCGACCGTTGGTGCGGCAGGTGTTGTTGGGGGCACCAGTATTTTGAGTTCCTGTAACAGTGTTGAAACATCAAGTGGTGATAAAATAAAACTGTTAACGTCAAGTGGCGAACTGGTTGAAGTTGACAAATCGCAGCTCACACCTGCTGAAATGCCTAACCTTTCGGAAAACCAAAAACGTGGTCGGGAAGGACTCCCCGGAAGAAGCTGGGTGATGGTGATTGATTTATCAAAATGCCGGAATGCAAGAGAGTGTATGAAAGCATGCCAAAACCACCATCAGTTAAGACCAGAGCAACATCACATCAATGTTTTGCAAATGCAGGATGCCGAACATACTGCTCCGTATTACATGCCCAAACCATGTCAGCACTGCGACAACCCGCCCTGTACAAAAGTTTGCCCGGTAAATGCAACTTTTAAAAGAAACGATGGTATTGTTTTGATCGACAATGAACGCTGTATCGGGTGCCGTTTCTGTATTGCTGCATGTCCCTATTCTGCCCGCGTTTTCAATTGGTTTGAACCACGCGATGCAGAAAAATACAAAGGCGTAACCTATAATATAGAAGCCAATGTTCCGCAGAAAAAAGGTACTATTTCAAAATGTTTGTTTAGTGCCGATCGTTTGCGCGACGGCAAGTTACCGTCCTGTGTCTCCGCCTGTCCGAATGGCGTTTACTGGTTTGGCGACAGAAACGAAGATGCAGTGACCAACGGAACAACAAAAGAAACGGTTAGTTTCAGTAAACTGATAAAGGACAACGCGGCATATACCTTAATGGAGGAACTTGGTACCAAACCACGCGTATATTACCTGCCTCCAAAAGACCGAGCCTTTCCGTTTGAAGGCGATTTAATTGAACATCATTCCTAACCGACAAAAGAATAATTTATGAATACTATAAAGTCTCCGGAAGAATCGAGAAAAGTGTTGGATACGATATTTTCCGACCTGACACGTTCGATTACCCACAAGGATGAACTCACACGCTTTTGGTTTTTTATACTAATTATGTTTGCCGGCGTTGGTTTGTGGGGATGGATCATACAAATCGACCAAGGACTTGGCGTAACCGGAATGCGGGATTATGTTTCATGGGGAATGTACATTGCCAACTTTGTATTTTTTGTGGCGATAAGTTTAATCGGTTTTCTAATCAGCTCAGCACTTCACCTGTTAAAAATTTCATGGTCAAAACCTATCTCCCGGGTAGCTGAGCAAATAGCAATTGCCGGAGTTGCCCTTGCCGGAATCATTATTGTTATGGATATGGGGCGCCCCGACAGATTTCTGAATGTTTTTTTGCATGGCAGATTTGCCTCTCCCATTATTTGGGACGTAACCGTTGTAACTACCTACTTAACCATTTCGGCGCTTTTGTTTTACCTGCCTTTAATTCCCGATCTGGCACTTCTTCGTGACAGGATGACCGGAAAAGTCCCTGCCTGGAAATTAAAAATATACACCATTTTAGCATTGGGATGGAAGGGTAATCCAGAACAATACAAAACCGTTTACCATGCCATGCGGATACTAATGATCCTGATTATTCCGGTTGGCTTGTCAATTCATACCGTTACATCGTGGTTATTTGCAGCAACATTGCGTTCGGGATGGGATACTACAATTATGGGACCTTACTTTGTAGCCGGAGCATTTGTGGCCGGAGCCGCAGCAGTTGTTATTCTAATGTATATTTACCGCCTCCGTTATGGTTTAAAAAACTATTTTGAAGATTTTCATTTTGATTATATGGGGAAATTACTGGTCTTTGTGAGTCTGGTTTACCTGTATTTTAACATCAACGAATTTCTGGTTCCGGGTTATAAAATGAAAACCGCTGAAGGTGTTCATTTACAAAATTTATTTACCGGAGCATTTGCTTCCATGTTCTGGCTGGTACAGGTCGCAGGATTGATAATTCCCATCCTGCTGATGTTAATTAAGTTTTTCAGAAAACCCTTACCATTAACCATCATTTCAGTAGTTGTGCTGATAGCTGCCTGGTTTAAACGATATCTTATTGTAATTCCAACCATGGAGCATCCGTTTCTACCGGTTCAGAATGTTCCCGACTATTTTAAAAGTTATGCTCCTACAAGTATCGAAATAATGATCACATTATTCTCTGTATTTGCTGCACTTTTGATTATTACAATCCTTGCCAAACTGTTTCCGGTGATAACCATTTGGGAATATGCAGAAGAAAAGGGAGTGGATAAAAAATATTTTTCAGAACAACCAAAAAACTAAAAGGATATGAAAACAAAAGTAAATCGTTTGATGATTGGCATCCTGATGTTTTTGGCGCTTCCCGGAATGGGTCAGGATTGGCAGGTTCCGGCGGATCAGTTAAATATTGAAAATCCATCTTCGTATAATCTCGAAAATGTAAAAAAGGGGAAAGACCTGTATTTACAAAACTGTAAATCGTGCCACGGAGACCCGGGAAAAAACAACCATCTTCCGCTTGTTCCTCCGCCGCCGGATATTACTTCGGAGCAAATGCAGGCAAATACCGATGGTGGTCTTTTTTATAAAATTACAAAGGGACGCGGAGGAATGCCTCAGTTTGAAACCACCATTTCGGCAGACGACCGCTGGCGTTTGATTAATTTTATCAGAAACTACAATTCCGAAAAAGAACAGCTTCTTATTGATGCGCCGCCGGTAAACGCAAAAATCCTGGCCTCGGTAAATGAAGCAGAGAAAAAAGTAGAGATATTAGCTGAATATGAAGACAAATCAGGCAGTTATCAGCAACTGGAAAATGCCCCGGTTTTTATCAGCGCAAAAAAAGCTTTTGGCAACCTTTTGTTGGGACAGGCTTTAACCGATAAAAATGGCCGCTCCGTTTTTTCTGTTCCGGAAACGGTTATCGGCGATGAAGAAGGGAATGTAACGATTGTTGTTACACTTGATGAAAATTACAAAGCAGAGCAGGTTGTTCTGGAAGAGGCTAAAGTTGGAAAACCCAAAGAAGTGCCTCAACTCATACGAAAAGAAGTGCTGTGGTCGACCAACGAAAATGTACAAATCTGGTTGCTTCTCTCCTACCTTGGAGCTGCCGGTGCCGCATGGATTGCCATTGGTTATGTTATCTTTCAGTTGATAAAAATTAAAAGATTCAGCAAACAATAATTCAAATCGCATCGCATGAACATTTTTTATTTATTGATAGGCGTAAGTTTGTTTGCTGCACTTATTTTTTTAGGTGCGTTCATCTGGGCGGTTCGCGACGGTCAGTTTGACGATAACGAGACTCCGGCTATCAGAATTTTGTTCGACGATGATTCTCCTTCCGGAGAAGAAGAAAAAAAAGAGGAAAGTAAAAAACAAACGAGTTAAATTATATTATGGAAAATCAGAAGTTTTATTACGACAACAAAACAGTAAAGTTGTTTATCCTCGCTACCATTATTTGGGGAGTAGTTGGGATACTTGTCGGGATATTGGCGGCATTGCAGCTGGCCTTTCCAGCTTTTAATTTCGGATTGGAATATACCACTTTTGGCCGGATAAGACCACTTCATACCAACGCGATTATTTTTGCATTTGTTGGAAATGCCATTTTTGCGGGGGTATATTATTCCATGCAAAAGCTGCTAAAAACAAGAATGTTTAGTGACCGGCTTAGTAAGATTAACTTCTGGGGATGGCAGTTGATTATTGTTTTGGCTGCGGTAACGTTTGTTTTGGGTATTTCAACAGCAAAAGAATACGCGGAACTCGAATGGCCGATCGACATATTAATTGCAGTGGTTTGGGTTATTTTTGGCTGGAATATGATTGGAACCATTCTGAAAAGACGTGTCCAGCATATTTACGCAGCTATCTGGTGGTACATCGCCACTTTTATTGGGGTTGCCATATTACACGTGGTTAACTCTTTCGAACTGCCAATCTCACTTACCAAAAGTTATTCAATTTACGCAGGCGCACAGGATGCTGTTGTTCAGTGGTGGTACGGCCATAACGCTGTAGCCTTTTTCCTGACAACCCCTTTTCTTGGCTTGATGTACTACTATCTGCCCAAAGCAGCCAACCGGCCAATTTATTCATATAAACTTTCCATTATTCATTTTTGGTCACTCATTTTCCTGTACATGTGGGCAGGGCCTCATCATCTTTTGTATCAGGCACTACCTGAATGGGCACAGGCACTGGGTGTTACCTTCTCCATCATGTTGATCGCACCTTCGTGGGGCGGTATGATAAATGGTTTGCTTACGCTCCGGGGAGCATGGGATAAAGTTCGCGACAGTGCTGCATTAAAATTCTTTGTAGTTGCCGTTACCGCTTACGGCATGTCTACATTTGAAGGCCCGATGATGTCATTAAAAAGTGTAAACCAAATCACCCATTTTACCGATTGGACTATCGCTCACGTTCATATCGGCGGAATGGGATGGAACGGCGGATTGGTTTTTGGGATGCTCTACTGGCTGATTCCAAAACTATTCAAAACCAAACTTTTCTCTGAAAAGCTTGCCAACATTCACTTCTGGATGTCGACGCTTGCCATTTTAATTTATGCAATACCATTGTACTGGTCGGCAGTAACACAGTGGTTAATGTGGCGCGAATATACACCGGAAGGCTACCTGGCTTACCCCAACTTTCTGGAAACACTAACGCAAATCCTCCCGATGTACACGGTACGAATTCTTGCAGGTGTGCTTTTCCTTGGCGGGTTTCTGGTCATGTCATTTAACCTTTTCAAAACGATGACAACCGGCAAAGTTGAGGACAATGAAGCGGCCGAAGCACCGGCTCTTGTTCCTGCCGGCCCAAGGAATCCGGTGCAGGAAACTGTTCACCGTTGGATGGAACGTAAAGGAGTACGTTTTTCTGTCTGGGTATTTATAGCCCTGGTTATTGGTGGCGCAGTGGAAATTATTCCTATGATTTTTATCAAATCAAATGTTCCCACCATCGACTCGGTAAAACCCTATACGCCGCTGGAACTGGAAGGACGTGATATTTATATTTCGGAAGGATGCTATGTATGTCATTCACAAATGGTTCGTCCTTTCCGCTGGGAAACCGACCGTTATGGTGAATATTCCAAAATTGGTGAATTTGTATACGATCACCCTTACCAGTGGGGTTCGCGCCGCACAGGCCCCGACCTGGGACGTGCTGGAGTAGTGGGAGGACCGATGTATAAAAATGCCGCCTGGCATTACAATCACTTTTTGGATCCGCAAAAAATGAATGAACAATCAATAATGCCCAATTATGCCTGGTTTGCCGAAAAAGATGTTAATCTGGAAATGACTCCTAAAAAAATCAGGGCAATGCAAACCCTTGGAGTCCCTTACGAAGAGGGTTACGATCAGAAAGCCATTGACGACTATATGATCCAGGCAAAACTTATTGTTGATGATTTAAAAGCATCGGGAATTGAAATTGAACCAACCAAACAGATGGTAGCCATGATTGCTTATATGCATAAACTGGGGAAAGATATTTCAGTGCCGGGTGACTCGGAAACGACAACTTCCGGGGAAGCAATAAAAGAAAATGTTGAACTTTTATCGTCACAAGCTGATCTGGATGCGGCAAAACAAATTTTTCAAACCACCTGTATCGTTTGCCACGGCTCCGATGGGAAAGGGATAGCTACTTTCCCCAGTCTGGTCGACGATGAATGGATAAACGGAAATCAGCCGGAGCAGGTTTATACTTCCATTGCAAACGGGAATGTTGCCAAAGGAATGATTGCCTACAAAAACCAGTACAACGAGGAGCAGATAACACAACTGGCAAGTTACATTTTATTAGTACTAAACAATGAAAATAGTAAGTAACCTACTTGAAAACATTGAAGGAATCCGGATCTATTATATCATTGGATTACTGATTTTTGTGATCCTTTTTATTGTAATTTTTATTCGAACGATGAAAAGATCAAATACTGAAATGGAGGACATTAAAAATTCGATCCTTCATGATAATACAACAGAAAAAACGTTACATCATAATTAAAAAACAAAGAGATGGCAAAAGAAAATTACCAAATCGACAAGCATGAAGACAACATTACGGAGCATGATTATGATGGGATTAAAGAACTCGACAATCCGCCGCCACGATGGATAATGGCTCTTTTTTATATTACAATTGGTTTTTCAATCATTTACGGAGCATATTATTTCTGGCTTGGAGTAGGAGATCATCAGGATGCTGAATATGCAAAAAAATCGCAACGCCACGATGAAAAATACCAAATGGTAAGTCTTTCAGCTGCTGATTTGGCCTGGTTAACCGACGACACTTCCCTTCAGGAAGGAAAAACCATTTACAACGAAATGAATTGTTTTGCCTGTCATGGAATGAATGGAGAAGGAAATGCCATCGGACCAAATTTAACCGATAAATACTGGTTAAACGGCTGTGATTTTGAGAGTATTTTCAACATTATAAAAAACGGAAACCCGGCAAAAGGGATGACCGCTTTTAAGGGCCAGATTAGTGATGAAAAAATTCAAAAGGTGGCCAGCTATGTGCATACATTAAAAGGAACTTCGCCTGCAAATGCAAAAGAAGCACAAGGTGAAGCCTGTGAATAAAATATAAAAACAGGGAATTTATTTTCCCTTTTTTTGATCGCAAATCGAACATATGTCAATTACCGAACTTTCATTCCGCGACCGCCCCATAAACATGGACGCAAAAGGCAGCCGAAAATGGGTATACGCAAAAAAGCCATCGGGGAAATGGTACGGACGACGTACACTTTTTAGCTGGTTTCTTTTGCTTTTTTGGATTGCAATACCATGGATTCGCGTAAACGAAAATCCTTTCATTCTGTTGGATATTGCCAACCGGAAGTTTATCATTTTTGGAGCAATATTCTGGGCACAAGACACCTTTATCCTGGCTCTTCTTATGCTTTCCTTTGTGCTGTTTATTGTTCTCTTTACGGTTACATTTGGCAGAATCTGGTGCGGCTGGGCATGCCCGCAAACCGTTTTCCTCGAAATGATTTTCCGGAAAATTGAATACCTCATCGAAGGAGATTATAAAAAAAGATACAAACTCGACCAGGGCCCCTGGACAAGCGAAAAAGTATTAAAAAAAACACTAAAACACGGCCTGTTTATTTTTATCGCCATTGCGATGACCAATGTTTTTCTGATGTGGTTTACCGGTAGCGAAAGATGGTTGGAATTGGTAAGGGAACCCTTCCGGCAGAACCTTTCCGGATTTATCGTTATGATCGTTGTTTCAGGCATTTTTTACTGGATATATTCTTTTTTCAGGGAACAGGTTTGCACAATGGTCTGCCCCTATGGCAGAATGCAGGGAGTGCTACTCGATTCCAATTCCATTGCAGTTTCTTATGACTACAAGCGGGGAGAACCACGGGGAACCAAAAATGAAGGCGATTGTATCGACTGTCACCAGTGTGTGTCGGTATGCCCCACCGGTATCGATATCAGAAATGGGACGCAGCTGGAATGTATTAATTGTACCGCATGTATCGACCAGTGCAACAAAATAATGCACATTACCAACAAAGCTCCCGGTTTAATCCGTTACGCTTCTGAAAAAACCATCAAAGAAGGACATACTTCTGTATGGAATGCCAGAAACCGGGCTTACTCCGTTGTTCTGCTGGTTATCTTCTCGTTTTTTATTTATACACTTGTATCTCGCCCGGTTATTGAAACAACCATTTTACGCACGCCCGGATTATTGTTTCAGGAAAACGGGGACAATACAATTTCAAATGTTTACAACCTTACAATCGTTAATAAAACACACGAGGAGATGCCGCTCGAAATCCGGCTTCTGTCACACAAAGGAAGAATACAAATGGCAGGAAACTCGATGATTGTAAAAGATCAGGGCCGGTTCGAGTCAACATTTATTTTGTTTATTCCAAAAGAAGAACTAAATAGCGACAAAACCGAAGTTGAATTCGGTGTTTTTAACAATAACGAATTAATTGAGACATACAAAGCTACATTTGTCAGTCCGTAAACTTAAAAATAGTGTGAGATGAAATGGAATTGGGGAACGGGAATTTTTATTTTTTTGACTTTGTTTTTAATGGCTTCTGCCGGTTTTATCATTTTCGCAATGAATCAGGATGTAAACCTTGTTCACAGGGATTATTATGAAAAAGGTGTGGATTATACTGAACAGATGAATGTAAATGCCCGATCGGTGCCCTACAAAAATGCGCTTAACGTTAATTTACAAAACGATGTTTTTCAAATTGATATTGATGATCTGCTGGCTGCTAAAATCGATTCCGGAAATGTACTTCTGTTCCGGCCATCGAGCAGCAAAAACGATGTTTTAATTTCTTTAAACAAACAGGCAAAAACGATTCAAATATCAAAAGACGAACTCATCAACGGGAGATACATTTTAAAATTTTCCTGGTATTCCGAAGGATTAAGATACGAACTGGACCGACCAGTAAATATTCAATAAAAAATTTTTTAGCAATTCAGAACAAATGACAATTTTACTTTCAGCTTTTTTACTTGGCTTAATGGGAAGCTTCCACTGTGCCGGAATGTGTGGCCCGATTGCAATAGCTCTTCCGCTGCACGGAAACACCGTTTCTCAAAAAATATTTGGCGGGGCCTTGTATAATATCGGAAGAACACTCACTTACGGAATTATGGGTGCTGTTTTTGGCCTGCTTGGCCAGGGAATTCAAATGATTGGCTTTCAGCAAAAAGTATCGGTACTGATGGGTGGAGTAATGATAGTCTCAGTACTTTTCCCGGCCTTATTTCGTAATCAGTATTCTCTCGATAAAAGTTGGTTTTCAGTTGTTGGAAAACTTAAAAAATCCATTGGTCAGCTATTTACTATCCGCTCGTTTTCAAGCCTGTTTTTTATTGGATTGTTAAACGGCCTGCTTCCCTGCGGCTTGGTTTATATGGCTATTGCAGGAGCCATCGGAGTAGGAAATGTAGGCGAAGGTTCATTGTACATGATTCTTTTCGGGCTGGGCACAATTCCCATGTTGCTGGCAATTTCTCTGGCCGGTAATGTAATGAGCCTGACTGTTCGAAAAAGAATCAATCGACTTATTCCGGTTTTGGTGGTGGTGGTTGGACTGCTTTTTATCCTGCGTGGGCTGAGTCTGGGAATTCCGTATTTAAGTCCGCCCAAACAAAAAATAGAACAAAAATTTGAAAAAAGCCTTGAAAAAAATTCAGCAAACCTGCATTGGGATTCCAAACCGGAGTGCTGTTCAATAAAATGAATCCAGAAACAAACAATAACTGTATACACTGCGGAGCCGACTGCGGGAAAACTCCGGTAACCTGGAACGACAAAAAATTTTGTTGCAACGGTTGTAAAACGGTTTACCAGTTACTGAACGAAAACAAACTTTATAATTACTATCAGCTTGAAGAAAGCCCGGGTATAAAAGTTGAGACCACCGAATTTGGGAATAAATATGCATTTTTGGATAATGAAGAGGTAAAGCAAAAACTCATTTCATTTTCTGAAAGCGGAATTTCAAAAGTAAAATTCTTTATTCCTGTTATTCATTGTGCCTCATGCATCTGGCTTTTGGAAAACCTAAAAACCCTGCACAAAGGAATCAAATATTCCTTTGTAAATTTCACCCGCAAGGAAGTAGATGTTACTTTTGACGAATCCGTGATTTCATTACGTCAGGTAGTGGAATTGTTAAGTTCCATTCACTACATTCCTGACCTTTCGCAAAATCCTTCTGAGAAAAATCAGGAAAAACATTCCTATAAAAAACTGCTGTATAAAATAGGCCTGGCCGGCTTTGTTTTTATTAACGTGATGACCTATAGTTTGCCGGCTTATTTTAACGGAGAGCCGCTAAGTGACAAGCTACAGCATCTCTTTAATATTTTAAGCTATATTCTTGTAATTCCTGTAGCTTTTTACAGTGGCAGCGATTATTACATTTCCGCGTTCAAAAACCTATTGAAAAAAAACATCAGTATCGATCTGCCCATCGCATTGGGAATAATTGTCCTTTTTCTTGTAACCAGTTACGAAGTCTTTTTCACCGGCGGTCCCGGGTATTGCGACAGCCTTTCAGGACTTATCTTTTTTCTTTTGGTAGGAAAATGGTACCAGGGAAAAACTTATCAAGCACTATCGTTTGAACGAAACTACAAATCATACTTCCCTATTGCCGTCACAAAAATCAATAAACAAATTGAAGAAAGTATTCTGCTCGAAAAAATAGAAGTTGGCGATGAGTTGATTATCCGTAACAAAGAGTTGATTCCTGCTGACTCAGAACTGACAGATGGCGAAGGACAAATCGACTACAGCTTTGTAACCGGCGAATCGAGCCCGGTGGTGAAAAAGTCGGGTGACTTTATTTATGCCGGCGGAAGACAAATGGGCGGAATCATAAAAGTAAAAGTAAAAAAAGAGGTGAACCAAAGCCACCTTACCAAACTGTGGAATCAGGACAAAACCGTTGAAAAACCTTCAGATTCGTTAAAATCACTCTCCGATAAAATCAGCCGGTACTTTACACTTATTGTTATTACCATCGCTATAAGCGGATTTGCCTATTGGATGTTCAAGGGTGAAACACATACTGCTATTTTTGTATTTACTGCCGTTTTAATTGTGGCGTGCCCTTGTGCTCTGGCATTATCTATTCCCTTTACTTTTGGAAATACGATGCGCATTTTTGGCAAATCGGGCTTCTATATAAAAAACACGGATGTAATTGAAAAACTATCTCACATTACAGCCATTGTTTTTGATAAAACCGGAACACTTACTCAGCCAAATAAAAATAAAACTGAATTTACAGGGAGCAAACTTTCAAAATCTGAAACGGATGCGGTCTTCTCGCTTGCAAAACAATCGACTCACCCGCTGAGTAATGCAGTTGCAAACTCGCTTGAACACGCCGAATACATAAAACCGGAACATTTTGTTGAAGTTGCCGGTCGGGGAATTTTTGGAAAGGTAAACAAACTGGAAATAAAGATCGGTTCGGAAGAATATGTAAGTAGCCGGGCTCCGGCAGAAAAGGTTGAATCATCAATGGTTTATGTTTCAATAAACAACAAAATTGCAGGGTATTTTACAATAAGTAATCTTTACAGGAATGGAATCGATTCCGTATTAAAATCGTTACAAAAACAATTTAAGTTGTTTCTTATATCGGGCGATAACAATGCAGAAGCCCAAAATCTTTCAGAATATTTCGAGGGAGATAAAATGCATTTTAATCAAAAACCGGGAGACAAAGCAGAACTTATTCAGCAATTGCAGCAACAAGGTGAAACGATATTAATGACCGGCGACGGATTAAACGATGCGGGGGCACTAATGCAAAGCGATGTTGCGCTTACTGTTGCCGACAAAGTGTACCATTTTGCTCCTGCCAGCGATGCCGTTATGGAAGCCGGCCAATTCCAACGCCTGGCAAAATTTATCAGTTTTACGAAAACTTCACTCAACATTGTTAAACTTAGTTTTACCATTTCTTTTTTCTACAACATTATTGGAATTGCTTTTGCCATCACCGGAAACTTATCTCCTATCGTGGCTGCTATTCTTATGCCCATCAGTTCGGTTTCAGTAGTTGCTTTTGCAACATTTGCCACCCGTTTGGCCGGCCGGGTAAAATTGTAAAAAACATTCGTTCCAATATTTCAGCTTTTCCCCGACACAAAAAAGCAGTTAAAAAACTACCTGTCAAAAACTTAATACAACAAATACCTTTTTCATTTAAAACATAAAATACATTCCCACAAAAGAATTGGTTTAATTTGCAATAAAAACACATTTTTGTCCTTTTTTAATCTCAATATTAATACCTAATTTAGAATAATTCTAAGAACTTTTCTATCAAACATATGTTAAAAAATACATAGTAAAAAAACCATCGTGTGCTTCAAATAAGGTATTTTTAAAGGGAATTAAGCATGAACAGGCAAAATATTCTTTTAAGGATTTGGAAGTTTTATATCAGTGGATTTAAAAACATGAGTAATTGGGGGCGACAAGTTTGGCTAATTATCCTGATTAAACTGTTTATCATGTTTGTAATCCTTCGAATTTTCTTTTTCCCTGATTTTCTGAAATCAAACTTTGAAACCGACAAAGAAAGAAGTGAACATGTACTTGATGTTTTGACTAAATCAAAATGAAAAAATAATGATTGAAATTGCTGATGTATCTTTAGTTGACTGGTCGAGGGCACAATTTGCGCTCACGGCCATGTATCACTGGATTTTTGTTCCGCTAACCCTTGGTATTACTTTCATTATTGCGTTTATGGAAACGCTTTATGTTAAAACCGGAAAGGAGGAGTGGAAAAAAATTACCAAGTTTTGGATGACTCTGTTTGGAATAAACTTTGCCATTGGGGTTGCTACCGGAATTATTCTTGAATTTGAATTTGGAACCAACTGGTCGAACTACTCCTGGTTTGTTGGAGACATTTTTGGAGCACCGCTGGCAATTGAAGGAATTCTGGCGTTTTTTATGGAATCAACCTTTATTGCCATCATGTTTTTTGGGTGGAATAAAGTGAGTAAAAAAACTCACTTGCTGGCTACCTGGCTCACCGCAATCGGCGCCAACCTTTCTGCACTCTGGATTCTGGTTGCCAACGGCTGGATGCAAAAACCGGTGGGAATGATTTTTAACCCTGAAACTGCGCGTAATGAGATGAATAATTTCTGGGAGGTACTCTTTTCTCAAACCGCTGTAGACAAGTGGTTACATGCTACTTCATCCGGGTTTGTGCTTGCCTCAGTTTTTGTGATTGGCATCTCAGCATGGTATCTCTTAAAAAAGAGAGAAATTATGCTTGCCAAAAAGAGCATCCTCGTTGCAGCTGTTTTTGGATTAATTTCGTCGGTATACCTGGTTATGACCGGAGACAATTCCACGAGAACCATTGCCAACGACCAGAATATGAAATTTGCCGCTCTTGAAGGATTGTACAATGGAAGCGAAGGAGCCGGCCTGGTTGCAATTGGCGTTTTTACCGAGTCGGAAACGGATCCGCAAAATGAAAACCTAAAGGACTTCAGTATGAAACTTGAAATCCCAAATTTTCTTTCTTACATGGCCTTTCTCGACTGGAATGCCTTTGTACCGGGAATAAACGACCTGATAAACGGAAATGAAAAATATGGTTACATGCCGGCAACCGAAAAGATTGAACGCGGTAAAGTTGCCATTCAAAAGCTTGGCGAATTTAAAAATGCAAAAAAAGCCGGAAATGGACAGTTGGCCAACGCTCTAAAAACGGAATTAACCAGCGCCGGTTTTCAGGAAGACTATTTTAAATACTTTGGCTATGGCTATTTTGACGACCCGCAGGATTTAGTTCCCAATGTTCCGCTAACGTTCTACAGTTTTCATGTAATGGTATTACTCGGGTTCTTTTTTATACTTCTGTTTGTTCTGTCGCTCTTTTATATCGTAAAGGGAACATTCGACAAAAAACGGTGGTTTATGCGACTGGCCATTATTGCCATACCGCTTGCATACATTGCCGGACAGGCAGGCTGGATTGTTGCCGAAGTAGGACGTCAACCATGGGTAGTACAGGATTTGATGCCAACAATGGCCGCAGTTACCAGAATTAGTGCGGGCTCAGTTCAAACAACATTCTGGTTATTTGCTGTTCTCTTTACTGTTCTGCTGATTGCTGAGCTGAAAATTATGTTCCGTCAGATTAAAATTGGACCAAAACATTAATAGGAGGAAAAATCATGTTTGAAAATATATCACATTTAGGATTACAACAATATTGGTGGGTACTGGTTTCTGTACTCGGGGCACTTTTTGTTTTCCTCACCTTTGTTCAGGGTGGTCAGACTCTTCTTTATTCCGTTGGAAAAACAGAAGGAGAAAAAACGATTATCTTAAATACTTTGGGAAGAAAATGGGAATTTACATTTACTACGCTGGTAACGTTCGGAGGCGCATTTTTTGCCTCATTCCCTCTTTTCTACTCCACGAGTTTTGGCGGTGCTTACTGGGTTTGGCTGGCGATTCTGGCGGCGTTTGTAATCCAGGCAGTAGCATATGAATACCGAAAAAAACCGGCAAATTTACTTGGGTCCAAAACTTTTGAAATTTTTCTGGTTTTAAACGGATTACTCGGAACTATTCTCATTGGAACAGCGGTAGGCACATTTTTTAACGGAGCGATGTTTTCGCTAAACGACATGAACCAGGTGGATTGGCAAACCCCATTCCGTGGCTTGGAAGCTGTCCTTACTTTTCATAACGTAGCACTTGGCCTTTCGGTATTTTTCCTTTCGCGTGTATTGGGAGCATTGTACTTTATTTTTACTGTCGACCACGAAACTATAGTAACACGCGCAAAAAAGCAGTTACTATACAATACGGTTCCCTTCCTCGTATTCTTTCTTTATTTTCTGATTTGGCTTCTTTTAAAAGAAGGATTTGCTGTTAATCCCAACACAGGCGAAGTGTTTATGGAAAAATACAAATACCTGCACAACGTTTTGCAAATGCCATTCAATACGATAATTCTGTTGCTTGGAGTTGTTGGCGTACTTTGGGGAATCATATCCACGCTGTTTATGAAAAGTGAAAAAGGTTTTTGGTTTGCCGGCACAGGAACTGTTCTCACTGTATTTGCGCTGTTTTTAATTGCCGGATTGAACAATACTTCATTTTATCCGTCGATTTATGATTTACAATCTTCTCTTACGATTCAAAATGCTTCATCCAGCAAATTTACGCTAACAACCATGAGTTATGTTTCACTTTTAATTCCGTTTGTTTTGGCTTACATCGTCTATTTCTGGAGAATTATGAACCGGAAGAAAATTTCCGAAGAAGAGATGAACAAAGAATCGCACGCTTACTAGTACAAATACCAAATCTTAAAAAGATTGAGCATTAATATCGTTTGAAATTTGAACATTGAAATCTGAAAAACTATGCATACAGAAGCCATATTATGGATGTTAAGCTGGCCAGTCTTAATCATCATATCCTACCAAATCGTAAAACTGGTTGTAAAAAAATATGAAAGTAAATTAGAATCAGGGGACGACTCAGAATAAATTTAAAAAGTTGTTTCAGAATTCAGGAAAGTTTGGATCTTAATTTATTTCAAAATCCAAAATTGGAAATACAATTTAAAAAATTAAGATCCTGAATCCGGTTCAGAAGAATGAGTAAGCATTTTGGAACAACTTTTTCTTTTCCTTTTTCAGGAAAAATAATGCTTATACCTTTTATTTTCTTGCTATTTTTACCCCCCTAAATTCAGAACAGATGGTTAACGGGAAAAAGGTAATTGTTGTTCTTCCGGCATACAATGCTTCTAAAACACTAAAAATCACATACAACGAAATTGATTTTTCAATTGTTGATGACGTCATTCTTGTTGACGATTTAAGCAAGGATGATACGGTTGAAGTAGGCAAAAAGCTGGGGATTAAACATATTGTTGTTCATGAACAAAACAAAGGATACGGTGGCAACCAGAAATCGTGTTACAACAAAGCACTTGAACTGGGTGCCGATATCGTGATTATGCTCCATCCTGATTATCAATATACTCCGAAACTGATTCCAGCAATGACACATCTGCTGGCCAGCGGATTATACCATGTGGTTTTAGGCTCCCGAATTCTGGGAAAAGGTGCCTTAAAAGGAGGCATGCCGCTTGTAAAATGGATTGCCAACCGCGGACTTACGCTTTTCCAGAATATTTTGATGAACGCTAAACTTTCGGAATACCACACCGGTTACCGTGCTTTTACACGTGAAGTACTCGAGAGTGTAAACTACAATGCCAACTCTGATAATTTTGTGTTTGACAACCAGATGCTGGCTCAAATTTGGTATGCTGGTTACGAAATCTCCGAAATCACCTGCCCCACCAAGTATTTCGATGATGCTTCGAGCATCAACTTTAAAAACAGCAGCGTTTACGGGATCGGTGTTTTGAAGACTTCGCTCCAGTATCGGCTACAAAAGTGGGGAGTAGCAAAAAATAAAATTTTCCAAGCCCGGTAACAGCTATGTTCTCAAACAAGTATTGGCGATATAGTTTACTTGTTCTTCCCATACTGTTTTTGTGGGGAGGGCTAAGCATACATATCGCAAAATATGGGAATGATCCCAACTATGTTTATCTCGCAAATTCTGTCGCAATTGCGAATGGGGAAAGTGTAGGCTATCACGATCATCCGGGGACAACCGTTATGCAAATAGGAGCTGTTAGCATTGCGGTGAAAAACTGGTTTTCAAATTCAACCGACGAAAAAATTGTTACACATGTATTAAAAGAGCCACTGCTTTTTATGGATGCCATCCAACATGTTTTGGTTGTGATGAATTTTTTGATTCTACTGTTTCTTGGCTTTTTTGTTTTGAAAAAAACAAATTCTGTCTGGACTGCACTTCTTTTTCAAATTACCGGCTTTTTAAGTGCGAACACACTTGATCATATTTGGACAAAAGTGGAACCTGAACCGGTTTTGTTTTTTATCACCTGTATTTATGTTATTACAATTCTCTATTTCTATTTTTCAGAAAATAAAAATAAGTTCCAATATGTGATTGTATTTTCGCTGATAATTGGAGCGGGATTGGCAACCAAGGCAACCTTTCTCCCTCTAATCGCCCTCCCGTTGATAATTATTCCGTCCACGAAGAGGAAACTGATTTTCATAGCTGGTGTTATTATTTCTTTTGTACTTTTTACCATTCCTGCCATTCCTGAGTACAAACACATGTATTACTGGTTTCGCGATTTAACAAATCATACCGGGAAATACGGACAGGGGGAAAAAGGATTTATCGATATTTCCACGTATTTACCAAACATGCTCGAACTTCTGAAAAATAATCCGGTATTTGGTATTGTAACAGGACTGGGGATTTTGACCGTGGCGCTGTGTTTTTTTCTGAAAATTCACAAAAAAAATGAAAGATCAAACACATGGGATTTAAAAATACTGGCAGGTTTGATTGCTGCGAATATTATGGGAGTTTTGGTTGTCTCAAAGCATTATATCGTTCATCCCGACCATTATCTTATACCTGAACTTCTTTTAACCGGAATCACCATCTTTTTTATCCTGAAAATTTTACTAAAATCGCATAAAATTGTTTTGCCTGCTATTGTTATTGGCTTAGCTGCTTTTCTGGCTTTTACGCAACCTCAAAAACTCAAATATGCCGACTACGGATATAAAATTACCAACGAAGAGCTGGATTCAACGGAACTGATGCTGGAAAGAAATTACGCGGAGTATACAAAAATTTACTATTATCCTAATTCTCTTAACAAATATTCTGCGTTGAAATTTGGCGATGTCTATTCAAAAAACAGGTTGTTACCTTATTTAAAAAATTTGTATCCCAACACTTATCTCTACAATCATAACCACGGAATGTTTCAAAACTGGAATGCAAAGGTTTCTTTGGAGGATATCGTTGAATTCAATGGAAACAAAATCCTTCTGGTAGGCGGGCCAAAAGATAAAAATGCATTAAATGAGTTGGAAAACAAAGGAATACCGTTAAACGAAATTTATAAAGGGCGCGTTCAGGTAGTTTATGAACTCGATACATTAAGACTTTTAAATACCGCATCTGTAAAAGATACAGAAGTTGTTGATTCCTGCGATTTTGAGACTACAACAAAAGATGGCCGTCTTTTTCTGGGGACAAACGGGAAACCTTTTGGCAACGCCTCCACCCGCACGGAAGAAGTATTTAAGTCGGGAAAACACGCAGTTAAAGTGGATTCGCATACAGAATTTGCCATAGAATATTTTCTTGATGGTTTAAAGAACGGGGAGCCTTATGAAGTGACTATCTGGCGAAAAACCGATAACAACAGTGCCCGTTTGGTGGTTGGCTCTGTTGAGCCTAATCTTTTTTACGACGCCCAAAATGATTATCTTACTACCGATGAAAACGGGTGGGAATTTTTGCGGCTGGAATTCCGGGTAACACCGGAAATGGAAAATAAAACATTAAAGGTTTATATTTGGAATAAAGATAAAAAACAAGCGTATTTTGATGATTTGACCATTCGAAAAATCTCAGATAAGCAGGACTTTGACACAGCAGCAAAGTGAAAAACAAAATCAAAAAAATAGAAAACTGGTTGTTCACCATCCCTTTGCTTTTTGTAGCGATAGTAAAATTCCCGCATTTAAGCCTGCCCTACTTTTGGGACGAAGCCTGGTCATATTTTCCTGCTGTTTACAAAATGTACGAAACCGGTCCGGGGCTACTTCCGGGAGCTTTGCCCTTATGGGATGCAAAGGGACATCCGCTGTTTTTTTTCTTTTTATCGTCGTCGTGGATGCAATTGGTTGGAACTTCTGTTTTTGGGGTACACGTTTTACCTTTCCTTATTTCACTGGCTACTTTAACAGCTCTTTTTTTCGTGGTAAAAAAACATACCAACCTGTGGGCTGCAAATATTGCCGTATTGTTATTTAGTGTGCAGTCGCTGTTTTTGGCGCAGGTAACCATGCTTCTTCCTGAAATGTTAATTACACTGCTACTTTTGCTTGCTATCAATTCCTATTTAAATCAAAAATATCTGGCATTTGCAATTTGGTCATCAATAATGGTTTTAACCAAAGAAACCAGCATCGTTTTTGTTGGTGGATTTTTACTTTACCACCTGGCTGTTTACCTGAAACCCGGAAAAGAGTCACGAAAATATATTCTTGAAAGTCTTCTTATTCTGCTGCCAATTCTTGTATATGGCAGCTTCCTTATTCTTCACAAAAAAGAATTTGGTTCTTTCTTTTTCCAGGAACACACAGGTTATATTCAGTTAAGTTTTGCTTCCATTATGAATAAGTTAAAAATTGCCACCGGGATTATTTTCACACGTTACGGAAGAAATATTATTTTGCTGGCGGTAGTGGTGGCGCTTGTTTATCTCTTGCTCAAAAAGAAAAAACTGAAAAACAAAAATTTACTGGGCCTTCTGGTTTTTCAAACTGTTATTTTTCTTCTTTTCTCAGCACTTAATTTTTACACACAGCGGTATATGCTGGTACTACTGGCTCTTTTTGTGATTATAGCCGGTGTTTTACTGGAGCAGGTGAGGTTCAAAAAAATGATTGTAAATGGCTCAATACTTGCCTTAATTATAGCTGTTCCCCTCTTTTATACTTTTACAAAAAAGTCGAGTGCCGACAGTGATTTGGGATATGTTCAGGTAGTAAAAGTACACCAGGAAATGGTAAAATACTGCGAGGAGCAGGCCTGGCAAGATGAACCGATTGCAGCCAGTTTTAACCTTATTTTTTGTTTGAGGAACCCACATCTTGGTTATGTATCCAACGGGAAGGGCTTTTCAAATGTAGTGAATCTTGATAAGTTTAAGGACGCCGGCATTTTTATAAATGAATGTACATCTTATGGAGCCGAATCTCAACTGGATTCCATAAAATCTGAAAATAAAATGGTAAAGGAATTCCGGCTAAAACATGCCTGGGGTGAGATTTATACAAATCAAACCGTAAAGTAATAATTTTTAGGATTAACGGCTAAACACCCAAATTAAACTTTCCTGATTACTATGGTGACAAACATTGACATTTGTTTTGAAATTCCGGAGAGGCATTTATCCATAAGTTTAAAAAAACCATAAGAAAATCCAGGCACCAGCGATTTGAAGGAAACACCTCCGCTAAGCAAATATCTGAAAGGCGTGTGATAATTTAAATATTGTAATTTCAGGTTGGGAAATTTTGAGTTAAAAACGTCACTATCCCTTTCAAAAACAATCCAGGGCAGCGCTCCGTTTGCACCACTCAGGGGACCCGATGACGGGATGGTCCAGTTCCCTTCAACATCAAAAGGTTCATGGTGAAAATTTTTGTAGATAAATCGCCCCCACAAACTATTGGCGGGTTCTATCATTATAAGCAATCCGTCTTTTTTCAGCACCCTGTTTACTTCGGATAAAAACCGGCCGGCATCCGGAATATGATGAAAAGTATCAATCATAAAGATGGAACTGATTTCGTTGTTATCAAACGGCATGTCGAGGGCAGAGAAAGTAAGATCGTTTGAAGGCAAATCCAGAACGTCGGCGCACAAAACATCAGGATCAAGTTCTTTCAAAAAACCTCCTCCCGAACCGATTTCAATCACCTTTCCGGTTGGCAATTGCGGCTTTCGTTTTAACAATACGTCATACCACTCCCGGTATAACCGCCGAAGAAAAACCTTTTCCCAAATAATTTTACCGTGAAAAACCGTTCTTTCCGGAGAATCCAATTCATATGGAATATCATATTTCAAAAAACTCAACACTATTTGAATTTAATTTTTAAAAGCGCGAACCACCACATTTTTAGAAGAAGCAAACCGTGTTTAAACCTTGAAATATTGGTATCTCCATACTTTCTTTCCTGGTATCTTATGGGCATATCAACTATTTTAAGATTGAGTTTAAAGGCCCCAAAAAGTAAATCAAAATCGCCAAAGGGGTCAAAATCACCAAAATAAGACCGGTTAGCCGCGAGCTTTTCGTAATCTTTTCGAAACATCACCTTTGTCCCACACAATGTATCTTTTACAGGTTGCTCAAGTAACCAGCTAAAAGCAGCGCTAAAAAATTTATTACCAAGCGTATTCAGAAAACGCATTGCATTTTTTTCCAAAGGATAAATAAGACGGGTTCCATTAATAAATCCTCCCTTGTTTTGTGCAAGCGCATTATAAAACTTTGGCAACTGTTCAGGGGGGACAGTCAAATCCGCATCCAGAATCATCAAAATATCACCTTTTGCAATACTGTAACCTGCTCTTACTGCATCGCCTTTTCCCTTACCGGGCTGCTGTAATATTTTAATATCGTGTGTTTCTTTATATTTTTCCTTTATCTCCTGAATTTTCGCCCAGGTATCGTCGGTGGAGTTTCCTTCAACAAAAACAATTTCCAGGTGCTTGCCAAACCGGGGCAGTCGTAAAATGGCATTTTCAATATTCCCACTTTCGTTTCTTGCCGGAATAAGCACGGAAGTAGAATATTTGTCACTTACTTCTTCCTGTTTTACATCCACAATGGGGCGGGCAAAAGTGTATTGATTCAGGGCAAACCAGTTAAAAAAAGGAAGACGGGAAACAAATTTATTTAAAAAGGCCGACAAAAGCGGGATATAAAACGGGAAAAGCATTGACGAATTCTGTTTGTAAGTTTCAAAGCCCGACAAAAACAAAAGGTTCGACAAATCTTTAGCCGATATCCAACTCTGCTTTGGTCCTTTCTTTTTTATTCCTATAAATTCGGCAAACTTTATAAACGGCTCCCAAAAACTATTATAGTAAGTAACGATTATTTTGGTTTCGTTGTGGCAAATGTTATGCAGTCCCTGAAACACTTCCTGTATATCTACCAGGTAACCAATTAAATTTGACAAAATAACAACATCAAATTTTTTCTCCAGTTGAATGTCCTCTGCCGGCGCACAAATAAAATCAATTGATGGAAATTGTTTTTTTGCCTCTTCAATCATTTTCTCACTGAAATCAATCCCCGTTTTTTCCTTTCCGTCTATTTTTCCAAGCAATTCTCCGGTTCCGCAACCAATTTCAACAACAGAAGCGCTTTTGTGAACAAAAAAGCTGACATATTCGGTTATACTGTCCCAATAATAACTTCTACTTTTCCGGTATTTGATTCTTGACGCTGCGATTTTATCAAAATACGCTCTGAGTTCCTGTTTCTTCTCTTTATAAATATCCATTCTGTTTTCTTACAAGGCAATTTCATTTTTAAAATGGCTCATGCCGGCTACAAATTTCGAATTTTTATCTAAACGAAAAGGAAACTGGTTGCTTATTTTTTCTGCCTCCCGGTCAAATTCCTGATCGTACTTTAACTCAATCACTGTTTTTAATCTTTCTGTGTAGGAATGCTGCAAATGATTCCAGGTTGGCCTAAGATTGTAGTATTCCATTTCAGTATCTAATGTAATTCTGAATTTTTTATTGAGTGTTGTAAAATAGTTTCTGAAATAGGAATTAAACAAAACCGGTTGCAAGCCCTTAAGTTTTTCAGAGATTTCAACTGGCAAACCAGCTTCGGAGAACAGTTGTTTCAATGTACTGGAGTCAAAAAATCGTTCATCAAAAAGAAAAGAAGGTACAGGATATGATTTTTTTGTTCCGGTTAATCCCTTTTTTATTTTAAACTCAAGAATTGGAGAAGCAATCTCTCCAAACTGATTGTCATACCACCGCAAACGAACTTTCCAGCGGTCACCGTGTCCAAAAAGATTATCAAAATAACAATCCAGGCCCGGCGTATCAAAATAAATATTATTCACCCGGCGCGGCACAAAAGCAGGAACAAAAAAAGCACTGTTACGCTTAACAACAGCTTCAGCTGCTGGCCCTGAATACCCTTCTGCTATAAATTTTCTTTCGTATCTGTACGTTGTTAATTCGGTATACCCGTTCATAACGCTTAAAACGAATTATTGTCAACAAACGAAATCCGAATTTCAGGGTTTATTTCGTTCAGCCGTATTTTGAATTGCTGAAGGTCGTCGGTCTTTTTAATTTCAATCCAGAAAGCCGCTTCAATTAAATCAGCGGTTTCGTCGTAACGCACCAGTTTAGAAGCTTTAAAAATATCCCGTACAACGAAGTCAATATTTTCAAGGCCGGGTTTTCTTTGGCCTGTACTGCTTACCGTTAGATATAAATTTTGTTTGCGAGTTTTTGATGAAGTCAGATATCGAACCCAAATAATAGCCAGTAAAACAATTGCTCCAACTACCGTAACAATTCGTTGGTTGGCCCCCATTCCCAAACCAATGGCAATGGTAAAAAAGAGGTAAGCCAATTCTTCGGGCTCTTTTATGGCCGAACGAAAACGAACAATGGATAACGCACCTACCAATCCCAGCGAAAGAGCAAGTGAAGATTTTACGATGGAAATTATAAGCATCGTTGTAAATGCAATCAAAAAGAAATTCGCCCCAAATGCTTTTCTCCCCGATAAGCTTTTGGCACAACGCGAATAGGTAAATTCCAGGATGAGTGATAATACAAGAATAATGATTGCATTAATTACAAAATCCCCTATAGAAATTTGTGCATTTTCGGTAATCAGAAACCGCTGAAATAGATTCCACTTGTCCATTTTAGATATTTTTATTGATATAGTTTTTCTACTAACTTTTTTTCTTTTCCGTAAATGGTTTTTCCGTTTAATATAAGAACCGATCCCTCTTCAATTTGATGAAAAATCATGTTCCTTTTTAATTTTAAATTCTCAATCACAATCTTTCCCGGGCCATATTCCGCTTTCTTTACAAAAGCAACCAGCCCGTAAACTGTTTGATTCATTTCAATTTTATCCAGCACCAGTTCTGACAAATCCTTTGACGCTACACCAATATTGGCTTTATCAATTTTACAATCGGTAACGGTTAAAAAGGAATGCTCTCCACCCGAAATGGCTTTGTCGCTGATTTTATACATCTCGCATCCGGAAATTTTGATCTGACTGCCTGAAAAATCGATGGCATCATTTCCCGTATTTTTAAACAAACAATTTTTTACTTCGCCTGTACAAAAATCAGAATCAAATGCATCGGCAAATGTATTTTCAAAGCGACAATTTTCCACATAAAAATCAGAACGAACAACATTCAGGGCATCGTCGCAATTAACATTGGAGGCAAAAACAGAGTTTTTGATCTCAACATCAGCTTCATAAAACGAAACAGCTGCGGGCGTTTGCCAGCCTCCTTTTTGCAGGTTACTCAAGTTCTGAAACTCGGCAAAATTCAATACTGATTTTCCGTTGGGCTGAATGATATTAAATCCTTGTGCCGATTTATCGCTTGAAAATATTTTCACAGGCTCAGTAGAGGTACCCTGCATTTTCACGGGGACAAATGAAAAGAATCCGGCTCCATTTGTCAAATTTATCTTTGTGCCAGGCATAAACACAACTTCTTTTACTGCTGAAGGGATCACAACATCCGAACTGAAGGTATAACTTCCCTCAAAAATTATTCTCCCGTCAGTTACAGGAAAATTCGATGCCGCTCTCTTTTCTGCAATTTGTCTGGTCGTTAATTCAGATGAATACTTCCAGGGATGTACCTCTGTTTCATACATCTTATTATCAATAGAAAACAGAATTTTTGCCGGAACAGCTTCTACTGAAATTGAAACTTGATTGGCCCGGATACCTTTAAATGGTTCCAGTAAGGGCGTAGGATCAAAACTCTCCGGTAATCTGTCACTCATTAATGCACCCAACAATTTCACCTCTCCGTTGTGAAAATTAAGGACATCAATTTGTTTTTTATCCCGGTTATAATAAGCTTGAACCATTAATGGGATCAAGTTCGGATTTACATCCGTTGTATACTCCTTTCGAAATTTTCCAAAATCAATTTTTTTGATTTCACTCCCCAGTTCGAATGCATTTTTTTCAATGTCATCCAGATTATCCTGTATCCATTTTGCTTGTTCCTCAATATATTTGAAATCAAAAGAATAATAAGGAAATTCTTTATAGATTTCTGCTGAAATTGAGTCTGCTTCTTCTCTGTATGATAAATTAAGTTCGCTCATAAATTCGGGAGAGCTGTATTGGCTGAGATAAGCAATGTATTTTTGAATAAATAAACTATCAGCGAATGGATGGAAGAGCATTAACTCGTCCTTAACGTAATCTGCCAGCTTGAAAGGAGGAACCATTCCAGTAACACGTTGATCGAAACGTTTGTAAATTCCATTTTCAATATACCCATCAAAAGCAATAGGTTCCAGCAAACAGGTAACCGGGTTGTAATAAAATCGTTGGTTATGCCATGTAAAACCATGGTAAGCCTGAGTTAAATCAATCAACGAGTAATATCTTGCGAGTTTATCAACATCGAAAATTTTTGAAACCGGTTGGGTCTGATTCTTATATTGTAGCATTAATTTCTGACCTTCCTCCAGTAGGTATATTTTCATGGAATCGGCCACAAGCTGCCCCTGTTTAAAAGGGATTACAGGTGTAGCGTTAAAATAATCGATGTCCCATTGTCGACCTGTTGTTCTGCCCTCCAGCATCTGTTGCCAGAATATGCTCTCATCGAAACGCAAAATCGGTCCTTCCCTACGGTTTTTGCTTTCTACCAACTGTTTTTCAAAATGTTCTTCCCATGCATAAATTCCCAGCGATTTATTATTTAACCGGAGCGGGACAAATCCATATCGTGTTGTCAGCACCCCCTCCTGTTCAAAAATTTTGTGAGCCAGCCACTCGTGCACGAAATTACGGGTTGAGGGGTTCTGAACAGAAAAGGTTCGCATATGCTTCCACGCAAAATCCTTTTTCAATTTAACCCTTAACGACCACTTATCACCCTGGATATGGTCGAGCCAGTCGCCTTTTAACCTACACTTACCATTTAAAAAGTAATCCCCATCAAAAAAAACGAGATTTGTATAGTCCTCGTCGGAGCTGACAAGCATCGTTTTTTCAAATGCTGTTATCCGTTTTTGCTGTAACTTGTCCAAGCCATTCGAATCTATATACAAATTTACCGACTCTTCATCTTTGTATTCAGGATAATCTTTTTTATTCTGAAGAAGAATCTCCATGTCGTCAAAATATACGGTATCCGGGCTGTTGTTCCAGACAAATATTTTCACCTTCCCCGAATAAAAATTAGGAGGGACAAAGTATTCAACAAAAATCTTTTGCCAACCATTCTGTTCTTCCAGTACATGTTTCCCGGCCTGATAAAAACCGTTTCCTCCGTCGATTACGACAACCCCGCCATCGTTTTTACTTTTTCTCCAGGCGGTCACCTGTATATAATCATCCGCCTTCACATTTTCAATATCCACGGTTAATCCATAAGGTCTGCCGGGGAACAGTTTCGAAGAATATTTTCCAGAATAGGCAAAATCATCGGACTGAGTTTCCACATTTTGAAAGTAGATATCTTTGTCCAAAGCTTCAGAAAACAGTCTTTTCTCCGGATTAACTTTTTCAACGTCACACAAAAATACCGTTTTCCTGTCTTTTCCTTCTTCTGTTTTTGCGGGAGAACACGAAAAAAATATCAGAAATGAAAAAGCAAATATTGCCAGATATATAAAAATTCTCATTAATAAACCGTATGAGGCAAATGTAATAATTCATTAATGTTTTTTTCATTATTTTGTAATACTTTTACTTTCAAAGCACCAATTAATAGTTATTGACTAAGCCTTAAAAAACAATAGGAACAAGCTAAATGATACGTTATATTATTCTCACTTTATTTATTCTTTTTATTCTTGATGCTGATGCCCAAACCGATTCTGTTAAGTACTCATTTTTTGTTGCTGGTCATACTTACGGAAAACCGGGTGTAAACAACATTGGATTACATCCCCCTTTTAAACAAAAATTTGGATACATAAAAGAACGCCCGGAAATAAAGTTCGGTATTTTAACCGGAGACATTGTTTACCCCAACCCGGTTGCCCAAGATTGGGACGAAGTTGATGCAGATATCGATTCTCTGGGGCTGCCTGTTTATTTTGCGGTAGGAAACCATGATATGGAAAACAGGGAGCTTTTTGAAAGCAGGTATGGCAGCACCTATTATTCGTTTACGTTTGAAAATGACTTATTTATCTTTTTAGATCCCAACATCGATGCCTGGAATATTTCGGGCGATCAACTGTCTTTTTTGAAAAATGCAGTAGAAGAACACAAGGAAGATGTGGATAATATCTTTGTCTTTTTTCATCAAATGTTATGGCGGGAAAACAATAACAAGTATTCAGTTATTTACCCGAATTCTTTTGCAGGAAGAGCCGGGTCCATCAATTTCTGGTCTGAGATAGCCCCGTTGTTCCTGTCGTTGGAGAACAATGTATTTATGTTTGCCGGTGATTTTGGGGCAGCCGACTGGAGCGATGATTTTATGTATGATAGTTATAGCAATATTAGCCTCATTGGGAGCGGAATGGGTGAAGGCCCCGGTGATAACTTTGTGGTAACAAACATCCACACAGACAAAACAGTAACTTATGACCTTATTTGTTTAAACGATAGTTCACTTCACTGTTTTGGCGAATTGACAGATTATCGTTTGACGCCGCAAAAAACAACGTCGGTTGGAGACGCAACGGAAAACATTAAAGTATATCCCAATCCAACACATCAAAATTTTACAGTAGATTTTACATCTCCTTTTGGAAAAACTGTCACTTTTTTACTATTTAATCCACAAGGAAGTAAAGTATTTGAAAAAAAAGTAGCAGCAAATTCAAAAGTAAGTTTCGCTCCCGTGATAAAAAGTGGAATTTACTTTTTCAGAGCTGAAGAAAACGGAGAAATTATAAAATCTGGAAAACTGGTTATTCAATAGCTAATTTCTTTCCAACCAACGATTATTCAGAAAAAGAATCTAAACAACAAATGATTAAAACTCCCAGAGAAGCATACATTTTACTCCGCATTATTTTTTAAGTTTGCAAACGAAATTTGAAGTAATCTCTAACAATGAAGATTGGGTTCCGTCAAAAGCACATTCCGTATTTTATCCTCGTTTTTTTTGGCATTCTCCTTTTCACAATGGGAATTACCAATCACTACCTGTTTCGCACCGTAACGTTTGATTATGGCAACTATAATTTTGCTTTCTGGGACTATTCCCATTTCAAAATAAGCCCCATCCCCTATTTCCGAAGCAATTTTTTACAAGATCATTTTTCTTTCACGCTCATGTATTTTGTTCCGGTATTTTGGTTGCTAAACTGGCTAACACACTCCTATACTTTAATAATTATTCAAAACGCCTTAATTTTAATTGCTGCCTGGTACACTTATAAAACCATAAAACTTAAAACCGATAATGTATGGCTCGGTGCTGGTGTTCTGCTTTATTATTTTTTACTTTTGGGAAGGTACACTTCATTTTCTGCAGATGTAAATCTGGCCATTATTTCATCGTGTTTTATCCCGATATTCATTTATTATTTTGTGACAAAAAAATATGTCACTGCATTAGTTATTTTGATTCTTTCACTTTTCTCGCGTGAAAATATTCCACTGTGGTTTATTTTTATTTTTATCGTCCTGATTTTGGAAAACAGAAAAGATAAAAAGGCCGTGAAATACTGTTTTTCAGGAATTTTTATTTCCATCATTTATTTTATCCTTTTGTTTAAAGTCTTTATTCCTTCAATAGAAACAAAAAATGTTGGTTATACTTTGTTTAATTATTCAGCGTTAGGGGCCACGCCCGGCGAAGCAATTTTATATATTTTCCGCCACCCTGTGGAATCAATCAAACTGTTTTTTGTAAATCATCTGGACGATCCGGCCCATAACGGAGTTAAAGCTGAATTTTATCTCGTTTATCTTATTTCGGGCGGATTTGTTCTTCTGGCAAAACCAAAATATTTAATTTGGTTTATCCCCATAATTGCGCAAAAAGTATTAAATGATGTTCCTACACGCTGGGGAATTGCCACCTACTATTCCATTGAAGTGGTAACCCTGCTGCCATTGTCTGTTTTTCTGACATTGTCTTCTGTTAAATCGCATTCATTTCAAAAAATTCTTACCATACTTGTGTGCACAGCTACTGTTTCAGTAACAATACATAAACTGGAGCGCTCCAACAACAGGATTCCCTATACGTTAAACCCCTTGAAAGTAAAAATTTATGACAAACACTTCTTCGAGGCTCCGTTCAATGTAAAAAAAGTCAACCGTTTGTTGAAACAAATCCCGTCGCAAGCCAGCGTAAGTGCGTCAAATACTATTTTGCCCCATTTGGCACAGCGACAAAAAATTTATTTCTTCCCGGTTATAAAAGATGCCGGGTATATTGTTTTTTCTGTTTACGACAATAATTACCTGCATTCTCAAATGGGGAATGAAAAAATAAGGAACAATTATCTCTCCAGCCCGGATTGGAAAATTGTTGCCAAAGAATTTCCGGTATTTCTTTTAAAAAGAGACACCACATCATCTCAAAGAAAAGATTCTGCAAATATCATTTTTAACAAGACCGATACCTTAACTTGCGATTTTGAAAAAACGGACACAATTTCCGGTTATACACTTTTTTCTGATGGTGAAAAGGCTGAAATGGCAAAATACCTCACAAACGAAAAATCGTTAAGCGGGAGCCACAGTATAAAACTTTCTCAAGAGAACAGATACGGTACCAGGATATGGCTCCGCAACCTAAGTCAATATGATTACCTCGAGATAAGTCTCTGGGGTTGTAGCCAGGAGAAAAACCAGGTGCATATTGTAGCAGAATATCTAAAAGATTTTGATTTCTATTCAAACGAAAGCGACACTACAAATGCGTCGGGTTGGCAAAAATATGTGTTAAGGTTCTGGATTCCAAAACAAACAGATCGAAAGGATTGTGCTTTCTTTTTCAGGGGAAGCGGAGACGGCCCTGTTTACATAGATGATTTGAAAGTGGTTAAAAGAGTGTTAGCCTCAAGCCCTATTGCAAAAGAATAAACACAACTTATATTTTGACATATATTATTGATACAATAATTCATATACTATTGAACCACTGAGAAATAAAAACAGTATCAAGATTATTCAAACTACAGGAGTAATATTCTCCAAAATTCTTTTCTTTTCCCTGTTTATTTTCTGTAAACCAAATAGTTTGTTTCAAGCGAATGCTCTCTTGTCAATGGATTTAAAAATTCGAGACCAATCCGATTCATTCTCCGCAGCCGGATAGGGATAACTATATCGAAAGTTTTTATTTCTTTTTTAAGATTATTATAACCAGCTTCAGTTGTATAAATCCAAACACCACTCTGTTTCATCATATTCCGGTAATCGTTGTCTGTAAGAATTTGGATTACCGGCTCATCAGCATAAAAAAACACTTCATATTCCTGCCAATGATGTTTATATAATTTATCGCCCTCTTTTCTTTCTTTATTAAAGACAGCCAAAGCTTTCCTTGCCCCCTGGTAGTCATACAAATGGGGAATAACAGAAACATTCAGAAACAAACTTAAAGTTCCGGCCAGAACAAATGAAACCAAAGTGACACGTAATGATTTCTTGTTTTGAAATCGGAAAGCAAAAATTACAACAATTAAAAAAAACAGTATCAACACGATTGGCAACCAGCCATTATTTCCCTGATTGATGAATAGAGCAACGCCAAATACCAGAAGTATTATTCCAATGACAGCCCATTGAAAGCCCTGAACCGTTTTTTCTGTCTTTATCGAAAATGAAACGTTTTGTGCCATCCATCTGCCGGTCAACACAGCAATGGGGAAAACGGCCATTAAAAAATAGTTCGGCGATTTCCCTTTGGCAATGCTTAAAATGACTGTAAAAATCAAAACACTTCCCAATAACGCAATTCCCCAAACATCGCTCTTCTTTTCTGAGAACCAACTTTTTATTTCAGAAAAAACTGCAAATACCACAAATACCGTCCAGGGAAGAAAAATCCACAAAGAATTGTACAGGTAAAAAAACGGATCGTTACTCGAACCGGCATATTCACCCGAAATACGACCAAAATTGTTGGTGATAAAAAAGAAACGAATTCCTTCCGTTCCAAAACTTTTATATAAATGAACAAGTGATGGTGAAACTACAATGAATGCGATTATAATTCCCAAAAACCATTTTGGATGAAAAATGTGACGATAATCTTTCCTGGCAATCAAATAAATAAAAACCATAAAAAAAGGGATTACCGCCCCCACCGGTCCTTTGGAAAGCATTGCCAGTCCCACACCAACAAAACCCAAAACAAAATGAATCGGGGTGCCTGATTTCAGGAAAGCAGTAAGTTGCCAAAGTGCCAGAACCACACCGGTTTGTAAAACAGTGTCTGTATGAATATCCAAAAGATACAGTACAAATACCTGCGACGTTCCGGCAATTAAAGCAGCATATTTCCCAGCAGTTTTTGAATACAATAATTTACCCAAACGATAAGTAAAATATACTCCGGCCAGTGCCCAGAGCGTAGGAAATATTTTAAAAGCAAAGTTTGTATTTCCAAAGATTTTAATCCCCAGTCCGGCCAGCCAAAAAAGAAGGTGTGGTTTCTGATCATATAACTCTTTGTTGATTTTAAGTGTCAGCCAATCATGCGACTCAACCATTTGCCTGGCAATTGCTGCATACAATCCGGAATCGCCCGTTAAATCAATAAAAAGTCCAAAAATATAGGCCAGCACAAGAAGTAAAAAAGCATAGCCCCACAAAATATTTTTATACGATTTCTTCACAGGCATCCGGCAAAATTAGTCTTTTGAACAAAATAACGATTAAAGTTGACAGGTAGTTTGTGTGGTAAAATAAAAATAGTTTTAGAGGAATATTTTGATAATCGATTTGTTTTTTCAGATTTTTACTCCAATTTTAAAATTATAAAACGATCAACTTATGGCTAAATCGCTGGTAAATACCAATGCAAAATTTGGCACAATGCCAGTTTTTCTTACTGCTCTGTCAACTATTCTTGGAGCTATTTTATTTCTTCGTTTTGGCTGGGCCGTTGGCCAGGTGGGTTTTTTTGGTGTAATCGGAATCATTTTGCTGGGGCATGTGGTAACCATTCCAACAGCCTTTGCTGTTGCAGAAATTGCCACCAATCAACGTGTACAGGGTGGAGGAGCCTATTACATCATCAGCCGGTCTTTTGGATTAAATATTGGAGGAGCGATTGGCATTGCACTTTATCTGTCGCAGGCTATTAGCGTTGCTTTTTATGTCATTGCTTTTGGAGAAGCTTTTGAGCCAGTGATTGAATGGATAGCCCAAAACTATGGTTTTTATATCCCCGACCGTCGCTGGATTTCTATCCCCACCATGTCCCTTCTTTCTTTGCTCATCCTTTTTAAAGGAGCCAACGTTGGGATGAAAGCATTGTATGTTGTTGTTGCGGTCCTTCTAACCTCATTGGTTATGTTTTTCCTTGGAGACTCTCCTATAAAACCAGAGGAAATAAATTTTCATGCACATATTTCAAATAACCTCAATTTCTTTTTTGTTTTTACCATCATTTTCCCTGCTTTCACAGGCTTGGCTGCCGGTTTGGGTTTATCGGGAGATTTGAAAGATCCCAAAAAATCAATCCCCAGAGGAACACTTTGGGCGACTGTTGTTGGCATGTTGGTTTATGTTGCCATTGCATACAAATTTGCAATTTCAGCATCACCTTACGATTTAGTAAGCGACCAGTTGATAATGAGTAAAATTGCTGTTTGGGGGCCGATTATACCAATCGGGCTGGCTGCAGCTTCACTGAGTTCAGCGCTTGGTTCGATTATGGTTGCACCACGAACATTACAGGCTTTGGGATTTGATGATATTTTTCCCCAGAAAGGACTAAATCGTTGGTTTGCCAGAGGGAAGAAAAAAGACAACGAACCGGTAAATGGTTCGTTGATTACCATAATCATAGCATTTGTTTTTGTAGTTGTAGGTGATGTCGACTTTGTGGCTCAAATCATATCTATGTTTTTTATGGTGACCTATGGTGCCATTTGTCTTATATCTTTCCTTGAACATTTTGCCGCCGATCCTGCATACCGTCCAACATTCCGCTCCAACTGGTATGTCTCACTAATAGGTGCACTTTTTTCCTTTTGGCTGATGTTCCAGATGAACGCTCCCTATGCAGCCACCTCTCTGGTTATCATGTCAATTATCTACTATATTATCATGCTCAACAACGAGGAAAATCAAGGCCTGAACAAACTTTTCAAAGGCGTTATTTTTCAATTGAGCCGGCAACTTCAAATTATGCTACAGCGCGCCGACAGCAGCGAAAAAGAAACCAGTTGGCGCCCGTTTGGAGTTTGTATCTCACACGATACGTTTAAGCGACGTTCGGCCTTTGATATTATGCGGTGGTTGTCCTATAAATATGGCTTCGGAACATACATTCATTTTATAAAAGGCTATCTCAACGAAAAAACAACAGAAGAATCAAAAAAAGTACTTGACCGCTTAATCCTACTTTCAGCGGGAAGTAAAAACAGGGTTTACCTCGACACCATAATTTCACCTTCGTACACATCGGCAATAGCTCAGGTTGTGCAGCTCTCCGGTATTTCCGGCAAAGGGAATAACCTTATCCTTTTTGAATTTTCGAGAACAGATCCGGGAAATCTAAAAGAAATTACGGCCAATTACGGACTGGTCGAATCTGCTGGTTTTGATATTTGTATTTTGAATACATCGTATAAAAGTTTTGGTTACAAAAACGAAATTCATATTTGGATTAGCCCGGAAGATTACCGGAATGCAAACCTGATGATTTTGCTGGGGTATATTATTTTGGGGCACCCCGACTGGAAAAAAGGCAAAATAAAAATATTCGCGCTTTATCCGGAAGAACTAATGGATGAAAAACGGAAACAATTGATGGAGCTTATAAAAGCCGGTCGTTTGCCCATAAGCCCTTCAAATATTTCGATGGTTCCGTTTGATACTCAAAACAGAAAAGAAGTGATCACTAAATACTCGGCTGATGCAGATTTAACCCTCATCGGATTTACTTCCGAAATGTTGACAAAAATTGAGGAACTTTCTGAAGGATATCAGGATTTAGGTAACATTTTGTTTGTGAGTGCAAACCGGGCAAAAGCAATAAATTAATTTACATGGCGTTTTTTCAAAACAGTTTTAAAGCTTATTTTAGAAGCAAAATTTGAAAGATGGATAAGATAGCCATATTCCCCGGATCATTCGATCCTTTTACTGTTGGACATGAATCGATCGTTAGAAGAGCAGTCTCGATGTTTGACAAAATTATTGTAATGATAGGTTTTAATGCCAACAAAAAATCTTTCTATTCCGTTGAAAAAAGGTTACGATGGATTAATCAGGTATTTGATAAAGAAGACAAAATTGAGGTTCGTATCCACGAAGGATTGACCATCGATTTTTGTAAAGAAGTGGGGGCAAAATATATTTTAAGAGGTTTGCGAACTTCGTCTGATTTTGAATACGAACGAGCCATTGCGCAAATAAACAAGAAAATGCATCCCGAAATTGAAACAGTGTTTCTGCTTACCCTACCGGAGCATACTCCTGTTAATGCATCAATTATACGTGATATTGTTTTACATGGCGGAGATGCCAGTATGTTTCTTCCTAAAGGATTAAACATGGATGAATTCAAAATGGAAAACAAAGACTAAACTTCTGTTCATGAACAAGTTATATGTTCTGACCATTATCCTGCTTTTATTTGGTAAAGTATCTTTTTCAACTGTTCTGGAAGGTCAAAACCGGGAATATGCAGGAAAAAGAATTGCTTTTTACACTTATTCCGACCCGATTGCGAAAAACGAACTGGAACTGTTTTCGATTGAGTTTGACAGTGAAGGACATTTCAGGACAGAAGTTCAGCTTACTAAAACAACATTTGCTTTTTGTTATTTTGGAATTTACAGAGGCGAATTTTTCCTCGAACCGGATAAAACGATTCAACCCGTTTTCCCTCCTTCCCGGGAAAAATCGTTTGCCGATCAAAAAAATCCCTTTTTTGAGCCTGTTCTTTTTTGGTTTAAACTAAAAGACCCTCAAGGTTTAAATCAAAATATACTCGACTTTGAAGCCCGTTTTAGCCAACTTACCAATAGCGAAAAATATTTTAACCGGCTCTATTTTAAACAATCACGCGAAGTTTACGACTCAATTGTTTTCTTTCTCAACAACGATTTTTCAAAATCCAATAATCCTGTTTTTGAAAATCATAAAAAACTCAAAATAAAATTTTTAGAATCTGAAGTTTTCAGACAAAACCCGGAGGACGGCTCTGCAATTCTCTCAACTGTTCCCCCCGATTACTGGCAACATCCCGCATTTATAAGTTACTTCGAAAGAATTTTCACCAACAGGCTCAGTTTTGATGCGAAATCGAAAGATGGCGATAAAATCAAAAATGCCATCGCCCGGCTTGATGTTGACTATCTGACCGGTTTTGTAAAAAATAAATACAATTTAACCGGTCATGTTACACAACTGGCAATATTAAAAATGCTTTACGATGCTTTTTATTCCGGTGAATTTTCCCGTTCAGCTATTATTCAGCTGCTGGAGTCAGAACAATGGAAAAAAAATTCGTCGGAGACAATTAATACCTATACAAAAAATGTAATCGAAAAACTTACATTTTTACTCCCCGGCATAAAGGCTCCGGTAATTTGTTTAAAGGACATAAATGGACACCACAAATGTTCAGACGAGAACAAAGACAAATTTAAATATTTGATTTTTGCCGATGCTGAGATGATAGTTTGTCAGGAACATTTAAAATATTTGACCAAAATTGAAGAACAGTTTCAGCAACATCTGGAAATTATTCCGGTAATGCGGAAAACGGATATTATTGAAATGAAAATGTTTCTTGATAAAAACCAGATTCCGGGAATGCAACTCGTTGACGAGACAGGCGAATTTATTCGCAAATATAAAGTAAAGGCCTTTCCCAGCTGTTTTCTTCTTGATGAAAATCATAAAATCGTTTTTGAAAATACCAAAGCTCCTCTCGACGGGTTTGAGCAACAGTTTGGATCCTTTTTACAACAAGAACTTTTCAAACGACAAAGAAATCAAACCCGGTAAAGGTTGATTATTTGTCTTAGATTTTCGTAAGTATTTTCCAAAACCTCGCCAAGTTCAGCAGGTGCAAACCATTTTATTTTTGTAATGCCTTCTTCTTGTTGAGGGACACCTGTTTTTGCTCCGCTGTAATTCATCTCATACCAAAATGTCTCTTTAAAAATCCACTCACCTTTGCTTTTTTTGTAGGGCGATTGGTAAATATGATAAGTTGAAGGTAATTCTCTGGCAATTTGTAATCCTGTTATTCCACATTCTTCCTCCACCTCCCGAATGGCTGCGTCTCTTGTTGTCTCACCTTTTTCCACTTTACCTTTTGGTAAATCCCACACCCCATTTCTTAGTATAAATAACTGCTTCCCTTCACCGTTAAAAACGACTCCGCCGGCAGCATCAATTTGTATAAAAGCCGATTTAAATACTTCAAAAAAATCAACAGGAGATGAATGAGTTAAAACAGCCTCCGCTACATTATTCAGAATAAAATTCTGAAACCACCTCCGGACATCAAAAACATTAAATGAATCGGTTCCCTGAATGGTTGTTTTATTTAATGTTATATTCTCCCGGGTGGAAATGTTTATCAATTTTTGATTAAAAAAAACTTTATACATTTGCTCTTAATTAAAAAATTACTGCAAAATTATGGAATCAACTCAAATTGAAGTAACAAAAAAATTACTTGAAATAAATACAATAAAAATACAACCGTCAAGCCCTTTTACCTGGGCATCGGGATGGAAGTCGCCGATATATTGCGATAACCGAAAGATACTTTCTTATCCGGAAACCCGTACATTTATCTGCGATAAATTTGTGGAATTAATCCGCGAAAAATACCCCGATGCAGAAGTAATTGCAGGGGTTGCAACCGGTGCAATTGCACACGGTGTGCTGGTAGCTGACAAACTTGGATTACCATTTATTTATGTTCGTTCGAAGCCCAAAGGACACGGACTGGAAAACCTGATTGAGGGAGACCTGAAACCCGGACAAAAAGTGGTAATTGTTGAAGATTTGGTATCAACCGGTGTAAGTAGCCTGAAAGCAGCGGAAGCTGTGAGCAATTTTGGAGGAGAAGTAGTTGGAATGGTGGCAATTTTTACCTATAATTTTCCACATGCAAAAGAAAACTTCAAAAAAGCAAAAGTTGAACTGACAACATTAAGCCGGTACCAGATTTTAATCGACCTCGCTCTGGCAGAGGGTGAAATTACCAAGGAAGAAGTTGAATCGCTGATGGAATGGCGCGAAGACCCGGCAAACTGGGGTAAATAGTAGAATTTTCGGAAACCTAGGATAGAGATCCCGCTTATGCGGGATTTTTTTTCATTACAAAAAGAAAGTTATGAGTTTACACAAATATGTAAGTGACGTAAAAGTAATTAACCAAAACGAACAGGTTGTTTTTAATTACCTTTCCAATTTTGAAAATCTGGCGGCTTATCTCAATTCAGGATTGATTGAAAAAATAACCAAACAAGTACCGCAGGTTAAAATTACCGATTTTCAGTCCAATCGTGATTCCTGCAAATTTAAAATTACCGGGATGGGAGTTGCTGAAATTAAAATTGTAAACCGCGATCCTTTTAAAACCATTAAAGTTGAAAGTTCGGGGAGCCTTCCGCTAAGTTTTACTTTCTGGATTCAACTGTTACCTGCCGATGCCTTTAAAACAAAAATGAGGCTCACATTACACGCAGAAATGAGCATGATGATAAAAATGATGGCAGGAAACAAACTGGAGGAAGGCATTAACCAATTGGCTGATACACTGTCGAAACTTCCTTATAAATAAATTTTGACTCCTCCGCTGAAATCAAAAAATATACTCAACTTCCTTAAACATATACTCAGAAAGTTTTCCATTTTGCCTCTTTAAAATTAATTGGCCGAATTCACCAATTCCAATAATCTTTGCTTCAAATTCACCATCTCCGTCTTTAAAAGTACTCCATATATTCTTTCGAAAAAGCCGATCAAGGTACATGAAATCAATATACTCAAAGTCTCCCTCCTCCAATTTCTGATACCACTTAAAAATCAGTTCCACGACTTCATCCAACACCTCATGAATATTGTATTCTTCGCCTGTGATTTGTTGTAATGAAACCGGATTTTGAGCATCGGAAACAAACTCTTTTTGGTTGAGGTTTAAGCCAATTCCCAAAACCGATGAAAAAATATTTCTTCCTTTTACACCATTTTCTATTAAAATACCGGCAATCTTTCTACTTCCCAGATACAAATCGTTGGGCCATTTTATCGATACATCCGAAGTTTCGCTATTAAGGAAGTCATACAAAGCAAGGCTAACAATCTTTGATATAGCAAATTGTCTTTCAGCAGGTAAAAACCCGGGGAACAAAATTATGCTGGTCAGCAGATTCTTTCCTCTTTCACTTTCCCAGTAATTGCCACGTTGTCCTCTGCCTTTCTCCTGAAAATATGTCAAAACGACAGTGCCTTCTACTGCCTGTTTCGACATAATTAGCTGGTTGGCATAGTTGTTGGTAGATTCAACTGCGTTCAAAACAATATAATTTTTGTCTGAAAAATTCATACATTTTTACTTTAACTCGTCAACTTTTTATTGATGAAATGGTTTTTTACATCACAGCATGGTTGGATGCACTAAAACAGAAATGAAAGTACAAAAAATGGGAATAAGGCAAAAAGATTATCTTTGTATGGTACAATAAAAATATATGACAGGGAAAAAGGAAGAAACAGACAAAACAATTGAAGCAATTCTGGAAGGAATTAACCGAATTAAAGGAAAGGAAATAACAATAATTGATTTAAATACAATACATCATACTGAATGTGGATACTTTGTAATATGCCATGGAAACTCAAATACGCAGGTAAATGCGATATCACAATCAGTTGAAGAAGTTGTTGAAAAACATACAGGAGAAAAAGCCTGGCACCGCGACGGATACAAAAACGCAATATGGATTTTAATTGATTACGGAGAGATTATGGTTCATGTTTTTCAAAAAGACGCAAGAGAATTTTATAACCTTGAAGGCCTTTGGGCTGACGCAAAAATTACAAAAATAGAAGCAGAAAATTGAAATTAATTATGGCAGACGATAAAAATAAACAAAATAAGCCAACCAATCCATTTGGCTCATTTAACTCTAACAAAAAGAATGATGGGAAAGGGCCAAAATTCAATGCCTATTGGATCTATGGGATAATTGCCATTGTTTTCATTATTGTTCAGTTTTACTTTAGCAATTCACGAGGCCCGGTTGAAACCAACTGGAGTGAAGTAAAATCAACGATGCTGGCTAACCAGGATATCGAAAGGATTGTTGTTGTAAATGAAAAGCACGCCAACATTTACATAAAAAAAGACAGGCTCGATAAATACGAATCTGAATTTAGCGGCAACTTTTCAAAGCCTTCAGAGAGCGGACCTCACTTTACGTTTAATATTGGTTCGGTGGAAACATTCGAACGCAATTTACGTGAAGCCCAGGAAGGAACGGATTATGAAGTGCTTCCCGAGTATAAGGAAGAACGTAACTGGGCAGGAGAAATTTTATGGACCATCGGCCCGTTTGTACTAATCATTTTACTTTGGTGGTGGATTTTTAGAAGAATGAGCCGAGGAGGAGCCGGTGGAGGAGCCGGTGGTATTTTTAATGTTGGAAAATCACAGGCAAAAATATTTGATAAAGACCAGAAAGTTTCAACTAATTTTAAAGATGTTGCCGGGCTGGCAGAAGCGAAACAGGAAGTGGAAGAAATTGTGGAATTCCTTAAAAGCCCGGCGAAATATACCAAATTAGGTGGAAAGATTCCTAAAGGGGCGCTTTTAGTAGGGCCTCCCGGAACCGGAAAAACATTATTGGCAAAAGCTGTGGCAGGGGAAGCAAACGTACCGTTTTTCTCTATGTCTGGTTCCGACTTTGTTGAAATGTTTGTTGGTGTAGGTGCTTCGCGTGTGCGTGACCTGTTCAAACAAGCAAAAGAAAAGGCACCTTGTATTGTATTTATTGATGAGATTGATGCAATTGGGAGAGCACGTGGAAGAAACCCCAATTTTGGTTCAAATGATGAAAGAGAAAACACCTTAAATCAATTATTGACCGAAATGGATGGGTTTGACACCAACAGTGGTGTTATTATTCTTGCTGCTACAAACCGTGCTGATGTTCTTGACCGGGCACTGATGCGTGCCGGACGTTTTGACCGGCAGATACACGTTGAGCTGCCCGATTTGAACGAACGAGGAGCAATATTCAATGTTCATCTCCGCCCACTCAAATTGGATCAAAGTGTAAATGTTGAATTTCTGGCGAAACAAACACCGGGTTTTTCAGGTGCCGATATTGCCAACGTTTGTAACGAAGCTGCATTAATAGCAGCGCGTAAAAACAGGGAAGCAGTTACCAAACAAGACTTTCTGGATGCTGTTGATCGTATTATTGGTGGTCTGGAAAAGAAAAATAAAATCATTTCACAGGAAGAAAAGAAAACCATTGCCTACCACGAAGCCGGCCACGCTACCATTAGTTGGCTGCTGGAACATGCTCATCCGCTGGTAAAAGTAACAATCGTACCCCGTGGAAAAGCTTTAGGTGCGGCCTGGTATTTACCTGAAGAACGCTCTATCACGACCAAAGAACAACTGCTCGACGAAATGTGTTCGGCATTAGGAGGACGAGCTGCAGAAGAAATAATCTTCGGAAAAATCTCTTCCGGTGCACAGAACGATTTGGAAAAAATTACCAAACAAGCTTATGCAATGGTTAGCATTTTTGGCATGAGCGAAAAGGTAGGTAATGTAAGTTTTTACGACTCAAGCGGACAGAACGATTACACATTTACAAAACCATACAGCGAAAAAACAGCAGAGTTAATCGATGAAGAAGTAAAGATTCTTATCGATGCACAGTATGTAAGAGCACTAAAAGTTCTGAAAGACAACGCTGAGGGACACAAAAAGCTGGCAGATCGTCTCTTGGTAAAAGAGGTTATTTTCAGTGAAGATCTGGAAGAAATTTTTGGAAAACGTCCCTGGAACAAGGAAACCGGTGTAGCAGAAAAACAACGCCAAAATGTTTCTGAAAATAAGGAAATTGAAGAAAAATCGGAAGATTCTGAAAGCCAGGTAATATCTGCATAAATGAAATCGGCAAGGCAGGAGATATTAGAGAAATTAAAAAACACCCAACATTTCTTGCCTGAAAAGCCGGATTTTGACACTCCCGTTTATCATTCCATTGAAGAGCCGCTGGATGTGGCTTTTAAAAAAAATCTGGAAAAGGTAAACGGGAGTGTTTATTTGTTTGATACCAAAAACGAACTTTGTTCTGAACTTCAGCTTTTGCTGAAAAAATATTCAGCAGAAAATATTGGTTGTAAAGAACCTGAACTCCAAAAACTTTTAGAAGAATATAACATCCAATTTTCAACCAGTGACCATTTTAATGAGAATATTGAAGCGGGAATAACCGGCTGCGAATTTCTTATTGCCCACACGGGGTCAGTAATGATAAGTTCTATACAAGCCGGCGGGCGCCAAATGTTTGTTTATCCGCCTGTTCATATTGTAATAGCCCAAAAGAAACAGGTCGTTGATTATCTTGAAAGTGCCTATTCAGGTATTGTTAAAAAATACAAAAACAATTTGCCTTCGGCGGTTACAATTATTACAGGTCCCAGCAGGACTGCCGACATCGAAAAAACACTAATTCTTGGAGCACACGGCCCCAAAGAGCTTCATGTATTTTTAGTCTGAAAAATAATTCAATTTATTTACCTTTGTAAAATGGAAGAAGGTTGGAAAGAAGTGTACATGACTGCCCATGAGTATAAAGCTGAGATGGCACGGGAAATTCTGGAAAATAGCGGTATCAAAGCAGTTGTTATGAACCAGCAGGATACAGCATATAAAGTTTTGGGAGAGTATCTGGTTTACGTGGCTGATGCGGACTATACACGCTCTGTTGAACTACTTAAAAATTTAAAAAATTGAACAACCTCCTAAAACGTTCATTAACCGGGATTATTTACGTGGCCGTAATTCTGACAGGAACAATGATTCACCCGATTATTTTTGCTCTTGTTTTTTTGCCACTTATGGTTGTGACACAGCTTGAATTTTACATTCTGATGAAAAACGGTGATTTTAATCCTCAAAAAATTATTGGTTTGGTTACAGGAGGACTGTTGTTTGTTGCTTGTTATTTTGCTGCCCGAAAAATCATTCCCTTTCAATTTTGCCTACTTATTTTTCCTTTTTTAATAATCATCCTACTTTCAGAGGTCTTGCGCAAAAAAGAAAATTCCCTGCAAAATAACTTTATCACAATAGGTGGCTTTATCTATGTGTCCATACCATTTGCTTTACTAAATTTTATTGTCTTTCCCGGTTTTCCGGAAAACAGTCAGTTTTATCCCTGGATTTTGGCCGGACTATTTTTTATCATATGGATTTACGATTCAATGGCATACTTAATAGGTTCAAAATTTGGCAAACATAAAATGTGTGAAAGAATATCACCCAATAAATCGTGGGAAGGACTGATTGGAGGTGCCGTTTTTGCAATTATTATGGGAATACTAAATGCAGTAATCTTTCAGTCGCTTTCGGTAACCGTATGGATTGTAACTGCAGCATTGGTTGTTCTGTTCGGAACATTTGGAGATCTTTTTGAATCAAAAATAAAACGCGAACTAAAAATTAAAGACTCAGGGAATATATTGCCCGGGCATGGTGGCTTTCTTGACCGCTTAGACAGTTTATTATTTGTGATTCCGGTTATTTACGTCTGGTTAATATTAGGAGGAAATATTTCATGAGAATTCACAGAGAAGGTATAAAAATAATCCCCATCGCTTTTTTCTTTTTGGCGGTATTAGATGCGTTGGTCTATTTTTTTCTGAAAGAATACTTAATTTTCTATTTTTTAATGGTTGCGTCATTGGTATTGGCGGCACTTATTGTTTTCTTTTTCAGAGTTCCAAACCGCAAAATTGAGCTAAACGAAACACATGTGCTTGCTCCCGCCGATGGAGATATTGTGGCCATTGAACCGCTTTATGAAAAAGACTATTTTAAGGATGAGCGTATCCAGGTTTCCATTTTCATGTCGCCGCTGAATGTACACCAGAACCGGGCTCCGGTTTCGGGAGAAGTAGTTTATGTACATCATAAAAACGGGCGCTTTTACCCTGCATTTATAGCGAAATCGTCAGAAGAAAACGAACGTTGTTCAACCGTTTTTAAAATGAAAGACGGGACACAAATTTTGTCTCGGCAAATTGCCGGAGCAGTGGCCCGACGAATTGCAAACTATAAAAAACCGGGAGATTTTGTAGTTCAGGGACAGGAGTACGGATTTATCAGATTTGGATCACGTGTTGACGTTTTTCTTCCGGCAGATGCTAAAATAAACGTTTCGCTGCATCAAAAATCCATAGGTGGAAAAACCATTCTTGCAACACTTTAATTTAAAGAAATGAAAAAAATTGTTGGGCAAATACCCAATTTTATTACTTCTTTAAACCTCTTATCAGGTTCTTTGGCTGTAATCTTTGCCATCGACGGGCATTTAATATGGGCTGGTGTATTTATCTGTTTTGCTGCTGTTTTTGATTTTATGGACGGTTTGGCAGCTCGTCTTCTCCACGCATATTCCGAAGTCGGCAAACAACTGGATTCTCTTGCCGACGTGGTTTCGTTTGGTCTTGCCCCCGGAGCTATTCTTTTTACCCTTTTTGAATTTTCTCTGTTTGACAAAAATTTACCTGTTTATGAAATCTCGGGGCAATGGTATGAATGGTTAATTCTTTTCTCTGCTTTTTTAATTCCGGTTTTTGGAGCTATCCGCCTTGCCCGGTTTAACTCTTCTTTTTCTGAGGAACCATTTTTCCGGGGGCTTCCCATTCCTGCAAATGCTTTGCTTTGGGCATCACTGGGTTTAATTCTCCAATTTCCGGGAAATGAAAAACTGTTTCAACTTGTTTTTACCACCAAAAATTTATTATTCCTCGGTGTTTTCACATCAGGAATGATGGTCATCAATCTGCCAATGTTTTCACTAAAAGTTAAATCATTATCGGTAAAAGAAAATTGGTATCGCTACTTGTTTCTTCTCATTTCGGGGGCGATGATAATTATTTTCAAAGCTTACGGATTGGCTTTCTCTATCTTTCTGTATATTATTCTGAATGTTATCTTTTATCTGGCAAAGGTGGATCTTTAAATTAAAGATTTCCCGGATTTTCAAGCCAGTAATACAAAAGAAAAGCCCCTGGTAAACCGAAGATAATTTTTTCCCGAGGGAAAGATTAATAATACGCCATGACAAATTGTACTCTTCCGTTTCCAGAGGCTTCTTAAAAAACACGCAATAATTAAAAATGTTCTCTTTCAGGAACATTTGTATCAACTGTAACAATAAAAAAGACAAGTTGTTCTTAATTTTGGGAAAGAAGTTTTATTTTAAAGGTGCAGCAAAACGTAAAACATCGTCATCGGTTATTTTTTTATCACACAAAATAATTAACCTTTCAATCACATTTCTAAATTCACGTATGTTCCCGGTCCACTTTATTTTCTGCAACTCAGCTATAGCTTCATCTGTAATTTCTTTTTCCGGCATTCCATATTCTCCGCAAATCTGTTTGATAAAATAGCAGGCCAATAATGGAATATCTTCCAGCCTTTCATTTAAAGAAGGAACATGGATTAAAATTACACTTAAACGATGATATAAATCCTCACGGAATTTATTATCTGCAATTTCGTTGGAAAGATTTTTATTGGTTGCCGCCACCACCCGAACGTCGACTTTTATTTGTTTGTCGCCGCCAACCCTTGAAATGATATTCTCTTGCAAAGCACGCAGAACTTTTGCTTGCGCCGACAAACTCATATCACCGATCTCATCAAGAAAAAGAGTACCACCGTTTGCCTGTTCAAATTTTCCTTTTCGCTGTTTAACAGCCGAAGTAAATGCACCTTTTTCATGACCAAAAAGTTCACTTTCTATCAGTTCAGAAGGAATGGCAGCACAATTTACCTCTACAAACGGACCGGATGTCCGGTTACTTTGCTCATGAATCCGGCGGGCTACCAATTCTTTTCCTGTACCGTTTGAGCCTGTTATCAACACCCTTGCATCAGTTGGAGCAACCCTGTCTGCCATTTCCACAACTGCGCCAATGGCTTTTGATTCGCCAACTATCTCGTATTTTTTACTAACCTTCTTTTTTAAATTTTTAGTTTCTGTCACCAGATTCGACTTGTCCATCGCATTACGGATTGTAATCAGCAAGCGATTCAAATCAAGGGGCTTTTCAATGTAGTCAAATGCGCCTTTTTTTATCGACTCAACAGCGGTATCAATATTGCCATGCCCCGATATCATAACCACAGGGGTATCAGGCGCCAAAACATTCATTCTTTCCAAAACCTCTATCCCATCCAGTCCAGGCATTTTAATATCGCAAAGAACTATGTCATATTCTGTATTTCTTACTTTTTCAATACCTTTATTTCCGTCTTCAGCCAAATCCACTTCGTATTTTTCATACTCCAGGATATCTTTCAGTGTATTTCGGATACTTCGTTCATCATCAATTACCAGAATCTTTGACATGTGTTTAATTTTTGCAATTTAGAATGTAAAAATAGTTGTAGTTGCTGGAATAAAAAACTGAAATAAAAAAATCCCAAAGAATTTTCTCCGGGACCTTGTCAAACTATTTTAAAACAAAAATCTTTTCCGTTGTTGCAAATTTTACTTGTTAGCAACCTCCAGCTGCAACAGTACTTTTTTGTCTTCGCTGCACCTGAACAGGCTTTTTTGCCGTTGTTGAAACAGCAGCTCCATCTTTTGGGGCAGCTTTTTCCGCAAAATCATATCTTGGAATTCCTTTTTTGAAAGAGTTGTTGTCTTTTGCAGCCAACAAGTTTTCTTTATTTTCTGCATAATATTGATACCCGCCAGCCAAAATCTTTACGTTGTCGAAACCGACCTGCCGAAACAACATCCACGGGCCGTTAGCCTGTAGTTGATTTTCGCCATACAAAACAACCGTGACGCCCATTTCATTTAATTTCTCCAGCCGTTCAACATTATCTTCCTGAGTCAAATCATTGGCTGATATGTTTTCTGCTCCGGGAATATGCCCTTGCCCAAAAATAAAATTGTCGCGGATATCAAAAAGAACTACATTTTGAGCTTCCTTTTTTATAAAACCATCCAGTTCCCATGGATAAAAATAAGCATTTTCATCACTAAGTTGTTGTATACTTTCATTCATATCCAAATGATAAGTTAGCAAAGGCTTTGTCATCGTAACAAAACCAGCAAGCAAAATCACAACAAAAATTACGACTGCAATTAATGTTCTCCAAGGATTTAATTCGTGTATATGCATGATATTCTTCTTATCAGATTTAACTTTAACAACCTCCTGAAGCTACTGATGTTTTCTCTTTACGGCGCACCTGAACCTCAACTTTTGAGTCGTTGAAATCGTCAACCTGTGCTCCTGTAAAATACATTTGAGCTCCTTTTCTAAAAGAATAAGTTTTGAATTCAGTTTCTTCTGCATCCGGGCTTGGCTCAACAGGATCGATAATCGTTTCCATCCAGCAATTTAAACCACCCTTCATTACATAGGTACTGTTAAATCCAAGCCGTTTGGTAAGTACCCAGGTCTGATCGGCTTTAATATCGTCGTTGGAAACAAAAACCACTTTTGTTCCCGGTACTCCGAAATATGATAAGTTGTCATCGGCCATTAGTTTTTCAGTTGGTATATTTAATGAACGCGGCAGCGAATATTTCTCGAATTCCGCTTCACTTCTTACATCAACCAGTAACAAAGACGGATCGCCCTGAATGAGCCTTTTTGCGACTTCATCCGTTGAAATATACCTTGTTGGTTGAACAATTTCTTTTAGAAGTGTTTCCGGTTCAATTTGTTTCAACTGTTTTGCAGGTTTCAGCATTAAAGTGCCAACTGCCAATACAATCATGAGTATGGTTAGAAATATATAATTTCGATTCATCAGATTAGAATTTATATTCTTTCATATTTTTTCGAACACGCTTTTCAATTATCATCGTTCCCCAGAAAGCTGCAAGCGCAACCACTGTAAACGCCAGAGCAAACCAGGCTGCAGGAATTCCGGTCACATCAGTTAATGTAACATTCCCTAGATTTCCACTGTTGTAAAAACCTTCAATAAGCGGATATCCAAGAGAAAAGATAAAAATACCAATGTACAATCCGATGGTAAAAAGCAGTGCATCCAGTTTACCAATTGCGATGGCTGTAAAACTTGTTCCGGGGCAAAATCCACCCAGGATAAATCCCAGTCCCATTACTACTCCACCAAAAATCATTGGGGTTACATAGGTTGGAAGAATAAATATTTTGGAAAGATCAAGCCAGCCAAAATAGTCGAAATACATCAGGCCAACCATTGCAACAATTAATGCGGTGAAAAACACGCGGAGCACAACAAAATTGTATCCGTAAAATACACCGGTAATATTTCTGGAAGATGAAAAGCCGGAAGCTTCAAGAATAAAGCCAAAAGCTACTCCCAACAAAATGGCGATTACAAAATCCCAGCCTCCACCGATTATACCATTTGGAATTAAAGGTCCCATGTTTACTATCTTTTAATTTGTTTTTCTAAATCCATAATTTTCTAAAGAAATACGCCAGGATGTAACCTGTTCCAAAAATGGAGAACATAACGATTACACCGCCCAAAGCAAAAGTTGCACTTCCACTCAACGCAGCACCACTGGTACATCCTCGACCAAACTGACTGCCAATTCCAAATAGCGCTCCACCAATCAAAGCAAAAATCAAACGTTTTCTTGATGTGATTTTAGGGCCATGATCTGTACGAAATTTTTTCACGCGGCCAAAAATTATTCCTGATAACAATCCTCCCAGAAAAACTCCCAGAGATTCAAAAACCAACCATGTATACATTGGCGAATGGTCGTCACTCACAAATTGCCCCATATAAGCATTTTCCTTTGTACCCTCGGGGGAAATTGTATTTGCCGTTGTCACCACCGAACTTTTGATTGCCCCGCTGGCTCCAAGCCCCCTTCCTGTAATAAAAACAGTGGCTATAATAAGCAGTCCGAGTAATACTCCTCCCAGATAAGGATTTATATATTTGGGTTGATTATCCATTGTATTTTTCATAATCCTGAATTTTAATATAAATATCTTGTTATCTGACCGGCTTCAACCATAATAAAGCGGAACATAAATCCACCAAACAAAATTAATGCTGAAGGTAGCCATTTGGGAACATGATAACCCCACAGTTCAAGTGTCTCCAAGGTTGCCGGAAAAATCAGTCCAAGCAAAACAACAAATACCCAGAAACTAACCGTAAATTGTCCGCCAAGAAACAGTCTGGCTGCCTCAATCGCTGTTTCCGAACCAGCAAGGAACCCCATGAATAAATGGACAATCAGAAATAATTCAACAAAAATAAAGATCAGATCTATCCGACTTAAAATCTTTCGTTCCTTTTCATCCTTGCTTATCCAGATTGTAGCGGCCAATCCCGTTGAAAAACCGGATACAAGAAAAAGTGGCCCGAGTATAGAAGTATTCCAAAGTGGCCGGGCATTAAATGCTGACAATAAAATGCCGGTGTAAACCCCAAGAATAATGGAATAAATCATCATTACCCACGCCAGGTAAACACGGTACTTGATTACAAATGCCTCAAATTTATCGAGAAACTTAAATTTCCAGTCCCACCAGGGAAAGATTTCCTTCATATAACTTGCTACCCACACAAATGATATTGGCGTGATTATCATTAATGTCCAGGCACCCCAGCCCATTGGTGATTCAAGGCGAATAGTTGTATACAATTGCCAGAAATACAATTTATGTTTTAAGTCCCAGAATAGTGCTCCAAGACCAAGAACAAGTGCAATGGGAGCAATAATCGGTGCCCATTTTACAGTAGCCTGCATCTTTTTTTCTTTTCCCCGAACAACAAAATATCCGGCAAAAAACAATACTCCGGCAGCCAAGCCTCCCAAAAACAAATAGAGAGGAATCTGCCAGTGCCAGATATTCAGGTAGGGATCAATGTTGGGTATATTTCGTCCGCTTACAAAAAGTTCTTCTTTCATCTTGCAAAATTTTACGGGTTATGTAAGAAAATACAATTGAGGTTTTGTTCCGGCTTCAGGAGCTAAAACTTTCCATTTCCGGTCTTTTATTGCCAGAGAAACATCACTGTTCGGGTCATCCAAATCTCCAAAGTGAAGACACTTGGTTGGACAAACCTCAACACAAGCCGGGTTTTGGCCTTTTTTGACACGGTGGATACAAAAAGTACATTTATCAACATACCCTTCCGGATGCGAATACCTTGCATCGTAAGGACAGGATTGGATACAGGCTCCACAACCAATACACTTGTTGTGTTCCACCAAAACAATACCACCATCCTCAATATGACTGGCTCCGGTTGGGCAGCATCTTACGCATGGAGAATTATCGCAGTGATTACAACGCTCTGAGCGAAATTCCAAATCAAGACTTGGATAGGTTCCGTCAACGCGTTCCACAATCCAGTCGCGGCAATAGCCGTGCGGAACATTATTTTCTGTTTGGCAGGCTACCACACAGTCGCCACATCCGACACACTTTTTGGTGTCAATTGCCATTGCGTATCTCATGCTTTAACCTCCTTTCCTTCCAAAGCTGGATCTTCAGTTAAAAATGTAATAAAGTTTCCTCTCATTCCGGTTCCTCCCATAATCGGGTCAACGGCAACATTGGTAATCATTTCTGTATCGCTCGCTCCACGGCCAAAAGCGCGTGAAAGTTTTTTATTGTTATGACCAAATCCGTGTACCATATAAACAGAATCCCAGCGAATTCTCTCGGTTACCCTGACTTTCACGGGGAAAGAAGTTATTGCGCCATCCTGGTTTTTCAGCCAAACTTCCTGATCTCGTTTTAATCCCCACAAATCAGCCACTTTGGGATTTACCCAAACACTGTTTTCACTCATCAAATCTGATAAATTTGGATTGTTTGAAGTACGGCTAAACGTATGCATTGGAGCACGTCCGTAAATAAGTCGGTAAAAATTTGCCGGTGGTTCCGGGTGTTTTGTATATTTCGGAATCGGATCAAATCCATGGTCGGCGAAATCGACAGAATATAATTCTATCTTTCCTGTACTTGTGTTAAACTCAAAATCTTCTCCATCACCAAGATATAGAGGACCACTTTTTCTCGGATATTTTTTTACTCCGATTTTTTTCATTTCCTCCAGCGAAGTCCCCAACTGTTTTAACTGCCAATCAATAACTTCAGAATAGTCTTCAAAATTAAAATAATCATGAAGTCCTAATCTTTCACCAATTTGTTTTGCGATCCACCAGCCGGGTTTTGTATTGTATTTCGGCTCAATTGCCGGCATTCGTAAAGCGATATTGGGCTCACGATTCGCAGCAGAGCGGATTACATCGTATCTTTCCAAATAAGTTGCTTCCGGCAGAACAACATCGGCGTAACCAGTAATATCCATTGGCATAGTATCCATCACCGCAATAAATTCAACGGCATCAGCAGCCTCCTTAAATAATCGTTTATCCGGCATTGAAAGCGGAAGATTTGTTCCGGCTACCAGCCAGGCTTTTACCTGGTGTTTGTAATTGTATTTTGGAACCGAAGCTTTTAATAATTCGGTAGTAATTCCCATTGTTGCGAGCGGATATCTTCCTGCATTCCAATCTTTCCATGTCCATTCTGGTTCATGAAAATGCGGATGCGGATAAGCAGGAACAGAAACTCCTTCGGGGAAATAAAGCCCGCCTCGTTTTCCCCAGGCGCCAAGCAGAGCTGTTAGAATCGCCATTGCTCTTCCCCTTTGGGTATCGTCACCGTACCAAACCACGTGGCGTCCGGGATGAATAACCACCGCAGGAGCAGCTCCGGCCATCGCCCTTGCAGTTTTCCTAATTTGTTCCGGTTCAATGGTAGTAATTCCATACGCCCATTCCGGAGTCATATTTTTTACGTGATCCTTCAGGTATTCCAGCCCAAAAGTGTATTTTTCAACATAATCTTTATCGTACAGTCCTTCATAGATCAATACATGAATCCACGCCATAAGAAGCGCAATATCTGTTGCCGGTTTTATGGGTAGCCAGAAACTGGAATGAGCCGCCGCCGTTGAATATCGTGGGTCAACAGTAATAATTGTCGCCCCTTTATCGATAGCGTCAGACATTTCCTGCACCTGTGAATTGTGCATGTTTTCACCAATATGTGAACCGATTAAAACCAAACAATTGGTGTCGCGAATATCGGTACTTTCCGGCGAGCCAACATAAGCTCCGAATGTGGAAAAATAAGCAGATGAACGCGGCCCCCTACAATTGGCAAATGCGGGTTCTGCATTGCTTTCCGAACCATAGGCACGCAAAAGGTGATGCAATTGCCCGCCGGGAGTTCCGTGGTTAAATAAACCAAAAGCTTCCGGTCCGTACTTTTCTTTTACCTCTTTCATTTTGTTGGCAACTTTATCAAGCGCCTCTTCCCAGGTAGCTTCTCTAAAATGCTGAGTTCCGTCTTTTCGGGTTTCCCGGATAAGCGGCGTTTTCAAACGGTCCTCATCGTAAACCATCCCAACACCGCCAGTTCCTCTGGGACACAAGCGACCGTTGCAATGTGGGTCATTTTTGTTTCCAACAATCTTTCTAATTTTACCACTTTTGTCAACATAAGCCCAGCCGGCACATTTCCAGAAACATACCTCGCAATAGGTAGGATACGGAGTTAGTTCCTCATCACTTACCGGGTCAACAGAATTTGATTCAAAAAGACCAAAGCCTTTTGAACCCAAAGCCTTATAAGTTAATGCTGCTGCTCCGGCACCGACTGTTGAAATTTTTATAAAATCCCGTCTCGTTTTCATTCGTGATTCTTATTTGTTTCAGAAATAATTTCTCTTTTCAACACTCCAGAAATATAAAATTCCACTTTGCTACAACCTTCTATATGTAAATATTTATATTTCTAGATACCTGGGCAAATATATAAAGGAATTTGCTTTTTTCCCGGCTTGTCATTCCTATTTGAAAGCGTTAAAAATAAGCAAGTTAAATTCCATCATTTTCAAATTAAATAAAATAAAAAAAGACCAAAAAATCTATTTTCACAATCCATTCAGAAACAATATTTTAATTATTTATATATTTACATTATTAGAACAAACAATAAAACACAAGCCACCTAATAAAAAACATAAGTTCTTAAACTTAATTTAAAAAATCAACTAAACAGAATAGCAAAAGTTCAATTCCTCCTTACAAACTGCATGCTATAAAACATAATTAGCTAATAATTGTAGATTTAAGTCCGGAGTCATCGTTTTTTGAGCATTTTTTAATTTCTCCATTTTATTACATTTGCCTGAAAGAAATTTCAAATGGAAATAAAAAACAGAAGGACGTTTCTGCAGATAATCAGTGGGGGAATTATCGCGTTTTTTATATTTATTTGGAATAAACTCACGCTAAACCACATTGAAATAAGCGGAGAGAAAGAAAAAATGTTGCCCTTCAATAAAAACAAAACGATTTCTTTTTACGGCAATTATATAATCGTAAATCAGGAAAATAAAACCACCGTATTGTCATCGCATTGCACACATTTGGGGTGCAGAATCGACAAGCAGGAAAACGGACGTTTGGTATGCCCATGCCACGGTTCCGAATATGATTTGAATGGAAGTGTTTTAAAAGGGCCGGCATATAAAAATCTTCGGATTGTTCCTTCGGAAATTACTGATGAAGGGAAGAATATATTAATCAAAGGATAGATGGCAAAGAAAAAAAATAAAACAACATTTGGAACACTGGCGCTGGCAATGTTTTGGCTGGTGGCTGTTTCCGGTGTTTTTCTGGCCATTCCTTTTGATGTAAAATCGCCTTATTTAAGCATCAGCAATATGATGGTGAGCAATCCGTGGGCATCGCTTATTCGAAATTTTCACTATTGGAGTTCTCAGTTTTTTCTCGTTTTCAGCCTCATTCATTTGTATGATCATTTTCATTATAAACAAAAAGTCGGCTTAAAAAAGGGAATGGCCTTCCGACTAAGCCTGGCAGTTCTGACTATTTCTCTGGCGATGATTTCGGGCTTTCTTTTAAAAGGAGACGCCGACAGTGAGCAAGCCCGTCAAATCTTGAAAACCCTGTCGGAACGAATTCCGCTGATTGGAGAATCGTTGGCTTACTCGCTTCTTGGAGATTCAGAAAACTATCAGTTGATTTATGTTCATCATATTGCCACTTTTACCATTTTTATTGCCATTGCAATGGTTGAACACAGCCGGAAATACTGGCCTCCGATTTCCGATTTCATTCTTTCATTTGTTGGAACTTTGGGAATCAGCTATTTGTTAAGTGCGCCTTTACACGACAATTTAAATCCGGCAGTAAAAGGCCCGTGGTATTTTGTAGGATTTCAGGAAATTTTGCACTGGCTAAAACACCCTGAGTGGTCACTGCTTCTTTTTCTCGGAGTTTTGCTTTTGATTTATTTTGTGAACTCAGCGAAAGGAAAAACAATGTTTCTTAGCAAAAGAACATTGCTTGTTTTCTCTGCTTTTTATGGAATTCTTACTATTATCGGATTGTTTTTTAGAGGAGAAAACTGGAAGTGGGAAACGCCCTGGAACAACGAATATTCATACAGCGTTTTGCACAATTTCAAAACACCAAAGGTTAAACTTTCTCCTGACTACACCATCCGGGAAGCAATGTCTTCACCTGTAATTCAGGGAAGAAAAGAAAGCTGTCTGGCTTGTCACACAAATACTCATGGTTTTACTGATTCGCATTCTCCGGAAGCAATCGGCTGTTTTTCCTGTCACGGAGGAAATCCTTTTGCTACGGGAAAAAAGCAATCGCACCGAAATATGATTTTAATTCCGGGCAACTTAAACACGGCAAATCAATCGTGCGGTACAACCCAGTGCCACCCGGAAATTGTGGAACGAGTTCCGACCGGATTAATGGCAACACTTAGCGGAATGATTAGTGTTGACCGTTTTGTTTTTAATGAGCAAGACAATCCGGATATTTTAACCGATGTACATCGTTTGGGAAACTCAGCCGCCGATGAACACCTTAAAAATTTATGCGTTCGTTGTCATTTAGGAAATCCCAAAACAGTATACGGGCCAATTACTGAAACAAGCCGCGGAGGTGGATGTTTAGCCTGCCATTTAAATTACAGCGAAGAAGCAAAAAACGCTCTCGCACAAAATAACGGAGATTTAATCAATGCCCACCCGGAAATTAGTTTAAAAATTACCAATAATCATTGTTTTGGGTGTCACAGTCGTTCCGGACGAATTTCAACCAGTTACGAAGGCTGGCACGAAACCACTTTATTGGCTTCTGAAATGCCAGACAGCAGCAACTACCGGCTAATTGAAGAAAGCCGTGTTTTTATCAAAAAAAAGGAAGATGTTCATCATCAACTGGGATTGCAATGTATTGATTGCCATCATTCATACGAAGTTATGGGCGATGGCAACCATTATGCGCACCAGGAAGACCAGCAAGATGTTCAATGTTCCGATTGCCATATCGACGGGCAACCAAAAATCATTTCTGCTGAAGACCTTGACAACGAATCTGCCATTATTGCCGCACTCCGTTTTGGAAATATTTCTGAACGAAAATTTCTTGTTACAGAAAAACACAACCGAGCACTAATCAACACTTTTGTTGAAAATGACTCGATTTATTTTCTCACCAAAAACAGCGGCAAAAAGATGACGATGAAATCGCCGGCTGCTGTCTGCACACGAGACAATGCTCACTCCAGCCTCTCCTGTTCAAGCTGTCACACGTCGTGGGCGCCAACTTGTATTGGTTGCCATAACTCTTTTGACGAAAACGAGCGCGCCTACAACATGATAAAAAATCAGGAACAAAAAGGCGGTTGGGTGGAATATATTGGAGAATACAAAGCGCAGCAACCAACTTTGGGAATTCGTAAAACAGAGAACAAAACAGAAGTAATTCCCGTACTTCCGGGCATGATTCTGACGATTGACAAAAAATCATTCTCGAAAAATGAAAACGATGCGGATATTTTTCACCGACTCTACGCACCTGCAGCGCCGCACACAACTTCGGCAAAAGGAAGAAGCTGTGTAAGCTGCCACAACGATCCGGTTGCTTTGGGATACGGAGAAGGTGAATTAAAATACGAAATAAAAAACGGCGAAGGAAAATGGCTTTTCAATGCCAAATACGAAAATATTGAAGACGGACTTCCGGCGGATGCATGGGTTGATTTTCTGAAAACACGAGATGGCAAAGTTTCAACCCGTTCAAATGTATTTCCGTTTAGTGTTGAGCAGCAAAAAAATATTCTCACTGTAGGAGCATGCTTAACCTGCCATTCTGAAAATTCAGAACTCATGAAAAAAAGCCTTAATAATTTTGATGATCTTCTAAAAAATAGAAGCAGCAGATGTGTTTCTCCCGATTGGGAGTAAATTCAAAAAACAGAATTCAAATCTTCAGGAAAATTCAGATTCCGAAACAAATCAGAATATTTATCAAGCCAATCATCCACACTCACAAAATTCGTTTTTATTTGCTGTAGGAGAAAGTACATTTTAAAATTTCCCGATTCAATTTGTAACTTAAAATCATCAATTGCATTTTTATTATAAAGTGCAATCAAAGGCTCTCTCCCACTTTTGTGAACAGGAACCACTGCATCAAAATCTTCTTTCTGAGCAACCAGGAAGGAAACAAAATCTATTTCAACAAAAGGAGCATCAACGCTGATGACAAAATTCCAGTCATTTTTCGACTTTTTCAAGCAGGAATAAATTCCTCCAATCGGGCCGCAATCATTTATTTCATCAGAAACAATCTGAATTCCGTCAACTTTATGTTTCAACGACTTTGAGCTAATCAAAATTTCGCCGCAAAAAGATTGACAAAAATGAATAGCTCGCTGCAAAAGAGTTTGCCCTTCGAGTTCGAGTAGTGCCTTGTCTTTTCCCATTCGGCTGCTTTTTCCGCCCGCTAATATAATTCCGGTAAGTTGCATTCTGTAAAAATAAAAAAGTCCCGGAAATACCGGGACTTTTTTGGGTGGTAGACCGGATTTGAACCGGCGACCTCTGGAACCACAATCCAGCGTTCTAACCAACTGAACTACAACCACCATTTATTTTTGCGGTTGCAAATATAATATTTTATTCTTTTTACTATTCAAAAAATCAAAAATAAATCGGAAAGCAAAGTACAAAAAACTATTTTTGAAAAAATACTTAAACTATGCAAAAAAATCAAACTGAAAACATCGTATGTTTTGGTGAAATACTCTGGGATATGCTTCCGTCAGGAGCAAAACCCGGTGGTGCACCTATGAATGTAGCCATCCATCTAAAAAAGCAGGGACAAAATCCTGCAATAATCAGCAAAACAGGAGATGACCAGGAAGGTAGAGCACTAATCCGCTTTCTTGAAAAATCGGGATTGAATAGCAATTATATCGCTACCGACAAGGAGTTACCTACCAGTAAAGTGCTTGTTCATCTGGACGAAAATAAAAATGCGACCTACGAAATATGCAAGCCGGTTGCATGGGACAACATAAATTCCAATGTCGAAACAGAAAAACTGGTTTCAAATGCTGACATTGTTATTTTTGGTTCTCTGGCCTCCCGAACTGAAATAACAAAAAACACATTGATCCAACTGTTAAAAAACTCTGACGCCAAACGCTTATTTGATGTTAATTTACGACCTCCGTTTGATAATCGTGAAATCGTTGAAACATTTCTAAATCTGTCCGACTTTGTAAAACTAAATGATGATGAATTGGTAAAAATAGCGTCCTGGCATAACAAATCAGGAAAATTAACCAAGCTGACTCAATGGGTTTCCGAATTTTATGAATGCCCCGATATTTGCGTTACCCTTGGAGCCAATGGAGCCCTGTTGTTCATAAACAACACCATTTTTGAACACCCTGGATTTAAGGTAACCGCAGTAGACACTGTTGGTGCCGGCGACTCTTTCCTCGCAAGTTTGGTTGCGAACCTCGAAAAAAACTATTCACCGGAAAAATCACTGGAATACGCCTGCGCTACGGGTGCTTTTGTCGCATCACAACCCGGCGCCGTTCCCGACTACTCAGAAAAAGATATTGAAAAATTAATTCAAACAACGATGTAGTAATTTGCAACCCTTTTTACTTTTCCTTGTCGTTATAATTGAAAGAAATAAAATTGGGACCAAAAGAGCAAATACATAAAAGTATTGTTGAAGCCTGTAAAAAAGGCAAAGACAAAGCCAGGTACGAGCTCTACCAATTGTATTCGAAGGCTATGTTTAATGTGTGTTACAGAATAATGAACAACCGCGAAGAAGCTGAAGACATGTTACAGGAAGCTTTTACGCAGGCCTTCATGAAAATAGAATCGTTCCGGTGGGAATCGAGTTTTGGAACATGGTTGAAAAGAATTGTAGTTAATACGTGTTTAAACGCGATAAACAAAAAAAAAGTGGAACTAACGTATTGCGAGGAAATCTATCATTATGACAAACCAGAAGAGGAGGAAGAAGCAGAAGTACAATTTACGGTGGCAAATATCACCAGGGCGATGGAGTTGTTACCTGAAGGAGGGCGAATGGTTTTCTCGCTGTATTTACTGGAAGGATACGATCACACTGAAATTGCTCAGATTATGCGCATTACGGAATCGACCTCAAAAAGCCAGTTTATGAGAGCAAAGCGACGCATTATTGAAATATTGAAAGAACAAAAATCCCGGGGATTATGAAAACAGATCGTTTGGAAGAATTTGTGAAAAACAACCGCGAGGAGTTCGACCAATTCGAACCATCGGCAAGAGTTTGGAAAAATATAAACCAGGCCAGCCATCAACCGAAAATGAGACGGTTGAATACTCCCTTGCTCCGTGTTGCTGCTGTACTTGTTTTGGCAGTTATATTTACAGTCACTCTGTACAGAACAAATATTTTTACACAGGGAAATTATGCACGGAAGATAAAAGATCCTGAATTACGAGAACTTGTGGAGGCCGAGGCATATTATGCTCATCAGGTCAACGGCAAACTAAAGGAAATTAAAAAATGTTACTACACCAATCCAGAGTTAAAAAGCGAAATCGAAACCGATTTAACCGAACTGGAACAGATGTACAATGTATTAAAAGGCGATTTGAGAGAAAATATTTCAAACAAAGCAGTAATCGAAGCCATGATAGACAATAACCGCACTCGCCTAAAACTGGTTGATGAAGTTTTGGAGCAAATAAATTGTTAAATTGAAAACAGGAAAATGAAACAACTGAAAATAATATTGGCTACATTCTTTTTGTGCTGGATGGTCCCGGGTTCGGTTTTCGCCCAGTTTACAGAAACAAAGGAGATTTCAAAACATTTTAAAGTTTCGCCGGAAACCCGGATTGAAATCGCCAATAAATATGGAAAAATTGAGATGAACACCTGGGAAAAAGATTCAGTTGTTATCAACATTGACATCCGCGTTGAAGAAAAAAAGTTATCGAGGCTGGAAAAATCAATGGATGAAATAAAATTTGACATTACAGACAACCAGCACTTTCTGATTTTCAGAACCTCGGTTGGAGAAAACAGAAGCGCACTTGAAAAAGAATTTTTGAAATTTAAAGAAACACTCCTTCAAACCGATGGCAACATGGAAATCAATTACACGGTTTGGCTACCAAAAACAAATAAATTAAAAATAGAAAATAAATTTGGTGATATTTTTATAGGCGATTACTCCGGGGAAGTGGAAATAGACCTGTCAAACGGAAACCTTAAGTCACACGATTTTAATGGACGGCTCGATCTAACCCTGAATTTTGCCGACGCCACCATAAACCAGATGCAAAACGGAAGGCTGGACTGTAATTACAGCGACTTATATCTGAGAAAAGCCGAATCCTTACGTATTGTAAGTAAGTCAACAACATATGAGATTCTGGAAATAAAAGAACTCGACGCCGATTCAAGAAGAGACAAATTCCGTATTCGCCTGGCTGATTTAATTGATGCCGAAGGAAGCTTTTCCAACTTCAGAATAAATGAACTAAACGATCGTGCAACCCTCCGAACCGAATATGGCGACATAGATGTTGAAAAAACAAATCCCGACTTTAGTAATATTTTTATTGAATCGCGTTCAACAGATATTAACCTTTATTTTCCGCCGGATGCTAATTTTGGTTTTGAAATTACGCACACCAAAACAGAACTTGATTTATGCCGCGAGATGAATATCGAAGAAGAAAATGTATTGGATGAAAAAGAGAATAAAATCGAATTAAAAGGTTCGTACAACCAAAACACGAATACCAATACAAAACTGTTTATTAATGCCACCTCCGGAGAGCTCAACATATTCTCTGATTAAGAAAAAATAACTTCCCGGAAAAAAAATTAACTTTTTTGCACACTATTTGCAACCCTTCGAAAAAGCTCTTGTCTCTTAGAAATAGAAAGACAAACAATTAACAGAAAACAAATTTTTTAAAGTCATGAAAACAATTAAACTTTTACTTTTTTGTTCCGTTATTATTTTATTTGGAGCAACAAGCTGTATCGACGATTTTACGATCAGCGGCAATGGGATACCGGCCACAGAAGGCAGAATCACCCTCGATTTTAACAAAGTTCAGTCAGAAGGAGAATTTGATGTTCACATCACCAATGGTGATGAATTTGAAGTAGTAGTAAATGCAGAATCAAACATCCTCCCCTACATTGAAACCAATGTAAATAGAAACAAACTTCGCATCTATATCCGCGGACTTCACAATGTAAAAAATCGTTTACCCATGGAAGTTTACATCACAACTCCGTATATTGAAGGAATAACCCAAAGCGGATCAGGTGTTATTACAACCGACTATTTTATTACAGATGACATGAAGGTAACGATTTCAGGATCGGGAAGAATAGAAACAGCAATGGACGCCTTAAACCTTGACGCAGTAATTTCAGGTTCAGGAAATCTCGATCTTTCCGGCAGTTCAAATTTTGGCGATTTTCTAGTGAGTGGGTCCGGAAAAATTAATGCAAATGACTTGTCGCTGCGAAACTGCGAAGCTACCATCTCAGGTTCAGGAAACATGTGGGTAAATGTAGACAATTATCTGAAAGCATCGATTTCAGGCAGCGGAAGTGTTTTTTATTACGGAAATCCCAGCATTGAAAAACATATTTCCGGCTCGGGAAACGTTATACCATATAATTAACAAATATTCATTCTGAATTCAGCTACTTATGAGACGAATTTTAATACTATTGGCTTTCACTCTTCCCTCCATTTTTTCAAATGCGCAGGGCTATGGACATGCAGTGGGTATCCGGGGGGGACTTTCACCGGGTTTTGAATATCGGTTTTACACCGACGATGTAAATTCTTACAAAATTTTATTAAGTACACGCGACCGTGGATTACAGTTGCATGCACTAAAAGAATTTCACCGCTACGATCTTTTTGATTTTTCAGAACAACTGGTTTTCTTCTATGGTGCCGGGATTCATGCAGGTTATGAAACATGGGATGTGGTACACTATGATTACACCACACGTTGGTATTCAAAGAAAACATCGGTTATTGCAGGAATGGACGGGCTGGCCGGACTGGAATATGTCTTTTACGAAATTCCTTTGTCAGTAGGCCTGGAAGTAAAACCATATTTTGAGTTGTTTGGCCGTGAAACATTTGACTTGCAACTCTTTGATTTTGCTTTTACCGTTAAATATCTTTTTTAATACGTTCAAACAAAACAGACTGGAAACATAATAGTTAACAAACAACAATTAATTTTTATTAGCCATGAAAAAAATAATTTTACTGCTTATTCTGGCAGTCGGGGTAAACTATGTCAATGCCCAAAACATTTTCAGAAACGACGACGAAGTACAAACCATCTTTTCAAAAAATAGAAGCAATGGTGGCTATGGTGCTATTACCTTTGGATACACTCAAATAGACGGGAAAGATGCTTTTATTTCCGGAGGGCGTGGTGCTTTCATTTTTGATCATTCTCTCGCCATTGGATTGGGAGGTTACGGCTTTGTAAACAACCTTGATTACCATACCTATTACGATAGCCACCCACTGGATTACACGCTGGCAGGAGGTTACGGAGGTATTTTCATCGAACCTATTCTAGGAGGAACAAAGCCGATACACCTGTCATTCCCTGTTCTTTTTGGCCTTGGCGGAGTTGCACTGATTGAAGACTACGGCTGGGATTACTGGGACGTTCATCCTTTTGATGAACTCGATCACGACCTGTTTTTTGTAGTTGAACCTGCCGCAGAACTGGAGTTCAATCTTACACGCTGGTTTAGAGTTGCCGCAACCGCAAGTTATCGGTTTACTTCAAATATCGATTTATACGATACTGACGAAGACGTTTTACGAGGGCTGAATTTCGGGCTTACCTGTAAATTTGGTAAGTTTTAAAACAAAAAGAGGTTGTCTGTTCCGACAACCTCTTTCCTTTTTTTATATAAATATATTTTTACATTTTCACATAATCCTGGCTATTTAACCATTCCACACTTTTTTGGCAGCTTACAATTGGTTCAAAATTGTACTCTTCTACCTCAACAATACCATACTTAAATCCTGATTTTTCTTTTTCTGCAAATATCGATTCAAAGTCAATGTTTCCGCTGGCACCAACTTCCTCTTTGTCTTTAATATGCCACAATTCAAATCTTCCCGGATAGGTATTAAAATAATCCACAGGTTCTTTTCCTCCTTCAATAATCCAGTACAAATCCAACTGAAACATCACTTTTTCAGGATCTGTTAATTCCAACATCCAGTCGTAAACAGGTTTACCTTCCAGCTCAGTTGTAAACTCATTGGCATGATTATGGTAACCAAAACGGATTCCCGCAGCATTACATTTTTCACCAACGGCGTCAAAATAGGCACAATACCGTTTCAACCCATCCATACTTTCATATCCAACACCCCCCATCCAGGGCTGAACAATCCATTTCACACCTGCTGCTTTGTGCGCTGCAATACATTCATCCCACCAGGCCATAGTACTTTCCCAATTGGTTGAATCCGGCACATCCTGGCCGGTGTGTGAGCCCAAAAACTGCAAACCATTTGTTTCACACAACTCCTTAAAAGCAACCGGTTCCATTCCGTAAAATTTACCTTCTCCATAACCTGCGGCTTCCACAAACTTGTACCCTATTTCGCCTACTTTTGCAACAGTACCTTCAACATCAGAATTCATAGCTTCGCGAACCGAATACAATTGTAAACCAATAAATTTACCATCTTCGGAACCTGACTGCTGGCAAGAGAACATCCCCATTGAAGAAAAGGCCAGAATACCGGCCATCATTAAGTTTCTAAAAAACAATTTTCCAGATTTCATTTTTAAACAGATTTTCGTTTGATTATGGTTTCAAAATTAACTCTTTTTATGAATCAAAAATAAAGATAAAGTTTTTCAGCAAATCAATCAATAAATGTTATACAGGAACTTTACCATAGTGATTTACAAAAAAAATAAATATTACCTTTGTCTTTTGGTAAATATGCTTTTATGGATACTACTGAAATTCTAATTAAAATAAGGAAAATAGTACGTTCCATCAATTTGGAATCAAAAAAAATTCAAAAAGAATATGGCGTTAGCATTCCGCAAATTCTCAGTTTGAATTATTTAAACGAATCGAAAAATTACCAGACTACACAGGGAGAATTACGCAAATTTTTACACCTGAATTCAAGTACGACAAGTGGAATCATCAACCGGCTTGAAAACAAAGGTTTCGTTGCCCGTTTGCCGAAATCAGGTGATAAAAGAGTCGTTACCATCTCACTCACCTCAAAAGGAGAAAAACTTTTAAAACAAATTCCTTCCCTCCTGCATTTACAACTTTCAAACAAGCTGCAAACACTGGATGAGAACACACTGAAAAATGTGGAAGGTACCCTGGAACTGCTTGTTAATCTTCTGGAAATCGACCAAATTGAAGCCTCTCCAATGCTGACCATTGAAGATCATCTGGAAGAAAATACCTTAGACAGGATATAAAATTTGTTTCTACAAAACATAATTGATTTAAATAAGAAACTTCCTCCAAAACATAATATTTCAGCACATTTACACACAAAGCACTAAAAAACAACAAATTAATCCAACAAGAACAATAAAATACAGAATGTTCGTCTTTTGTCAGATCAAATATATTGAGTACTTTTGTTCGCACAGAAACAATCTTTATGGATATATTTAATGATATACAGCAAGAAATTGCAAAAAAAATTAAGCCGGACAGTAACATTTCAAACTGGAAAGACTGGAAATGGCAACTAAAGAACTCAATCCAATCCATTGGAAAATTTGAACTTCTGACAGGTATAAATTTTCCGGAAGACGAAAAAGAAAGATTAAAAACAACATTGGAACGTTTCCCGTTGTCAATAACGCCTTACTATCTTTCACTAATTGATAATAAAAACTATGAAAACGACCCGGTATTTAAACAGGCCTTCGCAAGTGTTGATGAGCTAAATATTTTAAAAACAGATTTAAAAGATCCATTATCGGAAGATAGTGACAGCCCGGTAGAAGGTATTACCCACCGTTATCCGGACAGGGTACTTTTCCATGTTAGTAATATTTGTTCTATGTATTGCCGGCATTGCACAAGGAAACGAAAAGTAGGTGACGTTGATTCGATTCCCAATAAACAACAACTGTTAAAAGGAATTGAATACATCAAAAACACACCTCAAATCAGAGATGTGCTATTATCTGGCGGCGACCCGTTTATGCTTTCTGACGATTATATTGATTGGTTACTTTCGGAGATAACTGCAATTCCACATGTTGAAATTGTTCGCATAGGAACAAGAATGCCCGTAGTTTTGCCATACAGAATTACAGACAACCTTGTAAAAGTGTTAAAAAAATACCATCCGCTATGGATAAATACACATTTTAATCATCCGAGAGAAATTACATCATCGTCAAAAGAAGCGCTGGCTAAACTGGCCAATGCCGGATTCCCGCTTGGAAACCAGTCGGTGTTGCTGGCCAATGTAAACGATTGCCCCCGAATAATGAAAAACCTTGTTCATAAATTGGTACAAAACAGAGTTCGCCCGTATTACATGTATCAGTGTGATTTATCGGAAGGGTTGTCGCATTTCCGCACACCGGTCGGAAAAGGAATCGAAATTCTGGAGAGCCTCATCGGTCATACAACAGGATTTGCAGTTCCAACCTATGTTATTGATGCCCCTGGCGGCGGAGGAAAAATACCGGTAATGCCCAACTATATCATTTCCTGGTCGACAAATAAAGTGGTGCTTCGAAATTACGAAGGTATTATTACTACTTATAAAGAACCGGAAAAGTATGAATCTAAATTTTGCGACCGTGATTGCGATAATTGCGATCTCGATTTACAACTTGATGAGGCAGACGAACAAAAAGCTTTAGGAATCGAACAGTTATTGTCGGATGAAGACTCCACAATTTCATTGGTTCCGGATAATAATGAACGTTATAACCGAAGGGAAGAAGATGCAGGATAAAATTGAAAAATTAGGAAAATCGACAATACACCACGGAAAATTTAATGACAGAATCTATTTAATGAAGCTTCACCCGGAAAACGTGCCGGAGATTATCTCGGGCATGGAAGAACTGGCTGAAGAAAACGGGTACTCTAAGATATTTGCAAAAATACCACCTGAAGCGCTGCCCGATTTTATTTCAAATGAATTCTCGATTGAAGCTTTTGTTCCGCGGTTTTATAAAAACAAACAGGATTGTTTATTTGTATCGAAGTTTAAAGATGACAAACGGAAAAAGGTTCCAAAAAATGAGTTGAAAAATTTTCACGAACTTTTACACAATTCAGATTCAGTAAAATCAAAAAAGTTAAAATACAAACATTCATTAAAGTATAAACTCGAAAAATTAAGTCCGGAAGATATTCCTGCAATCACAGAAGTATTCTCAAGGGTTTTTGAGACCTATCCTTTTCCTGTTCATGATCCGGAATACATTTTAGAGACAATGGAGGAAGGAGAAACGCAATATTTTGGGTTAAAAGAAGGCAGTAAACTAATTGGCGTTTCGACAGCAGAGGTTGATATAAGCAACAAAAATGCTGAAATGACCGACTTTGCCGTACTGCCAGAGTACCGGGGACAAAATCTGGCGTTCAGGTTATTAACAAAAATGGAGCAGGAAATGAAATACAACAACATAAAAACTGTGTATACAATGGCACGGCTAAAAGCCCCGGGCATGAATAAAACTTTTCTGAAATCGGGATATCAGTTTACCGGGACGCTGCTGAACAACACCAATATTTCGGGAAACATTGAAAGTTTGAACATCTATTATAAACATTTATAATATGCACTTAGGAAAACTGTGTAAATATGCAGGGGAATGTCCGGTTTATCAGGATAAAATCAAAGATCTTGGCAAACCAATATTTTTGGTTCGTAATGTATTTTGCAATCGCGGAATAAAAGGCTGGAGCAATTGCAAAAGATTTAATGCACTCGAAGCCGGAGAACCTGTAAATGAAAACACAACACCATATAAAATTTGAAAAACGATAGTATAAGAATGACAAAAGTGAACGACAAAACAGAACTGGAGATTATTGAATTCCTTGACGAAAATGGCCCAAGCTTTTTAGGAGAAGTAGTGAAAAATTTAAAACTATCCTATTCTAAAGGATTAAAACATACCAACCAACTTCTTTCAAGAGGCATTATCAAACATTCTGATCCTCCATTACAATATGAACTAAATTCAGACCCAAAATAATTCAATGCATTGGATTGATTATGTAATTTTTGCGGTTTACCTGATTTTCATGCTGGGAATCGGGTTCTATTTTATGCGAAAGAATAAATCTGCCGACGACTATTTTGTTGGTGGCAGAAAAATGGGTTCCTTTCATATTGGATTATCAGTGGTTGCCACCGATGTGGGTGGAGGCTTCTCCATTGGACTCGGAGGATTGGGGTTTATTATGGGCTTGTCGGGCACCTGGCTGCTTTTCACCGGGCTTATCGGTGCATGGCTGAGTGCAGTTTTATTAATTCCAAAAGTTTCAGAACTAGCTAAAATCCACAATTTTCTTTCGTTCCCTCAATTTCTAAAACAGTTGTATAACTGGAAAGTAGCTTTAATTGCCGGGATTATTTCGGCTATAGGCTACCTTGGCTTTACCAGTTCGCAAATTTTGGCCGGAGCAAAACTGGCATCTGCAACTTTTCCAAATATTTCGCTCGAAACTGCCCTTATTTTAATGGGTATAATAGCCGTTGTATATACATCAGTTGGTGGAATTAAAGCCGTAATTTACACCGATACTTTTCAATGGATTTTATTGATGGGAGGACTAATTTTTGTTGGAATTCCGGTATGTTATTTTGGTATTGGCGGTTACGACATTTTAAAGGAGACCTTGCCAGCCAGCTTTTTTAGCTTATCAGCAGTTTCGTGGCAACAAATTGTAAACTGGTTTATTACCATCGTCCCCATTTGGTTTATCGGGATGACGCTCTACCAGCGAATCTATGCAGCCGGAGATAAAAAAACAGCGCAACGTGCCTGGTTTATTGCCGGTTTATTTGAATACCCCGTTATGGCATTCACCGGAGTAATTCTGGGTTTATTTGCCAAAGTTGCTTTTGAAAACGGCATTATCCACGCGGGAGCAAACGAAATATTAGATCCTGAAATGGGGCTTCCCATTTTGCTTCGAACCATTTTACCGGTTGGATTAACGGGGATAGTTTTGTCGGCTTACTTTTCGGCAATTATGTCAACTGCCGACAGTTGCCTGATGGCTGCATCCGGAAACATTATTACCGATCTTTTGAACAGACACAATTCAGCAAAAATAATGTCGCTGTCACAAATAACCACATTGGCAATCGGAACAATCGCTCTTTTTATTGCCTGGAAAGTTCCCAATGTTTTGGAGCTAATGCTGCACTCCTATTCTTTTATGGTTTCAGGTTTATTTATTCCTGTGTTGGTTGCAATCTTTATCAAAAACAGAAGTACCAAAGGCGCATTCTGGTCAATGATTACCGGAGGTGGCATTACGCTTGCCCTGATAATCAGCCAAATTGAACTCCCTTTTGGACTGGATGCCAATATCTACGGAATTACATTTGCCATTCTTACATACCTGTTTTTTCATCTTTTTGATAAAAGAGATGCAATTCCTCAAGTTTCACATTAAACGAAAAGGTTATTTTTGTGCCAACTATTTTTGGGAATGAAAAACAAAGATTTTTTGGCATTTGCATCAGCTTTAGGTGCTGCATTTTTCTGGAGCTTCTCTTTTATTTGGTTTAAAATTGCCTACCAGGGATATAATCCGATTACAGTGGTCATTTTCAGGCTGGCAATCTCAGCTCTTTTAATGAGCGTTATCGCACTGGGGATGAAACGAATGCAAAAAATTTCGCAAAAAGATTTTCGTCTGTTTGTTTTGATGTCGTTTTTCGAACCCTTCCTTTATTTTATAGGAGAGAGCTACGGATTAAAATACATTTCCTCCACCGTTGCTGCCGTAATTGTGGCAACCATCCCACTCATCACACCGGTAGTTGCCTGGTATTTTTACCGCGAACGTGTAAAATGGATGAATGTTATTGGCCTTATGTTTTCATTCCTTGGTGTTGGACTGGTCGTACTAAACGGTTCATTTCATTTTGAAGCATCGCCACTGGGCGTTGGACTTGAATTTATGGCAGTTTTAGCTGCGATTTCCTATTCCATCGTTTTACGAAACCTGGTTGGGCGCTACAACACGCTCACCATCATTGTCTGGCAAAATCTTATCGGCGTAGTCCTGTTTTTACCTGTCTGGCTGATATTTGAGTTTAACGATTTTGTAACCCGCCCCTTTCATACGGAAGCTTTTCGGGCGATTGTTTTTCTGGCTGTTTTTTCTTCCACACTGGCCTTTATATTTTTTACCCAAAGCATTCGAAAACTGGGTGTTAACCGGTCAAATACCTTTATAAACCTGATTCCGGTGTTTGTAGCTATTCTCTCTGTTTTTATATTGAATGACAGTTTAAGTTTGCAACAAATCACAGGAATTATAATCGTTGTGAGCGGACTATTTCTTGCACAATTGAAAAGAAAAAAGAAAAAGGGAGTTTTTGAAACCATTGAAATTACAACACAGCGGAAAGGATAATCAAAAGTGAACAGTTTACGGTTACAAAAAAATGAAAAAGATAAAATATAAAACACCGGAAGAATTAAAGATCCTTACGGATAAAACCAGGGCGGAAACACATGCTCTTATCAAGAAGCTCAAAAAGAAAAAGCCCAAAGAACTGGATGATTTTGTACACGGACTGCACATCGACGCGTTTTCAGAATTTAGTTGTCTCGATTGTGCCAACTGTTGCAAAACAATTGGCCCTAGGTTAACGGATAAAGACATCGACCGGCTGGCCAAGCATCTCAAAATGAAACCTTCTGAATTTCTGGAACAATATGTAGAAACCGATGAGGATAATGATTTTGTTTTCAGAGAACACCCCTGCCCTTTTCTGTTACCCGATAATTATTGTATGGTTTATGAAAACCGGCCAAAAGCATGCCGCGAATATCCACACACCGACCGAAAACGTTTTTATCAAATATTAACCCTTTCTTTTAAAAACTGCGAAACCTGCCCGGTGGTTTATGAGGTTTTTGAAGAGATGAAAACAAAAAACTGGTAGAAAACAAGGCAAACACCTTTGGATTTCTCTGCATAATTTGTTTATTTTTATTTTACTAATTCAGACATAATGGTCAAAATAAAAATGTTTTTGTTTACCATCCTTTTGTTGGCATGGAACGCCTCGTTTTCCCAATCTTCCAAAGTAAATTTTGAAACGATAAAAACTTTCGAAACAAAAGAAGCTCACCAGGGAATTGCCGTGGATGCAAATTATTTTTATACTATAAACTCACGAGGCATTGGGAAATATGATAAAAACAGTGGTGAATTTATTTCTGACTGGACAGACGATTCCAACCAAATCATTCATTTTGACGGAGGTGTGGTAATAAACGAAAAGCTTTATGTTACGCATTCCAATTACCCCGGAATACCAATGACAAGTTCCATCGAGATTTTCAATAAAAATACTCTAAACCATATTGAAACCCACAGCTTTGGAATCAGGTACGGCTCATGTACCTGGGCAGATTTTTATAATAACTTTTGGTGGGTGTGTTTTGCGCATTACGACAAATTTAAAAATGAAACAAATACAAATAGTAGCTGGACAACCCTGGTGAAATTTGACAAAAACTGGAAGGAGAAAGAATCATGGATCTTCCCTGAAAATGTACTTTCTGAATTTAAACCAATGAGTTGTTCGGGCGGTTCGTGGGGCCCCGACGGAAACTTATATGTGACCGGACACGACAGCGCAAAAGTTTTTGTTTTGCAAATTCCGGAAATGGGATCCGTCCTTAAATACGTAAAAACGATAAAACTTGAGATTTTCGGGCAGGGAATTGCCTGGGACAGATCGGACAGAAAACATATTTATGGAATCATTCGGAAAAATAATCTGGTAGTAAAATCAAAAATAAATTTCAAATAAACAATACAAACCAACGCTGACGCGGATTTGTAATCATATACCAATTGCAAAATCGGTATAACGAAATAAATACTATTTTCTTTTGCCCAACCTTGTTGCAACAAAACTGATAATAAGTATCTGAACCGGATGGAAAATCATTATGGGAAGCAACATAATACCTGTAGTAGCCGATTGCTGAAACAATATTTTTGCAAACACAGTTCCATGCACCAGCGACTTTTTTGTTCCGCAAAACTGTGCTGTAATCTGATCTTCTGCGGTAAACCCCAATAAACGCGAAAAATAAGATGTAAAAAAATAAACAGCATAAAAAAGAAGGATAACTGCTGCAATTATCAGAGAAAGATCAAGCATATCAACCACACTAAAGACTTTATTTTCAAAAGAATGAGAAAAACTTTTGAAAATAATCAGCAGAATTACCGATTTATCAAACAAAGTCAGGTAGCGATTATATTTACGGGCATATTCTCCCCAATAGCGTTGAAGTAAGAGTCCTACAACCACAGGAAGTAATATTTCAGTTACCAGTTTTACATAAATTTCTCCCAAATTAAAATCGATGGCAGTTTGTTGTAAAAACAGCCCCATCCAAAGTGGGGTTACAACAATTCCAATCAGCCCTGAAATACTTGCATTAAAAATAGCTGCCGGAATATTCCCCTTTGCAATGGAAACCATTACTACCGATGAAGATACTGTAGAAGGTAATGCCGCCAGGAATAAAAATGCGAGCCAAATAATTTTTCCGTTTTCCGTTTTAATAAACGGATAAAAAGAAAGCACGATGGCAGGAAAAACAATAAAAGTGCTTAGCTGAACAAGTATGTGAAGTTTCCAGTTCTTCAAGCCTGATTTTATCTGTTGGGGACTCAACTTTAGCCCATAAAAAAAGAAAATCAAAGAAATGCCAACACTTGCGATCAAGTCGAGAGGAACACTACTTTCAGGACTTCCCCACTGCGGGAAAAACCACGCTAACAAAATAACTCCGATAATGGCCAGGATAAACTTATCAATTTTCATTACTATTTCTGCTCCCTTACTTCAGCATATCAAAAAAATGAAATTCTGCATTAGAAAACTTTTGTAAAAATATTTGAGCTTACATCACCGACAAAATTCCACAAGCCATTTTAAATAAAAACTTTATTTTGATAACATAAGAACTTGTATTAAAAGTCTTACAAATTCTTTCTCCGAACACTCATGATAACATAGTCAAGTAGGTACAGGGAATTTCACCTCATACCTCTTAGAACCGTACGTGATTGTCTCCAATCATACGGCTCTTATCATACAAACTTATACCAAATGGTACGGTGATAGAACTGGTAACGATAATGCCTGTACACATACTTTAAATGTGCAATGGCACGCTTTTTACTGTTCCTGAACCTTTTAAACCGGTTCCTTATCCATTTTATCAGTCGGTTATGCAGTCGGTGAAACCATCGCTGCCGCACGATTGCATCGTGTGGCTTTACTTAACTATAATAACATTCTCCAAAATTCCTTTTTCGCCCGCATAATCAGCAGCACTGCTGTACATATAATCCTCTGCTCTGAATACAAAACCCTCTTCAACAGGATTTTGATGAATATAACTTATTTTCTCATCGATTACTTTGTTGCTCCATAATTCAATTGGTTTATTATCGTGTCTCCAAAATTGATATTTATTTACATTTGAAGATTTGTTACCGGCCTTTAAAAACTGCTCAAGCAAAAAATCGTTCCTGCTTTCTTTTGGATTTTCCATTATGGCTTTCACAATTGCCTTACTGGTAAATCGTTTAAAATCTCCCAGTAGTAATTCCGGCTTTTGATCTCCGGTACTTCTAAAAACCAAATGTACATGGTTGGTCATAATACACCATGCAAAAATTTCCATTCCTTTTTTCTGTTGGCAGTATTGTAAACTGTCGATTATTATGTTTTTGTATTCATTTCTCGTAAAAACATCCAACCAATCTATTACAGCAAAAGAAACAAAATAGACTCCGTCAGGATTATGAAACTTATAATTACGACTCATAGATTTAGATCCTCTTGATTTTAAGCTATAAAATTAAGGAATTGCTGGTAAATCAACCACTCAAAGCTGCCGCACGATTGTATCGTGTGGCTTAAGCTAATTTCTACTTTACTTCCACGCGAAAGATTCGCGCGGGAGCGGAGAAATATCAAATATATTCATGATGGAAATTTGTATATAAATGGAAAGAAAATAATAACAGTCATTACTAAAAAGATTATCCCAAAAATTAGATAAAAATTTAATAATCGTATAATCTTCTCATATTCGTTATTAGTCGTAGTCCTAGTTTTAAATAAATTAAAAAGCGCTTCATTAACTTTCAAATCCTTATTATTTTTAAATAAAACACGACGATATTTTAGAATAAAAGTTAAACGTAAAATAAAACATGTGAAACTGAGAAGTCCTAAAATAATAAAAGTAGTCATATGAATTATTCTAAAAATTGGTAATTATAGGCATTATACCTGTTTCTCAAAGCTGCCGCACGATTGCATCGTGTGGCTTAAGCTAATTTCTACTTTACTTCCACGCGAAAAATTCGCGCGGGAGCGGGGGGAAAGATTCGCGCGGGAGCGGAGCCTCGGTTTTGTCAGAATGTACCGCTTTCTCGATGCTTCATCGCTAGGTTCGCTTTCGCTCATCTCTTTTATCCATACATGATTCCTTCAAGTCGGAACCTTTTCTTTCCTCGCTTCACACATGCCAATTGCTCAATATACATTAGAAAAGTTGTTTGAAGCCGCTCCCTGTAGAGAGACTCCGGAGGGTCGGTTCCTCCATCTTATTTGCAGCTATGTAAAGAACGCTTGCCTTTACTCACGGCACACTCTCGCGCCAGCGAGGGGGAACAGAGCTTTTAAACTTCTATTTCATACCCCCAAAGCTGTCGCACGATTTTATCGTGTGGCTTAAGTTAATTTCTACTTTACTTCCACGCGAAAGATTCACGCGGAAGCGGGGGGACTCCCGAACGCCTTTAAAATGCTCCTTACAGCTATTTTCATCTGGAAAATCTTCTGCAAATTTGATAATATTCATATCATTTCGTTTTTTCCAGTTTAGCATTTTTTTATCTTGTGGCATTATTGCAGAGTATCGAATAAATCTATTTAAAAACTCAATTGAATACTATAAAGTAGTATAAGTATTTTGCAAAATAATAGAATTCTAAAAAATTGATTTTAAAGAACTATCATATGTATCATAAGATACATAAATTTGAAACGATTTTAAAACTTAAAAAATGAAATATTCAAAAGATAAAATTGTAGTAGCCAATCTTTATTAAAGATTTTGACAAAACAATTCACATAAATACCATAACAATGCAAAACTTAATAGTATTATTATTAATTACTCTAGTGACTGCAAGCTCTCCTCAAACACACACACAAAGAATCCTTCCTGAAAATTGGGATCCTTATGCAGCTGGAGACAAAGTAATTGCTGACCTTATAAAAGTTACTTCATCTCGGGTCAAAGGTGCACACGACGCGGAATTTACTTGTATTGGAAATAAAGCTTATGTAGTCGCCGAAGTAAACGATTCCATACCTGGAGAGGCTTCTGGGTGGCCATTTATTTATACTTCTTTGTCTGTTATAAATCTCGAAAAGCTTGAAGTTGAAAAGATTATCCCCATGGCTAGAGGAGGGCAGATTTTTGAAAATGACAGCTTGCCCATTGGTGCTTGTTTTGTCCCCCGGATCATACAAAAAGATGATAAAACATTAAGATGTTATTTTACTTCCACTCCAATTAATAGGTATTCTCAAATTTGGTTCATTGATTTTGATATAAAGTCTGAAACCTTTAAGAACCGTATTTTCCGAGCTAAATTGAAGACGAAGCGAGGAATATTTGATATGCAATCCCAATATTTTCATGAAGATTCAACTGTAAAACCAACTTCCGGTTTTTATATCTTTGATTCATTTAAAGAATTTAATGGGAAAACATATGCTGCGCTCAATAATTACGGTGCTAAGCAAAATGGGCTTTCTGTATTAAACGAGACACTGGATACATTTCAACTTCTTGGTTATTACAAAAATTCTAAGGAGTTAAGTCTATCGGAGTCTGCAGTAAATTGTCTGCCTGATGGTAAGTGGACAGCCATATGTAGAAGAGATGGAACAAAATGGTCGGATGTTAATTATTTTATGTTGACCAGCAATGACGGGGAAAATTGGAGTCAGCGTGAACTTTTTGATTTTATTGTTGACGGGACGAATTCCAAACCAACTTTTGATAAATTTAAAGGTATCTATTATTTGGGCTGGCAGGCTAAGACTGAAATCAATGGTAAGGAAGTTTCCCGTTGCCTCTTTAATGTTGATGTTTCCCGTGACGGTAAGAATTGGGAACGGAAATATAGTTTTAAAACAGACAAAACATTTCAGTATCCAACGTTCCATGAACATAAAGGAAATATTTGGCTATCGGTAACTCAAGGTGATATCGAACATGGAAAAAAGAAAATTATGTTTGGAAAATTAGAATAAATCGTAATCACAAAAAAACCAAAGCTGCCGCACGATTGTATCGTGTGACTTACACCTAAATTTCTACTTTACTTCCACGCGAAAGATTCGCGGGGGAGCGGGGGAGCGGGGGGAATAAAAGCAAAAAATAAGTAAATTGCTTTCACTTTATAAATCCTCATCATAAAATAAAAATGGGATACAACGGTTTAGGCATGCAACGCTGGATTTCAACAATGAAACCCAGAAAGTTTTTGTCCAAAAGAAGCAAACCCGATGGTGGTGGAATGGAACACCTCTTCAACCAGGAAATTGAGCATTATTTTCATTTAAAAAAGAATAAACTCGATAAGCTGTTGAAGAAAAAATATTCCCTTCAATACAAAGAAAAGTTAAAAAGGCAAATCTCTGACGAACACCGCAGAAATACTATTTTCACTTTGTTAAGTATTATTATCTCCTTTGGTATCCTTCTCCTGCTCTTTTTCTATTTTGGTGCTAAAATGCAGGTTTTTTAATTTTTCCAAAAATAATATTTAAATACCTTTGGCGTTTTACATGAAACTGTTCAACAGCGAATGAAACAAATTTACTTCATTTCTATATTTTTCCTGATTCTGGCAAGCGGAAAAGCACAGATTGGCGGGGAGAGTACCTACCAGTTTCTGGAACTTACCAATTCGGCACGAATGGCAGCACTGGGTGGAAACCAGGTGGCACTCTATGATACCGCTGACCTGAACCTTCCCTATCATAACCCGGCTGCACTACAGAGTTCGATGGAGAATATTTTGCTGGTAAATTATGTAAATTACCTGGCCGACATAAATTATGGTTATGTTTCGTTTGCCCGCTCATACGAAGGAATTGGGAATTTTGCACTGGGAATGCATTACATAAACTACGGCGATTTCCTGGAAGCAACCGAAGAAGGAGAATTAACAGGGAATAACTTTTCGGCTGCGGAATATGCGCTAAATATCATTTATTCAAATCAGTTTAAACGGTGGCGTTATGGGGCAAATTTAAAACCCATTTTATCCTCGCTTGAAAGTTATCGTTCGTTTGGGATTGCCCTCGATTTGGGAGTAAGTTATGCCAGCCTCGACAAATACACCAATGTTGCTTTGGTTGCACGGAATATCGGTACACAAATCACCACTTACTATGAGGATGGAAACCGTGAAGCCATTCCGTTTGATTTGCAGGCAGGAATAAGCCGCAGACTAAAACATGCACCTGTTCATCTGTCGCTTACACTTCAGCACCTTAATAAATGGGATTTAGCCAGTGAAGAAAAAGACGATGATGAACTTGATATTTCGATCAATGACCGGGAAGAAAGTATGGCTAAACAATTTATGCGTCATGTAGTGCTGGGAGTTGAAGTACTTCCAAGCGATAACTTTATCATTCGGGCGGGGTACAATTACCAGCGCAGACAGGAGTTAAAGTTCGACGAAAAACTATCAACAGTGGGAATGTCGCTTGGTTTTGGTGTAAAAATAAAACGATTCCGGCTCGATTTTGCAACAACACGCTACCACCTCGCAGGTTCTTCCAATCATTTTTCCCTGGCAATCAACCTAAACGACAAATTCTAACGTAAACGTTTTAAAGCGAATGACTCTAACTTTTACTAAAAATATCTCCCTTTTCTCCCTCTCTTTGAAAAAAGAGGAACGATTTTTCAGCAGATGCAATCAGGGTGAGTTTATTAATGAAAGAATAAATCTCCCGATACACCTTTATTTATCACATTTCAGACAAAAAAATATTTCAAATTCCAATAAAGGACAATTGTGTCCGTTTTAAAAAACTTTTATATTTGTTCCTAATTCAGCAAAAATGAATGATAAAAAAATTGTTATTGCAATCGACGGGCACTCATCGTGCGGAAAAAGTACAATGGCAAAATCGCTGGCCCGCTTGCTTGGTTACATTTATATCGACAGCGGAGCCATGTACCGCGCAGTTACACTTTATTCACTCAGAAAAGGCTGGATACCTAACGGACAACCGGATATAAAAAAAGTTATCGAAGGATTGAACGACATCAGAATAACTTTCCGGTGGGACAATGAAACAGAAAAAAACACCACGTTTTTAAATGGTGAAAATATTGAAGAAGAAATCAGGAAACTGGAAGTTTCTCAAAATGTGAGCCCGATTAGTACCATTGCTGAAGTGCGGCACGAAATGGTAAAACAACAGCGGGAAAACGGGAAAAACAAAGGTATTGTTATGGATGGCCGTGATATCGGGACCGTGGTTTTTCCCGATGCGGAGTTAAAAATCTTTATGACAGCCTCGCCGGAAACAAGGGCTCAGCGACGATTTCTTGAACTAAAAGAAAAAGGGTTGGAAGTAAATTTTGATGATATTCTGGCCAATGTAAAGGAGCGGGATGAAATAGATTCTACCCGAAAAGTAAGTCCGCTAAAAAAAGCTGACGACGCGTTGGTACTCGACAATAGTAATTTAACACGCGAACAGCAGCTGGAGTGGACACTGGAAAAAGTTAAAGAAAGGACAAAAAAACATGAAGGTTGAGATAGACAGAAGATCAGGATTTTGTTTTGGAGTTATAAAAGCGATAAAATCGGCGGAAAGTGAGCTCAAAGATTCACCACAGTTGTATTGTCTGGGCGACATTGTACACAATGGCGAAGAGGTAAAGCGGCTTGAAAAAATGGGATTGAAGTCGATTTCAAAAGAAGAATATTTTAAACTGAAAGATTGTAAAGTGTTAATCCGCGCCCACGGAGAACCTCCTGAAACATACGAACACGCAAAAAAAAACAATATTGAATTGCTCGATGCCACCTGCCCGGTTGTTATTACCTTGCAGGAAAGGGTCAGAGACTCGTACCAAAATATCCGTTCGCATAACGGGCAGGTTGTTATCTACGGGAAAAAAGGACACGCCGAGATTATTGGCTTAAGCGGACAAACCGATTACAGTGCCATAGTTTTGGAAAACAAAAACGATATTTCCAAAATCGATCCATCCCGTCCGGTTTCCTTGTATTCGCAAACAACCAAACGTATCGAGGATTTTTATGAAATTGCTGAAGCGGTAAAAAACCACGTTGATCCGGGCTTGCGTGTCGACATAAAAGATACCATTTGCAGACAGGTTTCCAACCGCGTTCCACACCTGAAAAAGTTTGCAAAAAACTATGACATGGTCATTCTGGTTGCAGGCGAGAAAAGTTCCAACGGAAGATATCTGTTTTCCATTTGTAAAGAAGAAAATCCAAACGCTCACCTTATTGCACGGGTTGAAGACATTCAACCCGAGTGGTTTGAAAATGTAGAATCGGTTGGAATTTGCGGAGCTACTTCAACCCCTAACTGGCTGATGGAAAATGTTCAGGAATGGATAAGCAAAACATTCGAAAAAACTGTAAGTCAATAAAACTTCGCCGATCCATTTTTTTGATTTACATTTAGACGGGATTCAAACCCGCTTTTTATGTCAGATTTATATGCCGAAGTGATATTGCCTCTCCCGTTGCACGATGCTTTTACTTATAAGGTACCCGGGCATCTTGAAAGTGATATTGCAGAGGGAAAACGTGTTGTGGTTCAATTTGGTCAGAAAAAATTGTATTCGGCACTGGTAACCGCTCTTTCACGCAAAAAGCCGGAAAACATAGATGTAAAAAAAATTCATGAAGTTCTCGATGAGCAGCCGGTTGTGCTTTCTGAAAATATAAAACTGTGGCGCTGGATAGCAAAATATTACTGTTGTACACTTGGCGATGTTTTTAAAGCTGCACTTCCAGGCGGCTTGAAACTGGAAAGTAAATCAAAAGTATTTGCAGTTGATGATGGAACTGAAGCTGAACTGACAGAAAAAGAACAAATGTTGCTTCAACAAATCGGGAGTGAAAACTCCACAGTTGATGAGCTTCAGAGAAAACTTCGAAATGATTTTTCCTACCCGGTTTTGAAGTCATTATTTAAAAAAAACTGTATTCAGATTGAGGAAAAAATAAACGCGCGTTACAAAGCCAAAACGGAAACGTTTGTAAAACTTCATCCCGAAATAGAAAATAAAAAAATACTGAACAACAAACTTAACGACCTGCAGAGGGCAAAAAAACAACAGGCACTGCTTTTGCATTTTTGCAAAAAAATAAACGCTTTTGAGAAAGATGTTCTGCTTTCTGTTTCAAAAAAAGAGCTTTTGGACGGAACCGGCTTCACTCCGGCTGTTTTAAAAGAACTGGCGAAAAAGAAGCTTGTTATTCAGTTCCAAAAGCAGGTTTCGCGCATCGAAGAAGAAACCGAAAACAGCCAGGTGAGTATAAATTTGTTAAACAAACACCAGGAGAAAGCGCTGACTGAAATTCAGGCATCGTTTGAAAAAAAACAAGTGACGCTGATTCACGGAATTACCGCCAGCGGAAAAACAGAAATTTATATTCATCTCATCGACGAGATATTAAAATCGGGGAAACAGGCGCTTTATCTGGTTCCGGAAATTGCGTTGACAACTCAGATTGTGCGGCGTCTTAAAAATGTTTTTGGCAAAAAAGTCGGCATCTACCATTCCAAACTCAGCAGCCAGGAAAGAGTAGAAATCTGGGACAAAGTGCTCCAATTTCAAACCAAACCTGAAAATGGATACCAGGTGATTTTGGGCGCACGTTCGGCCATTTTTATGCCTTTTTCGAAACTGGGGCTTGTTATTGTTGATGAAGAACACGAAAATTCTTTTAAGCAGTTTGATCCCGCTCCGCGTTATAATGCGCGCGACATGGCGGTAATACTCGGGCTTCAGAATAATGCAAAAGTCTTGCTGGGATCCGCCACCCCCTCTTTTGAAACCTATTACAATGCGATAAACGGGAAATACGGCTTGGTAAATTTAAAAAAACGGCATACAAACGTTGAGCTTCCGGAAACACTGGTTGCAGATGTAAAAAGAGCCTATAAACGCAAACAGATGCATTCGGTGCTTTCACCCGAATTATATGAACTAATGCAAGGTGCAGCAGAAAAGAATGAACAAAGTATATTGTTCCAAAACCGGCGCGGCTATTCACCTTTTGTGGAATGTTTCACTTGTGGATGGATTCCCAAATGTAAAAACTGCGACGTAAGTTTAACCTATCACAAATACAAAAAAAGGCTGACGTGTCATTATTGCGGATATAGCCAGCAAATGCCCGACTCATGTGACAATTGCGGTTCGAACGAAATAAAAACCCGGGGATTTGGAACTGAAAAAATTGAAGACGAACTTAAACCGCTTTTCCCAAATGCCAGTCTTGCCCGAATGGATTTAGATACGGCAAGATCGAAAACGGCGCTGGAAAAAATAATTCAAAACCTGGAAAGCCGAAAGACTGACATTTTAATTGGAACACAAATGGTTACCAAGGGTCTGGATTTTGAACATGTAAGTGTAGTAGGGATTTTAAACGCCGACAACCTGCTGAACTTCCCTGATTTCAGGGCGCACGAACGTGCATTTCAACTTATTTTACAAGTAAGCGGACGCGCAGGCCGCAAAAATAACCGGGGAAAAGTGGTTATTCAAACTTCACAACCCGAACACCCTCTTTTAAATCTTATCATTTCGCAGGATTATACATCGGTTTTTAAAGCACAAATGGAAGAACGGAAGCTTTTCAGATACCCGCCGTTTTTCAGGTTAATTAAAATTGTAGTAAAACATAAAAACCAGCAAACCGTTGACCGGGCAGCAATTCAACTGAAACAATTTTTGGGCAGAAACAATAAATTAATTTTGCTGGGGCCTGAATATCCCCTGGTTAGCCGTATTCAACTTTGGTATCAAAAAGAAATCTGGATAAAATTTGATAAAAGCCTGCACCTTGACAATACAAAAGATTTTATCATCGACTGTGTAAGCAGAACCAAACACCTTCCGGATAACAGCAACTGCATTATAAATATTGATGTTGATCCGATGTAATGAAAAACAAAATGGTTTTATAACCGATGTAGAATATTATTTATCCGGAGACATCGTAATGAGCTGCAAAAAGTTAAAGTAATAAAAGTATGTTCCCTTTTTTCATATCGCCAAACATGAAAGTGTAATAAACCTTGTCCCGTTTTTACAGCTTTGATTTTTTACTAGATTTGTAGCACTTTAAAGGGATTTTAGTGGATATAGCGGAGGTAAATCAAATTTTTGATAAATTCAGTTGCATGCGGGTCTTGGTAATCGGCGATGCGATGATTGACATGTATTTGTGGGGAAAGGTAGAAAGAATATCTCCGGAAGCTCCCATTCCCATTGTTTCGGTAACCAAACGTGAAAGTCGTCTTGGGGGAGCAGCAAATGTAGTGCTGAATATACAGGCGTTGGGAGCCACACCCATCTTGTTTTCGGTTATTGGCAACGACGAAAATGGCAGAAAATTCAGGAGATTTCTGGAAAAAAGAAACCTTTCATGCGAAGGAATTTTCTCCGACGCCAAAAGAAAAACCACCGTAAAAAGCAGAATTATAAGTAACGGGCAACATGTTGCCCGTATAGATGAAGAAACGACAGCGTATATTGGGAAGGAAGTGGAAAATAAACTGATCTCCGCCATAAAAGAAACAATCAATACATCAAAAACAGACGCTATCGTTTTTGTCGATTATGATAAGGGAGTGATTACACCCGGTCTTTTCCGTGCCGTTCATAAAATGGCTTTAAAAAAGGGCATTCCAACAGCTGTCGATCCTAAAAAACGAAATTTTGATCTTTATAAGGATGTTACCTTATTCAAGCCAAATTTTGGAGAATTTGTAAGTGGTACAGGATTGACTGTAAAAAAAGACGACATTAAAACACTGAAAGAAGTGGCCAATACTTTTAAAAGAAAACAAAATTTTAAATTAATATTTATTACGCTCTCTGAGCTGGGAGTATTTATCAGTAACGGAGTAAACGAACAGCATTATCCGGCCGTAATACGCGATATTGCAGATGTTTCAGGAGCGGGAGATACCGTAGTAAGTGTAGCCAGCCTGGCCGTTGCGGCAGATTTATCGCCAAAAATAATGGCAATGATGTCGAACCTCGCAGGTGGTTTGGTGTGCGAAAAAGTGGGAGTCGTCCCGATCGACAGGGAACAACTCATGGATGAAATGCAGACTCAAAAATTTTGATTTTTTAAAATCTTCGCTTCCAGCTTTTTAAAAATAAAACAGCGGTGTAAATCAAAAAAATTTAAGAGGTTTCCGCTAAATTATTAACTTTGAAACCACTCAATTAAAAAAAATACAGATGGGAAAAATAATATCACTGGCAAACCAAAAAGGAGGCGTAGGGAAAACCACGACAACCATAAATTTGGCAGCCAGCCTGGCTGTTTTGGAAAAAAAGGTTTTGGTAATTGATGCTGATCCACAGGCAAATGCAACATCGGGGTTGGGACTCGATGTTAAAAACGTACAATCAAGCATTTATGAATGTATTGTGGATGAAGTGGAAGCCGAAAAAGTGGTTTTAAAAACCGAAATCGAAAATCTTGATTTAATTCCGTCGCACATTGATTTGGTTGGTGCCGAAATAGAAATGTTAAACTTACCCAACAGAGAAAAGGTGCTCAAGAATTCCATCGAGCAACTCAAAAATATTTACGACTTTATTTTTATTGACTGTTCTCCTTCGCTTGGATTGATAACGGTAAATGCGCTAACAGCTTCCGACTCGGTTGTTATTCCTGTACAGTGTGAATATTTTGCTTTGGAGGGACTGGGAAAATTACTAAACACCATTAAAATCATTCAGAACCGGTTAAATCAGGATCTTGAGATTGAGGGATTTTTGCTTACCATGTACGACTCCCGCCTGAACCTTTCAAATCAGGTTTACGAAGAAGTGAAAAGACATTTTCAGGATATGGTTTTTGACACGGTTATTCAGCGAAATATAAAATTAAGTGAGGCCCCAAGCTATGGGAAACCGGTTATTTTATACGATGCCAGTTCAAAAGGTGCCATTAGCCACATGAACCTGGCCCGCGAAATATTGCAGAGAAACTCAATGACCACAATGTCGAAAGAAAAAAACGTAGTTATTATTTAAAAATATGGCCATGGCAAAAAGGAATGCATTAGGAAGGGGACTTGGAGCGCTTATCGATGATGCAGAAAAAATGAAAAGCGCCGGAATTAGCGAGATTGAACTCAATAAAATTGAGGCAAACCCTTTTCAGCCCAGGTCGAAGTTTGATACAGAAGCACTGGAAGAACTGGCTGCTTCAATTCGGGAGATTGGCCTCATTCAGCCCATCACTCTCCGAAAGATTGGCGAAGATAAATTCCAAATCATTGCCGGTGAACGCCGTTTCAGAGCAGCACAAATTGCAGGCTTGGAAACCATTCCGGCTTATGTGCGCAAAGCCAAGGACGACGGAATGCTGGAAATGGCACTGGTTGAAAACATTCAGCGCGAAGATTTGGACGCGATCGAAATTGCGGTAAGTTATCAGCGACTGATGGAAGAATTGAAATTCACACAGGAAGAAATGAGTTCACGTGTAGGAAAAAAACGTTCAACCATTGCCAATTACCTGCGTTTGTTAAAACTTCCTGCAGTGATTCAAAAGGGCCTTCGCGAAAAAGTTATTTCCATGGGACATGCCCGGGCCATCATAAATATTGAGGAAACAGAGACCCAGATTATGATTTACAACCAAATCATTAAATACGGATTCTCTGTGAGAAAAGTGGAAGAAATTGTTCGTGATTTGAATGATGATTCTGCCGACAAATCTTCAAAATCTCAAAGAGAAAAACTTCCCAGAGAATACCAGGTTATAAAAAAACAACTGGACAGTATTTTTAAATCAAGAATTGGGTTCTCGATGAATGACAAAGGAAAAGGTAAAATTACCATTCCTTTTAAATCAGCTGAAGATTTGGAAAGAATTGTTAAAATAATTGAAAATCAAAAATAAACCTTTTGTTTCCGGTCATATCTTAGGGTATTCTTCTATTTTTGTGCAAAATTTTAAAGGTGAATTTTAAATCGGCTTTGCAAAAATTTTTCATATTCTGCTTATTGTTACTTGCAGAACAAACTGTTATTGGTCAGGGACTTGTTGAAGCTGACACAGTTGCTACCGTCACGCAAAAACCGATAGAAGAGGAGAAAGTTCACTCTCCCAAAAGGGCAACTTTATATTCAGCCATTTTACCCGGGCTTGGACAGGCATATAACAAAAAATACTGGAAAATACCTTTCGTTTATATTGGTTTTGGAACCATTGGCTATTTTATAGATTGGAACAACGATTACTATCAGTTAACCAAACGTGCTTATATCCATTTAAGAGACGATGATCCTGAAACCACCGACTATTTGAAACTGAGAGGAATTGAATATTACGATTTGGAGAATGCCACAGATAAAGCAAATCTGGAAACTGCCCTTTCAAAACGACAGGAATATTACCGTCGGAACCGCGATTTTCTGATAATTAGCATGGTAGCTTTTTACGGTTTAAATATTATTGATGCGAGTGTGGACGCCCATCTTTTCAATTTTGACGTTTCAGATGATCTAAGTCTAAATTGGCAACCCTCAATGTTGCATTTTCAAAATGATCTGGTATATTGCATAAATCTTACTTTCAATTTTTAATACGTATGAACTTGATTACAAAATCGATAATACTTTCTTTTTTTATTTTATTCTCGGGGGACTTACTGGCTCAGGAAACAGACTCACTCAATGTTTTACAGAAAGAAGATGAGCTTGTTGTCGACACTTTACTGCAACAGGACACACTTTCGTTGGAAAAACAACTACTTCTCGATGAAGATTTAAATGATATCTTTTCTGAAAAAATGGATAGCCTGGTAAACACCTGGTATATCGAAAATGCGTTTACTCTAGACAGCATCGACCTCACATTAATAAAAAACTATCCAAAAAATCTTCCGGATTCGGTTTATATTGAAAGATTACAAAATATTGAACAGGTTATCGACTTGTCGTACAACAATGTGGTAAGAAACTTTATCAAATTGTATACGGAAAAGAAACGGGATTTATCAGAAGTAATCATAGGCCTTTCGTACTATTACTTTCCAATTTTTGAAGAAACTTTGGATAAATATGATATGCCGCTGGAATTAAAATACCTGGCCATTATTGAGTCGGCGTTAAATCCGAGAGCCCGTTCACGGGTTGGGGCAACCGGGATGTGGCAATTTATGTTCGGGACGGCAAAAAATATGAAACTTGAAATAACCAGTTTTGTCGATGAACGTCGCGACCCTGTAAAATCAACCGACGCAGCAGCACGATATTTAAAAAGGCTGTACGATATATATGGTGACTGGCATCTTGCCATAGCTGCATACAATTGTGGCCCGGGCAATGTAAACAGAGCCATCAGGCGCTCAGGAGGAAAAAGAAACTACTGGGAAATATACTATCGTTTGCCCAGGGAAACCCGCGGCTATGTGCCTGCTTTCATTGCAGCCAGTTATTTTATGAATTATTATGGTGAACACAATTTGATTGCCAATTTTCCTGAAGCCTCCATTGATACCGATACAATTATAGTAAGCGACTACCTTCACTTTGATCAGCTGGCGGCTACACTAGATATGTCAAAAGATGAACTCCGGTCCTTAAATCCGATGTACCGTCGTGATGTTATTCCTGCAAAACCGGAAAAAACTTACCCCTTAGTGTTGCCGGAGGACAAAATAATGGACTTTATAGATCAGGATACGCTTGTTTTTGCGTATGAAAGGGAGAAATATTTCCCGGACAATACACTTATGAAACCAACTGAGAGTTCGGGATATTTTACTCCGGTCGACATAGAAGGAAAGGCCAAAGTCGTTTATACCGTAAAATCGGGCGACAATGTAGGATTCATATCTTCGTGGTTTCATGTTCGCGCTTCCGATTTAAGATATTGGAACAACATTCATCGCGACCTGATACGTGTAGGGCAAAAGCTGGTTGTTTATGTTCCGGAAAATCAAAAAACAAAATACGAGAAGATAAATTCCCTGACTTTCGCACAGAAACAGGAAACGATTGGAAAATCGGGAAGCAGCTCCTCAACCAAAAAAACTGAATCCAAACCTGTTGACCCAAATTTTATATATTATACGGTAAAAAAGGGTGATACACTTTGGGATATCGCGGAAAAATATGCCGGAATATCCAGTACAGAAATCATGAAGCTAAATAATCTTTCAAACGACCGAGGGTTGTACATTGGTCAAAAGCTTAAAATCAAAAGAAAGTCATGATTTGTTTTTGTTGCTCAAGCCAGGATCATTCTGCCTGGTGAATCATTTTTTATTTTAGAAATTATTGCTGAATACCAAATTCAGGTTATAACAAAGAAGGAGACTTTCTACCACGACTGCTTTTCAATAATTTGAAGCGGATTTATAAAAAACTTCAAATGCTTTTTATTGTTTTTTTGCGAACAATAATCCCCTATTATTCATTACTATAGTGAATGGTTAACGACTAAAATTGAAAACATGAAGAAGGTTGGAATTATAGGTTCAGGAAATGTTGGGCAGGCGCTTGCAAAAGGTTTTGTTGAAAACGGCTACCAAACAACGATAGCATCAAGAAGCGAAGAAAAAAGAAAAGAACTGGAACAGGCATTTGAAGGAAAAATAAAAACGGATAGCCTGGAAAACACTGCCCGGAACAATGAAATTATTGTATTTGCAGTAAAGGGAGGAAAAGCAAAAGAAGCGCTTGCCGTTTTGAAAGTGGATAATTTAAAAGGAAAAACCGTTATTGATGCGACCAATCCTATTGAAGACGCTGCTCCGGTAAAGGGAGTTCTTGTGTACTCTACTTCCATAAATAAAAGTTTGATGGAAGAGCTGCAGGAGATGGCAACTGAAGCAAAATTTGTAAAAGCTTTTAATTCAGTTGGTGCGGGGCATATGGTCAATCCATTATTTGAAAGTAAACCTACGATGTTTATTTGCGGAAATGACGCAGAAGCAAAAAAAGAAGTAAGCGAAATTCTTGACAAATTTGGTTGGGAAACTGCCGACATGGGATTTGCGGAGGCTGCCCGAGCTATTGAGCCGCTTGCGATGTTATGGTGTATCCCGGGATTTAGCAACAACAGCTGGAACCACGCATTTAAACTCCTCAAAAAGTGAGCTGTTTAAAAACTGTTTAAAAGAAAAATACCGGATTATAATCTCCGGTATTTGTAACACTCTTTTTTACTTTGGTTCCCAAAAACAACGTTTGGGTGAAACAATCTTTTCTTCGGCTTTTAATACTTTCATTGCTCTGTCTACTTCCTTTTTATCAAGTCCTGAAGCTTCAGCAATTTCACCGGCTTTTAGAGGTTTTCCGGCTGCCTTTAAAGTTTCCAATACCTTTTCTGCACTCATACTTTTGTTTTTTTATTTTAAATTATTTACAGGGATAAAAATAGAAAATCTGCTCCCTTTATTTTCCTGACTTTTTATTGTAAGATACCCTCCATTCAATTTTATAAATTCGTTTGCAAGCTGTAACCCTATGCCTGTGCCGTTTTCGTTGTTTGTGCCCAGTTGGTGATAATTGGAATCAACCTGCAACAATTTATCAACTTGATTTTCAGGAATTCCAACTCCCTCATCCTCGATCTTTACTTCAGCCATTTGGCCTTTTGGTATAACCTGTACCAATATCTTTTTCCCCGGGGGTGTAAACTTCACCGCGTTCGAAAATAAGTTTCTCACGGTTGTGGAAATCATTTCCCGATCGGCAAACACTTCTATTCCGCTGCAAAGTTCTGACTTCACATTAATCGATTTTAATTCAGCGGCATGTTGCAAATTTTTTATCGTTTGTTCAACTACGTCGTCAATATTAAAAATCGTCTTTTTAACTTTCATTCTTCCCCCCTGTACCAAAGACCAGGTTAAAAGGTTTTCCAGCAGCTTCAGAGCCTGTTTTGACGTTTCGTAGGACAGCTCAGCAAGTCTTTTTTGCTCGTATTCCGGGAATTTATCAAATTCCTTTGCCAGTAGTTCTGTTAGATTGAGAACCGAACCGATCGGATTTTTTAAATCATGGGCAATAACAGAATGAAACTTATCTTTCGATTTAACCAACTGGCTTAATTCCTGGTTTAATTCTTCAAGCTTTTTTGTTTGCTCTTTAATCTTTTTGTTTTTTAAAGTCAATTCGTCGTTCAACTGCTTAACCTTACGTAGCTTGATTAAAATATTGAACAAGGCAATAAAAAGAACAACTAAAAAAACAAGCGAACCCAAGGAAACAATTCGTCGCAACCGCTTTTCATTGTCGATGTTTAATTGTAATATTTCATTATCTTTTTCTTTTTCTATTGTCTCAACTAACACATCGACATTTGAAATCGCGTCAATAACCGAACGATTAAACATTGAATCGTGTATAAGGAAGTATTTTTTGTAATACAATAGCGCCAATCCGGTATTATTTATTTCAGTATATGCATCAGCAAGTATTCTGTTGGCTCTTGCCTGTTGATTTAAAATTATGGTTCCTTCTGTAACTTTTAAAGCTGAATCGGCATAAATTATTGCCTTATCAAACTGGCTATCATTCAGATAACTTTCACCAATCAAACAAAATACTTCAGACAAGTTCAGACTGTCTCTTAATTCCTTAAATACGTTACCTGCATTAAAATAGTTTTTATACTTTAACCCGGAAAATCCGAGACTGCCATGAATCTCAGCCAGCAACTCAAATGCTTCCCCCAACAAAGTTTTATCCTTAATAAACTGAAATCCGGATTTCTGATTCTCAAACCTTCTATTTATATCCCGGATCAATTTGCTTAAGTTTTGAACTGCTTCTTCGTATTTTTCTGTTTTCATTTGCAGGTTAGCCAAATACATTTGCACATACCCCAATTCAACAGGATCGCCAAGCTTTTTTCCTATCGTCAAAGCTTTATTCAGATATTCTTCTGCTCTATCAAAGTCATTTATGTATAAATAATTAACTCCAATATTGGCAGAAGCCAGGGCAATTCCTTCTGGTTCATCGGTCTCTGTAAACACATCCAGTGAAATCTTATAAAACTCAATAGCCCGGTTATGGTGTAACATCGCCTCATAACAATTTGCAATTTCAAGGGTTACCCAACCCACATAAGGGCCATAATTATCAAGCTGTGCATATCCGTAAGCTTTATTTAAATAGTTGAGGGCAATGTTGTAACTCCCTTTTTCCAGAAAAGAGCCGCCCATTTCCATGTAGATATCAACAAGCCCCCAATTAATTTTATGTTGCTTGGCGAGTTCAATATTTTCGTGAGCGAACTCAAGATACAGTTCATAATCGGAACGCCTCACCTGTTGTATTATTTCCAGTCGGGCATTTAGTAAAAACTCAACATCGTCAATACTGTCTAACCTATAAAACAAATTTTTCAGGCTATCTTTTTCGTCGATTGCAGAGGTCTCTTCCCAAAAACAGAAGACGCTTAAGAAATATAGTAAAATCGTTATTCCTCTCATTTACAACAAAAAAAACGAAAAATTATAAGCACTAATATAAATAAGAATTTTCTATTCGTGCCGATTTTTTCGTTTTTCCGCTACAAGGGATTTTTCAAAATCCCTTGTAAAATGACAATAAATAAACCTGGTTTGCGAAACCAACTATTCTGCAAATCTTTCTGAAATAACTTTCCAATCTAAAATTTTCCAGAAATCCTCAATATATTTAGGACGCAAATTCTTTTTATCGATGTAATAAGCGTGCTCCCAAACATCGCAGGTCAGTATTGGTTTTTTACCATCGCGGATTGGGTTGCCTGCATTGCTTGTTTGAAGGATCTCTAGTTCGCCTCCATTGCCCTTTACCAACCAGGCCCAGCCCGAACCAAAAAGAGTTGCAGCAGCCTTTGAAAACTCAGCGGTAAAATTTTCTACAGAACCAAATTTCGCCTCAATAGCGGCTTTCAAATCGTCTTTAGGTTCTTTACATCCTTCCGGACTAAATTGCATAAAATAAAAAGTATGATTCCATACCTGCGCACCGTTATTAAAAATTCCTCCTTCAGCCTTTTTAATAATTTCTTCCAAACTCTTGTTTTCAAACTCGGTTCCTGTAACCAGGTTATTTACATTATTTACATAAGCCTGGTGATGTTTTCCATAGTGAAATTCAATGGTTTTTTCACTGATAAATGGTTCCAATGCATCATTTGCATAGGGAAGTTTTGGTAATTCAAATGCCATAATTTTTCAGTTTAAAAGTTAATTTCTTTTTGTTGATTCTTTTCTTGTAAAGGTAAAACATATTAAACTGAAAAAGGATTAAACAAAAGGTTAATTTGAAAGAAGTTTAAATAAGAAAAAAAACATACTGGAAAGCGAAAACTGAAATCTTATGATATAACGAAAACCTTTTAATCTTCCTTTAGAGTATTTTAGGCAGAAAAAAGGCTCAACATGCACAGGAGTAACTCAACCAATTAAACATAATATTCCACAAGAAGGCAACAAAAACCCCGGAGCCTCTGCCCCGGGGAAAAAACCAAAAATCAACTAACCTTTAAACCGCCTGGCGACTTCATCCCAGTTGATGAGATCCCAAAATGCATTTACATAATCCGGACGTCTGTTTTGGTAATTCAGATAGTACGCGTGCTCCCACACATCAATTCCTAAAATTGGCGTACCCTGAACTTCCGCAACATCCATCAAAGGATTATCCTGGTTGGGCGTTGACGAAACCGCCAGCTTATTCTTTTGAAGTACCAACCATGCCCAACCAGATCCAAACCGCGTAACCGCAGCCTGAACAAAAGCCTCCTGGAAATTTTTTACTGAACCAAATGAATCATTGATTGCATCGAGAAGTTCTCCTTCCGGAGCTTTAGCTCCACCCGGAGCAATCACATCCCAATACAAATTATGGTTATAATATCCTCCTCCATTATTTCTAACCGCTGTTGAATGTCCTGAAACTCCACTCAGTATATCCTCTATTGTTTTTCCTTCCAAATCAGTTCCTTCAACAGCGCCGTTTAATTTTGTAGTATACCCCGCATGATGTTTGGTATGATGTATTTCCATCGTACGTGCATCAATGTGAGGTTCCAATGCTGTGTAATCGTATCCTAATTTTACTAGTTCAAATGCCATAGCTTTTATCGTATTAAAAGATTTAAATGTATTTAATTCTGAAACAAAAATAACTGCTATTTAGAATTAATCCAAATCTTTACTGCACAAAACAAATTGAATTCATTTATTGTTCATAGGCACAATCAATAATAAGCTATATTTCTTTCTTCAATTAGCTGAAACACCGGCTCAAAGTCCCACTATTAAAGAGTTTTATATCTGAGTATTTTTTTCAAATAAGAATATTTTTTCTGAAACAGAAGTCAAAACTGTTACCTTTGGCTGTCTCAAAATGAATAAAGAAATTTTAAAACTAGCAGTACCTAATATCGTAAGCAACATTACAGTTCCGTTGCTCGGATTAATCGATTTGGCTTTGATGGGACATCTCGGCTCTGAGGTATACATTGGTGCTATTTCGCTGGGAGGTGTAATTTTTAATTTTATTTATTGGGGCTTTGGTTTTTTGCGTATGAGTACTTCAGGTTTTACAGCACAGGCATTTGGCGAAAAAAACCGGCAGGAGAGTATTACCATTTTAATACGGGCCTTACTTGTTTCAGCCTCGATAAGCCTGTTTATTTTAATGTTACAAGCTCCAATTGCATGGGCCAGTTTTAAAATTATTGGCGGCAGTGAAGAAGTTGAAACACTGGCCAACGAATATTTCAGGATAAGAGTTTGGGCCGCCCCTGCAGCATTAAGCTTATTTGTTTTTAACGGATGGTTTTTGGGTATGCAGAATGCGCGTTTCCCAATGATTATTGCCATTTCTGTTAATATTGTTAATATTCTGTTTAGCATATTATTCGTTTTTGGACTAAATATGAAATCAGCGGGAGTAGCTTTAGGAACAGCGCTTTCGCAATATGTTGGTTTAACCATTGCCATCATCCTTCTGTTCAAAAAATACAAATACCTGTTACCTGAAATATCAAAACAGGGAGTTTTAAACATTAAAATACTACTCAATTTTTTCAAAGTAAACAGCGATATTTTTATCCGTTCGTTTTGTATCATCCTTGTGTTCACCTTTTTTACTTCAAAATCAGCAAGTATCGACGATACCATTTTAGCGGTCAATTCTCTGCTGATTCAGCTGCTATTGTTTTTCTCCTTTTTTATTGATGGATTTGCTTTTGCCGGTGAAGCCATCGTTGGAAAATATGTAGGGGCAAAAGAGCCGGCAAACCTTAAAAAAGTAGTTCGACTTCTTTTTGTATGGGGGCTTGGTCTTGCTGCTATGTTTACCATGATTTATGCTCCCGGTACAAACATCATTTTAAATCTGCTCACCTCTCAAACGGATGTAATCCAAAGCGCCCAACCTTTCCTTTTTTGGGTGATTCTTATCCCCTTTACCAGTTTTGCGTCGTTTATCTGGGATGGAATTTACATCGGAGCCACTGCTTCAAAAGCCATGAGGAATACATTAATCGCATCCACATTTTTGGTTTTTACTCCGGCGTATTTCCTTCTAAACTCCCTGCTGGGAAACCATGCCCTTTGGCTGGGCATGATTTTATTTATGCTTTCACGCGGTGTCATCCAAACATTCCTTTATAAAAAGGCAATTTTGCAAGCTCTCGCTTAATATACTATTCAACAACTCTTACCAAATTCCTGATAATAAACTCGTTCGACATCTTCCTTGAAAAAGATTTCGAAATAAATCCGGAAGGACGACAAGACAAAATAAACGAAACCATCTATTCTATTTTTTTGAAAATGGTTGAAACCGTATGCCCTCCAAAACCAAAAGTATTACTCATTGCTGCATTTATTTCCGTTTTGACCGGCTTTTGAAGTACGATATTTAAGCCTCCCGGAATTTCCGGGTCAATATTTTTAGTATTAATGGTAGGCGGCACCTGGTTACATTCAACAGCTTTCACCGTTGCAATAGCTTCAATGGCACCGGCTGCGCCTAACAAATGCCCGGTCATTGATTTTGTAGCGCTTACAAATACTTTTTTTGAGGTCTCCCCAAAAATCTTGTCGATTGCCAGGCACTCTCCGATATCTCCAACCGGGGTCGATGTAGCATGTGTATTGATGTAGTCCACCTCTTCGGGTTGCATTTTTGCATCAGCAAGTGCGTCAGTCATGGCCAGTTCTGCACCAACCCCTTCAGGATGAGTAGCCGTAACGTGATAAGCATCCGCAGCGGCTCCGTATCCAACCAATTCGCAATAAATTTTTGCACCGCGCTGTAATGCATGCTCCAACTCTTCCACCATCAGCAAACCGGCACCCTCCCCCAGCACAAACCCATCGCGTGCAAGATCAAACGGGCGAGATGCTGTTGCTGCATTTTCGTTGTTTGTTGACATTGCTTTTATGGAATTAAAACCGCCAACGGCAGCTTTTGTTATGGCAGCCTCCGAACCTCCCGCCAATACAATATTCGCTTTTCCCAAACGGATTTGATCAAAAGCGTTTGCAATGGCATGGTTCGACGAAGCACAGGCGGAAACCGTAGCATAATTAATTCCACGAAAACCATAACGAATGGAAATATGTCCGGATGCAATATTCCCAATCATTTTTGTAATAAAAAAAGGACTAAATCGCGGAACCTCATTATTTTGCCCAAAAGCCAAAACTTCTTCTTCATACGATTGTATTCCTCCTATTCCGGTAGCAAGAATTACACCCACTTTATTCAAATCTGTCTTTTTAAGATCCAGGTTTGAATCGTGCAAACACTCTTCACTTGCAATTAATGCATATTGTGTATACCTATCCAGTTTTCGGGCCTCTTTTCGATCAAAATAATTCAGAGGATCAAAATCTTTTACTTCGCAGGCAAATTTAGTTTTGTGATTTATCGGATCAAACCGGGTTATTGGGGCGGCGCCGCTCTTCCCGGCAAGCATATTTTCCCAGTAGGCATTTACATTATTTCCAATGGGAGTCACAGCGCCCAGTCCGGTAATTACTGCTCTTTTCATATCAATAATTTTTATGATTTCTACTCGATAAATTGAGATTAACGTATTATTTTAAGGTCTTAAATCGTCAAGAATAGATTGGCAATAGTTTTTATAGTCCAAATTTCCCAAAACAGCCGACAATTGTAAACTGGCTACCAAACTTGAAAAAATCACCATTGCTTTACTTTCAGCACTATCGGCAAAAGCAAATACCCCCTTGTTTTTGCCTCGCTCCAGAAGAAAGGCCAGCCATCTTAAAATCATGTCAACCATTTTCTTTAGCTCTTTTTGTGTTGATTCATCCAAGGTTTTTACATCCGGGCTCAAAGAACCAACCAAACATTTCTTTTTTTCGCGACGGCTTTTTACATATATCTTCACAAATGCATCCAGTTGTTGCCATTCATCAAAATTCCGGCTTTCCATATTTTCTACCATTTCTTCAAAACGCTGAATATTTGTTTTCACAATACTCGTTACCAGATTTTTTTTGGATGGAAAATAATAATGAATAGCGGCATTCTTTATACCAAGCTCAGTAGATATATCCTGATAACTAAAAGCATTGTATCCTTTTGTTCGTATCAGGTTTTCACCCAACTCCAGTATCTTTTCCCGTGTTACCGACATCCATTCTTTTATTATAATTTCGAAACAAATATACTTACTACTAAGTAAAAAACAAATATCTAAACTTTTTATTACTAGTATATTTATAAATTTCAACTATTACCTTACATCAAAAGATACTTACTTAATCATCAGTGGAAACAATAAAAAAAAACAGATAAAGTACGATAACAAATTTTAACGCATTCAGAAAAACACCACCCAAAACTTTTAGTACCTTTGCTTTTCATTTAAAGCCGACTAAAATTTCAAAACAATCTTTAACTACTGATTCGCTGGTTTTGCGGACTGATTTATTTGTCTGTTTGCGCAAATGATGTGAGAAACAAACATATTAAAACAAATATTATGATTCTAACTGTATTTCTGGGATTCATCTTTGGCGGTATTCTTCAGTATGCTAAACTGAATAAATTTAATACTATCAGCGGTGTAGCAACGTTGAGCGATTTAACAGTAGCCAAAGCCATTGCCATGGCTGTAGGACTTGGCGCAATTCTATTGAATGTTTCTATTGGGATGGGATGGGCCGGCTACCACGTAAAACCTTTTGTTGTAGGGGGCATTATTCTCGGCGGCCTTATTTTTGGTGTAGGCATGGCTATTTTAGGATATTGCCCGGGAACGCTTGCCATTTCATTAGGTGAAGGTTCTACCGATGCGCTCGTAGGTATAATTGGCGGTTTATTTGGCGGTTTAATTTACACTGTGCTACTTCCGTCTATCCAGGGAATTTTAGGTCCTGATCTTGGCAAAATATCGGTAAACAGCATCGCAGGGGGGAACTCAGCAGCATTTTATGCTGCCACCGTTGTGCTCGGATTAATTTTTATTGGCATTGCTTTTGGCGTCCACAAAATAGAGAAACGCCCTGAAAAAAATATGAAATGGCTACTTGCCGGTATTTTACTTGCCTTGTTAAATACCATCGTCTTTTCAAAAGGTGTCAGTAACCGCCCCATCGGTGCATCAACCACATTTCCGTATGTAGCCGATTGGCTAAGCGGATTTACCAGCAACAGTTATTTTGAAAAAATTCAGGTTCCAGGAAACTGGGAAGTTTTCTTTTTATTGGGAGCGCTTCTATCGGGATTGATTCTCTCCCTGATTCGGGGAGAATTTAAAATTCAGCTGATTCATGAAAACTGGGTAAAATACAAAAACAATTCTGTTGTATCACGTGCCATTTGGGCATTTATTGGTGGATTTGTTTTGATTTTCGGCGCCCGCATGGCCGGAGGCTGCACCAGTGGACACGTAATTTCCGGAGGAATGCAACTCGCTATAAGTAGTTTGGTTTTTGCTGTATTTGTCTTTGCCGGACTGTTGATCACCGGACGTGTTTTCTATGGTAAAGCAAAATAGAAAGAATTTTAAATAGAAAACGATTAAGCAACTGACTAAAGTCCCAAAAGATGTGCAGCTCTGTTTCACCGGCATAAATGCCGTTGTTATTTAGTTTTCACATAGCCTGTTCGGCTGGGTATTCGCCTTAAAGTCCAAATCAAAAGGGCTTTAGTCCGGTATGACGCAACAAAAATAGTGTTCGCAAATAGCGACTCTTTGTATTACTCCAAGCTTCACTTCAAAAAAAATAAGCGACCTCGGGTTCTTTTTCCCGATAGAAAAGTTACTTTTGCAGCGTCAATAAAAAATTATCACAAAATATGGACGAAGGCCCGTATCATACGAAATTTAAAGTAATAACCAGTCTGTAAAGGGCATTCGCAGTCTCTTTACAGGTAAAAAACGTAAGGAGGCGAACCATGATTAAAATCTTCAAAACGTTCGGGGGGTATGTTGAAATACCTAAAATTGAAAAAGGATGCTGGATTAACGTAACGGCACCAAACACCTCAGAAATTCAACGCTTAAAGGACGACTTCAGATTACCGGATGACGTCATCCGTGACATTTTGGATGCCGACGAACGACCACGTGTGGAGTTCGACGACGACTGGACCTTGATAATTATGCGAATTCCGGTAGAGAATCAAAATAACGGAGTTCCGTTTTACACCATTCCGCTGGGAATTTTTATCCGAAACGGATTTACGCTTACCATCAGCTTACAAAATAACGAGATTTTACCCAGCGAGCAGCCTTCGCCTTTTCGGGATCAATACCAGCAAATTACCGACAATTACAATTTTATATTACGGCTGTTTGTTCGCTCAGGCAGCATGTATTTGCGTTACCTGAAACACATCAATCAGCAAACCACAGCCATTGAACAGGATTTGGAAAAATCGATCAAAAACCGGGAACTCAACAAGTTGCTAAAAATGGAAAAATGCCTGGTGTATTTTATAACTTCCATAAAAGCCAACGAAATTGTACTGGCCAAACTACGAAACGCAAAAAAAATAACCACCGAAATTAATGAAGATTTGCTTGAAGATGCCATCATCGAAAATAAACAGGCGCTGGAAATGGCCCAAATTTATTCCGATATACAAAGCGGAATGATGGATGCCTTTGCTTCGGTTATCTCCAACAATCTGAATGTAGTAATGAAACAACTCACCATTGTTTCCATTCTTTTAATGATTCCTACGTTAATTGCCAGCTTTTTCGGAATGAATGTGCCTAACCTGTTTGAAAATTCGCCGGGTGCTTTTTGGCTTATTGTTCTGGCTTCCATGTCATTATCATTCATGGGCGTTGTTTTTCTCCGAAAACGACACTGGTTTTAGTCCTTCCGGATAGCAACAGGTTGCTAACATCCAACCGCTCAAATGGTTATTGGAGTCATCTTTTTGTCAACAATTCCAACAAAGTTTAGCTTTTTATTTTACAGGAATAAAAAAACATCTTTGGCTTCCTACACCTGTAAAAAAGGCACACCGGTTACCTCATGTATCGCGGCCCTTTTTTCTCCTGACCGGGGAAGGCGACAATGTTCAACTGATTTATCATCAGCCATACAACAGGGGAAAAATAAGAAACACGGGAGGAGTAACTTCTTACCGGGTGATGAATAATTTAACCATGAGGATTCTGTTTTAATTTGCTTGCCCCCGCAAAATAAGACAAAAATAAATTAACACAACACCGACTCATTTTCAGAATATTAGCAAGAAAAGCATTAATCGTGGTAAACCAGTTATATTTTTTAAAAAGCATCCTCAACAGGACTTTGCCGGAGTCCCACGCCCCGCCCGTAACCCGCTCAGCATTTAAATCAGGCTGCAAAAACTCATATTACAGGTCTGTTTATGTTCCATTATTGCTCACTTTAAACTATTTTTAAACCAGAAAAACCAAATTATACCAACAATGAAAAAGCCCAAAACAATACATCTGCGTCTCCTTACTCAAACTATTTTTCAGTTACGGTTATCTTTCTTTTTAAGAAGTCTTTCATTCGGCAAAAAACAGTAAGTCAATAATATAAAATAAATCAATGATGAAAAGACGTAATTTTTTTAAACTGACTGGAATCTCCGTCGTATCGACACTCGCATCAAAAGTTTTTGCATTTCAGGAAAAAGGAAATATCCAACATAAAAAAACACTGACCAATCCTTTTGAAACGAAAGGAAAATGGTACAAAGCTGCCCTGCATGTGCATACCACCAGCAGCGACGGCGATGTGGATGTTGCAACACGTTTAAAACAATACAGAGAAAAAGACTTTGATATTGTAGCAATTACCGACCACAGAACAACAAATGATCTATCAGGCTTTTCCGACAAGAATTTTTTGGCTTTGAGCAGCATTGAGTTTCATCCTGAAACTTATTCAGGAGCTCCTACCCATCATTTGTTGGGCTATGGATTACCACATCCATACGCTTATAATGGTGATTTATCCGCACAGGAAATGATAGACGATATAAAAAGTAAAGGCGCAAAAGTATTTTATGCGCATCCGTACTGGACCGGGCATACTTACATTGAAATGACCGAAGTATCAGGGTATCTGGGAGTAGAGGTGCATAATGAGGTATGCCAGGATGCTAACAGTGGAAGCGGGCGAGTGCATTGGGATCAAATGTTGAATAAGGGATATGTATTATCAGGTTTGGCGAGCGACGACGTACACAAAAGTAGCGAGGTGGGCAAAGCATGGACAATGATAAAGGCCGATAAATTAGACGATAAAAGTATTCTTGCAGCACTGGAGCTTGGCGCTTTTTATGCTTCCTCAGGCCCCGAAATAAAAAATTACCAATTAAACAGCGAAGGGGTAATAAAAGTAGAATGTTCAGCTGTTAAAAAAATAGTATTTAGAACAAGCGGAGCCGGTAACGGAAGTGTATTTAAAGCTAAAAACGGGAATGATCTCAGAAGCGCGGAATGGGATTTGAGCAAAAAGAACCCCAAATGGGTAAGATGCGAAGTGACAGACAAAAATGGCAATACTGCGTGGACAAATCCTATCTTTCTGTAAAATAAAATGGTTAGAGGTATTTGGGAAGGAAACAATTGGTATCTTCCCAAATACCTGTTAAAAATTCTTTTGTTTACTGATTATTCTCAATACTCCACTTTCTGTATTGCTCTTTTAGCTCCTTTACTTTTTCAGGAAATTGGTCAGCAACATTTTTTATTTCACCGGGATCGCTTTTTATATTTACCAGGAAAAGTGAGTCTTTGGGTAAAAAATT
>NZ_JAIKLE010000040.1 GCF_022267315.1 Maribellus maritimus
GGCCCTGTGGGGTCAAAAGTATAAGTGTAGTCACTGTTGTAATTGGAAATGGTTGCAGTTCCCGGTCCTTCACAAGTTGCATCAACGACTGACACAGTAGGTTGTGCCGGAATCGGATTAACTGTAATGACAACTTCATTGCTGGCAAAATCATCACAATCGATAATTCGAATCACCCTTCTAAAAGAAGTTGTTTCAGTTAAGCTTCCTATTGAATAATCTCTAGTCTCTATACCTAAATCTGCCCATGTACCGGGTGAACTCTCATATTGCCATTGATAGCTTGTGTCTGCTGCAATAGTAACGTTGTCTGGCACAGTACCAGTAATTGTAGCATTGCCAACGCTACAAAATGTTGTAGTGGTCGTAGAGATACTATTGTTGGTTACATCTGTAGGGCAGGCTTGTACCTCAAAAAATAAATCGTTGGAATTCTTATTTTCAGAATTTTTAATATAGTTTGAAGAGAAAACATTAAACCCTAAAAAGATAAAAGTGATTAATGTCAAGGTAATTTTTTGTTTCATCGTACGTATAAGTTCTGTACAATGTTTGGGCAATACTAAATTACGGAGTTCTCTCCTGAAATAAAATTTCTACCATTCCCAATTTAAGACAATCTGAAATCTTTTTTGTTTTTATAATAATGATTTTTTTGTTTAGAATAAGGCAGCTAGTGTCTGCAGAAATTGGCTGGCTTTTTCACTCAAATCTTCAAAAAATAAGTGTGTGAGTTATTTTTTTATTTTCCGAAAATGTAGACAATTGAAAGCTGTTGTTGCTGATCCAAATAATTCCAATCAACGAGATGAAATGATAAGTTAAAAATTCCTTTTACGTGTTCTCCATTGATAAAATACCAGATTGCATCTGTTCTCCAGTAGCTGTCAACCTGGTAAAAACGGTCGCCGGCTTTAAATTTGTGTCCTTCGCCGGTGCTTAATACCGATTTAATTCCCAGATTCTTATATCGTGCGTTGGCCTCTGCAAAAAGGCTTGCCGCATTTTGAAAGCCATCAGTAACTTTTCTCTCACGGTACATTGAACTTAAAATGCCGGCTTTAATATAACTCTGGATTTGTGAGTTTTCATTGGTTCTGATACCTGCCTGCAATGCATATCCCAAATAATCTTTTACATGATCATCCTGAAGTTTGATTGCCGGCCCGGCATCGTGGTACATTAATAGAAAATTCTGCAGGAAGAGATTTTTATAAACAATTTCACCTGAAAATCCAACGATGAAGTTTTCACGAATTGTGTCTGTTTGACGACTTACCCAGTCGACGAAACCATTTTGGTGTCCCCAATCCCAGCGAACTTCTCCAAACATCCCTTCAATGTTTGGGCGGAAATACAATAAGGTGTCGGTGAGCATAGCAAGTGGAAAATCGATTCGTCCACGGCGCGGAAATGCTCCAAAAAGGAAATCTTTGCTTTCGTCGGAATACTGGTAATATAAAGTGAGTTTTGGTTTGTGGTAATCTAAATCACTTCCAAATTCGAGGAGTTGACTTAGTCCGCCACGAACACGGTGTCCGTCTTTTTCAATCCCAATTTCAAATGCTCCGCGGCTGCCCAGTATACTTTGCGATTCAGCTTTGTTGCTGTTGGAGTATTCCCGGTTATCACCTATTCCTTCGAACAAAACCTGGTATTCAAAATTTTGAGTTCTGCCAATCAAAGCTGATAACACAAAAAGGAAAAAGAGAGATTTTTTCATGATACTTTAGATTTCAGCAGCGAAAGTAATAAAACATCTGAAAACTGTTAACCGCAAGTACATTTTGATTTTTTAGTCGCACAGAATATAATTGTCTTTTCGGGGATTTATAACCAAAACAGGAAGACTTTTGGAATGCCGGATAATCCTTTTTTCGGGTAATCCAACAAGTAAATCCAAAGGTGTAATTGTTGAACTTCCCAAAATGGTAAGAAAATCGATTTCCATCGTGAGTGCCAGTTCCAAAGCTTCATCAGCTACTCCCAGACTGCCTTTTTGGCCTTTAAAAAATTTATGTTGCAGATTAAATTTTTGGTATAGTTTTTTTGTTAATACTACATTTTTAGCCACCCTGTTTTTATTTTCCCTGATTTTATCGTTGGCCGCTACAACAACAATCACGGTGTTGTTAAATCGTCCGAAATAAGATACCCATAATGCACTGTCACTGTTTTCGCTTCGTAGATCGATCGGAAGCACGACGCGTTTATAATCTGGAATTGTTTCTTTCTTTTCATCAACAAAAAGAAACGGAACGGGGCTTTCCGTTAGTGCCGGAGAATATTTTCTGAACTGAGATTTTGCCGCAATAATAAAAATGGCTTCCAGATCGTCGGAAAGTTTTTCAGGTATATCTTTTAGGTGTTCAGAAAGAAGCAGGGTAGAAACTTTTAACCCCGGAATTTCATTTTTAATTGGGGTGGAGTATTCAATAAGTTTTGCTTTAAACTCGCTGTGATTTTTTTTTTGTTTCCCTGAATAGTTGAAACAAAGACACAACTCTTTTTTAAAAATGGTTGCAATTTTAATCCCGTTTAAGATCAGATTCTTGTCTGATGGAAACAAGGACAGAAACACAACTATTTTTTGTTCTTTTTTTTCAGCCATTCTATTTTTGGTCAAAACTAGCGAAATATGCAGGAATATAAAAAGACATATTTTATTTTCAGGGGATAAGTAAAAAATATCAGGATGATTTTTGAGAATCAATGTGAAATATATCAGTGAAGATTGATTGAGAATTCTATAATTTTATGCAGACAAAAATAAGTTGTATGATAAACAGGCAGCTGCTTCAGCCAAAGAGTATTGCAATAGTAGGGGCTTCGAATACAATCTCGAAGCCTGGAGGGAAGATCATTAAAAACCTGATTGATTTTGGTTTTGACGGAGAAATTTATGCAGTAAATCCAAAGGAAACTCAGGTGCAGGGAATCCCTTCGTTTTCATCGGTGGAAGAATTACCATCAGTTGATTTGGCGGTTTTGGCTATTCCTGCAAAATTTTGTTTGGAAACGGTAAAAATTTTAACGGAACAAAACGATACAAAAGCATTTATAATTATTTCAGCCGGTTTTGGTGAAACAGATGATGAAGGTAAAAAACTGGAACAGGAGATTGCTGATATTGTCAATCAAAATAATGCGTGTTTAATCGGTCCGAATTGTATTGGAGTTATGACACCGCAACATGCCAGCGTATTTACTACCCCTGTTCCCAAATTAACTCCCGATGGATGCGACTTTATTTCCGGCTCAGGGGCCACAGCGGTTTTTATCATTGAATCAGGAATACCGAAAGGACTGCGTTTTGCCCATGTTTTTTCAGTTGGAAACAGTGCGCAAACCGGTGTTGAAGACGTGCTTCAGTATCTCGATGAAAATTATGTGGAAGGGCAAAGTTCGAAGGTGAAATTGTTATACATCGAAAATATTGATAATCCGGACAAACTGCTCATTCATGCTTCATCGCTAGTGAATAAAGGTTGCAAAATTGCCGCTATAAAAGCCGGAAGTTCATCAGCGGGAAGCCGGGCTGCTTCGTCACATACAGGAGCGTTGACAAGTTCCGATGCAGCAGTTGAAGCGCTTTTTCGGAAAGCAGGTATTGTTCGTTGTTACGGCCGCGAAGAGTTGACTACGGTGGCCAGTGTGTTTATGTGTAAGGAATTAAAAGGAAGAAAACTGGCGATTGTTACACACGCCGGTGGACCGGGTGTAATGCTTACCGATGCACTGGAAGATGGTGGATTAAAAATCCCGCATATAGGGGAATCTTCCGCTAAAACTATTTTAAAAGAAAAATTATTTCCGAGTTCTTCGGTTGAAAATCCCATTGATTTTTTAGCTACCGGGACAGCGGCGCAGTTGGGTGAGATAATCGATACCTGCGAAAATGATTTTGATGTGGATGGAATGGCTGTAATTTTTGGGAGCCCCGGACTTTTTCCCATACGCGATGTTTATAATTTGCTTTCGGAAAAGATGAAAACCTGCAGGAAACCAATTTATCCCATTTTGCCGTCGTTGATAAATGTAAAAGAAGATGTGGCTCACTTTCTTTCTCACGGAAATGTAAATTTCCCTGACGAAGTTTTGCTTGGCCGCGCACTTACAAAAGTGATAAATACACCCAGACCGGCTCCAAAGGAAGATATGCCCGAATTTGTCAGTAGGGTTAAAATCAGAGAAATTATAGAAAAGGCTGAAAATGGTTATCAGCCGCCCGAAGTCATCCATCGTTTATTCGACGAGGTAGGGATTCCGAGGGTAAAAGAAATTATAGCAAAAACAGAACCAGAGGCAGTTCTGGCTGCTTTGGAAGTTGGTTTTCCGCTGGTAATGAAAGTGGTTGGTCCAATACATAAAACTGATGTAGGCGGCGTCATTTTGAATGTTCGAAATACCAGTGAAGTGCGAAAGGAATTTTACCATTTAAATGAGATTGAAGGCTCAGAAGGTGTTTTGATTGCTCAAATGGCAAGTGGAACAGAATTGTTTTTAGGCGCAAAATATGAGCAGTATTTTGGGCACATTATTTTATGTGGTATGGGCGGAATTTTTGTTGAAGTTTTAAAAGACGTTTCTTCAGGTTTGGCGCCGCTTTCGAAAGAAGAAGCGCTTTCAATGATTAAAAGTCTGAAATCGTATAAAATACTAAAAGGTTACCGGAAACAACCGGGAGTTAATATTTCTCAGTTTGCTGAAATTATAATAAGTTTATCATGGTTGTTACGTTTTGCCACCGAAATAAAAGAACTGGATATCAATCCGCTTTTGGGAAATGAAAATGAAATTCTGGCGGTTGATGCAAGGGTGAGGATTGAAAAGCCCCCATCCCAGCCCTCCCCAAAAGGGTGAAGGAGAAAGAAAAGATACATTTAGTAATACATTTCATCATGAATACTGACTATCAGAATAAGTTTTATACATCAATTTCAAAATATTACTCTGAAATATTTCCGTACAAGCCAGTGCAACTGAATTTTGTGAAAAAAAGGGTAGGGGATTTAGAAGGGAAAGAGATATTGGATATTGGTTGTGCCACTGGCGAGCTGGCCTTTCAATTGGCAAACTGTGGGGCAAAAGTCAAGGGAATAGATTTAAACGAAGATTTACTGGGGCAAGCCAGCTTAAAAAATTCACATCAAAATATTCAATTTAAGTCTGGAAACATGCTCGATTTGGAAAACGATTTTTATCCCGTGCAATTTGATGCTGTTTTGTGTTTTGGAAATACACTGGTTCATCTGAATACAATCAAACTAATAGAGCAGATGTTAAAAGGAGTTTACACTGTATTAAAAGCCGGTGGACACTTTTTGCTGCAGATTTTAAATTACGATTATATTCTCGAACAACAGATTTCGGAACTTCCTGTCATTGAAACGGAAAACATAAAGTTTATTCGTAAATACGGTTTCGAAAACAGTTCTTCGCTTATTTATTTTCAAACCGATTTGGTTCTGAAAAAAGAAAATGAAATCATTTCAAATAAAACTCCGCTTTTGGCTTTAAAAAGTGAGGAATTACATGACTTGCTAAGTCAAACTAATTTTGCTGACATTAAATTGTTTTCCAACTTCAAAATGGAACCGTTTGGCGGAGAACATTTGCCTTTGGTTGCAAGCTGTCGGAAATAAGAATCGGCGAATTCCGATTCATCGAAGAAAGATACAATTGAAATTCGCCTCACCCTTTTCTCCGGTGCAGTTTCCACCATAAATAAACTCCGCTGATTAAAACCAGCAAAATACAAATACCCGCCAGCGGAACGTACAAAATATAAAACGGGCCAACCATGTGTTCAAAAATACGCCCGGTATGAAATTCAAGTGCCGTATTCCAGAGCGACATCGGGGAATTCGTAATAATTTGTTCCGGCATTTCAGGAAACGTTTTTCCGCTAAGTTGAAGGGCTCCCCTGTTATAATCAAACCAAAAGGCTGATTCGTTTCCTTTCACAAGGCCGGCAACCATATTGGCTGCAATAGGGCTTTGCATTCCTTCCGGTGCAACATAGGGCTGTTGTGTGAAAAAGTTGGCCACAACACCGGTTTCTATATTCCACAAAAACATCCCGTTAAACGACCCCACCATATAAATTTTTTCCCCCAACGGTTTAAATACATTACAACCCATAACACTAACAGGCGGCTGCGAAAGGGCTGTTTGCAGCGGTTTAGAAAACGATTCACCGGCAAAATAAAAACCTTCTGAAGTAGAAAAAATATATTGGTGCAAATCATTGTCCCAGTGAACACGCCGGAGTTTGTCGAACCAGGGATTTGGATTATCTAAATGTGTACCCGGAATAATTTCAACCTGTTTGTTGGCGATGGCTATTAAAAGCGGAGGCCGTAAATGCATTCCTGCAAAAGTGTTAATTACCAAGAATAACGCAAAAATATACCCCACAACATTATGCCAGCGCAGGTTTTTCTTTTTTACCGCAACAAAGGAACCAACCTGCTTTTGTTTCTTTTTTCTTTTTTTTATGATTTTAGGGAAAAAGAAATGCAAAAGGCCGGTAACAGAAAGGAAAACGGTAATTACCCCCAGTAAGTCTACTATTAATTTCCCCGGTAATCCAAGCAGTTCGCCACTGTGCAATTGCCAGAAAGTATCGAATAACCCCGTTTTTTCTTTGTAACCAACAGGGGCGGGGAGTTGAATGGTTTCAAAGTTTTTGCCATCGCTACTTTTTAACAAATAATTTCGGGTTAATACAAGCAAGGTATCTCCTTTTAAATTTAAATCTGCTATTCGCTCTTCTCTAACCGGTACATCAACTTGTTCCCAACTATTTTTTTTGGTGTTTCGGGAATATAATCCCATGTGTGTGCCTGCAAAAAGCTGGTTTTTAAACTGTATAACTGAATAAATTTTACGGTTGTCAATTCCTTTGGGAAAACCCTGATTATAATCTGAGAACTCACCAAAATTTCCATCGGTTTCCCAGATTCCAATGTTTCCAAAAACAAGAATTTCATTTTCGCCGGTTTGCAGCGAACCCCTTACTGCCGCCAAATTCCAGTTTTTGTATGTATAATTCGACGGAAGAAATTTTCTTGAAACATCAATTGAAGAAAATGTTCCGCGATGGTTCATTACAATTCCGGAGGTTGCAAATAAAATGGCAAAAAAGGCAATGATAATTGCGGGCCATTTGTGCAGCTTTTTGAATATTTTTAACGCTTTGTTTTTTCTCATTCCTCAACACAATAAAAAAGACAAACATAAAAATTGATTCGCTGTAATCTTGTTTTTGATTATGATTGCATAATCGTTTCACTAACCTTTTAGCTTCACAATTTTACGAATGCCTTTTTAATTCAACATCTATCTAATTCTAACTATTTAATAAATTCCGGTGTAACGGAAAGCATCAGGTATGCCCAGTGGTTTCCGGTTTTGCTGTCACCTCCTTTTAGTATTTCCATACTTTCTCCTGCAAACATAGTAGACCAGCCGGCACTTAATGATGACAATGCATGTAATTTCCAGGAAACGGATAGGTCAAATTCAGTTCCAAGATATTTTTTTGCTTCTTCTGAGATCTGTCCGGCAGAAGCAAAATAATGCAGGTGTATTTGATATGTGATTTTATTTTTTGAACCACTGTATTTTAGATAAGCATCATTCAATCCCACTGAATTTATGTGATTTCCGACAAAGAAGTAATCCATAAAACCATTGAATTTGTGATTGGTTCCGTAAAAAGGTGTAAATGCATAAACTTTATCATTTTTATCGTAGCTGTTTCCTGAAAGATATTCGTAACCAGCACTTAATCCATTATTCATTGATGCCTCAGCTAAAAAATTCAGAGCACTTATATCTTTTCCTGATAAATGTTTTCCGGTTTGATAGTAAAAATTGGCAGCCAGTGAAAATTCATTCGCCGCAGCAGAGAACCTGCCGCCCATGGTTTGACTGTACTTTGTTTTTTGTCCCTCATTTTCCATCACCGGAACTCCGTTGTTCAGTAACAAAATACTCAGTGAATTTTTCTCCCAGGTTTTATTAACCCAAACAAATTGCAGGTCTTTATATGCATCCGGGCCATCATAGAAATTGTCTGTTATTGAACTGTTCTCGTGGTGGGCAATTCCAAAATGGATTTTGAAATCCTTCTCGTATTTTAGCAAAGCCAAATCGTGCGAACGGGCCTGGTGTGCCCAGCCAACGTTTCCAAAAATTCTTGAATCATCATAAACAAGCTCCTGTCTCCCGGCTTTTAATCTGAAGTTTTGAGCAAGTTCAACTTCTGCCCAGGCTTCGTGTACGGAAACAGCGTAATCTTCGTTGGTCACCAGTTGAGGTTGGCTTCCCCAGTACCTTACATCCTGCAGAACCAGTTTTGTTTGGATAATTTCGTTAGAATAAAGTGCACCCAATCGCGAACGCTGTGCTGTTGTAACCGACCAGCTTTGTTCTTCGCCTGACAAGGTCTTGTATCCGTGACTAAATTCAGTTCTTGGCCTGAATTCTCCGTATAGTAAAAATTGTGCTTTAGCTGAATTGACAAGCATTCCCAGAATAATGCCAACGACCAGATATTTATACACATTCATAACTTTCTGTAATAATTGTTAGTTGATGGTAACCACTTCCCACGAATCTTCTCTTTCTTTGGCTTTTTTCATCCATTCAGGTACAACAGATTTCAAAAAATCTTCTTTTTCTGCATTCAGGGTTTTCATATCAAGCCCGATAAATTCCTGTGCTTTTTCTTTTGTTGAAATATCAGGGTAGGGAACCTCTTCGTTAAAACCGAGTTCAGCTAACAACCTGGCCAGTTCAATTCTTGTTTCCTGTGCAATGGTTATCGCCGAAGAAATTACACGACCAATTTCAACAGGCGAATGAAACGACGCTCCGTGACTGGCTGCGGCATAGTCCCAACGCCACTGGGCATGACGAATCCCCTGGAGAATATTCTTCATTTGTTCTTCGGTAGCACCCAGATCCCATGCTTTTTTAGCTTCAATATGTGAGCGAACAATGAGTTCTTCCAGTATATCACGGTTTTCAATTATTTTATCCTGCCGTTCGTAAACATTTGCCATTAATGTTGCAGCTTCTTCACGGTGACAAACCTGGCACGAATTAGCAATATTATTTAAAGGAGACTGCATTTTATGGTCGGTGAATTTTTGTCCTCCCTCACTTTTGTAAGGCATGTGGCAATCGGCACATGAAACACCGCGTTGCGCATGAATTCCGGTCATATACGTTTCGTAACCCGGGTGTTGGGCTTTTAACATAGGTGCCTTGCTAATAGCGTGTGTCCAGTCGCTGAACTCAAGATTGTCGTAATATTCCTCCATCGCTTCTGCTGAGAATCCATTGTCCCATGGAAATGTAAGGTATTGTGCTCCTTCAGCTTTTTCCTTGTCAAAATAGTATTCAACATGACATTGCGCGCAAACCAGTGTGCGCATTTCCTGGTGACTTGCTTTGGTAATATCGCGACCCATACGTTCAAAAGCTTCAATGAGGGCAGGTCTGGTAATTGTCAGATTCATGGTTTTATTATCATGGCAATCAGCACAGCCAATGGGATTTACAACTTCGTGTCCGAGCTCTGCCCATTTACCGGTATAAAATTGAGTCACCCCAATTTCATTCATCAGCCTTGGCACATCCGGACTTTTGCACGTCCAGCAAGTGCTTGGCATAGGCCCGTCTTTTGCTGTTTTTGGTGCGCCGGTTCGCAAAGTATTCTGAACATCGCTAACCGCATAATAATGTCCACGCCCCTGGTTATAATCTTTTGAGAAACCATAACCGGCCCAAAGTACTACTAATCGTGGATCAACTTCAAGCATATCAATCATAGTGCTGCCGTTGTACTTGCTTCTAAACATTGTATCTGCTGTACCGTAATACGATTGAAACTCACGGGGATAATTTTCACCCCAAACTTCATTTCGTGGTTCAAACTCGCTGATTTTGTTTTTTGGAACATTTACAAAAGAAGCCTCTGCTCTTCTTTCTATAATAGAGGAGGCTAACAACCCCAGTAAAAACACGACTGCAATGGTTACTAGAAAAAGAACCCATGTCAGCCTGGGGTTTTTCTCGGTTAGTTTAAAGTTTGAATTCATAATTGAAATATATTTTAGTTGTTATTTATATACTCTTTTATCCAATCAGGAACCGGACTTTCGGGTAGTGGAACCTGCGCGTTGGGAACACTTGATAAACTGTTTACCCTTCCGTGTGGAACTTCGCGGTGGCAATCCCAGCATTTTCTGTCGGTTATATGTTCAAAATGTGCTCTTACTCCTGCTTCCAGCTTGGGATCGTTTAGTAATTTTGAATGACACCTGATACAGTTTTGGTGCACAACCTCAGCGCCTTCTTCCTTAATAAAAATAACCTGTGGCTCTTTTCTCAGGGTAAAAATCGTTGCATGTCGTATCCCGTCTTTTGCTTTGAAGTAATATTTATTGATTACATTATTATGTGGAACATGACAGTCGTTACAATGTGCCACTTCCCGGTGAGAACTATGATTCCAAGTTGCATATTGCGGAGCCATAACATGGCAGTTTGTGCAGGTTGCCGGATTGTCTGATAAGTAGGAGTGGGCTTTTGAAATGTAAAAAATAAAAGAAGTTAATCCGAGAAAAATGCTGCAAACAATTAAAACAGGTAATTTCCATCGGTCGGGTGGTAAAAGTTTTTTCAACATAATTTATTCGGTTGTTTATGTTCAAATTTCAACGTTTTTTTACATATGAGTTGTAACAAATGTTACAATTTGGTAAGTTGTTTCTGTTTATTTAAATCCAGAATAAATAAGCATTCTATGTTATTGAATTATAGTTCTGAGGTTTAATGAAGACGCTTTTGTATTAATTTTGTGGTTCAATATTGAAGCTACAGACAATTCTTTCTATAAAACCAAATTTCAATTTCTAACCATGAAAAGGATAATTTTTTTATTGCTTCTTTGTTTATCTGTAAATGTTTATTCCCAGGGTTTTTTATCTTCTAAAAACATTAAAGTTGACCTTTCGGGTTTTGTTCGAAATGATTTCATTTTTGATTCCAGAAGAAATGTAGATGCCTGTGATCATTTACTCGATCTTTTTCCTCAAATGCCTGAATATGATGTCAACGGAGACGATATCAATGCACAACCCAGCGCCCAGTTTTTGAATACATTTACAAGGTTTGGTACCCGGTTTTCAGGGCTCGAAATAGGGGAAACGCAAATTGGTGCCTATGTTGAAGTCGATTTTACCGGTGGTGCCTCCACCAACAGTTTGCGTTTTAGACATGCTTACACGCAGTTTGTATGGTCAAAAACCAAACTTTTGTTTGGCCGTACCTGGCATCCTACATTTATTGAAAAAGTGTATCCAAGTACTTTGAACGAAAACACAGGTCTTCCTTTTCAGGTTTTTAACCGAAGCCCTCAACTTCGTTTAACACACCAGTTAAACGATCATCTTGACTTAATAGCCGCTGCCGTGTACCAGTTCAAATATTCCAATACCGGACCCGACGGAAAAACCTATCAGTATCAACGCGATGCTATTGTTCCGAATTTACATGCCCAACTTCAGTATTATAACAAAAATTGGGTTTTGGGGACTGCAATCGACTGGAAAATGATTCAACCCAGAACTTCTGCAACAGGCACAAGTGGAACTTTTAAAACTTCTGAAAAATTGAGCACCATGGCTGCAATGGCATACTTGAAATACACAAAAGAAAGATTTGAATTTAAAGCCAAAACCATGTATGGTCAGAATGTTTGCGAAAGTTTACTGCCCAGCGGTTATGCAGTTGCTTCATTAAATAGTACAACAGGTGCAGAAACATATACTCCGTTCAATCATATTTACAATTGGATGAATGTGATTTATGGCGGCGATTGGAAATTTGGTTTTTTTGCAGGATACCTCAAAAATATGGGAACTTCGAAAAATCCTGTCGGACCGTTATACGGATTTGCAACCAATGCTGATATAATGTATAAACTTTCGCCGCAACTGATATACAACTACAAAAATTTTATGTTTGGTATTGAAATAAGTTTAACTACCGTTGCTTATGGCGAGAATGATTACAATGACAAAGCAAAAGTTAAAAACACTGAAAATGTAACAAATTTCAGAAATATGATTTCTGTTGCTTATAAATTCTAAGAATACTTTTTAATTTTACAGGAATTAAAGTTCATTAAGGCTGTCGGAAATATAGAAAAAGGACAGCCTTTTTATGTGAAAAAAATCAAAAAATGGCATACGAAGTATCTGTTTTTCTTGAAAATAAGATTACTCATTTTGAGAAAATAACCAATATCCTTAAAGAGGAGAAAATTAATATTCGGTCGGTTTCCATGAACAGTATTTTGCATGGCTGGGGAGTGTTGCACTTGCTGGTTAACAAACCGGAGAGAGCTTATAAATTGCTTTCGGAAAAAGGGCACTCCGTAGTTTTGCGCGAAGTTATTGCTTTGGAAATGAAAGATGAAACCGGTGGTCTGGATGAGTTGTTGATAAAAATCTCGCGCTCCGGAATTCACATTGAAAGTGCCGACAGCAGGTTGATTGCGGAAACAGGAATGGCTGTTTTAATTTTGGAAGTGCCCGATGTGCTGGAAGCAAAACGAAGACTCGAAATAAACAGTGTTCATTTGCTTGAGGACGATATTGTATATGGAAAATAAATACTTCCGGACTCTAAAGTAAAATCAATAATTTTAATACTAACTTTTTTATATTTTTTTGAATGATTTGGAACAAAAAAATTGAATGTGCTTCGCGAGACGAAATGGCTGCCATTCAATCAGAAAGACTTTTATCTACGGTAAAGCGAATTTATCACAACATACCCAGTTACAGGGCAAAAATGCAGGAAAAAGGGATTTTGCCGGGTGACATAAAAAGTGTAGAGAACTTAAAAGACTTGCCGTTTACCAATAAAACAGATTTACGCGACAACTATCCCTTTGGAATGTTTACGGTTCCGATGAGTGAAATTGTGCGTTTGCATGCCAGTTCAGGTACAACAGGAAAACCAACTGTTGTTGGTTATACCAGAAATGATTTACAAATGTGGGCCGAAGTAGTTACCCGTTCACTTTGTATGGCTGGTGTTCATAAAAACGATATTGTACAGGTGGCCTACGGTTATGGACTGTTTACCGGTGGACTGGGATTGCACTACGGAACTGAAAACCTGGGGGCTACAGTTATTCCGATTTCGGGAGGAAATACAAAAAAACAAATTCAGCTGATGCAGGATTTTGGTTCTTCTGTAATTGCATGTACGCCTTCGTATGCTTTGTTTTTATCGGAAGCACTGCAGGAAATGGGAATAGACCCCGAAAGTTTAAAACTTAGAGTGGGCATTTTTGGCGCCGAACCCTGGAGCGAAAATATGCGGAAAGAAATTGAGGCAAAACTTAAAATAAAAGCCATTGATATTTACGGATTGAGTGAAATCGTTGGGCCCGGAGTCTCGTGTGAATGTACACATCAGGCAGGAATGCACGTTAACGAAGACCATTTTATACCTGAAATTATTGACCCGGAAACATTGCAGCCTGTTCAACCTGGCGAAATCGGTGAATTGGTGTTTAGTACAGTATCCAAAGAAGGTATTCCGATTTTACGATACCGAACCCGTGATTTAACCCGTTTAATTTACGATAAGTGTGAATGTGGCCGTACCCTGGTTCGTATGGAAAAGTGTATGGGACGCAGTGACGATATGCTTATCATTCGTGGTGTGAATGTTTTTCCATCTCAGATCGAAAGTGTGTTGCTTGAAATGAGCGAAACAGAGCCACATTATTTGTTGATTGTTGAACGCCAGGGAACGCTTGATATACTCAAAATAATGGTTGAAGTACAGGAACAATTCTTTTCTGATGAGGTGAGAGAACTGGAAGCGCTTCGTAAAAAAATCAGGAATAATATTCAAAGTACTCTCGGTATCTCTGTTGACGTAAAACTGGTTGAACCAAAGACAATCGAAAGAACCGCCGGAAAGGCCAAACGTGTAATTGATAACCGCAAAATCTGAAAAAATGATAACAAAACAAGTATCTGTTTTTCTCGAAAACAAATCGGGAAGATTAAATGAAGTTACCCAAATATTAAGCGATGCCGAAATTAATATTTCAGCATTTACAATTGCCGATACATCTGATTTTGGAATTTTGCGATTAATCGTTTCCGATCCCGAAAAAGCATGTGAAGTGTTAAAGCAAAACCAGTTTTCGGTAAAAACTACCGAAGTTGTTCTTGCGAAAACACCAAATCAGCCGGGAAGCCTTTCAAAGTTGCTAAAAGTATTGAGCGAAGGTGGTTCATTTATTGAATATATGTATGCATTTTCAATGGAGCAGGATTCGGCTACAATCGTAATTCGCCCGGCCAGTATTAAAAAATGTATGGAGATTCTCCAAAGCAATAAAGACAATTTTCTTTTTCAGGAGGGTGAATTTTTACTCTGATATTAACCGGAAAGAAAGTAAAACTATCGAATTCTGAAATCTTATTTCAGAATTTGTATCTTTGGATTCGTTAAAAATTAATGAATGAAACAAATCGCCGTACAAGGTATCGCCGGGTCTTTTCACGAGGATGCGGCTTTAAAATATTTCAACGAAGAGATTGAGGTTGTTGAATGTAAATCGTTTACAAGTGTTTGTGAATTGATTGATGCAGATAAAGTTGATTATGCCGTAATGGCCATCGAAAATTCGATTGCAGGCAGTTTGCTAAAAAATTACCAGTTGATTCGCGATTTTCACCTTCGTATTATTGGGGAAATTTATCTTCATATTCAGATGAATTTAATGGTTGCGCCGGGAGTTAAAAAACAGGATATTACTGATATTTATTCGCATCCTGTTGCTTTGCAGCAAAGTATGGAGTTTATAGAAAAATATTTTCCAAATGCTAAATTACATGAAGGTTTGGATACGGCTGCAGCGGCCAGATTAATCTGTGATGAAAAACCGAAAAACGCTGCTGCAATTGCCAATCTGAGGGCAGCAGAAATGTATAATCTGGAGATTTTAGAAACAGGTATAGAAAGTAATAAAAAGAATTATACGCGTTTTTTAATTCTCTCAAAGCATGGTAATCCTACCGAGGGGACAAATAAAGCATCTATCTGTTTTGAGGTGGGGCATTTTTATGGTGCGCTGGCTAAAGTGTTAAATATTTTTGCGGAAAACAGAATTAACCTCAACAAAATTCAATCTGTTCCGATTTTGGGGAAACCAAATGAATATACCATTCATGTTGACATTGAATGGGAAAAAACGAAAAATTATGACAAAGCGATTCATCAGGTGTTGAAAAATGCTACAAGTCTTTCAATTTTAGGTGAATACACAAAAGGAGATGTTTATTTACACGATTAAAAAAATAAAATTATAAAACCAAACGATATGAGTAAAATTGCAATTTTCTTTGGACCGTTAAAAGGTGCCGTAAACAGGGTAGCTGATAAAGTTAAAGATGCTATTGGAGAAGAAAAAGTGGAAATGGTTCCGGTGAAAGATGCCACTGTTGCCGATTTGGAAAAATATGATAAAATTATTTTTGGAATTTCAACTGTCGGCAAAGAGACCTGGCATGCAACTTATAATAATGTCGATTGGGCAAAATTTTTACCGGAAATAGGCAAAACAAATTACGAGGGGAAAAAACTCGCAATTTTTGGTTTGGGAGACCATGTTACTTACGCCGCAACTTTTGTTGATCATATTGGATTATTAGCTAAAGAACTTATGGCAAACGGCGGAACTCTTGCGGGGCAAGTTTCTGCTGATGATTATGAATTTGAAGAATCGGAAGCTGTTGAGGATGGCAAATTTTTAGGTTTGCCGGTCGACGAAGATTTTGAACCCGAACTGACAGATGAAAGGGTAAAAAACTGGATTGAGCAGATTCGTCCGGAGTTTGGATTCTAATACATAACTGTAATAAAATCAGATACTGACAGAGCAGATTTCTGATTTGTCGGAGTTTTTATTGTCCCTTCAAATGCATGTTAATTTTAAATACATGAAATATGTCCGGTTCACCGATAGATAAAACAATTGTTGATCAAAAAATAAAAGAACTTCGTATCCCTGAAGTTGGAAAAGCATCAATTCGGGAAATTGTTGCGCTGGTAAATTTAGTTGAAGAAGAAACCGGGGAGAAATATATTCGGATGGAAATGGGGGTTCCAGGTCTTCCGCCGGCAAAAGTGGGAACCGAAGCCGAAATAGACGCATTAAAAAGAGGCGTTGGATCGATTTACCCGATGGTTGACGGAATAAAACCGCTCAAGGAAGAGGCTGCAAAGTTTGTCAGGAATTTTATGAATATCGATGTTCATCCGAAAGGTTGTATTCCAACTGTAGGTTCAATGCAGGGAACTTACGTAGCATTTCTGGCCGCAAATAACATTGATGAAAAAAAGGATACGGCTCTTTTTATTGATCCGGGTTTCCCGGTGCAAAAACAACAGATGCTGGTGCTCGGTCAGAAATATGCAACATTTGACGTATTCAGTTACCGTGGAGAAAAGTTGAGAATTAAGTTGGAAGAGTTTCTTTCAAAAGGGAACATTCATTCCATTATTTATTCTAATCCAAATAATCCGAGCTGGATTTGTTTTACCGAAGACGAATTGAAAATAATTGGTGAACTGGCCAATAAATACGATGTTATCGTAATGGAAGATTTGGCTTATTTTGGTATGGATTTCCGCCGCGATTTATCAGAACCCGGCAAACCTCCTTTCCAGCCAACTGTAGCAAAATACACCAATAATTTTATTCTTTTTATTTCCAGCTCAAAAATATTTTCATATGCAGGTCAGCGAATTGGAGTAATGGTGATTCCTGAATCGTTATTTGACCGCGATTATCCTGTTCTTCAAAAACGTTTTCATAGTACAACTTTTGGAAGTACAATCACATTACGATTGCTCTATTCTATTTCATCAGGAACAAGTCACTCAGCACAATGGGCACTTACCGCCATGCTGAAAGCTGTAAACGAAGGCTCATTTAATTTTGTTGATGATGTGAAAGAATACGGTGAAAAAGCCAAAGTGATGAAACGGCTTTTTCTTGAAAATGGTTTTGATATTGTTTACAAAGAAGACATTGACCAACCCATAGCAGATGGTTTTTATTTTACGATTTCCTATCCCGGGATGACAGGAAATGAGTTGGTGGCTAACCTGATTTATTTTGGAATAAGTGCCATTGCTCTTGACAATACAGGCAGTCTGGAGGAAGGAATCCGTGCCTGTGTTTCGTTTGTAAAACGCGATCAGTTCGAGGAGCTTGAAAAACGGCTAAAAGCATTTAACCAAAACTTTTCAGAAAAATAGGAAGAGTTCAAAGAATGGATAAAAACAAAGTAATATCCCGTTACAATTTAACTCTTGAACTTATCTCGAAACTCGATTTGAAACACGAACCTGTGTCACTAAAAAAAGGAGATTGTTTTATCGATTACGGGGAGCAAACAAATAAAATAGGAATTTTAATAAGCGGACTGCTTTACGCTACTTATATTGCAGAAAGCGGTGCTGAATGGATTTCACGGTTTTTCTTTCCTCCAAACAATTTTATTGTAAGTAACCATCGTGGTTTTTATACCGGTAAAGACTCAACCGAGTCGATAAAAGCCTACGAAGACTCCGAACTTTTGTATTTTGATAAGGGTGAATTTAAAACGTTGCTCGATTCCGACAGAATGTTTGAAAGAACGGTCCGAATACTGGCAGAAGAAAGTTACATTCAGGCGATGGACAGAATTCATTCTTTTCAGTCATTAAATGCCGAAGAACGTATTCGTAAGTTTTTTAATGAAAACCCTGAACTTGGTGCAAAACTACAGCGGCAACATATAGCATCTTATCTCGGAATTCACCGCAACATTTTAACGCGTTTCCTTTATAAAATCTAAAATTCGCAACATTAGTTGCATTCTTTTTGCTTGAATAAAAATAGTTTTGTTTAGAAAAATCAAACTCGAATTATTTGTTGTGATATTTTAATAATCTGACAGGAAACTATTCATTTCTTTTAAAGATTTTCACCACACAAAAATATTTGGGTATAACCTGATTTTTATGGGTTTTTTTAAACAGAAAGCTTTTTAAATTTATCAGAAAAATCAACAAAATGGCAAAAGTTAAAGGAGCAGTTGTGGTTGACAAGGAGGGATGTAAAGGATGCGGTGTTTGTGTAAATGAATGTCCGCATGAGGTTTTGGCTTTACATAGAGAAGTAAACAGCCGTGGTTATCATTATTCGTATATGGAAAATCCTGAAAATTGTATTGGGTGTATTAACTGTGGCGTTGTTTGTCCTGATACATGTATCACTGTTTATCGGGTAAAAGTGTAAGTCCACTTTTCGAAACATCAATTTTATTTCAAAAGATAAATAAAATATATCAGTTTGACTTAAAAGATAATCAATAATAAAATTTAGAAAGTAATGGGAGAATTAAGATTAATGAAAGGAAATGAGGTGCTGGCCGAAGCCGCCATCCGCTGTGGATGCGACGGATATTTCGGTTATCCCATTACACCTCAGTCAGAAGTTATGGAGACACTTATGGCGCGTCAACCCTGGAATGAAACCGGAATGACGGTTTTACAGGCCGAAAGCGAAGTGGCTTCTATTAACATGGTTTACGGAGCTGCAGGTTCCGGGAAAAAAGTAATGACTTCTTCTTCCAGTCCGGGAATTAGTTTAATGGCTGAAGGAATCTCATATATTGCCGGAGCCGAGTTACCCTGTTTAATAATTAATGTACAGCGCGGAGGGCCGGGGCTGGGAACAATCCAACCTTCTCAGGCTGATTATTTTCAATCGGTAAAAGGAGGTGGCCATGGTGATTATAAGATGATTGTTTTGGCGCCTGCGTCGGTTCAGGAGATGAATGATTTTGTTGCTCTGGGGTTTGAACTGGCTTTTAAATACCGTAATCCGGCAATGATCTTAACCGACGGTGCTATCGGTCAAATGATGGAAAGAGTAGAACTGGCTGATTTTAAACCTCGCTGGACAGAAGAGGAAATCAAAGTTAAATCAGGTGCTTGGGCAACCATTGGAAAAGCAATAGACAGAGAACGAAATGTTGTGACTTCACTGGAAATGGATTCTGCAAAAATGGAAGCCAATAATCTGCGTTTCCAGCAGAAATACAAACAGATGGAAGAAGAGGATTGCCGGTATGAAGAAATTATGTGTGACGATGCAGAATATATTTTAGTTGCATTTGGAACTTCTTCACGGGTTTGCCAGAAATCAGTTGAAATTGCACGTGCAAAAGGATTAAAAGTAGGTTTGCTACGCCCTATAACACTTTTCCCCTTTCCTAAAAAAGCGATAAATAAACTGGCTGAAAAAGCAAAAGGATTTTTATCGGTTGAGATGAGTGCTGGGCAAATGATTGAAGACATCAAATTAGCAGTTTATGAAGCCGGGAAAAATACCCGGGTTGAACATTTTGGCCGGATGGGAGGAATTATTCCTACACCGGGTGAAGTGGTTGAAGCATTGGAAGAAAAATTTTCATGGGAGATTAGTTATGGAGTTAAAAGATATTATTAAACCGGAAAATCTGGTCTACGACAAATCAGAGGTTCAGACAGATACGATAATGCACTACTGTCCGGGGTGTTCACACGGAGTGGTTCATAAAGTAATTGCTGAATTAATAGGCGAACTGGGCATTCAGGAAAAAACTGTTGGAATTGCACCAGTTGGTTGTGCCGTATTTGCTTACAATTATATTGATGTGGACTGGCAGGAAGCAGCTCATGGAAGGGCGCCGGCAGTTGCAACAGGAGTGGCACGCTTAAATCCTGATAAATTTGTATTTACGTATCAGGGTGACGGGGATTTGGCTTCCATTGGTTCGGGTGAAATTATGCACGCCTGCAACCGTGGCGAAAATATACTTGTTGTCTTTATTAACAATGGAATTTACGGAATGACAGGAGGTCAGATGGCACCAACAACATTGGATGGAATGGTGACTTCAACAACGCCTTTTGGAAGAAATGCCGATTTGAACGGATACCCAATGAAAATTACAGAGTTGATTGCTCAACTTCCCGGAACTTCGTATGTTACACGTCAGGCAGTTCATAATGCAGCATCTGTTAGAAAATGTAAACGTGCCATAAAAAAAGGTATTCAAAATGTACTTGATAAAAAAGGTACGTCTTTTATTGAAGTAGTCTCTACTTGCAACTCTGGCTGGAAAATGACACCGGTTGCAGCAAACAAATGGATGGAAGACAATATGTTTCCATTTTATCCGCTTGGCGATTTAAAAGATGGTGTAAAAGGTGAACCTGTTTCAAAAAATTAAAACCAAAAATTATGACTGAGGAAATTATAATTGCCGGATTTGGTGGACAAGGTGTACTTTCTATGGGAAAAATTCTGGCGTATTCCGGAATTATGGAAGACAAGGAAGTTACATGGTTTCCTTCTTACGGGCCGGAAATGAGGGGCGGGACAGCCAATGTAACTGTAATTGTAAGTGACACAAGAATTAGTTCACCGATTTTGCAGGAATTCGACACTGCCATTATTTTGAACCAGCAGAGTATGGATAAATTTGAGAAAGCAGTAAAGCCCGGTGGTACATTGCTGTATGATCCAAACGGTGTAATTCATCCTCCAACCCGCACAAATATTAATATTTTCAGGGTGGAAGGAACAAAAACTGCTGTTGAAATGGGAAATCCAAAAGTTTTCAATATGATAGTGTTTGGAAGTTACCTGAAAGTGAAGCCTATTCTTAGTTTGGATAATGTTGAAAAAGGCCTTGAAAAATCTCTTCCTGAAAGGTATCATAAATTAATCCCTTTAAATTTAGAGGCTATAAAAAAAGGTCAGGAAATAGTTGAAACGATGCAAGCGGTTTAAAATATTACTTACTTAATGCAGAAGCTCTTTCAAAATTGGGAGGGCTTTTTTTATTTGTTTTTCATCTCAAAATCTAAAACATACAACAAAATATGATGGATAAAAGCGAAGTCGGCTCTTTTTAATACAGGAAATTTTCTTACTTTGCGCTAAAATTATTATAGTGACTTTGCCAAAACGATCTACCTTAAATTTTTATGCAAAATAAAGTTGTTGTTATAACCGGTGCGTCATCGGGAATCGGAAAAGCATTGGCTCAGAAGTATGCAGCCGAAGGATGGGATCTCGTGCTTGCTGCAAGAAGGATTGAAAGGTTACATGCACTGGAAAGGGAATTTAAAAATACGAATATACTTTCTGTAAAAACCGATGTTTCATTGGTTGAAGATTGCAGAGATTTGATTGATAAAGCAATAGGTAGATTTGGTAAAATTGATGTCCTGATAAATAATGCCGGGATTTCGATGCGTGCAATTTTCGAAAATGTGGAGCTTCCGGTATTACATAGAATGATGGATGTAAATTTCTGGGGTACAGTTTATTGTACAAAATTTGCTTTGCCTTATTTATTGGAAAGTAAAGGTTCCTTAGTCGGGGTCATTTCTGTGGGTGGTTATCTCGGATTACCAGGAAGAACAGGGTATTCTGCCTCAAAATTTGCTGTTCGAGGATTTTTGGACACAGTTCGGGTTGAAAACCGGCGTTCTGGATTACATGTACTTGTCGCCGCTCCGGGCTTTACTACTTCCGAAATTCGTAAATCGGCATTGGTGGCTGATGGCCGGCAGCAGGGTGAGACACCCCGGAACGAGAATAAAATGATGTCGGCAGAGGAATGTGCTGGTCACATATACAGGGCTGTAAAAAGAAGAAGACGGAAAATTATTCTGACAGTAGTAGAAGGGAAGCTTACCGTTTTTATGGCTAAGATGTGGGCCGATTTGGTTGACGGAGTGATGTACAGAATGTTTGCCAGCGAACCCGATTCACCACTCCGCTGATGCTCCTTTATTCAGATTCTAATATTCCGGATTAGTACAATTGTCAGAGAAACCAGAACAACAATGACAATTGAAGCTCCGGCTATTTTGTTAAACCAAGAATAGATCTTTGTGTCAATCCTGTTCTTTAACAAACTAATAAATCCAGTTAAAATAAACCACCAAAGAACTGCTCCTACAAAAAAGCCTGCGAGAATTAAAACGGCATGGTTGAGACGTGTAACATTCAAAACAACTCCGAAAGTGGTAAATATTCCAATGTGTAAAAAAACAACGAGCGGATTTGTAAAAGTAAGCAGGAATGTTGTAAAGAGATTTTTTGCTAAAGTATTTGGTTTACGATTCAATTTCTCAATTTTTTTTTCAGGATGGTTAAAGAAAATAACTATTCCCAAAAGAATCAAAACCATTGAACACCCAATTTTTAAATAGATTTCGTTTACACGGATAAAATCAATTATAATTGACAGGCTAAAACCAGCTACTGTGGCGTAAACAGTATCAGAAGTAGCAGCTCCAATTCCCGAATAAAAACCGGAGTATCTGCTGTTTCTGATTGTTCTTTGGATGATTAAAATGCTTATTGGACCCACAGGAAGAGACGCAAGAAATCCTATTATTATTCCTTTAACAATAAATTCAAAAATCATGTTATAAAAGTAAATTTTTTGTGAATGAATCAGATATTTGAGTAGTAATTTATCAGTTGAAATAAATATTTTTACATTTAAATTATCAAACAAAAACATTATGGAAGAATTAACAGTGGGAACCCGGGTTGATCATCCGCGTTACGGAGAGGGAATAGTAAGTAAAAATAACTTAACAGCATACGAAATTTTTTTTGAACGTGGTGGCAAAATTGAAATTACAAAGCGAAATACTGATTTAAAAGTTATTCAGAAAAATGAAGATGTTTCTGCTAAAACAGGGCTCACAATTGCTGAAGTTGAAAAGGTAATGAGTTATGTTTTAGATCAATATGGTGCGTTGAGCGAAGTGGTTCCATTGGGTGAAAAATGGAAAGGCGGAACCATGCTTTTGCAACCGGCAAATAAAGAATTAAAACCAAAAGAAATTCCGGTTGAAGCTTTTTTTCACAAAATTATTATGCTGCGTGATCGTTTGCGGGTTTTAGAACAAAACATAAACAGTCACAGTGTTTTAACCGATGAGGAAAAAGTTAATATTCAACAATATATTACCCGGATCTATGGCTCCTTAACCACTTTTAATATTTTATTTTCAGAAAAAGAACATTACTTTGTAGGAGCAAAATCGAAATAATTATGATAAAAAAAATAACACTTATTTTGTTGGTGATAATAAATGTAAACTCATTTGCACAGGATAAAATCCTTAAAGTATGGCCTAACGGTGCCCCAAATGATAATGGAATGAAAGAGCCGGAGGAAAAATATGATGGTGTTCGGGTGAGAAATGTTTCTGAAGCAGAAATGTATGTCTATCTCCCTGAAAAGGAAAATAACACAGGTGCTGCTGTAGTTATTTGTCCCGGCGGTGGTTATGTTATAGAGGCAATGGATCATGAGGGGTACGATATGGCAAAATGGCTGGCTTCAAAAGGTGTGGCAGGAATCGTTTTGAAATACCGATTGCCATATGGAAATCACGAAATTCCGTCGACTGATGCAAAACGCGCTGTGCGTATTGTTAGAAAAAATGCGGCAGAGTGGGGGATAAATTCCGAGAAGATTGGAATTGCAGGTTCTTCCGCCGGAGGTCATTTAGCTTCTACTGTAGGTACCCATTTTGATTATGGAAATAAAGAAAGCAATGATGTGATTGAACAAATAAGTTGCCGGCCTGATTTTATGTTGTTGTTGTACCCGGTGGTAACGCTAAGGGAAGCATTTGGACATATGGGCTCGAGGGTGAATCTTATTGGTGAAGGACACGATTGGAAAATGATTTCCGAATATTCAAACGAAATGAAGGTTACGCCGGAGACACCTCCTACATTTTTTATATTGGCTGACGACGATGGTGCTGTTCCTCCAAGAAATTCAATAGAGTTTTATTTGGCGATGAAAGAAAATGATGTTCCTGCGGAGTTGCATATTTTTAAAGATGGCGGGCACGGTTTTGGCATGAACAAAAAAGATTTACCCGTTGATCAGTGGCCGGAATTGTTTTATTCATGGTTAAAAGCTCAGAAAATAATCGATTGATGCGAGATACCCATCCTCTAAAGGTAATGCGTTTTTGTCCAAAGTGCGGTTCTTCCGATTTTAAAGTGGCCGGAGAAAGGTCGTTAAAATGTAAAAGTTGCGGTTTTCATTATTTTGCAAATTCTTCTGCGGCGGTTGCTGCGTTGGTTGTGAACGATGAAGGAAAGCTAATGTTAACCAAACGAGGCATTGACCCTGGTTATGGAAAGCTTGATTTGCCGGGAGGTTTTGTTGATCCGGGGGAAACTGTTGAAAATGCATTAAGGAGGGAGTTATTTGAAGAACTGGGACTAAAGATCCGGTCATTTCGCTATCTTGGTTCTGCACCCAACGAGTATATTTTTTCAGAGTTTAGTGTTTTTACCATCGATCTGGTATTCAAAGTTATTCCCGAAACAACCCAAGGTCTTCGTGCAATGGATGATATCCTTGATTATAAATTTTACAGTGAGCAGGAAATAGATTACAACGATATTCCCGCCCCTTCAATAAAACATTTTGTACAACAATATTTTCAAAATGAACGAAATTAGAATGAGAGTTAAGGCGCTGCGCCTGGAAATGTTAAAACAAAATCTGGATGCATATTATATTTCGGGAACCGACCCGCATTCCAGCGAGTATTTACCAAACAGGTGGAAAACCCGTGAGTTTATTACCGGGTTTACCGGTTCTTTCGGAGTGGTTGTAATTACGCAGGAAGAAGCAGGTTTGTGGACAGATACACGCTATTTTTTGCAGGCAGAAGAGCAATTAAAAGGCTCGGGAATAAAGATGTTTAAACTGCGGGTTCCGAACGCTGTTTCTCCTGAAAACTGGCTTGCTAAAAAATTACCAGAAGGAAGTAAAGTCGGGATTGATGCTCAGTCGGTTACCGTAAACGGTTTCCGCTCTTTTGAAAATGTATTAGATGAAAAAGGTATAAATCTGGTAAAAACAAACGACCTTTTGGATAAAATCTGGGAGGAAAGGCCTGAAATTCCGGATGATAGTATTTTTGAACTCGAAATTAAATACGCAGGTCTTTCGAGGAAAGAGAAAAAGGATACAATCGTTGCTGAGCTAAAAAAATACAATGCAGATTACCATATTGTGTCCATGCTTGATGAACTGGCGTGGTTGTTTAATCTGCGCGGCTCTGATGTAAATTATAATCCGGTATTTACGGGGTATGCAGCCGTGGGCAAAACTGATATGATTCTTTTTGCTGATAAAAATAAAATGTCTGTTGAGCTTCAGCAACAATTGGAAAGAGAAAGAATTACAGTAAATAGCTACGACGATTTTTTCCCCTGGCTTTCAGAACTTCGGAAAAAGAGTGTGTTTATCGATCCGTCAACCGCGAATTATTCTATTTGCGAAACACTGGAAAAAAGTGGAAATGTGTTAGCAGAGGGAACTTCAATTACTGCACTTTTAAAAGCCCGGAAAAATAAAGTTGAACTCAAAGGATTTCGCCAGGCAATGATAAAAGATGGTGTCGCATTGGTCGAATTTCTTTTTTGGTTAAAGCAGAATATAGGAAAAGAGAAGATTACAGAATATTCTGTTGGTAGAAAGTTAGCCGAGTTTAGGGCAAAACAGCAGGATTTTAAAGGAGAAAGTTTTCCTCCAATTGTTGGATATAAAAGTCATGGTGCAATTGTCCATTTAAACGTAGGTCCGGATGATGCACTGCCGCTTGAACAGGATGGGGTTTTGCTCTTCGATTCAGGAGGTCAGTATCTGCAGGGAACGACTGATATTACCAGAACTGTCGCACTGGGTGAAATAACAGAACGCCAAAAGAAGGATTTTACCTTGGTATTAAAGGGAATGATTGGCCTGACGCTGGCTGTTTTTCCTGTAGGAACAAAAGGATGTCATCTTGATATTCTGGCCCGAAAAGCACTTTGGGAAAGCGGTATTAATTACGGGCACGGTACAGGGCATGGAGTAGGGCATTTTTTAAATGTTCATGAAGGACCGATGGCAATCAGGCAAGAGTTTAATGTAAATACAATCGATGCCGGAATGGTGCTTTCGAACGAGCCGGCAATGTACCGGGAAGGACAATACGGTATACGAACCGAGAATATGATTGTTTGCATTGAAAAGGAAGAAACAGAATTTGGGAAATTTTTGGGATTCGACACACTTACGCTCTGCCCGATTGATACCGGTTTAGTCGATATCAGTTTACTAACGCCGGAAGAAATTGATTGGATAAACGAGTATCACCAGCGGGTAAGAAAAGAATTATTACCTTTTATGGATGAATTAATACAACCGTTTTTACTGGAAATTACCAAACCCGTTTAGTTTGTCTTAGGAAGAGTAATATAAAATTTACTCCCTGTTCCGGGACCACTTTCAACAAAAATATTACCCCTGTTTTTGATGATAAATTCTTTGCAAAGAATAAGGCCAAGTCCGGTCCCCTCTTCGTTAGCAGTACCAATGCGTTGGGTCTTTTCTGTAATGTCAAAAAGTTTTGAAAGAGTTTCTGCGTCTATTCCGATTCCGGAATCAGAGATACAGAATTGCCAGAATCTTCCGTTTTCAGAGGCGTTTATTTCAATTCTACCTTTTTGATTGGTAAATTTTATTGCATTGGATATCAGATTTCTAAAAACGGTAGAAATCATATTTCTATCTCCATGGCAAACGATTTCAACCGGAACATTATTGATCACTTCTATTTGTTTGCTGTCGGAATGTTTTGCGAGTACGCCAATATTTTCAAAGACTACCTCATGCGGAATAAATTCCGTTTGATTGACAACAATTCTCCCGGTTTGCGCACGTGACCATTCAAGAAGATTTTGAATCAGGTTATAGGTGTTTTTTGAACTTGCATTTAAATCCTTTATAAATTCGATTTTGTTTTTGTCGTCAAAAATTTCCCAGTTTTGAACCAGTGCATCAGTAAGTCCCAATAGAGCATTAAAAGGTGTTTTTAAATCGTGGGCAATAATTGAGAAAAATTTGTCCTTCGAAGCGTTGGCGATACTAAGCTCCTGTGTTCTTAATTTTACCTTTTCTTCTAATGAAGAATTTAGTTTTTTTAATTCCTCATTTTGTTTTCTGATTTGGAGCTCCTGAAAAAAGCTTTTAATGGCTTCTCTTACTGTTAATACCAGATCGTCTTTATCCCATGGTTTTGCTATAAAACGGTAAAGCTGGGCGTTGTTTATTGCGTTTCCAATCCCCTCAATACTGGCCTGGCCTGTCAGTAAAATTTTTAGTGAACCGGGAGAAAGTTTATGGATCTCCTTTAATAATTCGTCGCCTTTCATTCCTGGCATAATATAATCCGAAATTACTACCGGCACATGTATATTTTCTTCCTGAAGCTCCCTGAAAAATTCAAGCGCATCTTCACCACTGTCTGAGGTTTCTATATCGTATTCGGTACCAAAGAAGTTATTTAGTTGCTCTTCAAGTGCATCAAGAATAATTTCTTCATCATCAATACACAAAATAACTTGTTTACCCATATCTTTTATATTTCGTTATTTTCAGAAATTCCTTTTCGTATAATTTTTTCTAATTGTTCCTGCGTCCAGGGTTTACTTATATAGGCATATAACTCTGCATTTTGTTTTGCATTTTCTATTGCTTTGTTATCTGCTTGTCCGGTAAGCATTACTTTAATAATCGACGGGAATTTTTTATGCACCTCAATTAAAAATTCGTCTCCTTTTTTACCAGGCATCAACCAATCGGATACGATAACCATCACCTTAATTCCTTCTTCTGTAAGTTCTTCCAGTAAATCCATTCCGTCTTCTGCATTTTCGGCATATTCATAAATAAACTCGTTACCAAACATATTTTCTATCTGCTCGCCTAAACTGTCCAGAATAATATTCTCATCATCCACACAAACTATTGCTTTCTTCATTTTCTTTTTGATTTAATCAACCGGAAGAGTTACGATAAAAGCAGCACCTTTTCCAACCTCACTTTCCAAATTCAATTCAGCATTATGTTTTTCAACTATTCTTTGCACTATGTCAAGACCGATTCCTGTGCCTTCACCCGATTTTTTTGTGGTAAAAAACGGCTCAAATATTTTTTCTCTTATTTCTTCCGGAATACCTTTCCCGGTATCTTTGATACTAACTTGCACATGTGTTTTAAGGTTTTTCACGGAAATGGTTAAAGTTCCATGATTTTCCATCGCATGTATAGCATTGGAGATAAAATTAATCCAAACCTGCACGAGTTCATCAGGATAGCAGTTTACAAAAGGAATGTCGTCAAATTCCTTAACAACTTTAATTCCCTGCTTTAGTTGATTGTGCTGCAATGTAAGAACCGTTTCAATATTTTCAATTAAATCGGCCTTTTCCTTTTTGTCAGAATAATCTTTATGAACAAACCGTTTCAGTGCAAAAACTACTTTTGATGCTTTGTCAACAGCCAGTTTAATGTTTTCCGCGTTTTTCCGGACAGAATAAATATCTTTTATCGATTTCAGTATAAACTCCGGATCTTCAACATCGAGCAGCGGAATAATTTTATCAACCTCTTCATAGAGATTTAAATATATGAGTATATCGGTAACAGTGTGCGGGTTTTCAATATTTGCCTTATCCAGTTTATTCCGAATTTCTTTTTTGTATTGCCTTTTCTGTTTGGATGTGAGTGCAGGTTTACTTTTTTCCATCAATCCCATAATTCGCAGGAAAATAAGAAGTTCCTTTTTTGTGAGTTTTGTAAACAGTTTGTATAGGTTCTGCATCGAATTATCCAGCGAATTTGAAATGTTACTTACAGATGCGTTGATAGCACCAATTGGAGTATTTATTTCGTGTGCAATGCCTGCAATTAGGTTACCCAGCGCCCCCATTTTTTCAGACTGTACAAGTTGTGACTGGGTTTCCTTTAAATCTTCCAAAGTTCGCTCCAGCTCTTCTTTTGTTGCCGTTATTTCTTTTAGATTTTCTTTCAGTTCATCCTGGTGCGTTTTCAATTCCCTGTTTAGCTTTTTAAGCTCTGTTTCTTTTTTTCTGATCTGGGTTATGTCAACCTGCACACCAAGAACGCCTGTTATATTAAGATAATCTATTTTAAACGGCTTTATTCTTGTGTTTACGATAAGGCCATCCTCTTTATTAAAATCGCCTTCTTCGTACGAAACTCCTTTGCCGCTATTAATAATTTCCTTTTCTCTCTTATGTTTTTTTTCAGCTTCCTTTTGAGGATAAAAATCGAAATCTGTTTTTCCGATTAGTTCTGTTGGTGTTAGTCCATAATTTTTCGCGACAGGTGTATTTGCAATAATAAATCGTCCATTCTTGTCTTTTAAAAATATCTTTTCAGGAATTTCGTTGATAATATTTAACAATAATTGTTCTCTTTTCTCAATCTCTTTTTTTAAACTTTCATTGTATTCGTTTATCTTGGTTAGTTCGTTCAGGTTTTGTCTTAACTCTTCTTCCTGTTTTTGTAAATTAATATTTTGCTTTTTTATTATTTCTTCCTGATTTGAGCGCTCGGTAACGTCGTGGGCAACGCCTTCAATCGATTCAATTTCACCTTTATTATTACAAAGAGGAGATTCAGTTATTTCGATAATTTTAACTTGTTTGTTTTTGGTAAGTAACTCAAGTTCAAATGTTTTTTGTTTTTCCCCACCAGCACTTTTTTTTAGTGTTTCGATTGTTTTTTTATTACGTTCGCTGTTGGTCATGTGTTTAACAATTCCACCATACGCTTCTTCAACTGAATAACCGAGAACTTTTTCAACAGAAGGGCTTATATAAAGATATTTACCTTCTAAATTGTGGGAGTAGAAAAAGTATTCGTTTTCGAGGCTTTCTATCAGTCTTTTGTATTTTTCCGAATTTTCCATAAATCAAGTTTAATTCTAATTTATTACTTAGAATTTTTTATGGCAGCTAGTTCCTTTAAGTTTGTTAATATAGGTTGAATATATAAAAAAAAAGAAGATTCAACAGGTTCATTCCGATTTTGAAAAGGATTTACTTCCTCTGCTTTTTTATTGTCGTTGAAAACAAGATGATTGTACTTATCAGAAAGGAAAAAATAATTATTATGTTCCCTGTTAGATCATTAAAATAAGTATTGACTATTTTCCCGGTTAATGCGATTGTTCCGCCGGCAACAATTGCGGGAATTATTTGCTTGTTATCCACCTTAATTCTTAATAATCCGAATAAAGTTGGAACAGTAAAAGCCCCGGAAAACAATGTCAGGGCAAAAAGTAATGATTGTATAACTGAGTTTACAAACAAAGCAATAAAAATGCTTGTAACTCCCAGTATAATAACTAAAAGTCTCGTGAGTTTTATGGACGATTTCCCGCTTAGATCTCCGGTGGCAAGTTCTCCCAAAATAATCGAAGAGGTGAGCAAAGTAGTATCGGCTGATGACATGACAGCAGATAATAAAGCAGCAAGAAATAATCCATACATCCAACCGGGTAAAAGATGTTCTGCAAAATCAATAATACCGGCTGATTCAACTGTGTTGGAATAAATTCCCAGGTAAGTGAGTGCAAATGACAAAGGAATAAGAATAAGCGCTACTGTAAGCACACTTTTTGAAGCCGTTTTTTCATCTTTTGCACAAAATAACCTGGAATAAATATCGGGGCCAACAACAAATGTTACGGAGTAGGTAAGAAGAAGTATTAAAAGATCAAAAGGTTTAAAGTTATTGTTAAAAAGCAAAGCGGGGGAGAAATGCTCTACTTCACCGGAAGTCGGGTGTTTAACCGCATAGAAAGTAATAAAAATTATCCCGGCTATTATCAAAACCGATTGAATTGTATCAGTTTTAATGATGCTGTGCTGGCCACCAATTAAGGTATACACAATAAATACTACACCGGAAACGATGGCGGCCGGATAGTAGCTCACAATATGCAGTCCGTTTAAAATTTTTGCAGCAGCTATAATTTGTGCAGCCACTATTCCAAGCCATGCAACAGGAATAACAGCCGAAGCAATAATTTCGGCTCTTTTTCCATAAAATTTACCCAGAAGTTCGGGGAGCGTATAATTTCCAAATCGTTTTACATATTTTGAAAGTGGAACGAGAAACAGTAAGCCGGAAGCTGCTGAAAACAGCAACCAAAGTGCAGCCCATCCGATTTGCTGCCCAAGCTCAATGGTTCCTAAAATTGCTGACCCTCCGAGAAGAGTTGCAAGCAAACTTCCGCTAACCGGAATAAAACCGGCTTTTTTTCCTGCAACATAATAATCGCCAGGGGTTTTTATCTTAAAAAAAGAAAATACCCCGATAACAATTAAAGCAAGAAAGTAAACTGCTATAATAATTTGTATCTGCATAATTTCAGATGGACAAATATCGGAATTTATGTTCCAATATCGTATTTTAGCCCTTCAAATTAAAACAATGCGCTATGAAAACTTTAATTTTTCCACTTTCACTGGTATTCTTATTTTTGTGGGCTTGTAATACAAAAGAAAAGATAATGCCACCTGTTGCCGATAAAAACCCAACAGAGTTAACCAACCACGGAGAAAGCCGAACTGATAATTACTTTTGGATGAATGACCGGGAAGATCCAAAGGTGATTGAGTACCTGGAAGCTGAAAATGCTTATACTGATGCGGTAATGGAACACACCAAACCCTTGCAGGAAAAGCTGTATGAAGAGATCAAATCGAAAATAAAACAGGAGGACGAATCGGTGCCGTATAAAAAAAACGGTTATTATTATTATCAAAGAACGGTTCCTGAAAAAGAATACTATTTGTATTGCCGCAAAAAGGGCTCATTAGATACTGACGAGGAAGTGGTGTTGGACGTAAACAAAATGGCCGAAGGTTATGATTTTTACCAGTTGGGAGGAGCCTCGGTTAGTCCCGATAATAAAATTGTTGCTTTTGGTGTTGATACCGTGAGCCGAAGGAAATACACCATTCATTTTAAGAACCTGGAAACAGGCGAAATATTTGATGATGCTATCCCTTTAACAACCGGGAGTTCCGTATGGGCAAACGACAATAAAACAGTGTATTATGTTTTAAAAGATGATGTGACACTACGCTCCGAAAAAATAATGAAACATATTCTGGGAACACCGGTTGAAAATGATGTGGAAGTATTTTATGAAGAAGATGAAACATTTTCAACTTTTATTTATAAAACAAAATCGAATAAATATCTGATTATCGGGAGCGAGAGTACACTTACCTCGGAATATCGTTTTCTGGATGCAAACAATCCACGGGGAGAATTCAAAATCATCCAGCCACGAACAAGGGGATTGGAATACGCGGTCGATCATTTTGGCGACTATTTTTACATCCGTACAAATTTGAATGCTTTAAATTTTAAATTGGTAAGAACACCTGTAAGCGAAACAGAAAAGGAAAACTGGGAAGAAGTTATTCCGCATCGTAAAGATGTATATTTTTCCGATTTTGATATTTTTAAGGATGATCTTGTCGTTTCTGAACGAAAAGAAGGAATCACACAATTACGGGTCATGCCCTGGAATGGTGATGAGTATTATATCGATTTTGATGAAGAAGTTTACACTGTAGGTTCAGATATAAACTATGATTTTGATACCGATATTTTTAGGTTTAGCTATAGTTCTTTAACAACACCCCATTCGGTTTTCGATTTCAATATGAAAAACAAAGAACGGAAGCTGTTGAAACAAACCGAGGTTTTGGGGGGATTTGACAAAGATGATTATGAGACCCGGCGTATTTATGCGACGGCAATGGACGGAACAAAGATTCCGATATCGCTGGTGTATAAAAAAGGATTGGAAAAAGACGGAACGAATCCGGCATTGATTTATGGTTACGGTTCGTATGGATATACAATTGATCCAACTTTCCGGCTTTCTATTTTACCCTTGCTTGACCGGGGATTTGTGTACGCCATAGCTCATATTCGCGGCGGACAAATTAACGGGCGTGCATGGTACGAAGACGGGAAGCTTTTAAACAAAATGAATACATTCACCGATTTTAATGATTGTGCTCAATTTCTGATCGACGAAGGTTATACAAACTCCGATAAATTGTTTGCCAACGGCGGCAGTGCAGGAGGCCTTTTGATGGGAGCTGTTGTGAATCTTCGCCCTGATTTATACAAAGGTGTAATTGCCGATGTTCCTTTTGTTGACGTGGTAACAACCATGCTCGACGAAAGTATTCCACTTACTACCAGTGAGTTTGATGAATGGGGGAATCCCAAAATTGAAAAGTATTATTATTATATGATGTCGTACTCTCCATACGACAATGTGGCAGAAAAAGATTACCCGGCAATGATGGTAACCACCGGATTACACGATTCGCAGGTTCAATATTGGGAGCCGACAAAATGGGTGGCTAAATTACGCGATTTAAAAACCGACGATAATTTGTTAATTTTTCATGTGAACATGGATTATGGCCACGGAGGGGCGTCGGGGCGTTTTCAATGGATAGAAGATACCGCTTTGGAATACGCCTTTATTTTTGATCAGTTGGGGATGAACGAGTAAGAAAAGTTCCTCTTTGGCAGGGATTATTTATGGACGAAGACAGAGAAAAATATAATTTAAAAGAGAGTCAAAGTGTACTGTTGGAGCATATATTTCGGCAAATGTATGCTCCCCTTTTTTTTTATGCGCTCAAATTCGTGGAAAGTGAAGAGGTAGCTAAAGATCTGGTGCAAGATGCTTTCCTCAACATATTGAAACAAAAGGAAAAAAAAATAGACAATTTAAAAGCTTTTTTATATCGTTCTGTAAGAAATAACTGTTTAAACTATCTGGAACATTTACGTGTTGAACGTGAGTTTAAAGCTGCTGAAATTGAACGTTCTGCCCGTGAAATTCAGTTCTACGATACGCATCAGACATTGGTGGAGAAAGAGTGGCAGCAAGGCTTAAAGAAAGCGGTAGATGAACTTCCTGATAAATATCGTATTCCTTTTAAAATGAGTCGTTTTGAGGAGTTGAAGAATAAAGAAATAGCAGAGAAACTTCATCTGCCTGTTCGCACTGTTGAAACCCAAATCTACAGAGCGATGGTTATTCTTCGCGAAAAATTCAAAAACAAAGTTTTAACTCTTTTTCTGGGATTTTTTTCAAAAAAATAAAAAATCGCTTCGTTTTGACGTAGTTTTATGCAATCGATTGTCATAATATAAACAACTACCGGAATGAAAATAGATGATTTGTACATAAGTCTGATTGTCAGGAAATTAAAAAATGATATTTCGGAACATGAACAGGTAAAGCTTTTTAAGTGGGTTTATTCTGACCACGAAAATGAAAAGCTTTATTATCATTTAAAAGATATTTGGGAAACCGCGCAATACGACACCAAAATAAAGAATGCAAACATCGATTCGGAGTGGGAAAGATTTGCATTGCTCGCGATAGAAGAAGAATCAAAACATTTTAAAGAAAGGAAAATTCTAAATCAAAATCTGAAAACGGTATTGCAAATAGCAGCTCTTGTGATTATTACTTTTGGAGTTGGTTTTTTTGTCCGGAAAATTATTCCCGAAAAAGCATCATATTCAAGTGTTAAGGTTCCTTACGGAGCAAGATCTGAAGTATTGCTTCCCGATGGAAGCAAAGTTTGGGTGAATTCAGGATCTCACATAAAATATCCTGCGGACTTTAAAGGAAAAGAGGTAAATCTTTTTTTGGAAGGCGAAGCATATTTTGATATTAAGAAGAATCCGAAACGGAAACTGAATGTAAAAACTTCATCTATAAATATTCAGGTTTTGGGTACTAAATTCAATGTCAAATCATACAATGATGAAGATGTTGTTGAAACTACTTTGGTTAATGGTTCAATTTCTATCACCGGCAAAATAGGCGAAAAGTTAATAAAGGAGCCCATATATCTGAAGCCAAAAGAACAGGCTGTGTTAATTAAGAGTCAAAATGCGGTTGAGATCTTAGGCCCGGAAAAAAGATCGAATAACCAGACCGACTTGAGAGATGAGAAAGAATCAGAAGAGTTGGAAAAGGCCAAATTGCAGCCAATCATGAAAATTAACGGAGAGGTGGACGTAGAACCTTTTGTTTCCTGGAAGGATAATAAATTGGTTTTTAGAGGTGAAAGATTTGATGAGTTGGCAGTAAAAATGGAACGTTGGTATAACGTGCAGATAATTATCAAAGATGAGGAACTAAAAAGCGCAAGGTATACCGGAATATTTGAAAAAGAAACCATCGAACAGGCTATTGATGCTTTAAGTATTTCGTTGCCTTTTACTTATGAAATGGAGAAAAACCGAATTGAAATTGAAAAACTTAAAAACTAAGCAAACAGAATTTATAAACAGATAAAAAATAAAACTCATGAAAAATAAAACTTAGTTTCCCTACAAAAATCGGGAAATGCGTCAACATTCCCCGATTTGGAATTCATCCGTTTTTCAACGGAAAAAATTACATAATTATTTAATTAAAGGAAATCAAAACTATGAAAAAAAAGTTTGAAACTGATGGCTTTTGCCTAAAAAAGAGCCTATTGAAAATTTTATTAACTATGAAATTTACATTTCTTTTCTTGCTGCTTACAACAGTACAGGTTTTTGGAACTGCCTATTCGCAGGAGACAAAACTTTCTGTTAACTTGCATAATGTAACTTTGGTTGATGTTTTCGAGGAAATTGAAAATCAAAGTGAATTTAAATTTCTGTACAATAACGACTTATTAGAAAATAGAAAACATGAGACAGTAAATGTCAAGAATAAAACGGTGGAACAAATTCTGGATAATTTGTTGGAAGGAACCGGTAGCAAATATTCTATACTTGCAAATAATCTTATTGTAATTTCTCCAAATAAAACAGTTGTTCCACAAAATGCAATTAGAGGTAAAATAAACTCTGAAAGCGGAGAGCCTCTTGTCGGGGCAACAGTAGTTGTAAAAGGCACTACTATCGGGACAGTAACCGATTTGGATGGGAACTTTGTTATCCCCGATGTTCCTGAAGGAGATGTGGTACTTGTTGCTTCTTTCATCGGTTATATATCAAAAGAAGTAACTCCAGGCACTCAAACAATGGTTAACATTACTTTAAAAGAAGATGTAGTAGGCCTTGAAGAGGTTGTAGTAATCGGATATGGTGCGGTTAAGAAAAGTGATCTAACCGGCTCTATTTCAACAGTAGGAACAGAGGAGATTTCTGCTTTCCCATCTCTTAATGTAGCACAGGCGTTACAAGGTCGTGCTGCCGGTGTACAAATTACTGCAAACAACGGAGAGCCGGGTGCTTCTTACAAAATTCGTATTCGTGGAGGTACCTCTATTAACTCTTCGAGTGATCCATTATACGTAGTAGACGGTTTCCCTGGAGGAACACTGCCACCAGCAGAGGATATTGAATCAATCGAAATTTTGAAAGATGCGTCTGCTACAGCAATTTACGGGTCAAGAGGAGCCAATGGTGTTATTATGGTTACAACAAAAAAAGGGAAAAGTGGTGAAACCAAAATTGAATTAAACACTTCATATTCACTACAAAAGGAAATCAACAGGCTTGACTTACTGGGTGCTCAGGACTTTGTAGATTATGTAAACGATGCAAATCCGGGAACCCTTCCGGCTACTCCCGAAGCTGATACAGATTGGCAGGATATGATTTTTCAAAACGGATCCGTTCAGAATTATCAATTATCATTTTCTGGTGGGAAGGAAGATGTAAGATACTATGTTTCAGGAATTGTATACGACCACAAAGGAATCATTATTGAGTCAAAGTATAAACGTTACTCAATTACCAGTAACGTCGATTTTAATTTGTCGGATAAAATAAAACTAGGAGCCAACTTATTTGCCCAACGTACCGATCGTGACGGCTCGCATACACAGGAAGGTAGTGGAGGTACAACAAACACCGGAATTATTGCATCTGCTTTTACCATGGCTCCCAGCATCCCGGTTACAGAAGAAGATGGTAATTATACTCTTTCTCCGGTTGGTGACCCGAGAGATAATCCCTATGCAATTGCCAAAGAGCGTAAAAACAATGTGGTGGCAGACTTGTTGCAGGCCAATGTATACGGCGAACTGGAGCTACTTCCTTCCCTTAAACTAAGGGCTACATTTGGTGCAAAAACATATAATGACCGGGATGGATTGTATATTTCAACAAAGTTGAATGCCGGAAGGAATGTTGGCGGATCAGCCAGGATTAATGCTCATAAAAATACAGATGTAATAAGTGAAAGTTATTTAACCTATTCAAAAGTATTTAACAATGTACATGATTTCTCGGCGATGGGAGGTATCTCGTACCAATCATATACCGGGGAATATTGGAATGCCAACAGCACGGGTTTTGTAACTGATAATTTCAAATGGTGGAATATTGGAGGTGGTTCAATAAATAACAATGCATCAAGTTACAATGAGTTGGAGCTAATGTCTTATTATGGAAGGATCAATTATAAATTTAACAATAAGTATTTGATTACCCTGAATGGACGTTATGATGGTTCTTCAGGCTTTGCCAAAAACAATAAATGGGCGTTTTTCCCCTCGGGAGCATTGGCATGGAATGTTGCCGAAGAAAATTTTATGAAAGAACAGGAGAAAGTTAGTATGCTCAAACTTCGAGGAAGTTACGGTATTACAGGGAACCAGGCCATTGGTGCTTACCAGTCGCTGGCAAAGTTTGGTACAGTTTACACCATCATAAACGGAACTTCGGTAAATGCTGTTCGTCCCATTTCTGTTGCAAACGATAATCTTACATGGGAAAGCACCGGGCAACTTGATATTGGTTTGGATCTGGGGCTATTTGATCAACGGATTTATTTGGTTGCTGATTATTATCATCAGAAAACAACAGATCTGCTTTTTAGTGTACCTCTCCCCGAATACTCTGGGTTTTCAAGTATGATGGACAATATTGGAAGCGTAGAAAATAGAGGTTTTGAATTCTCTTTGTCAACTGTAAATATTCAGAAAACACTGACATGGAATACAAGCTTCAACATTTCGATCAATAAAAATAAGGTTCTCGAGTTACCCGAAGGAAATGATATCTTTTATTCTGCTAATCCCGGGCATATGGTTGGATTTGGAGACACTCATGTGTTGAGAGAAGGAGAGCCTGTAGGGGTATTTTATGGCTATATATATGATGGTGTATACCAGGAAGGCGACGATTTCCTTCCAGGCTCAGGATTTGAACAGGACGCAGGAGGTGAAAAATACAGAGACATTAGTGGAGACGGTTCTTTGGACAGTGAAGATCGTACAATTATTGGAAACCCGCATCCGGACTTTATTTGGGGAATGAACAATACTTTTTCGTACAAGAATTTTGATTTGGACTTTTTTATTCAGGGGTCGCAAGGGAATGATATTTATAGCTTTACTCTGATGGAACTCGAATTAATGGGTGGAGTTGCAAATTCAACTACAAAAGCACTCAACAGATGGACTCCAACAAATACCAATACCGATATTCCAATGGCTAATTCCGGGCGTTCAAGGATTTCTTCTACACGATGGATTATGGATGGAAGTTATGTCCGGATGAAGAATATATCATTGGGATATAATCTACCTAAAAATGTGGTACAAAGGATTGGTTTAAGTGATGTACGGCTATATGTTAGTGGACAAAATTTATTTACTATAACCGGATATAGGGGCTACGATCCTGAAGTAAATTATAATACTAGCGGAAATACAAACTCTAATCGTAACCTCGGTTTGGATTATGGAAGTTATCCGAATGCTAAATCATATACCGTTGGATTGAAGGTTATTTTTTAAAAAATTAAAATGAAATTGAGATGAAAAAAATAAACTATATAACAATTGTTTTACTTTCTCTATTTATTTTTAGCTGTACCGAGCTTGACGAAGTACCCGTAACAGATATTTCTCCGGAAGGGTATTTTAAAGATGTAGCTACAGTTGAAGCAGCTGTGTTGGGAACATACGGATATATTGCCTCGGAAGGATATTGGGGACGAAAATATACCCTAACACTTATGTTACGGGCTGATATGACTGATATTGGAGAAAGAGGTACTCCCGCCCGTCGCCAACAGATAAACGATTTTGGAGTGGATGCAACAAATGGAATGATTACCGCAATTTGGCCGCGTTCTTATGAAATAGTAAGTGCTGCGAATTATGCTATAGCAGGAGCCGAGTCATTAGCAAGTGAAAATATCGATCAGTTGAGTTTAACACAGCTTATAGCAGAGGCCCGACTTGTTCGAGCATTTATGTATTTCAATCTTGTGCGCATGTTTGGGGACGTCCCGTATATCGATCGTCCTATTAACGATCCGATTTCTGTTGCTGATATTTCTAAAACATCTAAAGATGTTGTTTATCAAAGTATCATTGCCGACCTGAAATTTGCAACTGAGAATCTTCCTATGACACCTCCTGATAATTCGCGCTCCCGTCCTTCAAAAGGGACTGCTTACACAATGCTTGCCGATGTCTACTTAACCTTGGGGAACTATCAGGAAGCCTATAATCATGCGAAATGGGTGATAGATAATGAAGTCGAACTTGATTATGACTTGGAACCCGACTATCAGGATTTATTTGATGCAACCAAACAAGACCAAACTAAAGAACATATCTTTTCTTTTGACTTTCTGGGGTCTCAGAGTGGCTCTGGTTCTGCAAACGACGATTTAACCGGTGCGCTTACCGGGGTTCGCGGGGCAGATGTTCAGGGGTGGAGTGTTGCTGTTCCTTCATTGGATGTATACAATACATGGGATGACCGTGATTACAGAAAAAAAGTGGCTTTTGCTGATTCCACAATAATTGATGAAGTGCTTCAGCCTTATACTGTTTATTCAACGGTAAAAAGACCACACATTGCCAAGTATTTTGAGAAACCGGGAAATTCAAATGGAGAAGCGCGTTATTCCGATCATAATTATGCGGCATACCGATATGGCGAAGTATTGCTCACTGCAGCAGAAGCTCTTAATGAAGTAAGTGGTCCAACCGACGAAGCTCTTGGTTATGTAAACCGGATACGTGAAAGAGCAAGAAATTGGGCCGGAACTACAGTGGATTTTCCAGCTGATGTTCAAACAGGAATTTCTAAAGACGAATTTAGAAACCTGGTACTGGAAGAACGTAGGTTGGAGCTGTCGTTTGAATTCAAACGCTGGTTTGATATTCAACGTCGTGATTTGGGAGAAGAGGCTTTTACCGGTACTAACTCTCTGGAGCCTCATTCAAATTTTGACTCCAGCAGAGACTACTTACTTCCAATACCTCAGGACGAACTGGATCGAAATCCCAATTTATTGCCTCAAAATTCTGGATATTAGATTGCTGTTATTTTTTATAAATAAAAACTTCCTATTTTTTTAGGAAGTTTTTTTGTTTTATAGAGTTTAAGGAAACACCGGTTATAAAACGCAAATAATTATTTTTAGTTTAGTCTTATATTAAAGGGTAATTATTACATTTGTTATGAAGGTTTTTACGACCAGCATTTTTGAACCTTAAATATGAAGGAATAAATAGATTCTTATTCAGCAGCCTATTTTATTTTAACTAAACCTAAAACTAATGAGTAAAAATTCTACCTTAATTGTTATTGGAATACTATTTTTTATTTATCAACCTGCTACAGGACAATTTGGTCCAAATCCGCCTGAAAAAGTAAAACTTCATGATATGCATTGGCGGGATAATTGTATTTTGGCCGACAAAGCATCCGGCTATTATTATATGGTTGGGCCAGGCGGAAAATCTGTTTTGTCGTACCGCAGTAAAGATTTGATCAACTGGGAAAACCCGACAAAAATATTTACTATTCCTGAAGGATTTTGGGATGGCAAACCCATAAACAGCATTTGGGCACCTGAACTGCATTTTTACAAAGGAAAATACTATTTGTTTCTAACTATTGATACCCGCGATATGTTTGACGAACAGTGGCCCAACTGGCGGCCGCGTGTAACAAGGGGTTCACAGGTTTTGGTTAGCGATTCTCCAACAGGTCCGTTTAAAGCCTTTCAGGATCATTCTACACTTCCGGTTGATATGATGACTCTTGATGCAACCTTGTGGGAAGAAGATGGCGTACCTTACATTGTGTATGCTCACGAATGGGTTCAGATTTCAAACGGAACAATTGAATATATGCAGCTCAAAGACGATCTTTCTGCAACCGTCGGCAAACCACAGTTGCTTTTTCGCGGAAGTGATGGCCCCTGGGTAACAATTTCGGAAACAGAAGGATGTTTTGTTACCGATGGCCCGTATTTCAAAATAAACAATACCGGAAAACTAATGATGGTTTGGACCAGTTTTGGTAAAGGCGGTTATACCATGGGAGTTGCTTTTTCCGAGTCCGGAAAGCTGGCAGGCCCCTGGATTCAACAGGAAGAACCGGTTTACGACAAAGATGGCGGTCATGGAATGCTGTTTGAAACGTTCGATGGAAAATTGATGTGTGTGCTTCATTCTCCAAATAACAGGGATTCGCGGCCACATATTTTTGAAATGGAAGATACCGGCGAAAAACTTTTGATAAAAAGAGAGCTTTAGTTTAATCTAATTTATCAACCAAAACAAATTGAAAATGAGTACACTTAAAATTATAGCAGTTCTGTTTTTGTTTGTTTTGTTTTTTGATGGACAGCAAACAAAAAACAACGAGAAGTGGAATGAAATTTATACCATTGTCGAAAATATTAAACAGCCGTCATTTCCTGACAAAAAATTCAATATTACTGATTTTGGCGCAGTTGCCGATGGTAAAATATTAAGCACCAAAGCGATAAATAAAGCCATAGAAACCTGCAATAAACAGGGTGGTGGAAAAGTGATTGTTACAAGAGGTGTTTTTCTTACCGGTGCGGTTCATTTAAAAAGCAATGTAAACCTAGTGGTTGAAGAAGGTGCGATACTTAAATTTTCCACAAATCCCAAAGACTATTTACCAATGGTGCAAACACGATGGGAAGGAAACGATTGTTATAACTATTCGCCGTTGATTTATGCGAATAATCAAACCAATATCGCGATAACCGGCGAAGGTACAATCGACGGGCAGGCCGATGCGGAACACTGGTGGCCTTGGAAAGGACTCAGAAGAAGAGGTGACACAAGCGCTCCTCAACCAAGTCAGCTGGATCCGGAAGGTCGTCCGTTGCTCACCAAATGGGACAACACACAAACCCCGCTTTCCGAGAGAAAAATGGGAGAGGGGCATTATCTAAGACCACAGCTAATTAATTTTATTTTTTGCAAAAATGTAAAAATTGAAAATGTAACTCTGTTGAATTCTCCATTTTGGGTTATTCATCCGCTGTTATCTGAAAATATTATTGTGCGCGGAGTTACCATAAATAGTCATGGCCCCAATTCCGATGGCTGCGATCCGGAATCCTGTAAAAATGTTTTGATTGAAGACTGTGTTTTTGATACCGGCGACGATTGTATCGCACTTAAATCGGGACGAAACTTTGATGGACGCAGGGTAAATGTACCGATTGAAAACGTGTTAATTCGGAATTGTATAATGAAAGATGGGCATGGCGGAGTAGTAATGGGGAGCGAGATTTCCGCTGGCTGCAAAAATATTTTTGCTGAAAATTGTGAGATGAGTAGTCCGAACCTGGAGCGGGCCATCAGAATAAAAACCAACAATCATCGCGGTGGTGTTACCGACGGAGTTTACATTCGAAATCTTACGGTAGGACAGGTGCGGGAAGCAGTAGTTAAAATCAACTGTTCCTATGATCCTCGTGAAGGACAAGGTGAATTCCCACCAATGGTTAAGAATGTATATGTTTCCAATGTTACTTCCCAAAAGTCAGAATATGGATTGAGTTTAATGGGAATAAAAGGTGAAAATTGTGTAGAGAATATTTGGATTAGTGATAGCAAGTTTTCAGGCGTTGAGAGCGGAAACAAAATAGACTACGTGAAAAATTTGAATCTGAACAACTTATATATTAATGGTGAAAAAACAACCGATTAAAAACGTGACAATGCAAACAAAGTATTTATTTACGGGCTTATTTATTTTTCTCATTTTTTCAATACAGGCACAAGAGACTTCTTTTAGTGGTTTGTACAATGTGAAAAATTACGGTGCAGCAGGCGACGGTAATCAGGTTGACACTAAGTTTATAAATGCAGCAATTAATGATGCGGCTGAAAACGGTGGAGGAACGGTCTTTTTCCCGGCCGGAAAATACCTTTGTTTTTCTATTCGCATAAAAAGCAATATCACATTATTTATTGACCAAGGAGCAACGATTATAGCTGCAAACATGGATGAGGTGGAAGGAGCATATGACGCACCCGAACCAAATATCTGGGGCGACTCGTTAAAATACCAGGATTTTGGGCACAGTCATTTTCACAACAGCCTGATTTGGGGCGAGAATCTTGAAAATATTTCAATTGTCGGGCCCGGATTAATTTGGGGGAAAGGATTACAAAAATGGGGTAACCCAAAACCTGGACTTGGAAATAAATCAATTAGTTTAAAACTTTGTAAGAACGTTATTCTAAGGGATTTTTCGATTTTACATGGAGGCCATTTTGGGATTCTGGCTACCGGAGTTGATAATTTTACCATCGACAACTTAAAAATTGATACAAACCGCGATGCCATTGATATAGATTGCTGCAGACATGTGCGAATATCAAATTGCTCGTTAAATACACCAAACGATGATGCGCTGGTGCTAAAAAGTTCATTTGCACTTGGCTATGCGGCACCTACTGAAAATATTACCATAACCAATTGCGCAGTTTTGGGTTTCGATGAAGGAACATTCCTTGATGGAACCTATCAACAAACGCAAAAGCAGGCACCGGATCGGGGTTCTGTAACCGGGAGAATCAAATTTGGAACGGAATCAAACGGAGCTTTTAGAAACATTACCATTTCAAACTGTACGTTTGAGCATTGCCGTGGTTTAGCGCTGGAAACAGTTGATGGTGCGATTTTGGAGGACATAACGGTTTCTAATATTGTTATGAAGGACATTCTGAACGCTCCTTTCTTTTTCAGGTTGGGAAGACGGATGCGAGGCCCGGATGAGCTTGAGGTAGGTACCTTTAAACGAATTCTGGTAGATAATGTAATCGTGCACAATTCAAGTTCACGATATGGTTCAATGCTTATGGGAATACCAGGACATAATATTGAAGATGTTGTATTTTCAAATATCTGGATACGAATAGATGGTGGTGCACCTGAAAGTCAGGCATTAATTGAGGTTTCCGAACTGGAAGATGGTTATCCTGATCCAAGAAACTTTGGCGAAATTCCTGCTTATGGTTTTTTTATCCGTCATGCGCAAAACATTCAAATGAATAATATTGCGCTTGAATTCGAAAATACAGACATGCGTCCTGTTTTTATTTTGGATGACGTTAAAGGGGCTGATTTTCAAAATGTAAAAGCTGAATCTGCTGAGGGAGTACCGGTTTTCTGGTTAAAAAATGTAACAGATTTTTCTATCCATCGGGTGAATCAATTTAAAGATCAGCAATTACCTGAAATTAAAGAATTAAAACTGTAAACTAAAGTTTTATATTCTTATTGAAATTGAAACGTTTCTGTTGGATAAATTAAAAAACGTATATTTGACATTTAATATTAGTTGGGAAAAATCAACTTCAATAAACTAAACTAACAAAGAAACAGCTGATGAAAAATCGAACCAAGTATAAACGAATTTTAGTTTTTCTGTTAGTATTCATTTTAGGGTTTGCCGCATTGGGGCAAACGAAAGCAGATAAACCACTTTTCCGTGATCCGGTATACGATGGAGCGGCAGATCCTGTAGTTATTTTCAATAAGGCAGAAAACAAATGGTTGATGTTTTATACCAATCGACAGGCAAAAGGAGATATTCCCGGTGGTGTGAAATGGGTGCACGGCACACGCATCGGAATCGCTGAATCAAATGACGGCGGCGCAACCTGGACTTATCGCGATACCTGCAATATTAATTACAGGCCAACAGTCGAATACTCGCATTGGGCACCCGAAGTAATCGAATACGATGGAGTATATCACATGTACCTAACCTATGTCCCCGGCATTTTTGAAGACTGGAACCACGACCGTTATATTATTCATCTGACCAGCAAAAACCTGCTCGACTGGGATTTTGAATCCAAACTGGAATTGGCATCCGACCGCTGTATTGATGCTTGTGTTTACCAGCTTCCCAATGGAAACTGGCGGTTATTCTACAACAATGAGCGTGATGGAAAATCGATGTATTATGCCGACAGTCCTGATTTGTATCAATGGAAAGACAGTGGCAGAAAAGTAGTTGGAGATGAAGGTGGAGAGGGGCCTAAAGTTTTTGAATGGAATGGGAAATACTGGATGGTGGTTGATAACTGGCACGGTTTAGGAGTATATTTTTCCAGCGATTTGGAGACTTGGATACGCCAACCCGGTAATATTCTTGAAGAACCAGGAAAAGGATTAGATGATAAAGACATGGGAAGACATCCTGATGTAGTTGTAAACAATAACAAAGCGTATATTTTTTATTTTACCCACCCGGGAAGAGGTGCAGAAAATAAGGATAAATCTCCTCACCAAATGCGAAGAAGTTCCATTCAGGTGGCAGAGTTAGAATATAAAAATGGAAAATTGGTGTGCGATCGCGACAAACCGGTTTTTATTGACTTAAAACCTTCGAATTAATTTTAAAAAGGCTAAAACAAAATCCATGAGAAAGATATTATTTTTATTCATTTTGTTTGCAAGTGGTTTTCAATTGCTTGCACAACAGCCTAATTGGCCGGAAACTACAAACGTAACACAACCCTGGACGCGATGGTGGTGGCATGGAAGTACGGTTAATCCGGGTGGTCTTACCGCTAACATGGAACAATTGCAGGAAATTGGATTGGGTGGTGTTGAAATCACTCCGATTTATGATGTAAAAGGATACGAAAATGAAGCCATTTCATTCTTGTCGGACCAGTGGATGGAGATGCTGGAATATACATTAAAAGAGGGCGTTCGGCTCAATTTAGGAGTCGATTTAGCAAACGCTTCTGGCTGGCCTTTTGGAGGCTCGTGGATTGGCGCTGAAGATGCCTGTAAAAATTTGCATTTTAAACATTTTACACTAAATGGTGGGGAGCAGCTAAAAGAGAAAGTTGAATTTATTCAGGAGCCTATGGTGCGTGCCATCGGGCATCGGCTTAATATTTCAGAAATAAAGTTTCCCATCAGTAGTAATCCAAACTTGCAGGAATTGGCTTTAGAGCAGGTTCGTTTTGAAAAGCCGCTTCCTTTACAGGCATTAATGGCTTATAACAAGACAGGAGAAGTTATAGATCTAACGGAAAAAGTTTCAACCGGCGGGACATTAAACTGGACTGCGCCTGAAGGAACCTGGAATTTGTATGCTGTTTTTCAGGGTTGGCACGGAAAAATGGTGGAGCGGGCAGGTACCGGCGGCGAAGGAAATGTGATTGACCATTTTTCAGAAGCAGCAACTGATAAATTTCTTAAAATATTTGACGAGGCTGCTAAAGATGCTGACGTAAATTCTATACGAACTTTTTTTAACGACTCGTATGAAGTAGATGATGCGAGTGGTGAATCGGATTGGACACCACTGCTTTTTGAAGAGTTTAAAAACAGACGGGGATATGATTTAAAAAATCATTTGCCTGCATTGTTTGGAAACGATTCAGAAGAGATGAACGACCGTGTATTGTGTGACTATCGCGAAACCATTTCCGATTTATTGCTCGACAGATTTACAAAAGTGTGGGCCGATTGGGCCAAAAAATATGATGCCGGTATTCGTAACCAGGCACACGGCTCGCCTGCTAATATTCTCGATTTGTATGCTGCCAGCGATATTCCCGAAACAGAAGGAACCAATCCGATGCGTATAAAAATGGCTACTTCGGCAGCACATGTGTCAGGCAAACCATTGGTTTCCTGCGAAGCATCTACTTGGCTCGATGAACATTTTCTGGCAAACCTGGGAACAGTGAAACAAAATCTCGATCGTTATTTTGCCAATGGTGTCAACCATATTTTTTACCACGGAACACCCTATTCTCCGGTAGATGAAAAATGGCCGGGATGGATGTTTTATGCTGCGGTTCATTTTGCTCCAACAAATTCGTGGTGGCCCGATTTTAAAGCCATCAACGATTATGTTACCCGTTGTCAGTCGTTTTTACAAAACGCAACTCCTGACAACGATATTCTAATGTATTTTCCAATTTATGATACATGGTCGGAACAGGGAAGAAGCAGATTGCCGCATTTTGGTGGATCTTTCGAACCGCTTACAAAAGATATCAGTGAAGAACTTTTACAAAAAGGATATACATTCGATTATATTTCCGATAAACAAATTCAGGAATTAGAAATAACAAATGGCGAAATTAAAGCGCCGGGAGCCAGTTATAAAACCATTGTCGTTCCGAAGAGCAATTACATTCCGCTTTCCACCATGCAAAAATTAGTTCATTTGGCAAATGCCGGAGCAACAGTTGTCTTTCAGGAAAATTTACCAGAGGATGTACCCGGATTTTACAGTATTGAAGAACGGCAAACAGTTTTTCAAAAAATAAAAGAATCCATTCATTTTGAAACTATGGGTGGTGTGAATGTGGATGAAATGGGTAGCGGAAAGTGCTTAACTGGAGAAAACATTGACGCCTTGCTTTCCAACGCAGGTGTTTTTCCCGAAGAAATGGCCCAGGCAGGGCTATGGTTCAATAGGGTAAAAAGAGACGATGGAACATGTTATTTTATCAGTAACTGGAGTGATAAAAAGGTTGACCAGTGGATAACTGTCCAGTCAGCTGGTGATGAAGCAGCATTATTCAATCCGATGAATCAGGAGATTGGAAAAGCGAAAGTTCAAAAAATGAACGAAAAACAATCTCGCGTATATCTTCAGCTTGAACCCGGCGAGACAATTGTTTTACAATGGTATTCAAATGAAATTGATATTGAAGATTATCCGCTTTGGAATATTCCTGTTGAAAAGACAGTTTTGAAAGGCGAATGGACTGTTTCATTTCTAAAGGGTGGTCCCACACTTCCGGATTCCTATACAACGACTGATTTAAATTCGTGGACAGAGCATTCCGAAGAACATGAAAAATTCTCGGGAACGGGTGTTTACGAGTTATCGTTTAAAAGACCCGATGAATCAGCAACGGCATTTTTGCTCGATTTGGGAAAAGTTTGTGAATCGGCTACAATCGTATTAAATGGAGAAAAAATGGGAACAGTAGTAGGCCCGGAATATCAGTTGGTGGTTGATGCATCAAAATTAAAAAATGTAAACAAGTTGGAAGTGCAGGTTTCCAATCTGATGGCGAATCGCATTATGGATTTGGACAAACGGGGTGTGAATTATAAGAAATTCTATAACATCAATTTTGCGGCGCGAAAACGTGAAAACATGGGTAAAGACGGTTTGTTTACCGCAGCAAACTGGGAACCATTGGAATCAGGACTTATCGGACCGGTAACGTTAACTCCTGTCACAAAAAAGATGATGGAGATAGAATAGTCTGTCGAAAATAATGAAATGAGAATAAGAATGTTCAAAAAAAATATTTGATTCCAAAATGAAAATACAATCAATCAGAATAAAGGGATTAATCGCAACATTACTACTTGCTCTTTTTAATCCGTCACTTGCACAAACAACACAAAAAGAAAAATTGTTTCTCTCTGGTACTGACAATGAAAATACCGTAACATGGGATTTCTTTTGTACGTCGGGGAGAAAAAGCGGCGAATGGACAACTATCGAAGTTCCTTCGCACTGGGAACAACAGGGATTTGGTGAATATGATTACGGCCGCGACTATCGAACTTACGGGAAAAAGCATATATATGCAGATGAAACCGGTATTTACAAACATAATTTTGTTGTACCGAACAGTTGGGAAAATAAAGAAATATTTATCGTTTTTGAAGGTTCGATGACTGACACAGAAGTGAAAATTAACGGTCAGTCAGCCTGGCCGATTCATCAGGGGTCTTTTTATCGTTTCCGATATAATATCTCCAACAAAGTGAAATTTGGGAAGGAAAATGAACTGGAGGCAACAGTTCATAAAGTTTCAGCCAATGCGTCTGTTAATCACGCTGAAAGATACGCCGATTACTGGATTTTTGGTGGCATTTTTCGTCCGGTTTATCTCGAAGCTGTGCCGGAAGAATTTATCGATCGTGTTGCTGTTTCTGCTGATGCCGACGGGAACTTTTCAGTGGATGTGTTTCCTGTTAATTTGAAAAAGAAACAAACATTAAAAGCTGAAATTTTTGATGCTAATGGAAAAACAGTACAAACATGTCAGGAACAGGCGAGTGCTAAAGATTCGCTTGTAACAATAAGTTGTAAGGTTGATAATCCGCTTTTATGGACTTCAGAAACGCCAAATTTATATTCTGTAAAAGTTTCGTTGGTTGATGGTACTGAGCAAAAATATGAACTCACAGAAAAATTTGGTTTTCGCACCATTGAAATTCGGGAAAACGATGGCGTTTACGTAAATGGTACAAAGGTGAAATTTAAAGGAATAAACCGCCATGTTTTTTGGCCCGAGACTGGCCGTTGTGTGAATCCATCGATTGATTTACTGGATGTTCAGCTTATGAAAGAAATGAATATGAATGCGGTGCGTTGTGCTCATTATCCACCCAATAAATCATTTTTGGAATACTGCGATTCGCTTGGTTTGTATGTTTTGGATGAACTGGCGGGCTGGCAAAATGCGTATGATACTGAAGTGGGCAGCAAATTGGTTCGCGAAATGGTTATACGCGATGTAAATCATCCGTCGATTATTTTTTGGAGCAATGGGAATGAAGGAGGAACCAACAAAGAACTGGACGATGATTATGCCCTTTATGATCCTTCAAACCGGCCGGTAATTCATGCTCATCATCGTCCGGGTAACGATTATAACGGGATTGATTGCAACCATTATGAAAACTATTATAGTTCAAAAAAACTCCTGGAAGGGCCACTGATTTATATGCCCACCGAATTTTTACACGGACAGGACGATGGTGGAATGGCTGCCGGATTGGGGGACTTTTGGGAATTGTTTTGGAATTCAAAACTCTCGGCAGGCGGCTTTTTGTGGGTGTTTTCCGACGAAGGTCTGGTTCGTACAGATTTAAATGGATTTGTGGATGTGAACCGAGTAAATGCTCCGGATGGAGTAGTTGGGCCACATCGTGAAAAAGAAGCCAGTTTTTACGCGATGCGTGAAATTTTTAGCCCGGTAAAAATCGATCTCGAAAAACTACCTAAAGATTTTGATGGTGTTATTCCAGTTGAAAATCGTTTTCATTTTACCAACTTAGAAAATTGTAGTTTTGAGTGGCAACTGGTGAATTTTACATCCCCGCATAACAGGGGAGCCGGACATCAGGTTATGAAATCGGGAGAAATTGAAAGCCCGAATATTGAACCCGTGAAAAAAGGAAAGTTGCAATTGCAACTTCCTGTGGATTATCACAATTACGGTGCATTGTATTTAACTGCTTTTGATCCTTCCGGAAATGAAATTTTTTCCTGGAGTTGGAAAATTGAAGGAAATACAAAAACGGTTGAACAGTTGGTCGTAACCGATTTGTTGGCAGAAGAAAAACAACGCCGTGATGAGTTGAGAGCTGCCGGTATTGAAGAAGACAATATTTTGCCAATCGAACAACAACAAGGCGATGTTTCAGAAGAATCATCTCAGGTCGGATTTTATGAAAATGACGATGTGATGGTTTTAAAAGCCTCGGGAATTTCAGTGGCTTTTAACAAAACGGATGGAACCATTCAGGGTATTGGAAACGACATGGGATTACCTATTCCGTTTTCCAACGGACCGGTTCTGGTAAGCGGCGAAGCACAATTGACCGGAATAAACCATTTCCCTTCAACAAAATCTCATGTGGTAGAAATGACATATTCCGGCGATTTAAAGAAAGTAACCTGGACAATGTATAAAAGTGGCTGGTTGGAAATGAATTACGAATACCAGGTGGAGGGAGAGCAATATTTTACCGGCATTAGTTTTGATTTTCCGGAATCGGATGTAATAGGTGCAAAATGGTTGGGAAATGGCTCTCGACATGTTTGGAAAAACCGTTTACAAGGTGGGAAACTTGACGTATTTGAAAGGTTCTACAACAATGAACTTCCAGCTGATAACTCGTGGCAGTATCCTGAGTTTAAAGGGTATTTCTCTGATATCTCCTGGATAGAGTTGAATACCGATTATGGGAGGTTTACAGTTGTTGCCAACGAAGAAGATTTGTTTGTTCGTTTGTTCAGTTTTTACGGAATATCAGGACCGGAAAATTATCCGGTACAACCTGTCGGCGATATATCATTCCTCGATGGAATTCCGCCAATCGGAACAAAACTGGCTATGGGAATCAGCAACGACACCTGGAATTTGGGCCCTGCTGGTGAATTAAATAATATGGAAAAGCCTGTGAAAAGAACTTTATTTTTTTATTTTGGTTTGTTGAATTAGAAAAATGAATACTCGTAAATACTTAATTTAAATGTTTATTAAAAGTTATTCATTTTTATTCAAAATTACGCTGAAAAAGAATGTTTGTTATTATATTGAAAATAAGAAAAATAGTGCTGATTAATCATGTTTTGTTGATTAAAATTTTAAACCTTTTTCAAATATAATTATCAGAATAGAACAAAATTAGATAGTTTTGAAACTTATTAAAGCACAATGTTGTTTTTCAAAAACAAATCTTGATTCTCAAGGTTTATTTTAGTTGGTTAGTTAGTTTTGAAAGGCCGCTTGTTGAAGCGGTCTTTCTCTTTTATCCCCTTTGTAATTGGTGAAAATAACACAAGCATAAAATTAGTACCAAAATCCTACTATAAATATTTTTTCTATAAAGAATTTAAAATCAGAGGAAAAGTTGGTATTTATTGATAGTATTTTTATGTCAGGTGTGAAGTTGTGTTATGCAACATCTGTTTCCGCTTAAAAAAATATTTAAATTTGTATTTTTCGTGTTCGTACACGGAATTAACTTAAACCAACTTCATAATTCAAAAAAAAGTATTAAAATGAAAAGTAAAAATTTCTTTCTTTCTGTTCTCTTGATATTTGCATCAGCTATAACCTTTGCGCAGAATGACAACTGGACCTATTTGTTTAACGGAAAAGATCTTACAGGGTGGAAACAGCTAAACGGGGAGGCAAAGTACGAAGTTGTTGATGGTGTTATTGTTGGAACAACTGTTTTGAATACTCCAAACTCCTTTTTATGTACGGAGAAAGATTATTCGGATTTTGTTTTTGAAGTTGATTTGCTGGTTGAGGAAAATATGAACTCTGGCATCCAGTTTCGCAGTGAAAGTAAACCAGAGTATAATAACGGTCGGGTGCATGGTTATCAATGTGAAGTAGATCCATCGGATAGAGCTTGGAGCGCAGGTATTTATGACGAAGCACGAAGAGGTTGGCTTTATCCGCTTGATTTAAATCCCGAAGCAAAACCAGCTTTGAAAATGGGAGAATGGAACCATTACAGAATAGAATGTATAGGAAATTCTATTAAAACATGGTTGAACGGAGTAGCTTGTGCACACGTAATAGATGATATGACCCCGAAAGGATTTATTGCACTTCAGGTTCATGGAATTGGAAATAACGAGGAAAAAGTTGGTCACCAAATAAAATGGAAGAATGTCAGAATTAAAACGCAAAACCTGAAACCTTCGCCAGCAGAAGGAATTTATGTCGTTAATTTACTGGCTAACAATCTAAGTGATTCTGAAAAAGAACAGGGATTCAAACTGTTATTTGATGGCAAATCAACCGAAAATTTCAAAAGTACCGACAGCGATAATTTTCCTGCGCATGGATGGGAAGTTAAGGATGGCGTACTTTCAGTTCTTGACAAATCGGTTTCGCCCGAAAGAGGAGGAAGCATAATTACCAGAGAGGAATATGGTCCGTTTGAGTTTAAATTCGATTTTAGTTTTACCGAAGGTGCAAACAGTGGTATTAAATATGGAATAGGCAACAACGGTTCGGGATTAGGTTTGGAATACCAAATTCTTGATGATGAGAAACATCCGGATGCAAAAAATGGAGTGGTAGGAAACAGAACATTGGCTTCGTTATACGATTTAATACCCGCTGACAAAACCGGCAGGTTTATTAACGGACCGGGAGAATGGAACCGTGGACGTATTGTTGTGTTTCCCGACGGAAAAGTTCAACATTGGTTAAATGGACGGAAAGTAGTTGAATACACTCGTGGAAATAATATCTACAATGCGCTGGTTGCACGAAGTAAATATGCAAAATACGAAGGTTTTGGAATGGCTCCGGAAGGACCGATTTTACTTCAGGACCACCAAAATACTGTACATTTCAGAAGTCTAAAAATAAGAGAATTAAAATGACACACAGACGAAACTTTTTGAAAGCGGCAGGAATCGGGCTGGCTGTAGCCTCAGTTCCAAAATTGGCAGGAGCCTCGGTATCCCGCGCGGTTTCTTCCAAAAGTGATTTTAATTTCAATCTTGGCGTTGCCTCTTATTCACTTCGTAACTTTTCGCAGGAGGAAGCGTTGAATATGACTTTGCGTTGCGGAATCAACCGGATCACATTTAAAAGTATGCATTTGCCTTTGGATTCTGATAACGAAACAATTAAAAAAGCAGTTGCGCTTTGCCGGAAGAAGGGTGTTACACTTTATGGCGGCGGTGTTATTTACATGAAAGAAAAAAAAGAGGTGGATCAGGCATTTGAATATGCGAAAACTGCCGGGATGGAAATGATAATTGGTGTTCCAAATCATGAGTTGCTTGATTATGTAGAGGAAAAAGTAAAAGATTATAATATAAAACTGGCAATCCACAATCACGGGCCGGGAGACAAGTTATATCCAAGTGCCGAAAGCGCTTACGATAAGATAAAGGATCGGGATAAAAGGATGGGATTGTGTATTGATATTGGCCACACCAAACGTATAAACAGAGACCCGGAGCAGGATTTAAAAGATTTTTTTGATCGCGTTTTTGATATTCATATAAAAGATGTGACAAAAGCTGCAAGTGATGGGAAAACATGCATCATCGGACGCGGTGTTATTGATTTCTCCTCTTTTTTAAAAGCTGTCGATAAGTCGGGTTATAAAGGAACTTTAGCTCTTGAATACGAGGCTGATGGAGATGATCCGTTACCTGGAATGATGGAATCATTTGGGTACATTAAAGGTGTTATGAGAATGATGTAATTAAAAAATATATTAAATGAATTCGGATAGAAGAGATTTTCTGAAAAAAGTAACAGCTGGTGCTGCAGGAGTTGCTGTTGGAGGCACAGCCATGGGGATGTCGGCAAAAAGTTACAGTAAAATAATTGGAGCTAATGATAGAATTAATGTTGCAATTATTGGTCTGGGACGTAGATTGGGAGCTTATTATGAACCCGTTTCCAAAAAGGAAAATAATGTTGAATTGGTTTATTTGTGCGACGTTATGAAAAGCCAGCGTGAAAGAGCGGCGGCTAATTTTGCTAAACGAATCGATTATAAACCAAAATTGGAAAATGACGTTCGCAAAGTGTTTGCGGATAGGAATGTTGACGGTGTTTTTGTTGCTACACCCGACCATTGGCATACACCAGGGGCAATAATGGCAATGCAAAGTGGCAAACATGTTTATGTTGAAAAACCATGTAGCCATAATATGTTTGAGAATGAAATGATTGTTGCAGCCATGAAGAAATACAACAAGGTTGTTCAAATGGGAAATCAACAACGTTCATCAGACCACACACAAGAGATCATTTCCGAAATTCATAATGGTGTAATTGGTGTGCCTTATCGCGCAGTGGCCTTTTATGTGAATAGCAGAGGAGAAGTTCCGGTTCAGAAAAATGCACCTGTTCCTGAAGGTTTGGATTGGGATTTATTCCAGGGACCTGCTCCGAGACGCGGATATACGGAAGAAACATGGAATTATAACTGGCACTGGTATGGTTGGGATTATGGTACTGCCGAAACCGGTAACAATGCAACCCACGAGCTTGATGTAGCACGTTGGGCACTGCAGGTAGATTTCCCAATGCGTGTGGATGTTGAAGCTGGAAAAAGGCACTTTTTTGACGATGGTTGGGAAATGTACGACACGATGGAAGCCACTTTCCGCTTTGCCGACAACAAAGTTATCAATTGGGATGGAAGAAGTCGCAATGGTTTTGATACTTACGCACAGGGTGGACGTGGAACTATAATTTACGGAAGCGAAGGAACAGTTTTTGTCGATCGGGGAAAATACATTCTTTACGACAGGAAAGGAAAAGTTGTTAAAGACAGCAAATCAACTTCAAACGAAGCGGGAACAGCGCTTGGCGGTGGAGGTGATATGACCACAGGGCACGTCGAAAACTGGTTTGGTGTTATTCGTGGAGAACAAAAGAAATTAAATGCCGATATCGCCGATGCAACTATCAGCCAGGCAATGGTTCATTATTCCAATGTAGCCTATCGTATTGGCAGAGGATATGATATTGACGAAGTTTCCGGAAAAATGTATGATCGCGATGCCATGAAACTATGGAGCCGTGAGTACGAGCCCGGATGGGAACCAAAAATATAAAACTTACGAAAGAAGTTCAGGAAAAAGGTTTCCTGAACTTTTTTCTTTTAATAGTATTTTTTTAACTATCAATCAATAAAAAAAATAAGTCTTGAGATTATGACTTCAAGGAGAAAATTTATTAAAAGAACAGCAGGAGCTTTAGGCGCTTTTACTGTTGTTCCGGGGCATGTATTATTTGCCAAACCTGAAATACGAAACGCTGCCGGTGAATTGGTAAAACCACGGGTTATTGCTCCAAGCGATAAAATCAATATGGCGTTTTGCGGAATTGGAAACCGTGGTGGACAGATTCTTCAGGAACATAACAGCACCGGGATGATAAATACAACTGTGTTGTGCGACGTAGATATGGGAGCAAAACATACAGTAAAGAGTATAGGAGACCATCCCAAAGCAAAACAATATCAGGATTTCAGAGAGATGTTTGAAAAGTCGGCCAGGGAATTTGATGCTGTTTGTGTCGGAACACCTGATTTTTCTCATTTCCCGATTACTATTCTGGCCATGTCGCAGGGAAAACATGTGTATGTTGAAAAGCCACTTACACGGACTTTTTATGAATCGGAGTTGCTGATTGAAGCAGCTAAAAAGTATGGAGTTGTGACCCAAATGGGAAACCAGGGGCATTCTGAAGGAAACTATTACCAGTTTAAGTCGTGGGTTGAAAACGGAATTATAAAAGATGTTACAAGAATTACAGCCCACATGAACGGGCGTCGGCGTTGGCACGACTGGGATGTTAATATGAAAAAATACCCGGTTAATCCGGTGATTCCCGACACCTTAGACTGGGATACCTGGCTGATGACTGCAGAAAAACATGGGTATCACGAGGACTTCGTGAACGGGCAATGGCGGTGCTGGTACGAACATGGAATGGGGGCTCTGGGAGATTGGGGAGCTCATATTATTGACACTGCACATCAGTTTCTGGAGTTAGGATTACCCTTCGAAGTTGATCCGATAAAAATTAAAGGACACAACAAATTGTTTTTTCCAATGGAATCAACGCTGGCATTTAAATTTCCAAAAAGAAAAAATATGCCGGCCTGCACAATTACATGGTACGATGGTATGGAAAATATTCCCCAGGTTCCGAAAGGATTTGGAGAAATAGAAGTTGATCCTAACATTCCACCCGCCAGCAACGGAGTAATGCAACCAGCCAAATTAGGTGCCGGGAAAGAGATCTATGGGAAAGACTTAACTTTTAAAGGAGGTTCTCACGGTAGTACGCTTTCCATTATTCCTCCTGAAGCCGCAAAAGATATGGAATCGAAACTACCTGAAGTTCCGGAAAGTCCGTCAAACCATTTTGAAAATTTCCACCGGGCAATTCAGGGAACAGAGAAAACAAATTCACCTTTTGAAATTTCAGGTCCTTTAAGTCAGGTATTTTGCCTGGGAACTATCGCACAACGTTTAAATACAAAAATTGAGTTTGACAGAAAAGAGAAGCAGATAACAAACAATAAGCTTGCAAATGAACTGTTAAAAGGGACACGGCCTCGTAAAGGCTGGGAAGAATTTTATAAACTATAAAAGTGTTCAATTGTTTTTTTAGAAACTCTCTGGATATGAATGTCGGAGAGTTTCTTTATTTTTATATAAAGCTATCAAAAAATAATACTTATGAATCGTTTACAAATACTCGTTCTATTTATTCTGGTTGCCTTTGTAAATAACCTGAATGCGCAGCCAAGAAAAGAATTGATTCAGGTACTGGTTTCACCCGATAAATCAGACTGGACCTACGAAACAGGCGACCGTGCCGAATTTACCATTTCTGTTTTGAAAAACAGTGTTCCTCTGGATAATGTAGAAGTACAATACAGAATTCAACCTGAAAAGGTGGATGTTTGGGAAGAAGGAACCATTAAACTGAAAGATGGTAAAGCAACTTTAAAAGCTAAAAAGTTTAAAGATCCGGGATTTTTGCGTTGCCATGCTTCGGTTGAAATCGACGGAAAAACTTATTCTTCTTATTCTACAGCCGGGTTTTCACCTGAAGAAATTCAACCAACCACCACATTGCCTGATGATTTTGAAAAATTTTGGAACAGCGGCAAGGAGGAACTTGCCAAAATTCCTGTAAATCCTGTAATGACCTTAATTCCTGAACGATGCACTGATAAAGTTGATGTATACCACGTGAGCATGAATAATATCAGTGGGAAAATTTACGGTATTCTTTGTAAACCTAAAGCCGAAGGAAAGTATCCGGCCATTTTGCATGTTCCGGGTGCAGGAATTCGTCCTTATTACGGAGATATTTACGGGGCTGAAAATGGCTTTGTTACGCTTCAGATTGGAATTCACGGTATCCCTGTGAATCTTGACCCGGTTGTATACAACGACTTGCGATACGGGGCACTTGACAACTATTGGGTTACAAACATGGATGACAAAGACAATTACTATTACAAAAGAGTGTATTTGGGCTGTGTTCGTGCTGTTGATTTTATCGAAAGCCTCGATTGTTTTGATGGCGAAACCATCGGTGTTACAGGTGGTAGCCAGGGAGGAGCGCTTTCCATTATAACTGCCGGGCTCGATGAAAGAATTGATTATCTGGCGGCATTTTATCCTGCACTGGCCGATTTAACAGGCTATCTGCACGGGACGGGCAGGAGGGTGGCCTCACATGTTCAGGAATGATTTTACCAATAAACCGGAAAAAGTGGAAACATCAAAATATTTTGATGTCGCTAACTTCGCACGTTTTGTAAAAGTACCCGGTTGGTACAGTTGGGGCTACAATGATAATGTATGTCCGCCAACATCGACATATGCTGCCTATAATGTAATTACTGCTTCAAAAGAGTTACACATTTTTCAGGAAACGCAACATTGGACATTTCCCGAGCAGCAGGAGTTAAAGAATGAGTGGCTGTTTAAACAACTAAAAAAATAATGACAGATAATCAGATATTTAACGACACTTTTTTTGCCATGGGAACACGGTGCGATATCGTTTTCACCGACCTTGAAAACGAATTTGCTGAACAGATGTTTCAACTGGTAAAAAAAGAAGTCGTTTATCTGGAGAAGATTTTAAGCCGTTTTATACCCACATCTGCTGTTGCCGAAATAAACAACGCCGACAAAAATAAATGGTTAACAGTTCCCGAAGATTTGTGGAACGCCATAGCGCTCTGTTTTGATTTTTATCAGATGAGCAACGGTGCATTTGATATAACAGCCGGGCCAATAATTAATTTATGGAAAAAGAAGTCAGGTGAATCAGCTAAAGTATCCAAAAAGGAGATTATAAAAGCATTGGAGAAGAGCGGGTTCCATAGAGTTGATTTGGATTTTGAAAAGAAAAGACTTCGCTACACAGCTGACAATATGGAGCTCGATTTTGGGGCAATCGGAAAAGGGATTGCAATTGACAGGATAAAGCCACTTTTGGAAAGAAGTGGCGTTAAAAATGGGATTGTCAGTTTTGGAGAAAGTTCTATTCTTGCACTTGGTAAACATCCAAATGGAGGAAGCTGGCCATTGGGAATCCGAAATTCTTTTCAGCCCAACGAATACGTCCATGTTTTTTCTGCAAACAATGAATGTGTTACAACTTCGGGTATTGTCGTAAACAACGATGATGGCCAGATAAAATGGCGAAATCACATTATTAGCCCGGTTTACGGCTATCCGGTCGAAGAAAATAAATTGGTTTCAGTAAAGTCTCAATCTGCCTCTTTAGGTGAATTTATTTCTACTACCTGGTTGATTTTGCCCGAAGAAGATAAAAATATTTTGGCGGAACAATTAAAAGATATAGAGATTCTGGAAGCAGAATACACAGAAGAAAAAGAATTTAAAACCAAACTAACCGTGATTTAGAAATGAACTCAAAAACTTTAAAATGAAAATTATACCATTTTAAATACAAAATGCCGCATTGAAAATTTTTAGATAGTGTTTGTTTCCGGTTATTGACATTATGGTTTCGGGTTGCATTTCTATT
>NZ_JAIKLE010000041.1 GCF_022267315.1 Maribellus maritimus
ATCCGGGTCAGCTCCACCTTCCTGGTGTGGCCCGTTGTCGGAACTAAACATCACGATGGTATTATTTTCCAATCCCAGTTCTTTTAGTTTGGCCAGTACTTCGCCTACCTGCTGGTCTAAAAGTGTTACCATGGCGGCAAATGCGGCATGGCTTTCTGCTTGTGTGCCGTAAGCTCCGTTTCTAAAATCATCATCCCCGGGCTCTGCACCTTTAAACTCTTTTTCAGGAAGAAACTGCCCCCGAAACTCAGCCAGGTTTTTTTCGGGTAACAATAACTCGGCATGTGGAATTACATTCGGATAAAAAAGAAAAAATGGCCTGTCCTTATTTTTTTCAATAAACTGCAAAGCTTTTTCGTGAATCAGTTCAGCGGCATAATCTTCAAATTTATCCCCCCGGTTTCCTTCCAAGATAATTTTGTTTTGGTTGTCCCATAAATATGAAGGATAATAGTTATGTGCCAATCTCTGGCAATTGTAGCCAAAAAACTCATCGAATCCCTGGTTATTGGGCTCACCTTCAGAGCCGGGATAACCAAGGCCCCATTTCCCAAAACCACCGGTTACGTAACCGGCCTGTTTAAGCATCTCGGCAATGGTAAACGTGCCATCAGGAATGGGCCACTGTCCTTCGGGCTGAACTTCTTTGTTCCCCCGGATAGGCGTGTGCCCGGTATGCTGCCCGGTCATCAGCGATGAACGTGAAGGGGCACAGACAGTTGTGCCGGCATAATGCTGGGTAAACAACATTCCCTCGCTCGCCATTTTGTCGAGATTGGGTGTTTGAAAACGGCTTTGACCGTAACAACCCAAATCGCCGTAGCCTAAATCATCAGCAAGAATATAAACGATATTGGGTTGGGAATTTGTTGTTTCATCGCCGGTTTTTTGTGGTTTGTTTTGGCAGGAAAAAAGAATTGGAATAATAATGGTAAGGAAAAGATTTCTTTTCATTGAATAAAAGTTTGATTTGATCATTTGTTGAACGTAAACACCTCAGATTCCGTTCTGGCTGACTCCATTAATTTTAATAAGTTGTTGGTAATTTCGGGATGTCCTTCAGCTACATTGTTTTCTTCTCCCGGATCATTTGCCAGATTATAAAGTTCGGTTGTTGTTTTTTCAGGTGAAAACACGTCATAACGAATTAGTTTCCAATCGCCTTGACGCACAGCCAGCCGACCGTTTCTTTCATGAAATTCCCAGTACATATAATCATGTTCCTTTTGATTTTCGTTCCCCAGCAGCGTTGGCAAATAAGAAATCCCGTCGATATTTTCCGGTGTTTCTGCTCCAATCAAATCGGTTGCCGTAGGTAGAAAATCCCAAAAAGCCGAAATATGATTGGTTTTACTTCCGGCCTTAATTTTTCCGGGCCAACGTACCAGCATGGGCATACGGATTCCTCCTTCATACAAATCGCGTTTATACCCCTGGAAGGGTCCGTTGCTGTCGAAATAATCAGGATCAGCTCCGCCTTCAAGATGAGGCCCGTTGTCAGAAGTAAAAATAACAATGGTATTATCATCAATCCCGAGTTCCTTTAGCTTTGCCAAAATTTCTCCCACCTGATCATCCAACAGATTAATCATTGCGGCAAACGCTGCATGTGATTCAGGTTGCGATCCATAACCACCGGTTTTAAAACGGGGAGCTCCTTCGTCTGCTCCTTTGTATTCTTTTTCAGGGAGAAATTTACCGCGGTATTTTTTGATGTACTCTTCAGGAGCAAACAACTCGGCATGAGGAATTACCGATGGATAATACATAAAAAACGGTTTGTTTTTATTTTCCTCCATAAATTTTAAAGCCTGTTCGTGAATGGGGATTGGGGCGTAGGTTCCACGGCCCGCACCTGCGTTATCTTCCAGCCAAACTGTATCCTGATTGTGATTTAGAAAATAAGGATAGTAATTGTGTGCCAGGGTTTGATCGTTGTAACCATAGAATTCATCAAATCCCTGTTTATTTGGATCGCCTTCCGAGCCGGGATAACCAAGCCCCCACTTTCCAAAAGCCCCGGTAGCATAACCATTTTCTTTTAGTAGTTCAGCTACTGTTAATGCTTCCGATGCCATCGGCCAGTTGCCAAATTCGTCACGTTTGTTTCCGCGAATCGGTGTATGCCCGGTGTGCTGCCCCGTTAATAATACGGAACGCGATGGAGAACAAACCGTTGAACCTGCATAATGCTGCGTAAAAGTTATTCCCTCACTTGCAATTTTATCGATATTTGGCGTTTGAAAATGGGTTTGCCCCTGGCAACTCAAATCACCATAGCCCAAATCATCTGCTAAAATATATATGATGTTGGGTTTTGTATTCTCCTTATTCTCCTGTGGTTGATTCTGACAAGAGAACAGCAGTAAATTCAATAAAAATAAAATGAATAAATTCTTCATGTAAAATTATATTTAGGTTTTTTAGTTCAGCGTATACTTCAAAAATACATAAATCAGTCTACCAAACCATACGACACCCAAATTTAACTGATTCGGTTTGCTAACAATTAACACATAACACTCTCTCTTCAACCAAATCAATAACAACTAAAAAAGCGTCTGTTGATAAACAGATAAAAAGTATTCTAAAGTATGACGACCTAAAATAAAATTTTACGTATTGCTTCTAATTTTTATTGTGTTTGATTTTAATCCTTTCCCCTTGACTTGTAGTTCAATTTCACCGGCTTCCTTAATTGATTGAACAGTTACAACCAATTTTCCGTTAAAAGCTTTCATGGTTGGGATATGAAACATTTCCAGCGACGTAGCATCTCCGTTACAAACTGCCCTAAATTCACCTGCACCCGATACTTCAAAACTTAACTGATTGTCAGCATTCGGACAAAGATTTCCATCTTTATCAACCACGGAGACCGTTACATAACTTAAATCTTTTCCATCGGCTGAAATTACTTCCCTGTCGGCCGATAATTCAAGGTGATGTGGTTTTCCCGCGGTATGAATTTCTTGCTCTGCAACCGGATTCCCATTGCCATCAAAAGCAACTACTTTAAGAGTTCCGGGTTCGTATTTTACATCCATCCAGCGCAAACGGTAACGATCGAGTCTTTCTTCCCTGTTTTTTGTTCTTTTCCCCTGGCTCACGCCATTTACAAAAAGTTCGGCTGTATTATAGCTGGTGTAAACAAAAACAGGCGTGGTTTCTCCTTCACGACCATCCCAATTCCAATGTGGTAAAATATGTAAGGTCTCCTCTTTGGTATTCCAGCGACTTCGGTACAAATAATACCTGTCTTTCGGTAAACCGGCTAAATCGCAAATTCCGAAATAGGAACTCCTCGAAGGCCAGGCTTCATTATACGGTGTTGGTTCTCCCAGATAATCAAAACCTGTCCAGACAAACTCGCCAATTACCCAGTCATAATCATCCTGCCAGACAAAGTCGTCGTCAGGGATATTTGACCAGTTACACGCTTCCAAATCGTAGGAAGAACTTTGAAAATCACCGTAAGTTTTTTGTTTATACTCTTCCACCGGAAATTTATAAACACCACGCGAACTAACGGTTGAAGCTGTTTCCGAGCCCAGGATAAATCCTTGCGGGAACCGTTGATAAGCTTCGCCGTACAAAGGCAACCTGTAATTTAGGCCGGGAACATCGATAATTGCTCCGAATCCATTTTTCATTGTATTAGCCACCTGGTCCATACCAACCGTAACCGGGCGGGTGGGGTCTTCACGATGAAAGATATCCTGTAACCATTTTGCTCTTTTTACTCCTTCGTCTCCCCATTGGTCGGGAACTTCGTTGCCTGAACTCCACATTACAATACTTGGATGATTCCGGGTTGCGCGAACCAGGTTAACAACATCTTTTTCCGCCCAATCGTTAAACCACCTGTTGTATCCGTTTTTCACCTTTGCTTTTGCCCACTCGTCAAAACTTTCGGCCATAAATAAAAATCCCATTTCGTCGCATAATTCCAATTGCTCGTGCGAGGGCATGTTATGCGAAGAACGAATGGCATTGCATCCCATATCTTTCAAAATGGTAAGTTGCCGCTTTAACGCTGCTTTATTTACTGCTGCTCCCAGTGGCCCCAAATCGTGGTGCAGGCAAACGCCTTTAAACTTTGTTACTTCACCATTCAATATCAATCCTTTCCCGCGTTCGTAAACTACACTTCTGATTCCAAAACGGGTAACTAACTCATCTTTTAGTTCATTTCCCTCGAATAGTTTTGAATGTGCAGTATATAAATACGGCGATTCTGTATCCCATATTTCCGGATGGGGAACAGCAATATTTTGTTCTATTGTTTTACCAAATTTTTCATCTGAAGTTTTGCTTGCCACCACTTTTCCATCTGCGTCAACAATATCAGTAACCAATCTTACATCTTCACCATTTACATCTGATTTGATATTCACTTTTGCCACCTCTTCTGAAACAAATGGTGTGGTAATAAATGTTCCCCACTGTTTAAAACTTGTTTCATCTTTTACGATTATCTGCACCTTTCGGTAAATTCCGGCACCCGGATACCAGCGCGACGAATTTGATGGATTTTCTAACCTCACCGCCAAAATGTTTTCGCCATCTTTTAAATAATCAGAAATATCAAAATAAAAATATGCGTAACCATAGGGATGATTTCCAACTTCTTTACCATTTAGCCAAACGTGTGCATCGCTCATGGCTCCATCAAAAACCAGCAATACTTTTTTCCCTGCCTTAAGTCCGGGAAGTTCAAATGTTTTCCGGTACCAACCAATACCAATATGAGGTAATGCTCCTGTTCTGCCAGTTCTCATCCGGGCTTCTTTTTCCATGTCTTGCGTAACACGTACTTTTTGTGCATCGATTTCTTTATCGAATGGTCCTTTAATAGCCCAGTCGTGCGGTACGGAAACCGTTTCCCAGCTGGCTGTGTTTGTTTCCGGTTTTTCAGCTCCGGCAACTTCCTTATTTATAAATTTCCAGTTTGAATCCAACGTAACGAGCTGACGAACCTGTGCATTGCCCCCCAAAAAGAGAAAAACAAAAAAGCAAAGAAATATTGATGACTTCATGGTTTAAATATTATTGTTTAAAGTAAAGACTTTTCCAAAATAGAAATTACCTAATTTATTTCAAAGTATTCTTGTCTTTTGCTTTGTAATTTTGAACCGCTCCACCATATGGGAAGCCGGGAGTCTCTGAACGGTTTTTCTCAAACAACTCTTTCATTCTCTGAACCATTTCAGGGTTATCTTTGGCAACATTATTTGTTTCTGAAATATCGGTAGCAAGATTGTATAGCTCTATTTCATGGGACAATCCGTAGCGGACGCCTTTCCAGTTATCAATTCGGGCAGACTGGCGAAATCCTCCATCAGGCATAATTCTCCCCCAGCCATCCAACTGAAACTCCCAGTTTAAACTCTCGTGTTTGGCTTGTTCTTTTCCTTCTAAAACCGGCAAAATTGAAATCCCGTTGGTTTGAGCGGGAACCTCGATACCGGCAACTTCAGCAAGTGTTGGGAGAATATCCTGAAAGCCGCTGATATGATTTGTCATTGTTCCTGGAATAATTTTTCCTTTCCAAACAGCCATCATCGGCACCCTTATTCCACCTTCATACAAATCGCGTTTAAATCCACGCAACTCCCTGTTACTGTTAAAAAACTCGTGGTTGTGCCCTTCGTGGTGGGGGCCGTTATCGCTGGTAAAAAAAACAAGTGTATTTTCCATTTCTCCCATCTCCTCCAGCTTTTCCAGCAGTCTCCCAATTTGTTTGTCAAGTAAGGTAATTTTGGCGGCGTGCAACCTTTCATTTGCAGGCCAGCCTCTGTCCGCGTAGATATCTTTATTTCCAATTTGTCGCTCATGCCCGTGCGGCGCCCTGTATGACATAAACAGAAAAAAAGGCTTTTTTTGATCAATTTTATCCAGATAGTCAAATGCAAGTTCCGTTCTGAATTCATCTTTACATTCCCAATCCTCCCAATTATAATAAACCGAGTCCTGTTTCCCATTTATCCAGTGAAGTTCTTCATCATAATTAATACCGCCAAAACGCGAACTCCATTGTTCCTGCACGGCAAAATCAAAACCTCGGTTATATGCCCAGGTTGAAACATCATTGGGATCATCCAAATGCCATTTCCCAATAAAAGCAGTTTGGTACCCTGCGGTTTTCATCATTTCACCCAAAGTCATTTCACTTTTTTTCAAAGTTACTCTCATCCAGCGGTCTCCGGAAAAGCTGCCGCTATTTCCACGAATGGTATTAAAAGTAGATGAAATGCCGGTCATTAGCACTGCTCTTGAAGGAGAACAGACACAGTTTCCGGCATAAAAATCGGTAAACTGCATTCCCCGACCTGCCAGGCTGTCGAGTGACGGCGTTTTGATGATTTCCTGGCCATAACAACCCAATTCCCCGTAACCAAGATCGTCTGCAAGAAGAAAAAGGATATTGGGTTTTGTTTTATCAAATTTATTCTCCTGATTTTGACAGCTTGTCAAGACCAAAAATAACGCGGCATAAAAAAGAAAAAAAGGCTTCATATTATAGTAATTAAAAAACAGGTTATTTGATTTAAATTGGTTTTATAACTCTTCAGTTGTTATTTCTATTTCCATTTGATTCCACTTGTAATTGGTAGTGTGGTCATCTCCTGCATCCGACCATATCAATACCATTTTTTTACCGTCTTCGCTTATCCATTTAGGATTTAGTTTAAATCCGTACGTACGATTTTCTTCCCTGTCAACATAAAAGTCTTCCTCGTAATAAAACTGCTTCCATGGACCGTATGGAGTTTTGGAATACCAGAATCCTATGCAAGCCGGATATTTACAGTGATTACACCAGCCGTCCCAAAAGCTTTTATTTTCATCGGTAATTCCATAGCTTACCATCATGTACAAATCAAGCCCTTCGTTATACACAACACTTGGAAGCCATGATGCCCACATCCATTCTCTTCCTTCCGGAGCTTGCGGGTATTGCAGGTTTACTCCACGTTCTTTCATATTTTTTGTCCATTCTGCTTTCTCACCTTCCCAGTGTTTAAAATATTCATAAGATTCTTTATCCCGGATTTTATCCTTGTGTACTCTTATCATCGATAATTTATCGGGAGCGTGTTGCTCAGGAGCATACATATAAACAAAATCATCTTTGGCGGCTGAATTGTCCTTTCCATTCTGGCAGAAGGCAATCCAATTAAAAGCATATGAGTCTTTATCGATATGGAACCTGGGATCTTCTTTATAAAAGAAAAAAGATGCCGAATCAGTTTCGCCAAATGTTTCTTCGGTTTCCCGTTGGTCGTTCCAGCGATAAAATGTTTGCCCCAGATCGGGTGAATACAGTAAACGGTTAGCAATGGGTCGGCGATACCAGGTATCTGTTGCGCTTTTCCAAAGCCACACATAAATAACACCTTCAACAGATATGGTTCCGTACGCATACAATGATGAACTGCCCGGATTTACCGGCCATCCTTCCATTTTAGTAACATCTTTATCTGCAAAATTTTCGTCTCCCTCAATACGAATGCACATCGATCCCTGATATGAAGGGGCGGTGGTATTTTTTGTGCTATCTCCCCACCAGCCGTTTCCGTCGTCGAGCATGGTGTAAATATTTCCGTCGGCTGCCCAGGTCTGACACCAGTTGTCGCCAAACAATCCTTTTCTGGCAACCGTTTCTTCTTTAAAAATTATTCCGCTTGGATACTCTTTTTGTTTTTCCTGACAACAGGTAAAAAGAACGATAAGTACTGCTGCCTGAAGTATATTTTTCATTGATAAAAATTTTATAGTATATCCGCTACCTCATAATTCCAATAAATAATTTAATTAGGAGGAATAGGCAAAGGAACCACATCGCGATAAATAATCATCCAGCGATGAAGTTGCGTTTTAAATTCATGTTCCCGTTTTTTATGTTCCTCTTTCCCGGAAAGATTTACAAACTCATCGGGGTCATTTTTTATGTCAAAAAATTCGAACATTGGCCTTTCCGGAGAAAATATAGTGGTATGTGAAAATTTTTCTTCGAGTTTCCCTTGTTCGTGCAGTTGAATCATCTCTTTCCACATCTCGCTACCTGCAAAATCAACCGGATGGTAAGACAAATGAAAAAGCGGATTGTAGATCAACTTGTATTCTTTATTGAAAACTGTCCGCGATAAATCAAATGCTGATGAATTGCCCGGTAAACCTGAACCGTGTGCTCCGCGAACAGCAAACAAATATTCGTGATTTTCGGTTTCATCGCCCTGCATGGCATGTTTAAAACTTTTCCCTGTCATTTGTTTATCGGGTTTTATACCGGCAACGTCGAGAATAGTCGGACCCAGATCGCCGCCTGAAATCAGAATGTCTGACTTTGTTCCGGGCTCTATCAATTCAGGGTATCTGGCAATTAAGGGGACATGCAGACCACAATCGTACAAAGTTCCTTTTCCCCGCAATAAAGCCGCGCCATTATCTCCCATAAAAATAACAAGTGTATTATTATACAAGCCCCGTTGTTTCAATTCATCTAAAACTTGACCTATTCTGAGATCCAGTCGATTTATTTCGCCAATATGTGCAGCCAAATCTTTTCTTACTTCTTTTGTGTCCGGCATGCCTTCAGGAAGCGTTATTTTTTCAGGATCCGGTTCGAATTCCGGGGCAGTAAAAGGTCGGTGGGGATCGCTGTAGTTCGCCCACATAAAAAACGGCTTGCCTTTTGGAACCTCATCCAGAAATTCTTTAATCTGAACCAGAACTTTATCGCCAATGCCCTGGTTCACATAATCCATTCGTTTTCTGAAAGTTTCCATTCCGAATTCTTTAAAAACATCAATGGTTTCCCAGGGTTTTTTACCTGAACCATCAAGATGATAACTTCTTCCGCAAACGCCGGTATAGTATCCTGCTTCGCGCAATAATTCTGGAAAAGTAATGATGTCTTTGTCGAGTGGTGCGGAGAACCGCAACATTTGCACATCCAGTACATTTCGCCCGCTTAATAGAGAAGAACGGGAAGGAACACACTGTGGTGCGGTTGTATACGCATGATTAAACAACATACCTTCTGAAGCGAGTTTATCAAGACTCGGCGTTTCCATATCCTGATTTCCGTAGCACCCCAGATAAGGTACACTATGATCATCAGATAATAGAAACAAAATATTTGGCTTTTCTGCCGCTCCCGTTTTTGAATAACTATTTAAAAGAAACAGAAAGCACGCTAAAAATGGCAGGATATTTTTCATTGTAAATGGAGTTTGGTTAAAATTAAAACGTTAGTTTTTCCTTTTTAAAGTTATAACTGAAAATGATATAGCTTTTAAATCCAATTTAACCTTGTTTTGCTCTAGGTCAATATCTTTGGAAGTTGAAAAAACAGGACTCTCGTCATATGGATTTGTTCCTGAATATTCTACAAATGAATCAATAAAATCAGGCTCAAACCCGAGGATTTCGATATCAACTGTTTCTGATTTGTTGTTTTTATTGATTACAAGGATTTTGAGGACCTCCAGATCTTCGCTAACAGTTGCGTATAATCTTATAAAATCGTTTTTGTGAGGAAAATCAATAAAATAATCCAACACGTTTTCATTGATTAATTTGGTTATATCTCCCCGGGGTTCCCGATTATTGTCCATATCAAGAATATTATATGGCTGATTTTCATCTGGTCCGTTCCAGGGTCCGTGTGTGTTCCAAACATAGGTCGCTTTTACATCTTCGAAACAACACGCATTTAATACCATTTCACCATATGCAAGCGCTCTGAAAATATCATCATTATCTGATTTATCTTTCCAGGGACGCGAATTTAATTCCGTTACATGTATCTCGATCTCCGGAACAGCAGAGTTATTTACGGCATTCTGGCATTTTTCAACGTTATTCACCAAAATGTCAGTACTATTTTTCCAGCCCTCGTAATCCTGATTTCGCCATTCGTATTTGTATAAATAATTATGCACACAAATAAAATCGATAAGTTCAGGGGCATAATTTAACACCTCGGCATGCCAGTTTCCAAGTAATCCGGGACCAACCATAATAGATGGATCCACCTCTTTCATCGCCTGAGCAAAATCGGCATAAATGGTTTTATATTCTTCAAGTGAAATCAAATCAGAATGATGATCCACTTCGTTTCCGATGGCCCATCGTTTTACACTATACTCTTTTGTTATATTGGCATATCGAACCCACTCAACAGCCGTTTCTTTAAGATATTCGTAGGAAGGGCCGTTTTCGTATGTAAAAGAAAAAATATTAATTACGACCATAGGTTCGGCGCCAACTTCGCGACAAATGGAAATATATTCATCAAAATCCATGTCTTTAATAAACTCGCCGGAAGATTGATCTACCGCCCAGTCCCATTCACCGGGGGCCTGTGAAAAACTGGCCACTTTGGGTGTAAGCTTATTGCCCCAGTCTCCGTCTGCATCCCAGAGGTAGTTATCTGCCAGGTGTCCGTATGGAAACCGAATAAATTTTACCCCCATGTCTTTCATTGCATCCGCAAATGAAATTTCAGGGGAACGTTCTATATCAGAATCCATTAGCCAACAAGCAACAACACCTGCCGGCTTTGCCGTGACTTTTTTAATCGTTTTTGAAATATCAATTTTGATATCATTTACATCCGGTTCATTTTGAGTACTTTCTCCTATATCTGATTTCTGACACCCCAGAAACAGAAAAAACATTACGTATAAAATAACATTCATTTTCAAATGGCCAATTTTAGGTTAAGAAGAGGGGACTGATACCCCTCTTCATTTTCTAACAAACTAAACTAAACTACCAACCCGCATTTTGTTTCAGACTTGGATTGGCTTCCCTTGCGTTAAAAGGGATTGGATAAATATAATTTCTTAGTGTTGCATCTGCCTTGCGTGCGGGATTTACATTAAGCGTAAATTCCTCAAGCAATCTGCCTGTTCTCTGACAATCAAAATAGTGCAGGCCTTCAAAACAAAGTTCCCACTTTCGTTCCTGCCATATCCGCTCTCTGAGTTCTTCTTTTGATATGGGAAGTTCAATTGCAGGTTGACCCGCTCTACCCAGTACTTCATTTATTCCTTTAATTGTATTTGCATCGGGTGTTGAGCCGGCTTCGTTCAATGCTTCAGAATGCATTAATAAAACGTCGGCATAGCGGAGTACAATCCAGTCTGCACCGTAATCGGTTGCGTTTTGTGCACTTGTTTCAGGACCAACATCAGTTAGAAATTTTCTTACATGAGGTCTTTTGAAAGTATTCGAGGAACCGTTCCAAACTGTATCACCATTTGCACTTACATAGTACTCCAGAAATGTACGCATGTAGCGGTTATCGTTTTTAGTGTTATTTGCGATAAAGTCCTCCCAGAATGTTTCGTTAACCGAACATTGAAGCCACGAATAAGGCGTGTAGTCTGTTGCCCCGCGTACACCTGTTCTGGCCACTATCTGGTTTCCTTCTCCGGTTACCCCGGCAACCGCTGATTCAAGATACTGAATAGAAAACAGGATTTCTTCATTGTTAGCCACCTCATAAATTGACGGGTAGTCCTGCAATAAATCGTAGTTACCCGCCGCAATTACCTTCTCGCATTGCTGAGCGACATCGCCGTACAAGCTTGCATCACCGTCAACCAACTGTCCTGAATTATAGTCATATTGCTTACCTGCCATCGCCAGATAAACCCTTGCCAGCATTCCCGAAGCAGCACCACTTGATACTCTTCCTGCATCACTTTCCGTAACATTTGAAGGAAGATTCGATTCAGCAAATTTTAAATCTTCTACAATAAAGTCATAAATATCGTCTCGTTCTCTTTGTTTGAGAAACTCACTTTCAAATGCTTCCACGTTGGTGGAATCGGGTGCTAAAACATCGTTTAAACTTTCGGGTGATTTTGTAACCAATGGAATTTGACCAAACATCCTTACCAGATTAAAGTATGCGTATGCCCGGATAAACTTTACTTCTGCTTCGTACCTGCTTTTAATGGCATCATCGAGCGTTGAACCTTCCAATGCTCCCAAAACGGCATTTGCCCTGCTAATTGCATCGTAATGCCTGTACCATAAATTCCATATGTCACCCTGATCATCCTCGTAAACCATCGATTCCGCCCAGGGGCTCCAGTTGTGTCTCATTAAACCACCAATACACTCGCTTGTGTAAAATAATCGCCACCAAATATTCAGATCCTGGATTCCGTCGTAAACACCAACAAGGGCAGTTGTAACGTCTCTTTCGCTTTGAAAAAAATTGTTTGGAGTTATGGTTGAGTATACTTCTTCTTCAACTAATGAATCACAAGCTCCAAATATTATTATTACTATTAGAAGATATATTAACTTTTTCATTTCTGTAATTTTAATCTGTTAAAAAGTAATGTTTAATCCCATGGTAAAACTTCTAGGCACCGGATGCGATGCACGGTCGATACCATAATCAGTATTGCTGTTTACAGAACTTACATCAGGATCCCACCCTGTGTATTTTGTGAATGTAGCAAGATTTTGAACGCTGAAATAGATGCTCGATTGAGTAAAGATATTTTCAAGCGGCAAATTATATGAAAGCATTACATTTTGAATGCGCAAAAAGCTACCATCTTCAATATTTATATATCCCTGAGGTTGAGCCCCAAGTTTAGCATATTTTGAATCGGTATTTTCAGCTGTCCAGAAATTCCGTGTAATGACTCCATTATCAATTGACAATAATTCGCGCGACATATTGTTCCTGACATTCAATAAATTAGTCATGTAACCTTTGGTTTCATTTTTAATTTGTCCTCCATAGTTCCCATACAAAAACATACTAAGAGTAAAGTTTTTCCAGGTTATTTCATTGTTCATACTGAACGAAAAATCGGGTTCGGGATTAAAGATTATAACCTGATCTTCACCCGTTATTTTGTAATCGCCATCTGTATCAACTCTGCGATAATCGCCAATTTGTGCTCCACTTATAGGCACTCCCTCCGGGTCGCTATAAGCATCTAAATCGGCCTGATCCCGAATTATTCCATCAACAACATAACCCCTGTCTGCACCAGTTGGATATCCTATTTTCCAATCTTGTGTAGGATCCGATAATTTTGTGATTCGGTTCCTGTTCAAAAAGATACTTGCCGAAGTATTCCATTTTACTTCGCGATCGACAACCTGTGCATCCAACGAAAACTCCCAACCCTCGTTTTCAAGTTCTCCGGTATTCATTGTTGTAGAATTAAAACCCGATGTTTCGATGAGTGAAACACCTAGCAATAAATCGAGTGTTTTTTTGAAATAATAGTCAACGTTAAAAGTAAGACGGTTAAACAAACCGATATCCATACCAATGTCCAGTGTTTGTGTTGTTTCCCATTTTAAATCAGGATTTGCCAAACGGTTGGCTGCCACACCTGAAACAATTTGATTACCAATAGGATAATTAGCCAAACCAAAAGTCGCCATTGAATTATACAGGCCAATATTCTGGTTGCCGGTTTCTCCCCAGCTCGCTCTTAATTTTCCATAAGACAACCAGTCCAATCCTTGTGCAAACTCTTCTTCTGAAACGCGCCATGCGCCAGCTACAGAAGGAAAGAATCCCCATTTATTTCCTTCTCCAAACCTCGAACTGCCATCATATCTTCCCGTTACTGTGAAAAGATATTTATCAGCCAATACATAGTTAATCCTACCCAAACCAGAAGCCAACGACCACTTGGTTTTGTTTGATTGTGGTGTTCCGTATGTAGTTGCGGCAGCCAGATTATTGTATAAATAAGCATCGGTAAAAAAATCGGTCGCACTTGCTCCCAGCCTTTCATAAACCTCTTGCTCATAAGTAAAGCCACCAACAATATCGAAACGATGAATACCAAACTCCTTTTTATATGTAGCAATATTTTCATTAATTATGTATGAATTGTCTTGAATATTTAAGCTGGCATTACCATTTGACAATCTTCCATACTGAGTTGTTGTTGGATCGTAGTAGTAGTTTTTGCGGTTTCTGATATCACCGCCAATGCTAAATTTTACCGACAAATCCTTAACAGGCTTCACATTCAGATAAATGTTTCCGAATGCCCTGTTCATCCTCTGATAGTTTTCCTGCTCTTTTGCCTGGGCAACAGGATTTTCCAATGTTTGAGTTGCCGGCAGGTTGTTGATCTGATAATCACCATCTTCGGTATAAATTGGTAAAGCAGGCGACATTTTGATTGCCTGATTTATAATTCCTCCCCTGCCTTCCATACTTGTATTTTCGCCTGAGTTGGCTTCTATGTTATGACTCAGAAAAAGATCAAGACCAGTATCCAACCAACTGGTTATTTCGCTGGAAATAGCAGATTTAATGTTAATACGATCATACTGCCCTGAAATCATTAAACCTTTATGATTGAGATAACTTACCGACATAGCATAGGTGCTTTTATCGCTTCCCCCATTAACCGAAATTAAGTGATTTTGCACCATCCCTGTGCGAGTTATTGCATCAAACCAATCGGTTCCCTCACCTACTTCGGAAGGAAGTGGCCGGTCGTATGACGAGCCGTTATACCATACATCTGCCGGATCCAAACCGGGGTCGGTTGCCAGTTCCCACTCTGAATAAAAAGTAGCGAATTCTTCACCATTCATCAAGTTTAAATCGCCTGGAATAGTTTCGAAAGTGAATCGCGAACTATACATTATTTGTGGTTTTCCACCTTTGCTTCCTTTTTTTGTGGTGACCAGAATTACACCGTTTGCTCCCCTCGATCCATAAATAGCTGTTGATGAAGCATCTTTAAGCACTTCAATTGACTCAATATCTTCCACGGGAATTGTATTGATATTGCTTAGCGGAACACCGTCAACAATATAAAGTGGCTGAGATCCACTGTTAACAGAGTTATGCCCCCTGATGGTAATTGAAACACCTCCGCCCGGAGCAGAAGAAGTAGTACGAACCAATACTCCGGATGCTTTCCCCTGCAGTGCCTGTCCTAAATTAGCACTGGGACGTTCAACCAAATCTTCTGATTTTACTGAAACCACTGAACCGGTTAAATCACTCTTTTTCATTGTTCCGTAACCAATAGCAACCACTTCTTCAATTCCAATTACATCTTCCTTCAATGACACACCGATAGTTGATTGCCCCTCCACTGGAACCTCAATTGTGCTAAACCCAATAAATGAAAAAATAAGGGTTGAATTAGAACTGACACCAGACAAGGAATATCTCCCATCGATATTGGTAGTTGTGCCTGTGGTCGTACCTTTAATGACCACATTTACGCCGGGTAAACTCACACCATAGCTGTCGGTAACTTTCCCGGACACAGTGATCGTTTGAGCCTGAGCAAAAAATACACCCAGCAGCCCAAAATTTAATAACAAAATTTGAATGAATTTTTTCATACTTAATTAATTTTGATTTAGTTAGAAACTTTTAATTATCTGTTGATTGATATAAATTTTAGCAAAGACAATTTATTTATCATAAAATTTCTTTTTGATTCAATTTTCTTTCACACAAAAACAAATATTGATTTAAGCAACAGAAAAACAACGATTGCCAGCAAAATGATGAGGACAGAAAATACAACTTTATGTTTATTCAAAATTTGTTTCATCGGTTTAATTTTATGATACAAACTTATCCGGAATGAGTGGGTCTGGCGAGACGGAATTTTTATAAAACTGACATCATTTCTTTCTAAAAACAGCAACAAATTTGACGATTTCCGGACACAAATTTGACGATACAATATCATAAAAACCAGAGAATCAGCTCACTGTATATTTATTCGCAGAAATAAAAAAGGAAAGATTATTTTTCTGATTAAAGGGAGGAAATTATTTCTGAAAGAAGGACTGAAGAAATAAATTTTACCGGTTTAAACACGGTCGATATATTCCCTGGGAGCCATTCCATACAATTTTCTGAAACATTTTGAAAAATAAGAACGGTTCGAAAATCCTGTTTGATCCATCACTTCTGATACTGTAAACTTTTTAGTGCGCAAAAGTTGCTCTGCCCGCCGGATTCGAACCGTTCGAATAAATTCATTCGTGGTTTGCCCCGTTAAATTCTTAATTTTCCGATATAAAGCATTGGACGAAATCCCTGTTTGTTGCGAAAGTTTTGCAATGTTAAAGTCCGAATCCGATATATTATTCTCGATACAGTTTACAATCTTTTCAAGTACTTTTTCGTCTTGTGATGCGATGCTTACTTTTTGGGGAGTCACTATTTCATCGAGGCGCAAATACGCTTTAAGTTGCTCTTTCTTTTTCAGGAAGTTTTCAATTCGCACCTCAAGAAGTTCTATATCAAAGGGCTTAGTTATATACGCATCGGCACCACTCTTTAATCCTTCCAGTTGCTTTTCGGCCTCCGACTGTCCTGTTAGCAGAATCAAAGGGATATGTAAAGTTTTGGGATTGTTTTTGAATTTTTTAGTGAATTCAATTCCATCCATTACCGGCATTACGATGTCGCTGATTACGAGATCGGGTTCTCTAAGCATTACCATTTGCAGTGCTTCTTTTCCATTTAAAGCGACCTCTACATTGTATTTTTCTCTTAAACTCGCTTTTATAAAATCAACTATTTCAGTGTCGTCTTCAACCAGCAAAATATTTGGTTTTCCGTTGGCAAAATAATTTACCTCCAGGCTCTCATCCAGTGCTTCTTCTTTGGGTAGCTTTAAAATGGTATCCAAGCCTTGTTTTTCTGATATCAAACCTTCTTCCCGGTAATTATTATTTACAGGCAGGCATATCGAAAATCGAGAACCATTGCCGGGTTCACTTTTCAAATCAACTTCACCACCGTGCATTTTAACATATTCCATAACCAGGGTTAGTCCTATTCCGGATCCTCTGTTCATTTTCAAAGCATCGTTTGCCTGGTAGAAACGGTTAAAAACCTTTTGTTGATCTTCACTGGAAATACCAATCCCGGAATCGCTTACCAAAATCCGGAATTTTTGTTCTGATGCTGTTTCACCACCAGTAATTGAAACATCTATTTTTCCATTTTCGGGTGTAAACTTAAAAGCATTGGAAAATAAATTGAATAAGATAGTTTCAATTTTTCGCAGATCCATATAAACTTCCAAATGGTCAAACTCAGAATGAAATAAAAATTCAATATTTTTTCTTTCTGCTTTATCCGTAAACAACAAATAAACATTCCTGGTAAATTCAACAATATCAAACCTGCTTATCCGCATTTTTAACGTTTTGTTTTCCAGCAGTCTGAAATCAATTAATTGGTTATTTAACCACAATAAACGACGGGCATTGTTTTCGATTAAATTTGCATATTTTTTCCCACCGGCATCGAGATTTTTATTTTTAAGAAGCTTCTCAACGGGGCCAATTATCAAACTGAGCGGAGTTTTAAACTCGTGAGCAATATTTGTAAAAAACTGTTGGCGAGCCTTTGTCAGGTTATCGGTATACTCCTTCTCCACACGAATTAATTTCAGCTCACCTTTCATTTTTAACCTGTTTGTATAATAATAGATAATAGTCCAGGTTACTCCAATAATTAAAATAATATACAAAGTTATAAATAAAGGACTGGCCCATAGCGGAGCTTTTATTCTGATATCCAGGGTTGTTTCGGCTTTATTCCAAACACCATGATTGTTTGTACCTCTCAATCTGAATTTATAGGCCCCGGGTCGCAAATTTGAGTAAATTGCATTTCCTGCTGCTCCATTAATATAATTCCAGTCCGGATCTGCATTTTCCAGTTTATATGCATAGCGTATCCCGTCTCGCTCGTCGAACTGAAGTGTTGTGAATTCAAGCGAAAATGAACGATCAGAATAATTCAGTTCAAGCTGATGTGTAAACGAGATGTCTTTTCCCAATATTCTTTTGTCGTTGTACAATTGACCCGGAATAATTTTCTGATTGCTTACTTGCAGTTCTGTGAGTACAACGGGAAAAACAGTATCAATTTTTTTGATGTCTTTTGGATTGAACCGGATAAAACCATCATGTCCTCCAAAAATCAGATCGCCATTTTTACATTTCAGATTACAGTTTTCAATAAACCTGTTAATCGGTATTTCATTTCCACTGGGGTAAATTTCAAAACTACCGGTTTCGGGTGTAAATTTTATGATTGCGGAATACGATGATGCCCAAATTGTTCCCTGTTCATCTGCTAAAATATTTATTAACGGGTAATTTTGATTTGATTTAATTTCAAAACAGGAATATTCTTTTGTTGAAATGTTGTATTTGATTATACCATTTTTTAATCCCAGCCAGATGGTTTTGTTGTCAGCCGAAAAGATTGTATATATCCTGGAATTTTCGTTTGCTAATTGAAAGTCAATTTCGCTGGTCCCTTCAAAAGTTTGTAAATCAATTTTATACAAAACAGTTCCGCGGCAACTATACAAATTATCTTCGCCTTTATACAAATTCAATCCCATATCAACCAAAAACCGGAAATTAAAAGTGCCGTTTACCTCTTCAGCTTTATGAAGACCAGCAAAAGTATTTACCAAAATTGTACCATCCTTAAGTTCAAAAAACTGGGTAATATAATTGGTTCTCAATCCACTCAACGAATTAAAATCAGCGGTATATTTTTCCATTTTTTTATGATAAGGATCCCAAATATTTATGCCGCCATTGGTTCCCATCCAAATCCTTCCTTTTTTGTCTTTCAATAAACATTTTGCGCCATTAATCGATAATTTTCTTGGCTCAGGTTGTTCAGAATTAAACGCCTGAACGATACCCTTTTTCGGATGAAATGTTACAAATCCATATTGAGTCCCAAGCAAAAGATTTTCACCGGAATCTTCAACAACGCTTCTAATTTCGTAACCCGCTATATTATTCTCGCGGGTAAAAGACATGGGATAAAATCGAAACCGGTTATTTGTTTTTGAAAGTATGCTCAATCCGTTGTTTGTACCAAACCAAAGCGCACCGGAATTATCTTCAAAGATATCCCAAACGATGCTGTTTGTCAAAGAATTAGAATTAAAAGGGTCGTGAACATGAATCTTAATGTCAAAATCCGGATTCATTTCACCCAGTCCAAAATCGGTTCCCATCCAAAGTTGTCCGTCACGCGATTTTAAAATGTCTTTGGTTGCCGAATTGGTAAGATTTGAATTTTCTTCCCTGAAAAATTTTTTCTCGTTGGTAAACCGGTTATATAAAACTAAGCCTGTTTGTGTACCAATCCATAATAATGAATCGTTATTTTCATCAAATGGAAGGAGACTCATGGTCAGGTTATTTTTGATGGAAGGACGGTAATCCAACTTCATATCAATTGTTGTAAATACGGCAGACCCTTTTGGTAATTTATTTAGTTTATCGAAAGTACCAACCCATAAGTTTTCATCTTTGTCTTTATAAATAGCCCGAACAATGTTTTGGCTTATATTACTGTTTGAAGTATTAAACTCCTGATAACTTTCTGTTTTTGAGTTATATTTAATTAAACCGGTTTGGGTGCCAATCCAGTAAATACCCGGCTCCGGATCTTTATAAATGGTACGAACCTGTCTATATCCCCCCAAATCAATCCTTCTGCATTTTTTTGACTGCACATCCATTTTACACAAACCTGCCCCTGTTGCAATCAACACCGAATCATCTTCAAATAAAAAATCTTCTACATAATTCGAAGGAATCGTGTGCTGGTCGTCAGCATCAAAAAAAAATTGTTTAAAACGAACCCCGTCGTAAATGTTTAATCCGTTTCCTGTACCAATCCACATAAACCCGTATTTATCCTGCCCGATTGAATACACAATGGAATGGGATAAGCCGTCGGCCATGGTAAGATTTCGAAATTGTGTATTTTGAGCAAAACAAAACTTGACTGAAATAAGGAAAAGAATAGACAGGTGATATTTAATTAGCATTAGTTTCACAAGACGAATGTAAAAAAATACCCAATTAAACATCAATTTTTTCAACACAGAATTTTACAGCAATAAAAAAAATCCTTAAAGTTGACTATCCCGAGGCAGAGCCAAGGAGTATTTCGCGAACTTTATTTTCAACAACATTGCAGAAAAGTCAGGTTTTCTTTATTTCACCCCTCTGTCATCCACCATCTGGCCGATGAAGTCTCCCCTGAAATCAGGGGAGAATATAAGGTACCCCCGAGGCAAAGCCTCAGTGAATTATTTGATTAAAAGTAACAATTCTGTTTATCAGCTTTCTCTCCATAATACAATCAAAGGAGTAACCTTTTTTAAGGAATTATTCAACACAAACGATAAAATGCACTTTTAGAATTTATGTGTAGAAATTTAGTTTTCACTGCCCGGCATAAATAATTGAAATGATTCCGGCAACAAACAAAACAAACATTAATGTAAGAAGTCCGTTTGTGCTTTTGGGTGAATTTTTAAATTCCTTCCAGATAAAAACACCCCATAAAGCAGCCACCAGTGTTGCTCCCTGTCCCAGTCCGTAGGAAATAGCAGCCCCGGCCTTACCTGCAGCGATAAGATTTAACGAATTTCCAATTCCCCAGATTATTCCGCCTAATATACCCACCCAGTGAATCGACATTTTTCCTTTAAAATAAGCTTTATATTTTACAGGCTCGCCACTTATGGGCTTTCTCATTAAAATGGTATTAAACAAAAAGTTGCTAATAAAAACACCAAGAGAAAAAATAACAAATGCTGTATACGGAGTCATCATTCCTTTGGCAGGGTTGACGAAATTATCCAAATCCATTGATGCTGCTACAAAACGATAAAAGAAAGACATTAATACACCGGCAAGGACAGAAACAAGAATTCCTTTTGTAGTTACCTTTTGATTTCCGGAAGATGCTTTTTTAAACGCTACAGCATTTAAAATAATAGCAATAGTAATTAATCCAACGCCTAGAAAAAGAAAAACCGGGTCACCTTTTTGTGAGCCCAGATAGTTTATAATCACCCCCAAAACCAGTGCCAGACCGATCCCCACTGGAAACGCCACCGACATTCCGGCAATTGCAATAGCTGTTGACAGCAAAATATTTGCTGCATTAAAAATTACTCCTCCCAAAAACGCACTTCCAATATTTTTCCAATCAGCCTGAGCCAAATCAACTACAAATCCACGTCCGTTTTCGCCGATACTTCCAAGAGTAAAAGCAAAAAGCAAAGAAAGCAAAAGAACACCGATTACATAATCCCAGTAGAAAAGCTCGTAGCGCCAGGTTTTCCCGGCCAATTTTTGCGTATTGCCCCACGAGCCCCAGCAAAGCATGGTTATAAAACAAAAAACAATTGCCAGGAAATAACTATTTACGATAAACATAATAATTCGATTTAGTTGTTATTTTTGATTTAGTTAAAAAATTCACTCACCTCTTTTTCATGAGGTATCGACATTTGCGCCCCCATTCTTGTTACACAAATAGCTGCAGCAGTGGTAGCAAACTCAATGGCTTGTTTTAAATTGGTTCCGTTGCTCAATTTTGCAACCAAAGCACCGCAAAAGGTATCTCCGGCTGATGTGGTATCAACTGCAGCAACTTCGAGTGCTTCAATCATTCCTTTAAACTCGTCACTCAAAACAAAAGCACCTTTTGAACCCATGGTTATGATTACGATTTGTACTCCTTTGTTTTTTAAATACTGCGCTGCCTGTTCAGCAGTTTTTACATCTTTTACACAAATCCCTGTCAACAACTCAGCTTCCGTTTCATTTGGAATGAGCATATAAAGATCAGCTAATAAAGCATCCAACAATTTATCAGCCGGCGCAGGGTTAAGTACTACTTTTTTCCCTTTTCCTGAAGCAATTTCGGTAATATAGTTTACTGTAGAAAGAGGGATTTCGAGTTGAAGCAGAATAAAATCTGAAGATTCAATTTCATTAATTTTCTCGTCGATATCTTCAGGCAATAAGGTTTCGTTGGCGCCTGGTGCAACAACAATTGAATTTTCACCTTTTGCATCGATAGTAATTAATGCAATTCCGCTGGGTTTATCTTTGTTAATACGAACCGGTTCAACATCGATTCCATCATCTTTTAAATTTTGAAGCGCCTGTTTTCCAAATATATCATCCCCTATTTTCCCAAGAAAAGATACGTTTCCACCAAGCCGTTTTGCCGCCACAGCCTGATTGGCTCCTTTTCCCCCGGCATTCATAAAAAAATCGCCGCCAAGAATGGTTTCACCAGGTGCGGGAAATTTTGAGGTCTTGATTACCATGTCGGTGTTGGAACTCCCGACAACAAGGATTTTATTCATTTAAATAAACTTTTAACTGTTTAAAAATCAATTTGGTGTATGCATCATCAGCGTTTCAATTTGATAAGCAAGAGAGTCGGATGGCATTTTTTCCAATAAATACTCATGTCTTCCATTTGGATCATCCACCCAACTGTTGCTACCATCGGCATGTGCGATAAACTTTCCTTTTTGCACATCAAAATAAGGGTTAATTCCACGCGCTGCTACCAAAACGGCTGTCTGATCCCAACTTCTTCTTCCATTTTTGTCGTATTCTCTTTTGGGAATACTAATGGCATACACTTTCCTTACAGGACTGTCCGGTGCTCCATCTTTAACGAGTCTTAATCCTGTGAGAACCTCAACACCTATTTCAAATCCGCTAAACACTACTTTACCCGGCCAGTTTTCAATTACATATACCGATGAGGCTGAATCTTTCATTACATTGTATTCCTTTCCTTCCGGAAATTTGCCGGCCATTGCCACCCACAATTTTACTTTCTTCGCCACCAAGTCTTTTCCGTTTAAGGGTGAAAACGAGTCGGGGCCAGACAACAACAAATTTTTCAGGTTGGTTAAAAAACCGACGGTCACTACTGTTACACTTGTGTCAGGCTGTTCGGCCAGTATTTTACGGTAAACACCAACGGCATCAAGGGCATCAGAAGTTTTTTGATACCGGTGCGGGTAATTTGCCGATAAAGAATCGGACCAATGCAGCTCTCCGCAATCCTGCGCTACACCTTCAGTTTTTGGTGCTCCGACCGGAAGATTTGGACGCCCAAAATAAGTATTTATGACATCGATACTTGGAACTACTAACGGACTTAGATTTGAAGCTATGGTTGCCAGTATTTCTATTTCATCATTATCGGCCAGGGCATGTATCATTGCCAGGGCGCCAACATCATCGTAATCGCCACCAATATCAGTATCAAAAATTATGTGTGGTTTCTGAAATTTATTTTCCGCCTGTTTTAAGCTCTTTTCTTTTGAATTACATCCCTGAATTAAAATAGCAGCAATAAAAAAAGAGAGGATAAAACTTGCACTGGTTTTTGTGTAGCTCATCTTTTTTGAATCAGATCTTTTGATGATATTTTTGTGAACAGATCCCTAAAAATAGCATCGCGGTTTAATTCATTCGCCATACGGATAAAATGCCTTCCACGATCAACGCTGTATGTTACCTGGTCTGTTAAAACAGGACTATGTACCAGGTTGGTTGAAATCCATGATGAATTAACCAGCCATGCTACTGCAGTAACATCCCAGATCACTTTTGACCATGCTTCTTTCCCGTGACTGTATTCAACTACAATGTTGTACAAATAATCCGAAAGTTCGTTCTTCCCTTCAAGGTAATATTTCAATTCAGGAATTGTTGTATGAAAATGCGAAACCACAGGCCGGCATGGCATAATTACAAATGGTACTCCTGAGTTTAAAACCACCTGTGCAGCCAATACATCCTGTTTCAGATTGAATTCCTTTTGATGCGGCCAGTTCAATCCGTTTCCCCCCAGCCACACAACTACAATGTTTTTAATAATTTTGGGTTCTATCAATATCGCCGACGCAATATTTGTTATACAACCAACCGGTACCACGTATAAAGGATCGTCGGGAGAACTCGCCATTGCCTTTTTTACCAAATCAAGTGCGGCATCGCTTCTAATTGGTTTATTTACATCCTGCAAATAGTTGTCTGAGCCACGAAAAGCAAAACCTTCAGGCGATTTCCCCATAAACTTTAACAAACGAAGTATTTCCTGGTAGCTCTTTTCCATTCCATCTCCCGGCCCGTTAGAGCGGCCATTGTGAAATGGAGCTGCATAAACAGCCTGAAGATCTATTTTTTCTTTTGATAAATAGGCATACGCCAAAGCAAATTGGTCATCCACCTCGTTGTAAGTATCGGTATCCAAAATCATTTTTACTTTCCCGGTGGGCGGAGTTAATTGTTGCAAACGGAAAGTTTCCTTTAACACAGGAAACCCCTGTCCGTTAGCAAATAAAATTGGAAATATTAAAAACAACAGAAAGAACATCTTTTTCATTTTCATTTCTTTTTAATTGGTTTATATCAGATTCTTTTTACGTAGAGAAAATATGCGCCGCAAATTTCATTATTATTTTTGTCGAAAAACCAGGTTTGGATACTTATATCGCCTTGATTTAAATTCATTGTAAATGTTACTTCTTTATCAGAACTGGCAATCTTTTTTGATTTCTCCCGGTTCCCGATTCTGATCTTCGCTGAACGAACGGACAATTGAACTCCTTTTTCAAGCCAACCATCTGTTACTTTTTTCAAAGGAAGGCCGTCCTGCAAAGCTGTTTCCGATTCCCGTGGCCAGCGTCTTAATTCAAACCGGTACTCTCCCGGCTGGTGTACCGCAACATGCCAAACGCCATTCTTTTTTACACCCCACCGAATTTGCTTCTGCTGATCTACAAAAACATCCAACCACTCGCAGGCGGTAAGTAATGCAGGGTTTTCCTGTTCGTTGCCGATAACCACGCGTTGCACTACAGCAACCTCATCTTTAACAGCATCCCACCAATTGTTCAGGTGATTTCTCATTTTCTGCACAATTTCGGGATATTCCAACGCAACATCTTTGTCTTGATGTGGATCTGTAGCAATATTGTACAATTCGCGATTTTCTATCAAACGCCAACTCTTCCAGAGAACACCGGCACCATCTCGTTGCGGAATTGCAGGATTTTTAGTCGTATATTTTACCTTAAAATTTGGCATCCGGCTGTAATTGATCACCAGCATTCGATCCTCCAAATTCTCTTTTGCTTCATTCATTAAAGGAAAAAGATTCATCCCGTCAAGATTTTTGGGAATTTCTTTAATCCCGGACATGGCCGCCAAAGTAGGCAACAAATCCTGAACCTGGCATAATTCTTCAATCGCTTTCGGGCTTTTACAGATTTTTGAAGGAGTTCGGATAAAAAGTGGCACACGATGTCCACCTTCCCAAAGTTGTGTTTTTCGGCCTTTCATGCCCGCGTTGTAATAATCTGCTCCAAATGTACTGCCATTGTCGGTCAAAAACACAATTATCGTTTTTTCAAGCTGATTGTTTTCAGTCAGAAACTCGTAAAGTTTTCCGATATTTTCATCAATGTTATTTCCCATTGCCAAAAAACTAACGAGCTCCTTCTTTTTCGATTCTGAAAGATGTTTAACAATTTCCGGATGTTCTTTAATCGATCTTTTTATTGATTCACGGTACTTATCCGGAACATAATGTGGAGAATGAGAAGCGTTTAACGGAAGATAAGTAAAATATGAAATCTTTTCGTCAATCTTTTCCGACATCCACTTTATTGCCTCATCAAAAAAAACATCGGTACAATAGCCCTTGTATTCTTTTCTGTTTCCATTATGCATATATATGTCGTCAAAGTAATCGTTGTCCCAAAAGTCGGGTACACTGTTTATATGAGAAGAGGGAAACCACAGCGTTTCATCAAACCCCCTGTCCTGCGGACGATACGGATAGTTATCTCCCAAATGCCATTTGCCAAATACAGCAGTGGCATAACCCGCCTTTTTAAAAACATTGGCCATGGTTGGCAAGTCGGCTCTTAGCAATGTGCGTCCGCTACTTACATTTACAGCACCATTTCGAAATGCGTCGAGCCCGGTTAATAATTCCCCGCGGGTTGGAGTGCACATCGGGGCTACATGAAAATCGGTAAAACGAAATCCTTCTTTAGCCAGCCTGTCGATATTTGGGGTGTGAACCAAAGGATTTCCATTGCACGAAAATTCTCCATAGCCTTGATCGTCGGTTAAAACAATTACAACATTGGGACGTTGACTTTGTGCCCATCCAGAGAAAAAAACAAAAATCAGACTGATAAAGATTAGACACTTCATAATGAACTGAATTCCACTTGTTAATTTGATTTAGGACAGTATATTCACTACAAACATAAAAAAACAAAGCAATTTGAACAATCGTTTGCGCATATTTTTTTATGAGGCCTATAATTTAATCCAAAGCTTCAACTTACAAATAAGCACAAAATACTATAAATCAAATACGTACAAATTATCACAAAATCCGATCTTCTTATGCATATTAAAACTACAGAATTATTATGCATCTTTGAATAAACGATTGTACATTTTGTATGGTAAAACAAAAAATTAGCATAACAGATATAGCGGAGAAAACGGGCTTGTCCACCACTACAGTGTCGAGAGTATTAAACGGAAAGGCAGAACAGTACCGGATTAGCAAAAAATCTCAGCAAAAAATTAAAGAGGTAGCAAAAGAATTGCATTACACACCTAATCAGTTTGCCGCTAACCTCAGAACTGGCAAAAGCGGAACAATGGCTTTAATTATTCCGTCGTTAAATAATCCTTTTTTTGCCGGAATTGCGAGTGAAATAAACACTGAATTACGTAAATCGAACTATACAACCATTATAAGCGACAGCGACGAAAACCCGGAAACAGAAAAAATGGAACTGCAGCAATTAATTGCCAGAAATATAGAGGGATTAATTATCGTTCCCTGTGGAAATGAATGGGAACATATCAAGTCGCTTCAGGAGCAGGGATTGCCCGTGGTATGTATCGACAGGTATTTTGAGAACCTGGATATTCCTTTTGTTTCCACTGACAATTATACAGGGGCATCCATGGCCACAAAGCAACTGATTGAAAACGGCCACTCGCGAATAACCTGTATACAGGGCGTTCAACATTCTACACCAAATAAACTCAGAATTAAAGGTTTCAGAGATACGATGAAAAAGGCAGGCCTGGAAAGTGAAAGTATCGTCGGAGATGATTTTACTTTTCAAAACGGATACCTGGAAACAAAACTTTTGCTGCAACAAAAAGAACGCCCAACTGCAGTATTTACCCTGAGCAATACCATCGCCATGGGCTGTATGAAAGCCCTGAAAGAAGAAAATATCAAAGTGCCCGACGACATTTCGTTAATAACCTTTGATGATCATCCCTATCTTGATTACCTGGTTACTCCGCTTTCTTGCATTGCCCAGCCGGTAAGCGATATAAGCAAAATCGCTGTTAAGTTTTTAATCTCAAAAATTAATAAGCAGGAAGTAAAAACCAGCCAGGTTCTTTTAAGACCAACGATTAAAATGAGGGACTCAATAAAAAGAATTAATTAGAGCAAATCGTTTCTGTTCCTTCGAAAACTAATTTATATTACTTCACAGGAAGGCTGAAACAAAACAGGCTACCTTCGCCCACGGTACTTTCAACCGATATTGTACCCTTATTTTTTTCAACAAATTCTTTACAAAGAATAAGTCCGAGACCCGTTCCTTTTTCATTGTTTGTGCCATTTCTTTGCACGCTATGTTCAATCTTAAATAATTTTTCCAAGGTATCCTGGCTCATGCCAATTCCATAATCTTTAATACAAATCTTCAGCTCGTTCTCACTCTCTATTATCGAAAATTCAATTTGACTTCCCTTATGAGAAAATTTAATCGCATTGTTTACAATATTCCGAATAATAAAATTAACCATGTTGTAATCAGCATAAACTGAATAGCTATTTTCAGTCGGTGCATATATCTTAATGTCTTTTGCTTTAAGCGTTTCCGAAAAAAACAAAACTGTTGATTTTATAATTTCACCAATTTCAAACTCTTTAGAATTCATTTTTAAGGTACCAATTTGCGAGCGCGACCACTCAAGCAAATTCACCAGCAAATCATGTCCAGACTTAGCTGTTTCCAGCAAACCCTGCATTAATTCTTCATAATCCTGCGTATCTATATCTGGATTTTCTATTAAAAGTTCAGAAATGCCGATCATTGTATTAAATGGATTTTTTAAATCATGTCCAATAATTGAAAAAAACTTATCTTTCGTTGCATTCAATTCAGTTAGTCTGGCCTCACTTTTTTCCAGATCGGCATAACCTTTTTCAAGTAATTCTTTTTGACGATTGATTACATCATAATTCGATTTCAGCAATTTATTGTGCTTTCTTTTAACAAAATAAAAACAAAGTGCCACAATCAGTATCACCGCCAGGAAACAGGACAAAAAGATAGTAAAATACAACCGCGAACGAATTTTCATTAACGTATTTTCATCTTGCTGAATTCGAAGGTTCTGTTCAAGTTTAAATCGCTCCCTTTCTTCTTTTAGTGTTTGCTCCTTTTCAAAATTTCCAAGTATCTGAGCCAATACATCTTTATTGGATAATTCGTCTTGTTTATCAGCCATTAAAAGAAATTGATATGCTTTATCATGTAATCCGAGTCCGGACAAAACTTTCGCCTTATTTTTATATAATTCGTTTAGATAAAAAGAAGATCCCATTTCAGAATATTGCACAATGGCACTATCAATAACAGAAAGACTTTGTTTGTACTTCTTTTCTTTTAAAAGAACTTCAGCTTCCACAGAAAGGATGTCAGCTTTTAATATCAGATAATCGTATTTCGCGCAAATATCCTTTGCTTTCTGAATATTTTCGAAGGCTTTGCTTAAGTCACCTGCTTCGTTATAATAGATAGCTAACCGAAGATATACCATTGTTTTATAATAAGGATCTTCTATTTCCGGCATTAGTTCGCGAGCCTTTAACAAATGCTCCAAAGCGTCGTCGAATCGCCGAAGTTTTACGTTAATGTAGCCAATATCGGTATGACTTACGGCAATTTTATTATTGTCTTTATAATACAAATCAATTTCAAAGCCTTTTTTATAGTATTTTAAAGCCGAACTATATTCTTTTAAATCAGCGTAAAATCCGGCAACGTTACTGTATGCTTCTCCCAAAGTGAAAGAATCTCGGACTGCTTCACCAACTTCAATGGCTTTTATAAAATATTCGAGGCTTTTTTTCTGATTGTCTCCATAAGAATAATAAACGCCCAAATTATTATAACACCCTGAAAGATGAACAGAATCTCCTATCTCGATGAGGACCCGCTTTGCCTGTTCCAAACTACTTATCGACTGTTCCGTATTTCCTAAAACATCGTAATAATAACTTTGCATCAAACAGCTCTGTGCCTGTCCCTTTTTATAGTCGATTTCCTGCGAGAGATTTAACGCACTATCAATATAAAACAGCGCACTGTCGGGATTATTATGCGAAAACTTTCCGGCGATATGACCGAGGTTACTTACAATTTTTTTCTTGTCTGTTTCTTCTCTATTGAGTTTTTTCAGAGAATCAATTGCAGATAAATCCTGCGCCAACAAAGAAGCTGGAATTAACAAACAAAAAAAAACTGAGAAGGGAAGATGGTACATCTTTGTTTCCATAAGCAAAAGGGTTCAGAGGGGTCAAATATAACCAATTTTATTACGCCCAGTCCTCATATATTTACAAAAACTCTGCTATTAATCAGGTTCAAATAAAACAATCAAAAGTTTATTTCGAAGGGAAAAGAGATAATCCTTTGTCCGTTTATCAATGCTCCTTTAGATATCTGTGAAACAAAACATAAAATATGACATTTAAAGAAACCTAAGCTTTGTATAAGCACCTACAAAACTAACCTAAGTTCATTTTTGGGTCGTATTTTTGTCCGGAATAAATCATCTCATCCCAAAATATTCCTTCTTTAGAAGTTGCGCTGCGTATCCCTAAAATTGCTGAAAGTGTTGACATTGCTCCCGAATCTGCTTCATTTATATAGTTTCCTGTTTCAATACTATGAATAAGATTCTTCACTTTATTTGGTGTTGAATCTTGTAAAGAAGAAGTAAAAACCTCTGCATCAAGTTGTTCCGGAGTCGGTGTTTAATTTATCGAACCTTGACTTTGCTTTTTCCAGTTGATAATCGAACAAATCAGCCATTGAAATAATTTGCCGCCGGTGTGTTTTACCATGTCGGAAATAACTGCTCTTCCCCGACTTCCACATCCTATAATTCCGAGTCGAACGGCAGAATTTGCAAGGGTTCCGAAAACGGTAGATGGTTTTAAAATAGTAGCTGCAGAAATAGCTACAGACGAAGCAATAAATTTTCTTCGGTGTATTTGGTTTTATAAAAATTGGATTTAGATCTGTTCCAAAGATAAAAAGAACTTATTCTTTTATGCGATTTCGCTTCTTTTTATCGTTGCGTACCCGTTCCTTTGCCTCCTCATATTTCGCAATCCGGTGGCGATAAAAAGCATCGGCAAAACCGAAAAGAATGCCAATTCCGGTAAGGAGATAAAAAATGGTAAAAATTTTACCAAAATCAGTAGCCGGAGAAAAATCGCCATAACCAACTGTTGCCAAGGTTACCACTGAAAAATAGAGCGCATCAATCCACCGCCATCCTTCAACAAAATGGTAAACCAACATTCCGGAAAGAAGAATGGAAAACGTTGAAATTACGAGCGGACGATAAGTCTTATCTCTCAAAAAATCGAAGAATAATTTTAATGGATACATTGCTGAGTTTTTTCGGCTTACAATATAAAACTATTTCTTCAGCTTTCGGAACAGACAAACTCCCCAACAATATACTACAAACGAAAAAAGCCGGGCAACAGCCCGGCCAGATCTATTGGGGAATAGATATAATCAAAATAATCTTTTAAAGCCTATTACTTCTTTTACTTCTCTTAATGTACGTGAAGCTGATTCCCTTGCTTTATCAGCTCCTAATTTAGCAACTTTTGCCAAATACTCGTTATCATCCAGAATTTCAATAATCCGTTCGCGAATGGGAGCTGTGTAGGAAATAATATCCTCTGCAAGCTGTTTTTTCATATCACCGTAACGAATTTCGCATTTGTTATACAATTCATCAAAATGCGCAAGGGTATCCGGTGTTGAAACAATTTCCATCAGCGTAAACAGGTTCTGCACAGATTCAGGTTTTTCCTGATTCATTTCTGTTGGGCCGGAATCGGTTACTGCACGCATTACTTTTTTGCGAATTGATTTTGGATCTTCATACAAATTAATCGCATTCCCTTCCGACTTTCCCATCTTCCCGCTTCCGTCCAATCCGGGAACTTTTATCATGTCTTTCCCATCAAAAGTATAAGGACGCGGAATCGGGAACACCTCTTTTTTATACATCCGGTTAAAACGTTTGGCAAATTTCCGGGCCATTTCCAGGTTTTGCTCCTGGTCTTTTCCAACCGGAACAAACTGTGCTTTATGAATAATAATATCGGCAGCCATTAAAACCGGATAAGTAAGCAAACCTGCGTTAACATTATCGGGTTGTTTGCGGGCTTTATCTTTAAACGAAGTAGTCCGCTCCAATTCACCCAGGTAGGCATTCATATTCAGAAAAGTATACAACTCGGCTACTTCCGGAACATCGCTTTGAATAAAAATGGTTGCTTTTTCAGGATCAATTCCACAAGCCAGATATTCAGCTAAAACCTGTTTTACCCCCGACTGAAGATCACCAGGCGTTGGATGTGTTGTTAATGAGTGTATATCAGCGATAAAGAAAAAACAATCAAAATCATCCTGCATGCGAATAAAATTGCGCACGGCACCAAAGTAATTTCCGAGATGCAAATACCCTGTTGGACGTATTCCGCTTAAAACTGTCGGTTTGTTCATTTTAAAAAATCTGATTTTTAAGTAGCTGCAAAAATATACATTCAGCAGAAAAGTAAAAAAATAAAAGGGTTGTGATTGTAAAAATTAATACTTAAAACCAGGTAAAGCTCTTTTTCCGGTGACCCCCGTATTAAATTAAATCGCAAACTATTGCGCGAATGTAGGAAATCAGATCATCGGGATTGACTTTCAGTTGCTGTCCGCGAATTCCCGCACTCACAAAAATAAATTCAAAATCCATACAGGTTTTATGAATATAAACCGGGTAGTGCTTTTTCATTCCAACGGGCGAACATGCTCCGCGAATATAGCCTGTAAGTTGAAGCAGTTCTTTCATAAGTACCATTTCTGCACTCTTGTTTCCCGATACCTTTGCTGCTTTTTTTAGGTTTACCTCTGCACCTCCGGGAATAATTGCAACAAAAATCCCGGTTGATTTCCCCCTCAAAACAAGGGTCTTAAAAACCTGGTCGATATTTTGTCCCAAAGATTCAGCAACATGAACAGCACTTAAATCAGCTTCGTCAACTGTATATTCCACAAGGTCGTACCTTATTTTCGCTTTGTCGAGCAAACGGGCTGCATTTGTTTTTTTCATTGTAAAAAATCTTCATCTACAAAATTTAGAAAATAATGTAGCTTATACAAGTTTAAACCCCTGTCCGTTTTTTAAGAAAAAATAATTAGTTTTACATGCTATTCAAAAATCGAATATGTTCAAAATGCCTTTATACGGAAAAGAATGGAACTGGCGCAACGTTAAAATGGAAGCGCGAGATAACAATATGAATTTGCGGTAAAGGCCGGGAAAAGGGATTTGTTGTGTTTACAGCAAATCCCTTTTTTGATTAAATATGAATTTAAAACTATAAAATCATGACCAGACAAAAGAAAATTTTTCTTGAAGAGTCGGAATTCCCAAAACAATGGTACAACCTGGCACCCGATCTGCCAACACCTTTAAATCCGCCACTCGGACCGGATGGAAATCCGGTTGGACCGGAAATGCTGGCACCTGTTTTCCCAATGAATTTGATTGAACAGGAGGTTAGCCAGGAACGCTGGATTGATATTCCGGACGGAATCAGAGATATTTTGATACAATGGAGACCAAGTCCGCTTATTCGTGCCTACGAACTGGAGGAAGCTCTCGGAACTCCGGCAAAAATATATTACAAAAATGAAGGTGTTTCGCCAGCCGGCAGCCACAAACCAAATACTGCCGTTGCACAGGCATGGTACAACAAACAATTCGGAATAAAAAAACTGACTACCGAAACCGGAGCCGGACAATGGGGGTCAGCTCTTTCTTACGCCTGTGCTCAGATTGGTGGAATTGAATGTAAAGTATTTATGGTGCGGGTTAGTTTCGACCAGAAACCGTTCCGTAAAATGATGATGGAAACCTGGGGAGGAAAATGTATCGCAAGTCCGAGTACAGAAACGAAGGCCGGACGCGATATCCTGGCTCAATTTCCCGATACTCCGGGAAGTTTGGGTATTGCTATCTCGGAAGCTGTTGAAGCTGCGGTTTCTGATCCAAAAGGAGAAACACGGTATTCGTTGGGATCAGTATTAAATCACGTAATGTTACACCAAACTGTAATTGGACTGGAAGCCAAAAAACAGTTGGCAAAAGTGGGTATACAAAATCCGGATGTTGTTATCGGATGCTGTGGTGGCGGAAGTAACTTTGCAGGACTTTCATTCCCGTTTATTTACGACAAAATTAACGGCGCTAATATTCAGGTTATCGGAGCAGAACCATTTAGCTGCCCAACACTAACCAAAGCACCGTTTATTTACGATAATGGCGACGTAGCTCAGATGACTCCGCTTCTTGCTATGAACAGCCTCGGACACAACTTTATTCCTGCTCCTATTCACGCCGGTGGATTACGTTACCATGGTATGGCTCCACTTGTTAGCGCCGCACTTCGCGATGGTTTAATGGATGCGATTGCCGTTCATCAAAGCGAATGTTTTGAGGCAGGTTTGTTATTTGCAAAAACTGAAGGAATAATTCCTGCTCCGGAAACTACACACGCCATTGCAGCAACCATTCGGGAAGCAAAAAAAGCCAAAGAAGAAGGAAAAGAAAAAACCATCCTTTTCAATTTCAGCGGCCATGGTTTAATGGACCTGGTTGGTTACAACAAATACCAGGCAGGCGAATTGCACGATTATGAATATCCGGAATCGGAAATTGCCGAAAACCTGAAAAAACTGGAAGGTTATCCGTTACCAAAATAAGATCATAGAAATAGTGGATTATGAACCGGAGCATGCAAATGTTCCGGTTTTTTTGGTTTAGATCGGAAATTATATGCTAAAGATTTAAGTTTAAATATAACGTTAATTACTTTTCTATTTCCACATCTTGAAATTTACGAAATGTAGCATTATCAAAACGCTCACCATAACAAATGTGATTTACAACCATCATCATTCGTTGGTAATCTTCATCCAGCTGCGCATGTCCTCCTGAGCGTAAATGAATAAGATTATTTTCAGTCTTTTGGTACAAATTAAATGCATAATCAGATGCTTTCCACATTTTGAATGTACTCACCGGTCCTGCCCATATTGCATCAGCACCATTTGCTGCCTCGGTGGTTAATATTACCCTTGGAGCAATTAATGCCCGTGCAAAATGCATATCGAGCGGCAATTCATTTGCATCATCAATATATTCCAAAAGTTTTGCAGAAACCCATGTAGGCTGATGCTTTACAATATCTATTGCCTGTGTTCCTTTTTCTCCAAAATTCCGAAATCCTGAAGCTCCTGCCGCTCCTGAATTATTGGCCACTATAATTTTAAACCTTTTATCATAAACTCCTGCGCAAATAGCTGCCTTTCCAGTCCTCGACATTCCAGCTATCGTAATATTTGCAGAATCAACACAATCAAGCGTTTCCAAATAATCTACTGTGAGCGATGCGGCATAAGCCCAGGCCATTAGCACCTTTGTTTCATTCATATATTTTTCCGTAACTTCACCATTATCCGGAGCAACGGTTAAATGATTAAGTGCAACAATAATATATTTGTTACTACCAATACATTTTGATTCTATTGGAAAACGAAAACTTTCATTGCTCTCATAACGAATAATTACCGGGTAATTCCCCTTTTCTTCCGGACGAGTTAAACGTATAGTAAAACAACGTGAATTACCATAATAAAGTCGGGCGGAATAGGTTATTGCATTTCCGGCTACCTGAATATCCCGGTATTCTGCAGCGGTTATCACCGAATCAAGTTTCATCTTTGGTCTTGCCCCATAAACGTATTCCTCCATTAGTTTTAGCAGAAAATTACGGCGGGCTTCCCATTCATCAGTTTTCTTTATTAAAGTACCATCATTTTTAGCAAAGGGACTTGGCAGTGAATCTTTCAAATTCCAAATTACATTTCCTTTTTCAACTGAGATTCCCGGCTGTGAGATGTAATTTACTACATATTCAAAATTTTTATTCGTTTTCGGAGTACAACAAATAATAATTGCTAGTATGCATACTAGCAAGAACACCAACCATTTGATTTTCAAATTTATATTTTTAAACAAAAAAAACATAAACCAATTTATCGGGAACTTTATCTGACACTTCTATTAATGCCTGCTGAATATCTTCAAAAAAATGCCTCTTCCCTAAAAGTTTCTCAGTTAGTTGCCTGTTTATTTTCTCTGAAAAATAATTACCGTCAACCTTTATTTCGTTTATTATTCCTTTTACTGTTCGCAAATTCACTTTCACCTCTCTCCCATCAATATTTATTTTATTTTGAAAAAAATATTTGGGTGAATAGCCAAAATTCCACTCCCAGGTTTTAAATTTTTCTCCAGCCAATTGTTGAATATTCTGAACATCCTTTTCACCCGGTTCATAAAACCGTGCCTCCTTATTTTCAAGCTGAACATTTAGCAAAAACTGTATAAAATCTTCTATTGCCATTTCCTTTTTCAGAAAGGAAGCAATATTCGCTACAGGGCTCCGGTTTGATTGTACAGCTTTACTTTCGTATTTTCCCGGAATCACTTTTATTGCCTGCCCAAGATTTTCCAAATCTGAACTGTACAACAAAGTTCCGTGATGCAACACCCTGTTTTTAAAAACGTGCTCCGCATTTCCCGAAATTTTTAATCCTTCAAGAAGCAAGTCATTCCTTCCCGAGGTTGAAGCGTTTAAATCCAATTTCTCAAGTGCATTTACAACCGGAGCTGTAAACATTTTAAAGTTAATTTCAGCCGGGCTGTTTACATTCTTTATAAATGCAAAATTTACATTACCGGCATCGTGGAATACCGTTCCTCCGCCTGAAATTCGCCGCGCTACAGTGATGTTATTTTCCCGGACAAACGGATAATTTATTTCTGCCAGGGCATTCTGGTGCTTTCCAACAACAACAGTGTCTTTACTTTGCCAAAGCATAAAAACATCCTCAGAAAATTTTTTCAGAAGATATTCTTCTGCCGCCAGGCAAAAAAACGGATCGGTATTTTTCAAGTGAATACAAAGCATAAGCTGTTTGATATCAAAACTTCAATGTACAAAGTTAAATCACTTTTTTACATAAAATTACCATATCCCAAAAAACCGTTTTAAAGAAACTATTTCTATAAAAGTTAAATAGTCCGAAAACTTTTTAATACTTTTAATAGATAACTAAACCTTTTCAAAATGAACAAATTAAGTGGTTTTATATTTCTGATAACAATTCTGGCAGCCTGCACTCAGCCTTCCGAATTTGATTCTGACCTTGTCAACAAAGCTCTGGAAAACGGAAAGCAAGCCAATGAAGGATTTATACGAAGCCTCGATTTTGTAAATGGGTGGCTGAGCAAAACCGATAGCATCACCGGGCTGATTCCAACCAATCTTACGAATAAAACCGATGTTTGGGAAGCACACAATTCAGCTGCCGATAATTATGCATTTATGGTTTTAACGGCGTTTATTCTGGACAAAGCGTTGTATCGGGGTACATTACTCGACATGTTAAACACAGAGCAAAGACTTACGTCGCGAGTAGAATCATTGCCTGATACCTGGTCGTTTTCAAAACAAAATTTTGCCTCGAACGAACTAAAAATGGGTGATGTAATTTTTGGTACATCTGAATACATTAAAGATGGATTAATTCCTCTGAATGAATACATTGGAAAATCGCCCTGGCAGGATCGCATGATGGAAATGCTGGATGATCTTGCAGCATATATGAGAGAAGTAAAAGACCTGGAAAAATATTTTGAAAGAACGGCATCAATTGAAGAAGTGAACGGCGAAATGCTGCAAACACTATCCCGCGTGTATTGGATGACCGGTGATCAAAAATACCTCGAATGGGCAATTCGAATCGGCGACTACTACCTGCTCGGCGATCGTGATCTTACACAAACCGATTACCTTCGAATTCGTGACCATGGCTGCGAAATTATTGGAGGATTAAGTGAGTTATATGTTACAACTCATTTTGCAAATCCTCAAAAAAAGGAAGCGTACAAACTACCGCTATACGCCCTACTCGACCGCGTTTTGGAAGTCGGCCGCAACGAAGATGGTCTATTTTACAATGCCATAAATCCGAAAACCGGTGAAATCACCGATTTCAATATTGTGGACAACTGGGGTTATGTTTTTGATGCCTATTACTCGGTGTACCTGGTTGACGGTAAAGAAGAATACCGCGAGGCTGTGTTAAACGGATTTCAGAAACTAAATGAGAAATACCGCGACTATGCTTGGGAAGGTACCAGTCACGACGGATATGCCGATGCACTGGAAAGCGGAATAAATTTATACAACCGCGAACCGGTGCCGGAACTAAAAAACTGGATCGACAGCGAAATGCAGGTAATGTTTAACATGCAACAGGATAACGGAATAATTGGAGGCTGGCACGGCGACGGGAATTTTGCTCGAACAGCCATTATGTACAGCCTCTGGAAAAGCCGGGGAGCTATCTTACAGCCCTGGCGCAAAGATGTCATTCTGGGAGCCGAACAAAACGACGGACAGATCTATTTTGTAATAACCGCAGAAAAAGACTGGACAGGAAAACTCGTATTTGACACACAGCGATACAAAACCATTTTAAATTTACCCATCGACTATCCACGTATTAACCAGTTTCCGGAATGGTTTACAGCAAAAGAGGGAGGAAATTACACTTTAACTTCATCGCAAAAAGACCTGACCGGAACATATACAGCAAACCGGCTGCAGCAAGGAATACCGGTAAAAGTAACGGCTGATGAACAACTTATAATCGTCATAACAAAATTAACTAATCGTTCCAAACTTTAAATTAATTGTAACCAAAATGAAAATCTATAGATAAAAAAAGACAATTTTTATACCAAAACATTGACCCCGAAAAACAATAAATAAGGATTCTCTCTCCAAAACTCTATTCCACTGTTTTCGTCTGCCTATTCTCGAAAAAACAGACTGTTCACATCCTAAAATTTGTGGATAAAATTAAAGATATTTTCCTCTTAAATCGCTATTTCTTAGGATTGATAGTGATCTGCCTGCTAGCTAATTTTGTCCTCAAACTTATTTGAAACAAATCAATACCCAATAGAAAAATGGAATGATTTACAGAAAAGCAGTTCGTGCAAATTTTTTGCAACACGAACTTTCGAAACTGTAAATCAATAATAAATGAAACAAATAGAATTGTTTACAAAAAAAATTCAAATGAAAAAATTATTCAATCTACTGTTATTACTAAACATTGTAACCTCACTATACGCTCAAAAAGGAAGAATAAGTGGAAAAGTTATTATTCCTGAAGAAAACAAAGGCTCCGCAGTAAACATTGGTATCATCGGAACGCCAAAGGGTACAATTACCTCACCCGGCGGTTTTTATGAAATTACTGGTATAAATCCCGGGAAATACATTCTTGAAGCATCTTTTGTAGGATTAAAAAGCGAACAGCAAAACATAGAAGTTTTTGCCGGCGAAGAAACCATTGTTCCCGCTATCGTTATGAAAAAAACAGAACAGAAAATATCGGAAGTGCAGGTTGTGGGAAATAACTCAACAAATTACAGAGCTCTGGTATCATCCGATGCTTTAAAAATGAAAACACCTTTACTCCAAATACCGCAAAACATCCAGGTTATCACCAAAGGATTACTTGATGACCAGCAAGCTGTTGATATGTTGGAGAATGTGACCCGAAATACAAGCGGAGCTATGATGATAGAACATTGGGGAACTTTTGCACGCATTAACATGAGAGGGTTTAAACTTCCTGCTTTTAGGAACGGGTTTAACGTGGATTTACCCTGGGGACCATTGACCGAGGACATCTCGCTTGTTGACCGAATAGAATTTGTAAAAGGACCAGCCGGTTTTATGTTGTCGACCGGTGAGCCCGGTGGACTGTACAACGTGGTTACCAAAAAACCACAGTTAAACCAAATGAACGAAGTTTCGCTACTTTACGGTTCTTTTAACACACTCCGTGCTACCGCTGACATGAATGGAAAGTTAAACGACAACGGACGCCTGTTGTACCGTTTAAACATAATGGGATTAACCAAAAGAGCACACCGCGATTATGAATACAACAAACGATACTCAGTTGCTCCATCATTAAAATATATCATTAACGATCGCACAACATTAACTGCAGAATATATCTACCAGCACTCTGAATTGCTGGTGGTTGGGTCTGCTTATGTTTTCTCTCCGGAAGGAATGGGTACTCTCCCCCGGAACTACACTTTGGCGGAACCCAATATTGATCCGACTAACGTGAGCGAACACAATGCTTTCCTTACATTTACCCGCAAACTTTCAGATAACTGGGATTTTACAGCTAAAGTTTCTTATCTCGATTATAAAATTTCGGGAAGTTCACTTTGGGCTGACTCGGTTACTACAGCCGGAATTTACCGCTCAATTAGTATTTGGGATGCCATTAGTTTTGCTGAGCAAGGACAGGTTTATGTAAATGGAAGGGCAGAAACAGGTTCGGTAAACCACACTATTTTAGCCGGACTGGATATGGGCAACAAAGAATATTACGCCGACTGGTTTCAGAACGGACCATTGGCAGGCCCTGACAATCCACTGACCTACGACAATCCCGTTCATTATGTGCCGTCGTCAGTAATGCCTGTTTGGGACAGAACTCAGAGCATCAGAAAAAGAGCTTTTGGAAGCTATTACGCCAATCAGAGTCAAAGTTATACTGCTTTTTACGTACAAGACGAGCTTGGATTTTTCGATAATCGTTTACGATTAACGCTTGCCGGACGATATACTTCTTTTAACAGTTCATCCTACGGCGCCGGAACAAATGATAATATTTTTACACCACGAGCCGGAGTAAATTTTACTATCGATAAAAATACATCGATTTATACATTATACGATCAATCGTTTATTCCGCAATCGGGAACAACAAAAAACGGAAATCCGTTTGAACCGGTTCGAGGCAACGATATTGAATTTGGTGTGAAACGAAACTGGGCAGACAATAACTGGAGTTCGGCACTAACATTTTATGTAATCACCAAAAAAACGTATTGACGACTGATCCGTCAGATATCAATTTTAGTATTCAGTTGGGAGAAGCTCAATCAAAAGGACTGGAATTCGATGTTCAGGGTGAAATTACAAAAGGCCTTCAGCTTATTCTGAATTATGCCAACACCAACGTAGAAGTAACCGAAGATACCGATCCAAATATAGTTGGAACCCGCCTTGCGGGCCACGCACGTCATATGACTAACGGGTGGTTAAAATACAAATTCAGCAATCCCGCCCTAAACGGATTTGGACTTGCCCTGGGATATCAATACCTGTTAGATCGTTCATCCTGGACCTGGTCGGCAGAAAATAAATCGGATATGCCGGATTACTTTCGACTTGACGGAGCATTGTCGTGGGAAGATAAACAATATTCCATCGGGCTAAATGTTTATAACCTGCTTGATGAGTACCTCTACTCGGGAAGTGCATATGCCAACTATTATTACTGGCAAACTGAGCCAGGAATTAACTTCCGTTTAAACGTAAGATATCGCTTTTAAACAGAAAAAAGATTGTGTAATGATAATTTCACCCCAAAATAATTACTAACTCAACTTCGGCTGCGCCAACCTTTTCAGGTTGAACGTAGTCGAAGTCTTTTGATTAAGATTTCTTTTAAAATAAAAAAATAATGATAAAAAGCTGGATTGGAAAAATACACTTGTGGCTGGGATTAGCGTCAGGAATTATTGTGTTTATTGTTTCAGTAACCGCTTGTATTTATGTATTTAATCAGGAGTTCACAAAGCTTGCCCGAAAAGAAGCAATTTATGTAACCAAACCTTCTGTCTCAAAGATACTTTCGCCTTCACAACTTTTTGAAAATGCACAGCAACTTTTAGGCGAAAAAAAAATTGGGTGGGTAAATATCTACAGTAAACCCGATAAAAGTTGGGTGTTTTTCAGTTACAAAGGAAATTCAGAAGCTACAACCTATTTCAATATGATTGACCACTACGAATCAGTTTACATCGACCCATATTCCGGAGAAACAACCGGAAGCTATAATGAAAAAACAGACTTTTTTAACATTGTAAAATATCTTCACTGGAGTTTGCTTCTCAGCACCAAAATAGGGCAACCCATAGTTGGCTGGAGTACGTTAATATTTGTGGTTTTGCTAATTTCCGGCTTGGTTCTATGGTGGCCCAAAAGTTTTAAAAATGGGAAAAACCTGTTTTGGATACGATGGAAAAAGCGCACTTCTGCAAAGCGAAAAAACTACGATCTGCACAACGTACTTGGTTTTTACAGTCTTATTTTTGCTCTGATAATCGCACTCACCGGTATGGTTTGGGCTTTTAAGTGGTTTCAGGCTATTGTGTACGTTGTAGCCTCAGGAACAACTGTACCGCCTGCTGTTGAAATAAAACAATCGGTTCCAACGCAGGTTGAAGATTCAAAAGCCATCGATATCGCATTTCAGCAAACATTACAAAAATATTCGCAAGCCGCCCAATTTCGAATTGTTCCGCCTGCCGACAGCCTGGCAGCACTTAACATTTATGTTGGCGATAAAGAGGGAGTTTACTACAAAACTCATCAGCTTCAGTTCGACCAATATTCAGGAGAGTTACTTAACGAACGAACACACAACGATAAAAACTTTGGCGAAAAACTGATAACAGCTAATTACGATATACATGTTGGTGCAATATTAGGGATACCGGGAAAAATACTTGCTTTTGTTGTAAGCCTGGTTTGTGCTTCGTTGCCTGTCACCGGATTTTTCGTGTGGTGGAACAAACGTAAAACACGTAAAAAACCGCTTTTCCAGTAAATAATAATCATGTTAACAACAGCTATAAAAAAATTATTTGGCCAAAAGAAGCTATCTCCAACCGAACTGACCATACTCTTTGGCGGACATTCCGGGAACTCGGAGTTTATAGCCAAAGAATCGTTCAGATATTTCAAACAAAATGGAATTAATGCCCGATTGGCTGACATGTCAAAATACAACTTTGATCGCCTGCCGGAAGAAAATTTCCTGTTGATTATTGTAAGCACTCATGGCGAAGGAGAACCACCTTCAACAGCCAAAAAGTTTCATCGAAAATTGTTTGCTGATGATACTCCGGATTTAAAAAATATTTCTTTTTCGGTATGTGGATTGGGTGACAGCAGCTATGAAAAATTCTGCCAAACCGGAAAAGAAATTGACCAGCGCCTCGAAGAATTGGGTGCCTCGCGCTTTTTAGAGCGAGTGGACTGCGATGTAGAATTTAACCAAACGGCGGCGCAATGGGTTTCAACTTTTTTGGGAAAATACCGGTCAGGGAAACCAAAAAATATAGCAGCAAATATTCAGCGAAACAATAACAACGAATATTTTGGCGCTATTGTTAAAAATCGTTATGCGCTGGATAAAACAGCAGAGCCACTTGTTTATCACCTTGTTTTAAGCGTTGACGACAAAAATTTCGTTTACCACCCGGGAGATTCGGTGAGCATTGTTCCGCAAAATCCGGCAGAGCTGGTTAATACATTAATCAAAAAATTAGGAAGCACGCCCGAAAATCAAGTCACATATAAAAACAAAATTTATACGTTGGAAGAACTTCTGACAAAAAAGATAGAAATTACAACAATCAGTAAAAGATTGCTGGAGAGCTATCTCAAAATTTCCAAAAATCCGGAATTAAAAAAACTCTTGTGCGATGAAAAAGAATTCCGCAACTATCTGGAAACATCCGATGTAATTGACTTGCTCACCGATTTTCCCTGGAAAGGCAACCTTGATGAGCTCACTGATATTTTTCGTCCAATTCAGCCCCGGTTATATTCTGTGGCATCCAGTATAAAATCCACTCCGGGCGAGTTGCACCTCATGATAAAACTGATTTGTCTGCAAGTTCGCAAAAGAACACACATGGGAGCTTGCTCGTCGTATTTAAACCAATGGATAAAACCCGGAACCCGGATAAAGCTAAAAGTTATTCCAAACAAAGCGTTCCGTTTGCCACAACACAATCAAGCCCTTATAATGATTGGAGCCGGGACTGGTATCGCTCCTTTCCGTGCTTTTATGCAGGAACTGGATGCAGAAAACCGAAATAACCCGGCATGGTTAATTTTTGGAGAAAAATACGCCCACAGGAATTTCTTCTATCAGGAAGAATGGCAAGACCTGTTTAACAAAAACACACTTACTCGCTTTGATGTCGCATTTTCAAGAGATTCTGCAAAAAAAATATATGTACAGCATCAACTGGAAAAACACGCCTTACTTTTTTACGAATGGCTGGAAAACGGAGCGAATGTTTATGTTTGTGGTTCGGTAAAAATGGGGCACGATGTTCGAAAAGCAGCTATTTCATGCCTTTCCGAAGTTCTTCAATTAGGAAAAGAAAAAGCCACAGTTTATCTTGAAAAACTGGAAGAAGACAACAGATGGCACGAAGATCTGTATTGAAAGCAAAAAAACCACAGTCACTCACCTAACAATAAAAAATACAATCGACCAAAAGGTCCTAACACTTTTCAGTATTATAGCCTTGGCCATCAGCCTTGACTATGTTTTACAACATATCTAAAATTTTGTTTCTTAAAAATTTCATTTGTTACATTTGTCCTACAAATAGAATTAATTCTAATTAAACCAATATGAAAACAGGTTTATCAACAACTACGCTTGCCGACCAGGTTGAAGAAAAAATCATTGAATACATCAAGGAAAACCATTTGGTTCCGGGAGATTCGCTCCCAAATGAAATGCAATTTTCTGAAATGCTCGGTACAAGCAGAAATGTAGTTCGTGAAGCTTTGAGCCGATTACGGATGTTAGGACTTATTCAATCGCGTACCAAAAGAGGGATTGTTGTTACAGAACCTCCTCTTTTAAACGGTTTTAAAAAGGTTTTAGACCCTAATCTCCTGAGTATTAAAACTATCAAAGAAATGATGGGTATGCGAATTGCCCTGGAAATCGGTATCGCGGAATTTCTTTTTGCAAATATCACTGAAAAAAAAATTGAAGAACTCGAACAAATTGTCTCCCGGCAGCAAGCTATCGGTATAAATAATCTTTCAGTAGAAGATGAAATGATTTTTCATACTAAAATATATGAAATTGCAGGGAATGATTTTATTCTTCAATTTAACCGGATAATGCACCCCGTTTTTGAATTTTCCAAACAAAATTATGAAAGTTATTTTCAGCCCGTAAACGAAAAGCTGAACGAAAAAGGAGATATCATACAACACACAGATCTTTTAAGATTTATCAAAAACAGTGATAAAGAAGGATACCAGAAAGCAATGCAAAAACATTTAAAACCCTATTGGGAATTCTTATATAATTACGATTAAGTTTATGAAGATAAAAAAAATCAAAGGACTAATTGCCGCCCCATTTACACCGATGAAACCTGACGGCGAAATTAACCCTGCAATTATTCCGGAGTATGCAGAAAAGCTAAAATCTTCGGGAGTAAAAGGTGTATTTATCTGCGGTACAACCGGAGAAGGAATGTTAATGACCCTGGAAGAACGAAAAATAATTACTGAAGAATGGGTTGGCGAACAAACGAACGATTTTAAAGTAATTGTGCATGTTGGTACCACTTCTGCAAAACAATCGAAGGAACTGGCAGAACACGCACAAAGCTTTGGTGCTTATGGAATTGGTTGCATGGGGCCTGTGTTCTTAAAACCTGGCAGAACCGAAGAGTTGATTGATTTTTGCGCGGAAGTTGCCGCAGGAGCTCCTGATTTGCCATTTTACTATTACCACATTCCTTCTGTTTCAGGCGTTACTCTATCTATGGTTGAATTTCTGCAAAAAGCTGCACCGGTAATTCCCAACCTGGCCGGGATAAAATTCACCCATAATAATTTTATGGAAATGCAGCAATGCCTTCAGCATGATGAAGAGAAGTGGGATATCCTAAGTGGTTTCGATGAGATGCTTTTAGCCGGACTCGCTTTTGGAGCCAAAGGAGCCGTAGGAAGCACATTCAATTTTATGGCTCCCATTTATAACCAAATCATCGAGGATTTTGAGAATGGGAATATAGAAGCCGCCAGGATCAAACAAATCAAAACCGTAAATATTGTTGAAATCCTTGTAAAACACAATGGTGCAATAGTAGCCGGAAAAAGTCTAATGAAATCTGTTGGTATTGACTGTGGAAAATGTCGTGCTCCACTAAGAAACCTAAAAGAAAGTGAACATAAAAACTTGAAAAGAGAACTTGAGAAAGAAGGTGTTTTCGATAAAGAAACCCAATTATAGCTTGGTTTAGTTAAAAAGGTTCTGTGGTTGCGACACAGAACCTTTAAATACACTAACTCAATAAATTGAATTAATTTTTAACAATGTAAATCTATGAAAAAAATTGAACTTGAACTCGAAAACAATAAGGCAGGAATACGCTTTATTGGTTTTTCTCCCTTTTGGAACTTTTTAATTATCCTGATGTTTTTATCAGCTAATGTTTGGGGACAACAAACAAAAAAAATTACAGGAACCGTCACTGACAAGTCGGGACAGCCATTGCCAGGAGCTACAGTTGTTGAGCAAGGAACCATGAACGGAACTGTTACAAATGGTGATGGAGTATATAACATTTCAACAACCGAAAACGCAGTGCTTGGTTTCTCTTTTGTTGGAATGAAGCCACAAACAGTAACTGTTGGGAACCGAAGTCAGATAAACATACAACTTGACGAAGAAACAATCGGACTCGATGAAGTTGTGGCTATTGGTTATGGAACACAGTCGCGGGCAAAAATAACAAGCTCTGTCTCTAAAGTAAATGCCGAAGAAATAAGGAATTCGGGTGAAATAAACCCGATAAATGCGTTACAGGGAAAGGCGGCCGGAGTTGAAGTACGTGTAACAAACGGACAACCTGGAGCATCTGGAAAGATTATCATCCGAGGTGGAACTTCAACCAATCCGGATTCTGACAATCCGCTTTATATAGTTGATGGAGTAATCCGCCCAATCAACGATTTAAATGCGGAAGATATTGAAACCATGCAAGTTTTAAAAGATGCTGCTGCTACCGCTATTTATGGAGCTCGCGGTGCAAACGGAATTGTTATTATTACAACCAAATCCGGAGCTAGTGGTGGTAAAGGTCAGATTAATGTCAAATATTCTACCGATATTTCTACTATCGCCAAATCCTATCCCTTTACCAATGCTGAACAATATTTGTGGGCAAGCCGAAAAGCAGCGGCACTTGGCCTGGATGATGTAAACTCTGCATCCCGGCTTTCAGACGGCGCCTATCCGTATTCAACTAATAATATTAGCAATACCGCCCATGGTGGTGGTTTTATGAATTCAAAACACACTGTTGAGTTTTTAGATGACTTAATTTCAGTTGAAGGACAAGATCTTGTAAGTGACCTTCTGGACAATCAGGGTTACCGAATAATGAACGATCCAATTTCCGGAAAAAGAATGATTTTTAAAGATAATAATTATGATAATGTAATGTTTCATACCGGAGTTAGTCACAACTACAACATCAACTTTTCCGGTGGAAACGAAAAAGCAAGCATATACACCAGCCTTGGCTACACGAATCAGGATGGTATTGTAAAAGGAACCTTTTACGACCGCCTAAGTTTTTTACTTAATGCATCCTATTTCGTAAAAGACAACTTAAGTGTAGAAGCAGGTGTAAACTATCAATATGTAAACTACAAGGACCCAAGGGGCTACAATGAAACCATTAACCGCTCTTCACGACTACCACACACTGTTCGCTTGTATTATCCTGACGGAACTCCGGCAATTGGAGAAAGCGCCAGTTCTCCTCGAAACATTCTGCATGAATTATACTACGAAAATATTGAATCAAAAAGATACAGAACTACTTTTCGTTTCGGACTCGATTGGGAAATAATTAAGGATTTACATTTTAAGCCATCTGCTTCGCTATTCCTGAACGAAGACGTTTACAACTATTTTGAAAGTTATCATGAATTCGATAAAAAAAGAGAAATGTCATCTTACCATAATCAAGACAGGAGATACATGGTAGATGCTGTTTTAAATTACAACAAAACGCTAGCTGACGCCCACAACATAAATGCAATGGCGGGTTCAAACATCAGTGATTTTCATGAATTCAATATTTCAGGAAGTGGAGCAAATGCTCCAACAGACTATATTCCAACTCTTAATGCTTCAAACACAGAAGATGAAAGGGCTTCAACATCTATTGGTGATGACCGGCTGGTATCCTTTTTCGGTAGGGTTAATTACGATTATAAAATGAAATACATTCTTGGTGTCAGCGGCCGCATCGACGGTTCTTCCAAGTTCTCAGAAGCCCATAAATGGGGATTTTTCCCGGCTTTTACACTGGGCTGGAATATTCATAACGAAGATTTCTGGAATTCCGGGGTACTTACTAAACTAAAGCTACGAACCAGTTGGGGTGAAGCAGGAAACAACGTACTTTCCATATCAGATACGCAAGGAGCATATTCTTCCGGCTACAATTATAGTTGGAGCCCAGGAATACTAAACACAACATTAGCTAATAACTCGCTGGTTTGGGAGACAACACGCTCAATTGATGCAGGTTTCGATGCCGGATTCTTTAATGACAGAATCACTTTTTACGCCGATTATTACAACAAACTAACAAGAGACCGCCTTGTATCAATCCCACTGGCTCGAGAATCGGGTTTCAACAGTATTGTTGCCAACTATGGTTCCGTAAGAAACCAGGGAGTTGAATTTGAATTGGGGGTTAATGCAATCAAAAAAACCAATCTTAACTGGAACATTTCAGCAAATTTTAGCTTTAACCGGTTAGTTGTAGCTTCCCTTCCAGACAACGGAAAAGATAAAAACCGAATCAATGGAGGTGAAATTTATGACAAAGAATCCGGCGAATATATTATGGTCGGTGGTCTGGCCGAAGGTGAGCGCATTGGCGGAATTTGGGCTTTCCATATGATTGGAGTATATGCAACCGATGAAGAAGCAGCCCAGGCTCCCTACGACACAAAAGTTTCGGGCTACTGGCTCAATAAACCTGCAGGCGAACAAAAAGTGGCTGGTGATGCTATTTGGGAAGATGTTGATTCAAATGGAATTATCGATGACCGCGATATGGTCTTTATGGGCTGGGAAGCCCCTGATAAAGTAGGCGGAATTACAAATACTCTGCAATGGAAAGGACTTACTGCTAGATTCGTTATGGATTATGCACTGGGACATGTAATTTCAAACGGTTGGAGAGCAAGAGCAAATGGAAATGCCCGCAACCGGGTAATGACAATAACCGATGTATTAAGTGATAATATGTGGTGGGAAGAAGGAGACCAGGCCACTATTCCACGTTATAGTGCTGCTTCCGACTGGGATAACGGAAAACGAAACCACATAAGAAATACTTCTTATAGTGGAGTTGGACCAAGACATAATTATACATATCCGAACTCACTATACATTAAAAAAGGTGATTATCTGGCTTTTAGAGAATTCTCTCTCTCTTACGATCTTCCATCCGGCATTTCACAAAAAATAAATATGAATAATATCCAACTAAATGCAGGAGTGTACAACATTGGTTACTTAACCAAATTTGACGGATTGTCGCCAGAGCGCTACGACGGCGGAGAAAGAGGCGAGTACCCAAGACCACGACAGTTTAAATTTGGCGTTAATTTAACCTTTTAATAAACCACGTTATGAAGAACAGATATAAATCAATAATAGTAACCCTGTCGGTAATGTTAATTTTATCGGCATGTGACAATTTTCTGGATGTTAAACCGGTTTCGAGCATAACTTCATCCAGTTTTTGGAATAAACCGGAAGATTGTGAAGCCTACCTGACAGGTATATATAATTCCGTGCGCTCTCGTTTAAACACTGAACTATATGGAGAAGATAGAGGCGATTCGTTTGAACCCGGGCATATTGGGCCGGTTTCTGAAGCCTGGGCACAATCACTAAATGCTTCAAATTCCCCTTCCTGGCAAAGCTTTTATAACACGATATATCACTTAAACAGATTGTTTAGCGAAACTGAAGGGATTGAATTTACAAACTCAAACGACAAAAATCGGATATTGGCAGAAGCATATGCACTGCGGGCACTTATATATTATCAGATGGCTAAAATCTGGGGTGATATTCCGTTAGTTACAACACCAACTGAAAATGCAGATGTTGAATTGGTTGCCAGATCTGGTGTAAATGAAGTATTCAACTTTATCAATCAAGATATCGATCAGGCTTTGTCGCTTTTTCCCGAAGAAGGCTATGTGGATAAAAACCGGATGTCGAAACCGGCAACTTATGCTTTACAAGCCGATGTGAAAATGTGGACCGGCAAAGTACTTGGTGGAGGAGAAGGTGATTTTAACAGTGCTTTATCTGCCATTGAAAAAGTAGAAGCTTCAGGCGTCAGTCTTTTAAACGACTTTAGATCCATATTTGACAGCTCAAACAAAAAGAACAACGAAATTATATTTTCAATCTTCTTTGAATATCAGGAAGCAAACGAGCATTATGCAAAACGAATTTCTTCATGGGGAATAAATGTTACCAGTGCAGTAAACTACAGCGACCTTCCCGTTACCGAGCGAAATAATGCCAGGCATGTGTATGGACCAAGCTCTGAATTAAAGAATGCATTTGCTGAATACAATACCGACGTACGAAAAAATGTCTCAATGATTGATGCTGTGCTTTCTAATGGAGATATTATACTTTCCAGCCAAAATAAATTCAGGGGAACAGTATACGACGACAGATATTTTGATGATGATTTAATTGTCTATCGCCTGGCTGATATTATATCTCTTAAAGCAGAGGCACTTGCTGCTTTAAACCGTTTACCTGAAGCCATTACAGAATTAAATCGAATAAAACAAAGAGCTCAAATTCCAGCTTATTCAGGTCCTGAAGAAAAGGTAGCTGTTGAAAAAGAAATATTAAAGGAGCGATGGAAAGAACTATTTCTGGAATTAAAACGATACCCCGATTTAGTACGCTTTCATTTCGGAGGCACGATAAACATCTACGAAAAAGTACCTAATCTGAACGGAAAAGAAGGCTATCCACTTTATTTCCCGGTTGAGCAATCAGTAATGGATAACAACGCATTAATTACCCAAACCGAGGGATATGAGTAAGGTTGTAATTTTCCGGCAAAACCTAGAAAGTATTAAAAATCAAAAGACAAAAATGATGAAAAAAATAATATTATCGATAGTATCACTCTCTGTTATTCTCGGTCTTTTCTATTCCTGTAAAGACGAGATGGAAGTAGTGCCACTGGAGCCTAACTTTGAGTCGAACAAGGTGGAGGTCACTGCTGGCGAATCTGTTATTTTCAACGATATATCGCAGGGAAATCCCTCCAGCTGGGACTGGACATTTGAAGGCGGAACACCTTCCACATCGCAGCTAAGCAGTCCTTCCGTAACATATAATTTACCGGGAAGCTATAAAGTAACCTTAATGATTGGTCGGAAAAACGATTCAACGTCAGTTATCAAAGAAGAGTATATAACCGTAGGATACGGACAAATTGCAGCCGACTTCGAAGCAAATGCAACTACTGTTACCCAAGGTGAATCAATAACATTTAGCGATTTGTCGACAGGTATTCCAACTACCTGGAGATGGGAATTTATTCCTGGAGATGGGGGAGAAACAATCACCTCCGAAGAACAAAATCCAACCATAACTTTTAATACACCAGGTACCTATTCGGTAAAGCTGACCGCCTCAAATCCGGCAAGCAGCAATGAAACAACAAAAACAGACCTGCTAACAATTATTGATGCTTCTTATGTAGAAGCCGGAATAGCGGCGGAATCGCAGGGCACTTACGCAAGTGGCTCAATCCAGTTTAAAGATGGTTCTTTAGGAACAGCAAAAACCTGGAGTTGGACATTTGAAGGAGGAACGCCCGCGAGTTCTACAGAACAAAATCCGGTAGTTACCTATAATACTCCCGGACGATACAATGTAAAACTTGTGGTTACCAACGATTTTACTTCTGATGAAACAGAAACTGAAGATTATGTTCTGGTTGTTCCGAACGACAAATTGAGTGCATTCTTCCCGCTTGACGGTAATGGATATGACGCGGGCCCCAGCCATGTGAATGCATCTAACTTAGGAGAGGGAACTATCAGCTTCGACCAGACAGATAGAAAATCAGTTAACAGTGCAGCTTACTTCGATGGAGAAAGCGTGCTGGTAGCACCCGATAACGATGCGTTTAACTTTGGAACAGATGATTTCACAGTAGCCTGTTGGGTAAAAACCGATGTAACCTCGCGCATGATGGTATGGATGGAAAGTGGCGGAATTAATGGCTCTGGTGACAAACAGGCATGGTTAAGAATTGGCGACAATACTTCCGACAGAAAAGCCAGGTTCTGCGTTGAAGATGACAGCGGATCCAATATATTGAATTCATCCGCTGAAGTGTCGGATAATACATGGCACCAGGTGGTATGCGTAAGAAAAGGTAACAATAGTAGTCTTTATGTAGATGGAATACTTGTTTTGTCAAAAGACGCTTCAAACCCCAAAGATGTTTCCAGTTCCCAACCTTTTAATATTGGCGGGCAGGCTGCATCAGGAGGAACACACAACAACTTTTTCATCGGTTTAATTGATGAATTAATTGTGTACAAAAAAGCTTTAACTGAACAAGAAATAAATGAGTTGTACGATCTTTAAAGTGTGGTATCATTTACGGAAGAGGGGAAAAACAATCCCCTCTTTCTATCTTAACAAAATAAATTCACATATTTTTTTAGGCTGAAACAGTTTCCGGTAAAAATTGAAATCCTATATGAAATTTTAAAACCATGCGAATAATAAAACAATCCGAGCTACTATTACTTTTGTTTACTTTTTTGGCGCCAATACATGCATGCACAAAAAAGGAAAACATACCAGATAATCCAATAATTGAAGAATTTAGTGCCGAAATAAATGTCTCTCATGAACAAATACCGGTTTTAACAGGGAAATCGCAAAATCTTGTGCTTGAGATACAACTGCAAGTTGATTCCCCTTCTAAATACATTATAAAAAGTGTCAAGGTTAATTTCGAAGGAACAACAGATATCAACGATATTGAGAGTGTGAGACTTTCTTATATTGGAAAAGATGCTGGCTCATTGGCCGACCGCCAATTTGGAGAAACAATGCCAGCTTCTGCTTCAGTTATTTTTTCAGATAATTTAAATATTAGCGACCCAACCGCTTATTTCAAAGTGTATGTAAAACTAAAAGATGCCATAGATTTATCTCATAAAATAAATGCAACCTGCGAATCCATTGAAACCGGCTCGGGAACCATAAAAAATACGGAAACAGCGGAAACAGCAGGATTACGACTGGGAGTTGCCCTTCGTAAACACGGCGATGACAATGTAGATACCTACCGTATTCCGGGGCTAACAACCACAAACAACGGAACTTTACTTGCCATTTATGACATAAGACGTGATATGAGCCGCGACCTGCAGGGAAATATAGACATAGGATTAAGCCGCAGTACCGATGGCGGACAAACCTGGGAAGCGATGCGAATTGTTCTCGATCGTGGAACCTGGGGCGGATTACCTGAAAAATTTAACGGCATTAGCGATGCCAATATTCTTGTAGATAAAAATACAAACACAGTATTTGTCGCCGGACTATGGATGTACGGAGTAATCGACTCCAACGGGAAATGGATAGAAGGATTAAACGAAGCTTCAGCCGACTGGAACCATCAATGGAAAAACAAAGGTTCGCAGCCAGGATTCGGTGTAAAAGAAACGTCGCAATTTTTGGTAACAAAAAGTACCGACGATGGACAAACCTGGTCAGAACCAGTGAACCTTACCGAAATGTGCAAAAAAGAATATTGGTGGTTGTGGGCTCCCGCACCCGGGCATGGAATTACTTTAGACAACGGTACTCTTGTTTTCCCAACACAAGGCCGCGATGCCAACGGAAATTCCTTTTCAAATATTACCTGGAGCGAAGACGGTGGCGAAACATGGACAACCAGTAATTTTGCCAGCCAGGGAACTACCGAAAACATGGTCGTCCAATTGTCTGACGGTTCGATTATGTTAAATGCCCGCGACGGTTCAAATAAAGGAAACATGTCTGACACAAACGGAAGGGTTATCTCCACAACAAATAATATGGGACAAACCTGGACTACTCACCCTACGTCAAGAAATGCACTGATAGAGCCCGGATGTATGGCCAGCATTCATAAACACGAGTATACTGAAAACGGACAGAAAAAAAGCATTTTATTCTTTTCAAATCCTGATTCAAAAGTCAACCGCGACCACATGACGATTAAAGTAAGTCTAGACGATGGGAAAACATGGCCCGAAAAATACTGGATATTACTTGACGAAAAATCGGGCCGAGGATATTCTTGTCTTACTTCTGTAGATGAAAACACGATTGGAATCTTATATGAAGGCAGCCAGGCCGATATGGTCTTTCAAACCGTAAAAATTAGTGAAATACTAAACAAATAGAACGCCAAAGAGTATAGAAAAAAAATGACTAAATTAAAGACGATGAAATATAATTTTTTAATTAAAACACTTCTCCCGGCAATTTTCCTGGGGTTCATACTTCAATCTTTTAGTGAAAAAAAGAAAAGCATTCAGCAATCCATTTTGTGGGAGCAAGGTACAGGAGATTATAACAACTACCGAATTCCTTCAATAATTGTTACTCCAAAAGGAACACTCCTGGCTTTTTGTGAAGGGCGGGAAGCAGGTGATGCGGGAGATATCGATTTATTATTAAAACGTTCGGAAGACAATGGAAAAACATGGAGTAACGAGCAAATTGTTTGGGACGATGCGCAAAATACCTGTGGAAACCCTTGCCCGGTAGTAGATGAAGAAACCGGCAGGATTTGGCTGTTTCTGACATGGAATAACGGCGAAGATCATGAATCGGCTATTATTCACAAAACATCTTCTTCTCCAAGAATTCCCTATCTCTGCTATTCGGATGATGATGGAAAAACATGGTCGGAGCCGGTAAATATGGGAGAAACCTGCAGAAACGATTCGTGGGGATGGTACGCTACCGGACCGGGAATTGGTGTCCAGGTAAAAAACGGCAAATATAAAGGCCGCCTAGTTATTCCAGCCAATCACAGTTATGACGATCCAAACGGAAATGTACGTAGAGGGCCCTACGGATACGGAGCACATGTTTTATACTCTGATGATCATGGAGAAACATGGCAAAAAAGTGAGCCCATTAAACCCGGCTGCAACGAAAGTCAGCTTACCGAACTTTCTGACGGAACATTGGTAATGAATATGCGATCATATAATGATAAACACGCAAGGGCAATCAGTTTTAGTAAAGATGGAGGAAATACCTGGTCGGAAATTGAACATGACTACCAACTTGTTGAATCGGTTTGCCAGGCAAGCATTTTAAATTTTGGCCCGTTTAAAGGCCAGCAAATGCATTTGTTTTTAAATCCGGCAGTTACCGTTGCCCGAACACACATGACAGTGAAAACAAGTTTCGACAATTGTAAAAACTGGAGTAACGGGAAACTTATCTATGCCGGTCCTTCTGCCTATTCCTGCCTGACAAAACTTCCAAACGGCAAAGTTGGGATGTTTTTCGAAGCCGGAGAAAAAAGCGCTTATGAAAAAATGGTTTTTGTCGCATTTGATCCCATTGAATTATTTACAGCTGGAACGATATTAAATGAAGGCAGTTTAAAAAAATGAAACCTCTATCGTCAGTCGAAATATTTGGAAACTGGGCAACATTACTTTTAGCTACAAATAGCAACGGAGATATCGATTATTCAAAATTATCAGATGAAATAGACATACTTATTTCATCACATCCAAACGGAATATACTCCAACGGAACGGCTGGTGAATTTTACTCACAAACCGAGGAAGAGTTTTTAAAAACAAGCGAATTACTGGCAACAAAGTGCGAAAAGGCAGGTATTCCATTTCAAATAGGTGTAAGCCACATGAGCCCGCAAATTTCATTCGAAAGGCTTAAAATGATAAAATATCTGCAACCAGGGGCAGTTCAGGTTATTTTGCCCGACTGGTTTCCCCCAACACTCCAGGAATGCACCATATTTTTGAAAAAAATGGCCGAAGAAGCGGGAAATATCAGCCTGGTACTGTACAATCCACCTCACGCAAAGAAAAAATTACAGCCGGCAGAATGGGCCATCTTAAAAAAGCAGGTTCCGTCTTTAATGGGAGTAAAGATTTTCGATTATAATTCTGACAAACTTTGGTATGAATCCGTAAGAGAGAACAGTGAGGGACTTTCGGTATTTATCCCGGGACATAATCTGGCAACCGGAATTAAACTTGGCGCACAAGGAGCATATTCAAATGTAGCATGTCTGAATCCGTTCGCTGCACAAAAATGGTTCAATCAAATGCAAAGTGATATGAATTCCGCACTGGAACTGGAAAAACGAATCAAACAATTTATGAATGAATTGATTGAACCTTTCATCACCAAACAGTTTTTCCCGAACCACGCCTGCGATCGGTTTATGGCAACGGTTGGCGGATGGGCGGATGTCGGTGCAAATTTACGCTGGCCCTACAAGTCCATCCCCGAAGAATTGGCCGAACCTGTGCGTAGAAAAGCGCTCGAAATCATCCCCGAATTCTTTTAGTACGAATTTGAAATAACAATTAAAATGAAATACTTTTTTTCGATCCTTCTCTTTTTTACTATCTCCGCTATTCATGGTAAAAACCACTACCTGAAATTTTCATCGCTTCCGGAACTTCCTCCCAATACAGGTTATTCCGTTCAGCCCGGCCTAGCCGGATCTTATTCGGGTGTGGATGATGATGTATTAATCGTAGCAGGAGGAGCAAACTTCCCGGAGAAAGTTCCGTGGGAAGGAGGAGCAAAAGTATATTACAACGAGATTTTTCTTTTACAAAAAAACGGTGATGTATATTCCTGGAGAAAATCGGAGGTAAAACTTCCATTTTCCGCAGGTTACGGAGGTGCGGTTTCCACTTCGGCAGGATTATTTTGTTTTGGTGGAAACACAAGCAGCGAGTGTATTTCTGAAAGTTGGTTCATCAATTATATTCCTGAAAACGGAACTGTTGAAATAACTTCTGGACCACAACTTCCTGTTCCTTTAACCAATTTTGCATTTGCCAAGGTTGACAATACCATTTTTGTTGCCGGAGGAATTTCAGAACCGGGCGGAACCTCAAAAAAAATATTTCTTTCGTTGGATATTTCAAACGCAAACTCCAACGAATGGAAATGGGAAAGCCTTCCTGAGTGGGAAGGACAACCGCGTGCTTTCTCCGTTGCAGTCGCCCAAAGCAACGGTGTTACCAACTGTTTCTATCTCTTTTCAGGAAGAAACGTTAGGCAAAACGGCGAAGTTGAAATTCTTTATGACGCACATGTCTACAACCCTTCGCTAAAACAATGGTCGCTTATTTCTGAGGGAAAAAACAAAGAATTTCCGGTTATGGCCGGAACTGCTTTTCCGGTTGGCGCCAGTACCATTGCTTTTTCGTCAGGTGCCAACGGCGAATTGATGCTAAAACAAATGAACATTGAGAAACATATCGCAGAACTTAAAGCTGCAGATAAAAATGAAACGGTTGCAGCTGAGTTAGCAAAGACCCAGCAAAAATTATTAAGTCATCTGGAAAACCATTCGGGCTTTGGAAACAAAGTTATAGGATTTAACACCCTAACCAACAAAACGTTCGAACTTGCCACGCTCCCTGAAACAGGACAAGTAACAACCACCGCTATTCAGTGGGGAGATGATTTTATTTTTCCTTCGGGAGAAATCCGTCCGGGAATTCGCACACCAAAAGTCCTTAAAATTCAAGTGGTAAAAGATGCGAAACATTTAAGTTTGCTCGACATCGTTGTTATCGGACTTTATTTTCTGGTTCTTTCGTGGATGGGCTATTTCTTTTCAAAACGACAAAAAGATACCAACGATTATTTCAAAGGCGGCGGTCGAATTCCGTGGTGGGCCGCCGGACTAAGCATTTTTGGGACCGCACTCAGCGCCATTACTTTTATGGCCATTCCTGCAAAAACCTTTGCCACCGACTGGTCGTATTTTACGCTCAACATGACCATCTTTTTAGTAGCTCCGGTTATTATCCTTCTATTTATTCCATTTTTCAGGAAATTGAATGTAACCACTGCTTACGAATACCTGGAAAACCGTTTTAATATCACCATCCGTCTAATTGGAAGCCTTTCTTTCATCGTTTATCAGATTGGCAGAATGGGCGTCGTTTTGTTTCTTCCGTCAATCGCGCTAAATGTCGTTACCGGAATCGATATATTCTTATGCATTGCCCTTATGGGGATTGTGGCGCTTGTTTACACGATGATGGGAGGAATAGAAGCTGTTATCTGGACGGATGTGATGCAGGTAATTGTTTTGCTTGGCGGAGCCATCCTTTCATTAGCTCTAATCATTTTTAAAATTGATGGTGGATTTTCTTCCATTGTGGAAACAGCGGCTGCCAGTCATAAATTTAATGTTTTCGACTTGACACTTTCACTAAAACAACCCACGGTTTGGGTAATGCTTCTGGGAGGAATTTTTGCAAACATTACTACTTACGGAACCGACCAAACCATGGTACAACGCTACTTAACAACAAAAACGCAAAAAGAAGCCAATCAAAGTGTGTGGACCAACGCTATTTTAACAATTCCGGCTACCATTATTTTCTTTTTTGTGGGAACAGCACTTTTTGCTTTTTACAAAACTTTCCCAACAGAATTGAACCCGACTTTTTCAAACAACGATGCTATTTTCCCGTGGTACATTGCCTCGCAACTTCCTGCAGGAATTTCGGGACTATTAATTGCCGGGATATTTGCCGCAGCCATGAGCAGCCTGAGCAGTAGCATGAATTCAGCAGCGACTGCATACTCCTCCGACATTCATTTCCGTTTTGGATGGAGTAGAAATACGAACCCGCTAAAACTGGCACGGATAGCTACATTCGTCATCGGAATTTCAGGAACCTTATTTGCATTTATGATGGCAACCATGGATATTCAGTCGCTTTGGGACGAATTCCAAAAAGTACTGGGACTGGTTATCGGCAGTTTGGGCGGTGTTTTTCTTTTAGGAATTTTATCAAAAAAAGCCAATTCAAAAGGCGTTTTAGTCGGAATTTTCATTAGCATAATGATACAGATTCTGGTAGCGACATATCAACCCGTACATCTGATTATGTATTCGGCAACAGGAGTACTGTCATGTTTTGTTATAGGTTGGACAGCCAGTTGGTTTTTTAAAGAATAACAGATTCGTTTATAATGAACTGAAATTTTCCTTTAAATCTTAAAATATTATTTCTTCTTAATCGTCCGAGAAAGAAAATGAAGTAATATGCCCAAAAGAATACCACACATGAAATTACGGATGACGACCGGCGACAAAATAAGGAAAATTACATTAAATCTATAAATGGTGCCGTTGAAGATAGCCAGCTTATTGAATCTTGTGGAAAATTTGATATAATCTATTCCACATTTTCACCGCATCACAAGGCAAATCCCAATTTAGGGTTAAAAAAATTCGTATCGTGTTGAATGAGAACCAAAAATCATTTACTTATGAACATCCCTGAAGCAATCAGCAACAGAACAAAGTATAAACAAACCAGCATTTTTGTAGTAATTGAAATAGCTTATACCATTTTAAATACAAAATGCCGCATTGAAAATTTTTAGATAGTGTTTGTTTCCGGTTATTGACATTATGGTTTCGGGTTGCATTTCTATT
>NZ_JAIKLE010000042.1 GCF_022267315.1 Maribellus maritimus
ATGAACGAAGCCGGAGACATAAAAAGAACTGCGGCAATGCGTGATTTAACCGGAACCAAAACACAGTTGATTACCTGTCTGGCCAATTGGAATAAACAAAACCCCGCGGAAATCGTACCTATCGCACTCAAAGAGAATGTTGGGTTATATGGTTTTACCAAACCAGTTGTTGGCCCAATGATGAAACCAGTTGATTATTATCTCTCAAATCCTGTTGATAGTTTAAAGGAAGATGAACGGAACATTGCGGTACTCGCCCGTGCCTTTAATGACTTACCTCTTAACTATGTGAAAGAAAAATAGTGATTTTGGTAATCACAATAACTGGCGCATAATCAAATGAATGGAAAATAAATCATATAATCTTATCTTAGAAACTTAATAAATAAAACTGATGAAAAAATTGACAATACTATTTTTGCTCGGAATTTTAATCGTAAATTCTGGCTTTTCGCAAAAAAAGATTTGGAACGAAACACCCGAACAAAAGAAAGAACGCTTGGCCTGGTGGACGGATGCCCGTTTTGGAATGTTTATCCACTGGGGTTTGTATGCTCAGGCTGCCCGTCACGAGTGGGTGAAAAATCGTGAACGTATAACAACTGAAGATTACCAGAAGTATTTTGAAATTTTTAATCCGGATTTATTCAATCCTTCTGAATGGGCAAAAAAAGCAAAAGCTGCGGGTATGAAGTATGCCGTAATTACTTCGAAGCACCATGAAGGTTTCACTATGTTTGATTCAAAATATACTGATTACAAGGTAACAAATACACCCTATGATAAAGATATTATTAAACAGTGGGTAGAAGCATTTAGGGCAGAAGGACTTCGAATCGGGTTTTATTATTCTCTCATAGACTGGCATCATCCTGATTATACTATTGACCGTGTACACCCGCAACGGGCCAGGACCAAAGAAGAATACGATGCATTAAATAAAGGGAGAGACATGGCTGTTTATCGTGAATATTTGAAAAATCAGGTTCGTGAAATTCTAACGAATTATGGTAAAATAGATATTCTTTGGCTTGATTTTTCTTTTCCTGGCGAATTTGGGAAAGGCCGAGATGACTGGGGTTCCGTTGAATTAATAAAAATGGTCAGGGAGCTTCAACCTGGAATAATTATAGATGACAGGGCCGATTTGCAGGATGTTGAAGGAGGTTGGGATTTTATGACACCAGAGCAATACAAAGTGGATAAATGGCCTGAAATAGACGGGAAGAGAATTCCATGGGAAACCTGTCAGACGTTCTCTGGATCATGGGGGTATTACCGGGATGAATATACATGGAAAGATAACAAACAACTTTTGGGACTGTTAATCGAATCAGTAAGCAAAGGAGGGAATCTTTTATTAAATGTTGGTCCCACCGCCCGTGGAGTTTTTGACGAAAGAGCAGATATGGCATTGGAAGGAATGGGAGAATGGATGAAATATAATAGTCGTTCTATTTATGGCTGTACAGAGGCTCCGAAAGAATATGAAGCACCTGCCAACTCGTTGCTCACCTATAATCCAAAAACCAATCGGCTCTATATTCACTTGCTGGATTATCCGCTTCAGAAACTTCGGTTACCCGGATATAAAGGGAAGGTGAAATATGTTCAGTTTTTACATGATGCATCGGAGATTCATTTTTCAGAACCGCGTGGACACAACCGTGGTGGAGATGTACATGAAGCTGGAGATCTGGACTTAAGTCTTCCTGTTGCAAAACCGAACGTTGAAATTCCGGTTATCGAGCTAATTTTAAACTAATTAAATTCTTAAATATAAAACAAAATGGAATATTCAAATAATCGTAGGAATTTTATCCGAAATTCTACTTTAACTGCATTAGGTTTGGGCCTGACAACTTCACATGTTTCATCCAGTGAAAATAATATTAATAAGAACGTAAGGCCACGTAGAAACAGAATTGGTGTTTCTACCTATTCGTTTTGGCAATTCAATGGTCCCAAAAGTAATGCGCCAATTGAAGACTGTATCGAAAAAGCTGCCCGCATGGGATTTGATGGAATTGAATTTTTACTGAGGCAAATGCAGTCAGAAGAAAACAGTTATTTGCAAAAGTTGAAACGACAGGCATTTCATGCAGGTCTGGATATAATGGGTTTTTCTACGCACCAGGGCTTCATTTTTCCTGAAAAAGAGAAACGTAATGCTGAGATTCAAAAAACAATTCATCAAATTGAACTCGCCTATCAGCTAGGTATTCCAACAATGCGCTTGAATACAGGGCGTTGGGGAACCAGTGGCTCTTTTGATGATTTGATGGCTAACAAAGGAATTGAGCCTACATTAGAAGGATATACCGAGGACGACGGTTTTAAATGGGTAATCGATGCTATTGAGCGATGTATCCCAACAGCAGAAAAATGTGGTGTGGTTTTAGGACTTGAAAATCATTGGGGCCTGGGGCGCACTGCGGAAGGAGTTCTTAAAATAGTAAATGCAGTGAATTCTCCTTGGCTACAGGTAACAAGCGACACCGGTAATTTTCTCGAAAATCAATATGAACAATTGGAATTGATGGCTCCCAAAACGTTTTTGGTACAGGCAAAAACCTATTTGGGAGGAGGGAAATGGTACACCCTGGATATTGATTATCCACGAGTGGCAGAAATTTTCAGAAAAGTAAATTACAAGGGCTATGTTTCCATTGAATTCGAAGGAAATGCAGATCCTATGGAAGCCATTCCCAAAAGTCTTGAGACTGTAAGAGATGCGTTTACATGGTATGAATAAGAATTACAGAGAAAATTATTTGAGATTTAAAATAATGAAAGTAAGATGGCTTTTTTTGATAATACTTATTTTTTCTTCACTTGTCAGCAGGTCTACAATTATAAGCAAAGACAAAGTTCAGGATGAGATAAGAGCTTCTGAAATTAAAAATTTGAAATTTGGAATGTTTATCTGCTGGTCATTCAGTACATTTTCAGGGAATGAATGGACTCCTACATTGGATAAAGAGCCCTCATTTTTCAAAGCAACTGGTGCTGATACAGATCAATGGTGTAAAGTAGCAAAGAATGCCGGAATGAGCTACATTCTGTTTTTAACCAAACACCACGATGGATTCTGTCTATGGGATACCAAAACCACCGAAAAGAAAGTAACAAACAGCCCCCTGGGAGTAGATGTTCTGGCAAAACTTCGTAAATCATGCGACAGATACGGACTGAAGCTTGCTTTATATTTTTCTGAAGGCGATTGGAATTGGCCTGGAGCCGTTGATGGGAAAGGACATAACTCGGGGGAAGGTACAAACCCGGAAATAAAAAAGGCTCAACTAAAAGAGCTATGTACAATGTATGGCGCCATTGAATTTTTCTGGATGGATCATGCCGTTGGCGATGGAGGACTGAGTCATCAGGCAACGGTAGATTGGGTGCATCAGTTTCAGCCGGACTGTTTTGTCGGTTTTAATTCAGGAGAGACGGCAGGTAGGCTAAACATTCGGGAACGGGGAAAACCAGGCGTTATTGGTGATGAAACTACCGTAGGTTATAAAAGTCACGTACATACGAATTATGATAACTTTTTTGTGGCTGAATTTACCTATCCAATCCTTCCGGAACATGAGGGTGGAGCTGATTGGTTTTATTCTCTTCCTGCGCATGATAATCTGGTCCATTCTGCTGAGAAAATTTATAAAGATTATCTTGGTGCGGTTAAATACGGAAATATTTTCTCGCTTAATGTTGGTCCTGATCATATGGGAAAAATTAGAAAAATTGATGTGAAGACGTTACGTAAAGTTGGAAAACTAATCAAAATGTAAAAAAATCAGTATTGAGGATTCAAATAATGAGCCGAACAGACAATAAAAATGGTGTATGCAAGACGTATAATAAACAATCGACAACTATTATTGTAAACTATTTATTTTGAAATAGCTAAAAATTGCAAAAATACCATCGTAAGTTTTCATCATCCGGCAATAAATATTCATCCTTATTAACGTCACAAAAAACTATCAGAATAGAAAATAAATCTGTCAAGCTATTTTAAGAATGACAGGTGCAAAGTTAAATAAAAACATAGATGGAATATCTGTTATTGATACGTTGATAGGAAGAAAGTATAAAAGGTAACTTAGTTGTCTTTACTAGGACTTTGGCCATTATCGGGTAAGCTATAAACAGGCAGTTTATCTTACCAACTGAAAAAAAATCGTCTTGGTAAGGGTGGCGAGCTATTGCGCTACAATCTTGAGAATGATATTGGAGAGAAGAGTAATGTAGCAGAGAATCATCCGGAGATTGTTAGGGAGATTGAAAAAATAATGGAAACAGCATATATTCCAAATGAACGTTATAATGCAAGCAAATTATATAAAAGAAAACACCATTCCGGCATAAATAATTGTTTCCAGCTCTCCTGTATTTTGGTCATACAGCGATAAAACCATTCGGTAGGAAATTTATTTAACTCCCGGATTGATTTGCAAATCATCCTGTTTTATATCCGGATATTCTCCCTGACATAAACCAGTGATGTTCTAAAAATATCATTTTTTAGTCAAATTATTCATTTCATGCAAATAATGCGGGTTAAGTAATGTAAGATTTTCAAAATTTATTGATTTTTCTATTAAGTTTGAACAGAAAATTTGATAAAACCTTGTTAAACTTAACTGAAAAAGAATTAATCCAAAACCTGGCTACTGGCGATTCGCTTGCTTTTGCGCATGTTGTTGAGGTATATCAGGAACGTTTGTTGCATTTTTCTTTTCACTATTTGAACAATCGGGAGATAGCGAGGGATGTTGTTCAAGATGTATTTACTGTTATTTGGGAAGAACATAAAAAATTTCATCAAGTAAAGAACCTCTCTTCCTGGTTATTCACACTCACTAAAAATCAATGTTTAAAAAAGATTGAACACCTTAAGGTAGCTCAAAAACATCTCGGCAGGTTGCAGCATAAACAACTAAATTTAAGTCAGGATTCATTGTCCCATTTAGATACCTCCCCCCTTATTTTCAATGAGATTGATTCAATATTTAGGCAAACCCTGGGAAAACTCTCTCCACAATCGAGACGGATTTTTGAAATGAGCCGGTTTGAAAATAAAAAAAATCGTGAAATAGCAGATGAGCTTAACATTTCAATTAAAACGGTGGAAGCTTGTATTACAAAAGCGTTGAAAGTTCTCCGACCGGCGCTAAAACAGTATTTGCCTGTGGTATTTTTTTGAAAAAAATAAAAAAGGTCATAGGGTATTTTCCTTTTCTCAGTACATACATATAAAAGCATTTGAATGAATAAGGAAAAACTGCATAAATTCACTTTAAATAAACTAAGCAAAGAATCCGAAATTGAGGAGGTTTTAAATTGGATTGAGAGCTCGGAAGAAAACAAACAAGAATTTGAAACCTTAAAAAATCTTTGGGCAATGGCGGGATTTGCCAACTACGAAGATTATGCAGGAAAAAAATCTTGTAAAACTCAAAAATTGGGTAAAAAAAGAGTAATTCCAATGTATCTGTTAAAATATGCTGCCATTTTTGTGTTGGCATTTTTTATTGGTAGTACATCTGTATATTTTCTGTGGAATAAAGAATCGAATGAATTAGTCTGGAACGAAATAATTATTCCGGACGGAGAAAGCGCCGAAATTTATCTGTCGGATAATACGCATATTTGGTTAAACTCAAATTCTAAACTAACATACCCTCAAAAATTTGAAGGTAAAACCCGGGATGTAAAGTTAAGCGGCGAAGCCTACTTTGATGTAAGTCACAACCCGGAAAATCCCTTTTTCGTTCAAACCCCGGAATTAACAGTAGCCGTTAAAGGAACCAGTTTTAATGTTCAGGCCTATAACAGCGATGATGAAGTAAATGTGACACTGATAAAAGGGAAAGTATCCCTGCAAAGCCCGAAAGGAAAATTTGTTTCTGAGCTTTCTCCGGGGGAAAATGCAAAGTTTGATTTAACAAAAAAAACAATCTCTCTAAGTAAAGCTGATACGGAATTTTATACTTCATGGAAAGATGGGTATCTGGTATTTAAAAATGAAACACTGGAAGACATTGTCCGAAAATTTGAACGCTGGTATAACATAACAGTGATTTTTGATGATGAAGAAATTAAGCAGATCGAGTTTACAGGCACCATTATGAAAAACAAACCCATTGACCAGATTTTCAACATATTAAAATACACAGCTGGAATAGATTATTCATTTGAAATTATTAACCATAAACCAAGTATAATTCATTTAAAAAAGAAATCAATGTAGGATTAAAAAAGATGGCCGGAAAATATTACGAGTATTTCCCGACCGGAATTTATTTACAATTACGTCTTCTGCCAGAAGATAAGTACTAATCGTAAACACTTCAAATTTATGAAAAAGATTTATTATTGTTGCAATCTCTGCGGGTTGCAAAAAGGATTTAGGATTATGAGAATTACAATCTTTCTATGCCTAATAAGTATTATTCAGGTTTTTGCCCTTCCCTCTCTGGGGCAGGTTAAGTTAGATCTGAAAATGACAAACACTACCATCGAAGAATTGCTGCAAAAAATGGAAGAAAATACAAATTTCCGTTTTTTTTACCAAAGTGAAGTTTTAAAGAATAAACAACGCATCAACATTGAATTTGAACAAAAAAGTGTGCGTAGTATTCTGGATGAAGTACTTCCTCCGCTTCAGTTGAAGTATGAAGTTTTCGACAATTACATTGCTATTAAATCTGATGACGGGGGATTTAGTAATCAAGAATCAGATCAGGAGCAGAAGTCGGTTTCAGGGAAAGTTACAGATTCTTCCGGATCTCCTTTGCCCGGCGTAACCGTGGTGGTAAAAGGCACAACACAGGGAACAGTAACTGATGCCGGTGGTGAATACTCACTCTCAACTATACCTGAAGATGCAACACTGCAATTTTCTTTTGTTGGAATGCGGACACTGGAAGTAGTTGTTGAAGGACAAACAGTGATTGATATAACATTGGAAGAGAATGCTATTGGTATTGAAGAAGTTGTTGCAGTGGGGTATGGTTATCAAAGTAAGAAAAAAGTCACCTCTTCTATTTCGGAAGTAAATATGGAAGGCATTAAAGAAGTACCGTTGACAAACTCAGGACAGGTTTTGCAGGGAAGAGTTTCCGGCATTACCGTTAATGACAACAACGGTTCACCAGGTGCCAGCCCAAGCCTTAAAGTTCGCGGTATTAGTTCAATAAATGCCGGAATCGAACCACTTATTATTATTGATGGTGTTCCGGTAGGGAATGGAATGCCAACTAGTTTAAATCCTGCAGACATACAAAAGATTACTGTTTTAAAAGATGCTGCTTCGACTTCAATTTACGGGGCAAGGGGATCAAATGGTGTTGTTTTGATTGAAACAATGAAAGCAACCGAGTCCACCAGCCAGATTGAATTTAATTCCAGTGTTGGGATACAGGCTTTGCCTCAGGCATGGAGAACGCCCGTTCTGGATGCACAGGAATATGCACAATACAACAAAGAATATATTGAAGATTTAAATGCCAAGAATGGCACATCTACTGCAATTCCACAAATTTACCTCGATGTCTTGGCCAATCCTGATTTTGTAAGTACAGATTGGCAGGATGAAGTTTTTAAAGAAGCCATTATTCAAAGTTATAACCTTACTTTACGCGCAGGAAATGAAAAAATCAGAGGTGCCGTGAATGGTGGGTACCTTGAACAGGAAGGTATCCTTCCAAGTACTGATTTTAAACGTTATTCGCTTCGTTCAAATACGGATGTAACAATTAACGAATGGATTAAATTTGGAAGCAGTTTGTCTGCATCATACACGGAAAGAAACCAGGCTCCATCTGATGGACAAAGAGGAATATTAATGAGGGCCGTTACAGCGAGTCCTCTTCAGTCCCCATATGATAAAAATGGAGAACTAAGACCCTATATATCTGCCGATTCAGAAGGATATTTTAGTTATACAAATCCATTATTTGAGGCAAAAGAAGTAAGCAATACTGCAACAACAAGAGATATAAATGCAAGTATCAATTTGGATATAACCATCCTTCCCGGTTTACATTTTAAGCCCCAATTGTATTCACGATTATACAATAGCGAAACAAATAATTTTACACCAACAACTATTGGGCAATTTGCAATTGGTAATGCCGGAAATCTTTCTCCCGGTGCACCCCCCTATGTTAATTCAGCATCAAACTCTAAATATGATATTTTAAACTGGGGGATTGACAACCTGCTAACCTTTAATAAAATGTTTAAAAATCACTCCTTTAGCTTACTGGCGGGTTACACTGCGCAAAAACAAAGCGGGAAGTATTCTCAAATTACGGGAAAAGATTTTCCTACAGATAATAACATCAATTATCTTGAAGCATCAGAAGTAAATGCTAACATTGACGATTATACCAATTGGTCTTTGGCAGCCATGTTTTTCCGGGTAAGTTATGACTACAAAAGCAGATACATGTTAGAAATAAATTTCAGAAGAGAAGGATCTTCAAAATTTGGGAAAGATAATAAATATGGAAATTTCCCTTCAGCATCAGTTGGCTGGAGAATTTCACAAGAAGATTTCTTTCCCCAAAATACTCCTTTAAGTGAATTGAAGTTAAGAGCAAGCTACGGCGTAACCGGTAACTCCGCAATCGGGGACTTTGACGGATTTGGAAGGGTACTTTCAATTCCCAATCTAAATAACCTCTCTGATAATTACAATTACGTTTTAGGCAATAATATTGTTACCGGCAAAGCATTGACTTCTTTAGGTGCCAGCGATCTTAAATGGGAAACAAGCACACAACTTGACATAGGGGTAAACCTTGGTCTGTTTAACGATAAACTTACTGTTAATGCAAGTTATTTTCATAAAAGAACTGAAGATATGTTGTTTAACTTGTCTCTGCCAAGGGCAACAGGTTTTTCTTCAACGAGGGCTAATGTTGGCGAGATGCTAAATACCGGCTGGGATTTTGAAGTTAGTTATAGTGCCGATTTTAATAACCTGAGATGGAACAGTAGCCTTAACGTTTCTACCTTGAAGAACAATGTGGAATATATACCGGAACAAATTGGAAAGATCATAAGTACATATAATGTTACTCAAGTCGGTTCGCCTGTTGGTTCCTTATACGGATGGGTAATTGAAGGAATTTTTAATACTCAAGAGCAATTAGACGATCCAAATTTAGCTGGGTGGCCCGGTGCAAAACAATTAGGTGCATATATATATAAAGACATAGATGGAGATGGAACAATTACCGGGAATGATAGAGATGTAATTGGAAATCCTCATCCCAAAGTTACTTTTGGGTTCAACAATACATTTAATTACAAAAATTTTAGCCTTTCTGTATTAGCTACAGGTGCCCTTGGCTATCAGATTTTACCCCAAATGAAAGAAGTTATTTATAACGAAAAAGTTAGGTGGAATGTAAGTACTGATTTTTTGGAAAGATGGAGGTCTCCCGAAAACCCCGGAGTTGGAATAATTCCTGCAGGTTATTATCCTGGCCAACATAAAACCAGCAATTTGTGGATAGAAGACGGTGATCATTTATGGATAAAAAATGTAACACTAGCTTATTCATTGCCTAAATCGTTACTTAACAAAGTAGATTTTATTTCCAGTACAAAATTCTATGTAAGCGTGCAGAACGTAGCCAAGATCACTGGTTATTCAGGATGGAATCCCCAGATTAGCAGCTATGGTGGAAGCAATCCCCAATCAATGGGTGTTGATAATTATTCCTATCCTGTTAACCGGACAGTCACCTTGGGGGTCAACTTAATTTTTTAATTTAAACCATATATTATCATGAAATATTATTCATTAAAAAAAATCATATTTATTGGGTTGATTTACACATTGACTTTTGTGTTTAACTCATGTACAGAAGAATTTTTAACTGTTACTCCTGAGCATTACGAAACAGAAGGAACCTTTTTTAAAACGGAAGATGACTTTCAAAACGCAACAATTGCGGTTTATGCCGATTTGCAGGATTATATAAATAGTGCTCATTTTCTGGAGGAAGGAAGATCTGATAACACAATGTATGATAATCATTTGGATCAAGGTGGTTTGGGAGGAAGTAACGAATGGGGTTTTATGGATCAGTTTAGAGTAACTCCAAATTCAACATTGTTTTCAAATGCATGGAATACGCTATACACTGGAATAAAAAACGCAAACGTTACTTTATCTTATCTGTCAGAGGCCGACATTGATCAAAACGTTGCTAAACAATTGGAAGGCGAACTTAGGTTTTTTAGAGCATATTTTCATTTCGTAGCTGTTCGCTACTGGGGAGATATTCCACTTTTAACGGAACCTATTACAACAGCCGACGAGGCGTATTCAATAACGCAAACGTCTGCTGCTGATGTTTATAATGCAATAATCAGCGATACAGAATTTGCGATATCAGTATTGCCTGAAAGTTATGATTCAGGCAACAAAGGCAGGGTTACAAAATGGGCTGCCAAAACCATGCTTGCAAAAGTGTATATGACAAGGCAGGATTTTGATAAAGCCAAAACTGAACTTGAAGACATAGTAAATTCAAATCAATTTGAATTGCTTGATAATTATGCTGATATTTTTAATCCTGAAAATAAAAATCATGCAGAATCAATATTTGAAGCACAGTATAAAGAAGGTAGTGAGGGGGAAGCAAGTAATTTTATCTATCAGTTTGCTCCGGTTGGTTCACGTGGGACAGTAATATTAGGACCGGAAAGTGGAAACGGCAATGGTAAAAATATACCAACCTTAGACATGATAGATGCTTATGAAGATGGCGACCTTCGAAAAGATATATCTGTAACCTATTTTGACAGGCCATCCGATCCCTTGTATTATGTAAAGAAATATGATCACGACACAGATCCTGATTTTCCTAGAACTAATGACAACTGGCCTATTTACAGGTATGCCGATGTTCTTTTAATGCTTGCTGAGTCTTTGAATGAGCAGTCGTATCAGACCGGGTTACCTTTTGATTTACTAAATGAGGTAAGAGAAAGAGCAACTTTAGGTCCCCTAACATCAACCGATATACCAAATCAGGAAGCATTTCGCACTGCAATTGCACAAGAACGAAGAGTAGAGCTCGCTTTTGAAAATCATCGCTGGTTTGATTTGGTAAGAACCGGGAAAGCTGTTGAAGTTATGACTGCATTTGGAATGAAAGAAAAGGCTAATCCAACACTAACTCCTCCTGATTTTTTACCATATGATGAAGAATCTTTTGTACTGGATGAAACTGAGTTGCTCTATCCTCTGCCAAGTAATGAGCTGGTGATAAATCCCAACTTAACTCAAAATCAGGGATATTAATAAAACGTAATTATATATTCAGTGAGCCAGGAAACCTAGTTCACTGAATTTACTTTCCAAAAAAAGTTTATGCTATACATAGTTTTGAAGTGTTTTTAATAAAAAATAAACAACATGCGATTAATCTTCACCCTCATCCTAAGCACATTTATAAGTTTTCAAATTCAGGCAATAAAAACTGAACGCCCGAATGTTATTTTCATTCTTACTGATCAGTGGCGGGCTTCCGCATTAGGCTACATGGGAAATGATGTTGTTCAAACTCCACAGCTGGACAAGTTTGCTTCCTGTGCTTTGAACTTTAAGAATACTGTTTCAGTTTTACCCGTTTGCACTCCATACCGTGCCTCATTAATGACAGGACGCTATCCAACATCAACAGGTATGTTCATTAATGATCTTTATTTACCATCCGAAGAATTATGCATGGCTGAAATTTTCAAAGATGCCGGATATCAAACAGCCTACCTTGGCAAATGGCACCTCGACGGACATGGACGCATCAATAACGTAATTCCGAAAAGACGTCAGGGTTTTGATTTCTGGAAAGGACTTGAATGCTCGCACGATTACAACAAAATGCCCTATTACGAGAACGATGATTCGGAAATGAAATACTGGGACGAATATTCACCCTATGCTATCTCAAGAGAAGCACAAAAATATTTAACAGAACATTCAAAGAATGGAAAGCCATTTCTGTTGTTTGTATCAATTGCCACTCCACATTTTCCCCATAATACTGCTCCTAAAGAGTACATGGATTTATATTCACCCGATAAATTAAAATTGGAACCCAATGTAAACGAAGATAAAAGAGAAAGTGCACTAAAAGAGTTGCAGGGATATTATGCTCATTGCACAGCAACTGATAAAGCCATTGGTGACATTATCGAAAAAGTAAAAGAATTGGAAATATTTGATAACTCCATTATTATATTCACATCCGACCATGGCGAAATGATGGGAGCTCACGGTTTTAATCCATGGATGAAACATACAGCATATTCTGAATCATCTAATGTTCCTTTTTTGATTTCATATCCTGGCATTGATAACAATGCGGGAAAAATTGCAGAAGCGGCTATTACCACGCCCGATATATTACCTTCTATCTTATCTCTCAGTAATATTGACATTCCCGGGACCATTGAAGGATATGATTTGTCTCATATTATAAAATCACCTGATAAGGATTCAAATCGTGTTGCATTGTACATGAATCCTGTTCCTTTTGGTAGTATGTATAAAATTGATGAGTATCGTGCTGTTCGTACAAATAAATATACTTATGTAAAAACACCACAAGGAGCATCCATGCTTTTTGATGATGAAAAAGATCCTTATCAAATGAATAATCTGGTGAATCAACCTGAATATGCAGATATTCAGAAAAAATTGGATCAACAGTTGATAAATGAACTTCAACGCATTGGTGAAGACAGAATTATGGAGCGTAATTCTTACCTGAAGAAATTTGGTTATTTTGGACGCAAAGAATTTAGGGAAGATTATCATATTGCCGATTATAATAATGTAAAAGTCGTTTTGTCTCCACATAAAACAATCAATATACATTAAAAAAAGCAATTCCCCCTAATCGAGCGGTAGCGCGAGGAATCTTCTTTAATCGCACAGGGAGAACAAAAAATTGCGTTGTAGGGGCTTATTTTCCATTGTGAGCATATAAAATTCCGCTGTGAAGGCGGTAATTTCTATTATGTGACTGAAAATTTCCGTTGTGGCAGGTCATTTTTCGTTATGGACACAAAAAATTGTATTGTGACGGGTGAAAAGTCATTGGGAAGGATAAAAAAGCCCCCGTGGAAGGTCAAATCCCATAGGGGCGTTTAAAAACAAAAACTTACAGGGGGTTTACCCCGTAATATTTTCTTTTGGTTCCCCTCTTTCGGAGGGGTTAGGGGAGGCTTTTACAAGTTACTAAGCATAGTATCTTTTCAATTTGTTTTCATTTTTCCAGAATACATACTGGCCATAATCGCGAATAACCCGGGCCTTTTCGGCCAGCAGCGTATAGGCCTTGTCGCGCAATACTTTAGTCTCGTTGCTTTCGCCGGCAGCGCCGTTTGAAGCGGCCAACAGTTCCGACATACTGTACGAAAGAGCACGTGACTACGCAAGTTTTTTCAAATCGAAATAAATAGCTGTCAGAGGTTCCGGGTATTTCTCACCTAAAACAGCCAAATCAAGCAGGAGTGCATCGTGGAATTCAAATGCCTGAGGCGATTGCTTTTTCCATTGGTTCTGTGCTTCCTCGCGCGCCCGAAAGATACTCATCCATTTGGCCTGGCAATAACGCAGTGCGCCACTTAACAGTGTTAATTCGTTAATCAGTGCCACATCCAGGCCGGAAGATGCTGGAAAACATTCGCGCCTAAGACACATATCTAATATTTTTTGAAAATACTCTTATTTTTATCTGACTCACCGACTTTGTAGCATAGAAATATTCGTTATCAAAAAAACTTCAGAAAAAATAAAAGCTGCTAAAACCCGAAGTATTGCTGCATTCGGAAGCGGTTCAATCTAAAAACAAATAATTTAAGTTAGCCACCCCCTGGTAACAACTTTGATTACAAAACCAGGCAGAAAATTTTTTTATAGTTTGAATATTCCGGCAACCCGGGATCAGTTTTGACGGTGTCAGGGTTTTTAATTCATCGCATTGCCGGAAAGAAATTCCCGCAACTCCGGTAAATTATCTGCGCCAATCAGCCCCACACCTGCTTTTGACAATGTTGTCCAGATCGCTTGTCGTTGTTCCGCGGTTTGGTTTGGCGTTCCCCAAAAACGGAGAATATATCCCTTCTTCTTCGCTTTTTCCGCAACTTCGTTAAGGTGTTGTATCTCTTGTTGGGGCATTTCCCCCAAACCGTTCCACGAAAAATATTTTGCCCAATTATCGCTGACTACAGGCATCAGAGAAGGAGAAATTTCCGAATCGATATTTTGTAACCTCCCGTCGTATCCGGCATAACGTAATGTTTGCGATTGCATATATTCAAACGGCCGGTTACCTGAAACGACCACCGTCACAGCTCTCGTTTCCTTTTTCCCTTTTTCAAAAACAGTCAAATATTCCGCATAGTCCTTTAATATTTTGTCAAGCAACTGATAGGTTCTGGTAGCATCATCTTTGATATCAACAAGCAGAATTATCTCTTCTTTATTTCCATATACCGAACCATTGTTTTCGCGAGTTCTTTTTTTCAAAGGTTCTAAATACAATTTTCTCAGGGTCCTGCCTGGTTTTATCTGGTCTTTGTCATGGGCTACATACAACGAGTCGCCCACTGAATAAACATCGGCTTCAATACTTTTAAATTGATTATCCAATGCATCAAAAAGAGGACGGTCATGTTCATAATCGTTATGTGCATGTGCAGGTAAAATGCTTTTTTTTGCGGGTCTTACTTTAAAACGGTTAATTGTTGAAACTTCTTCTATATGATATCCACAGGCCATAATAACCGGATCTCCGTTAGCGTCAAATTCCACACCTGCAGCGGCTTTAAAACTACACCCGTTGTTACAGTCAAACGATTTGGAAGCCAGCAAATCCAGATTGAAACCACCTGTCTCATTTTCACTCACCAGAAAAAGACTGGCAATGTTTTTATCCTTATTATCCTGACCAAGTCCAACCATAAACAGTTTATTGCCAGAGGTGAATAAATTAATATTCTGCCATGGCAGCCATTGTTTATCTGATATGTTTTGCGGAAAAACGGTTTCTGTACTGAGTGAGAAATCAAGACGAAATTCACCTCCGGGGAAATCATCAACATCACAGGAATAAAAGTCGATATTCCGTGTATCCCAGTCGCCAACGGCTAACAGAATCTCATAAGCATACTCCGTTATTCCCACACAACCTGCCGTAGATCTGTACGCTGCCCCTTCCCTCTCGATTACAGACACTGGCTTAATTAATACATTTTCGGGCTCAGACATATCATAAATACAAACTTTCGATTTATCCTTTAATTCATTGTCTTCAATCCCAACAGCCATATATTTTTGATAAATCTGGAAGCCTCCTGCATGTTTAAAAGGTTTATCCATCAACCTACTCATCCGCACGACTTCGTTTGTTTCCCCTTTTTTTACCACCGCACAATACGAATGAGAACCGGAGCTACCGGTTAAAACAAAATATTGACCGGAAAAGGTTTGTAATGATTGAATTCCCTGGATATGCCCCCCCGTATTATCAATTTCGATAGCATTGGAGAAACGGATGATTTCCGGGTCAGAACTAAATTTATCCCATTTGTCCTGTAACTCCCTCCCACTGTACTCCTGCCCCCGACTGTTAAATGAAATAAAAAGTAACAACGCAGGCAGCAAAAAACAAAACAAATAAGGAACTCTGAATTTCAGAGATTTAATCCCAAAACTACTATTGTATTCAATCATGACGTTTTTTCTATACTTTTACTATTAACTCCACCTCATTAAAAAAGACAGATAGTTTCAATCAAGTAATTTCTGTTCTTTTTTCATCTTGCCAACCTTAGCAAAACCCCTCTAAAAACAAGGATTCTTTCGTAAGTTTAATGACTATTCCCTTCAAATCTATTTAAAAAAACACAAAATAAATACAAAATTGTATTTAAACATTGTCCAAAAAGTCTTAACTTACATAAACCGTTAAATTAAGTCGAACTAAATCTATATTCGAAAATTGAATACTAAACCATTATTATACATAATTATATTTCCCATAAAATCTTATTATAAAAAAAGGAGGTGTCAATGAAACCTATATGAATGTGATCGCAGGAGTGTATACTTACGTTCCGTTTATAAAACTTTTTGAAATAAAAGGTTTAAAACAAAAGTGCTAAATAACTAAAATTAAATTTATGAAAAAACTTAAGATTTATTCTTTCTCTGCTAGTGGAAAAGGAAGAAAATTAATATTAATTATGAACCTAACAGTGATTAGCCTTCTGTTAGGATTTATGCAGGTTCTTGGGAATGATTTATATCCCGGAGAGTCAGAGAATACAACCAAAACAAAATCCGAGTTAACCTTTGATCAACAGACTATTACAGGAAAGATTACCGACAACAACGGAGAAGTTGTTCCTGGTGCGACGATAGTTGAAAAAGGAACGTCCAACGGAACGGTTTCTGACGCAGATGGTAATTATTCAATTGTGCCGCAAAGTAGCTCACCCGTTTTAGTGTTTTCTTTTGTAGGTATGATTTCCCAGGAAATACCTGTAAGTGATCGTTCCCAAATCAACGTTACCCTGGAGGCCGACTATATCGGTATTGAAGAAGTGGTAGCCATTGGTTACGGAACCATGAAAAAGAGTGACCTTACTGGTTCTGTCGAAAGTGTAACACCCGAGGAACTGGTTGACAGACCTGTTATTAACGTTGGACAAGCACTCCAAAACAAAGTCGCAGGTGTTCAGGTAATCAGGCAAGCTGCCGGTGATCCGGGCGGTAGGCCTCAAATTCGAATCAGGGGTACCAACTCCATAAATACCAGTCCTGACCCTCTGTTTGTAGTGGATGGAATTGTGGGTGTGGTGAATGCCCTGGAAAACCTCGATCCTGAAGATATTGAATCTATGGATATTTTAAAAGATGCATCGGCAACTGCTATTTACGGTACCCGCGGTGCCAACGGGGTTATCATTATTACAACCAAAAGGGGTAAGGCAGGCGATGTAACAGTCAACTACAATGGTTCAGCATCAATTGGGTTCAAGACCAGAAACAACTACGTGGTAAATGCCGACCAGTTTATGTACGAATATGAACAGGCATTTAACAATACGCCTAAGTTTGGAACACTGATATCAACAAAGGATTTTCGCGGTCCAAATGCAGCAGGGTTATCATGGTCTGATATGCCATATTTGTTTGAACAGGTTCCAAAAGACTCGTATTTACCTGGTCTTAATTTTCAGGGTAACGATGGAAACTATTATAAACCAAGATTTAACACAATACTGGAGGATGAAGTCTTTAGAAAAGCTTTTTCACATAAACACCATATTAATGTGAGTGGTGGAACGGAAAAAGGAAGATACTCTTTAGCTTTAGGCAGTTCCAACGTGGAAAGTCTTTTGAAAGAATCATACAACAACCGGTTGAATGCCAGAGTCACTTTGGACATTGAAATTACTAAATGGCTCGATTTGAGCGCCAACATATCATATGCAAGAACAAAAAGAGACCGAATGAGTAGTGACTTGATGAGAAATACCTCGGAATTCTTTGCTATCCTACCAGCATATAGGTATCCCGATGATCCAACAATATATGGAGATTATGCGGGAACATTTGCTATTGCCAGGGACTTTAATGTTGGTGAGAACCGGCCCGGTTCAACTTTTATGCTGGATCAAGACGAAGGTTATTATCTAAATGACGAATTCACCGGAGCATTAGAACTAAATGTACAAATTACACCAGACTTAACTTTTAAAACAAACCTCTCTGTAAATAACGAGAATGAATCTCAAAGATGGTATAGTGGATTGTATCAGGGCAGAAGTAGTGGAGATGCAAGGGCTGAACATCGATTATGGGCATATTGGCAGAACGAAAACTATTTCACCTATAATAAAACATTAGGTAATCATACATTCAATGGTATGGTAGGGCTTTCATGGTCTGAAAACACTTATGACTATGGATATGCAAGGGGAAGAAGATTCTCCTCAAATTTCTACCAATGGAATAATCTAGGTGCGGGTAGTGACACACCTGAAGTATCCTCCGCGAATACCAGGGGGGCGTTAAACTCTTACTTTGCCCGTGTCAACTACACTTATCTGGACAAATATATGTTAACAGCTACCGGCCGAATCGATGGTTCATCAAAATTCGGAACAAACAACAAATATGCATTTTTCCCATCGGTTGGTTTAGCATGGAGAATCTCTCAAGAGGGTTTTATAGCCGACAGCGAAACAATATCTAACCTTAAACTCCGTTTAAGCGCCGGACAAACCGGTAATCAGGAAGTTGGTAATTTTATAACACAAACGTATATTAGTAATGCTAATGTTTTATTGGCAGGTGGCTACCAATCAGGCCTTTATCCAGGCTCTACCGGTAACAACGACCTTAAATGGGAAACAACAACACAGTACAATATTGGGGTAGATCTTGGCCTGATAGGAAATAGGATCAACTTATCTGTGGATTGGTATGATAAAAAAACAACCGACATGTTATTTAATCTTCCATTACCTCAATCAACTACAACAGGTAATGCTTACGTAAACTTTGGTTCGGTTAAAAACACAGGTATCGAATTCACACTAAACACGGTCAATTTCCAACAAACAAACTTTAAATGGGAAACTCGCTTTACAATAGCATCCAATAAAAATGAGATTACAGAACTTGGCCCTACTGGTGCTGACATATACGTAGATACTGGAGCGGGTAACGGAACCAGCGTTTACAGAGTTGGAGAACCCATCGGATCATTTTTTGGACTGAACCGAATGGGAACTTGGGGCACAGACGAAGCAGTAGAGGCTGCGCGTTATGGCAAAGTACCCGGTGACCTGAAATTTGAAGATGTAAACAATGATGGTAAAATTGAGCTGTTGACTGACGGTGATGTAATTGGTCACTCATACCCGGAATTCTATGGTGGACTGAACAACACTTTTACTTACAAAAACTTTGATGCAAGTATCGACATTCAGTTTGTAGGCGGAGTTGACAAAGCTATTGTGCATGAGTCCGCAGAAGACCGCCAGTTTGTAAATGGTATGATGAACACAACTTTAGATGCATGGCGTCCTGATCATCAGGAAACAATGATAGCGCAGCTTCGTGCCGGTAATGCAGGTGCACGCTACGACTCATACCCTGACACCCATATGATTTGGAACGCAGCCTACATTAGGGGGCAGACGGCTTCAATAGGTTATACCGTTCGTGGAAACCTTGGTAGTATTGATAGATTGAGAGTTTTTGCCACCGCAGATAATTTCTTTTTGTGGACCGCAGTTGAACTTCCAGCTTATGATCCTGAAGGTAGTGCTATACAGAAAATTAATACCAGGGTTCCAAATATTGATAAGTATATGCATCCGGTTCCTACAACTCTCAGCTTGGGCGTTAATGTTACTTTCTAACTTTAAAACTTTTTATAATGAAATACAAATTAAAAAACAAAATAGCACTAAGATTCACTATGATTTTGGTGACATTCTTGATAGCGTTTAGTGGTTGCGAGAAATTTCTGGAGGAAGTGCCTACAGGAGATCTAACCACTGCAGCAGATCTAACGGATCAAGCATTTGCCGAACCTTTTACAATTGGACCTTATCGACGGTTGCAAGACTGGACCAGTGGTGCAGGAGACTGGGGAAATAATATTCCCTCTACAATTGAGTACCCCACTGGTGGGGCGTACACAACTGAGCCACACGTTCAATTTGACAAATTTATGACCAACCAGGTAACAGGTAGTTTACTCGACGATTACAATAATCCGTGGTTTTATTGGTATTCAGGTATACAAGACTGCAACCTTTCTATCCAACAACTTCCTTTAATTAATTTGACTGAGCCAGCCCTTAATAGTGCTTTGGCGGAAGTACGTACCTTAAGGGCATTCTATTATTTTTGTATTGTACGCTACTGGGGCGATGCTATTCTTTTAACAGAACCAGTAACAGATGTATGGGCAACAGAGATGCCCCGTACCAGTCTAAAAACAATTTATGATGAAATAATTATTCCTGACCTTGAATTCGCAGTTGCAAATCTTTCGGCAGGCAGATCAACAGATGGTCGCGTAACACAAGACGTTGCAAGAGCAATTCTGGCAGATGTTTACATGACCGTTGCCGGTTATCCTTACCAGGAAGTGGCGACCAACCCGGGGACCGATTGGTGTGGTACAGGGGCATGGTCAATGACCGAATATCCGGTTGCCAGTGGCGTTGAATTTTTGCAAAAGGCACAAACACAACTTAACGCGTTATATGGTGGCGAATATACATTGGGAACCTATGACGATTTGCACGATCCGGTTATGAACAACCAGGGGGAAGCAATATTTCAGGTGCAGTATGACAGGTCACTCAGAGGTAATGGTGTTATGCAACCATCTCTTCCTTTTTTAAGTGCGATTTCCGTATCGGAAGAAAACGGTACATTTACTCCATGGGTAGGATATTACAATTCCTATTCTGATGATGACCTTCGAAAACAAGAACGTCAGTTTTTCTTCACATGGGATACTAAAGCTCTGATTCCAGATGATACCGTTCATTTCGATGTTCCACATTTATATAAACAATACGTATATGAGGCTGTTAAAACAACTTATGGCTCAGGTCTGAACTGGACACATTACAGGTATGGTGAGATATTGCTGATGCTTACAGAAGTAAACTGGGCGCTGAAACAATTGGGCCAATCTGTATCCGATGACGATATCATAAAAGGAATTAACGAAGTAAGGGAAAGAGCATTACTTGAGCCTTACACAGCAAGTGAGGTTGGTCTGAAAGAAATCTTGGCTGAAAGGGCATATGAATTGATATTTGAGAATAAAATGCTTTGGGATCAGCGTCGTACAAGAAAATGCGTTGTATATGGCGATGGCGAAATTTCGGCTATTCAAAACTTCGTCGGTCATCAGCCAGCAATTTTCAACTTTGCTTTTGGTCCCCAGCATTTATTATCACCCATTGGTGGTAATGAAATTGCCAGAAATGGGTTAATGACACAGAATTATCAGTATTTGCCTACAAATTAATAAGTATCACTTTTTATAATTACTTAATTTGAAAAATATGAAAACAAAAATTATCATATCACTGTCATTAATCGTTGCAACAGCACTGATGATGAGTTGTACCGACCAGCCGTATTATGACATACCCTACGATGAAAATGGTAATGTATACATTACCGAAATCTCCGAAGTAACAAGCGATGGAGTCACCACCGCGGATGACTCTTTTACCATCAATTGTTATTTTCCAAATGCAAAATCGGGAGATACAATGGTCTCAACAGTTTTAAAACGCCAGGTGCCTTCATGGGACCCGGGTGGTGCTGAACAACTGTTACCTTTGGCAGGGACTGAAAAAAGCATCACAGTAGGTAGCGACTTTAAAACTTCTGTAACTTATACTAGAACCGAAGCTCAGCTTATGGAAGCAGGTGATGCCATAACCGTAGTATTTTCCGGAGCAACCGATTCCGGAATTATTGAAATTACACTAAGACAAGCCAGCGAATAACAACATTGTCTGGAATCCTTGATTAACAAAAGGCCACTTCACTTGAGGTGGCCTTTTTTTTGAAATCTTAACTGAATTACATCTAAAACACAATCGACTAAAAATGTGAACAAAAACCGATAGCTTTCTCAATTCACTATTTGGTGTCACAATCTTAAGCAGTCTCTCCGTCATTCCAAATTCCGAAATGAATCTGGAATGACGGAGAGATGCCGAAACAAGTTCAGCATAACATGCCATGGTTGCAATCCTGATATGACATTGGTCGCATTTTAATTACCGAGTAATATAAATTATAGTAATAAAACAAAATACATACGAAACATTTTCTTTTCAAAATATCTTACCGCACTAAAAAGAGTTCTTGCTAAATATTCGTCATTTGTTAATTTTGCTCAAAACTACCGCCCTATTGAAAAGCGTTGAGAAAAATAGTGACAAACAGTTAATTTCAAAATTGAAGTCGGGTAACATTTTAGCATTCAATCAATTTTTTGACATTTACAGTTCAAAACTGTTCTATTTTGCTAAAGGATACCTGAAATCAGTGGAAGAATCAGAAGAGTTGGTGCAGGAAGTATTTACAACTATTTGGGAGAAACGAGGGCAACTAAAAGAAGAGAGCTCGTTTAAAGCGTATATATTTACCATTGCTTTCAATATTATAAAAAAACATTTCAGAGAAAAGGCACAGTTTCGGAAATTTGCTGATAATGAATTATTAAGTGAGGCAACAATTGAAACCACCCAACAAATCGACTATAATTCGCTAAAAGATTACATTCTTGAGTTGACAAAATCCCTTCCTGAAAAACGCCGTGAAGTTTTTATCAAAAGCAGATTTGAAGGACACAGCAATAAAGAAATAGCTGATGAACTGGGGCTTTCAAAAAAAACAATTGAAAATCACCTAAATCTTGCTTTAAAAGAAATCAGGAATAAAATAGAAAACAAAAAACTACCTGTTATCTTGTTTTTCTTTATGTTCATAAAATAAATTCAGAGAAATATTCATTTTTTTCGAATTTGTTTGGGTGCAAAATTGCATTTGTGGATATTACCATTAACAACATCTTCAAAAATTGATGAAAAAAAAAGAAATATCAGACCTGGAAATCTATTTTCAAAATAAAGAATCAAACAGCAGTTGGATTGAGGACCTTTTTGAAGATGAAACCAATGAGCCTGATTTAAAACAGCAGTTCAATAAAAAATGGATTGAAACCGTCAACAGGCCAACTCCTGAGATTGACTTAAAACATATTCTTTATAAAATTCACTTCGATATTAATACCAAAGAAAAAGATACACAGATTTCAGTATCCAGACGTCTGTACAATCAAATCTCAAAAGTTGCTGTAATACTATTGCTTCCATTGCTGGGCTTAGGTATTTTTCTGACAATAAAATACTGGAATGAAACACCGCAGTTTTCTGAAATCATTGCCCCAAAAGGCGAAAAGGTTCAGTTTGTATTACCCGACGGATCAACGGGTTACTTAAATTCGGGGTCGACACTGAAATATGCTTACCCTTTTTCAAAGAAAAGGCGCGTTGAATTAAACGGGGAAGGTTTTTTTACTGTTGTGCACGATAAAAATACATTTACAGTTCAGGTCCAAGATATGAAAGTGGAAGTTCACGGAACACGATTTAACGTTTGCGCATACGATGATGATCCCGAAATTGTCACGACCCTCGAAGAAGGAAGTGTCTCGGTTATCAGGGATATGGATGGAAAAGAAATAAAAATTACTCCCGGACAGCAAGCTGTTTTTAACAAAAAAACCCATAAAATTAAAAACAAAAAGGTAGATGTGGATCTCTATGTTTCATGGAAAGACAATATGCTTAGATTTCAAAATGCTCCTTTTGCTGATGTGGTAAAAAAAATGGAGCGCTGGTATGATATAAAAATCGTGTTGGACGACAAACTAAAATACACCCAGCGTTACACGATGACCATAAAAACGGAAAGCCTTCGGGAAATGCTTAACCTGATGACTGTTACCACTCCCATGAAATATGAAATAAAGGAAGACATTGTTTATATAACTTTAAAAAATAGTATGCCAATGAAATAAACCTCTTATAAAAAAAGAAGGAAAGTGTTCCCGCACCTTCCTCCCGTTGTTCATGTTTCCGCATGAACCTGAGACAATTTACCCCGAAAGGGAAAAGTATCACATAACATTACAAACTTATGAAAAAAAAATTGATGTTTTACCCGTGCAGGCGGGCTAAAAACCTGTGCAAATTAGTTCGAATTATGAAACTAACGATAACAATAATTCTGTTGGCACTAATACACGTAAATGCCTCGGTCTATTCTCAAACAAAATTGCTGAACCTAAAGATTGAGAAAACCTCAATCGAATCAGCTTTAAAAGAAATTGAGAACCAGAGTGAGTTTTTCTTTTTATATAATACCCAACAGATTGATGTAACAAAAAAAGTAGATATCGATGCTACTGACAAAACAATCGAAGATGTTTTGGAGACGATGTTAAAGGAAACCGATATTCATTATCTGATAAAAGACCGGCAAATTGTTTTATACAACGGGGATGTAAATTCATTAATCAATGCCATTGGAAAATCAGAGATTATCGGGCAACAACAAAATTCAGTTACCGGGACTGTGACAGATGATTTGGGACAACCCCTGCCCGGAGTAACGGTTAGGGTAAAAGGAACTTCACTGGGAACAGTTACCGATGCAGATGGCTATTATACGATCAGTAACGTTAAGCCGGAGGATATTTTGGCATTTTCATTTGTTGGGATGAAAACAAAAGAAATAGAAATTGGAAATCAGGCAACGATTAATACAGCTTTGGAATTGGACGCTATTGGAATTGAAGAAGTAGTTGCTATAGGATATGGAACTCAAAAAAAGGTCAATGTGATTGGATCTGTTACGTCAGTTAGTGAAGAAGAATTAACTTCATCTCCGGTATCAAGAATTTCCAATGCTCTGGCAGGCAGGTTGCCGGGTGGAATCTTCATGCAGGATTCCGGCGAGCCTGGTAATGACGCTGCGACCATCAAAATAAGAGGAAATTCGACACTTGGCGATAATACCCCTCTTGTGGTGATCGATGGAATTCCCGATCGCGATTTAAATTCTCTGCATCCTGAAGATATTGAAAGTGTTACTGTTTTAAAAGATGCTTCTGCCGGTATTTATGGTGCGAGAGCTGCCAATGGTGTTATTTTAATAACAACCAAAAAAGGTGAAATGAATAAACCTCCAAAGTTCGTTTACAATTTTTTTGAAGGTTTTCTCTCTCCAACCAAACTACCTGAAATGGCAGATGCAGCAACATATGCAATGATGATAAGAGAAAACCAATCATACAGAAATGTAGATGAATCAAATATGATGTATTCGCTTGAAGATGTTGCCAAATTCGAATCCGGAGAATATCCGTGGACACATCCCAACACCGATTGGTTCGGCAAAGCTCTAAAAAATCACAGTACAACACGGCACCACGGTATGTCAGTATCAGGTGGAACGAAAAACATCAGTTATTATAGTTCATTTGGTACACAACAGGACAATGGGATTTATACCAATTCGGCAACGTCATATAAAAGATACAACCTGAAGGTAAATCTGGATATTAAAATAAATGATTATTTAAATGTTGGTATCAATATGGCGGGGGTTCAGGAAAACAGAATGTTTCCTACAACATCTGCAAGCGACATTTTTTCAACTCTCGTAAGGATGTATCCGACCCAACATGCTCTGTTTCCAAATGGCTTACCCGGACCGGATTTGGAAAACGGAGACCAGCCAATGGTATCTGCATCTTCCGAAACCGGGTATGATGATGACAGGCGTTACCGAAGCAACAACATACTTTCAGCCAATTTAAAAATTCCATGGGTGAAAGGACTAACATTATCAGGTTACTATGCCTACGATAAATATGTGCAAAAACGAAAACTATTTCAGAAACCATGGACACTTTACAGTCTGGATGAATCTTCTTATCTCACTGCAGGGAATACAGGTAAAGAGGATGGCTCAGCATTTTTGATTGGCACAACAAAGGGATATCCGGAACCAAGAGTTACAAATTATTCTGACCATTCAGAATCAAAAACGGCAAACATTAAATTGGATTATGTAAAAACCATTAACAATAACCACAATATCAGCGCCTTTATTTCTTACGAACAGAATGAATATGACTTGAATGGTTTTAGTGCATTCCGCAGGTATTATCTAAGTGACAAACTTCCATATCTTTTTGCCGGTGGCGATGCAGAAAAAGATAACGATGAGTGGGTAGAGCTGGATTCAAGAATGAATTATTTCGGACGATTTAGCTACAACTATAAAGAAAAATACCTGTTTCAGTTCAGTTTTCGCCGGGATGGATCCTTGCGTTTCTCAAAAGAAGCCGGCCGCTGGGGAAACTTTCCATCTGTACTTGTAGGATGGAGACTTTCAGAAGAAAACTGGTGGCAAAATAAATTGGGCTTTATCGATCAATTTAAACTAAAGGCTTCCTGGGGACAAATGGGCAACGATCTTGTTGACGCATTTCAATACCTGGCAAGTTATGGGGTAACAACAGGTGCAGTATTAGGTACCGACAAAGAATATTATTCAGGCCTGATTCAATCCAATATCCCAAATCCAAATATTACCTGGGAAGTAGCCAATGTTTTTAATTTCGGTTGGGAATCCATATTTCTTGATAATAAAATGTCTTTTGATGTTGACTTCTTCTACGAACGAAGAAATAATATACTTGTCGAGAGAAATGCATCTGTTCCCGAATTTACCGGATTAGAGTTACCCGACGAAAATTTTGGAATTGTTGACAACCGGGGTTTTGAGGTACTTTTGGGATACTATAACAATATAGGAGAATTAAAATATAAGGTATCCGGGAATCTCGCTTTTGCAAGAAACAAAATTGTGGAATATGATGAACCAGAACGAAATGTACCATGGCAGGTTATGACCGGCTCTCCGCAGGGAACACATTTACTTTATCGTTCAATGGGAATTTTTAGAGATTGGGAGCAGGTTAATTCAATGCCCCACGTCACGGGTGCAAGGCCTGGAGATATCATAATTCAGGACTATGATGATGATGGAGAAATCACAAACGATGACAGACAACTATTTCCGTTAACAACAACACCTGAACTAACTTTTGGGGCTTCTTTTAATTTGCAGTATAAAAACTGGGAGTTAAGTGGTCTTTTACAGGGACATGGAAGAGCTTTACGGGAAATTTATACAGATGAAAGAATTGGTACCGGTGGAAACTACTTTCAATATGATGCCGAAGACAGGTGGACACCTGACAATATAGATGCTACAAAACCGAGGGCCTATGAAAGGGTCGAAGAATATTGGAGGAGTTCTTATGTTACTGATTACAACTTCGCTAACGTATCTTATCTGCGACTTAAGAACCTTCAATTAAATTATAATATTCCTTCGGATCTGGTTCGATCATTAAAAATAATTTCGGGCGCTAAAATTTATTTATCAGGTCAGAATCTGTGGTTAATATATGCAGGAAATGAAATAATGGATCCGGAAGTATCCGGAATGTCCAGCTATCCTATTATGAAGGTAATGTCAGTTGGTGCGCAAGTAACTTTCTAATTAACTAAATCTGAAAAAAATGAAAAAGTATATAAAAATATTTCCATTAATACTGTTTGTGGTCTTCTCATGTAGCGAAGAGATTTTAGATAAAAGCCCATTAGATCGCTATTCTGATCCGGTTGTGTGGTCTGATGTAAATCTTGCGAGTACATATTTAAATACCATTTACAATAATGTTGACTATGGTTTTAATCAAAGGGCACATGGCTACCAAACCGGAATGTTTGCATTGGAAACACTAAAAACCAAAGGTGGTGAAACCATTATATATAATTCCGGGCAAATTTCACCGGATAATACCGGCTCTGACAGGGGGCATGCAAACTGGCCTCGTTTTAAACAGGTACAACAGTTAAATATATTTCTCGATAATATTGATAATGTTTCTGAATCTTACCCGGAATCAGAAAAAGAATCAGTTAAAAGCCAAACCGATGTTTTAAAAGGAGAGGCGCTCTTTTTAAGAGGACTGTTTTACAGCGAATTATGCAGAAACTACGGAGGTGTGCCCCTGTTTGATAAATCATTTGATCTGGAAGAGGATTTTCTAAGTATTACCCGTTCGTCCTTTGAGGAAACAATTAATTTTATTGTGAAGGACTTGGATGAAGCGGCATCTCTTCTGAAGCTAAAAAGCGAAATGGAAATGGGAAGAGCTACCCGTGAAGCAGCCATGGCTCTTAAATCAAGAATTCTGTTGTTTGCAGCAAGCGATTTAACAGCAGATGGAAATGCAGAAAATGAATTGGTTGGCTATGTCAGTCCTGACAGAGAAGCATTGTGGACAGCGGCAAGAGATGCAGCGAAAGATTTAATTGATCTTGGGACATGTAAACTTTCTGATTTTGGTGCGCCTGATCAGGAAGCTGTTGCAAAAAATTATTTCGCCTTCTTTAAAGCTTATGATTTATCGGATGATGAAGTTATCTGGGGAAGAATGCATAGAAAAGATGTCGGATTTACAATTGCTACAAATAAACGACTAGGGCCAAATGGAATTAACAACTGGGGAAATAACGGGCCTACCGGCAATTACGCCGACAGTTATCAAATGAGTGACGGAACCAGCCTTTTCGACCATTTTTTAATTAATGAAAATGACGAATACAAGAATATATCAACCAATTTAACCAGCGAAAATATATACCATAACCGGGAGCCAAGGTTTTATGCAACAATGCTTCATGACAGTGCGGTTTGGCAACCACGGTTTGCCAACCTGGCCGATTTGGACCCTCTTGGCATTTACGACAGACGGACGCGTGTAACTATTGTAAACGGTGAAGTAATTAGTGAAAGATTTGGTTTGGATACCCGCCAGGGCCCTGTAGAAGCGTGGAATGGAGGATACAGCGGTTATCTGCTGAAAAAATTTATGGATGATGAAATAATCGGCCGTGATGAAAACAATGAGAATATTATAATATATATTCGATATGCGGAAATTATATTAAACTATGCTGAAGCTTGCCTGGAGCTGGGAGATCCGGAAACAGCAAAAACATATATCAATTTAATCAGAAACCGTGCCGCTCTTCCTGATTTCACCAACGATATTACAGCAGCTTTGCGCCACGAACGAAAAATAGAATTGTTTGCCGAAAACCTGAGGTGGTACGATGTTCGAAGATGGAAAATATTAGATGAAGTATTGTCTGAAACTCCCTATGGTGTGGATATTACAGAAATTAATGAAGATGGAGTTTCGACAACTACCTGGAAAAAAATCCAGGTTCAACCAGACAATAACTACAATAATAAATTGTATTGGATTCCCATTCCTTCTGAAGAGAAAAACAAGGCTCCACAGATAGAACAAAATCCAGGCTATTAAAAAATAAAGAGGCTGTCCCAAAAGGATTTTGTATTCGGGTAGGTATCTGAGGAATTTTTCAAATACTCAACTCTTCAAATACATAATCAGACTTTTGGGACAGCCTCTCTATTTACTGCTATAATGCGCTTTTATAAAATTGACATCATTTATTGAATGGAAGCTTTTTGCAAACTTAATTGCACAAAAATCAGACTTCAGATTCTCAGTTGTCAAAAATTTTAAACCAACAATTTAAATATGCACCAATGAAAAGAATAAATATTCTCAACTACATTTTAACTTTTACGATTTTAATCTTTGGTTTTAAAGGTAATTGCCAGAAAAATGAAAATTTATGTGTAGGCCGTTACTGGACTGAAGATGAAGCCAACCTTAAAATGAAGGAGTTTGCAAGCACCTGGAATGATCTTCCTTCCTGGGAAAAGCGTGCCAAAACCATAAAAGAAGGAATTATAAAAGGCATGAAGCTGGATCAAATGCCGAAAATTGAAGGAAATTTCGATGCACATATAACCAATAGTCGCGTATTTGACGGTTATATTGTAGAAAATATTCGAATTACAAGTTTCCCAGGATTCTATATTACAGGTAATCTTTACCGCCCCGTCAATTCCGATGGAAAAAATGCAGCAGTTCTTTCTCCTCACGGACATTTACAAGATAAAAGGCTTACGCATTATGTACAAACGAGATGTGCTGTATTGGCCCGTATGGGAGCTGTGGTCTTTGCTTACGATATGGTAGGTCATGGAGATTCACATCAGGTTGATTCTCATAGAATGCCAATTGCATTACTACTTCAAACATGGAACAGTAAAAGAGTACTGGAGTATTTAATTTCTCGTCCTGATGTTGACCCTGCCAGAATCGGTATGACTGGTGGTTCAGGAGGTGGAACACAAACCTTTGTCTTAACTGCAATTGATGACAGGATTACGGCATCAGTACCCTGCGTGCAGGTTTCGGCGCATTTTTTTGGCGGATGTATTTGTGAAAGCGGAATGCCTATTCATAAAAGTAAAAACCACCAAACCAACAATGTGGAAATTGCAGCACTTTGCGCCCCACGTCCTATGTTATTGATTTCGGATGGAAATGACTGGACCAGAAATACACCACGTATTGAATATCCATACATTCAAAAAATTTATGCTCTTTATAATGCGGAGCACAAAGTGGAAAATGTTCATCTTCCTTTGGAGAAACACGATTATGGTTACTCTAAACGTACAGCAATGTATAATTTCTTTGCCCATCATCTTAATCTAAATACCGGTGCAGTAGATTGGACTCCATCAGTTAATGAAGATTTTGTAACAATTTTACCCGGAAATCAATTAAAGATTTACGATGAAAGTAATCCCATTCCGGCTGATGCTTTGAAGGGAGACGATGCAATTATTAAGTACTTAAATTTAAAATAGCATATTGTTAGGATCACTGTCAACCCTTGATTTAGCATGAACTTAAAATGCTTGATCAGACAATATTACCTAACATAGTTTAGTTAGATAGGATTCCCTGGTTTTCCGGGGAATCTTTTATTATATTAAAAGTCCTTTTAAATTATTTACAAAATCGTAAAAGAATTATCTGTTTTGATGAAATTAACAGTTCAAATAGTAGCAAATGAATAGTTCATTTTACATAAATAAGCCGCATAAAATAATCGTCAATAGTATTACAAACTCTATCCTTGAGCAAAATGATGCGTACAGCTATCATACCTCATTACACAATTATAAACCAACGCCTCTAATCCACCTGCCAAATCTTTCACAAAAATATCATGTTGGAAATATTTATATTAAAGATGAGTCTTTTCGATTTGGATTAAATGCGTTTAAAGTTCTTGGAGCTTCATATGCTGTTAACTGTATCCTTAAAGAAATTCCAAAAGCCGAAACATTTTGTACAGCAACGGATGGTAATCATGGTCGTGCTGTGGCATGGTCAGCAAAGAAATTTGGTAAAAAGGCCATTGTTTTCGTACCAAAGACAACAACAGAAGAGCGTATAAAAGCTATCCAAAAGGAAGGTGCAACGGTTATAAAAGTGGACGGCAATTATGATTATACATGTGAAACAGTAAAAAACGAGAGCTCAAAAAACAATTGGGTTTTAATACAGGATACAGCCTGGAAAAATTACGTAGAAATACCATCACTCATTATGGCTGGTTATCTTACGTTGTTTAAAGAAATGGAAAATAGCCTTCATACAAGTGCAAAGCCTAAAATTGACATCTTAATTATTCAGGCCGGAGTTGGTAGCCTGGCTGGAGCCGCGATTTATTACTATCTAAAAAAATACAAAAAGAATAGCCCTGAAATTGTTGTAGTTGAACCTAAAGAGGCTGACGGAGTTTTGCGTTCTTTCAAAAGAAATAAAATATCTACATCAAACGGAAATAGTTGCACAATAATGGCCGGACTTAATTGTGAAACCCCATCTTACAGTGCGTGGGATTTGCTTAAAAGTGGTGTCAATGTTTCCATAAGAATTGACGATATTTATGCAAAGCAAGCCATTAGAGAGTTGTACTACCCTATAGGTTCCGATCCCAAAATAATAGCCGGAGAATCTGGCGCTGCAGGTTTTGCAGGCTTCATTTCTGTAATGCAAAATAAATCATATGAGTTGGTTCGAAAAGAACTGAACATCAATGAAAATACAAATATTCTCTTTATAAACACAGAAGGAGATACAGATAAAAATTCTTTTAACCGGATAATCAATAAAAAAAATGGTGATTAGAATAGAGCAGCGTCTCCCGCCTTTAAAAAAGCAATCCTCTGCCGCTTTTGAAATACAAGCATTCTACCCATTTTTTTGAGGAAGGACAGGTTAACAAAAATTATTGTTCGTTTATTTATAGAAATTTTGAGAAACCTCTAATTTAGTTGATAACGAAAGCTATAAAAATGCTTACTCCATCGTACGAATTTATCGGAATGGAAACGAAAAGCTTTCAACGACGACGAAGATCGCTAAATTTGAGGCTGTTTTTTTAATTCTTAAGATGCTTTTTTAAAGCCTTCTTATATATTTGAACTGAAATTAATGATATGCCGGCGAATGAATTTGACAATAATGAATTCTTGTTATTGGAACTCCAACGAGGACAGGAAAGTGCTTTTGATTATATTTTCAGAAAACACTATAAGGTTCTTTGTGCCTTTGCAAATGCATATATTCATGATCTAGATAAGGCTCAGAGTCTTGTTCAGGATTGTTTTATCAAATTTTGGGAAAACAGGGAGAATGCAGGCAATATTAAAAATTTATCTTCGTATTTGACTTTTATGGTCAGAAATTTATGCCTCGATTATCTTAGAAAGATAAAATCGATGGACAAAGTATATAAGGGCATAGCGAATCAGGTCGAAACGCATGAAAATGAAGATGGATTGTTATCCCGTGAATTTGAAGAAAAATTTGTAAAAGCCCTGTATGCTGTGCCTGAAAGAAGTAGAGTGGCTTTTGAGTATAGCCGTTTTGAAGAGTTAACTTATAAAGAAATAGCCGGGAAAATGGGTGTTTCGGTAAAAGCCGTCGAAGCTTTGATAAGTCGGGCACTAAAAATACTTCGAAAAGAACTAAAAGAATATCTTCCGATTATTATTATCCTCATAAAACTAAAAAGCCATTAATTTTTCATTATGCACATAGGGTATAAAGACCGACCTTCGTCTTCTTTATATATCACAAAAAAATGGCTGAAAAGAAAATAGATAATATAATTCTCAAATCATTAAGCAGCAGCTTAAATAACGAAGAAAAGTTAACACTTAATAAATGGATTTCTGTCTCTGAACAAAACAGAAAAGAATATGACGCATATAAAAAATTATGGGATGAATCAGAAAAATTAGTTTTTTCAGAATCTATTGATGTTGAGCGTTCTCTAAAAAAAACCAAAAGTAGGATATCAGGTCTGCAAACCAAAAAAAGTTGGATTATCTATCTGAGACAGGCCGCAGCAGTTTTGCTATTGGCGCTAGCTCTCAATTTCGCATACAATTATCTTATACGGCCTGAAAAATCATTAGAAAAAGAACAAACCGTTCACCAGGAAATAAAAGCAGCTTTTGGTACCCAAACAAAAATATTATTGGCAGATGGATCTTATGTTTGGCTAAATTCGGGAAGTTCTCTTCGTTTCCCTGCTTCATTCAGACAACAAAAAGTTCGAAAAGTAGAATTAAATGGAGAAGCCTTTTTTGAAGTTGCTCACAATGAAGAAAAACCTTTTATTGTAAATACATCTGCAATTGATGTAAAAGTTCACGGAACATCGTTTAATGTGTCGGCCTATAACGATTACAACACAATTTCTGTGGCGCTGGTGGAGGGGAAAGTCAGTTTGGTTAAAAATTTTGAAAACGAACTTAAAAACCTGATAACGCTTCATCCGAATGAAGTTGTTGAATATAATGTAGAAAAAAATGAATTATACTCAACAAAAGAAATGTTTATAGATAAATACATTGCCTGGAAGGAAGGCAAAATTGTATTTTATGGAGATCCGATTGACATGGTTGTTAAACGTTTGGAAAAATGGTACAATGTAAAGATTATAGTTGATGATAATGAACTAAAAAATTATCGTTTTACAGCCACATTTGTTGACGAATCCCTGGAACAGGTCCTAAAGTTACTGAGCTTATCTTCTCCTATAGAATATAAAATTACACCGGCACAAAAGAAAAAAGACAATTCTTTTTCCATGCGGATTGTTACTTTATCAAAAAAACAAATTTAATAACAGACTAAAACAAACCTAAACATGTTGCCTATGAAATAAACCAATAAAAAAGCAAGAAAGTGTTGACGCACCTTCCTGCTTCAAATAAACCTGAATTGATGCTTCAGGAATAATCTTAGTATTAATTAAATACCACGTAAATTTATGAAAAAGAAAGTAAATCGATGGAAAAATCCGGTTGTGTTTTTCCCATTTAAACTATTGTTAATTATGAAACTGACAGCTTTTTTTATTTGTGTATCAGTTTTCGGTGTTTTTGCATCCAACTCCTATTCGCAAAGTACCAAACTAACACTGCACTCCAGTAACATTTCCGTTAAAGAAGTTTTATTGGAAATAGAAAATAACAGCGAATTTTTCTTTTTGTATAACAACAATCTTGTTGATGTTGAAAGAAAGTTGGATATAAATGTAAATGATAAAAAGATCAATGAAATTCTTGACTTGATTTTTAATGGACAAAATGTTGAATATTCTGTCATGGACAGGCAAATTATTCTTTCTCCCAAAAGCATGAATCAATATTCAGAGACTTACCAACCTCAAATTTCGGGAACAGTTACTGATACTGATGGACAATCATTACCCGGGGTAACCGTAGTGGTAACGGGAACCACACAAGGTACGGTTACCGATGCTGAAGGAAAATATTATTTATCCCGTATACCGGAAGGGGCAACACTTCTTTTTTCATTTGTAGGAATGAAAAGCCAGGAGATCGCCATCGGAAATCAAACCCAAATTGACGTTGTAATGCAGGTAGATGCAATAGGAATTGAGGAAGTGGTTGCTGTGGGTTACGGAACGATGAAACGTTCTGACCTAACCGGAGCAGTTACTTCTGTTAAAGGCGATCAGCTGGAAAGTACTCCGGCCAATACATTTGTTCAAACGCTGCAAGGTAGGGCTGCCGGAGTAGATATTAAGTCAGCGTCAAATGCACCGGGCGGTGGTATCCGGATCAGAATCAGGGGATCGAACTCCATTAACGCATCCAGTGAACCGCTTTATGTAATAGATGGATTTCCTATTGACAACAATGATGTAACTCCGGCAGGGGCTGGAAATAATGCTCTTCCTCAAAGCCCGCTTTCAACACTTAGCCCCAATGAAATTGCCTCCGTCGAAATTTTAAAAGATGCATCAGCCACAGCTATTTATGGCTCCCGCGGGGCAAACGGAGTGGTACTAATCACAACCAAAAGAGGACAGGTTGGAAAATCAAAAATAGATTTTGATTATTCGGTAAATGTAGCTACTGTAAGAAAAAAACTGGAACTGTGTAATGCTGAAGAACTGGCAACGCTTTCCAATGAATGGGCTGCCAACAATGATATGGACCCCATTTATGACGGAATTAATAAGCCTCTTCCACAAGAGCTGGGAGAAGGAACAGACTGGCAGGATGCCATATTCAGAACAGCATTAACACACCGATACAATCTTTCTATCTCCGGAGGAACAGAAAATACAAAGTATCTGGTTTCAGGGGATTACCTTGATCAGGATGGGATTATTATTGAATCCAACTTTAAACGTGCAGGTTTGAGGTTTAACCTGGATCAAAAAGTTAGTGATAAAATCAAAATCGGAATCAATGCAAATGCCAACCACACGGTAAACGATGCGGTTCCTTCCGACGGATCTGGTTATCAAAATGACACTCCCCTATGGAGTGCTCTTACAACAACGCCTGCTATCCCAGTTAAAGATGAAGAAGGAAATTATATTCATAATCACGATGAAGCATTTAAAATTGTTGAAAACCCGGTATCAATAGCCAAAACAAGAACCGATATTACCTACACCAACCGTATGATTGGAAGCGCTTTTGCAGATTTCGAAATATTAAACGGATTGGTTTTTAAAGCTAATTTTGGAGCTGATTTAATTAATTCAAAACGGAATGTTTATATTCCCAATACGGCGGAAACACAGGCTTTGCCCAATGTGGGGATTGCATCAGTTGGGTCTGTTCAAAGTACCAACTGGTTGGCAGAATATACCCTGACGTATAAAAAGGAATTTGGAACCGCACACCGACTCACTGCAATGGCAGGATATACAACCCAGTCAACAAAAATTGAAAACGTATTTAGCAGAACAGATGATTTTTCAACCAATAAATTTGAATACAATAATTTAGGTGCGGGGTCAGATCCAAGGCCGTCGACGAGCCATGCAACCGAAGCTGGATTACTCTCCTACATCGGCAGAGTTAGTTATACGTATTTAGACAAATATATCTTAACAGGAACGATTCGTAGGGATGGCTCTTCAAAATTTGGAGAAGAAAATAAATGGGGAATATTTCCATCCGTCGGACTTGCCTGGAGAATGAGCGAAGAAAGTTTTTTAAAAGGTGCCGAAATACTTAGCGATTTAAAATTAAGAAGCAGTTATGGCGTTACCGGAAATCAGGATATAGGGTCCTACTCTTCTCTGGCACTTTACAATACAACCAGACCAATTATTGGGGGCGGCCCGGTTATTGGGTTTTATCCAAACAGAATTCCCAACCCTGATTTGAAATGGGAAAAAACAACCCAGTTTAATATTGGTGCTGACGCTGTATTTTGGGATGGGAAATTCAATTTCTCAACCGAATACTACATCAAAACAACAAACGATCTTTTGCTTAATGTAACAATACCTAATCAATCAGGTTATAGCAGCTCAGTACAAAACATTGGTGAAGTTGAAAATAAAGGGCTTGAATTTAGCTTAGGTATAAATAATTCTATTGGACAAGTAGCATGGAATTCTTCGTTCAATATCTCTTTCAACAGAAACAAACTGGTTTCACTTCCGGAAGGAACAGAAAGATTAATTTTCGGTCTGGGAAGAGGAGAAACAAGCCATGGCAGATCTATTGCCATGCCAGGAGAACCACTAGGTTCTTTTTACGGCTACCATTTTATGGGAATATGGCAAACGGAAGAGGAAATTACTGAAGCAGGAAATACCGTTGGAGGCAAAAATCGTCCCGGATTACCCAGATATGAGGATTTAAATGGTGATGGATTTAGAGACAACGATGATGACAGAAAAATAGTGGGTGATCCAAATCCTGATTTTATTTATGGCTTTTCAAACGAATTTACATACAAAAATTTCAAACTGCTGATATTTATTAACGGAAGTTATGGCAATGAAATCGCCAATTTGAACAGGATTGCACTATTGACTCAGCCCCAAAAACACAATGTTTTAAAAATTTACTATGATCAGCGCTGGACCGGCCCGGGGACCGGGAATACCATAGAGGCACCGTTGCATAACGCCGGAGAGTGGAAAAACTTCAGTGACAGAGATGTGGAGGACGGTTCTTATCTGCGGGTAAAAACAATCAGTTTATCCTACAATCTACCACAAAACTTACTTGGATTGAATTGGATTCGGAATGCTCAAATATATGTAGCAGGCGAAAATCTTCTAACCTTCACCAACTATACCGGGTTCGATCCTGAGGTCGATTTGTATTCTTCCAGTAACGTTCAGATGGGAGTGGACAATGGTGCATATCCCGCATCAAAAAGCATTCGTATTGGCGTAAAACTTGGTTTTTAATCTAAAAAATTGACAATGATGAAAAATATATTCAAAATAAGCTTAATTGTTTCATTCATAATGTTAATCATTTCATGTGAAAGTATTCTGGATGAAAATCCGCCAAGTTCTATTAGTCTTTCCAGTTTTTATCAGACAGAAAGCGACGCGATTGCCGGATTATACGGGGCCTACAGTCTTGTTTATAATGTTTCTGCCGGTACGGCTATCAATTATGGAGAATTAAATGCCGATAATTTAGCCATTTCACCCATCGTTTCCGATGCATTTTCCTGGGACGAGTTTACATACAACAGCGATGTAACAGGCGGTCTTTGGTCAAGCTGTTTTTCAGGTATAAACCGGTCAAATGAAGTAATTCTGTATACAGAAAGAATTGATATAAATGACGGAACAAAGGCCGATATCATTGCAGAGGCCAAAGCTTTAAGGGCTTTTTATTATTTTCAATTGGTTCGTGCGATGGGAGGAGTGCCATTGTATGAAGAACCAACGGTTGGATTTGATAATATATACGCACCGCGTGCAAGCGAAGATGAAATATACAACCTAATTACACGTGATTTAAGTAACGCAGTTACAGAACTCGAAGAAACAAATTCAGCTGGAAGAATTAATGCTCATATTGCAAGCGCGCTGCTCGCAAGGGTTTACTTGTACAGAGGAGATTTTCAGAACGCATTAACATATGCACAAAAAGTAATTGACTCCGGGGTGTATAATCTTTTTGATGATTACGCTGCCATTTTTAAACCTGAGAATGACAATGGCATTGAACATATCTGGCAGTTACAATATTTAAGCGGAGAAACCAATAACACTGTCCCAGGAAACTTCGGCCCGAGAGGAATTGCGGGTGATTATAAAAACTCCTTCTGGGCCAATACAGTTGTTGGAGGAGGTGTTGCTCCTTCTAGTGAGTTTGTGGCAGAAAGTCCTCAATCCTACCGAAAATCTGCAACCGTTGCCGATCACTATGAGCACATTGATGGTATTACCGGAACCATAACGATGGAACAGGTATACGGCGGAGCCTTTCCGTATTATATATGCAAATACGATGATCGGGAAGCTGAATTACAATCAGGTGAAAATTTTACAATCATCAGGTACGCTGACATATTATTGATAGCGGCTGAAGCTTTAAACGAAGTAGATCCATCTGACGTTCAAAAATATACCTGGATTAATCGTATCAGAGAAAGAGCCAGAAATGGTGTGGAGACAGATCTTCCGGATCTTTCCGGGCTTTCCCAGGAAGAATTCAGGACAGCCGTTCTTGAGGAACGAAGATTTGAACTGGCATTTGAAGGTCAGAGAGCATGGGATTTAAAAAGAAGAGGTTTATTCCTGGAGACCATGAGAGCGCAGGGGAAAACAGTTGAAGACTACATGCTGTTGTTTCCTGTTCCTGATGCACAAATCAAACTAAATCCCAATCTGGAACAAAATACCGGATGGGAATAAATAAACTTTAATTTTTAAGTTGACAGAGTAACATTTCGGAAATAAAAATTGATAATATTGGATTTTATCCGTAAAATGCTCTGTCAACTAAATCTTTGTTAAAATGCCGTCAAAAAGTCTTTTAAATATAATTCTATTGGTCCTGCCTGTTGTTACCATAATTTTTCGGCCAACTTTAGGAATTGCCCAAAACAAACCCAACATACTGTTTATTCTTACAGATGATTTGGGAAAAGAATGGATAAGCTCGTACGGTTCAGAAGAAATCGAAACACCAAATATTGATAACCTGGCCGAAACCGGATTGATGTTTGAAAACTTTTACTCTACACCGCAGTGTACGCCAACCAGGGTATCTTTAATGACAGGCCAGTACCCGTTTCGTAACGGTTGGATTAATCACTGGGATGTTCCCCGTTGGGGAGGAGGAGCGCATTTTGACTGGAATAAAAACCCGGGCATTGCACGCATCATGCAATCAGCAGGTTATAAAACGGCAGTAGCAGGAAAGTGGCAAATCAATGATTTCAGGGTGCAGCCGGAAGCAATGGTTGCACATGGTTTCGAGGATTATTGTATGTGGACAGGTTATGAAACCGGTAATCCTGCAAGTGCAGAAAGATACTGGGATCCATATATTCACACAAAAGAAGGAAGCAAAACTTACAAAGGCCGGTTTGGCGAGGATATCTTCTCCGATTTTCTGATTGATTTTATGAAGAAGAACAAGGACGAACCCCTGTTTTTATATTATGCCATGTGCCTTACGCATACCCCTTTTACAAACACACCTGCAGAACCTGATGTAACAGAAAAGTACGACTGTCATAAAGCCATGGTCAGATATATGGATTTCTGTGTTGGTAAGTTGACCAAAGCTTTGGATGACCTGGGAATACGGGAGAATACGATTATCATTTATACCACTGACAATGGTACCACGGGTGCAATTACCGGCCGTATGAACGGAAGAGAAGTTCAGGGGGGCAAAACAAAAACCACTGAAAACGGTATATGTGAGCCCTTTGTTGTTAATTGCCCCGGGTTGGTTCCTTCGGGAAAGGTCACCGACGCGTTGGGCGATTTAACAGATATTCTGCCTACATGTGCAGAATTGGGAGGAGCTGAGCTACCCCAAAATTTTGTTTTTGATGGCATATCCCTGGCAGATGTTATTTTGGGAAAAACATCAGATTCGAAACGCAAATGGATTATGGCCATGGGAGGTAATGGCAACGGTTCTGCAGGCGCGCTGTCAGAAAAAGGATTGGAAAACCAATACCACTTCAGAGACCGGGTTGTTCGCGACAAAGAATTTAAACTGTTTGTGTCAACGGAGAGAAAACCGGAAAAATTAATTTCCATATTGGAAGATCCCGGGGAAAAAAATAATCTTCTTCAAAGTAATAATCCAAACGTAAAAGCAGCTTACGAAAAATTATGGAATGTTGTTTTGTCATTTCCTGAACAAGACAACGATCCTCATTATGTGGCTTTACCGGAAGAGCGGTGGGATAAAGAAGTAACTGTAAAAAGTCAGGTCTGGAAGAAATAGCTTAAATTTTAAAATGATAAAGAACCTAAATTAATAAAAGAAAAACGTTATGGTTAAGTATATAATTGTTAGTGTATTTTTAGTTTTAGGCTTGTCTGGATTTTGTCAGGTGCCGTCCTATTTAAATAATTACAAAAAGGAATACAAAAAAGATCCCCGTGCAGCCAACCTGCATTGGTTTCAGGATGCCCAATTTGGTATGTTTATTCATTACGGACTGTACAGTCAGTTGGGAAAAGGAGAATGGGTGCAATTGCTGGATACAATTCCCCTGGACAACTATGTCAAACTCAAGGATAAATTTAAGGCTTCCGGTTTTGATGCTGATTTTATTGTTAAATTGGCAAAAAAAGCGGGCATGAAGTATATCACGATAACCTCAAAACACCACGAAGGTTTTTGCCTTTTTAAAACAAAAGAAACAGATTATAACAGCGTTGACGCTCCGGCTCATCGCGATTTGATTGGTGAGCTAGCTGACGCCTGTGAAAAAGAAGGATTGGGGTTGTTCCTCTATTATTCTTATGCTGCCGATTGGCATCATCCTTATTTCTACTCACGAGAGGCTGGATGGAACAATGCGCGTCCGGCTTATCAAACAAAACCAAAAGAATACCTTTATAAAAAGCCGGAAGATTTTCGTAAATATGTGGATTATGTGCATGCCCAGTTAAAAGAATTGCTTACCCAATATCCCACAATAGCAGGTATTTGGTTTGACCCGATTATGGGTTTTTATGCCAATCCCGACGTTTTTCCAATCGACGAAACTTATACATTAATCCGAAAACTGTCCCCTCATGCATTAATTTCATTTAAACAGGGGGCCAATGGCGATGAAGACTTTATGGCACCGGAACGTAACGGAAATGCTACTGTTGGTGAGAAATATCCGGTTGCAAAGGTAGCTTACGAGAAAAATAAAAATAAACCAAAAGAGGTTTGTAATACAATGCAACCTCACATTCCGGGTTTTCACGGAGGTGCAACCTGGGGCTACAACAAAGCAATCGACGGACACCATTTAAAAGCTGAAGATGTAAAGAAACTGCTGGAAGACGCGCAGGCAAATCATTACAATCTTTTGCTCAACATCGGACCTTTACCTGACGGCTCGGTCCATCCTGAAGATATTGAAACATTATCAAACTTAAAAAAATAAAAAATGAAGCATTCATCATTATTTTCGGTACTACTACTTTTATTATCGGGATTTTTTTCCGGCTGCAATACAGAAAAGGAACCAGCGAAAGAAAAAACCAAACCCAACATACTTTTTCTTTTTGCTGATGATCAGCGGGCAGATGCGATAGGCTGCGCAGACAATTCCTATATACAAACTCCTAACATTGACAAACTGGCAGAAACAGGTGTTCGCTTTACCAATAACTATGTAATGGGAGGCCATCATGGTGCCATTTGTGCTCCCAGCCGGGCTATGTTAATGAGTGGAAAAAGCCTTTTTCACGTTTACGATCGTCTTGAAGGAGTACATACCATGCCAATGCATTTTGCCGAAAATGGTTATGAAACTTTTGGAACCGGGAAATGGCACAATGGCGCCAATACATTTGAAGCCTCATTCCAAAACGGGAAGAATGTTTTTATAGGAGGTATGTCCAATCATTTTCAAGTCCCTTGCAGGGATTTGGGGGCAGATGGAAAACTTAGTCAGCCTGTAAAAAAAGGGTTTTCTACCGATTTGTTTGCTGATGCTGCCATCGGCTTTCTGGACAATTACGCAAAAGGAACCCGCGAAAAACCATTTTTCTGTTATGTGGCATTTACAGCACCACATGATCCCAGATCACCCCGCGAAGATTACATAGGAATGTATCCCGATGAATCGGTTCCTCTGCCGGGGAATTTCAAAAAGTTGCATCCTTTTGAATTTGACAACCTGAATATCCGAGACGAAACGTTGGCCCCATGGCCACGAACACCTGAAATTATACAGGCTTCTCTGGCCGATTATTATGCGCTTATCAGTCACCTTGACAAAAGAGTGGGAGATATGATAGAACTGCTGAAAAAAGAAGGCCTCTATGAAAACACAATCATTGTATATGCCGCAGACAATGGACTGGCAGTTGGTAGTCATGGCTTACTGGGCAAGCAAAACTTATATGAACACAGTACGAAAGTACCACTAATATTAAGTGGGCCGGGTATTCCCCAAAATGAAGTACGCGATGCTTTGGTGTATCTCTATGATATTTTCCCAACATTGGCCGACTTATGTGGTTTACCAGCCCCCGAAGGGATTGATGGTAAAGACTTTGCCCCTGTTCTTATGGGGGACGAAAAAGAAGTACGCAATTCGCTGTATACCGTTTACCGGAATACGGTAAGGGCTGTCCGAACCGATGAATGGAAATTAATCAGGTACCCGCAGCGGGATTATACGCAATTGTTTAATCTGAAAAAAGACCCGCTGGAAATCAACAACCTGGCAGCATTACCGGAATATAAATCAAAAGTGGATGAAATGATGCAGTTGTTAAATGAATGGTACACGGCAACAGAAGATACGGCTACCATGAATCCCAATACGATTTTACCGCTGGAATACGATTATCACAAGCTGAAACAAACACCTGATGTGCATCAGCCGGAATATGTTTTGAAAAAGTATTTTAACATAACGGAAGAATAACACATATTGGTTTTCTATTTCATAAAATCGTCTTATCAGAGAAAAATAATTTAGAGAATTCAAAAAAAATCTTGTGATGAAACATACTTCATTTAGAGGAATCCTACTGGCGATGGCTCTCATTGGGACATTGACAGCCGGAGCACAAAAGAAGCCAAATATTATTTTAATAATGGCTGATGATCTGGGATGGGGTGATACCGGATATAACGGGAATAAAGTGATTAAAACTCCTCATTTGGATCAAATGGCAAAAGAGGGGATACAGTTTAACCGTTTTTATTCTGCTTGTGCAGTATGTTCTCCAACAAGAGCAAGTGTTCTTACAGGCCGGAATCCATATCGGATGGGAGTATTTACCGCCAATGCAGGCATTTTGCGCCCCGAAGAAATTACTTTGCCTGAACTATTGAAAGAAGAAGGTTACGCTACCGCTCATTTTGGGAAATGGCACCTGGGTACCCTGACACATACTGAGAAAGATGCCAACCGGGGAGAACCCGGAAATCGCAGAGAATATAACCCGCCGGCTGTGCACGGTTACGATTTCGCTTTTGTAACCGAATCAAAGGTGCCAACCTGGGACCCAATGAAGAAACCCGTTTCCGGCGCCACCCGTGAAGGATGGAATTACCTGAAAGAAGGAGATGACTATACGGCTTACGGCACTTTTTACTGGGATATTGATGGAAATAAGATTACAGATAACCTGGAAGGAGATGATAGCAGGATTATTATGGATCGCGTTTTGCCTTTTGTTGAAAAAGCCGCAAACAGCGGGACACCTTTTTTTTCGGTTGTCTGGTTTCATGCACCGCACTTGCCTGTGGTTGCCGGTCCGAAATACAGGGACATGTATCCTGAGCAGAATGATCTAATGAAGAATTATGCGGGTTGTATAACAGCATTGGATGAACAGATTGGGCGTTTGCGATCTTTTCTAAAACAAAAAGGGATATCAGAAAATACCATGATTTGGTTTTGTAGTGACAATGGTCCCGAAGATGGAACTCCCGGAAATACCGGAGGTTTCAAGGAAAGAAAACGTTCGCTGCATGAGGGTGGCGTGCGTGTTCCCGGCATCCTGGTTTGGCCCGATAAAATCAGGGAGCATTTTGAAACCGATATCCCTTGTGTTACATCCGACTATTTGCCGACAATAATGGAGGCTCTTGACATCAATAAAAACAAAGTGCCCTACATACTTGATGGGACAAGTCTTTTCCCTTTGTTGAAAGGGGAAATGAAAGAGCGCCCGGCTCCCATTGGATTTTGTTTTGGTAACCAGGTAAGCTGGTCCGATAATCAATACAAGCTTTATGCACGTAACGGAACCTATGAGTTATATGACATCAAAAATGATCCTTTTGAGGAAAAAGATTTACATTCAAAGGAATCTTCTGTTTTTAATGATTTCAGGAACCGAATCCATGAATTCGTCGTTTCCTGCAAACATAGTTTTGAAGGAAAGGAATACGGTAAAGTATCCTTTAATAAACTAAAACAAGACTGGAAAAGTCCAACAGAAAATCAGTCGAAACCACTAAAATAATTTACAAATGAAAAAGCTAACAACCTTAATTTTACTTGGAATTCTCATCGTTAATTCCGCTTACTCGCAGGAAAAGATTTGGAACGAAACACCCGAACAAAAGAAAGAACGCCTGGCCTGGTGGACCGATGCCCGCTTTGGCATGTTCATCCACTGGGGATTGTATGCCCAGGCCGCCCGTCACGAGTGGGTAAAAAACCGGGAACGGATAACCACTGAAGAGTATCAGAAATATTTTGAAATTTTTAATCCCGATTTGTTTGATCCCGCCGATTGGGCAAAAAAAGCAAAAGCTGCCGGAATGAAATATGCGGTTATCACCTCAAAACACCACGAAGGATTTAACATGTTTGATTCAAAATATACCGACTACAAAGTAACCAACACGCCTTACGGCAAAGACATTATCAAAGAATGGGTGGATGCCTTTCGTGCCGAAGGATTGCGTATCGGATTTTACTATTCACTTATCGACTGGCATCATCCCGACTATACGATAGACAGCCGCCACCCTCAAAGGGTTGAAACCAAAGAAGAATATGACAAGTTAAATAAAAATCGCGACATGGCTGTGTACCGCGAATACATGAAAAACCAGGTTCGTGAAATACTGACAAGCTATGGAAAAATAGATATTCTTTGGCTCGACTTTTCTTTTCCCGGAGAATTTGGGAAAGGACGCGACGATTGGGGCTCTGTTGAACTCATAAAAATGGTTCGCGAATTACAACCCGGAATAATCATTGACGACCGTGCCGATTTGCAGGATGTTGAAGGCGGCTGGGATTTTATGACTCCCGAACAATACAAAGTGGATAAATGGCCTGAAATTGACGGAAAACGAATTCCATGGGAAACCTGCCAAACCTTTTCCGGCTCATGGGGATATTACCGCGATGAATATACATGGAAAGACAACAAACAGTTGCTGGGATTACTGATTGAATCCGTTAGTAAAGGAGGAAATCTGTTGTTGAATGTTGGCCCCACTGCCCGTGGTGTTTTTGACGAACGTGCCGACATGGCGCTGGAGAAAATGGGCGATTGGATGAAATTCAACAGCCGCTCCATATACGGTTGTACGCAAGCGCCCGATGAATTTGAAGCACCTGCAAATTCATTGCTTACGTACAATCCTGAAACCAACCGTTTGTATATTCATTTACTCGATTACCCATTGCAAAACCTGAGGTTGCCAGGCTGTAAGGGCAAAGTAAAATATGCCCAGTTTCTGCACGATGCATCTGAAATCCGCATTTCAGAACCACGGCAGCACAACCGCGGTGGCGACGACCACTCCACCGGAGATCTGGATCTGAGTGTTCCGGTTGCCAAACCAAATGTTGAAATACCGGTTATTGAACTGTTTCTGCAATAACAAAGTTTAAATGAATAAAAAGGATATACCACTGTCAATTTGGGCAGTGGTTTTTTATTTTTTATATTTTAACTTCAGGAGTGATATATATTCTCATTACCAAATGTCTGTTTCTTATTTTGTATCCGGCAATTTGAATCCCAATGTTTTTTAACAAACTCCTGTTGCTGTGTTTTTTGCTTAAAATAGTATTACTTTGTGTTTGATTCAGCAGGAACAGTTGACAATGACATTTTCTGATTCACATATTTTTGAAAAAATAAACAAGGGTGACGATACTGCATTTAGCCGGTTATTTGATGAGTTTTATACTCCCCTTTGCTTTTTTGCCAACAGGTACGTGGCTGATTTGGATTTGTCGCGTTCGCTGGTACAGCAGGTTTTTGTTGATTTATGGGTAAAACGTGAAAAACTGAATATCCATTTTTCACCTAAATCATATTTGTATCATTCAGTAAGAAACCGTTCAATCGATTATCTGCGCACAGAGAAAAAAAGTATTCCGATTTCCGGGACCATCGAAGATAGCGGCTCAATCCCTTTTCATGATTTGGTAGAAGAAGCTGAATTAAATGATAAAATAAACAAAGCCATCAACCAGTTACCGGAAAAATGCCGCGAGATATTTGTTCTTTGCCGTTTTGAAAACATGAAGTATTCAGAAATTGCGAAAAAACTAAATATATCAGTAAAAACCGTTGAGATGCAAATGGGAATCGCCCTGAAAAAATTAAGGCAAAGTCTTTCTGATTATCAAATTATTAACTTGCTCATATCTTTCCAATCAAAAAAAAAATGATTCCTATTACAGGGTAAGATGCCGCTTTTTCGTCGTATTAATAATTAAACCGATAAAGCAAGGTGAAAATAAGCTCTGATAAAATAGATAATCTCATCGCCCGTTGTATCTCGGGAAATGCCAGTGCAGAAGAAATAAATATACTTAACGATTGGCTCGATAACTCTTCCGAAAACAAAAAGTTTTATAAAAAAAATGTGGAAGTATGGGAGAAAAGCAATGGTTGGCTGTCTGATTCATCTGTAAAACAGGATAAATTCGAACTACAAAAACGATTGACTTCTCAACTCGCCAAACAAATACGGCATACAAAAAGAATCTCATTTGTATATAAAATCGCAGCAATTCTGGTCATTCCAATCACTTTTGCTATTTCATTTTACTTTTTGGAGCAAAAACCTTCTGCCGGTGATGAACAGACACAAATTTGTGAAATAGCCGCACCAAAAGGACATGTATCAAAATGTATTTTGCCCGATGGTTCAGAAGTTTGGATAAACACAAACTCATCCATCATCTATCATACAAATTCGTTCAATAAAAGGGTCCGCGAGGTTGAACTTAATGGGGAAGCCTATTTTGAAGTTACCAAAAACAATGCGAAACCGTTCATGGTAAAAACTGAAATTGCCAATATAAATGTTACCGGTACTTCTTTTAATGTAAAAGCGTATCCCAAAGAAAAAGTTTTCGAAACAGTACTGGCTGAAGGAAGTATCGAAATGGAGTTAAATAATCAAAGTCACCAAAAAGTAAAACTTGTTCCGGGAGAAAGGGCAATCTATGAGGAAAATAAAAAAGGAATCTCGATAGAAAAAACAGAGGCTGACTTTTACACCTCATGGAGAAACGGAGAAATCTTATTTAAAGATGCAACCTTAAACGATCTCATAAAAGAACTTGAAAGGATATACGATATCAAATTTCACTTAAAGAATCCTTCACTTGGTGAATTCCGGTTTAGGGGGATGTTTAGCTACAACGCCAACCTGATTGAAGCGCTGGAAAAAATTAAAAGAACAGCCGGTATTAATTATTATATTGAAAACAAGGAAGTCTGGCTAACCAAAAATAACTAATATAAAAACTAAACATTATGATTGAAAAAATACGCTATGGTTAAGTTTTGTTAGACGGTTAATAGAGAAAAAGAAAGAGGGACATGTTGGTCGCATTCCCTCTTTAAAAACCTCATTAACCCGTATGAGCTAAATCAGTTTATTAATTAAAAACATTCAAATTTATGAAAAAAAAATTACAAAGAATGGGGAGTTTATGTCCCCGTGCTAAAAAACTAATGCTAATTATGCGCCTGACTATTTTGCTTATAGCGTTTTCAATCCTCTCAACCTCTGCAAGTGTGTATTCGCAAAGCACAAAGCTGACAGTTAAAATAAAAAACAGCCGGATTGCAGATGTTTTTGACGAAATTGAACAACAATCCGAATTTTACTTTTTCTACAACCGCGACAATTTTGATGATAACCGGCTGGTTTCGGTTGATGTGGAAGGAAAAACCATTGAACAGATACTGGATAAACTTTTTAAAGATCAGCCGGTAACATATGAAGTAGTTAACAGAAATGTGCTTATTAAAGCTAAAAGCGAATTCCCCGGAATCTCAGAAATGCAGCAACAACGAACAGTAAGTGGCACCGTGAGCGATTCCAATGGGCAACCTCTGCCTGGTGTAACAGTGGTGGTGAAAGGCACAATGAACGGCACGGTTACCAATTCAGATGGCAAATATTCTTTATCTAATATTTCAAATGAAGCAACAATATTATTTTCGTTTGTGGGGATGAAAACACAGGAAATTTTGGTTGAGACCCAAACCTTCATAGATGTAACAATGATTGAAGATGCAATTGGTATAGAAGAAGTTGTAGCAATCGGATATGGAACTATGAAAAAAAGCGATTTAACAGGTTCTGTAATATCAGTAAGTACAGAGAAATTGAACAAACGACCTGTTGTCAACGTAGGGCAGGCGCTATCAGGTATGGCTGCAGGAGTTGAAATTTTCGAGAGTAGTGGAACACCTGATGGCAACATTCGGATTCGAATTAGAGGAGATAATTCAATTAACTCTTCTAATGATCCTTTATTTGTTGTTGATGGTGTAATTGGGGTCTCTAATATTAATTTATTTAATCCAAGTGAAATCGAGTCTGTTGAAGTTTTGAAAGATGCTTCTGCAACGGCAATTTATGGGGCAAGGGGAGCAAATGGTGTAATTATAATTACAACCAAAAGAGGAATAAAAGGTCAGGTACCAATTATTTCGTATGACGGATATGTCTCTGCAGGATTACTTTCCAAAAAGATAGATCTCATGAATGCTGCTGAATGGTGGGATAATTATAATCTCACAATGGACAATGGTGCAAAATATGATCCGGAAGGTTATGCACAAGGCGTTCATAAAAAAGCAGATCCGGCAAGTATGCCAAATCTTTTTGACTCTAATGGAAATCCTCTTTATGATACTGATTGGCAAAAAGAAGCATATCCTACAGCATTCTCACATAATCATCAACTTAGTATTAGAGGAGGTGCTGAAAAAACCTTATATAGCGCTCATCTTAGTTATATGCAACGCGATGACTTGGCAATGAAAAATGATTATCTGAAAAGATACACAGGAAGAGTTAATTTTGACACAGAATTAAGAAGTTGGCTCGATTTTGGTGCTAATATGTATTTTAGTTATAGTAAAGGCAATGATAATTCCAGAACATACGGAATTAAACGGTTAGTTCAGGAAGCTATTCCAATTATACCAGTTAAATACCCAGATGGGACTTGGGGAAGTAATCGAGACTTTCCTGGTGGGGTTCAAGATACACCTGCCAGATATTTGGAAGATATAACTGACGAAACGTCAAATTCTCAAACGGTAGGTGATTTATATTTTGAATTTAAAATAACAAAAGATTTAAGTTTAAAATCAACTTTTGCAATTGACGTAGACAATAGTAAACGAAACTATTACTCGGGAAGAAACTTAATTCAGTTCAGTAAGAATCAAGGAGGTATTGCAACTATTGAGACACAAAAACAAATTTATTGGCAGAACGAGAATTATGTTAATTGGAATAAGGAATTCAATGAAAACAATAAATTAACTTTCATGAGCGGTGTTAGTTGGCAGCAACGTTCAGCAGAAAATGTAGGCTCCACAACACAAAACTTCAGTGATGATTTTTATCAGTGGCATAATTTAGGTGCAGGAACTGTTCCCAAACCGTCATCTTCAAATGATTGGCAATGGGCATTAAATTCTTATTTTACACGTTTTAATTACACATTCAAAAACAAATATCTTTTTACTACAACGGGAAGATTTGATGGTTCTTCGAAATTTGGGAAAAATAACAGATATGCATTTTTCCCTTCATTTGCATTTGCGTGGCGAGCTTCTGAGGAATCATTCTTGAAAAACAATACTCTCATTGATAATCTAAAAGTAAGGACTAGTATTGGAGAAACAGGTAATCAGGAGATAGGTAATTATGCTTTTTTACAGAATCTGGGTTCGTCTAATGTTATATTTGGCGATAATTATTATACTGCATTATATAGAAGTACTTTCGGAAATCCAGATCTTAAATGGGAAAAAACTCTACAAATGGATATCGGATTTGATATTAGTATTTTATCCCAACGAATAAGTTTATCTTCAGATTATTATTACAAAATTACAAGTGACTTACTATTAAATGCACCAATTCCAGGTTCATCAGGATTAAATTCAATAATGAGGAATATAGGTGAAGTAAAAAATCAAGGGGTAGAGTTAACATTAAATACTCACAATATTAAATCCAAAGATTTTAATTGGAACTCTGTCCTATTATTTAGCTCAAATAAAAATGAAGTCATAAAATTAGGCGAAAATAATGAAGACATTTTTCCCGAAAGTCATGCACAGGGAGATATTTCGATTTTGAGAGTAGGTGAACCGGTAGGATCTTTCTGGGGACTTCGAAGGTTAGGAACCTGGGGAGCAGATGAAGCAGATGAAGCTGCAAAATATAGCAGGCTACCTGGTGACGTAAAATTTGATGATCTCAATAATGATGGACAGATAAATAGTGAAGACAGAACAATCATTGGCTGTTCGTCTCCTGATTGGACAATGACATTCTCAAATTCAATATATTACAAAAATTTTGACTTCACTTTTGATATTCGTTTTGTAATGGGAAATGATGTAATAAACTTAGCAACTCACAATGCAGAAGATCGTTCAGGTGTTGCAAACGGATGGAAATCAAATTTAAATGCATGGACATCAGATAATCAAAATACAATGGTGGCAGAACGAAGGCCAATGAGAGCCTATTATGATTCCTATCCTGATTCGCATTGGGTTCAGGATGGTTCATTTATAAGAGGTCAAAACTTTGTTTTGGGTTACAACTTTGACGAAAGTATTCTCGATAGAATAAAATTTAATAGTTTAAGAATATATGTTAGTGCCCAAAATTTATTCTGTATTACAAATTATAACGGATATGATCCGGAGATTTCAACAAGATCTTCAGCAACCTTTGGACAAGGTATTGACGACTTTGCTGAGCCCAAAAGAAGAACTTTTACTTTCGGACTAAATGTAAACTTTTAAACTAAAGGCAAAATGAAAAATTATATAGTACTATTTATTTCCATTTTATTATTATTCTCCTGTGAAGATTTTTTGGATGAAAAACCAACGGGAACAATGACAATAGATTCAGAACTGACAAGCGATGAATCAGCACAGGCACTAGCTAACAGTGCTTATGTTAATTCAACTGTGTTTTACACTTCTGCAGGGAGTTGGGGGGGGAATACCACTTTGTTACTCGAATATATGACAGGCAAAGTAACATCTGAAAATTCGCAATCAAATTTTAATGAGTTTCAAAATTTAATTGTAAGTGATCGCACTTTATACCTCCAGGAATGGTGGGAAAATTGTTATTCAGGAATTTCAAAGTGTAATCTGGCAATTCAGAAACTTTCAGAGTTTGAAGATATTAATGAAGAAACTATTAATAACTACCAAGCCGAAGTAAGATTTATGAGAGCTTTATACTACTTTTATTTAGTTCGTATATTCGGAGATGTTCCAAATATTCAGAGTGTACAATATGAGTTGGGAGAGCTGCAAGTAGAAAGAAAGCCTGTTAAAGAAATTTATGATGAAATAATTATTCCAGACCTTCTTTTCGCTGAAAAATCAGAACTACCTTTTGTTGATAATTCGGGAAGAACGTCAATAGCCGCAATTAAGGCTCTACTCGCTGATGTTTATCTAACATATGCAGGATATCCTATTCAAGGAGGAAATGAATACTACTCTGAATCTGCAAAACGTTCGTTAGAAATAATTGAATCAGGTAATTTCTCACTTTTTAACGATTATGAAGCGCTAAGGAATCCAGCAAACAATAATCAAGGGGAATTCATATTTCAAGTCCAGTTTTCTTTGGATAAAAGACACAACGATGGAGTTTTGCTCTATTTACCATCTCGTTCAGGAATCTCTGCTTTTAACCTGGAATATGGAAGCTTGATTCCCTCAGAGAAATTTGTAAATAGTTTTGAGCCTAATGATAAAAGAGCAGAAGAAAAACAATTCTTTTTTAGCACATACAAAGGTCATCCAAGTAAATTCTCACCGGGTGCTCCAGAACTAGATTTTATGGACTTAGGTGCTCATTACGTATATAAATTTTTTGATAAAAATGCAATCGATGTTACTGCAAAATCATATCTAAATTGGACAATTTACAGATATGCTGATATTTTGTTAATGTACGCAGAGGCACAAGTTCTTTCTGATGGACAACCCAATCAGACCGCGTTTAATTCTTTGAATTTAATAAGAAACAGAGCAAACCTATCTGATTTTACTGATTCTAATTCTGATAATTTCAAAAAAGCTGTTTGGGATCAAAGATATTTTGAATTGTGTTTTGAGAATAAAATGTGGTTTGACATGTTGCGGAACAGGATGATAAGAGACGATGAATCTGGGGAATATATAAATTTTGTTGGATATACAAATAATTGGGGAAAAACATATTCTGAGACCCAATTGCTTTTCCCGATACCACTTAGTGAAATGCAAGCAAATTCTAATCTGATTCAAAATTCTGGATACTAATTTTAATATTAATTCCGGCGTTGGTAGTACAACAATGCCGGAATCTTTTTATTAACCTCTGATAAAGAAAGTTTTCAATTAACAATTTTAAAAATGAAAGTTCAATTCTTTAGTTTTCTTTTTTTTGTTGCGACAACTTTTATCCCTCAATTAAGTAAAGCTCAGGAGATGCCCAATATTATCTTTATTTTTGCTGATGACATGGGGTACGGCGATGTCTCTTGTAATAATCCTTATTCCAGAGTTTCGACCCCAGCAATAGATCAATTAGCAAAAGAAGGAATTCGTTTTACCGAAGCACATTCTGCGGGTTCTGTTTGCACCCCATCCCGGTATGGCCTTATTACTGGACGATATTTTTTTCGTGCTCCAAAACAACGTTCCCATTGGGGATATTTATCTCCTTATATAAGTCCGGAGAGAGAAACTATTGGAGATATGTTGAAAAAAAGTGGATATACTACGGCTTGTATTGGAAAATGGCATTTAGGTTTGAATTGGCAGCGCAAAGATAAATCATTACCTCTTATTGAAGCACAGGGAAGAGCAGGTTATACCAATGTCGATTTTAGCTTACCTGTATCTGGAGGTCCTTATGATTTAGGATTCGACTATTCTTTTATTATGCCTGCCTCCCTCGATATGCCACCTTATGTTTTTGTGAAGAATAATGAAGTTGTAGATCAAGAAATAATATTAACTGCTGATATGTATCCCAACCGTTTGGAAAAAACTGAATTTGCCTGGGATAAGAAATATATTAATGACGATGATATTTACTGGGAACGCGGCGTATGGTGGAGAAACGGAGAAATGTCAAAATCATTTAACGTTGAGGAATGTCTGGATGCTATTACAAAAGAAGGACTTGCGTTTATTGAACGGGTATCAGAAACGGAAAATCCATTCTTTCTATATTTACCTCTTACCGGACCACATACTCCTTGGGTACCTAACAAACATTTTAAAGGAAAGACAGGGTTGGGTACTTATGGCGATTTTATTATGCAGATTGATAATATTGTAGCTCAAATTACAGAATTAATAAAGGAACAAGGCATAGAAAAAAACACAATGATAATTTTTTCAAGTGACAATGGTGCTGCCTGGGAGACAGAAGATATACTCCAATATGCCCATCAAAGTAATTGGGGAAGAAGAGGAATGAAAGGTGATACATGGGATGGTGGACATCACATTCCTTTAGTAATAAAATGGCCGGAGAAGATAAAGGCTGGAACAATTTATAATTATGACATAGGTCTAACTGATTTTTATGCAACTTTTGCAGACATGACACATCAGGAAATGAATGAGAATGAAGCTGAAGATAGCTATAGTTTTATGACCGTGTTAAACGGAAATCGGGAAGAAAAGTTTCGTGATCATATTATTTATTTATCATCTTCTGGTAAATTAGCAATAAAAAAGGGAGATTGGAAATATATTCAAGGATTGGGTTCTGGCGGATTTTCTTATCCGGCGAATCTTTCACCTGTTAAAAATGGTCCAACCAGTCAACTCTACAATATGAAAAAGGATATCGAGGAAAAAAATAATCTTTTCCTACAAAAGCCGAAAATTGCGGAAGAACTAAATACCTATCTCAAAAAACTTGTTGAAAATGGATATAGTAGAACTAGGTAAAAAAATAATTGCAAAGTTTCGAATCAATAAGTCTTTTTTTGGGATTGCTTATTTACTATTTATATTAGGAGGATGTAAGCTTTCCAAAGAAGATGTACAACAATATCCCAATGTTATTGTTATACTCTCTGATGATCAGGGGTGGGGCGATTTAAGTTTTACCGGAAATACAAATATAAACACACCAAACATCGACAAACTGGCAGAAACAGGAGCTTTTTTCGACCGCTTTTATGTTTGCCCGGTGTGCTCCCCTACCCGCGCCGAGTTTTTAACCGGCAGATATCATGTGCGGGGCGGGGTTTATTCAACATCGGCAGGTGGTGAACGGCTCGATTTGGATGAAACAACCATTGCCGAAGTGTTTAAAAATGCCGGGTACAAAACCGCTGCCTACGGAAAATGGCATAACGGGATGCAACCTCCTTATCACCCAAATGCCCGTGGTTTTGATGATTTTTACGGATTTTGTTCCGGCCACTGGGGAAATTATTTTAACCCGATGCTGGAACACAACGGCGAAATTGTAAAAGGGGAAGGTTTTATCATTGATGATTTAACCAATCATGGAATAAATTTTATTGAGCAAAACAGAGAAAATCCGTTCTTTTTATACCTGCCTTTAAACACGCCACATTCGCCAATGCAGGTGCCCGATGAGTATTGGAACCGGTTTGAAAATAAAGACCTGGAAATGCGGAACCGGAATCCCGAACTGGAAAATATTCAGCACACAAAAGCCGCGCTTGCCATGTGCGAAAATATAGACTGGAATGTGGGAAGGATTATTCAAAAACTCGATGAATTGAATCTCTCAGAAAACACCATTGTACTTTATTTCTCTGATAATGGTCCCAATGGCTGGCGCTGGAACGACGGCATGAAGGGACGGAAAGGCTCCACAGATGAAGGCGGTGTTCGTTCGCCGTTTTTTATAAAATGGCCAGGAAAAATTGAAGGTGGAAAAAAAATAGAAACCATTGCCGCTGCCATCGACCTGTTGCCAACACTTACTGATCTTGCAGGTATTGAACATCAAACAAATAACCCGCTGGACGGCGTAAGTTTAAAACCGCTGTTAACCGAAGAAAGTCCGGACTGGAACGAACGGTATATTTTTAACCACTGGGGAAAAAGAACCAGCGTACGCAATCAAAAATACCGGCTGGACAATGACGGAAAATTATTTGATATGGAAAACGATCCGGGACAGAACAATGATGTTTCAGGGAACTTTGTTGAAATTGCCGGGCAAATGAATTCCGCCAAACAAAACTGGGAAAATGATGCGCTGGCCGAGCTTCCTGAAACAGACACCCGCTCGTTTACCATTGCCCATCCTGATTTTGTCTGGACACAAATTCCGGCACGCGACGGAACGGCTCACGGAAATATCCAACGCTCGAACCGCTACCCGAATTGTTCATTTTTCACCAACTGGATTAGCACAAACGACAGTATCACCTGGGAGGCCGAAGTACTTGCTGACGGTGATTTTGAAGTAACCGTTTATTACACCTGCCCTGCCGAAAATACTGGTTCAACTTTCCAGCTGAGTTTTGGTAATAAAAAATTGGTTTCTAAAATAACGGAAGCGCACGACCCTCCGCTAACAGGAATGGAACACGACCGTGACCCACGAATTGAATCGTATGTAAAAGATTTCAAACCCTTAAAAATGGGGAGCATTCATCTGGAAAAAGGTAAAGGTACATTGGCACTGAAAGCACTTGAAATACCGGGCTCACAAGTAATGGATTTCCGGCTTTTGATGTTGAAAAGAACTATTTGATTAAATTAATGTACTGGCTAATAGCAATTTGATATAACTATCTTATATTACCAGACAAAATCATTATTTCATCCATTCAACGCCGGGGTTGTCTCAATAAATCGACAATTTCTAATATAGCTGGATGTTTAATCACCTGCTTAGCAGTTCCTCCCAAACAAAGCTAACCATCTAAAAACTACCGGGATGTTCCAACGCATCCCGGTTTAAAAATATAAAGCTGGATATCCAATCCCCCATCAGGTATTCTGTATCCAAGATCCAGCATCCAACCTCAAGGAATTTTGATTAAAACGTTCTGCAAACCGCTTGTTTTGTATTGTGAGCGCCAGAAATTGCGTTGTGGAGGCTCAATTTCCATTGGGAGCACCAGAAATTGCGTTATGGAGGCTCATTTTCCGCTGTGGGTATATAAAATCTCGTTGTGGAGGGGGTGATTCCCATTGTGAGACTGAAAATTTTCGCTGTGGCGGGTCATTTTTCGTTGTGGACACAAAAAATTGTATTGTGGCGGGTGAAAAGTCGTTGGGAAGGGTAAAAAGCCCCCGTGGAGGGTCAAATTCCACAGGGACTCTTAAAATCAATATTTTACAATTGATAACATCCTGCACTCCTGGTGCAGGGATTATTAAAACTTACAGGGTAAATACCCTGTAATATTTTCTTTTCATTCCCCTCTTTCGGAGGGGTTAGGGGAGGCTCTACGCATAGTATCTTTTCAATTTGTTTTCGTCTTTCCAGAATACATACTGGCCATATTCGCGAATTATCCGGGCTTTATCGGCCAGCAGCGTATAAGCCTTGTCGCGCAACACTTTAACATCGTTGCCTTCGCCGGCAGCGCCATTTGAAGCAGCCAGCAATTCCGACATACTGTGCGAAAGAGCACGTGACTGCGCAAGTTTTTCCAAATCGAAATTAATAGCTGTCAGTGGTGCCGGGTATTTCTCGCCCAAAACAGCCAGTTCAAGCAAGTCCTGTACCATGTCGGCATTACTTCCGCCTTCGCGGATACGCATCACTTTCTTTTTCACATCGCCAATATTGCGGTAAGCAAAAGAAAAATTATGCAGGAGTTCATCACGGAATTCAAAAGCCCCGGGCGATTGCTCTTTCCATTGGTTTTGAGCTTCCTCACGTGCCCTGAAGATACTCATCCAGTTGGCCTGGCAATAACGTAGTGCACCACTCATCGGCGTTAATTCGTCAATCAGCGTCACATCCAGGCCGGCAGCTGCCAGGGCATCGCGGTCTTCGTTGGCATCAACAGCCAGGGTTTCGGTACTTGCCACAAAATCATCGACAGGGAGATTTGGAAGCTTAACATCTTTTGCCGGAACGTTTTCAATGACCTCTTTCCATTGTTCAAAATCTTCGGAATAAGACATAATTTTGTATTTTTATACTGTTAATATTATGCCCTTTTAAGGGCGTTATTGATCTCTGCCGGCAGGCCCCGTTAAAGCTTGCCGGTTTTTTTCTATTCAGGGTTAAATACAATTCTTTTTTAGCTATTTTTTTCAGTGTTCAAGGTTATTTCCATGATTCTTGAGTTTGTAAGTAGCTCAATTTATGAATTATTCGAGAAAAAAAGAATCAAAGTATCGGGAAATGTTGAAAAACATTCATATCGCTTATTTATTTCCAGTTTTTAAATTCAATTTTCCGTCTTAATAAAAAAACGTAAGTTAATTCAGGTGAGAAAATGTCTTATTTAATAAATCAAGAATAACAACAACTAAATTTCCAACTCAAAATATAAAACTCTATATATCATGAAATTCTCAAAACGTTTGATCGCTGTATTTTTGTTCATTCTGACAAGTACTGTTTTTTTTGGTTTTCGTTCATCAAAAGCAATGGATAACAATCCCCCGAATATCGTTTTGATATACCTTGACGACATGGGTTATGGCGATTTGACTCTTACCGG